>JAVWTB010000018.1:0-98312 GCA_036667955.1 Comamonas sp.
CCTTGACGGTGCCATAGGTGCCCACGGGCATGAAGATGGGGGTCTGCACCACGCCATGGTTGAGCGTGAGCGTGCCACGGCGTGCGTGGCTGGATGGGTCGGTTTTGAGAAGGTCGAACTGCAGCATAACCGGGCATTTTCGCAGATGTGCGGTAGTTGACGGCGCGGCGGGTTTCGCAGGCCCGTCTCTGACACCGCTGGCGCCGCCAGGTCGCTACACTGGGCTGATCGTTCATTGCCAAGGAGAAGCCCATGTTCAACATCATGACCGCTGTCGACGGTTCGCCCAACTCGCTCCAGGCGGTGCAGCATGTCGTGCAACTGGTGCAACAGGGTTTGCGCGCCCATGTGGTGGTCGCCCATGTGCAAAAGGAGGCCAGCTTTCTGGAGCTGGCCACGCAGGATTCGGAGCTGATCGCCAATGCCAGCGTCGAGGCCGGTATGGACCTAGTGGCCCCCGCGCTGGCCTTGCTGCAAGCGGCCGGTATTTCGCACGAGGTGGAGATCCGCCTGGGTGACATTTACGCCACCTTGCTGGATATTGCCGAAGAGAAGGCTTGCGGACTGATCGTGCTGGGCGCCACCGGTGAGAGCATGCTGGGCAGCATCCTGATTGGCTCGGTCTCACGCGAAGTGGCCCGCCACAGCCGGGTGCCCACCACCATCGTCAAGATGCCCGAGGTGCTGGAAGCCGATGAGATCGATGGCGATATCAGCCAGGGCGATACCGCGATGTAAAACCCGTTAAAGGCCCACTAAAAGTCTGATGAGGGCCTGTTCGACCAGGGAGGTCGGCAGGCCACTTTCTTTTTAAGGCTGGATTTAGCCCACAGCCGGCTCCACCCGCTGGCCCACAATCTGCCGCAGCACGCCCAGCTGGTCATACAGCTCACGCGCGGCATCCGCGCCCAGGGGCGCCAGCAGTTGTTCCAACCATTGTTCATGCGCCTTGGCCATGGTGCTGAACTGTTTTTTGCCACTGCGCGTCAGCCGCACCGTCATCGATCGCCGGTCCTCGTCATCGGCCACCCGCTCCACCCAGCCTTCTGCCACCAACTGGTCCGTCAGCCCGGTGATATTGCCGCCGGTGACCATCAGGTACTCGGACAGCGTCTTCATGCGCAAGCCCTTGGGGAAGCGGCTGAGCTGGGCCAGGTAGTCAAAGCGCGGCAAGGTGGTGGCGAACTGGGTGCGCAGTTTGCTGCGAATCACCTGCTCGATCTGGGTGCTGCAGGTCATCAGCCGCAGCCACAGGCGCACGGCTTGGTGCTCGTCGTGCGCCAGTCCAGCCTCGCGGCCAGCGATGCCTGCACCAGTATCGGGGAGGGGATTGCAGAGGGGTTGCATGTCAGCCATGGGGGCCATGGTGCAGCAGCACGGCAGGCTCCGGTGATAGGGTATGTGCGTATTTTAGTGAATTATTTATGCATCAATAATTTAGGTATAAAGTATTTTTCAGGACGACCCTGGCCATGAAAATTGTCTGCATCGGCGGTGGCCCCGCTGGCTTGTATTTCGCGCTGCTGATGAAGCAGATGGACCCCGCGCATGACGTGACCGTGGTGGAGCGCAACAAGCCCTATGACACCTTTGGCTGGGGCGTGGTGTTCTCTGACGCCACGATGGACAACATGCGCGACTGGGACCCGGCGACGGCCGCGCAGATCGAAGAGGCTTTCAACCACTGGGACGATATCGAGCTGCTGTTCAAGGGTCGCAAGATCCGCTCGGGCGGCCATGGCTTTGTCGGCATCGGCCGAAAGCACCTGCTCAACATCCTGCAGGCGCGCTGCGAGCAGCTGGGCGTCCAGCTGGTGTTCGAGACCGATGTGCAGTCCGACGAGGACTATGCCGATGCCGATCTCGTCATTGCCTGCGATGGCGTGAACTCGCGCATCCGCAGCAAGTACGCCGAGGTCTTCAAGCCCGATATCGTCACCCGCCCCAACCGCTTTATCTGGCTGGGTGCCAACAAGGTCTACGAGGCCTTCACCTTTGATTTTGTGCGCACCGAGCACGGCTGGTTCCAGGCCCATATCTACCAGTTTGACGACAAGACCTCGACCTTCATCGTCGAGACCACCGAGGAAACCTGGAAGGCCTGCGGGCTGGACACGGCCGACCAGGCGCAGTCGATTGCCTTCTGCGAGAAGCTGTTTGCGGACAACCTACAAGGCGCGCGGCTGATGACCAATGCCCGCCACCTGCGCGGCTCGGCCTGGATCAATTTTCAGCGCGTGGTTTGCGACCAGTGGTGGCTGCAAAACGCCAAGGGCAGCCATGTGGTTCTGATGGGTGACGCCGTGCACACGGCGCATTTTGCGATTGGCTCAGGCACCAAGCTGGCCATTGAGGATGCCATCGAGCTGGCGCGCCAGTTCCAGCAGCTGGGCGACGACAAGGCGCAGATCCCTGCGGTGCTGGAGGCCTACCAAGCCCTGCGCCGGGTGGAGACCTTGCGCATCCAGAATGCCGCCTGGAACGCGATGGAGTGGTTCGAGGTCTGCGGCAAGCGCTACTGCGACCAGCTCGAACCCGAGCAGTTCATGTACTCGATGCTGACGCGCAGCCAGCGCATCAGCCACGAGAACTTGCGCCTGCGCGATGCCGCCTGGCTGGGCGGCTACGAGGCCTGGCTGGCTGCGCAAAACGGTGTGCAGGTCGAGAGCAAGGCGCCGCCACCGATGTTCCTGCCGTACACCTTGCGCGGCCTGACTTTGAAGAACCGTATCGTCGTCTCGCCGATGGCGCAGTACTCCGCCGTTGATGGCGTGCCGGGCGACTACCACCTGGTGCACCTGGGTGCGCGTGCGATGGGTGGTGCCGGTCTGGTGTTTGCCGAGATGGCCTGCGTCAGTCCGGAAGGCCGCATCACCCCCGGCTGCCCCGGCACCTATACCGAGGCGCAAAAGCAGGCTTGGCAGCGCATCAGCGACTGGATCCACCACCACAGCGATGCCAAGTTCGCGATGCAGATCGGCCATGCCGGAGCGAAAGCCTCCACCCGCCTGGCCTGGGAGGGCACGGACCTGCCGCTGACCGAGGGCAACTGGCCCATCATCTCGGCCTCGCCCCAGCAGTACCTGGAAGGCGTCAGCCAAGTCTCGCAGGCCATGAGCCTGGCCCAGATGGACGAGGTCAAGCAGCAGTTTGTGCAGGCTGCCCAAATGGCCGCTGAGGTGGGCGCCGATTGGCTGGAGCTGCACTGCGCCCATGGCTATTTGCTGTCCAGCTTTATCTCGCCGTTGACCAACCAGCGCGACGACGCCTATGGCGGCAGCCTGGAAAACCGGCTGCGCTACCCGCTGGAGGTGTTCCGGGCCGTGCGCGCCGTCTGGCCGCAGGACCGGCCGATGTCGGTGCGCATCTCCGCCCATGACTGGGTGCCCGGCGGCATCACGCCCGATGACGCCGTAGAGATTGCCAAGGCATTCAAGGCTGCTGGCGCGGACCTGATCGACTGCTCGTCCGGCCAGGTCAGCAAGCAGGAAAAGCCGGTCTACGGCCGCATGTTCCAGACCCCCTTTGCCGACCGCATCCGCCAGGAGGCCGGCATTGCAACGATGGCTGTTGGTGCGATCAGCGAGGCCGACCATGCCAACTCCATCATTGCCGCGGGCCGTGCCGACTTGTGCGCGGTCGCCCGCCCGCACCTGGCCAACCCGGCCTGGACCTTGACCGAGGCGGCCAAGATTGGCTACACCGCCATCGCCTGGCCCCAACCCTACTTTGCCGGCAAGCGCCAGATGGAGAGCCTGTTCGAGCGCGAAAAGGCTCAGCAAGCGGCCGCTGGCCATTGAGGAGCGCTACAGATGCCAAGCCAACCCTTTGAAGGCCAGCATGCGCTGGTAACCGGCGCCGGCCAGGGCATTGGCGAGGCGATAGCCCGCCAGCTGCTGGCGCAGGGCGCGCGGGTGACGGTGCTGGGCCGTCGGCCCGAGCCTTTGCAAAAACTGGTGGATGCGTTCCCGGGCCAGTGCCAGCAGGTGCTGGCCGATGTGGCGCAGGAGGCCGAGGTGGCGGCCGCGTTTGCGCAGGCCGTGGCCGCCTTTGGTGCTATCCAGATCCTGGTCAACAACGCTGGCCAGGCGCAGAGCGCGCCTTTCATGAAAACCGATGCCCAGCTGTGGTCGCAGATGCTGGCCGTGAACCTGACGGGCACCATGCTGTGCATGCAGCAGGTGCTGCCGGCCATGCAGGCGGCGGGCTATGGCCGCATTGTCAACGTAGCCAGCACCGCAGGCCTGGTCGGCTATGCCTATGTGTCGGCCTATGTGGCGGCCAAGCATGGCGTGCTGGGCTTGACCCGGGCGCTGGCGCTGGAAGTGGCAAGCCGGGGTATTACCGTGAATGCCGTGTGCCCGGGCTATACCGAAACCGACCTGGTCAAGACCAGCATCGAGCGGGTGGTGGCCAAGACCGGCCGCAGCCCCGAGCAGGCTATGGCCGAATTTGTCAGGGGCAACCCCCAGGGCCGCCTGGTGCAGCCCCAAGAGGTGGCCGATGCGGTCGTCTGGCTGTGCGGCAAAGGCGCTGGTGCAATGACCGGCCAGGCCATTGCTGTGGCTGGCGGCGAAGTGATGTGAACCCCGAATCTCTGGAGACAGCCATGAGCGAATACCGAATCGACCCCGCCTTGGTGGCGGGCAACCACCAGCAACTGGCGGGCTACCAGGCCCAGCATTTTCTGTGGCAGGTCAGCGCCGGGGTGGCGACGATCACCTTGAACCGGCCCGAGCGCAAGAACCCGCTGACTTTTGAATCTTATGCCGAGCTGCGCGACCTGTTCCACCGCCTGAAATGGGCGCAGGATGTGAAGGCCGTGGTGCTGGTGGGCGCGGGTGGCAACTTCTGCTCTGGTGGCGATGTGCATGAAATCATCGGCCCGCTGGTGGCGCTGAAGGCGCCTGAGTTGCTGATGTTCACCCGCATGACGGGCGAGCTGATCAAGGCCATGCGCGCCTGCCCGCAGCCCATCATTGCCGCAGTCGATGGCATCTGTGCGGGCGCGGGCGCCATCATGGCCATGGCCTCGGACATGCGCCTGGGTACCGCCCGCAGCAAGACGGCGTTCCTGTTCAACCGCGTGGGCCTGGCCGGCTGCGACATGGGCGCCTGCGCCTTTCTGCCACGCATCATCGGCCAGGGGCGCGCCAGTGAGCTGCTCTATACCGGCCGCAGCCTGGGAGGCGACGAGGGCGAGCGTTGGGGTTTTTTCAACCGCCTGGCCGAGCCCGAAGCACTGCTGGAGCAGGCGCAGAAAATGGCCGCCGACCTGGCCGCCGGCCCCAGCTTTGCCAATGGCATCACCAAGACCATGCTGCACCAGGAATGGGCGATGACCATCGACCAGGCCATTGAGGCCGAGGCGCAGGCGCAGGCCATCTGCATGCTGACCGAAGACTTCAAGCGTGCCTACGAGGCCTTTGTGGCCAAGCAAAAGCCGCAATTCCAAGGAAACTGATATGGCTGACACCCGTTACCTGCAATGGCCGTTTTTTGAGCCGCGACATGCTGCGCTGGCGCAGACGCTGGATGCCTGGGCCGCCGAGCATGTGGCCCATGTGCACAGCGGTGACACCGACGGCGATTGCCGCAGGTTGGTCAAGGCGCTGGGCGACGGGGGCTGGCTGCGCCATGCAGTGGCCGGCGAGGCCTATGGCGGCGAGGGTGCGCAGATTGACACCCGCGCCATCTGCCTGATCCGCGAAACCCTGGCACGCCACAACGGCCTGGCCGATTTTGCGTTTGCGATGCAGGGACTGGGCTCGGGTGCGATCAGCCTGGCGGGCAGCGAGGCGCAAAAAGAGCGCTACCTGGGCCGGGTGGCACGGGGTGAGGCCATTGCAGCCTTTGCCTTGTCCGAGCCTGACGCCGGATCGGACGTCGCGGCCATGGCCTGTGCAGCCCGTTTGGACGGTGACCACTATGTCATCGACGGCGAAAAAACCTGGATCTCGAACGGCGGCATTGCTGATTTTTATGTGGTGTTTGTGCGCACCGGCGAAGCACCAGGGGCGCGCGGTATCTCGGCGCTGATCGTGGATGCGGATACGCCCGGCCTGGAGATTGCCGAGCGCATCGATGTGATCGCGCCGCACCCGCTGGCGCGGCTGCGCTTCAACGGCTGCCGCGTGCCGGTGAGCCAGCGCATTGGCGCGGCGGCCGAGGGCTTCAAGCTGGCGATGCGCACGCTCGATGTGTTCCGCACCTCGGTGGCGGCGGCCGCGCTGGGCTTTGCCCGCCGCGCGATGGACGAGGCCTTGCAGCGCGCCACCAGCCGCCGCATGTTCCAGGGCGTGCTGGCTGATTTTCAGCTCACCCAGGCCAAGCTGGCCCAGATGGCCACGCAGATCGACAGCGCAGCGCTGCTGACCTACCGCGCCGCCTGGCAGCGCGACCAGGGCCAGAGCGTGACCAGCGAGGCGGCGATGGCCAAGATGACTGCCACCGAGAACGCCCAGCAGGTGATTGATGCAGCGCTGCAGATGTGGGGTGGGCTGGGTGTTGTCAGCGACCAGCCGGTCGAGCGCCTGTACCGCGAGATCCGTGCCTTGCGCATTTACGAAGGGGCGACCGAGGTGCAACAGCTCATCATCGCCCGCGAGCTGCTCAAACAAGTGGCGCCCGCTGCGCCTTGACCTCTGCCGAGCACCTGGATTCCGGTCCCGGTTTCTGCTTTCAGCCTGGAGTTTGCGAGATGTCTGCCACGCCCTATACCGCGCATATCGACCGCTTTGCGGCCACGCATTTGCCGCCGCCCGAGTTGCAGCCCGAGTACCGGTTTGACCTGCCCGAGCTGCAGTTCCCCGAGCGCCTCAACTGCGCCGCCGAGCTGCTGGACCGCCATGTGGCTGAAGGCCGGGGTGAGCGCCTCTGCCTGCAAGCCCAGGGAGTGCGCTGGACCTATGCCGACTTGCAGGCCCAGGCCAACCGCATTGCCAACGTATTGACCGCCCAGATGGGCCTGGTACCCGGCAACCGCGTGCTGCTGTGTGCCCCCAACAACCCGATGATGGTGGCCAGCTGGTTTGCCGTCGTCAAGGCCGGCGGCATTGCGGTCGCTGCCATGCCGCTGCTGCGCGCCAAGGAGCTGGGCACCATCATCGAGATTGCCCAGGTCAGCCATGCGCTCTGCGATGCGGCCTTGCTGGCGGAGGTGCAGGCGGCACAGGCGGCCCACCCGCGCTTGCAGGCGGTGCGCTACTTCAACGGAGCTGGCCTGCCGGCTGCGCAAGCGCTGGAGCCGCTGATGGCCCAGGCCTCGCCGCATTTCGGCACCGTGCAGACCGCCGCGACCGACACTTGTTTGCTGGGCTTTACCTCGGGTACCACGGGGGTGCCCAAGGCCACGATGCACTTTCACCGCGATGTCATGGCGGTTTGCGCCTGCTGGCCGCGCCATGTGCTGCGGGCTGCGCCCGATGATGTCTTCATCGGCAGTCCGCCGCTGGCCTTTACCTTTGGCCTGGGCGGGCAGGTGCTGTTCCCGATGGCGATTGGCGCCTCGATGGCGCTGCTGGAGAAGGCTGGGCCGGTGCAGCTGGTCGATGGTATCGAGCAGTTTGGCGCGACCGTGGTGTTCACCGCGCCGACCTCATACCGGGTGATGGCCCAGCAAGGCGAGCGGCTGCGCCAGACCCGGCTGCGCAAATGCGTGTCGGCCGGCGAGGCCTTGAATGCCTCGACCCGTGCGCTGTGGAAAGCCGCCACCGGCATCGAGATCATCGACGGCATCGGCTCGACCGAGATGCTGCACATCTTTATCTCGCACCGCGAGGACGAAGCCCGGCCCGGTGCCACCGGCCGCGCCGTGCCCGGCTACCGCGCCAAGGTGGTGGATGAGCAGGGCCAGGAAGTGCCGGCCGGCACGGTGGGCAAGCTGGCGGTGCAGGGCCCCACCGGCTGCCGCTACCTGAACGACAGCCGCCAGACCCAGTATGTGCATGCGGGCTGGAACCTGACCGGTGACGCCTATGTGATGGATGCGGACGGCTACTTCGTCTACCAGGCCCGTACCGATGACATGATCATCTCCTCGGGCTACAACATCGCCGCGCCCGAAGTCGAAGACGCCTTGCTGGCCCATGCGGCGGTGGCTGAATGCGCGGTGATCGGGCTGCCCGACAGCGAGCGCGGCCAGATCGTCAAGGCCTTTGTGGTGCTGCGCCCAGGCTTTGCAGCCGACCCGGCGATGGTCAAGACCTTGCAGGATTTCGTCAAAAGCACGGTGGCGCCCTACAAGTACCCGCGCGCCGTGGACTTTGTCGCGCAGCTGCCGCGCACGGCTACGGGAAAACTACAACGGTTTCGGCTGCACAGCCCGGCATAGTAGCGGCTCGGCGAATTTTTACGTACTTCAACCAGGGAACCAGCATGAAGCCTCATCTCTTGCATCGCAGTCTTGTGAGTCTGTCCATCGCGCTGCTCTGCGCCAGCAGCGCCAGTGCCGCCGACCAGGTCAAGGTGGGGCTGCTCAGCACCTTGTCCGGCCCCGGTGCCGGTCTGGGTACCGATATCCGCGACGGTTTCCAGCTGGCCGTCAAGCACATGAACGGCAAGATCGGCAACCTGCCCGCCGAGGTGGTGGTGGTTGATGACCAGCAAAACCCCGAGGTGGCCAAGCAGACCGCCGAGCGCCTGCTCAAGCGCGACAAGGTGGATTTCATGACCGGCACCGTGTTCTCCAACGTGATGCTGGCCGTGGGCCCGGCGGCGTTCCAGAACAAGACCTTCTTCATCAGCCCCAATGCCGGCCCCTCGCAGTATGCAGGGGCCCAGTGCAACCCGTATTTCTTCAATGTCTCGCAGCAAAACGATGCGCTGCATGAGGCGGCTGGCCAGACCATGCAGGACAAGGGCTTCAAGCGGGTGGCGCTGATTGCGCCCAACTACCCGGCAGGCAAGGACTCGATCGCCGGCTTCAAGCGCTTCTACAAAGGCGAGATCGGCATGGAGACCTATACCTCGCTGAGCCAACTGGACTATGGCGCCGAGATCTCCAAGATGCGCGCGGCCCAGGTTGATGGCGTCTATATCTTCCTGCCCGGCGGGCTGGGCGTGAACTTCATCAAGCAGTTTGTCGGTGCCGGCCTGCCCAAGGACATCACCTTGTACGCCCCGGGCTTCTCGGCCGATGAGGACGTGATCCGCGCGGTGGGCGACTCGATGCTGGGCACCTTCAACACCTCGCAATGGGCGCATGACTTGGACAATGCCGCGAACAAGAAATTCGTCGCCGACTTCCAGAAAGAGTTTGGCCGCAACCCTTCGCTGTACGCATCGCACGGCTATGACGCTGCGCGCCTGATGGATGCGGCGGTGCGCGATGTCAAGGGCAAGCTCGATGACAAGGCGGCCTTGCGCAAGGCCATTGAGGCGGCCAAGTTCGATTCGGTGCGCGGCAGCTTCAAGTTCAACAGCAACCATTTCCCGGTGCAGGACTACTACCTGCGCGTGGTGAGCAAGGATGCGCAAGGCAAGCTGACCAACCGCACGGTGGGCACGGTGTTCAAGAACCACCAGGATGCCTACGTCAAAGACTGCAAGATGCCGTCCTGATCGATGAACACCATCCTGATTCTTGAGCAGACGCTCAATGGCCTGCAGTTCGGCCTGATGCTGTTCCTGCTGGCCGCCGGCCTCACGCTGGTGTTCGGCATCATGGACATGATCAACCTGGCCCATGGCTCGCTCTACATGATCGGCGCCTACCTGGTGGCGACTTTCAGCCAGGCGAGCGGATCGTTCTGGCTGGGCTTGGGCCTGGGGGTGCTGGCCACCGTGGTGGTGGGCGTGCTGCTGGAATACACCATCCTGCGCCGCCTCTACCACCGCGACCACCTCTCGCAGGTGATGGGCACCTTTGCCATCTTGCTGATGAGCAATGAGATCGTGCGCATCATCTGGGGCGCGCAGCCGCTGATGCTGAACCCGCCCGAGGCGCTGGCCGGGCCGGTCCTGTTGATGGATGGTTTTTCCTACCCGGCCTACCGGCTGTTGATCATCGGCGTGGGCCTGGCCGTGGCCTTGCTGCTGTGGCTCTTGGTGACCCGCACGCGCTTTGGCATGCAGGTGCGCGCGGGCGCGGCGAACCGCGAGATGGCAACCGCCATGGGCGCCAACGTGCGCCGGCTGTTCACCCTGGTGTTTGCGCTGGGCGCTGCGTTGTGCGCCGTGGCTGGCGGCATGCTGGGGCCGCTGTTGGCCGTGCAGGTGGGTATGGGCGAGAGCATTCTGATCCTCGCTTTTGTGGTGATCGTGATTGGTGGCATTGGCTCGATCCGCGGCGCGCTGCTGGGCGCCTTGCTGGTGGGCCTGGTCGATACCGCTGGCCGCACCTTGGTGCCCTTGTTGTTTGACAAGGCCATGGGCCCCGAGGTGGCGGCCAACGCCGGCCCGGCCGTGGCCTCGATCCTGATCTATGTGCTGATGGCTGCCGTGCTGTTCTACAAACCCCAAGGTCTTTTCCCCGCCCATGACTGACACCACCGCCCCCCAGCCCGCTGCGGCCCAGGCCATGCCAGCCATGCAGCCCAGCGTCTTCGACCACCGCTTGCAGCCGCGCTTCATATTGCCGTTGTTGGCGCTGCTGATCGCCTTTCCGCTGATCGCCCAGGCAACCGGCGAGGACTTCTACATTGGCGTGGCCAGCCGCGTGCTGGTGTTTGGCCTGGCCGCTGCCAGCCTCAACTTCATCCTCGGCTTTGGCGGCATGGTGAGCTTTGGCCATGCGGCCTTTGTCGGCCTGGGCGCCTACACCGTAGGCCTGCTGATGCAGCAGGGCATCAGCTCGGCCTGGCTGGCTTGGCCATTGGCCATGCTGATGGGCGCTGCCTTTTCGCTGCTGGTGGGTGCCATCAGCCTGCGCACCCAGGGCGTGTACTTCATCATGATCACCTTGGCGTTTGCGCAGATGCTGTACTACCTGATCATGTCGTTCAAGGCGCTGGGTGGCGATGACGGCCTGTCGCTGCCCGGCCGCTCTGATATTGGGCTGGGCCTGGATCTGGCGCAGGATGCCACTTTCTACTACGTGGTGTTGGCACTGGTCACGGTCAGCCTGCTGCTGATGGCGCGGGTGCTCAATGCCCGCTTTGGCCATGTGCTGCAGGCCATCAAAGAGAACGAGACCCGCATGCAGGCCATTGGCTTTCCGGTCTACCGCTACAAGCTGGTGGCCTTTTCGCTGGCGGGTGCTTTTGCAGGCCTGGCGGGCGCGCTGCTGGCCAACCAGAGCAGCTTTGTCGGCCCGGGCATGCTGCAGTGGACCCAGTCGGGCATCTTGCTGATCATGGTCATCCTCGGCGGGGTTGGCCATCTGTATGGGGGCCTCTTGGGTGCGGCGGTGTTTTTGTTGCTGGAAGAAGTGCTGGCCGCTTATACGGTGCACTGGCAGCTGGGCCTGGGCGCCGTATTGCTGATCGTGGTGCTGGTAGCACCCAATGGTTTGCTGAGCCTGCGGCGCGGCATGTGGAGCAAGCGATGAGCACGGCCAACACCGCTACCCCGTTGTTGCAGGTAAAGAATCTGGTCAAGCGCTTTGGCGGCCTGACTGCCACCGACCATGCCAGCTTTGCGGTGCAGGCCGGCCAGATCCATGCCCTGATCGGGCCGAACGGCGCGGGCAAGACGACCTTGATCCACCAGCTATCCGGTGCGCTGGCGTCGGACGAGGGCCAGATTCTGTTTGCGGATGAGGCGATAGAGCGCATGCCCATGCCCGCGCGGGTGCAGGCGGGGCTGGTGCGCTCCTACCAGATCACCAGCATCTTCAAACGATTGACGGTGCTGGAGAACATTGCACTGGGCGTGCAGGCGCGCGATGGATCGAGCTGGCGCTTTTGGCGCCCAGCGCGCAACGAAAGCGCACGTTATGCGCAGGCAGCCGAGGTGGCTGAGCGCGTAGGCCTGGCCGCCCAGCTGCAGCAGACGGCGGGCCTGCTGGCGCACGGCGAGCAGCGTCAGCTGGAGGTGGCGCTGGCGCTGGCCACCCGGCCGCGCATGTTGCTGCTCGATGAGCCCATGGCGGGCATGGGGCCTGACGAATCCGAGCGCATGGTGCAGTTGCTGCTGCAACTGCGCCAGGACACGACGATCTTGCTGGTCGAGCACGACATGGACGCGGTGTTTCGGCTGGCCGACCGCATCTCGACCCTGGTGTTTGGCAAGGTGATTGCCACGGGCACGCCCGATGAGATACGACACAACCCGGATGTGCGGCGCGCCTACCTGGGTGATGAAGCCGAGGAGGCCGCCTGATGACGATCTTGTTGGAAGTGGACGCCTTGGAGACCTGCTACGGCAGTAGCCAGGTGCTGTTTGGCATCCAGATGCGCATGGCTGCCGGCGAAGTGGCCACCTTGCTGGGCCGCAATGGCATGGGCAAGACCACGACGGTGCGCAGCCTCTTGGGCATGACGCCTGCGTCGGCCGGTAGTGTGCGGTTTCGGGGCGAGCGCATCGAGCAGCTGCCCGCCGATCGCATTGCCCGCATGGGCATGGCCGTGGTGCCTGAGGGCCGGCAGATCTTTGCCAACCTGACGGTGCAGGAAAACCTGCAGGCCTTTGCCGCGAACCGTAATGCCTCGGAAAATCCCTGGTCGCTGGAGCGCGTCTACCACCTGTTTCCGCGCCTGGCCGAGCGGGCTCGCAACCCTGGCAATCGCTTGTCGGGCGGTGAGCAGCAGATGCTCGCCATTGGCCGGGCGCTGATGACCAACCCGCATCTCTTGATTTTGGACGAGGCGACCGAGGGCTTGGCGCCTTTGATCCGCGAGGAAATCTGGCAGTGCCTGGCGGCCTTGCGTGCGCAGGGCCAGGCGATTTTGGTGATCGACAAATACGTCAAGCGGCTGATGGTGCTGGCCGACCAGCACACCTTGATCGAGCGCGGCCAGGTGGTGTGGCAGGGCAGCTCGGCGCAGCTGGAGGCGCAGCCAGAGCTTTGGCAGCGCTACATCGGGGTCTGACATGGCAGCGCTTACCTGGCCGCAGACCGGCACTGTTTTCCGCAGCAGCACGGCCATCCGTTTTGCGCAGTGCGACCCGGCCGGCATTGTTTTTTATCCGCAGTATCTGCTGCTGTTCCAGTCGCTGGTGGAGGACTGGTTCAACCAGGCGCTGCACTACCCCTATGCCCAGATGCTGGGCCCCGAACGCACAGGTTTGCCGATCGTGCACCTGGCCTGCGATTTTCGGGCGATTGCCCGCATGGGCGACGCGGTGCAGCTGGAGCTGGCCGTGCTGCGGTTAGGCAGCCGCTCGCTGAACCTGGCGCTGCGCTGTGTGGGCGACGATGGCGACGTGCGGGTTGTGGCCCACCAGGTGCTGGTGTTCACCAGCCTGGACAGCCATGAGGCCATCTGCATACCGGCTGCCATCCAGGCCCGCATTGCGCGCTGGATGGCGGGTGAGTGCTTTCCATAAGGCTTGTTTTTTTGAAGGA
Source organism: Comamonas sp. (assembly GCA_036667955.1). Classification (GTDB taxonomy): domain Bacteria; phylum Pseudomonadota; class Gammaproteobacteria; order Burkholderiales; family Burkholderiaceae_C; genus Comamonas. Next base: position 13,448 of record JAVWTB010000018.1, read on the forward strand.
ATCGTGAGATGCAAGTACTACTTCCCCAAGGTTGGCCCCGGCCCAAGGGCTATGCCAATGGCGTCATGGTCAGCGGCCGGCAGATTTTTGTAGCCGGCATGATCGGCTGGGATGCGCATGGGGTGTTCCACACCGATGAACTGGCCGGCCAGGTGCGCCAGGCCCTGCAGAATATTGTGGCGGTGCTGGAAGAGGGGGGCGCCAAGCCCGAGCACATCGTGCGCATGACCTGGTACATCACCGACAAGCAGGCCTATATGGCCCAGCAGGCAGAGATTGGCAAGGCCTACCGCGAGCTGATTGGCAGCTTCAACGCGGCGATGACGGCGGTGCAGGTGGTCGCCTTGATCGAGGACCGCGCCAAGGTGGAGATCGAGGTCACGGCCGTGGTACCGGATGCCGGCTGAGCAGGCCATGGCTGCGCCCCTGCCATTCAAGCTGTACCGTGATTTTGAATCGCAGGCGCAGATTGATGCGGCCTACGACCCGCTGCGGCCGGTGGCCGATCCGGCAGCGGCGCGCCAGCATTTTGCCCAGCGCAGCGCCCAGGCACGCGCGCAGCTTGCTTGTGTGCTCGATGTGCCGTTTGGCCCAACCCGGGCCGAGACGCTGGATATCTTCCCCGCAGCGGGCGGCGCTGCCGCGCCGGTATTGGTCTTTCTGCATGGTGGCTACTGGCGGGCCAATACCTCCAAGGAGTTCAGCTGCCTCGCCTTCGGTCCGCAAGCTTTGGGCTTTTGCACGGTGGTGGTGAACTACGCCTTGTGCCCGCAGGTCAGCATCGATGAAATCGTGCGCCAGTGCCGTGCCAGCCTGGCCTGGGTGCTGCGCCATATCCATACCTATGGCGGTGACCCGGACCGGGTGGTGGTGGGCGGGCATTCTGCCGGTGGCCAGTTGGGCGCGATGTGCCTGCAAACGCCCTGGGATCGCGACTATGGCCTGCCCGATGACCCGCTGCGCGGCGCGTTGCTGATCAGCGGCCTCTACGATATTGCGCCATTGCGCTACAGCTATCTGCAGCCGATGATCCAGCTCGATGAGGGCCTGATTGCCCGCAACTCGCCCGCGTTTGCGGCAAGGCGCTGTGCCACCCCCATGCATCTGGTCTGGGGCGGGCGGGAGCAAAGTGAGTTTGAACGCCAGTCGCTGCTGATGCACAGCGCTTGGCAGGCGGCGGGCAATGCGGCCGAGCAGGCAGCGCTGCCCGGTTGCGACCATTTCTCGGTGCTGCATGGGCTGGAAGATCCGCGATCGGATCTGTGCCAAAGATTGCAGCGGCTGTCTGCTTAGTGACCCTGTGGGGAAACGTCTGCTGAGCAGACGTTTTCTGTTTAGAAGTCCAGCAGGCTGAAGCCCAGCGAGAACACAGTCCGCTTGTAGTTGTAGTCGATCAGGCTGTCGCCATAGCCGTGGAAGACCTGGGCATGCAGGCGCAGATTGCTCTTGCCGCCCATCCAGCCCTCACCCAGGGTGTGCATCCATTCGACACGGCCAGAGCCCTTGCCATGGCCGTTGAGCGAGCCCCTTGCCGTCACGCCCATCCAGTTGCGCTGGTTGACGTTCCAGCCCAGTTTCAGCTCGCTGCGGCCGATGTAGTTCTGGATATTCGGGTTGTTGTCGTCTTCCGCGCTTTCCTTGATGCGGTGCCAGATCTTGGCCTGCAGTTGCCAGCGGTTGTCCAGCTCAAAGCCGGTCATCAGGTAGCTGCGGTTCCAGCTGCGCGAGAGCGGATCGCTTTGGCCGTTGGACTGGTGCTCCAGACCAATGCCGCTGTAGCGCCAGCGCCAGCCAAAGGGCAGTTGGGCGGTAGTGGGGTAGATGTAGAAGATCTCGGGCTGGTGGTCGGTCGTGCGGAAGGGACGCGACAGGTCCGAGTTGAACACCTGCCAGTACGACAGGCCGGTGTAGCCGATCCACAGCGAATCACGCAGCTTGCCGTTGGGGTCGGTGAGCAGGTTTTGCGCCAGCTTGGTGCGTACCGACAGCTGGATGCGCATCTCCTGCTTTTGGTAATCCGTTGCGGTCGTTGCCGAATTGACGGGGTTGAGCGACGTGGGCTGGCGGTTGACCTTGTCGCCGACTGCCACGGACACCGACAGGGGGCGGTAGCCCCGGAAGCTGAAGGTGCCGCAGTCGCTGCCCGCTTCCAGCTCCCAAAAACGGGACATTTCCGTGTAGGCATCATCGCGGCAGCCGCCAATCGGTGCGGGCGCATCGGCAGCGGCCAGTGCGCTGGCCGGTGGAGTCAGGCCTTGCATGGCATTGGCCGATGCCGGCGGGGTAGTGGCTGCGGGCTGCGCCTGTTGGCTGACCAGGGGCTGCTGCGACTGCTGCTGCGCCCATTGGTCAAAACAGGCCAGGCGGGCGGGGCCGTCGCTGAGCGCCGTGCACTGTTGCCACACATTGGATGTGGCGGCCGAGCCGCTGGCAGCGGCGGGCGTTTGCGCGAAGCTGCCCAGCGGCAGACCGGCCATCAGCAGGCTCGCCGCCAGCGGGGCTGGCGAGCGCAGAAATTTCGTTGTTGTCATGGTCGAGGAGGGAGGTAGGACGCGTGGCTGGGACGGCTGCGCGGATGCCCATTATTGCGGCGATTAGGGCGTTTTCGGTGGCTTGCGCATGACGAAGGCGTGGCTGTTGTCGTTCGCATCCAACCATTCGCCCCGGATCTCGCGGCCACAGCTGCCGTCGACGATGTCGCCCAGCCAGGTGCCCGAGACTTTTTTGCCGTCCGCCGACTCTTCCATGGTCAGCTTGCCCTTGTCCACATCACCGACCACGATGGCCGTGCCGCCCGGGCGCTGGATCTGGCCTTTGACCGTGCCGTTCCATTCGGGGTGCTTGTCCAGTTGCAGGATCACGGGGCCGGGCAGTCCGGGCAGCTCAGCTTGCCAGCGGCCCAGCAGCTCGGGTTGTTCCATTTGCAGGGCGGTGGGGCAGGCTGGGCGTGCTGCCGGCGGGGTGGTGCAGGCGCTGGTCAGTGCAGCGCAGAGAGCGGTCAGGATCAGGGTCTTGGTCATGGATATTCAGGGGGATTCGGGGCTGGCGGCGGCAGCGCTTTGGGCTTTGCGCGCAAATTCCTCGCGCAGCTGGCGCAGCTTCTCACGCGGGTCTTCGCGGGCGGTGCTGGTGTCCAGCCCCATTTCGGCAATAAAGCGGCTGGGCAGGGCTGCGACCAGCTCCCGCCCTTTTTTGCGCCGTTTGGTCCAGCTCACGGCCAAGGAGCGCTGCGCACGCGTGATGCCGACATACATCAGGCGGCGCTCTTCCTGCAGGCGCAGGGCGGTGTCTTCGCTGACTTTTTGTTGGCGGCCGTCATCGTCGTCGAGCTTGAAGGGCAGCAAGCCCTCGTTGACACCGATCAGCGTCACATGCGGCCACTCCAGGCCCTTGCTGGCGTGCAGGGTGGACAGGATCACCATGTCCTGCTCCTTTTCGCGCTCGCTGATGGTGGAGAGCAGGGCGATGGTCTGCGAGACTTCGAGCAGGCTCTTGGCCTCGCTCACCGTCGTGGTGTCGGCGCTGGTGGTGGTCTTGCCGCCGGCGCGCTGGGCCATCCAGTCGCAAAACTCCAGCACATTCGTCCAGCGGGCGGCGGCGACTTTCTCGCTGTCTTCGGCGTCATGCAGGTGCTGCTCGTAGCCAATTTCCTTGAGCCAGTCGAGCAAGAAGGCCAGCGACTCTTCGGCGCCCCGGGTCTGCCGGGCGCGGTATTCCAGGTCGTTGATATAGCGGCCAAACTCCAGCAGGCTCTCGCGCCCTTTGGCGGGCATGGCGTCTTCCAGCATGGCGTTAAACAGCGCGCCAAACATGCTGCAGCGGTGGGACTTGGAGAACTCGCCCAGGCGGCCCAGCGTGGTGTGGCCGATGCCGCGCTTGGGGTTGGTAATGGCGCGCAAAAAGGCGGGGTCGTCATCGTTGTTGATCCACAGCCGGAACCAGGCACAGAGGTCGCGGATTTCGGCGCGGTCAAAAAAGCTGGTGCCGCCCGATACCTTGTAGGGCACGTTGGCCTTGCGCAAAGCTTTCTCGAACGGCTTGGCTTGGTGGTTGGCCCGGTAGAGGATGGCGAAATTCTTCCAGTCCGGCGGCGGGTTGGCGGCGGCGCGCAGGCCCAGGATGCGCGCAACCGCGCGCTCGGCCTCGTGCTCTTCCGAGTCGCAATCGACGATGCGCACCGGCTCGCCTTCGCCCAGCTCGGAAAACAGGGTTTTCGGAAACAGCTTGGGGTTGGGCTGGATCACATTGTTGGCCGCGCGCAGGATGGCGCTGGTGGAGCGGTAGTTTTGCTCCAGCTTGATGACCTTGAGCTGGGGGTAGTCGACCGGCAGCTTCTTGAGGTTGTCCAAGGTGGCGCCGCGCCAGCCGTAGATACTCTGGTCGTCGTCGCCCACGGCGGTGAGGTGACCGCGCTCGCCCACCAGCAGCTTGAGCAGCTCGTACTGGGTGGCATTGGTGTCCTGGTATTCATCGACCAGCACATGGCCCAGATGGGCCTGCCATTTGGCGCGGACCTCAGGGTGGTCGCGCAGCAGGCGCAGCGGCATGCCGATCAGGTCGTCAAAGTCCACGCTCTGGTAGGCGGTCAGCCGCTCTTCGTAGCGCTGCATGATGACGGCAATGGCGCGCTCGTTGTCATCGGCGGCCTGGGCCAGGGCTTCCTTGTAATCGAGGCCCATGTTCTTCCACTTGCTGATGGTCCACTGCCATTGGCGGGCGGTGGCCACATCGGCGGTGCCGCCGGCCGCATCCTTGATGATGCCGACGACGTCATCACTGTCGAGGATGCTGAACTGCGGCTTGAGACCCAGCACATGGCCGTCTTCGCGCACCATCTTGACGCCCAGCGCGTGGAAGGTGCAGACCAGCACATCCTTGGCCTGGCGGCCGATGAGGCTCTTGGCGCGCTCGCGCATTTCGGCCGCCGCCTTGTTGGTGAAGGTGATGGCGGCGATCTTGCGCGGCGCCATGCCGGTCTCGATCAGGCGGGCAATCTTGTGGGTGATGACCCGGGTCTTGCCCGATCCGGCGCCGGCCAGTACCAGGCAAGGGCCCTGGGTGTAGTGCACGGCTTGTAATTGGGCGAGATTGAGACCAGCGGCCATGGTGGCAGGAGTACCTTTGCAGAGCGATGTGGAAAGCGCTGAAGAATAGCCGCAACGGCAGCCAACTGCCGATCCAAGGCTTTCGTTTTTACATATTTGCTTACATAAAAAACAACATTTACTTTGGAATTGTCAATCAATGTAGAGCAGTTGGTAAAACCTTCGAGGAAATACTTGCGTCTGGCGAGCAAGCTTTTAGAATGCCGATAGCATTGCTGCTGCCCGGTGGTAGATGCTATTAATTTAGTTAATAAAAGTCTGAAATTATCGCCATGCAGACCGCCGGAATCTCCGCAGAATTGCTGACTCCCAGCAGCCGCCATCGTTTTGTGCAGCTGTATGGCGTGGCGTCCCGCAAATCGGTGCTTCCCTGGAAGGAAGTGCCGCGTGACCGTGCCCAGCTGATCGTGCTGGACCAGGGCATGGCGGACGCCATCTCCTCGCTGGGCAAGGCGCCCTGCGTGGTCTGCATTGGCCAGGTCAAGACGGCCATGCTCGACGGCGCATCCTGGGTGGGGCGCCTGGATGTGAACTACACCTTGAGCGATCTGATCGACATGTTTGACCGTGCTGCGGTTTTCTTGCTCGATTGGGACGCACGCAACAAGGTCATTCGCCAGGAATCGGTGCAGGCGGCTGCCCAGCCTGCGTCCTCGGCCCGCCAGGAGTTCCGCTACCAGCTCAAGTCCTGGGTGTCGGTGGGCGCACCTTTCAATACCGGCGCCTGCATCCGCGCGCTGGCCCTGCTCTCGCGCGAGCCTGTCTCCATTGCCCAGCTGTGCCTGCACAGTGGGCTTGATGCCGTGATGGCGCGCGGCCTGCTGGTCGAGCTGGGCCGCCGTGGTGTGCTGCGCGGCGTCGCCCAGCAAGCAATTCCTGCCGCTTCTTCCCCCTCGCATCCTCGTGAACCGCTACACTCCAAAGGTTTGCTTGGCCGTCTAGGCCGATGGATACGAGGGGGAGGTAAGCTGGCATGAATCTAGAATCTGACGGGAGCGGGCCGCACAAGCTGCCACGCATTGCATTGTGCGGGCCCATGGGCATCGGCAAAACCACGGCCCTGCGTTCGCTGTGCGGCAGCCTGATGTCCAGCTCCGATGTGCGCAATCTGGACCTGGCCGCGCACAGCAAGGAGCTCACCACGGTCGGCACCGAATTCGGTGAGATCGATCTGGGTGGCGGTGAGGTGGTGCAGATCTGCGGCTGCCCAGGCCAGGAGCGTTTCAGCTTTGTGCGCCAATGGGTGCTGTCGGTGTCGCTGGGTGTGTTCATCATGGTTGACATGAATGCGCCCACCAGCCTGGGCGAAACCCTTCATATCCTCGAAGAAATCCGGCAGTTGCCGACCTCGCCCGTCACCTTGGTGCTGAGCGCACGCCCGGCCACGACGGAACAAATTGAAACATTCGCCCAAGGCGTGTATTCTGCCGGCTATGGCGTTGTTCCTGTTCTGGAAGCTGATCCGCGCGAGCGCGCGCAGCTGCTGGATGCGATGGGCGTACTTGTTTCCATGCTGTCTCTGCAAAGCGAGAATTCATGACTGCATCACAACCTCTGATCCCTGCCCAGGTCGTCAAGGCAGGCCAGCAGGCGCTTGAGAAGCTTATTGGTCCCGTCGATGGGGTGCGCGTTGCCCTGCTCAGTACACCGGATGGGTTTGAAATTGCCTCGCTGCGCACGAACAGCGAGCTGCAGCTCAACCGCCTGTCAGCGATGGCCGGCTCCTTGATGGCCATGGCACGTGCGGTAGGCCGCGAGATCAACCACACCGGCTGCAAGCGCCTGACCTTCGAGACAGAGAGCGGCGTGGTGGTGTTCCAGTCGGTGACCTCCGAATTCCCCTGCATCTTGTGCATGGTGCTCGATACCAATGCGATCCTGGGCCGTGTGCTGTGGGCGGCCGCCGAGGTGGGTGCCGAGATGAACAAAGTCTGACAGCATGCCGGGCCGGCCCAGGCGGGCCCCATGCTGTGGGTAAGCCGCGTATGCGTTGCACTGGCCGCATGCGGCGGTCACGATAAACCGCCAGTGTGTGAAGGGGGAGTCTGATGGCATCGGTTCAAGAAGCGTTGACGCAACTTTTGACAGTCGAGGGCGCGATGTGCGCCGCCCTGGTGGACAGCGGCAGTGGCATGCTGCTGGGCAGTGCCGGCTCGGGTCTGGATCTGGAGCTGGCAGCCGCAGGCAACACCGAGGTGGTGCGGGCCAAGCTCAAGACCATGAAGTCGCTGGGTTTGCAAGACTCCATTGACGACATTCTGATCACCCTGGGCTCGCAGTACCACATCATCCGCCCGGTGGCACAAAAGGAAGGCCTGTTCCTGTATCTGGTGCTGGACAAGCAGCGCAGCAACCTGGCGCTGGCCCGGCGCAAATGCGCTGAAGTCGAAAAATTGGTGACGATCTAAGTGATTTAGATTGTTTAGGGCTCTGATCTGACACGAAGGTGCAGACAGGGCCTTGCAAGACCGGTCATCACTTGGCCGGTCTTTTCTTTTGTGGGCCGGGCGCGTCGCTGCCGGTCCCTCGCGCTACATCTGCGCTGGCGCATTCTGGGCACAATCGAGCTGTGCTGTCTGTCTTCCAAGTCACCTTTCCGTTTTTTGCGCTGGTTCTGTGCGGCTTTGTGGCCACGCGGCGCGGCATTTTTCCGCTGCCTGCGATTGCGGGCGTGAATGCCTTTGTGCTGTATTTCGCACTGCCCTGCATGCTGTTCAAGGCCGGCTCCTCGCTGCCCTTTGCGCAGCTGATGAACCTGCCGATTCTGCTGCTCTATGTGCTGTGCCAGTGCCTGCTGGTGGCGGGCTGCGTCACGGCGGCGCGGCTGCGGGGCAGGGACTGGAACAACAGCGCCTTTGGCGCACTGGTGACCGCTTTTCCCAATACCGGTTTTATGGGCTTGCCGCTCTTGGTGGCGCTGCTGGGCAATGCTGCGGCGGGCCCGGCCATTGTGACCATGCTGGTGGATATGGTGTTCACCACCTCGTTGTGCCTGGCGCTGTCGCGCATGGATGGGGCTGCAGGCAATGCCGGTGCGGCGCTGCGCAAGGCGCTCAAAGGGGTGCTCACCAATCCCATGCCCTGGGCCATCTTGCTGGGTGCGTTGGCCTCGTTCATGGAATGGAAGCTGCCGCAGGCGCTGGACCAGACCGCAGCCCTGCTGGCCAGTGCCGCGACGCCCGTGGCGCTGTTTGCCGTGGGGGCCGTACTGGCCCGCTCCAAGATGGTGGAGGAGGAATACGCCGCGCCTGCCAGCTATGTGCCGCTGGCGCTGGTCAAGCTTTTTGTGCATCCGCTCTTGGTGCTGGGCCTGGGCCATACCGCCATCGCCGCCGGCCTGCCGGTGGACCGCTTTGCGCTTTTGGTCGTGGCGCTGGTTGCGGCCCTGCCGAGCGCCAGCAATGTCACCTTGCTGGCGGGGCGCTACGGCGCCCACAATGGCCGCATTGCCCACATCATCTTGGTCAGCACGGCGCTGGCGTTTGTCAGCTTTTCAGCAGCGGTCACCTGGCTGGTTTAAGCGGCCCGCTCAGATGGCTTGCGGGTCTACATCGACGAGCCAGCGCACCAGGCCTTTGTGCTCCGCATGGGCACGCAGCCAGTGCAGGCAGGGCTGCCAGGCGCGCAGAAACTGCTGCAAGTCCTTGCGCGACGGGCTTTCGATCAGCATCTGGGCGCGCTCCACATTGGCCACGCGCTGCATGGACAACGGAATCGGCGGGTAGACAAAGACCTCACTGCCCTGCAGCAGCTGCTGGCTGTGCGCGAGCTCGGATGCGGCGCGCAAAAAGGCCTGGGCTTCTTGCTGAGAGCGGGCATCGGCACGGATGATGGCCTGGTGGGCAAAGGGCGGCATGGCTGCGTCGCGCCGCTCCTTGAGCTGCTGGGCGGCGAAGCCGCTGTAGTCCCACTGGCGCAGCGCCTGGTACACGGCATGCTCGGGCTGCTGGGTCTGCAGCCACATCTCGACCACGCTGCCCTGGGCGGCCACATAGGCGGCATCACGCCCGGCGCGCCCTGCTGCCTGCAGCAGCAGTGAGAACAGCCGCTCGGGCGCACGAAAATCACTGGACATCAGCGCGTCATCGGGCTGCACCGCCGCCACCAGGGTCACGCGCCGGAAATCATGGCCCTTGGCCACCATTTGTGTGCCCACTAATACATCCACATCACCTGCATGCACATCCGCCATTTTCTCTTCCAACGTGCCCTTGGCCTTGGTGGTATCGGCATCGATGCGGGCGATACGGGCTGGCTGGCCATCGGGGCGCTGCACATTGCGCAGCAGGCGCTCGAGCGCCTCTTCGAGTTGCTCGGTCCCCTTGCCCAGCGGCAAGATATCGGGGTTGCCGCAGCTGGGGCAGGCCAGCGGCACCCGCTGGCTGTAGCCGCAGTGGTGGCAGCGCAGGCTGCGGTCTATCTTGTGGAAGACCTGGTGTGCGCTGCAATGCGGGCAGTCGCTTTTCCAGCCGCAGTCACCGCAGAACAGCACGGGTGCAAAGCCCCGCCGATTGAGCAGCACCAGCGCCTGCTCGCCCCGTTCCACCCTTTCGGTGATGGCCTGCAGCAGCGCCGGCGCAAACACTGCCTGGCGCGGTTGCTGGCGCATGTCCACCAGGCGCAGCCGGGGCATTTGGCCGGCACCGATGCGACTGGGCATGGCCAGCCGCAGGTAGCGGCCACCGGCGTCCTCGCCATGGGCCGGGCGGCTGGCCCACCAGCTCTCCAGCGAGGGGGTGGCCGAGCCCAGAATCACCTGGGCCTGCAGGTCATGGCCGCGCCAGATGGCCAGGTCACGCGCTGAGTAGCGCGCTCCCTCTTGCTGCTTGTAGCTGGCGTCGTGCTCCTCATCCACAATCAGCAGCCGCAAATGCGGCAGCGAGGCAAACACCGCCATGCGGGTGCCCAGCACAATGCGGGCTTGGCCGGTGTGCGCGGCCAGCCAGCTTTTGAGGCGCTGGGGCGGTGTCATGCCGCTGTGCATGCTGACCACAGCGCCTTCGCCCAGGCGGGCGGCAAAGCGGGCCTGAAAGCGGGCTTCGAGCTGGGGGGTGAGGTTGATCTCCGGCACCATCACCAGCACCTGGGCATCGGGGTCGCGCTGGAAAAGCGCCTCGGCCTGGTGCAGATAGACCTCGGTCTTTCCGCTGCCGGTGCTGCCAAAAAGCAGAAAAGGCCCGGCATTTTTATCTATTTGTTCGCAAACTTCCATTTGCTCTTGGCTCAGCGCCAGCGCTTGGTCGGCTGCGACGGCCGGGGCTGGGGCGGCTTTTTTGCGCTTGAGGCGCCGGGCCAGTTGCTCCACCGTGAGATCGCGCAGCGCAGGTGGAAGCGCGGTAATGGCCATCTCACCCAAGCTGCGCTGGTAGTAACGGGCGGCAAAATGCACTAAACGCAGCCAACTCTCCGGCAGTGGGGCAATGGCCTCCAGCACCGCGCTCAGCGGTTTGATCTTGGCGGTATCGCCCGCAAACGATAGATCCGGCCCCCAGACCACCCCGAGCACTTCTCGCTTGCCCAAAGGCACCCGCACCAGGCTGCCGGCAGGCAGGTTGTGGGGGGCGTGGTAGGTCAGCAGTTCACTGGCCGCACTGATGGCACTGTAGGCGGGTGTGTGGACGGCGATGGACAGCAGAATCAAGGGGCAGCTGGAATCAATACAGGAGCCCCGAGTGTAGCGACTGGCATGCTCGCGTGGCGGCGGCGCAGAGTGCCTGAGGCCCCGGTTTGGATCCGCAAGGCGTTCCGGTACGGTGTTTCTCCTGATTGCGGATCGGGTATGCCACAGCCTTGTGACAAAGCAAAGAACTTATACACAAGGCAAATCACAAGAGAAATCAATATGCAGCCAGTATTTCTGTGGATAACTTTGTTGAAATATAGAGCCTCTGGCCTGGCGCAGAATTACCACACATTGTCGTTCGACCGAGCTGATTGCCTGACAAAATTTTTTTATTTATATGTTTCATTGAGTTATGTGGATCGATTTGTCAATGTGACCGATAGCTGCTGCATATTGTGCTAAGGAGTCTGCTTTCCACATTGTGTGCATAAGTGCTTGCTACGGTGCCGTGTGCGCTGCAGAGCCAGACCAGGCAGCAGCGAGGTTTATCCACAATTTCTCGTCAAACGGCTTAGTTATCCACCGCAATTCTTTGATGGTATTGAGAAATTTACCAATTTTATGCTGCTTGTTGCGGTCAGGTCCGGGTTGTCGGTGAGGGTGCGGCGGACGAGAGCTTCAGCTTCCGATATCATTTAGAGCCGTTCAGCTGGGCCCGGATACATTCCTGCCTGGCTTCAGGCCACTGCAGCCGTCCCTTGGCGCCCCACACAGTGGCGCGTTGAGGGCCGTTGTTGGCGGCTTTTTGCTTAGCGCGCTGGCCCGATCGACGGGGTCGACCCTTTGCGTTCCCCCTGCCTTTTCCATTGCTTCCATGTCACTGATCCGATCGATATTGCACACGCTCTTCATGAGCCTGACGGTGATCCCGTACACCCTGACCATTTTGCTGCTGCGTGTTTTTGGGGCCAGCAGCCGGGCGCGTTATACCGTGGCGCGGCTCTGGCTCAAGCTGTCGGCCGACAGCGCCGGCTGGTTTTGCGGCATCCGTGTGCGGATGCAGGGCATGGAGAACCTGCCGGTCGCCGGTCAGCCGGGCAGCGACAAAGGTGTGGTGCTGCTGTGCAAGCACCAGTCGACGTTCGAAACCTTTCTAATGCCGGCGATCATGCCCAGGCCTCTGGCCTATGTGTTCAAAAAAGAGTTGCTGAAGATTCCGTTCTTTGGCTGGTCCATCGGCAGCCTGGACATGATCCATATTGACCGCAAGGATGGCAGCCGTGCCTTCCACAAGGTGGTAGAGCAGGGCAAGCGTCTGCTGGGCCAGGGCACCTGGGTGATTATGTTTCCCGAAGGCACGCGCATTCCACGCGGCGAAAGCGGCGAATACAAAACGGGTGCTACGCGCCTGGCGATCATGACCGGCGCCCAGGTGGTGCCGATCGCGGTGACATCGGCCAAATGCTGGCCGCGCAAGGCCTTCGTCAAGACGCCCGGCATTGTCGATGTGTCGGTGGGCAAGCCGATCGACAGCCAGGGCCGCAAACACGACGAGCTGATGGCCGAGGTGGAATTCTGGATCGAGTCCGAAATGCGCCGCCTCGACCCCGAGGCCTACGTGGGCAAGCCTGCGCTGCAGGCGCCAGGCCAGGCAGCGACCGCTTCGGGTGGCGATGCTGGCAAGTAATGCTGAAAGGCGGATGTGTTTGCCTCTGAGCGTGCAGCGCTGCACAGAAAGGGTACCGGGCTGAGCCATGGTTGATGTGCGTCGCCTGGTGCAGATGGCCCTGGACCTGTGGGAGCGCAGCGAGCCCCCCGCTGCCGAGGCGAAGCCGCCGGCACCTGCGCTGGGACCCGCACCTGCTCCCGCTTCTCCACCTGCAGCTGCGCCGGTGCCGGTACCGCCGCCTGTCCCTGTCGCCAGGCCTGCAGCGCCTGAGGCATTGCCGCTCTCCAGTCCCGACGCCTTGCAGTCGCACCCTGGCGCCAACCGCAGCATCCTGCTGCAAGGCCAGAAGGTAGCGTATTTGCTGCAGCGGGCCAAGCGCCGCAGCATTGGCTTTGTCGTCAGCGAAGATGGCCTGGTGGTGCGTGCGCCGCGCTGGGTAACCCAGCCGAGCATTGAGGAGGCGCTGCAAGAGAAGGCAGACTGGATTGTGCGCAAGATTGCCGAGATGCAGCGCCACCGTGCCCATAGCCTGAGCGCCAGCATCCGCTGGGAAGATGGGGCGAGCTTGCCGTTTCTGGGGCAGCCGCTGCAATTGGTGGTGGACAGCGAGCAGCGCGTGGCGAGGTCGGGGGCGGTATGGCGGGTTGAGCAAGAGGTGCCGGGTGCGCCCTCTCGCCTCTATCTGGCATTGCCACCGCTGGCGGGGCCCACGCAGATCCGTGATCTGGTGCAGGCCTGGTTCATCCAGAGCGCGCGCCAGCATTTTTTGGCGCGGCTGGCGCATTTTGCGCCACTGCTGGGCGTGCACTACACCAGCTTGCGCCTGTCGAGTGCCGAGACGCGCTGGGGCAGTGCCAAGTCCGACGGCTCGATCCGGCTGAACTGGCGGCTGATGCACTATGCGCCGGCTGTGATTGACTATGTGGTGGCCCATGAGCTGGCCCATTTGCGGGTGATGGACCACAGCCCCCGCTTTTGGGATACCGTGGCCGAGGTGGTGCCTGACCACCGCGCGCTGCGCCAGCAGCTCAAGGACATGCCGGCCCCGCCCTGGGACCGGGCAGCGTAGCGGGGCTGGGTCTGCCCGCTATTTTTTGGAAGAGGTATCTATGAGCTTGACCGCAGAACAGCAAACCATTGCGCCAGCCAACGGCTATGCCGGTGATATTGGTGCAACGCTGGCCTGGCATTGGGTGCAGACCCAGCAGGCCGTACTGGTGGATGTGCGCACCGATGCCGAACGCGCCTGGGTAGGGCAGGTACCGGGGGCGGTAGCGATTGCCTGGAAGCAATGGCCGGCCATGGCGATGAACCCGGATTTTGATGCGCAGTTGCAGGCACTGGCCCAAAAAGCACCGGGTAAAAAGATCGTGCTGTTGTGCCGCAGCGGCGTGCGCTCGGTGGCGGCGGCGCAGCGCGCCAGCCAGCTGGGGCTGGAGGCCTACAACATCCTCCAGGGTTTTGAGGGCGATGCGAATGCCCAGGGGCAGCGTGGCCAGCTCGGTGGCTGGCGGCTTCAGGGTTTGCCCTGGTCTCAATGACAGGTGTAATCGTCGCCGCTTGTAACTGAGCCGCTTCCGAGGCAGTCGGGATAGCGCCGAGCCTGTAAACTTGGCCGCCTCATGATGGATGGAGTCTCACATTGACTGTCGGTGTAGGCAGCGCTGCCTCTGCGCGCGCGTTGGTGGGTAGCGTGCGTGCGCACTGGCCGCTGGTGGTCAAGATGACGCGCCGGGAAGTGAGTGAGCGCTTCAAGGGATCGCTTGGCGGTTGGCTGTGGGCCGTGCTTATTCCGCTTTGCATGTTGGTTATTTATACCTTTGTGTTCTCGGTGGTGTTCAAGGCGCGCTGGGGCGAAGGGCCGGAGTCCAAAACCCAGTTCGCGCTGGTGCTGTTTGCCGGCCTGATCGTCTATGGCCTGTTCTCCGATGTGCTCAACCGCGCGCCGCACCTGGTGCTGGCCAATGTGAACTACGTCAAGCGCGTGGTGTTTCCGCTGGAGATTCTGGTCATCGTCGCCGTGTGTTCGGCCCTGTTCCAGGCGCTGGCCAGCCTGGCGGTGCTGCTGGTGGCGCTCTTGGTGCTCAATGGCAAGATTCCGCTGACAGCCTTGCTGCTGCCGCTGGTCTGGGCGCCCTTGGTGTTGCTCAGCGTGGGGGTGGGCTGGTTTTTTGCGTCGCTCGGCGTGTTTGCCCGCGATCTCAAGCAGATCACCGGCGTGATGACGACCATGCTGATGTTTATCTCACCCATCTTTTTTCCAGTGCATGCGCTGCCTGCCCATTTTCAAACGGCCATGTGGCTCAATCCGCTGACTTTTTTCATTGAACAGACGCGCGCCGTGCTGATCTGGGGCCGCATGCCTGATTGGAGCGGTTGGGCCATCAGCATGCTGGCCTGCAGCCTGGTGGCCTGGCTGGGCTTTGCCTGGTTCCAGAAGACGCGCAAGGGATTTGCCGATGTCCTTTGAATCAGTGGCACTGGACGTGCAGGGCCTGGGCAAGTGCTTTCATATCTATGACGCGCCCGGTGACCGCTTGAAGCAGTTTGTGATGCCCCGCCTCTCGCGCCTGCTGGGGCGCGAGCCCAAGCCCTACCACCGTGAGTTTTGGGCCCTGCGCGGGCTGGATTTGCAGGTAGCCAGGGGCGAGACGATTGGCATCATCGGCCGCAATGGCTCGGGCAAATCGACCTTCTTGCAGATGGTCTGCGGCACCTTGGCGCCCAGCTGCGGCGCGGTGACCACGCATGGCCGCATCGCCGCGCTGCTGGAGCTGGGTGCAGGCTTCAACCCCGAGTTCTCGGGCCGGGACAATGTGGCGATGAATGCGGCGCTGCTGGGGCTGAGCGACGCGCAGATCGCCGAACGCTTTGACTCGATTGCCGCCTTTGCCGATATTGGCGAATTCATCGACCAGCCGGTCAAGACCTATTCGAGCGGCATGTATGTGCGGCTGGCCTTTGCGGTGATTGCCCATGTGGACGCCGATATTTTGGTGGTCGATGAGGCACTGGCCGTGGGTGATGCGGTGTTTACCCAGAAATGCATGCGCTTTTTGCGCAGCTTTATGGAGCGCGGCACCTTGCTGTTTGTCAGCCACGATACTGCCGCCATCAAGAGTCTGTGCGATCGCGTGGTCTGGATCGACAAGGGCCAGGTGATGCAGATCGGCCCGACCAAGGAGGTCTGCGACCGCTACATGCAGGCTTGCTATGAGGCCGAGCAGGGCAGTGGCCCGGCAGCTGCGGCGCCGCCAGCTGCGCCTGTGTTTGATGCCAGTCTGCCCTGGCATGACCAGCGGCGTGATTTCTTCCGCGCCGAGCCGCTGCGCAACGATATCGAAGTATTTCGCTTCAACCCCGATGCGCCATCGTTTGGCCTGGGCGGCGCCCGCATTACCGGTGCTTGGCTGATGGATACGCAGCAGCGCCCCCTGCACTGGGTGGTGGGGGGCGAGCCGGTGGTCTTGCGCATCCAGGCGCAGTGCCACCAGGCGCTCCAGTCTCCCATCGTTGGCTTTGTGGTCAAGGACCGCACCGGCCAGGCCGTGTTTGGTGACAACAGCTATTTGAGCTATCTCGGCCAGCCGGTGGTCTGCGCCAGTGGGCAGGTCTTGCAGGCTGAGTTCAGTTTTGACATGCCCCGCATGCCGGTGGGCAATTACGCGATCGACGTGGCTCTGGCCGATGGCTCGCAGCACGACCATGTGCAGCAGCACTGGATCCAGGATGCGCTGCACTTCAAGTCCGAGTCCACCAACATGGCCACTGGACTGCTTGGCATTCCGATGCGGGCCATTGTGCTGCAGGCCGGCCAGGCGCAACAGGAAACCTCTTCCCCATGAACCGTATGACCGACCTTCCAGCGCAAGCGCGGGCAGAAGATGGCTGGCTGCTCCCCGCCGCCTTGATGGAGCCCTACCATCTGACCCACCCCGCACCCTGGGCGGGGCATATTCCGTTTGCTGCCTGGCTGATGGCGGTGGCGCAGCCGCGCAGCCTGGTGGAGCTGGGGGCTTATTCCGGCATCTCCTACCTGGCCTTTTGCCAGGCAATTGCCGAGCAGGGGCTGATGACGCGCACCTACGCGATCGACACCTGGGAGGGCGATGCCCATGCGGGTGCCTATGGCGAGGGGATTTTGGCCAGCCTGCGCCAAGCCCATGACCCGCACTACACCCAGTTCTCGACCCTGATGCGCATGCGCTTTGATGAGGCGCTGCCCAGCTTTGCTGATGGCAGCGTTGATGTGCTGCATATCGATGGCCTGCACACCTATGAGGCGGTGCGCCATGATTTTGAGACCTGGCTGCCCAAGCTGAGCGAGCGCGGCGTCGTGCTCTTCCACGACAGCAATGTGCACCGCGATGACTTTGGCGTGCACCAGCTTTGGGCGGAGCTGCAGGGGCGCTACTCCAGCATTCACTTTCCGCACAGCAATGGCCTGGGCGTGTTGCTGGTGGGCGCGCAGCAGCCTGCGTTGCTGCGCCGCCTCTGTGACCGCGGCGATGCCGCGTTTCAACGCGAGGCCTGCCGAGGCTTTGCCACGCTGGGCGCGCGGCTGGAGGCCAAGGCCGAGTTGATGGCGCTGCAGCATGCACTGGGCGACAAGCAGCAGCAGATACAGTCCTTGGAAGCGGCTGGCCAGCAACGCCACAGTTGGATCGAAAAGCTCGATGGCGATATCCGCACGCTGGAGCTGGAGCGGCAGCAATTGCAGGGCCACCTGGAAGCCGCCCAGACCCATGCCTTGCAAAACCAGAACGCGCTGGAACAGGCACAGAACCAGAGCCAATGGCTGTCTGCTCAGTGGGAGAGTCGCCAGCAGCAGCAGGACATCAAACTCTTGGCGCTGCAGCAGGAGGCCGCGCAAAAGCAGTGGCAGATCGAGCAGCAGGCCCAGCAGATGCAGGCGCTGGCGCGCAAGCTCTCGCCCATGTGGCAGATCACCGATTTGCTGCGCAAAGGCAAGCGCGTGGTCTTCCGGCTCAAGCAAAAGCTGGCGCCCTATGAGCCCGCAGGCCTGCGCCGCGTGCGCCATGCGCTGCGCCGCAAGATGCGCCAGGCCCGGGGTGCGCCGATGCCAGCGGTGGCCCTGCTGCCTGGCAGCAACCGGCACTACGGCATTTTGGCGACGGCACACACGCAGTTTGTGGCCCATGCGCTGGCCCAGGTGCTGCGCAAGGCGGGCTTTGAGGTGAGCCTGCTGCAGGATGTGCCGGCCGAGGGCTTTGGCCTGGACATGTATATCGTGGTCTGCCCGCAGATGTTCAAGCAGCTGCCGCCCGGTGAGAAGCGCATCGTCTTCCAGATGGAGCAAAGCGTGAGCCCGCGCTGGTTCACGGACGAGTACCTGGCGATCTTGGAAAACTCGCTGTCCGCCTGGGACTATGCGCCGGCCAACCTGGCCTTCTTGGAGACCAAGGGCATCCGCTATCCGCACACCTTCCTGGTGCCGATTGGTGGGGTGGAGGCCTATTCGCAGTTGTTGCAGGATTGCGGCGAGCCTGCTTTGCCAGCAGTGGAGCCGAGCTGCGATGTGCTGTTCTACGGCGATGTCAACGCGCCGCGCCGCCAGGAGATGCTGCAGGCCTTGCAGCGCCATTTCTCGGTGCGCATCGAGGGCAATCTGTTTGGCGACGCGCTGCGCCAGGCCGTGCGCCAGGCGCGGGTGGTCGTCAATATCCACTACTACGAAGGCGCCTTGCTGGAGACCACGCGGGTGTATGAATGCCTGAGTCTGGGTACACCGGTAGTGACCGAGAGCAGTGCCGACATCCACCAGCATGCGGCCTTGCTGGACAACCCTGCGCTGCGGGTGACGCCGGTGGGCGATGCCCAAGCCATGGTGCTGGCGGTGCAAGAGATGCTGCAGCAGCAAGCGCAGGCACCTGCGCTGGTACAGCAGGGGTTGACAGAAGAGCTGGCCCGCAGCGGGCAGCAGTTTGAATTCATGGTGTTACGCGCCTTGTATGCGCTGGGGCGCATTGATACCGCGCAATGGGAGGCGCTGACGGTGTCGCAACCGCTGCCCGGCCGCTGCATGGTGCTCAGCATGCCCGAGACGGTGCGCCGCCGCGCGCATTTTGTCGAGCAAACCTTGCCGGGCCTGCAGACCGAGGTGGCAGTGTTTGATGGCGTGCGCTACAGCCCCGGCTGGTTAGGCTGCGCGATGAGCTACCAGTATTTGGCGCGCAAGGCCTTGCAGACGGGAGTGGCGCAACTGGAGATCATGGAAGACGATGTCGAAATGCCGCCTGACTATGCCCAGCGCCGCGCGCGCGTCGATGGCTGGCTGGCCGCACACGACGGCCAGTGGGACATCTTTGCCGGCCTGATCGCCAAGATCCACCCTGGCACCCAGGTGCTGGAGGTCATGGAGCAAGACGGTGAGACCTTTGTGGTGCTGGACCGCATGACCAGCATGGTGCACAACATCTACGCCCAGCCGGCGCTCGAAGCACTGTCCGAGTGGAATTCATCCATCCGCGACCCGCACACCAACACCATCGACAGCTACCTGCAGGGCCGCGCCCAGATGCGGGTGATTACCACCTTGCCGTTTTTGGTGGCACACACCACCGATATGGATTCCTCGCTCTGGGGCATCAACAACCAGGAGTACCTGGCCGTCATTTACAAGGCGGAGCAGGACTTGCGGCAGTTGGTGGAGCGCTTCAAGCAGGCGCAGGCAGCCTGACGCGCGAGGCGGCATGAAGAAAATCCCGCACCGGCCAAAGCCGGATGCGGGATTTTTACTTTGAGGATGGGCTGGATTACAGCGCAGGGATGCGCAGCTTCTGGCCCGGGTAGATCTTGTTGGGGTCGCTCAGCATGGGCTTGTTGGCTTCAAAGATCGTCATGTACTTGTTGGCATCGCCGTACATCTTCTTGGAGATGCCCGACAGCGTGTCACCCGAGACCACATCGTAGTACTTGGCTTCTGGCTCGGGGTTGGTCACGGTCATCTCGTTGGTCACATCGCTGACGCTGGAGACATTGCCGCAGCACAACGTGACTTTTTCCTTCGCAGCCTGGGTAGGGGCCACACCGGTCACGGTGACTTTGCCGGCATCGAAGGCCACTTTCACGTCGGACACGCCCAGGTTCTGGGTGCCGATGTATTTCTCGATGGCCGCACCTGCAGCCGCGTTCAGGTCTTGCGGTGCCGTTGCGGCAGCAGCGTCTTTGCCGCCAAACAATTTTTCGCCGGCTTCCTTGATAAAACTGAACAGTCCCATGGTGACTCCTAGAGGGTTGGTTACAGGAACTGTCCAATATATAGGGGTTTGGGAACGCTTTGACGTCAGACGGAGCCGCTTGAAAAAAATTCACAGTGCGGGCCGGCAGATCAATGCAGGGGCAGATGTTGCACGTGCAACAAGCTTGGGCGCCAAAAAGGCCGATAATGCCGCCCATGCATTTTCTGGCCATCGACGTAGGGAACACACGCCTCAAGTGGGCGATGTACGACGCACCGCAACCGGGCGCCGCTGTGCTGGCGCATGGTGTGGAGTTTTTGGACAACATCGAGCGCCTGGCCGAGGGCAGCTGGGCCGAATTGCCTGAGCCGCAGTACATGCTCGGCTGTGTGGTGGCCGGCGATGTGGTGCGTCGGCGCGTGCAGACGCAGATGGATATCTGGGACCTGGCACCCAACTGGGTGGTGTCCTCCAACGCCGAGGCGGGCCTGACCAATGGCTATGACCACCCCAGCCGCCTGGGCACGGACCGCTGGGTGGCGATGGTGGGCGCCTGGCACCATGTGTTGGCCCAGGGGCGCCAGCGCCCGGTGGTGGTGGTGATGGTGGGCACGGCGGTTACCGTTGAGGCGATTGATGCCGATGGCAAATTTCTGGGTGGGCTGATCCTGCCGGGCCACGGCATCATGCTCAAGGCGCTGGAGTCGGGCACCGCAGGCCTGCATGTGCCGACCGGCGATGTGCAGCCTTTCCCCACCAATACCAGTGATGCACTGACCAGCGGCGGTACCTATGCGATTGCCGGTGCGGTCGAGCGCATGGTGCAGCATGTGATCGCCCACTGCGGTCAGGAGCCTGCCTGTGTAATGACGGGTGGCGCCGGCTGGAAGATGATGCCCAGCATGACGCGCCCCTTCGAGCTGGTCGAGAACCTGATCTTTGACGGGCTGCTGCATATTGCACACAGCCGTTTTGCTGCCAAGGGCTGACGCAAACCGGCGCCACATGCGGTTACAGAGATAGCCCTGCATTGCCAGCGGGCGGCGGCTGCGCCAGAAGGGCAATGCGATAATGGACGGTTATTTGTTGAACTACCTGTACTGACCATGATTCTCGTCACCGGAGGCGCCGGCTTTATCGGCTCGAATTTTGTGTTGGACTGGCTGGCGGGTTCCGATGAACCGGTGGTCAATCTCGACAAGCTGACCTACGCGGGCAATCTGCACAACCTCGCAAGCTTGCAGGGCGACAGCCGCCACCATTTTGTGCAGGGCGACATCGGTGACCGTGCGCTGCTTGACCAGCTGCTGGCCGCGCACCAGCCGCGCGCCATCGTGCACTTTGCGGCTGAGAGCCATGTGGACCGCTCGATCCATGGCCCCGAGGACTTTATCCAGACGAATGTGGTCGGTACTCTGCGCCTGCTGGAGGCAGCACGCGCCTATTGGGGTGGCCTGGACGGCGAGCGCAAGGAAGGCTTCCGCTTCCTGCATGTGTCTACCGATGAGGTCTATGGCAGCCTGGAAAAGGACGACCCGGCCTTCACCGAGACCCATAATTTCGAGCCCAACAGCCCCTACAGCGCAAGCAAGGCGGCCAGCGACCACCTGGTACGCGCCTGGTTCCACACCTATGGTCTGCCAGTGGTGACGACCAATTGCTCGAACAACTACGGGCCCTACCACTTCCCCGAGAAGCTGATCCCGCTGATGATTGTCAACGCGCTGGCGGGCAAGAACCTGCCGGTGTATGGCGATGGCATGCAGATCCGCGATTGGCTCTACGTCAAGGACCACTGCAGTGCCATCCGCCGCGTGCTGGAGGCTGGCCGCCTGGGCGAGACCTACAACGTGGGCGGCTGGAACGAGATGCCCAATATCGAGATCGTCAAGCATGTCTGCAGCCTGCTGGACGCCCAGCGTCCGCGCGCGGATGGCCAGTCCTACGCGGAGCAGATCAGCTATGTGAAGGACCGCCCCGGCCATGACCGCCGCTATGCGATCGATGCCCGTAAGCTGGAAAAAGAATTGGGCTGGAAACCGGCTGAGACCTTTGACAGCGGCATTCGCAAGACCGTGCAGTGGTACCTGGAGCACCAGGACTGGGTAGCCCAGGTGCAGTCGGGTGACTACAAGGACTGGGTCAACAAGCAGTACGCCTGATGGCGGTATTTTTGCGGGCCTGGCACAGCATGTAGCCGCCCGCCTTCCAGGACGATGCCATGAAAATACTGTTGTTGGGCAAGAATGGCCAGGTCGGGTGGGAGCTGCAACGCAGCTTGCTGCCGCTGGGCGAGGTGATTGCGCTGGACCGAGCCAGCGAGCCGCTGTGCGGCGACTTGTTGCGCCCCCAGGCATTGGCCGAGACGGTACGCGCCGTAGCGCCAGATGTGATCGTCAACGCAGCGGCCTACACTGCCGTGGACAAGGCCGAGAGCGAACCCGATGCCGCCCGCAGCATCAATGCCGAGGCGGTGGGCGTGCTGGCCCGCGAGGCCAAAGCGCTGGGCGCCTGGCTGCTGCACTACAGCACCGACTATGTGTTCGACGGCAGTGGCAACCAGCCCTGGCAGGAAGACCAGGCCACCGGCCCGCTGTCGGTCTATGGCCAGACCAAGCTTGAAGGCGAGCAGCAGATTGCAGCCAGCGGTGCCAAGCATTTGATTTTTCGCACCAGCTGGGTGTATGCGGCGCGTGGCGGCAACTTTGCCAAGACCATGCTGCGCCTGGCGCAGGAGCGTGACAAGCTGGCCGTCATTGATGACCAATGGGGGGCACCTACCGGCGCCGACCTGATCGCCGATGTGACAGCCCATGCACTTCGCACGGCCATGGCATCGGCAGAAGACTTGAGCGGTATCTACCACCTGGTGGCTGCTGGCGAAACCACCTGGAACCGCTATGCCCGCTTTGTGCTCGATACGGCTCGCGCCATCAACCCAGCACTGCATCTGACGGCGCAGGAGGTGCAGGCGGTCGACACCACCGCGTTCCCGACACCGGCTCGCCGCCCCCACAATTCCCGTTTAAACACCCACAAATTGCAGCAGCGCTTTGCACTGGATTTGCCCGACTGGCAGACCGGCGTGCAGCGCATGTTGCGGGAGATTCTGTAAACCATGACAGTGCAAGCACGCAAAGGCATCATCTTGGCGGGCGGCTCCGGCACCCGCCTGCACCCGGCCACCCTGGCAGTCAGCAAGCAGCTGCTGCCGGTGTATGACAAGCCGATGATCTACTACCCGCTCACCACCTTGATGCTGGCGGGGATCAAAGAGATTCTGATTATCAGCACCCCCCAGGACACACCACGCTTTGAGCAGCTGCTGGGCGATGGCAGCCAGTGGGGTATCCAACTGCAGTACGCGGTGCAGCCCAGCCCGGACGGCCTGGCGCAGGCGTTTTTGATTGGTGAGTCCTTTCTGGACGGTGCGCCCAGCGCCTTGGTGCTGGGCGACAACATCTTCTACGGCCATGATTTCCACAAGCTGCTGGGCAGTGCCATGCAGCGCGATACAGGCGCCAGCGTGTTTGCCTACCATGTCACCGACCCCGAGCGTTATGGCGTGGCGGAGTTCGACAAGCAGGGCAAGGTGCTCACGCTGGAAGAAAAACCGGCCAAGCCCAAGAGCAATTACGCAGTGACGGGCCTGTATTTCTACGACAGCCAGGTGGTGGAGCTGGCGCGCGGCCTCAAGCCATCGCCGCGCGGCGAGCTGGAGATCACGGACCTGAACCGCCTCTACCTGGAGCGCGAGCAGCTGAGCGTCGAGATCATGGGCCGGGGCTATGCCTGGCTGGATACCGGCACGCATGACAGCCTCTTGGATGCGGGCCAGTTCATCGCCACCTTGGAAAGCCGCCAGGGCCTGAAGATTGCCTGCCCGGAAGAAATTGCCTGGCGCAGCGGCTATATCGGTGACGAGCAGTTGGCGGCGCTGGCCAAGCCCTTGGCCAAGAACGGCTACGGCCAGTACCTGCAGCGCCTGCTGCAGGAGCCCAAGGAGTAAAGGCATGCAAGCCATTGCTACGGCCTTGCCCGACGTCAAGATCATCGAGCCCAAGGTGTTTGGCGACACGCGCGGCTTTTTCTACGAGAGCTTCAACCAGAAAGCCTTTGATGCGGCGGTGGGCCAGCACTACGACTTTGTGCAGGACAACCACAGCAAGAGCAGCCGAGGTGTGCTGCGCGGTCTGCACTACCAGCTGGAGCAAGCCCAGGGCAAGCTGGTGCGGGTGGTCCAGGGCCGCGTACTCGATGTCGCAGTCGATATCCGCAAAAGCTCGGCCACGTTTGGCCAATGGGTGGCGGTGGAGCTGAGCGAGGACAACCAGCGCCAGCTGTGGGTGCCGCCAGGCTTTGCCCATGGTTTTGTGGTGTTCAGCGAAACGGCTGAGTTCCTCTACAAAACAACGGATTACTATGCGCCGGCCCACGAGCGCTGCATTGTCTGGAATGATGCGCAATTGTCGATTGACTGGCAGTTGGGCGATTTGGAGCCGCAACTCTCGGCCAAAGACCAGCAGGGCAAGGCCTTTGCCGAGGCCGATGTTTTTGCCTGAGTTTGCTTTTCCTACCAAATGTCTCCCATGCCTGGCCCCTACACTGGGTGCCCTATAGGCTAAGGGGATGAGTACCACGCCTGCCATAGGCTTTTGAGACCATAGACGCATGAGCAACAGCACCACCGACGATTTCAGCGATGCCGCCCTGACCCTGGAGTCTGGGCGTCGTCCCTTGCTGGGCGAGATGCTGGTGCAGGCGGGCAAGCTGTCGCCGCGTGATCTGGAACGTGCTTTGCAGGCCCAGCAAGAGATGGGCAGCCTTATCGGCCAGGTGCTGGTGCAGCTGGGCCTGGTCTCTGAGCCGGACCTGATGCAGGCCCTGGCAACCCAGCTGAACATCCCTTTCACCTTGGGCACGGATTTCCCGACCGAGGCGATCAGTGTGCCCGGCCTGATGCCCGAGTTCCAGCACTCGCAGCATGTGTTCCCCCTGCAGCTGCAAGATGGGGTGCTGCAGGTGGCCATGGCTTCGCCGCAGGACCCCTTTGTCATCAAGGCGCTGCAGATGTCGACCGGGCTGCAGATACGCCCGCACCTGGCACTGCAGGCCGATATTGAAAAAGCGCTGCAGGAGCCCGAGCCAGAAGCCGACGAAGACGACGGCGATGACATGTTTGGCGATGGCTCGGATGTGGGCGACTTTGTCGAGCATCTGAAGGACCTGGCCAGCGAAGCACCGGTGATTCGCCTGGTCAACAGCATCATCGGCAAGGTCACCGACTTGCGCGCCTCTGACATCCACCTAGAGCCGTTTGATGACGGCCTGCATGTGCGCTACCGGGTCGATGGTGTGATCCACCCCGGTGAACTGGTGCCGCCGCGTCTGTCGGCGGCCGTGGGCTCGCGCGTCAAGCTGATGGCGCATCTGGACATTGCCGAGCGCCGCCTGCCGCAAGACGGACGTATCAAGACGCGCGTCAAGGGCCGTGAGCTGGATCTGCGGGTCTCCACCGTGCCCACCGTGCATGGCGAGAGCATTGTGATGCGGGTGCTGGACCGCGCCAGCGTGCGGCTGCAGCTCGAAACCATGGGTTTTGCCAAAGATACGCTGTCCAAGTTCAACGACCTGCTGGGCCGTCCGCACGGGATTTTGCTGGTCACCGGGCCCACGGGTTCGGGCAAGACCACCACCTTGTATGCGGCGCTGTCCAAGATCGATGCGTTGGAGAACAAGATCATCACCGTGGAAGACCCGGTCGAGTACCAGCTCGAAGGGATCAACCAGATCCAGGTGCATGCCCAGATCAACCTGACCTTTGCCAACGCGCTGCGCTCCATCCTGCGCCAGGATCCGGACATCATCATGATCGGTGAAATGCGGGACGGAGAAACGGCGCAGATTGCGGTGCAGTCGGCGCTGACGGGTCACTTGGTGCTGTCGACCTTGCACACCAACACCGCCGCCGGTGCCATCACCCGTATGCAGGACATGGGCGTGGAGAGCTACCTGATTACCTCCTCGGTCAACGGGGTGCTGGCCCAGCGCCTGGTGCGCACTTTGTGCAGCAACTGCAAAGAGGCTTACGAGCCCGGCGAGGAAGTGCGCCAGCGCTCCGGCCTGGCACGCTTTAGCAGCGTGGGCCAACCGATTTACCGCGGTGTTGGCTGCAATGCCTGCCGCCACACGGGCTACAAGGGCCGTACCGGTATCCATGAGCTGTTTGTGCTCGATGAGCCGATGCGCAACGCCATCAATGCGGGCAAGGACTCGAACGAGCTGTTCAACCTAGCGGCCAAGTCCGGCATGCTGAGCCTGCACGAGGACGGCCTGCGCAAGGTGGCCGCTGGCGTGACCACGCTGGATGAAGTCGCCCGCGTTACCCAGGACCAGATCGATGGCTGATTTTGTTTGGCATGCGATCAATGCTGCTGGCGAGCAGGTTCGCGGGACTTTCCAAGGGCCTAATGCGGCAGCGGTGCAAAAGCATCTGCGTGCGCAAAAGCTGACGCCTGTGCGCATCGTTGATGCGGTTGATGCTGCCGCGCTGATGCCTGCTGCAGCCAAGGCAGGCGCAAAGCCTGCGGCGGTGGGGGCCTTGGTCAAGACCAAGGCCAGAAAATCGCAAAAGGGCCCGGCCAAGGCATCGGATGTGCTGGCGATGACCTCGGAGTTGTCGATCATGCTGAAAGCCGGCTTGGCCCTGGACAATGCATTGCGTGTGCTGATCGACATGGCCTTCAAGGACAGCATGCGCGAGCTGCTCACGGGCGTACTTGAAGCGGTCAAGGGCGGTGTGCCGCTGTCCAAGGCCTTGATGGCGCACCAGGAGCTGTTCGGTGATTTCTACATCAACATGGTGCGCTCGGGCGAGGCCAGCGGCCAGATGTCGGCCGTGCTGCAGCGTTTGGTGGAGCACCTGGAGCGCCAGCGCGCGCTCAAGGAAAGCGTGGTCTCGGCCACCATCTACCCAATGATCCTGGTAGCGGTCGCCATCCTGTCGCTGATCGCCATGCTGGGCTTTGTGGTGCCGCAGTTTGAAAAGCTGTTCACCGACATGGGTGATGCATTGCCCACGCCGACCAAGATTGTGATGACCATTGGCCAGGTGTTCCGCAAGAACGGCTGGGTGTTGTTGCTGGGCGGCGCTGCAGTGGTGTATGTGTTGCGCAGCTGGTTGAACTCCCCCAAGGGGCGGCTGTGGTGGCAAGGTGTTTTGCTGCGCATGCCGATTCTGGGGCGCCTGGCGCTCAAGTACCAGCTGACTTTGTATTCGCGCTCGCTGGGCACCTTGCTGGGCAATGGCGTTCCCTTGCTCACGGCGCTGCATATCGCGACCGACACGGTCAGCAACCGCTTGATCCAGCAGGAGCTGGCCAAGATTCCGCCCATCGTCAAAGAGGGCGGCAAGATGGTGCAGGCCATGAACACCACGACGGTGTTTGAACCGCTGGCCGTGAACCTGGTGCGTGTCGGTGAAGAAACCGGCCGCCTGGGCTCGATGATGCTGGAGCTGTCGAATATATTGAACCGGGAGGTGGAAACGGGCATCAAACGCGCCCTGACCATGATCGAGCCGGTGCTGATTTTGGTGCTCGGTCTGCTGATTGCCTCCATCATTGTGTCTATCTTGATGGGTATTCTGTCCGTCAACGATTTGGCTGCTTAATTTTTTCATACTGCAAGGAGAGCCCGCCATGAAGGCCTGTTTCACCCAAAAATCGCCACGCAAGAGCCGTGGTTTCACCTTGATCGAATTGCTGGTGGTGCTGGCCATCCTGACGCTGCTGGCGGGCCTGGTGGGCCCCAAGGTGCTGAGCCAATTGGGCGGCGCCAAATCCAAGACCGCTGGCGTGCAGATTGCCGACTTGCAAAAGGCGCTGGATATTTTCAAGCTCGATACCGGCCGCTACCCGACCAGCGAAGAAGGTCTGGAAGCGCTGGCCAAGCAGCCGGGCAATGTGCGCGGCTGGAATGGCCCTTACCTCTCGGGTGGCGTGCCCAATGACCCTTGGAACAACCCTTACCGCTATAGCTACAGCGGCGGTCGGGTCGATATCCTGTCGCTGGGCTCTGACGGCCAGCCTGGCGGCGAAGGCGAAGCCGCTGACGTGCGCAACGCGCAATAAGCTGGCTGCTGTTGTTATCTTCCGGTCTGACCAGGAACCCCTGTGCCCACTGCCTTGCCATGGCTGAGCCCACGCCCCAGCGCTGCAAAGCGCCCATCCGCTTATCGAGGCTTCACCTTGATCGAGCTGATGGTGGTGTTCGCCATCATGGCCTTGGTGGTGGCCATGGCGCCGGTCGCCTATGACCGGCTCAAGGACGGGGTGCAGTACCGGGATACCGTGCGCACGATGATCAGCCAGCTGCGCGCTGCCCGCTATATTGCCGTCTCGCAAGGCGAGCCGGTACGCTTTACCGTGGATCTGCAAAGCAGGCACTATGGTTATGCGGGCGCGGAAAAGGAAATTCCCGAGGCGGTGGAGCTGCGTACCACGGTGGCTGACCGCGAGTTTGTACCCAATAGCTCGGCCTCGATCGTGTTTTTGGCCTCGGGCGGCTCCACCGGGGGCAGCGTGGAGATTCTGCGCAAGACCGGCTCGGGAACGCGCTTGCGGGTGGACTGGCTCTCGGGCCGGGTCACCCAGGAGCCGCTGTTCCAATGAGCGCACGTTCGCAATCTTCGCCTCCACGCCGGCAGCAAGGCATGACCTTGCTGGAGATCCTGGTGGCACTGTCCATCATGGCCATCTCGCTGGGCATGATCTACCGGGTGACGGGCAGCAATGCACGCAGCGTGGGCGATCTGGACCACTACCAATATGCGGTGCAGCTGGCGCAGTCCATCATGGACTCGCGCGACTCCGTCTATGAAAGTGGCTGGAACGAATCGGGCCAGAGCAATGGCTACCAATGGAGTGTGCAGAGCGCGCCGTTCAAGACCGGTGTGGACGAAGGCCCGAATATCCCCGTGTTGCATGAGGTGCATATCAGTGTGCATTGGGCCGACGGCGACCGCCCGCGGGTGTTTGAGCTCACCACCTTGCGTGCACAGCGCAGGCCTGCCGACCCGGCAGAGAACCTGGTGCCACTGGGATGAAGACCATTCGCACGCGTTTTGCTGGGCACGCCCCTCAAGGCCTGGGCCGCGCAGCCGCAGGCTTCACCTTGGTGGAGATGCTGGTCGCGATGTCCTTGCTGTCGCTGATCGTCTTGGGCCTGGCCGGTGCCATGGGCACCATGGGCCGCACCGAAACCAGTATCGACAACCGGCTCGAACGCATGGATGAATCGCGGGCCAGCACCGATTTTCTGCGTGCCGTGCTGGGCCGCATCTCTGGCAAAAGGGTGCAGGGCCTGCAGCAGCAGGGCATGCTCAGTGCCGCGCCGTCCGCATTTTTCTTTGAAGGTGGCGGCCAGTCGATGACCTGGGTGGGCGTGATGCCCGCCCGCTATGGCGTAGGTGGCCGTTACCACTTCCGTTTGGCGCTGGGCACTTATGAGGGGGTGCCTGCGGTGGTGTTGAGCTACCTGCCTTGGACGGATGCACAGACCCTGCCCGACTGGGGTGCTGCGCAAACCTATCCCTTGCTGTCGCACGCGACCGGCCTGTCGTTCCAGTACCTCAATGGTGGCATCGATCCGCCGCAGTGGGGCAGTGATTGGGCGGTGATCGACCAACTGCCGCAGGCGGTGCAAGTGGTGATGACGACCGAGACGGCGGTGCTGGCGCCAGTGGTGGTGCAGTTGCGGGTGATGCCGGCAGGCGACCCGCGTGGCGGCGGTGGCGGCGCGAGCCTGGGAGGCTCGAACGGATGATGCGCGTACAGCAACACCACAGCGCCACGCATGCGCACAGGCAACAAGGCATGGCCTTGATTGCGGTGCTTTGGCTGGTGGCTGCCCTCAGCCTGATGGTGACGGGCGTCAGCGGTGTGGTGCGCCAGGAGGCCAAGGTGGTCGGCGTGGCCAAGGACAAGGTCAGCGCCCAGGCGCTGGGCGATGCGGCCGTGGTGATGGTGCTGCAACAATTGGCGGCCGACCGCACGATCTTGCAGGAGATCACCGAGACCTCGGTCAATTACCAGGGCACGCAGGTGGCGGTCAGTGTGATGCCGCTCAACGGTCTGATCAATATCAATGGTGCATCGCTGCCGCTGTTGAATGCCTTGATGAGCGTTGGTGGCGGCCTGCCTGACGGAGCGGCGCAAGAGCTTGCGATTGCGATCCTCGATCGGCGCGAACGCTCCTCGCTGGATGGCCGCCGACCCGAGCGTTTTGAGGCGATAGAAGACCTGATGCAGGTGCCCGGTATCGATTACGACCTCTATGCTAGACTCGCGCCCTTGATCACGGCCTCGACTACCGGCTCGGGTGGATCCACGGTCAACCCGCTGGCCTCGCCACCCCAGGTGCTGCGGGTGCTGGCCAATGGTGATGAGGGCATCGCGGCACGTATTGCCGCATCGCGCGGATCTGGCCAGACGGGGCTGGACACGACGGGCCTGGATGCCAACCTGGCACGCCCCGGTGGTGCGCAGCGCCGTTACCGGATAACGGCCCAGGTCCCCATGGCGGATGGACGTATTTTTCTCGTAGATCGCAGTGTGTACTTTGGGGCCAGAACGCGAGATGGCCTGCCTTGGTACACGTTTGAAGCGCGCCAGATGCTGCAGCCGGCATCCTGATCGAAGCAAAGAACCCTTATGGCAATTTCTACTGAATCGCGCTTTTTTGGGCTGGATTTGAACCAGCTCAAGGCCGATATTCTAAAAACCTGGCGCAGGGCACCGCAGTGGCCGCCGCTGTCATGGCTGCGGCCCGAGCAGATGCTGCGCTTGGTGCCCGCCGACGGTGCACCCTCGGTGGTGTGGGAGAGTGGCGAGGCCGTGGCCAAGCCTGCGCGGGAGCCTGTATTTTGGGCCCTGGAGCTGCCCGAGTACATGGTGCTGCGCAAGACCGTGGCGCTGCCCGCACTGGACCCGCAGGACTGCGCCAGCGCCGCCGAATTGGAGGTGCAGGCGATCAGCCCTTTCGCGGCTGAGGACCTGCTCTGGGGCTTTACGGAGCTGAGCCGCAGCAGCAAGGCGGTCAAGCTGCTGGTGGTGCTGGCCTCCAGAGCCCAGACCGAGCCCTATCTGCAAGCCCGCATCGCCGATCACATGCAGTCGCCAGCGGGCGCGGCCAAGCCTTTGGCCCAGCCGGAGGTATGGGTTTTTGCCGCCGAGCGCCGGCCTGTGGTGTTCCAGGGCTTTGGCGAGCAGGCGCGGTTTGATTGGGGGCGCAAGCGGCTGTGGTGGAATGTCAGCGGGGTGGCGCTGCTGCTGCTGCTGGCAGCGGCCATCGCTGCAACGCCGACGGCGCAATTGCGTCTGCGTGCGATCGAGGCGGTCCATGCCTTTGAGGGCATGGCGGCCAGGACTACTGATGTAGTGGCCAAGCGGGAGAGCCTGATCCAGAGCGCTGACCGGGTGGCGGGTTTGTCAGAGCTGCTGGCAGAACGCATCGATGGCGTCCAGGTGCTCAGCATGCTGACCAATGTGCTGCCCGATGACACGGCTCTTCAATCGGCCCGCATCCAGGGCAGCAAGGTCACGATTTCCGGCTTGACGGAGAATGCCTCGGCCTTGATGCAAAAGCTCAGCAACCAGGACGGCGTGAAAGATGTGCGAGCCCCTAGTGCTGCCACGCGTATGGGCGGGGGCAACAAAGAGAGCTTCACCATCGAGCTGGGCCTGGATGCCAAGGTATTTGGTCCCAAGACCGTGCAAGAGGTGGAGGCTGCGGCCAAGCCGCAGGCTGCCGAGCCGGAGAACACCGTACCAGCGGGTGCTGATGTAGCGCCAGCTGCAGCGGGTGCTGTACCTGCTGCAGTGCCGCCAGCCGCCGCCGTGCCGCCTAGTGGCACAGCTGCACCAGCCGCCGTACCAGGCCAAGCCGCGCACCCGCCCTCCAAGGCGACTCTGGGCGGCACTACCAAGCCCCGGGCCAGCCTGGGCGGAACCGTCGCCCCTCCCGCTGAGTCAGGAGGGAAAAAACCATGATCGAAACCCGTCCCAATCGCAAAGAGCTGCTGATCCTAGTGGCGACCGCACTGCTGGTGCTGCTGCCCTTGATCGCTCTGGGCAGCTATGTGGTCAGCAAGCACCTGTGGGCCCAGTCCCGGCTGTCGGAGCTGGAGCCGCGTTACGCGCGGCTGCGTGGCCTGGATCTCCAGCGTGAAGAGATTGACCAGTCGCTGGAGCGCGCTTTGCAGATACGCGCCGAATATATTTACCCTGGCAGCCAGGATGTGGCGCAGACCGGCAATGCCGTGCAGCAAAAAGTGCGCAGCCTTTTGACCACCGCCGGCCTGACCGTGGTCAGCAGCCAGGTGCTGCCAGCCAAGGAAGAAAAGGGCTTTGACCGCATTCCCTTGTCGGTACGTGCGGAAGGGGACTTGCTGGCCGTGGACAGCGCGCTGGCCGTGCTGAACGAACAACTGCCGGTGATGCTGCTGGCGGATGTGGAAGTGAGAAACCAGGGAACCTTGCAGGTGATGAACGAGAAGGTGGCGCCTCGCTTGACCCTCCAGATGACCTTGAGCGTGTTGAGGGAGCGTCCATGAAGCGCTATACAAGTGCCATTCTGGTGGCGGCCAATGTTGTGCTTGCGCTGTTGCTGGTCTGGATGTGGCTCTCACCCAGTGGCGGCCTCAAGAACGCCCATTGGGAAGTGCCACGTGGCCAAAAGGCCAATCTGGACGGTATCGTGCCCCGACTGGGCAAGGCGCAGGCGATGGACCACAGCCAGTTTCTGGCCATGCTCGACCGTCCCTTGTTCTCGCCCAGCAGGCGCCCACCGCCTCCGCCCCCCGTGGCTGCGGCGGAAGCACCACCACCACCGCCGGATTACCTGGCCGATGCCGTGCTCAGCGGTGTCTATATCGGCGAGGATGGCAAGAGTGGCGGCATCATCATCAAGTTCCAGGGCAAGGACAAGTCACTGCCATTGCGTGGCACGCTTGACGGTTGGACTTTGAGCTCAGTCGCGGATAACCGGGTGTATTTCACCCGCGATGGCGTGACCAAGGAAATTGCCTTGCAAAAGGGCAAGCTACAGCAGGGCTATGGCCCGGCGACAGAGACCAACATGCCTGCCAGAGCCATACCTACCCAGATCGGTCAGCCCCCCGCCGGCACCGATACCCCACCACCCCGTCGCCGTGCAAGCCTGGGCGGCTCTACCGCTGCCCAGCGCCCTTGAGCGCGGCAATCCCTATATATAAATAGATCCTAGGGTCAGAACCATGAAGTCTCCCGTATTTTTCAAGACTGCACTGGTGGTCGCGTTGGGCCAGATGGGCGTGCTGCTGCCGCTTCATGCGCAAACCGCTGCGCCCCTGCCTTCTGCCCAGCCGGCCGTGCAAGCCAATGGCTCGCTGCCCGTCATTCAAGCGCCCAACATCATGATCGGCCCCAAGACGGGCGGCGATGAGGAGGGCGAATCGACCGAGCCGCGCGTGTTGCGTGGTACGGACAAGCTGCTCAACATCGACAAGTCTGCGCCCGTTGCCGCTGGCGCGCCGGTCAGCTTCCGCTTTGAAGAAGCCCCGGTGGCCGAGGTGGTGCGCACCGTGCTGGGCGATATCCTCAAGATCGACTATGTGATGCACCCGCCGCTGCAAGGCACGGTGACCTTGACCACTCCGAAGCCGATTGACCCGGACAAGGCGGTCTTTTTGCTGGAGGCCGCGTTGCAGGCCAACGGTCTGGCGATGGTGCGCGATGCCCGCGGCACCTACCAGGTGGGCAAGCCCGAGGCGCTGCGCAGCTTGGTAGGCAACGTCCGTCTGGCAGGTGCGCCGGGCAGCATGGCGCCGGGCTATGGCGTGATCGTGGTGCCGCTGCAATACATTGGCGCGACCGAGATGTCCAACATCCTCAAGCCCATCATCCCTGGGGAAGCCCTGATCAAGGTGGACACCGTGCGCAATGTGCTGATCATGCAAGGCACGCGCACCCAGTCCGAAGGCTGGATGGAGATGGTCAAGACCTTTGACGTGGACTTGCTCAAGGGCATGTCGGTGGGTATCTACCCGCTCAAGCACGCATCGATTGAAGAAGTCAGTGCTGCGTTGCAAATGGTCAACGGCGGCGGTGGCCAGGCGGCGCAAGGCCAAGGCGGCGCTGGCTCTGCTGGCATTGCGGGTGGCCCCGCCAGTGCGGCTGCCCGTCGGCCTGGCCAAGCCACCGGTGCAGCGGCTGGCAGCAATGCCAACAACCAGCTCAGTGGCAATGCGGCAGCAGCAGCGGCGCTGCTGACGTCGCTGGGCGATTCCAACCCGCTGTTTGGTGCGCTGCGGGTGCTGCCCATTCCGCGCCTCAATGCGCTGATGGTGATCACGCCACGTGCCTCTTATCTGGATGAAGCCGAAAAATGGATTCGTCGCCTGGATGTGCCCGGTTATGGGGGCAGCGAGCCGGAGCTGTACGTCTACCGCGTGCAAAACGGCAATGCCAAATACCTGGCCCAGGTGCTCAA
Organism: Comamonas sp.; assembly: GCA_036667955.1. Classification (GTDB taxonomy): domain Bacteria; phylum Pseudomonadota; class Gammaproteobacteria; order Burkholderiales; family Burkholderiaceae_C; genus Comamonas. The sequence goes on from JAVWTB010000018.1 coordinate 47,516, forward strand.
TGGCATCTTTGGCGGCCAGCAGGGTGCCGGCGGCAATATGACCTCGGGCGTCGCCCCAGGCCTGAACGGCGTCAATAACAACAACAACCGAGCGGGAGGCTTCAACAGCTTTGGCAGCACCTCCGGTTTTTCCTCCGGATTTGGCAGCAACAATGCCAACCGTTTTGGCAACAGCGGAAACGCCCAGCAGCAAGGCGGTGGTGCTCCAACCATCACCGCTACGGCGATTGGCGACATCCGCGTGGTAGCCGACGAGTTCAACAACACCATCCTGGTTTGGGCCACAGGCTCGCAGTTCCGCAAGATCGAGTCCTCGCTCAAGCGCCTGGACGTAGCTCCCATTCAGGTGCTGATCGAGGCCAGCATCATCGAGGTAACACTCAATGACAACCTGGAGTATGGTGTGGAGTGGCTGTTCCGTAACAGTGGTATCGGAGGCCGCAATTACTCGGGCACCGGCAGCCTTGGCCGTTTGGGTGCCACTGATTCCACGGGTGGCGTAGCCGCCACAGCGGGCAACTTTACCTATTCACTGTTCAACAGCGGAGGCGATATCGCCGCCCGCTTGAGTGCAGTGGCCGGCAAGGGGCAGGTGAAGATGCTGTCAAGCCCCTCTGTGATGGTGATGGACAACCACCCTGCCTCCATTTCTGTCGGTGAGCAAATTCCGGTGAAGGTCAGCAGCACCATCACTTCGACCAGCTTTTTGTCGGACAACTACCAGCTCAAGGACACCGGTGTGATTCTGAATGTCACACCTTCGGTCAATTCCGGCAATATGGTCAGTTTGCAGATCGACCAGTCAGTCATTGACAGCGCCGGCCTCGACGCCGCATCGCAACAGACCAAGTTCTCCAACCGCCAACTGACCAGCAAGCTGGCGGTGCGGTCCGGTGAATCGATTGTCATGGGCGGCTTGATCAGAGACCGGAATGAAGACTCCGACTCGGGCATTCCTTTGCTGAAAGACATCCCGATCATCGGCAAAGCCTTCAGTAGTACCCTTAGAAAAACCGCGCGTACGGAACTTCTGCTGGTGATGACACCTCGTGTTGTACGTACCGATGTGGATGTGCGCGAAGTGAGCGAGGAACTGCGCGACCGCCTGCGTGGTCTGAATGATGATGACCTGCTGACCCGTGCGAACAGCGCTGCGATGCCACAAACCCGTGTGGCACCGGTGCAGCCGGCTCAGGCCCAGTAATGAACTATGTTGTAAAGATATTGAAAAATGACCTCTAATGCACTTATTCAATCCATGAAAGCTTTGTTTGCAATCGGCGCTGCTGCTGCAATGGTGGGCTGTGCGAGCTTGCAGCCCGCAACGCCAGAAGAGGTCGTCGCCAAAAACGCGTTGGCCTTTACCAACGCCCGGATCAAGGGCGACCATGCGGCCGCATACGCCTATACCAATGCGGCGTACCAAAAAGCGCTCACCCTGGAGCAATACAAAAAGGCATTTCCAGGCACCTTTGCGCAATCCGCCGAGATCCATGATGTCAAGTGCGACGCGGAAAAGTGTGATGTGGGTGTCGATTTGAAGGTCAAACCGCCGCTGATAGGGAAAAATCTGGGTACCATTGATATGTATTCGAAGCAAACTTGGTTGCTCGAAGACGGTCAGTGGCGACTCTATCTGGAGCCCTGAGCCCACTGCCAAGCTCAGTGGGCCGCCTGGAATGCGATGATTGTTGTAAATACTCAACAGGCACTGCAAAAAAACAGGGCGCTTGCTTTGCAAACCGCGGAAGCGCTATGCTATTATTTCTTAGCGTAAACAATCGTGGTAGTTGCGCTGACTAACTTTTTTTAACTGGAGTGTGTTTATGAAGAAAAATGTTCTGGCTCTGAGCATTGCTGCCATGATTGGCGGTTTTGCTGGTGCTGCTTCCGCTCAACTGACTGCCCCTACGGCAACCAAGTTCGAGCAGGCCGAGGGCGGCGTGGGTCACATTTTGGTGGTTCCTTACTTCACCACGCAAAATGACAACATGTCCGTGTTCCACGTGGTGAATACCGACACCACCAACGGCAAGGCTCTGAAGGTTCGTTTCCGTGGCGCTGCCAACTCTGACGATATCTTGGACTTTACCGTGTTCCTGTCGCCTTACGACGTGTGGACTGGTTCGGTGCAAGCGGATGCCAATGGTTCGTACTTCATGACGGCTGACAACAGCTGCACGTACCCCAACATCCATGGCCAAAAGGTCGGCTTCGTGCAAGACCGTCTGGCTGATGGTTGGACCGCCGAAAAGCGTGTGAACAACACGAAGGAAGGCTACGTCGAAATCCTGAACATGGCTGACGTGAAGCCTGGTTCCGACCTGTTCAAGACCATCAAGCACGCTGCCAACGGCGCTCCTGCTTGTGCTGACTCCGTGCTGGAGCAGACCCTGGCGATCAACCCTGAAACCGCTGGAGCTGCAGCAACCCTGGGCTACGACACGCCTACTGGCCAACTGACCGGCGACTGGTACATCCTGAACGTGGCCCAAACCACCACGTTCTCCGGTGCTGCTACCGCTATCAAGGCTGTGGACAACGCAGGTGCAAACGCTCGCGGCAAGTTCGTGGCATTCCCACAGGACAACTCGGCTACGGGTCTGGTGATCGGTAACTACACGGCTGACCCTCTGTTCAAGACCGGTGCAGGCATCACGTACGGTAACGGTAACCTCGTTACTGCACCTCTGGTTGCTGCCGTGAACTACGACTTCCCAGATCTGTCGACCCCTTACCTGACCACCACGACCACGCCTGAACAGCAAGCTTCGCTGCTGACCCAAGCAGTGGCCAACACCGGTGTGTCCAACCAGTTCGCTACCGATACCCTGATCCAAGCGAAGACTGACTGGGTGCTGTCCATGCCTACCCGTCGCTACAGCGTTGGTGCTAACTACGCCGTTGCTTCGACCTCCGGCGAATACCGCGTGTTCAACGGTGGTGTGGTTGCTGCTGACAACACCACCAAGTACTTCGAAGCTGGCACCACCTCGGTGAACACCGATGGCAACATCTGCGTGACCACCACCAGCAACGTGTTCTACGACCGTGAAGAATCTTCCGTGCGTAACGGTGCTGTGGTTTCTCCAGGTTCCGCAAAGGTAATCTCGCTGTGCGGCGAAGTGAACGTGCTGGCATTCAAGGACACCGGTACCTCGGTACTGGGCGCCACCGTGGCTCGCCAAACCGCTGCTGTTTCCTACGAAAACGGCTGGGGCCAAGTGAACTACACCCGTGCTCTGCCAGTGGTGGGTTCCTCGTTCATCAAGCTGTCGAACTCCGGCGGCGCGGCTAACGGCTTCAGCGGTACCTACGGTATCACCTGGCCACACCGCTTCTCCAAGTAATTCATACTTTGGCCGCAAGGCCTTAGTTTGAAGTACTGAGAGAATCAGCCAAAGGGCAGAGAGTAATCTCTGCCCTTTTTACATTTTTGGAATATTTGTCCAAGCCATTGCACGGCGAGATTCAGCTTGATTTGTTATGCTGCTTCCTTTGCCAGTAGGACTATGAATGCGTAACCGTATGTTTTTTGCCCCTGTGGGCATTGTGTTGAGTGTATTGGCCCTGACGACTTCGGCTGCGACCAGCGACAGCCCCGTGCTGGTATCGGGCGTGCCTGGCGCTGAGGTGAGGGTTGTTGACATCCAGGCGGAAGCCCAGCGCTTGCCAGCGGAGATGCGTGATTCATTCTTGGCCAATAAAGATGGCGTGCAGCAGATGGTGCATGCACTCTTTGTGCGCCGCGCCATGGCGGCCCATGCGCGTTCCGAGGGTATCGCAGATGACCCCCAAGTAGCCGCCGCCGCGCGCATCGCTGCGGACAAGGTGATTTCAGATGCCTATCTGGCCAAATTCAATGCCCAACACGCGCCTGATCCGAAGCTGATCGAGGCGCAGATCAAGGCGCACTATGCTGCTAACAAGGACAGCATGGCGACGCCTGAAGAGGTGCATCTGGCGCATATCCTGGTCAAGGGCAAGACGGATGCAGCCAAGCAAAAGGCAGAGAAGCTGCTGGCCCAAGCCAAGGCGGGTACAGATTTTGCGCAGCTGGCCAAGGACAATTCTGAAGACCCGGCCAGCGCCGCACGCGGTGGTGATCTGGGATTTATCGCCCGCGGCCGCATGGTGCCTGAGTTTGAAAAGGCGGGCTTTGCGCTGACCAAGCCTGGTGAGTTCGCTCCTGTGGTGGAGAGCCAATTTGGCTACCACGTGATCAAGTTCATCGAGCGCAAGCCTGCCGTGCAGAAGACGTTTGAAGAAGCGCGCCCCGAACTGGAAAAGCAATTCACGCAAAAGGCTTTGCAGGCTTCACGTGAAGCTGAGGTCGAGAAGGTCACCAGCAAGGCCAAGTTTGATGAAAAAGCCTTGGAAGCTTTTTTGACGCAATATAAGGCAAAATAACCTGTAGTCACTGCCTATGTGGCAAGGAGGAGGCTGATGAGGCCTTCTCCTTTTTTCATGGGCATTTTGTCTTTACCTATTGAACTGAGATGCGCACCTTTTTGCACAGTATCCAAGAAGTCTGGAACGCCCGCGCACTGGTGGGCGTGATGACGCGCCGCGAAGTAGCCGCGCGCCACGCCGGCACCGCGCTAGGTGTTCTCTGGCCCTATCTGCAGCCCCTGCTGTCTGTTGCGGCCTACTACCTGGTGTTCGATATCGTGTTCGCGATGCGCCTGGGAGAGGGGGCATCCAGCCATGCGGTCGGCACCTTCCTGATCGTGGGGGCGCTGCCCTGGATGGCGTTTTGCGATGCGGTTTCGCGGGGGATGGGGAGCTTGCTGGAGGCGGGATCGATCCTGCAGAAGAACCCGCTGCCGCCAGTGCTGTTCCCCGTGCGATCCGTGCTGGCCAGTAGCTGGATCTTTGGCCCGCTGATGCTGCTGCTGGCCTTGTGCTACATCCCCGTGCACCACATGCAATGGGGGGTGCTGGCCTTGCTGCCGCTGATGGCCATGCAGCTGTTGATGACGCTGCTGCTGTCTTACGCCTTGGCGATCTTTGCGGCAGCCCTGCGCGACACCGTGCAGCTGGTGGGCTTTGCGCTGTCGGTGGGCATCTACCTCACCCCCATCCTGTTTCCGATCACCATGTTTCCGCAAGGCTGGCGCTGGCTGCTGTGGCTCAACCCGATGGCCTCCTATGTGATGGGCTACCAGTCGGCGTTGTTGCAGGGCCAATGGCCTGAGATGCAGGTCTGGGTGGTAAGCGGGGTGTGGATCGCAGTGCTTGCCGTGGTGGTGAATGTGCTGGTGCGGCGCAGTCGTGACCAGCTGGTGGACTGGCTATGACGGGCGTGCAAATGGTGAAGACACAAGAAGCAGCCGCCGTGCTGGTGGTCCAAAACCTGGGCAAGGAATACAAGCTCTATGATTCGCCGCGCCAGCGCGTCAAGGCACTGCTGACGGGCCGGGCCATGCACCGCAGCCACTGGGCGCTGCGTGATGTGAGCTTTAGCCTGAAGCGCGGCCAGTGCATCGGTGTGATTGGCGACAACGGGGCGGGCAAAAGCTCGCTGCTCAAGCTTTTGGCCGGCACCATGCAGCCGTCCGCAGGCTCGATTGAGCGCTCGGGCCGTATCACCGCTATTTTGGAATTGGGGGCTGGTTTTCACCCCGACTTCAGTGGACGCGACAACCTGTATTTTGCCGGCAGCCTGATCGGCATCAGCCATGAGGAGATGCGCAAGCTGGAGCCGGAGATTATCGCATTCTCTGAGCTACAGGACGCCATCGACCGGCCGGTCAAAACCTATTCTTCGGGCATGAACGTGCGCCTGGCCTTTGCGCTGGTGACTGCCGTGCAGCCCGACGTGCTTATCGTCGACGAGGCACTGGCCGTTGGGGACCAGAGCTTTCAGAAAAAGTGCATCGAGCGCATTCTGGACTTTCGCAAAAAGGGTTGCACCATTCTCTTTTGCTCGCACAGTCCCTACCATATTCGCCATCTGTGCGATGCGGCGCTGTGGCTGGAGCATGGGCAGGTGCAGATGTTTGGCGAGACCGAGGCGGTGCTGGCTGCCTACGATGTGCGTACCCGCCAAAAGCAAGATGAGAAAGAGCAGCAACAGTGGGGCGATGATGCCCAGGCCGTGGTGCCTGATGCCTTGGCCGATACGGCTGCGGCGGCAATAGCCACAGAGCCCGTTGATGTGTTGGCCACTCCGTATACCGTCCAACCACCAGACCTGCCCCAGCCTGAGGCTGCCGGCAATGCCTGCATACTCTCGGTCGACATAGCGCACCTGAGCCCGGGCGACCCGCCGGTGCTGCAAGGCCAGGACCTGGTGGTGACCATCAAGGCGCGTGGCAACGGCAACGAGCGGCCTAATATCGGCTTCATGATCGAGCAGAACAAGGGCGTCGGTATTGCCTGCCTGGCCACGCATGAAGAAGGCGCCGTGCCACTGCAATTGCCTGATGGCAGCTGGCAATCGGTGCTGAGCTTTCCCGACCTGCCCCTGCACAGCGGTGACTATGTGGTCAGCGCCTTTTTGTTCGATGGCTCGGGTCTGGCGGTTTACGACCAATGGTTTCAATACGCCGTGTTCCGCTTTATCTACCCCAAGCCGCTGCCCGGACTGGTACGATTGCCCCACCATTGGGCCTGATGCAGCACGTAACGCCGCGTGCAGCCTGACCCCCAGGAAACGAGAGCGCCAGCATCTGCGCTGGCGCGCTCATCGCCCCCAAATTTATGACCACGAATTCTCCCTCTGCAACGAGCCAGGGCCAGCAGCTGCTGGCCGATGCACAGCTGATGCTGGCGAACGGCAATTTCGAAGCCGCCTCTGGCTTGCTGCTGCGCGCCCGCGCCGAAAAAGACGTGATGCTGGCAGCGCATGCGCTGATCGAGCAGCACGGGCTGACCGGCTCGTTCCGCAACATCATGGGCCTAGACTGCACCATCTCCACGGCCGATGATATTTTTGGCTTCTTTGCCGGCCACCCCAGCAGCAACAACCCGCTGCGCGATTACCTGGCCGATGGTTGGCGCACTTTGGCCGAGCTGATGACGGTGATGGAGCGGGTGGGCCAGCCACTGGTGCAAAGCCAGCATTTTCTGGAATTTGCCAGCGGCCATGGCCGCTTTACCCGCCATTTGGCGCATCTGTTGGGGCCGGACAAAGTGACGGTGTCGGATGTGGTGCCCGATGCGGTGGATTTTGCGATGCACACCTTTGGCGTGCAGGGCTTTGTGTCTGCCAGCGTGCCTGAGCAACTGGTCGCTCCCCGCCAGTACGACACGGTATTTGTCTTGTCGCTGTTCAGCCACCTGCCGCGCAGCACCTGGGGCCGTTGGCTGCAGGTGTTGTACAGCCTGGTGTCTCCGGGCGGGATCTTGGTGTTCAGCACGCACGGCATCAAGGCCGCGCGTTTTGACAGCGTGCCGCTCAATGAGGAGGGCTTTTTCTTTGCGCCGTCCAGCGAGTCGAACGCGATCGATCCGAACGAGTACGGCACGGCCTTTACGACCGAAGCCTTTGTGCGCGCCCGCATTGCCGAGACCGTGGGTGCCGACAAACTCGAGTATTTCTCGCCCGTGCAGTTCTGGAACCACCAGGATGTGTACGTCCTGCGAAAGCCATCATGAACCGCGGAAGCCGTATGCGCCGCCTGGCGCAATTGCGTGAAAAGCTGTTGGGCTTGCCTGACTTTGACGACAGCCGAATTACCGACGAGTGGTTCCGTTCTCACTTTCACTACGCATCCGATGTGGTGGCACAGTGGCTCAGCCCGGTCATGGATGTGAGTTCGGCCCGGCTGCTCCAGTTTGGCTGCGGCGATGGCATCACCGATCTGGCGCTGGTGCTGCGCCATGGCGTGGGCGCCATCCATGGTATCGACGTGCGCCAGGAATACGCCAAGCTGCCGCGCATTGCGCAAGAGCAGCTCGGCATGCAGCGCATTCCGGCCGCGCTGAGTTTTCAGACGATCACGCCCAGCGCACCGTTGGCAGGCCAGGCGGCGCTCTATGACGGCATCATGAGCTGGTCGACTTTTGAGCATGTGCAGCGCGACCAGTTGCTGCCCATCCTGAAAGACCTGCTGGCCTGCCTGAAGCCAGGCGGGCACTTCTTCTTGCAGATCGAGCCGCTGTTCTACTCCGCCTTTGGCTCGCACTTGCGCCGTTATGACAGCGTCGCCTGGCATCACCTGTTGGTCGATGAAGATGCGCTCTGGCAGGTGATTGCGGCCTATGACGGCGAACTCAGCCCCGATGAGGTGGACTTTGGCTTTGCCGATTTCGGCCCGGAAGGGTACAAGCGGTTTGTGTTCAAGGAGTACCAAGAACTCAACCGCCTGACGGCTGATGAGCTGGTAGGGCTTGCGAAAGAGGCAGGGTTTACGGTCGCGCGCGAGGAGCGCCGCCACTATGAGCCCGAGGCCGTGCCCGAGGCCTTGCTGGCACAGTACCCGCGCGATGTACTGACCAACAACGAGATCTTTTTGCTGCTGCAGCGGCCCGCTTGATCGCCAGCCGGCAGCCCGCTGAGGGCGCCGGCCAGTTTGCCGTCAAGCGGCAGGCTGCGCGTCTGCTGGAGCCGCTGCCTGCTGCATTGGCACCGAGACACTAGCGCTGTAGCTCAGGCGCTGCATGCGCTGGCCCAGGCCGCTGCGGCTAAAGAGCCGGCGCTTGATCGAGGCCTCGCAATGCAGGGGCGTGCGCACCAGCCAGCAGGTATGCCGCACTTCAAAAGCGGGATGGAAGTAGGGATCGCCCTGGTCCAGAAAATCGCGCCAACGGCTGGCAAACAAGGCTGAGTCCTCGGGGTGCGGGTCATAGCCTTCGGCTTTGCCACGCGTAATCGACTCATGGTGGACTAAGGTCGCCTGCGGGCAGTACAGCACCCGCCAGCCCAGTTGCAAGGTGCGCAGGCACAGGTCCACATCGCCAAAGCCCACGGCCAGCTTCTCGTCATAGCCGTCGATGGCATCAAAGGTTTCCTTGCGCATCAAGAGGCAGGCGGCGGTCACGGCCGAGACCTCATGTGTGCTCACCAAGCGGCCCATGAAGGCGATGTCCACGCGGTCGGGTGGCAGCTTCAAGAACTTGCCATAGTGCTCGGCAATGCCAAAGGCGCCCACGCAGACGCCGGCGTGCTGGATGGACGTGCGATCGGGGTAGAGCAGCTGGGCGCCCACCATGCCGACGCTGGGGTCCTGGCACTGCGACAGCATGTGCTCCAGCCAGCCGCTCTCCAGCGCCTCGATGTCGTTGTTGCAGAACAGATAGTGGCTGTAGGGGCGGGTCAGCTGGCGCACGGCCCAGTTGTTGATGGCCGAGAAGTTGAACGGGCCCTGGTAGCGCAGTACGGTGGCGGTGCCTTCTTGCTGCAGTTGTGCAAAGTAGTCCAGGCTGGCCTGCTCGGTCGAGGCATGGTCGATCACGATCAGGTCGTAGGCGGCATGCTGCACGGTGGCGCGGATGCTGTCCACGCACTGGCGCACGAGGCTGCCGTAGTTCTTGGTCGGGATGATGATGGCCACGCGCTGGCCATCGGCGATCTGGTGCTGGGTTTCGAAGAAGTTGAAGGACACGTCGGCGGCCGAACGTGCGGCCACACCGCTGCGGTCCAGATGGCGCTGCAGCACGGCGGTGGAGGTGGCCATCACCTGGGCCATCTTGTCGTGGCCAGCCGAGCCGGTGTGGGTGCGCCATTGGTACAGGATCTCGGGCAGATGCACGATGCGGCTGGCTGCTTCGCTGACCCGCAGGATCAGGTCGTAGTCCTGCGAAATGCCCAGGGCCTCGTCAAAGCCACCCAGGCTGCGCAGCAGCGCGGTGCGAAAACCCACCATGTGCACGATATAGGGGTGGCTGCGCAGGTACTCGGGCGAGAAAGCCGGGCGGTGGAAGTACTGCAGCACCTGCTTGCCGTTGGGGCTGACCAGCACTTCGTCCGAGTACAGCATGTCCGGGTCATCGGCCATGACGCTTTGGGCAACGCGGTAGATGGCCTGGGGCTGGAGCAGGTCGTCATGGTCGAGCAGCACCACAAACGGGGAGGTGGCCAGCGCCAGCGCCCGGTTGCTGGCGTGCGACACGCCATGGTTGCTCTCGCCCAGGTGCAGCTTGATGCGCGGCTCCTGCGCGGCCAGCTCCTGTAGCATCTGGCGCACATGGGGCTTGGGCGATGCATCGTCGGCGATGCACAGCTCCCAGTGCGGGTAGATCTGGGCGCGTACCGAGTCGACCATGGCCGTGAGCATGGCCGGATCGGTGTTGTAGGTGGGTACCAGGATCGAGATGCTGACCGGCTGCGTTAACGCTGCAATCTCGGCGCGCAGCACTGGCAGCACATCGCTGGCCAGGCGCTGCTGGTAATCCTGCCAGGCATCGGTGGGCGCCACGGCGATCGTGGGGGCATCGGGGTGGCCCAGCGACAGCAGCTGCTGCTTGAGCATCTGGCTGCCGCCCGTGCGCCAGGCGCGCCAGAGCTTGCGGCTGTTGCTGCCCAGCTGGCGGGGATCGGCGGCCAGCAGGTAGAGGCTGCGGCTGAGCTGGCGCAGCTTGTGGGGCAGCTTGCGCAAAGTAGAGAGAGTGGAAGACAAGGATTTTGCTCTTTATTTTGTAGCGTTCTGTGTTTGATTTTCAAACACTATTGGCCTATTTTATTGAATTAAGGCCCGGGCGCAGGCCCGTCAGGTAATCGTGCCCATAGCTCCAGGGCTGCAGGTACTGGGCTTTCAGGTCGACCGCGGCCGCCGGCGCAGGCAGCGGTGGCTGGCCGTCGACATACTGGCGCTTGCGAATGTCCTGCAGCAGCGCCAGCCATTCGTCGGCCGAGGTGCTCCAGGGGCGTAGCCAGGTCCAGGGGCGACCTGCCAGGCGCTCGGGGAAGGCGCCGATATCGGGGGCGATCACCGGCACACCGGCCTGCAGGCAAGCGCTCAAGGTGTAGCTATAGGTCTCGGGCCATAGCGCCGGGAACCAGACCACATCGGGCTGCAGGCGCGCTATCAGGGCGGGCAGGTCGGCATCGTCATAGGGGCCGTGCACGGTCAGGCTGGCATGGGGTTGGGTGCGCATGCGGCGGTGTGGGTAGCCCAGCAGGTGCAGCTCGACAGGCGCCTGGCTTTGGGCGGCGGCCAGCGCCACGGCCTCCATCACATCGCCCCCCTTGGCCAGGCTGACGCCGCCGAGGATAAAGACGCGCAGATGGGCGTGGCTGGCCAGCGGCTGGCCCTGGGGCACAGGCAGCGAGGCGGCATCCGGGATGTCATGGTGGGTGACATAGCGCACCGGCGCATCGGGGAAGTACTGGTACATGCGCAGAGCAGCATCCTTGCTGGGGGCCAGCACATAGCGCGCCTGGTTCAGGAACAAACGGTGGCGCATGCGCCAGGCATCGATGTACTCGCCCGTGGGTGCCGGCTCGGCTCCCGAGCACTGCGGGCACTGCGCCACGCCCAGTGCCGCATAGTGCGCATTGTGGGTGGGCTCCATCAGGTTGATCTGCGGGCAGATGGCGTAGTAGTCATGCGCGGTGAAGTCGTAGCGCACACCCAGCAGCTCGGGCAGGCGCATCACTTCCAGGTTCAGCCCCATCAGGTGGTGGAAGTGGATATGGCTTACGCCCAGCTCGCGCAGCAGTGCCACCAGGGCGTCTGACTGCGTGGGCCAGTGGAACTCTTCGTCATAGCCTTCGGCGGCGTCGAGCCACTGCAGGCGAATGTAGTTGTCCTCCAGCGGGGTGAGCGCCAGCGATACGGCGCGATCACGCAGGCTGTGGGCCAGCTCCTTCACATGGCGCAGGGTACCGCCGCCTGCGTTGTGCAACACCATCAGGATGCGGGGCAGCGGGTGCTGGCGCAGGCGCGCCTTGTCGATGGCATTGCGCGCGGCCTGGGCAGGGTTGGCCTTGAGGTGCGCCTGCACCAGGCTGTCGTAGCCAGGGTGCAGTTGCTGCAGGGTTTGGTAGGCGGCCTGCTCACGCGGGGTCTTGCTGTCGCCAAAGCTGACGCCCCCCGTGTGCAGCACCACGCTGTCCAGCGCCAGCAGGTGGCGCCAGCCCAGGTCATGGGCGCGCATGCAGAAGTCGTTCTCTTCGCCGTAGCCCTTGCCGAAATGTTCTACATCGAAGAGCCCGGTTTGGGCCAGGCAATCGCGCCGGATGTACATGCAAAAGCCCACGCCGGTAGGAACGTCCACGGTCTGCCCGGGATTGGCGCTGGCCGCCAAGTGGTTCAGGCGCAGCAGGTCGGCGTCGGCAGGCAGCGCATTCTTTTCGCAAAAGCGCGGGTAGCTGCAGATGGTGGCGTTGTTGGACAGCGGGGTAACGCTGCCCACCTCGGGCGCGCTATAGGCGGCCCGGTGCAGGCGGTCCAGCCATTCGTGGGACACCTCCGTGTCGCTGTTGAGCAGCAGCACATCGTGGCTGGGGTGCAGGGCCATGCCCCGGTTGACCGTGGCCACAAAGCCCAGGTTGCTGTCGTTTTCCAGCAGCTGCACGCGGCTGTCCTGCTGGGCCAGTTCGCGCAGCCAGGCGGTCAGCTCAGGCTCGGGGCTGGCGTCGTTGATCACCACCAGTTGGCTGTTGGTTTGCGTGGCTGCCTGCAGTACCGACTGCAGGCAGCGTTGGGTATCGACCAGGCCCCGGTACACCGGGACGATGATGTCGACCATGGGGGCGGGCTGCGCAGCAACGATCGGGCGCACAGGCTCGGTGATGGATTCGGGCTGTGATGCTTGCTCAACCACCACCGCGACGACGGCGCTGTCTTGTACCTCGGCCAGCGCATCCATCGCTGCCGACGCATCTTGCACCGACTCGGCGGCCGCAGGCTGGTGCTCAGGCACATGCACCACCGCCGGGGCGGGCGCAGGCCGGCCGCGCAAGCGCGCTTTGGCGCTGGCCAGCTTCTGGCCAACGCGGTAGGCCTCCGAGGCCTCGATATTGCCCAGATGGGTTTGCAGATTGCCAATATGGGTCTGCTGGCCCTGGATGTGCTCTTGCTGCTGGGCAATAGCCGCTTCCAGGTTCTTTTGCTGGTCCTGCATATGGGCCTGCAGCAGGCGCAACTGGGTGTGGGCATCGGCCTGGGCTTGCTGGGCGCGCAGCACCTCGGTATCGGCATGGCGGATGCGTGCCTGCAGCTCTTGGGCGCTGTCCGCCAGCGCGGCATAGTCGGCCGACATGGGCCAGCCCAGGCTGACTTCCAGCACGGCGCCCTCGGTCTGCAGGCAGGTCTGGAGCAACGCGGAGTCAATCGGCAGATGCAGGTGGGGGTCATCGCCGGTCAGCAGGAGCAGGGTGCTGCCCGGCGCAGTAGCGGGCGCGGGCTGCCAGCTGATCTGGCTGTGGGGAACCTGGGCCAGCGCTTCAGGTTGGTCCGCCTCCCAGCGCCAACGCAGGGTACCGCTGGCGTCGTACAGGCGCATGGCGTGCAGGTGCAAAAAGCCAGGGCGGTCGGCCGGGTCCCAGCGCAAGGTTGGCTGTGCGCCCTCAAATCGGGGCAGTGCAAAACGAATGCTCTGCTGCAGGGCGCCAATCTGGCCCTTGGCAATCAGCTTGTGCGACTCGCTGAACTGGCCGGCATCGGCCCAGTACAGGTTGGTGGTGAAGCTGGCATGCGCCGTGTTGGCCTCGCTCTGGATCGCCAGCAGCGTATGGGCCTGGGCGGCAGCGGCGTCGCTGCTGGGGCGGATGCTGCAGATGAACTGGTAGGCCAGCGCATCGGGCTGGGCCAGCAGGTAGCGCATCACGGCCGGAGGCAGGCTGTCTGCAGTGGTGCGGGCAAATTCGGATTCGTCGAGTGGCCGGTCGATGGTCTCCAGCGACTGCACGCTCCACTGGCCCGCTGTCATCAGCCGCAGCAGCGACTGGCGGGTGAAAAAGCGCAGGTGGGTGTTGTCCAGCAGCCCTTCTTCCCGGTAGCGCAGCTCGCCTTGCATCAGCTCCATCACCAGGCCGCAGTAGCCGGCGTTGGGGATCGAGACCAGGATTTCGCCGTTTTCTGCCAGCAGATCGCGGCAGTCGGCCAGCAGCTGCTCGGGTTGGCGCAGGTGCTCCAGGACATCGGCGCAGACGATATAGTCGTACTGGCGCAGCGCAAAGGCCTCCGCCAGGTTGATCTGTTCCAGATCGGCCACAGCGAGATCGCGATAATAGGGCTTGGCGAGCGCGGCCTCTTCAGCGCTGAACGTCACACCATCCAGGATGCAGTCCTTGTGCTGATGCAGGTACTGGCCCAGCACGCCTGGGCCGCAGCCCAGATCGAGCACACGGGCGCCCGGCTGTATCTTGTTCGCCAGAACCGACAGGGAGCTGCGCTGCTGGAGATCGATATGGCGGGTGTAGACGTGGTGTTCGCGGGTCATGGATATGGGAATGGGTAGGAATTCTGCCGAGATAGGCCTGCAGATGCAGGTGAAAGATGAATGACTGACAAGCAAAATCGTGTGGCAATTCTATTGTCTACATTCAATGGCGAGCAGTTTCTGCCTGCGCAGCTCGATTCCCTGTTGGCGCAAAGCCATGCAGCTTGCGATATTTGGGTGCGCGATGACGGCTCCAGCGACCAGAGCCTGGCCATTGTCCAGCGCTATGCGGCCGCCCACTCCCAGATTCAGGTATGTGCGGGCGCTAATCTGGGGTTTGTAGCTAGTTTTTACGAATTATTGCAAAACGTGGGCGCCGGCTATGACTTCTATTTTTTCTGCGACCAAGATGATGTCTGGTTGCCCAGCAAGGTAAGCCGTGCGCTGATGCTGCTGGACGGTCAGCAGGGCGCCGCACTGTATTGCTCCCGCACCCAATATGTAGACCGCGATCTGCAACCCATCGGTCCCTCGCCCGATTACGACCGCAGCTGCATTGGCTGGGGCAATGCGCTGGTGCAGAACATTGCCACGGGCTGCACCGTCGCGCTCAATGCCGCTGCACGTGAGCGTCTCCTGTCCAAGGGTCCCGGTTTCTGCCTGGCGCATGACTGGTGGGCCTACTTGGTGGTGTCGGCCTTTGGCAGCGTGGTGTTCGACAGCGAAAGCCATATCCTTTACCGGCAGCATGGCCGCAACACCATTGGCATGCAAAAGCAGGGTCTGGTCGGCCAGTGGGCGCGCGTGCAGCGCTTTTGGCGCCGGCTGCGCCAGGCGGGGCCGGGCTGGATTGACCAGCTTAGCGAGTTCGAACGGCGGCATGGCGCCGACCTGCCCGAGGCACAGCGCCGCCAACTGCGCATGCTGATCCGCTCGCGCAGCAGCTGGACCACCGCCGTGCGGGCTTCCATGCAGCGTTATTACTGGCGCATGAATGCGGTCGATACCTTGATCCTGCGGGTGCTGCTGGCTTTGCGCTTGTACTGAGGGGCATCGCTACAACTGCCTGGCGGGCGGCATGTAGCGCTGGCCGCTGATGGATAATGCCCGCTGATGTCCGCTACCACCCCTCCGCTTCCCCCCATCGCCTTGTCCGTCGTCAGCCACGGCCATGGGGCCATGGTGCAGCATTTGCTGGGCAGCCTGGCACAGCAGGCCAGCGAAGGTGCAGGGGTCAGCCGGGTGGTGCTGACTTTGAACCTGCCCGAACCCGAGCCCCTGGCCCCCGCAGGCGGCTGGCCTTTTGTGCTGCAACTGCGCCACAACAGCGAGCCGCAAGGCTTTTCGGCGAACCACAACGCAGCATTGGCGGAGGCCAGCGAGCCGCTGGTCTGTGTCATCAACCCGGATGTGGATCTGAGCGGCGGCAACCCCTTCCCCGCACTGCTGCGCGCGGTGCAGCGCCAGGGCGTAGGCTTGGCCTACCCCATGCAGGTGGATGAGCACGGCCAGCTGCAGGACAGCGAGCGCGAGCTGCCCACCCCCTGGTCTTTGCTGCGCCGCTATGCGGTCAAACGGCGCGAGACGCGGGCCGAGTGGGTCAATGGCGCGATGTGGCTGCTGCCCACCCCCGTCTGGCAGGGCATTGGCGGGCTCAATACTGCCTATTTCATGTACTGCGAAGACGTGGAGCTGTGCCTGCGCCTCCGCCTGGCGGGCTGGACCTTGGCGCGTGCCGATGCGGTAGTGGGGCATGCCGGGCAGCGGGCCAGCCACCGCCGTGCAGGCCATGCTTTGTGGCATATTCGCAGCTTGCTGCGGCTATGGACCTCGGCAGTTTTCTGGCGCGCACGGGCCTTGCTCCGGCGCACCTCCACGGCAGCACTCACGATGACTGAATAATGATTTTCCTGGCAGTGGTCGCTTTTCTCTGTTCGCTGATCGGCGCGGGTTTTATCGTGCGCCGTATGCGCGGCCATGCCAAACGCTATGGCAAGGATCTACCCCAGCGCTTCCATATGGGCAACATCCCCAGGCTGGGTGGTTTGGCCATGTTTGCCAGCCTGGTGCTGACGGTAGGGGTGGCGGGTGTGCAGAACTGGTGGGGCTACTACGGCAATGCGCTGCACTGGAACCAGTGGGTGCTGTATTTCTTCATCGCCATGCTGCCGGCCGTGGCCGGGGGCATTGCCGAAGACATGACGCAGCGCATGACCGTGCGCTACCGCCTGGTGTTGACCCTGCTGACCGGTCTGCTGGCGGTCTACCTGCTGGGCATGACGGTGCCACGCATGGGCCTGGTTTGGCTGGATGCCGCCTTGAGCGCCGCACCCTGGCTGGGCATGGCGCTGGCGGTGCTGGCCATTGCCGGCCTGCCCCATGCCTTCAACATCATCGATGGCTACAACGGCCTGGCGGGCATGGTGGCCGTCATCATCTGCGCCGCACTCACCCACGTGGCACTGCAGCTGGGCGACCGCGAACTGGCGGCAATCCTGGTGATCACGGCGGCTGCCACCTTGGGCTTCATGTTCTGGAACTATCCCATGGGCCAGCTGTTCGCGGGCGATGGCGGCGCCTACGTCTGGGGCATCGTGATCGCCTTTTGCAGCATCACCTTGGTGCAGCGCCACCCCATTGTGTCGCCCTGGTTCCCGATGCTGCTGCTCATCTATCCGGTCTGGGAGACCATGTTCTCCATCTACCGCAAGCTTGCGCGCGGCGACTCACCCGGCATGGCCGATGCGCTGCATCTGCACCAGCTGATCTACCGCCGCATTGTGCGCAGCGTGCTTGATGAAAACGCCGCCCGCCGCATGCTGCGCCGCAATAACCGGACTGCGCCGTATTTGTGGGCATTCACTTTGCTCACCGTGGTGCCAGCCGTGCTGTTCTGGCGCAACACCTACATCCTGATCGGTTTCTGTGCGCTGTTCTGTGTCTCCTATGTCGCTGCCTATCTGGTGATCGTGCGCTTCAAGCTACCAGGCTGGATTCGCTGATCAGCAGGCAGATGGCACTTTGGGGCACAATGCGCGTTTTGCATCTTCTCCGCTGCTGTAAAGGCCTGCAACCATGACGACTCCTTCTCTCTCCATTGCCCCGCGCGACAAGGCTGAAATTCTGGCGCAGGCACTGCCCTACATCCGCAAGTTCCATGGCAAGACCATGGTCATCAAGTACGGCGGCAACGCCATGACCGACCCGGAACTCCAGGCCGATTTTGCCGAGGATGTGGTGCTGCTCAAGCTGGTGGGCATCAACCCGGTGGTGGTACACGGCGGCGGGCCACAGATCGAGAACGCTTTGAAGCGCCTGGGCAAGGAAGGCAAGTTTGTGCAGGGCATGCGCGTGACCGATCCCGAAACCATGGAAGTGGTGGAATGGGTGCTGGCCGGCGAAGTGCAGCAGGATATCGTGGGCTTGATCAACCAGGCGGGCGGCAAGGCCGTGGGTCTGACAGGCCGTGACGGCGGCCTGATCCGCGCGCAAAAGCTCAAGCTCAAGGACAACAAGGACCCATCGCTAGAGCATGATGTGGGCCAGGTAGGTGATATCTTGTCGATCGATCCGAGTGTCGTGAAGGCGCTGCAGGACGACGCCTTCATCCCTGTGATCAGCCCGATTGGCTTTGGCGAGAACAATGAGAGCTACAACATCAACGCCGATGTGGTGGCCAGCAAGCTGGCGACCGTGCTGCAGGCCGAAAAGCTGATGCTGCTCACCAACATCCCCGGTGTGCTCGACAAGCAAGGCCAACTGCTGACCGAACTGACCTCGCGGCAGATCGATGACCTGATTGAAGACGGCACCATCTCGGGTGGTATGCTGCCCAAACTGGCTGGCGCCATTGATGCGGCCAAGAGCGGTGTCAATGCCGTGCATATTGTCGATGGCCGTGTGCCACACGCCATGCTGCTCGAAATTCTGACCGACACGGCTTACGGAACAATGATTCGTAGTTATTGATACATTTGATTGCGTAATTGATTTGTGCATCTAGTAATGCGCATGATTTTTATCATTTTTCTGCGGTTCTTTTGCAGTAAGATGTTACAGAGGGCCCAAGGTTGCGCTGGCAACCTGTGAGGCGAGTGCCATACTTTTATCAATAAAAAATACCTGGCGGTGTTGGGAGACTGCGTCGGGTGCAGCCTCATATTCAACGCATGTCTGATCAAGAATCTTCTTTCGCCGCCGACCTCGTCGATGCGCCGCTAGAAGCCGCTAACCCGGCACCTACCCGTAAACGTCCAAAACCCGGAGAGCGCCGAATCCAGATTCTGCAGACGCTGGCAGCCATGTTGGAGCAGCCAGGCGCAGACCGCATCACCACGGCGGCTTTGGCCGCGCAAATGTCGATCAGCGAGGCGGCCCTCTACCGCCACTTTGCCAGCAAGGCCCAGATGTACGAGGGCCTGATCGAGTTCATTGAGCAGTCTGTCTACAGCCTGGCGCTGCAGATCACCGGCCGCGATGTGCCAGACCCCGCCAAGACCGTGGAGCAGGGCATTGCCCAGGCCCACCGGGTGGTGACCATGGTGCTGCAGTTTGGCGAGCGCAACCCCGGCATGGTGCGGGTGATGCTGGGCGACGCGCTGCAGTCCGAGAACCCACGCCTGCAGCAGCGCATGCAGCAGTTCTTTGAACGCATCGAGACCACTTTGCGCCAGTGCCTGCGCACGGTGCCTGGCGCGGACACATCCGCCACGCCGACGGTGGATGCCAATGTGCGCTCCAGCGTGCTGATGTCGTTCCTGATTGGCCGCCTGCAGCGCTTTGCGCGTTCAGATTTCCGACGCATGCCTACCGAGCAGCTCGATAGCTGCCTGTCCTTGATGGCGCACTGACGTCTCGCTACTCCATTGCATCGCACAAGCTGCTGAACCCCAAGGGCCAGCAGCTTTTTTGTTGTCCGCTGTGCAGCGAAGGTGCCGTGGTTTACCCTTGCTTTGCAAACCAGCCGTTGGCAGCACACTGGGTTTGTGCAAGAATCAAAAAAAGAACGATCGTGCTATTTTTTGATTTATGACCAAACCCCTTGCTTCCACCCCCGCCACTGCCGAGATCGCCAAGCTGGCCAAAGGTGCCCAAACGCGTGCAGCGATTGTGGACGCCGCCTTGTCTCTGGCTGCGCAAGAGGGGCTTGATGGCCTGTCGCTGGGCATGGTGGCCCTGGCCATGGGCATGAGCAAGTCCGGTGTATTTGCCCATTTTGGCTCCCGCGAAGAGCTGCAGTGCTCGGTGGTACGCGAATACCATGAACGCTTTGAGCGCGAAATCTTTGTACCCGCGCTGCAGGTGCCGCGCGGGCTGGCGCGTTTGCTGCACATGGCCACCGGCTGGATGGGCAGCACCGCCCAGCCCAATGATGCCAGCCGCCTCTATGGAAGCCTCTACATCAGCGGGGCGGTAGAGTTTGATGACCGGCCTGGCGATGTGCGCGATGCACTGTCCGATTCGGTGCACATCTGGATGGATGCCATGCGCCGGGCGATTGCCCAATCGCAAGCCGAAGGCCAGCTGCGTGCCGATGTGGCCCCAGACCAGGTGCTGTTTGAGCTGCACGGCATTATTTTGTCCTTGCACTATGAAACTCGTTTTTTGCACGGCCCACAGGCGCTGCAGCATGCCGCCACCGCGCTGCGCGGTGTCTTGCTGCGCCATGCCGTGGATCCCCAGCGCGATGCCGCGCTGATCGATGCCGCACTCGCCCCTTGCCTGCTGGCGCTGCCCGATGCGGCGGCCCCCACGCCCGTTTCCACTTCTGTCTCGACCTCCTAGTTTTTCCAAAGGACTTTCCATGCCTCAGTACACCCCGCCACTGCGCGACATGCAGTTCCTCATGCAAGAAGTGCTGGACCTGCCGGCCCGCTTTGCCCAATTGCCCGCCTATGCCGAGGTAGACACCGGCACCATGGATGCGATTTTGGAAGAGGCCGGCAAGTTTGCGGTCGAGGTCGTGCAGCCGCTCAACCTTTCGGGGGATGCCGAAGGCTGCACGCGCAACCCAGCTGATTCGAGCGTGACGACGCCCAAGGGCTTCAAGGAGGCCTACGCCAAGTATGTAGAAGGCGGCTGGGCAGCGCTGTCCTGCGACATCGCCCACGGCGGCCAGGGCCTGCCCTTTGTACTGAACCAGTGCCTGTATGAAATGCTCAACAGCGCCAACCAGGCCTGGGCCATGTACCCTGGCCTGTCGCATGGCGCCTACGAGGCGCTCCATGTGTATGGCTCGGACGAGCAGAAAAAGCAGTACCTGCCCAAGCTCACCAGCGGCGAGTGGACCGGCACCATGTGCCTGACCGAGCCCCATTGCGGCACCGACCTGGGCCTGCTGCGCACCAAGGCCGAACCGCAGGCCGACGGCAGCTACAAGATCAGCGGCAACAAGATCTTCATCAGCGCCGGCGAGCACGACATGACCGACAACATCCTGCACCTGGTGCTGGCCCGCCTGCCCAATGCTCCCAAGGGCAGCAAAGGCATCAGCCTGTTCCTGGTGCCCAAGTTCCTGGTCAATGCCGATGGCTCGCTGGGTGCGCGCAACCCCATCAGCTGTTCGGGCCTGGAGCACAAGATGGGCATCCACGGCAATGCCACGGCGCAGATCGCCATCGATGGCGCCGTGGGCACCCTGGTCGGCCAGGCCAACAAGGGGCTGCAAGCCATGTTTGTGATGATGAATGCCGCGCGCCTGGGCGTTGCCAACCAGTCGCTGGGCCTGATGGCCGTGGCTTATGAGAACGCGCTGGCCTATGCCAAGGACCGGTTGCAGATGCGCAGCCTCTCGGGCACCAAGGCCAAGGACCTGCCGGCCGACCCCATCATCGTGCACCCCGACGTGCGCCGCATGCTCCTGACCGCCAAGGCCTATAGCGAAGGCGGCCGCGCGATGATGGTTGCCACTTCGGCCCTGGTCGACGAAGAGCTGAACCACCCGGACGAAGCCGTGCGCAAGGCCAATGCCGCGCAGGTAGCCCTGCTCACCCCCATCCTCAAGGCCTTTTTGACCGACAAGGGTTTTGATGTGACCGTCCTGTGCCAGCAGGTGTTTGGCGGCCATGGCTACATCCACGAGACCGGCATGGAGCAGTATGTGCGCGATGCGCGCATCAACATGATCTACGAAGGCACCAATGGCATCCAGGCGCTGGATCTGTTGGGGCGCAAGGTGCTGGGCGACCAGGGCGCGGCGCTCAAGGCGCTGGGCAAGCTGGTGCAAGGGTTGGTGGAGGAAGAGGGTGTCAACGAGCGCATGGCCGATTTCATCAACCCGCTGGCGCAGCTGGCCGGGCAGATGACGGGCATCACCACCGAGCTGGGCCTCAAGACGCTGCAAAACCCCGACGAGGTGGGCGCTGCCGCTACCGACTACCTCTGCGTGATGGGCCACCTGGTGATGGGCTACTGGTGGGCACGCATGGCCCAGACCGCGCTGCGTGCGCTGGCCCAAGGCGATGTGGCCGACAAGACCTTCTACGAAGGCAAGCTGCAGACGGCACGCTTTTACTTTGCGCGGCTGTTCCCCGAGGCGGGCCTGCGTGTGCGCACCATGCGCACCGGCAGCAAGCTCTTGATGAACACCGACGCGGCGCTGGCCTGAGGCCGTCGCCCCCGCTGAACAACCCTTTGGAGACTGCGATGCGACCCTTGATCCAACCCTTGCTGGCGCTGGCTGCTGGCCTGGTGGTGGCGCTGCCAGCGCTGGCCGCCGAGATGTCGCCGGTGGGCCTGTGGCGCACCTTTGACGAGAAAAGCGGTGAGCCCAAGTCCGAGGTGCGCATCAGCGACAGCGGCGGGGTGCTCAGCGGCAAGGTGGAAAAACTGCTGCGCAAAGGCGCCGACCCGCAGGCAGTCTGCGACCGCTGCAGCGATGACCGCAAAGGCCAACCGCTTGTGGGGCTGGAGATCATCCGGGGTGCCAAGCAGGCGCAAGGCAAGGCGGTGTGGGAGGACGGCAAGATCCTCGACCCCGAAAACGGCAGCAGCTACAGCCTGAAGCTCACGCCCACCGACAACGGCAACAAGCTCGATGTGCGCGGATCGATCGGCCCCTTTGGCCGCACGCAGACCTGGTCGCGCGTCGAATAGGTCTTGAATAAAACGGGCTGCCAGCCTCGACCAGAGGGCGCTGGCAGCTAACAAAAGTGGAGTAAGCATGTCCCGATTTGTGGTGAAAAAAGTGGCGGTGCTCGGCGCCGGGGTGATGGGAGCGCAGATTGCGGCCCACCTCGTCAATGTGCGCGTGCCGGTGGTGCTGTTTGACTTGGCAGCAAAAGAGGGCCCCAAAAGCGCCATCGCGCAAAAGGCCATTGCCAACCTGAAAAAGCTCAAGCCTTCGCCGCTGGGTGTGGCGGCAGAAGCCGATCTGATCACGCCCGCCAACTACGAAGAGCACCTGGCGCAGCTCAAGGACTGCGACCTGGTGATCGAGGCGATTGCCGAGCGCATGGACTGGAAGCGCGACCTCTACCACCAGATCGCGCCCTTTGTCGCACCCCATGCGATCCTGGCATCCAACACCTCGGGCCTGTCGATCACGGCGTTGTCTGAGGCGCTGCCCGAGCAGCTGCGCCACCGCTTCTGCGGTATCCACTTTTTCAACCCGCCGCGCTATATGCAGTTGGTGGAGCTGATCCCGACGGCTGCGACCGAGCCCCAAGTGCTGGACCAGCTCGAAAGCTTTGCCACCAGCCAGCTGGGCAAGGGCGTCATCCGCGCCAAGGACACGCCCAATTTTGTCGCCAACCGCGTGGGCGTCGCCGGCATGCTGTCCACCATTGCCGAGGCCGAGCGCTTTGGCCTGAGCTACGACGTGGTCGACGACCTGACCGGCAAAAAGCTGGGCCGCGCCAGCTCGGGCACCTTCCGCACCGCCGATGTGGTGGGCCTGGACACCTTGGCCCATGTGATTGCCACGATGCAAAGCCAGCTGAGCGCGCAGAGCGACTCGTTCTACGCCAGCTACACCACGCCAGCGGTGCTGACCCAGCTGATCGCCAATGGCGCGCTGGGCCAAAAGGCCAAGGCAGGCTTTTACCGCAAAACCAAGATGGGCATCGAGCGCTTTGATCCTGAGCACCAGGCCTATGTGCCATCGGGCGAAAAGGGCAATGACGTCTACACCCGCATGCTGAAAAAGCCGGCGGGTGAACGCCTGCAGCTGCTGCGGGGCAGCGAGGGCGCGCAGGGCCAGTTCCTCTGGGCCATTTTGCGCAACAGCTTCCACTACGCCGCCGTGCACCTGAAGGACATTGCAGACAATGCCCGCGATGTCGATCTCGCTATGCGCTGGGGCTTTGGCATGCAGCAAGGCCCCTTCGAGCTGTGGCAAGAAGCCGGCTGGCTGCAGGTGGCCAAGATGGTGCAGGAAGACATTGACGCGGGCAAGGCGCTCAGCACCGAGCCGCTGCCGCAATGGGTGTTTGAAGGCCCCGTCGCCGATGCTGGCGGCGTACACACGGCGCAGGGCTCCTGGAGTGCGGCCGAGAACCGCTTTGTGCCGCGCCGCGATCTGCCGGTGTATGCACGCCAGCTGTTCCCCGAGCGGGTGCTGGGCGAGGCGACCGAGCCCGCGCAGGACTGGCGCACGGCGGGCCGCACCCTGGCCGAGAGCAAGGCCTCGCGCAGCTGGACCCTGGATGACCAGGTCATGGTCTTCAGCATCAAAACCAAGATGCATGCCATCAGCCCCGATGTGATGGAAGACCTGCAGACCGCGCTGGCGCTGGCTGAAAAGGATTTTGAGGCCCTGGTCGTCTGGTCGGGCGATGCGCCTTTCAGTGTGGGCGCCGATCTGCAGGCCATGATGCCCGCCTTTGCACTGCAAGGCCCGATGGCCATCGACCAGATCGAGCAGGTGATGCAGCAGCTCTTTTTGTCCGTGCGCTATGCGCAGATCCCCGTGGTGGGCGCCGTGCACGGCATGGCACTCGGCGGTGGCTGCGAGCTGCTGCTGCACTGCGCACGCCGCGTGGCGCATATGGAAAGCTATATCGGCTTGGTGGAGATGGGCGTTGGCCTGGTGCCCGGTGCCGGTGGCCTGACCAATGTGGCCTACCAGGCGGCGCGCCATGCGCAGTATTCGACGGGCAACGACTTGCTGCCCTTCCTAGCCAACGGCTTTACCGCGGCGGCTAAGGCCACCGTCGGCACCAGTGCGCTGGAGTCGCAGGCTCTGGGCTACCTGCAGGCGGAGGATGTCATCGTGCCGCACCGCGACGAGCTGCTGTTTGTGGCGCTGACGCAGGCCAAGGCCATGGCGCAATCGGGCTGGCGCCCGCCGCAGCGCAAGCCTTTCCCGGTGGCTGGCCGCAGCGGTGCTGCCACCTTGCGCAGCACCCTGGTCAACATGCGCGAAGGCGGCTTTATCAGCGAGCACGACATGCTGATCGCCAGCCACATGGCCGATGTAGTCTGCGGCGGTGATGTGGATGCCGGCACCCTCGTGAACGAGGAGTACCTGATGGCGCTGGAGCGCAAGGCCTTTACCGACCTGATCGTGAAGGAAAAAACCCAGGAACGCATTCTGGGCATGCTGAACACCGGCAAGCCCGTCCGCAACTAAGGCCACCGTGGAAAAGCAAGCCCTTGTCCCCAACCCCCTCTCCCGCCAGCGGGAGAGGGCAGGGGTGAGGGCGGATGTCAAGGTGCAAAACGCCCGCGCCCTGCGCCAATCCGCCACCACTGCAGAGCAACTGCTATGGCGCCACCTGCGCAACCGCCAACTGGTGGGCGCCAAGTTCCGCAGGCAGCATCCGCTAGGCCCTTACATCCTGGATTTTGTCTGTCTGGAGCATGGCTTGCTGATTGAGATCGATGGCGGCCAGCATGCGCAAGCGGCGCAGCAAGCGCATGACCAACAGCGAACTGTCTGGTTGCAACAGCAAGGTCTGCGGGTGCTGCGGTTTTGGAACCATGAAGTTGTACAACAAACGAATGAGGTGCTTGCGCAGCTGCTGCAGGCCCTCACCCCGGCCCTCTCCCGCATGCGGGAGAGGGAGGTGAATACAGAGGACTAGTGACCATGAGTAAACAAGTTCAAGACGCCTACATCGTGGCGGCGACGCGCACGCCGATTGGCAAGTCGCACAAAGGCTATCTGCGCAATATGCGGCCTGACGATCTGCTGGCCACGGTGATGAAGGCCGTGCTGGCGCAGGCGCCGGGGCTGGACCCGCAGGCGATTGAGGATGTGGTCTGCGGCTGCGCGATCCCCGAAGCCCAGCAAGGCCTGAATGTGGCGCGCATCAGCGCGGTGCTGGCAGGGCTGCCGGTAGGGGTGGGCGGTGTGACGGTCAACCGCTTTTGCGCATCGGGCCTGACGGCCTTGCAGATGGCGGCGGACCGCATCCGTGTGGGCGAGGCCGATGTGATGATCGCCGCAGGGGTTGAGAGCATGAGCATGGTGCCGATGATGGGCAACTCGCCATCGCTGTCGCCCTCCATCTTTGAGCGCGAAGGTGATGTGGGCATTGCCTACGGCATGGGCCTGACGGCAGAGAAAGTCGCGCAGCGCTGGAAGGTGAGCCGCGATGCCCAGGACGCATTCGCGCTGCAGTCGCACTTGCGCGCGCTGGCGGCGCAGCAGGCGGGCGATTTTTCGGCAGAGATCACGCCGATCACCGTGACCGACCGGGGCGTGGACATCGCCCGGGGTGAAGCAGTCAGCCGCTCGCGCACGGTGGACCTCGATGAAGGACCGCGCCCCGACACCTCGATTGAAGGCCTGGCCAAGCTGCGCACCGTGTTTGCAGCGCGCGGCTCGGTCACCGCCGGCAACAGCTCGCAGACCAGCGATGGCGCAGGTGCCTTGTTGGTGGTCAGCGAGGCGGCGCTCAAGCGCTTTAACCTGACGCCGCTGGCGCGCTTTGTCAGCTATGCCAGCAAGGGTGTGCCGCCCGAGATCATGGGCATCGGCCCGATTGAGGCGATTCCGGTGGCGCTGCGCCATGCAGGCTTGTCGCTGCAGGACATGGACTGGATTGAGCTGAACGAGGCGTTTGCCGCGCAATCGATCGCGGTCATGCAGCAGCTGGGCATGGACCCGGCCAAGGTCAACCCCATGGGCGGCGCCATTGCGCTGGGCCACCCGCTGGGTGCCACCGGCGCCATCCGTGCGGCCACCGTCGTGCATGCGCTGCAACGCAACAAGCTCAAGTACGGCATGGTGACCATGTGCGTGGGTATGGGCCAAGGCGCTGCCGGCATTCTGGAACGCGTGTAGACCGGCGCAGGCCGCGGCGTCTGTCGCCCAAAGGGCTGCAACAGATGCCGTTGGCTGCTAATGTCGGGTGGCAGAAAATGCAACTGCAAGGCCGGTCTTAAAAGGCATGGTACGGGCATATGGCGTTTTCAGCGGATTCAAAAATTTCTGCGAAAGATGTCCGAATGAGTGAACTCTCCTCCAACAGCGCCCGCCATGCCTTTGACCGTGCAATGGCCATGGAACCCAGCGGCCAGAACCAGTACGCGGCGCAGGCCAGCAAAGACTACTGGAACATGGTCGGGCCCTACGGCGGCATTACCGCAGCGCAAGTGGCCCAGGCCGTGCTGCAGCACCCGCAGCGCCTGGGGGATCTGGTGGCGATCACCGTGAACTACGCCGGCGCCGTGGGCGAGCGGCCTTATGTGATTGAAGCCATCCCCGCCCGCACCAACCGCAGCACCCAGCACTGGATCATCACCTTGCGCGAGCAAGATACCGAGGGCCAGTGGTCCACCACCACGACGGCCACGGCCATGACCGCGCTGGCGCGCAGCACCTGGTCGGATGATGAGCATGCGATGCCCGAGGTGCCGCCTTCCAGCGCCGTGGAACGCTATACCACCGACTTTCGCGTGGAGTGGCTGAACCGCTACAACATCCGTCCGCTGCTGGGCGGCTATCCAACGGCGTGGGATGGCGCGACCAGCCCCAGCCTGACCCGCATGTGGGTCAGTGATGAGCCCCCGCGCACGCTCGATGTGCCGGCGCTGACCTCGCTGTGCGATGTGTTCTTTCCGCGCGTTTGGCTGCGCCGCGCCAAGCGCGTGCCGGTAGGCACTGTGTCCTTGACGGTCTATGTGCATGCCAGCGCCGAGCAACTGGCAGCGGTGGGCACCCAGCCGGTGCTGGCCCAGGCCCAGGGCCAGGGGTTCCGGGATGGTTTTTTTGACCAGACCGCACAGATCTGGTCGCCCCAGGGCATTTTGCTGGCCACCAGCCACCAGCTGGTCTATTACAAGGAATAAGGCGCGCCAAATCCGGTTAGCATGCCAGCGTCTTCGGTGCGCGCCCTGGCAGTGGCCGGCGCCCGGCACCGCCCCCCTTTTTTGAGAGACTGTTATGACGATCCAATCCTCTTGCGACGATATCCGGGTGCTGGCTGAAGCGGGCATCTGCACCATCACCTTCAACCGGGTGGCCAAAAAGAACTCGCTGACCGGCGCCATGTACCTGGCCTTGGCGGAGATCTTGCAGCAGGCCGCCAGCAGCACCGAGATGCGTGTGGTGCTGTTCCAAGGCGATGCCTCGGTGTTCACGGCGGGCAACGACCTGGGTGATTTCCTCCATGGCCCCAAGCCCGATGACAACGCGCCGCCTTTCCAATTTCTGCAAGCGCTGGCAGCCTTCCCCAAGCCTATCGTCGCAGCCGTCTGCGGCCCGGCCGTGGGCATTGGCACGACGATGCTGCTGCACTGCGACCTGGTCTATGCCGGTGACAACGCGATGTTCTCCTTGCCCTTCGTCAACCTGGGCTTCTGCCCCGAAGGCGCATCCAGCCTGCTGCTGCCCCAGCTGATGGGCCACCAGCGTGCCTCCGAGGCCTTGCTGCTGGGCGACCCCTTCATGGCCGAGGCGGCCTTGGAAGTGGGCCTGGTCAACCGCGTGGTGCCCCCGACCGAATGCAACACCATTGCCCAGGCACAAGCCGCCAAGCTGGCGGCCAAGCCGCTGGCATCCTTGATGGCCAGCAAGCGCCTGCTCAAGAGCGGCCAGATGGCGGCCGTTCAGTCCCGCATTGCCGAGGAAGGGCGTCTGTTTGCCGATCTGCTGCAGCAGCCCGCTGCCAAAGAGGCGATGCAGGCCTTTATGGAAAAGCGCAAGCCCAACTTCAGCGGTCTGTAAGCGCAGCCTTGGCAGGCACCAGCTTGCCAATGCGGCAGCCTTGCGCCGCCAGCAGCGCGCCAAACGCGGGCGAGTGCAGATAGGCCCATTCCACCGGCCGCTGCTGGCCAATCGCGTCGCCTGGCATCGGCGTTTGCGCGGGGTGGCACATCAGCAAGCTGCCGTCTTGGCATTCGGCCAGCCATTGCGCCATCAAGCCGCCATAGGCGGCCTCGGTCGGCGCATCAAAACCATAGACCCCCGCGAAGCCCTGGTTCGTCGCCCAGTGCTGGCGCTGCAGCTGGTGGCTCAGGCGGTAGCCGCCCAAGAGCGCAATCGTGGCTGCTTTGGCCTGCCAGCGCAAAGCGCCTGCGGGCGCCGTGGACCGGATCCAGATCTGCCGGGCTGCTGCGCCATAGCGCGCGTCAAGTTCAGCCAGCATCGCTTTGCGCACGCCGGGCAGCTGGTGCACATGCTGGTGGCCGTCCACATAGGCGGGCGGCATGCCCAGTGCATCCTCAAACGCATCGAGCTGGCGGCGCCAGGCGTCGCGCAGTACCGTTGTAGACAGCCGGGCGGTATAGGCCTGGCTGAGAATGCGGGTGATCGCCGTATCGGGCGCCACGCCATGGCCTTCAGTCAGGTTGAAATGCAGGCCCAGGTCCAGCTGGCCGCGCACTGCCGGCAAGGCCCGCGCCGCGTCGCGCCAGCCCGGTGCCGTGGTCATGCAGCTGGTGGCTGAGAGGCGGCCGAGTGCGGCCAGCTCCAGCACGGCGGCGTCGACAGCCGGGTGCAGCGCAAAATCATCGGCGCAAAGGGTGATGTGCTTCATGGTGCTCAGTGCGGCGCCGCGTGGGCAAAGGCCCAGCACTTGGCCGCGACAAAGGTGAATACCGCCACGACGACCAGCACGGCGACCAGGCTCCAGGCATAGTGCCAGTGCAGCTGCTGCAGTGCCAGGTAGTACAGCAGTTCATTCAGGGCAAAGGAGCTGCAGGCCACCAGAAAGAAACGCGGCAGCGCCTGGGCATGCGGCGCCTTTTTATCGGCAAAGGTCAGCCAGGCGTGGCCGCTGTAGCTGACGACAAAGGCGACCAGAAAAGCCAGCACATTGGCCAGCAGCGGCGCCATGCCCGCGCCGCCTACCAGCAGCAACACCATCAGCAAATGGGTGGCAGCGGCCGAACCGCCCACGGCAATAAACTGCAGGCCCTGGGGCAGCCTGCGCAGGCGATTGGCCAAGGCAGCGATCAGCAAGCTCAGGACTCCGGCGGCATGGGGGCCACGGGGGCGGGCGCGGTGGCAGATGCGGGAACCAGTGCGGGCGCAGCCGGCTCGCTGCTTACCGTGCTGTGGTCGTCGTTCTGCGCCACGATGTACAGAGGCCGGCGCTTGACCTCGTCGTAAATGCGGCCGATGTACTCACCCAGCATGCCGATGGACATCAGCTGCACGCCGGAGAACAACATCAGGCCAGCGGCCAAGGTGGGCCAGCCGTCGATGGGGTTGTCCAGCACGATGGTCTCGATGGTGATGTAGATGCCGTAGATGATGGCCATCACCGAGATGCAAAATCCCACCAGGCTCCAGATGCGCAGCGGCAAGGTGGTGAACGAGGTCAGCCCCTGGAACGCCAGGCCAAACAGCCGGGTGAAGTTGAAGCTCGACTGCCCGCTGCGGCGGCTATCGGGCACAAAGGGCAGGGCCACGCTTTTGAAGCCGACCCAGGCGTACAGGCCCTTCATGAAGCGGTTGCGCTCGGGCAGCTGGCGCAGTGCATCGACCACCTTGCGGTCCATTAGCCGGAAATCGCCGGCATTCTCGGGGATATGGACGGCGTTGTCGCGGTTCATCAGGTAGTAGAACAGCCAGGTGCCCCAGCGCTTGGCCTTGGCCTCGCCGGCGCGGTCGGCAATCACGCCATAGACCATGTCATAGCCGCTTTGCCACAGCTGCACCATCTCGGCAATCAGGGGCAGCGGGTGCTGGAAGTCGGCATCGATCAACAGCACGGCATTGCCCCGTGCATAGTCCAGCCCGGCGGTCATCGCCGCTTCCTTGCCAAAATTGCGCGCCAACTGGATGTAGTGCAGCGGCAGTTGCTGGCCCAGGCGCTCGGCCACTTCGTCGGTGGCATCCTTGCTGCCGTCGTTGACCAGCACAATCTCGCAGTCCACCGACAGCGCGCGCACCGTCTCATACAAGGCGGGCAGAAAGGCTTCCAGGTTGCTGGCTTCGTTATAGGCGGGCACCACGCAGCTCAGGCGCAAGGGTGGCCTGGGCGCCGTGCGGGCGGTGGGCGGAGCGGGGGGCAGGTTTTCAGGCATAGATGGGCTGCATTTGCGCGCAGTCTAGCGCATGGCGTGGCGGCATCCCAGCAGAATCTGCGATTGCCGTGCGGGGCGCTTGACTGCATACTGCGGTGGATGAGTACCGCTACCTTGCCCACGCCGCACCTTGAAGCACCAGCCTATGTCTCTATGCAAGGTTTGGATAACGCCTATGTCGAAGGCCTGCGCGATATTTTTGAAGAGCGCATCGTCTTCAATAAGCTCTTGGGGCTCAAGCTCCAGGCCGTGCAGGATGATGCGGTCTGGGCGAGTTTGGAGATGCGCAACGAGCTGATCGGCCATTTTGGTCTGCAGCGCCTGCATGGCGGCGTCATCAGTGCCAGCCTGGATGCGCTGGGCGGCATCGCGGTGATGGCGGCCTCCGGCGCCAAGCATGCAGGCGAGCCGGTGATGCAGCGCTTGATGCGTTTTGCCAAGTTGGGCACCATTGATCTGCGGGTGGACTATCTGCGTCCGGGCACCCTCGGGCCTTTTGGGCTGCAAGCGCGGGTGCTGCGGCTGGGCTCGCGGGTGGCCACGACGCGCTCGGATTTTTGCGACAGCAGCGGCCAAGTGCTGGCTACCGCCACAGCAGCCTACATCGTGTCCTGATGCGGGTTGGCGGCCAGGTTGAATGTTGGGAAATGTGAGATTTGTCCGACCGATGAAAGTATTGATAGGAAAGGCCGCGATAGTTGCCTGCTGTTACGACTAGTGTCAAATTTTGTGAACACCCTAGCTATAAATTGAATAGCATGTAGAAGCTTTTCACAAGGAGAACCGATGGCTGTACAAAACCCTTTTTTCGGCGGGCGCCGTGACAATGACGCTTCTGCCTCCAAGTTTCTGGGAGGCTCACCCTCCAATACGTCGGGCAGTACCTTGCCCAGCACGGCGGCGGGTTCTGCCAGCTCCGTGCTCGGCGGCAACCTGAGTGGCCACAAGGCCGATGAACCCAGCAGCCCATCCCCTACTTCTTCCTACACCAGCACTGTGACCCCTGATACCACCGCCAGCACCGGCAGCAAACTGACTGTCGGCCCGAACATCAAGCTCAAGGGTGTGGAGATCACCGATTGCGACACCCTGGTGGTGGAAGGCACGGTCGAGGCCACGATGGACTCCCGCGTGATCCAGATCACCGCGGATGGCGCTTTCCGCGGTTCGGCTGAGATTGATATCGCCGAGATCCATGGCGAGTTCGAAGGCAACCTGACGGTGCGCGACAAGCTGGTGATCTTTGGCAGCGGACGCGTGCACGGCAAGATTCGCTACGGCAAGGTCATCATCGAAGAAGGTGGGCAGCTGACCGGTGAGATTGAATGCACCAGCAGCACACGCAAGCCGGTGGCCGCCAGCACCAGCACTCCCGCCAGCAAGACGGAAAAACCCGCCGAAAGCCTGGCTTGACGGCTGAGGCCGGCAGCTTGGCCCGGCGCTTGTGAAAAAGCCGCTGCAGCGCAGATTTTTGCGTTGCAGCGGCTTTGGTGTTTCTGAGGCCGAGGTGGCTCGATCAAACCGGCAGCGGTGGCACCGTGCGGGGATGGCCTTCCTCGTCAATGGCGACATAGGTCAAGGTGGCCTGGGTGACCTTGAAGAACTGGCCTTGCTTGGACAGGCGCTCGGCGAACACCTCGACCTCGACCGTCATCGAGGTGGTGCCCACCTTGACCAGCTTGGCGTAGAACGACAGGATGTCGCCCACGCGCACCGGCTGCTTGAAGATGAATTCATTGACCGCCACGGTAACGGTGCGGCCCCGCGAGTGGCGTAGCGGCAGCACCGATCCGCCCAGGTCCACCTGCGACATGACCCAGCCGCCAAAAATATCGCCGTTGGCATTGCAGTCAGCTGGCATGGGCACAACGCGCAAAACCAGCTCTTTGTCCTGCGGCAGCTCGTCGGATGCGGTGCGTGGAGTATTCATGGGCACAATCGAGGTCTATAACAAACCCACAATTGTCTCCCATGCGACGTTTTGCCGAGGCGCCAGCCGCCACAAACCCTAGCTCCAGTGATGGAAAACCTTTGACCGCGGGCGACGGCCGCACTTTGAAGCGGCTGCTGCCCTACCTCTGGGCCTATAAGTGGCGGGTGCTGGCTGCGCTGGCGCTGATGGTGGCTGCCAAGGTGGCCAATGTTGGGGTGCCAGTGCTGCTCAAGCATGTGGTCGATGCGCTCGACATCCGGCCGGGCAACCCGCAGGCCCTGCTGGTGGTGCCGGTGGGCTTGCTGCTGGCCTACGGGGGGCTGCGGCTTGTGACCTCGGTGTTTGGCGAGCTGCGCGAGCTGGTGTTCTCCAAGGCCACGCAAGGGGCGGCGCGTGCGATTGCGCTGCAGACCTTTGAGCATTTGCATGGCATGAGCCTGCGCTTTCACCTGGAGCGCCAGACGGGCGGCATGACCCGCGATATCGAGCGGGGCGTCAAAGGCGTGGAGTCCCTGATCTCCTACTCGCTCTACAGCATCGTGCCCACCCTCATCGAGCTGGCGCTGGTGCTGGGTATTTTGGCCGTCCAGTTCGATATCTGGTTTGCCATCATCACCATCGTGGCGCTCACGGTCTACATCAGCTTCACCGTGGTGCTCACCCAGTGGCGCACGCACTTCCGGCGCGAGGCCAACCTCATCGACTCCGCCGCGCACAGCAAGGCCATTGATTCACTGCTGAACTACGAGACCGTCAAATACTTCAATAACGAAGGCTTTGAAGCTCAGCGCTACGACGGGGATCTGGAAAAACTGCGCCGCTCGCGCCTCAAGAGCCAAAGCAGCCTGAGCCTGCTCAACAGCGGCCAGCAGCTCATCATCGCGGTGGCGCTGGTCGCCATGCTTTGGCGTGCCACCCAGGGCGTGGTGGATGGCCGGCTCAGCCTGGGCGATCTGGTGATGATCAATGCCTTCATGATCCAGCTGTACATTCCGCTCAATTTTTTGGGCACCTTGTACCGCGAGATCAAACAAAGCCTGACCGACCTGGACCGCATGTTTGTGCTGATGGACCAGCAGCGCGAGGTGGCCGATGCGCCAGACGCTAAGCCGTTGGCGCTGCAGGCAGAGCCCGAGCTGCGTTTTGACGATGTGCATTTCTCCTACCACCCGGAGCGGCCTATTTTGCAAGGGCTGAGCTTTGTCGTGCCCGCGGGCAAGACGGTGGCCGTGGTGGGGCCCTCGGGCGCCGGCAAATCCACCTTGGCGCGGCTGATCTTCCGCTTTTACGATGTGCAGGCGGGTGCCATCCGCATTGCGGGCCAGGATATCCGCGGTCTGACGCAGGACAGCCTGCGCCGCGCGATCGGCATCGTGCCGCAGGATACGGTGCTGTTCAACGACACGGTGGCCTACAACATTGCCTATGGCCGGCCTGGTGCCACGCAAGACGAGGTGGTGCAGGCCGCGCAGGCGGCACGCATCCATATGATGATCGCCGCCTCACCCGAGGGCTATGCCACCCGCGTGGGTGAGCGCGGCCTCAAGCTCTCCGGTGGTGAAAAGCAGCGCGTGGCCATTGCCCGCACCTTGCTGAAGAACCCGCCGATCCTGATCTTTGATGAAGCGACCTCAGCCTTGGATTCGGCCAATGAGCGCGCCATTCAGCTGGAGCTGCAAAAAGCCGCGCAGGGCAAGACCACCTTGGTGATTGCCCACCGCCTGTCCACCGTGGTGGACGCGCACGAAATTTTGGTGATGGATGCCGGCCGCATTGTGGAGCGCGGCACGCATGCGCAGCTGCTGGCGCTGGGCGCGCGCTACGCCAGCATGTGGGCCTTGCAGCGCAACCAGGTGCAGCAATAGGGCTTAGGGTTTGGCGTTGCGCGACAGCCGCTTGGCATTGCTGACGGCCTTGGCATGGACGGGCGTGATGCCGGCGTTGAGCACATCGGTGACGGCCCGCAGCTGCTGCGTGACGATGCGCGAGGTGGCCTTGCCCACGCCAAAGGCGGCCAACGGGTTGCTGCTGCTGGGGGTGAGCGGCCCGGGGGCGGTGCACAGGCTGGCGGCGGTCTGCCAGTAGGCCGTGCAGGCCTGGGTCCACATGCCGATCCACGACTCGTAGAAGGCGGTGACCTTTTCATTGCCCATGCGGTAGAACTCTTGCTGGTCGCGGGTCGACGGGTGGCTGCCAGCAAGCATCATGCGGCCCACGCGTTGTGCGACCACCTGGGGAGCAGCCAAGCTGAGCTCCAGGCTTTTGGTGGCCAGATTTTGGACCTTGGCTTGGGTAGTGTGTCTTGCAGTCATGGGTTTTCCCAGTGGGTTGGAACTGAGGAAATTGTAGAAAGCTTTGAAGAATGCTGCATTGCAGCAATTTCACCTGCCTGTACCCATGGGTATTGATTAACCTATTGAATAATAAAGAATATTCGTATTTCTGCACCATTGTTGTGCAGTAGGTGCAGCGCTTGCGATGGCCTAGGACTGCGCATTGTTTGCAATGCCTTGTGCATCCTGTTGCTGCAGTGCCGCCAGCTCCTCGTCACTGAAGACGCGGGAGCGTGTGTGAAAGGCCTTGCCCTCAGGGCCTTCGAGCGAGAAAGTGCCGCCGCCGTGGGTGTCGATCACATCGATGATGAGCTGGGTGTGCTTCCAGTACGCGTACTGGGAGGTGCTCATGTAAAACGGGCA
The DNA here is from genome assembly GCA_036667955.1 of Comamonas sp. Lineage (GTDB taxonomy): Bacteria > Pseudomonadota > Gammaproteobacteria > Burkholderiales > Burkholderiaceae_C > Comamonas. The sequence continues at coordinate 82,838 of JAVWTB010000018.1, forward strand.
GCCCCCTATATCGCCCAGGTAGACATCGCCCTGGCCAATGGTCAGCTCGCCCAGCAAATAGCAGTTGGCCGCGCTGTTGTCGCAGCAGCCGCCCGATTGGTGAAACATCAGGCCGGGGCCATGTTTGTCCTTGAGCAGCGCGATCAGCGCTTGCGCGGCCGGCGTGGCCACCACTTTTTCCACAACCATGTTGTTGTCTCCTGAGATGGCTGGCCAGGGTTGGCTGCGCCTGCCTGGGTGGGTGGGTTTACAAAGGCGGGTGTGCGTGGCCCCGGCCCAAACTACGGCTGCAGTTTGGGCCAGGCACACCGCCCTGGCACAGCGTTCTATTAGAAGAAGCCCAGCTTGTTTTCCGAGTAGGACACCAGCAGATTCTTGGTCTGCTGGTAGTGGTTGAGCATCATCTTGTGGTTCTCACGGCCGATACCCGATTCTTTGTAGCCGCCAAAGGCGGCGTGCGCGGGGTAGTGGTGGTAGCAGTTGGTCCACACGCGGCCGGCCTTGATGGCGCGGCCCATGCGGTAGGCCAGGTTGCCATTGCGCGTCCATACGCCGGCGCCCAGGCCGTACAAGGTGTCGTTGGCCAGCTCCAGTGCTTCTTCTTCGGTCTTGAACGTCGTGACCGCCAGCACCGGGCCAAAGATCTCTTCCTGGAAGATGCGCATCTTGTTGTGGCCCTTGAACACCGTGGGCTGCACGTAGTAGCCGCCTTCCAGATCGCCGCCCAGTTTGGCCTCTGCACCACCAATCAGCACTTCGGCGCCTTCCTGGCGGCCCAGGTCCAGGTAGCTGCTGATCTTGATCAGCTGTTCCTTGCTGGCCTGCGCGCCCATCATGCTGTCGGTGTCCAGCGGGTTGCCGTGCTTGATGGCGGCAATGCGCTTGAGCACTTTTTCCATGAAGCGGTCGTAGATGGATTCATGGATCAGCGCGCGGCTGGGGCAGGTGCAGACCTCGCCCTGGTTGAAGGCGAACAGCACCAGGCCTTCGATCGCCTTGTCGAGGAAGGCGTCGTCATGGTCCATCACATCCGCGAAGAACACATTGGGCGACTTGCCGCCCAGCTCCAAGGTGGCGGGGATCAGGTTGTTGGCGGCCGCCTGGGCGATGACGCGGCCGGTGCTGGTCGAACCGGTAAAGGCAATCTTGGCAATGCGCTTGCTGTTGGCCAGCGGCATGCCCGCTTCGCGGCCAAAGCCGTTGACCACGTTGAGCACGCCAGCGGGCAGCAGGTCTTCGATCAACTCGATGAGGATCAGCAGGCTGATGGGGGTGGATTCGGCCGGCTTGAGCACCACGCAGTTGCCGGCGGCAATGGCGGGTGCCAGCTTCCAGGCGGCCATCAGGATGGGGAAGTTCCAGGGAATGATCTGGCCCACGACGCCCAGCGGCTCGTGGTAGTGGTAGGCCACGGTGGTGTTGTCGATCTCGCTGAGGCCGCCTTCCTGCGCCCGCAGTGCGCCTGCAAAGTAGCGGAAGTGGTCGGCCGACAGCGGAATGTCGGCATTCAGGGTTTCGCGGATCGCCTTGCCGTTGTCCACCGTCTCGGCGTAGGCCAGCAGTTCGGTGTTGGCATCGATGCGGTCGGCAATTTTCAGCAGCACATTGGAGCGCTCGGTGGCCGATTGCTTGCCCCATGCGTCGGCTGCTGCATGGGCGGCATCCAGTGCCAGCTCCACATCTTCGGCGGTCGAGCGTGCGGCCTGCGTGTAGACCTGGCCGTTGATGGGCGAGATCACATCAAAATACTGGCCCTTGACCGGCGCCTTCCACTGGCCGCCGATGAAGTTGTTGTACTGCTTTTTGTAGCTGATCTTGGCGCCCGATTGGCCGGGGAATGCGTAGTGCATGGTTTGTCTCCTTGGATATGGATGGCTCAAGCTGATTCGTGCCGCTGGCAAGCCGGTAGGGGCACGAGTCACATAAGACATATCAAGATGCGTGCCATGCTTTGCAGCACGCCAAGTGCTTGATTTGGCACAGTTTGGGTGACCGCTTCGCGAGGGGCTGGAACAGGTTTGGACAACGCAGGTGTTCCAATCTGGAACAGTCGGACAGCGGCATGGCTATTCGCAGCCACCCCGGACAGCGGCCTTCCTATACTGTCTCCATGGCCTGCGCAGACAGGCTTGCAAGGAGACAACATGGATCCCCAGATCACCTCCCAGGTGCTGCGCCAGGCACGGGTGCATTTGTTGGCACATGGTGAATGCCCGCCGGGGGCGGTGCAGGCGCGCATTGCCAGCTCCTGGCAGCGCAGCCTGCGCGCGGGGGTGCAGCCGGTGGGCCGGGTGTCCGGCGGCGATCCGCTGACAGGATCCGAGATGCGCCAGGTGCTCACCCGCAGCGAAGACCTGCTGGCCATCGCCAGACCGGTGATGGACTATGTGTTCGAGCAGATCCAGGACAGCCACAGCATGGTCATCCTGGCCAATGCCCAAAGCACCTTGCTGCACACCCTGGGCGATGCCCCGTTTTTGAACAAGGCCGAGCGCGTGGCGCTGCGCAGTGGCGCGATCTGGACCGAAGAGGCGCGCGGCACCAATGCCATTGGCACGGCGCTGGTGGAAGCCACGCCGCTGCGCGTGGAGGGCTCCGAGCATTTTCTGGAGGCCAACAGCTTTTTGAACTGCGCCGCCTCGCCCATCTTCAGCGCCCAGGGCCAGCTGCTGGGCGTGCTCGATATCTCTGGCGACCAGCGCCTGGCCCAGGCCCATACCTTGGGGCTGGCCACCACGGCGGCCCGCATGATCGAGAACCGCTGGCTGCTGGCGCGCCACCAGCGCGACTGGCGCATGCATTTTCACACCCAGGCCGAAGGGGTGGGCACCGCCGCTGAGGGCATTTTGGCGCTGGCGCCCGATGGCCTGCTGCTGGGCGGCAACCGCGCGGCCATGCAAAGCCTCAAGATCGCGGCTGCCGACTGGGGCCACCTGCACTGGGACGACATCAGTCCGCTGCCGCTGCGCGATTGGCTGGCCGTAGGCCGCTCCCAAACTGAGCGCCTGCACCTGGCCGCTTTGCACACGGGGCGCAGTGTGTTTGCACGCCTGGTGCTGCCCCAGGCCGCGCAAGCCGCACAGCTGGCGCATGCGCTGCCTGCCTTGCCAGCCGAGCGCGCGGGCCGGGCGCTGCCTGCTACGGCGCCCCAGCTGCCGGTAGCGGATGCACTGGCCCAGCTGGATACCGGCGACCTCAGCTGGCGCGCTGCGGCAGAGCGCGGCCGGCGCACCTGGGGCAAGGGCATAGCCTTGCTGGTGCAGGGCGAATCCGGCGTGGGCAAGGAGCTGTTTGTGCGCGCCCTGCATAACAGCAGCGCACGCCACGCAGCCCCTTTTGTGGCGATCAACTGCGCGGCCATTCCGGAGCATTTGATCGAGGCCGAGCTGTTCGGCTACGAATCCGGGGCCTTTACCGGCGCCCGGCGCGATGGCCAGTTGGGCCGCTTGCGTGAGGCCCAGGGCGGCACCTTGTTTCTCGATGAAATCGGCGATATGCCGCTGGCGCTGCAAACCCGTTTGCTGCGGGTGCTGCAGGAGCGCAGCATCACCCCGCTGGGCGGGGGCAAGGCCCAGCAGTTGGACTTTTCGCTGGTCTGTGCCACCCACCACCAGCTGCGCGACGCCGTGGCGCAGGGGCGCTTTCGGGCCGATCTGTTCTACCGCATCAACGGCCTGGCCTTGCAGCTGCCTGCGCTGCGCGAGCGCAGCGACCGTGAGGCGATCACGCGCCGTTTGCTGGACCAGTTCAACCCCGGCCAGTCGGTGCGGCTGCACCCCGATCTGGCCTTTGCGATGGCGCACTACCCCTGGCCCGGCAATCTGCGCGAATACGCCAACGCGCTGCAAACCGCATCGGCGCTGCTGCTGCCCGGGGAGGATTGCATTGGCTGGTCTCAGCTCTCCGACGATCTGGCGCAGGAGCTGCTGCGCTACCGCGAAGGTACGCCCATGGCGGCTGCCTTTTTGGCGGCGCAACCGGCGCAGCCCAGCCTGCCGGCTACCGATCTGAAAACCCTCTCCCACACCGCCATCGCGCAGATGCTGCAGCAGTGCCGGGGAAATGTGTCGCAGGCGGCCAAGTTGCTGGGCATCAGCCGGCAGACCTTGTACCGGCGGTTGAAGGCCGCCTGACCTGGGCGGATCGCATCGCCGGTCAATCGCCTAAGATAGCTGCTGCGCCGGCACATGGTGTGCCGCCTGTTTGTTGGAATGCCCATGCCTGCCTCTGAAAACCCTGCTGTCGCCTCCTGGTCTTCCCGTTTCTGGGCAGATATCAGCACGCGCGAATTTGCCCAGGCGCAGACCAGCGGCTTGGCGGCCAGCACGGTAGCGGTGCTGCCGGTGGGTGCGGTGGAGCAGCATGGCCCGCATTTGCCGGTCTCCGTTGATGCCACTCTGCTGGAAGGCATTGTGGCGGCCGCCATGCCGCTTCTGCCCGCCGATGTGCCGGTGCTGGTGCTGCCCGCGCAGAATATTGGGCTGAGCACCGAGCATCTGAACTTTCCCGGCACCCTGAGCCTGCCGCCCAAGCTCATCATCGACCTGTGGACGGCGCTGGGCCAGGCGGTGGCGCGTGCGGGTATCCGCAAGCTGCTGATGTTCAACACCCATGGCGGGCAGGTGGCGGTGATGGATATTGTGGCGCGCGAGCTGCGCATGGCCCATGGCATGCTGGTGTACAGCAGCAGCTGGGGCAGCCTGCCGTTACCGGCCGAGGTGACGGGTCTGTTCAGCGCCGAGGAGCACCGCTTTGGCATCCATGGCGGTGAGGTGGAAACCTCGATGATGCTGCACCTCTCGCCCGCGCAGGTGGATATGGCGCAGGCGGGCTGTTTCCATTCCACATCGCAAGACCGTGCAGGGCGCTTTGCGATTGTGGGCAATGGCAAAAGCGCCAAGATGGGCTGGGCGATGGAGGACTACAACCCTTGCGGTGCTGTCGGCAATGCGGCTGGTGCCACGGCGGACAAAGGCCGCGCAGTGGTGGAAGCGGCGGCCCAGCAACTGGCCTTGTTGCTGCAGGAGATCCACCAGCTGGCGTGGACGGTTCCCCCTCGCTGAGCAGGCCTGGGCAAGCTCAGTCCCGCAGCACCTGTCCAAACACCGAGGCATCCACATTGCCTCCAGTCAGCGCCAGGCCCACGGTCTGGCCTGCGATCAGCTCGCGCTCTTGCAGCGCGGCGGCCAGGGCGCCGGCACCGGCGCCTTCGGCCACATTGTGGGTATCGGTAAACAGGTAGCGCATGGCTTGGCGCACCTCGTCGTCGCTGACGGCCACCAGGTGGTCCAGATGCTGGCGCAGCACCGGCAGGGCGAGCGGGTCGGCACGGCGCACGGCCATACCGTCGGCAATCTCGGTGCTCACTGCCGCCTCGACTACTTCACCGGCGGCGATGGAATCGCGGTAGGTGGTGGCACCGGTGCTGATCACGCCGACGATGCGCACCGGGTGCTGCAAGGCCAGCTTGGCCGCAATGGCAGAGCAAGCCCCCGAGCCCAGGCCAATGGGCACATAGGCAACCTGCATATGGGGCACGGCACGCAAAAACTCCCACCAGTAGGTGCTGACACCGCTGACCAGATCGGGGTGGTAGCTGGGCACCATATGGGCACCGCTTTGCTCGGCCAAGGCCATCGCATGCTCGCGGGCGGCCTGGAAGTCATCCCCGTGCTCGACCAGCTCTGCGCCCAGTGAGCGCATGGCCATGTTCTTCTCTACCGAGTTGCCGTGGGGCACAACGATGGTGCAGCGCACGCCATGGCTGCGCGCGGCCCAGGCAATGCTCTGGCCGTGGTTGCCGCGCGTGGCGCTGATCACTCGCGCGGGCAGGGTGCCGCGCGCTGCCATCTGGGCGAAATAGGACAGACCTCCGCGAATCTTGAAGGCGCCCACCGGCGTGTGGTTCTCATGCTTGAGCCAGCACTCAGCCCCCAGGCGCTCGCCCAGCAATTGCCAGCGGTACTGCGGCGTGGCCTGGAACTCACGGTAGACGATGCGGGAGGCGGCCTCGATCTCGGCGAGGCTGGGGAGGGAGAAGGCTTGCATAGGATAGGAAGGTTGGGCGACGAAGGGCTGGTCAGACGGGGCTGCGCAGTTGCACGGGGCCTTGCGGGGTGTGTAAATGGGCCACCAGCGCAGGGCTTGGGGCATGCATCACCTGCAAGGCGGGGTTGCCATCCAGGCCCAGCGCCTGCAAGGCGCTTTGCAGGGCTGGCGCATCGGGGTGCAGCAGCTGCAGCTGCTGCAAGGCGATGCCCTTGTCAGCCAGGCTGGCTTCGGGGTGCTGCTCTCCCCATTCGATCAAGGTGGGCAGCAGGCCTTGGAGCAGGCGCTGGCCATCGGGGCGCAGGCCAATCTGCCAGGCCAGCAGGCCCCGGGGCGTTTGCCGGCTGGCGGCCTGGGGTGTGCCAGCGGCATGGCCCAGCACGTGCAAGGCCTCGGTGGCCTGGGCGATGCCGCTGACGCGCGCGACCCAGTGGGTCAGCTGCGGCCCCTGGCTGCGTACATGCGCCTGCAGGGCTGGGTCGTCCATGTCAAACCAGCGGCGGTGGTTGCTGGGCGCCTGGCCTTGGGGATCGATCGCGATGATCTCCAGGTAGCTGGCCGCAAAGGCCGGGCTGCTGATGCGCAGCAGGCGGTTGTGGGTGCCCATAAAGCCATGCTGCCCGCCAGCATCCGGGGTTATGCCCAAGGTCGCTTCGCACCAGGCCACGCCTTCTTCCAGGCTGGCCGCCATGACCACCAGGTGGTCCAGTCCGGCGCCGATCACAGCAGGACCTCGCCCTGAACGCCCGCTGAGACATGGCCGCCCACCCAAACCTGGCCTGCGGCATCTTGGATGATATTGACGGTGCCGCTGCGGTCCAGGTTGATGCCCTGGCTGGCGACATAGGGGGCTTGCAGATGCCCTTCGGCCAGCAGCCATTGGGCCAGGCTGGCATTGAGGCTGCCGGTGATCGGGTCCTCGCTGAGGTTGGCGCCGGCGTTGAACCAGACGCGCACTTCGATATCGGCCTCGGGTGGGCGGCTGGCCTGGCCCGAGGCACTGTCAAAAGCGCGGGCCTCGCGGCTGGCGCGGCCGATCAAGGTTTTTCCGGCTTGCGGGTGCAAGGCGGCAATCGCCAGTTCCATGCCCAGGCCATGCAGCGCGCTGAGATCGGGCTGCAGCGCCAGGACGGTGTCAGCGTCGTCCAGCAGCAAGGCCCAGAACACGGGGCCGTTGTTGAGCTTTTGCCGGGCCAGCACCTGGCTGGCCTGCAGGCCAGCGGCCTGGAGCACCGGGGCCAGCTCCGCATCCGAGATAGCGCTGCGGATCAGCGCGGGTGCGGCAAAGGCCAGCCGACCGGTCTGGGCATCTTGCTGCAAGGGCACCAGGCCTTTGGCGCATTCCTGCACGATGCGCCCTGCCTGCTGCGGCTGCCCGCCCGCTGCCAGCCAGGCGTGGCAGCTGCCCAAGGTGGGGTGGCCAGCAAAGGGCAGCTCACCACCCGGGGTGAAGATGCGCACCCGGTAATCCGCACCCTGGGCACGGCCCTCGGGCGTGGGGGGCAGCAAAAAAGTGGTTTCGGACAGGTTGGTCCAGCGGGCGAAGCGCTGCATGCTGGCATCATCCAGGCCATCGCCATCGAGCACTACGGCCAGCGGATTGCCGCAGTAGGCCTCTTCGGAAAATACATCGACCTGCATGAAGGCGCGTGTACGCATAAGAACTTCCTTTTTTCAATAGTCAGAGAACGACCTGACCCGTGACCACGCTGTGCACCCGCCCCTGCACCCAGATCTGGCCCTGCGCATCGGCGACCAAACGCATACGGCCTGCACGGCCAATGGCTGCGCCTTGCTGCACGCGGTAGGGCAAAGCCAAGTGCCCCGCAGCGCTGAGCCACTGGGCCAGGCTGGCATTGAGGCTGCCAGTGGCGGGGTCTTCCGCAATGCCGTGGGCGGTCAGGGTGATACCGCGCACTTCGAGTACCGGCTCGCCATCGCCCGCGCCACTGCCTGGCGCGTGGATGGCGCAGAGGCCGGGCTTGACGCCCAGCGCCCGCAGCGCAGCCGCATGGGGCTGGGCGCGCGGCAGCACATCGGCATGGCGCAGCAGCAAGCCCATCCAGCGCGATCCATTGTCCAGCCACTGTGCGGCCACCAGCTCATCGGCCTGCAGCGCCAGAGCGGCCAGCACCTGCGCCTGCACACTGGCGGGCACCTCGCTGCGCTGCAGCGGCGGCGCAGCAAAGGCCAGGCCTTCCGGGCCTGCATTGTCTGCAGCGGGCGAGCGTTGGATACGCACCAGGCCCTTGGCACATTCCTGCACCACCACCTGGGCTTGGCGCGGCGTGCCGCCCGCGTTGAGCCAGGCCTGGCAGCTGCCCAGGGTGGGGTGGCCGGCAAAGGCCAGCTCCCCTGCCGGGGTGAAGATGCGCAGGCGGTAGTCGGCACCACCGGGGGTACCCTCGGCCGAGGGTGGCAGCAAAAAGGTGGTTTCGGACAGGTTGGTCCAGCGCGCAAAGTCCAGCATCGCCGCATCGCTGAGGCCTTCGCCATCCAACACCACGGCCAGCGCATTGCCTTGCAGGGCATGGTCGGCAAATACATCGAGTTGGGCAAAGCGGCGTGGCTGCATGGTGGTTGGGTCAGAGGGTAAAAACAGAGATCCTGGAGCACCGCTGTGGCGCGCTGCCGGCGGTGGGTGGGCTGCGGGTTATTCGATCGTGATGTCCAGCACGCCCCGGCTGGCTGGGCGGGCCAGCATTGCGGCAAACCAGCGTTCCACATGCGGGTAATGGGGGCGCTGGTAGGCGGCGGCAGGCAGGTTCCACCAGCGGTGCACCTCACAGGCGACGGGGATGTCGGCCATGCCGAACTGCGCGCCCTGCAGGTAGGGGTGGCTGGCCAGATGCTGGTCCAGCAACTGCAGCAAGGGCTCCATCGCGGCGATGGAGGCAGCGATCTTTTGCGCATCGCGCTGCGCGGGGGCCGTGCGGATGAGCTGGATAAAGGCATCGCGCCCGGCAGGGTTCAAAGTGGTTTGCTGCCAGTCCATCCAACGCTCGGCACCAAAGCGCTCGGCCAGGCCTGCGGGGTACAGTACGCCGGGCGCGTAGCGGGCGCAGAGGTAGCGCACGATCACGTTGGACTCGAACAGGGTCAGCCGCATGGCGCCTTCACCGTCCTCAATGGCCGGTACCATGGCGTTGGGATTGCGGGCCAGAAATTCCGGCGTCTGCGTTCCGCCGAACTTGCCGCCGGTGTCTATGCGCTCAAATGGAACGCCCACTTCCTGCGCAGCCCAAACGGCCTTGCGCACATTGATTGAGCTGATACGGCCCCAGATTTTCAGCATAGTTTGTCCTTGGAACGAGGTGGCCGCCCGGCGCAAAGCGGGAGGCCAGGGTGGGAATGGCCAGGTGGCTTGGTGCACCACCTGGCCCTGTCTTTGGCTTATCGGGCCGCCAGCGTGGCCCGCACGGTATCGGCCAGCGCCTTGATGCCGATATGGATCTGCTCTTCCGAGGCTGTCACATAGGACAGGCGCATGGTGCGGCGGTCGGGCTGGCTGGCGTAGAACGCGCTGCCCGGCACATAGGCCACATTGCGTTCGACGGCGGCCGGCAGCATGGCAACGGTATCCACGCCTTCGGGCATGCGCAGCCACAGGAACATGCCACCCGTGGGCGTGGTCCACTGCACATCCAGCCCCGCGAAGTGCTCGGCCAGCGCGGCCAGCATCGCATTGCGCTGCTTTTTGTACAGCGCGCGAATGGTGGGTACATGCTGGTCGAGAAAGCCGTTCTGCACCACTTCGGCCACCATGCGCTGGTTGAAGGTGGGGGTATGCAAATCGGCCGCTTGCTTGGCCTGCAGCAGTTTGCTGTAGATCGCCTTGGGCGCTACCACATAGCCCAGGCGCAGGCCTGGTGCCAGCACCTTTGAGAAAGAGCCCAGGTAGACGCCGCCTTCGGGGTTGCGGGCCGTCAGCGGGGCGGGCGGTGCCTCGTCAAACCACAGGTCGCCGTAGGGGTTGTCTTCCAGAAAGGGGATGCCCAGCGTGGTCAGGCGTTCCACCACCGCTTGGCGGCGGGCTTCGTCCATGCTGCGGCCGGTGGGGTTCTGGAAGTTGGGCAGCAGGTACACCATGCGTGCCTTGTGCGCGCCTTCACCGGCCTTGCGCGCCAGGTCGTCGGGGATCACGCCGTGGTCATCGCTGTCCACGCCCACCACCTCGGGCTGCTGGGGCGAGAAGGCCTGCAAGGCGCCCAAATAGGTGGGGGTCTCCACCAGCAAGCGGCTGCCTTCATCGAGCAGGATCTTGCCCATCAGGTCCAGGCCCTGTTGGGAGCCGGTGGTGATCAGCACCTGGTCAGCGCTCACATTCCAGGGCAACTGCTGGGCGACAAATTCGCGCAAGGGGGCATAGCCCTCGCTGGCGGCATATTGCAGGGCTGATGCGCCGTCTTGCAGCAGCACTTTGTCCGCCGCCTCCTTGAAGGCGTTGATCGGAAAGGTTTTGGGTGATGGCAGGCCACCGGCCAGGCTGATGATGCCCGGCTTCTCGGTCACTTTCAGGATCTCGCGGATCACGGATGGATTCATGCTGGCAGCGCGTTTGGCCAAGGTCCAGTTGTTCATCATTTCCTCATCTCTTTGGCATACAGCCAGGGCGACAGCGCCCGGGCCGGGGTGGGTGCAGGGCAGGGCCACCGTGGGGTTTCAAGGGTGGCAGTTGCCGGGCGTCTGGGATGGCATACGGCGGGCGGCAACTGCTGGCAGGCTTTTGGCCTGCATGGTTCTTTGCAGGGGCAGGCCTGTTCTTGGGCCTGCCGGTTTGGCTTTGCTTGTCTTTGCCATGGGGGCTGAGGGGGCTGGGTTTCGTCGCGGGTTCAGGCCTTGAGCATCCAAACGGCAGTGAGCACCAGGATCAGTGCCATCGCGCGGTTGAACCAAAGCAAACGCTGCCCCTGGGCCAGCCAGCTGCGCAGCAGCGCGCCGACCGAGGCATAGAGCAAGTTGCTGGCGAAGGCGTAGAAAAGCATGATCGGCAGCACAATAGTGAGACGTGCCATGGGGTCCTGAAAGCCCACAATCCAGCCCGCGACAATGGCCAGTGCCAACAACCAGGCTTTGACGTTGACGAACTGCAGACCCACGGCCTGCCAAAACCCCAGCAGATGGCCATTCTTGGTTTCGGCCAGTTGGCCGCTGCGGCTGAGCTTGTAGGCCAGCCAGACCAGATAAACAATGCCGACGGCTTTGATGGCGCCTTTGAGTGCGGGCGCAGCCATCACTAAAGCGCCGACGCCACTGGCGCAGAGCAGCAGCAAGGCACCCCAGCCAATGGGCACGCCCCAGACAAAACGCATCGCGGGCTTGAGCCCCCAGTTGGCGCCCATGGCAGCGGCCATGGTGGTGTTGGGCCCGGGGGTAAAGCTCATAGCGGTGGCCAGAACCAGAAATGCACTGAACTCTACGGCGGTCATTGTCGTTGTCATGGTGATCGTATCTGCGGCCCTTGGGGGTTCTCATCATGCACTGCTGCTGCCGCAGTCCGGTGGGCCTGGGGGCCAGGCCGGTTGCAGTGGTGACAGTCTGGGCTCGTCCGCAGGCTTGCTCAAAATAATGTAGCGTTGATAGCAATACAGTTACAGTACAGACAGAAAATCAATACTATGAACTGTATTGGTGCCAAAACCGGTACATCTTGCTCCTATTGCCATGCTGACCCGCGATACCACCCACACCCTGACCGAACAACTGGCGGCGCGCTTTGCCGAGCGCATCCGCTCGCGCCTTTTGCCAGCAGGTGCGCGCCTGCCTTCGGTGCGCGCCTGCGCGGCCCAGCAAAACGTGAGCCCCTATACCGTGGTGGCGGCCTACGATTTGCTGCAGGCCCAGGGCCTGGTGGAGGCCCGCCGCCAGCGCGGCTTTTATGTGCGCGACTATGTTGCTAAGGCCGTGGTGTCGGCCTCGCCGGCAGCGCCTGCGGCCAAGGGCAAGACTTTGAAGGACGCGGTATCTCTGTCCTTGCCGGCTGCATCGGCTCGCATCAATGCCACCTCGCTGATCCGCGGCATGATGCACAAGGCCACGCATCCGCAGCCGGGGGCGGGCATGTTTCCGCCTGAATGGCTGCAGAACCAGTTTTTGCAATCTGCCCTGCGCAAGGTGGTGGGATCGGATGCCCTGCATGCCATGCACTGGAGCTACGGCGTGCCGATGGGCGATGAGTTGCTGCGCCAATTGCTGGCCGAGCGGCTCAAGAGCCTGGGTTTGCCGGTGGGCTACGAGCAGGTCATGACCACCATGGGGGCCACCCAGGCCTTGGATATTGTCAGTCGTACCTTGCTGAAGGCGGGCGATGCGGTGATGGTGGAGGAGCCGGGTTGGTCGGTAGAGTTTGCCCGTCTGGCCGCACTGGGCATGCAGGTGCTGCCTGTCCCACGTGGGCCTGATGGCCCAGACCTGGCCGTCATGCGCCATTACTGCGAAACCCATGCGCCCAAGCTGTATGTCAGTGTCAGCGTGCTGCACAACCCCACCAGCTACAGCCTGCATCCGGCAGCGGCCCACCAGGTGCTGCAGTTGGCGCAGGCTTATAACTTTTATATCGTCGAGGACGACACCTACAGCCATATTGCACCTGAGCATGCCACCCGGCTCAGTGTGCTTGATGGCTTGAAGCGCAGCATCTATGTGAGTGGTTTTGCGAAGATACTGGCGCCCAACTGGCGGGTGGGCTACATGGTGGCGCCGCCAGATCTAGTGGATCGCATGCTGGACACCAAGCTACTGTCGACCTTGACCAGCCCGGCGCTGATGGAGCGGGCGATGGCGCTGTGCATGGAAAACGGCCAGCTGCGGCGCCACATCGAGCGCATGCGTAGCCATTTGGTGCAGGCGCGCAAGCACAGTGTGCCGCTGGCGCTGGAGGCGGGTTGCCAGTTTGTCACCGAGCCCGCCGGCATGTTTGGCTGGGTCGATACCGGTATGGACACCGAAGTGCTGGCCCAGCGCATGCTCGATGAAAACTACCTGATCGCCCCCGGCAGCCTGTTCCATGCCAGCCGCCGGCCATCGACCTTGATGCGCATCAACTACGCCTGTACACAGGATGCGAGCTTTTGGCGCGTGTACGAGCGCGTGCGCGCGGAGTTCCCGCAGTCCGAGCAAATGCCGCGCTGAGCCCTGATGGGTACAGCACGGCGCGCGATCAGCTCGCCAGTTCTTCCCAGCGCATCAAGGCTTCCAGCAGTTCGCCTTCAATCACCGTATCGCGTTGCTGCAACTGCATGGCCTGGCCATAGTCCTTGGTGAAGAGGCTGCCATCGGCCAGCTTGGCCTGGATGCTCTTTTGCTCGGTCTCCAGCTCCGCAATGCGGGCAGGCAGCAAGTCCAGGTCGCGCTGGTCCTTGTAGCTCAGCTTGCGCTTGGGCTGGGCGCTCGGCGCTGCGGCAGCGGCGGGGGCCGGAGCTGGTGCCGCTGCGGCGGCCTTGGTCTCTTTGGCAAGCTTGCTGACCTGTGCGGCATCCCGCTGCTCGGCGATTTCGCGTGAACGGCGCGACTGGATCAGCCAGTCCTGCACCGAGCCTTCGTATTCGCGCCAATGGCCATCGCCTTCAGCGGCGATGATGCTGGTGACCACGTTGTCCATGAAGGTTCGGTCATGGCTGACGAGGAACACCGTGCCGTCGTACTGCTGCAGCAAGTCTTCCAGCAAATCCAAGGTGTCGATATCCAGGTCATTGGTCGGCTCGTCCAGCACCAGCACATTGGCGGGGCGGGCAAACAGGCGGGCCAGCAGCAAGCGGTTGCGTTCGCCACCCGACAAGGAGCGCACGGGGGAGTGCGCACGCGCCGGTGAGAACAGGAAATCGCTCAGGTAGCTTTTGACATGCTTGCGTTGGTTACCAATCTCGATCCACTCGCTGCCCGGGCTGATAAAGTCTTCCAGGGTTGCATCCAGATTGATCGCATCGCGCATCTGGTCAAAATAGGCCACCTGCAGATTGGCGCCCTGGCGGATGGTGCCGCTATCGGCCGCCAGCTCGCCCAGAATCATCTTCAGCAAGGTGGTCTTGCCGGCGCCATTGGGGCCGAGCAGGCCGATCTTGTCGCCGCGCAGCACGGTGGTGCTGAAGTTACGCACAATGGTCCGATCGCCAAAACTCTTGCTGACGTCAGTCAGTTCCGCAACGATCTTGCCCTGGTAGCCATTGCCGGTGCCCGAGGCGATATCCATCTTGACACTACCCTGGGCGTTGCGCCGTGCGGCATGCTCGCCGCGCATCACCTTGAGCCGCTCGATCCGGCTTTGGCTGCGGGTACGGCGTGCTTCCACACCCTTGCGGATCCAGATCTCTTCCTGGGCCAGCAATTTGTCGGCCTTGGCATTGATCACAGACTCTTGTGCCAACTGCTCCTGCTTTTGCAGCACGTACTGCGCAAAGTTGCCCGGGTAGCTGCGCAGTTGGCCGCGGTCGAGCTCGACAATGCGGGTTGCCACCGCATCCAGAAAGGAGCGATCGTGGGTAATGGTGATGATGCTGCCCTTGAATTCCTTGAGAAGCTCTTCCAGCCAAGCGATAGAGTCCAGATCCAGGTGGTTGGTGGGCTCATCGAGAAACAGCACGTCCGGGCGTAGCACCAGCGCCTGGGCCAAGGCCACGCGCTTCTTGACGCCGCCCGACAGATTGCCGACCAAGGCTTGGGGATCCAGATGCAGGCGCTGCAAGGTCTCTTCCACGCGCTGCTCCCAGTTCCAGGCATCAAAGGCCTCAATCTGGGACTGCAGCGCATCCAGGTCTTCGCCATCTTCTGCGGCAAAGTAGCGGTCGCGTACAGCGGAGACAGCCGCCATCCCATGGGAGGCTGCTTCAAACACCGTGTGTTCCAGGTTCAGGTTGGGTTCCTGGGCCACATACGCAATGCGAATGCCGTTTTGCAATTGGAGGTTGCCGTCATCGGCCTTCTCCATGCCTGCAAGAATCTTCAACAACGAAGACTTGCCTGCGCCATTGCGGCCAATCAAGCCAACCCGCTCCTGGGACTCCAGGGCGAAGTCTGCGTGGTCCAGTAAGGCAACGTGGCCAAAGGCCAGCTGCGCGTCTAATAAGGTAATCAATGCCATGTTGGCGCCATTATCCTGTGCGCGCCGATAGATGCCCCTTTGCAGGGAGATCCGTGCCTAGCGCTGCGCTGCCTCAGGCTCTGATCGTCATCGGTAGGTCATGGAGATGCTGTGCAATCAGAAATTTTGGCCAACTGCGTGACGCCCCGGGAAAACGCCTATACAATAGCGTCTATCGACAGCACGATGCCTTGCAAAGCTGCCAGACTCGAAAGAGGGCGGTTCGCAAGGTTTGTTTTTTTGGGGTGCTGACAGGGTGGTAGGCGAAGACGCTGAAAACTTTGTCAAACAGTTCAAAAAGCTGTGCTACAATACAAGGCTTCGCTGATTGCAGCGGGGTGGATCTGGAGG
>JAVWTB010000019.1:0-92427 GCA_036667955.1 Comamonas sp.
CCGTCAGCGGGAAAATGCGCTGCTCTTCCGTCACCTGGGCCAGCAGGCCGTAGTCAGGGTTGTTGATCAGCTCGCTTTCCTGGTTCTCCTTGATGGTCTCGATGGTCAGGCGCAGCTGCTCCTTGATCTGGTCATGCGGGCTGCTGTACAGGTCAGAGACACGGGTGTGCACATCCAGCACGGTGCTGACGGCGTTGAGGAAGAACTCGCGAGGCTGCGCGTCGTACTCTACAAAGGTGCGGGGCAGCTGGTTCTCATGGGTCTTGGCGGTGCAGGCCACCCGGATGTCTTCGGGGTTCTTGACCTGGTTGAGCCGGTAGATACCCGCCTCGACCGGCACCCATTGGAGCAGGTGGGTCAGCCAGCGGGGGCTGATGGTGGAAAGCTGGGGAACGGTCTTGGTGGCGTTGGCTAACTGCCGTGCAGCACTGTCGCCCAATGCGGTCGTGCCGCCTACATTCGCTGTCATATCTCTCTCCGGTTGCGCGTGTGAATGAACAAGAAAATCATCGCTGGCAGGCGCTGGCGCCTCAACCGGCTATCGCCGCCAAGCGGCTCATATGCTGTGCCCGCACCAGGTAGTGCTGGTGCAGCTCCTCGCCGCGCAGCACCAGGGTGGACTGCGGCACCTGCAGCGCCTGGGCCAGCTTGCCGATGGTGGCCAGCGACACCGCTACTTGGCCGCGCTCAACCTCACCGACATAGGAGCGGTTCAGATCCGCCTGCGCAGCCAGCTGCTCTTGCGACCAGCCCATGGCCTCGCGCGAGCGGCGCACCGCCAGGCCGAAATGGTGGGAGAAATCATTCATAGCGTGGCCTCCTCGGCGGGCAGCGCCGGCTCGCTCAGCAGCCGCTGCCCAGCCCCTTGCGCTGCGCTTTGTGCGGCGGCCTGCAGCGATGCCTGGGTCACATGGGCACCGGCAGCCACACTCTGGGTCAGCCAGACATTGCCGCCAATGACGGCGCCAGCGCCCAGGGTGACCCGGCCCAGAATGGTCGCGCCCGCATAGATCACCACGCCGTCTTCAACAATCGGGTGGCGGGGCTGGCCCTTTTGCAGATGGCCTTGCGCGGTCTGTACAAAGCGCTTGGCGCCCAGAGTGACGGCCTGGTAGATGCGCACCTTGCGGCCGATCACCGCCGTTTCGCCCACCACCACGCCCGTGCCGTGGTCGATGAAAAAGCCCTCACCAATCTGCGCGCCGGGGTGGATATCGATACCCGTCTCGCTGTGCGCCAACTCCGCCACAATGCGGGCCAGCAGCGGCAGCTGCAGCACATAGAGCTGGTGCGCAATGCGGTGGTGGATCAGCGCCAGCACGCCGGGGTAGCACAGCAGCACTTCGTCCACGGTGCGGGCGGCAGGGTCGCCCTCATAGGCGGCCTGCACATCGCTGTCCAGCAGACGGCGAATGCCGGGCAAGGCCAGCGCAAACTGGCGCGTCAAGGCCTGGGCCTGCTCCTCGGTGCCTGCGGGGCTGCGCTGGGTGTAGCGCAGCTCCAGCGCAATCTGGGTCTGCAGCCGGTGCAAAGCGGCATCCAGCGCATGGGCGACGTAAAAGTCTTCGCTTTCCTGCAGCAAGTCATGCGGGCCCAGCCGCATCGGGAACAGCACGCCTTTGAGCAGGCCCAAGGTCTGCGCCAGCGCATCGCGCGAGGGGAACTCGCGCCCGCCGGGCTCCTGGCTGCGCTGGTGGGAATCTCGCCACTGGCGGCGCTGCTCGGCCAACTGTGCGGCCACTTCTTGGATGGGGAAAGGGGTTGTCATGGGGTGCTTTCGTAGGGGGATCAAAGCGCGCTGGTGGGTTCGCTCAAGACTTCAGTCCTGCACCCAGGGCAGCTGGTGGTAGCGCCAGCCATCGCCATGGCCGCGCTGCTGCAAGGCATCGAGCTCGCCTTCAAAACCTTCTTGCACATTGAAGACATGGCTGAAACCAGCCGCCTCTGCCGCCTGGGCGGCCAGCACCGAGCGCTTGCCACTGCGGCAAAGCAGCAGCGCCACGGCCTCCTTGCCACCGTGGGCGGCCAGGCGCGCTTCGAGCTCACGCACAAAGCGCGGATTGCGGCTGAGCGCAGTGCCAGTCGCCCAAGGCACATGGATGCTGCCGGGTACATGGCCAACAAAATGGCGCTCCTCGGCCGAGCGCACATCGACGAGCACGGCCTGCTCCTGCAGCACCAGCTGCCAAGCCAGGCTGGGTGGCACACTGCCTGCGTAGCCCAGCGCCTGCTCTTGCGCCGTTTTCCAGGCGGCTTCCAGTACATCGGGCAGGATGATTTCGGTGGTCGTCATAGGGTCCTTTTCTGTCAAATAGATGGGGATAGCCACCAATTTAGGCCGCTGGACGCCGTTGGAACAGGAATAAAAATGCGCTTGTACATGCGTTTTTCACATATACGAGGCCAGCCGCCTGTGGCCTGCGCCTATAGATCTATGCGCTGAATAGGGCTATATTGAAACCAGGGTCAAGCAGTGGACTGCTGCCATTCAGCCACCGTCTGCTGTGCACCTCTGATGCCGCTGTGCAACAGGCCAAGCGCTGCGGTCGTTCCTTAAAACAGGGCTGCAATGCCCGCTGCCTGCACACTCCAAGGTGCGGCAGTCGGCAATGACAGCCTCCAACAGGAGACAAAGATGGCTGTCATTACCCATTCCCATGATCTGCATTCGTCTGTCCAAGCCGCAAGCCCCCACAGGCGCCATGTCAGCGCCAAACGGGTCTGCCTGGGGCTCGTGCTGCTGTGCGTGGCCATCGCCGCGCTGGCCCTGCCCCTGGTGCGCGACGGCTTGCAGCTGATCCAGACGCAGTTGCACTGGCCGGCGCTATCGCGCTGGCTGGCGCAGGCCCCCATGGCCAGTTGGTTGATGATGTTTGTCTGGGGCGCGCTGGTGCCGCTGTCGCTGATCGCCATGCTGCGCTACCACCGCAATGCGCTGGGCGTCATGGCTGCGTTGGGCTTTGCCGCTGTCGCCGTCATCTGGTATGTACACATGCCCGCGCTGTCCGGCTGCGGCGCCCTGTACCAGGGCAGCATCTGGTGCTCGGTCATCTCCTGGGGCTACAGCCTGAGCCTGGGCATCAGCAACGCCGTCTACCTGTTTGCACTGGTGATGGCCTTGCTGGGCGGCATCAGCTTTGCGGCTATTCCAGAAGATGATGAACAAGACACCGGGCAGCAAGCGGCCCGATAAAGGCTGTCAACGCTGGGGCATGTCGGCGTCGGTGTAGCACAGGCTCACCGTCGCATCTCCCGGTATGGCCGGCATGCTGGCGTTCCAGGCTTCCCAGGCTGCCACCATCGCTTGCAGGCGCTCGGGCAGCACGGTGGCCAGGTTGGCGCGCTCGCGCTCATCGGCGCGCAGGTTGAATAAATAGTCCACGCCATCGACCCGCAGGTACTTCCAGTCGCCATCGCGCATGGCCCGCTGGCCCCGGTGGTTCATGCGCCAGTACAGGGGTTGGTCATCGCACCATGCCGGGTCTTGCAGCAGTGGCAGCAGCGATTGGCCATCCCAGGGGTAGTCGGCTGCGGGCTGGGCACCGCCAATGTCCAGCATGGTGGCACTCCAGTCCATGGTCATGCAGGTCTGGCGGCTCTCGCCCGCTGGCGCAATCACGCGCGGCCAATGGGCCACCCAGGGCACGCGGATGCCGCCCTCGGTCAGATCCATCTTGCCGCCCACCAGGGGCCAGTTGTCCGAGAAGCGCTCGCCGCCGTTGTCGCTGGTAAACACGATCAAGGTATCCTCTGCCAGCCCATGCGCCTGCAAGCGCTCCACCAGGCGACCAATGCCTTCGTCCATGTGGTGGATCATGCGCTGGTAACTCTCGATATTGCCACCATGCAGGTGGTAGATGGCCTGCTTGTTCTCGACCAGCTCGCGCGACAGCGCCTCGTCGTCTCGCGTTTCCCACGGCCAGTGCGGGGCGGTGTAGTGCACACTCAAAAAGAAAGGCGTCTCCTGCTGCGCGCCGGCTGCCATGCGGTCGATATAGTCCACCGCGTAGTCGCTGATCAGGTCGGTCAGGTAGCCGGGCTGCGCACGCTCGGCCTCGCCAAACCAGAGGTCATGCTGGCCATTGGCGCCGCAGTGGCTGAAATAGTCCACCCCGCCCGACATGGGCCCGAAAAACTCCTCATAGCCGGATTGGAGCGGGCTGAAATGCGGCGGGTAGCCCAGGTGCCACTTGCCCATCAAGGCGGTGCGGTAGCCTGCTTCTCGCAGCAGCGATGGCAAGGTCGGGTGGCTGGGCGGCAGGCCCAGGTCCGGGTTGCCGCGCGTGGCGGTGCGGATCGGCTCCTCGGCAGCACCGCGCAGGCGGTACTGGTAGCGCGCCGTCATCAGCGCAAAGCGCGTGGGCGAGCAGACTGGCGAGTTGGAATAGCCCTGCGTGAGCTTGAGGCCCCCGGCCGCCAGCGCATCGATATGCGGCGACACGGCGCCAAAGCTGGCATTGCGGCCGCCGTAGCAGCCCAGATCGGCGTAGCCCAGGTCATCGGCCACGATAAAGATGATGTTCGGTCGTTTCAACACGGGGTCTCGCTCACAGTCATGGCAGGCCGGCACCCGGTCGGTGCGCGGCCTGCGTCTGGTATCTCAAAGGGCAGCAGATCAGGGCTTGTAGCCCGAGGCCTGGATCACCGGCGTCCACTGCTTTTTATAGGCCTGCAATGCCTTGGCCGTCTGCTCGGCGGTACTCACCACCGGGTCCAGGTAGTTGGTCGCAAATTGCTTGTGCACTTCCGGGTCCTGCATCAGCTTATGGATGGCAGCAGCGTAGCGCTGCACCTGGGCGGCGGGCATGGACTGGGGCGCAAAGAAGGTGTTCCAGCCAGCAGCAGACAGGTTGACGCCCGCCTCCTTCAAGGTGGGCACATCCGGCACGGCCGCATTGCGGGCATCGCCACTGACGGCCAGCAGGCGCAGCTTGCCCGCCTGGTGCTGCTGCACCAGGGTGTCGAGCGTATCGACGGCGACGGGCACCTGGCCGCCCATCAAATCGGTGAGCAGCGGGGCAGAGCCTTTGTAGCCCACGGCTTCGGCCTCGACCCCGGCCTGCTTGCCCAGCATCAACGCGAAAAAATGCGGCAGGCTGCCTGTGGCGGGCACGCCGATATTGGCCTTGGCCGGGTTGGCCTTGAGCCAGGCCAGCAGATGCTGCATTTCCTTGACCGGCACGGCGCTGGATACCGCCACACCAAACACATAGCGGTTGACCTCGCTGACCGGCACAAAATCCTGCTCCGGGTCATAGCCCAGGTTGTTCACCACCAGTGGCGCCACCACCATGACGGCGGGGTTGGCCAGCATCAGCACGGGTTGGCTGGACGGCGCATTCTTGACGAATTGCGCCGCCACCCGGCCGCCCGCACCTACCTTGTTCTCCACAATCACCGTGCTGCCCAGGCTGGCTTGCAGCTTGTCGGCCACAATGCGCGCGACCCGGTCAGTCGCGCCGCCAGGCGGGTAGCCCACGATGATGCGCAGCACGCCATCCTGGGCACGCGCGGGCAAGGCCCACAGCGAAGAAGTGGTGGCCAGCACCGAGGCAGCCATGGCTGCGGACTGACCGAGAAAATGACGACGTTGAACCATGGGGAGAGTCTCCGATGCTGATGAACAGGGGCCGCATGGGCGGCCGATGCCCTCTATGGTGCCGCGTTTGATCTAGCCCAAAGGCATAAGCTTTTTCAGCCTAAGAACCTGTTTACGACCTCTACGCAGCCGCGTTGGAGTGCAATCGGGATGAGTTCGAAGAGCTGGTTCGCAGCTTGCACCGGGGTGCAAGCAAGGGCCAGCGCGAAGAAATCGCCCGATTTCACTCCAACCCGTAGGGACTGTGGCTTTGCGGGCGGTCTGCGTCGTTGCAAATCCTCGCAATAGCATGGCTATTGCTGCGGTATTGCGCCTAGCATCCCATCCCGCAAAGACACTGTCGCGGCGCGAGGAGATCGTAAACAGGTTCTATGAACCTCTGCCTGCGCAGCATGTCTGCACTGTAGAAAACCCGGGCACAATTGTTCTAATCAACCATCGCCCGGATTTACCCGCAGTGCCGCCCAACCCCCTTGCCGATCCACAGCAGCCCAGCGACCTGCTGCTCTACCGCCTGGCCAAGCTCACCGCGTCGGCGGGCCGACTGGTCACGCGGCTGTGTGAGCGGCAATACGGCATCACCCGGCGCGAATGGGGCGTGCTGATGTGGTTGGCGCGGCAGCCCGGCCTGCAGCCCTCGCAACTGGCCGATCTGCTGGAGCTGGACCGGGCCCGCATCTCCCGCGCCATTGCCTCCATGCAGGCCAAGGGCCTGCTGCACAAAGCGCCAGAGTTGGGCAATCGGCGCCTTACTGCGCTGCAGCTGAGCCCCGCCGGCCAGCGCCTGCACGACGAACTGCTGCCCCAGGTGCGGCAGATCAACACTGCGCTGGTCGCCCCGCTCGATGCCGATGCGCTGGCCCAGCTGGACCACAGCCTGCACTGCCTGCAGCAGCAAGCCAACCGGGCTGCGCAGGACGAAGCCAGCGATGCGGCTTTTCCGCCGCGCCAGTCGGGCCACCGCCAGAACCACTTGGGCTGAGCCTGCTTTGGGGCGCGATCTGCGCGAACTTTGATCCATACCCTACCCGGGCAAACCGGCATCGCTGCCCAGGCATCGGCAACTGCGCGACAATCCCTGCCCATGAGCACGACATTTGCACCGCTGACCAACGACACCTTCTTGCGCGCCTGCCGCCGCCAAGCCACCGACTACACACCGCTGTGGCTGATGCGCCAGGCTGGCCGCTACCTGCCCGAGTACAAGGCCACGCGCGCACGCGCCGGCAGTTTTATGGGGCTGGCCACGAATGTGGACTACGCCACCGAGGTGACCTTGCAGCCGCTGGAGCGCTTTGCGCTGGATGCCGCCATCCTTTTCAGCGACATCCTGACGGTGCCCGATGCCATGGGCCTGGGCCTGTCGTTTGCCGAAGGCGAAGGCCCGCGTTTTTCCAAGGTGGTGCGCGATGAGACCGCCGTGCAGGCGCTGGCCGTGCCGGACATGGACAAGCTGCGCTATGTGTTCGATGCAGTGACCAGCATCCGCCGTGCGCTCGATGGCCGTGTGCCGCTGATCGGTTTTTCCGGCAGCCCCTGGACACTCGCCTGCTACATGGTCGAAGGCAAGGGCAGCGATGACTACCGCCAGGTCAAGTCGCTGATGTACAGCCGCCCCGATCTGATGCACCGCATCCTGGAGGTGAATGCCGACAGCGTGGCCGCCTACCTCAACGCCCAGATCGATGCCGGCGCGCAAGCCGTGATGATTTTTGACAGCTGGGGCGGTGTGCTGGCCGATGGCGCCTTCCAGCAGTTCAGCCTGGCCTACACCAAGCGCGTGCTCAGCCAGCTCAAGCGCAACGGCGCCGATGGCAGCGACGTGCCCCGCATTGTGTTCACCAAGGGCGGCGGCATCTGGCTGCCCGAGATGCGCGATCTAGACTGCGAGGTGCTGGGCCTCGATTGGACCGCCAACCTGGGCAAGGCCCGCGCCATCGTCGGCGGCGAAGCCGGCGGCCCCGGCAAGGCGCTGCAAGGCAATATCGACCCCAATGTGCTGTTTGCACCGCCCGAACGCATTGCCGAGCAGGTGCGCCATGTGCTCGAGAGCTTTGGCACGCCCCATACCGACACCAGCCGCCCCGGCCCCACGCACATTTTCAACCTGGGCCATGGCATCAGCCAGTTCACGCCGCCCGAGCATGTGGCGGCCTTGGTGGAAGCGGTGCACAGCCAGTCGCGTGCGATGCGTGCTTGATGGAGGCGGCTGAGCGCCGCTATATCGCCCAAACAAAAGCCCTGCCGTTTTAAATGGCAGGGCTTTTTCTTGGGGCAAAGAACGTCGCTTCTCAGCCCTGCGGCGGCCGGTTCGCAATGGTCTGCAGCAAGTGCTCCGTGCACTGGACCATACTGGGATGCTGCTGTGCCTCCTGCGAAGGGCAGAGCGCCGTCTCGGCATCCGGCCCCCCGGGCACGGAGACCCAGTGCAGGCGCGCGCCCAGGCTGGCAGCGGCCTGCAGCAGGCTGGCGCTGCGGGCAATCACCGCGACCTTGCCCGCTTCCATGTTGAAGCGGTCCAGAATCTGGCGCAGCAGCGCGGCCTGGGCGTCCAGGCAGTCGCAGTGGTCATCGGGCGGATGGGGGCAGAAGAACACCGCATCGACCTTGGCGCCGACGGTGGCCAGCTCCTTGTACATCTGGCGGTGGTAGTCATTGAGCGCCGCGCAGTCGTACAGGCCCCGGCCCAGACCGGGCTGGTTGGCCACCAGCACCACATGCCAGCCAGACAGGTTGAGCCGGGCAATGCTGATGGCGGCATCAGGCATGGTCTGCCAGTCCTGGTGCCCGGTCAGTTGGCCCAGCACCGGCTGGCCGACAATACCGTCACGCTCGAGAATCGCAAGTTTCATCACAGGCTCCCTCAGAAGACAGGCTGCGGCACGCGGCCTGGGCGGGCGGCCGCCATGCACGATGGCGGCCCGACCCAGGCCAGCTTATCAGGCTGCAACCAGGCGCGACAGATCGGCAATGCGGTTCATGGCCTCATGCAAGGTCGCCAGCAGGCCCAGGCGGTTGGCCTTGAGCGCTGGGTCTTCGGCATTCACCATCACATGCTCAAAGAAGGCATCGACCGGTGTGCGCAAGGCGGCCAGGGTCTGCAGGCTGGCGGTGTAATCGCCATCGGCAAACTGGGCATCGGCCTTGGGCGCCACGGTTTGCAACGCGGCAAACAGGTCCTTCTCGGCTTGCTCTTGCAGCAGACCCGCATCCACATGGGCGCGCACCGGGCCATCGGCCTTCTTCAGGATATTGCCCACGCGCTTGTTGGCGGCGGCCAGTGCCGGCGCCTCGGGCAGCGCGGCAAAGGCACGCACCGCTTCCAGGCGCTTTTGCACATCGGCCAGGCGCTGGGGGCGGTAGGCCAGCACGGCATCTACTTCCTGCGCGCCAAAACCCTGCTCACGCAGGCTGCCGGCCAGGCGGTCGTAGATGAAGTCGGACAGCGCGGCGCTGGCGTCTTCGATCTTGTCGCCAAAGGCGGGCAAGGTGCTCACCAGCAAGGTGTCCAGGTCCAGCGGCAGGTCTTTTTCGACCAGCATGCGGATGACGCCCAGCGCATGGCGGCGCAGTGCAAACGGGTCGCGGTCGCCGGTCGGCAGGTTGCCGATGCCGAACATGCCCACCAGGGTTTCGAGCTTGTCGGCCAGTGCCACGATCACGCCCACCTCGCCGCGTGGCAGCACATCACCGGCAAAACGCGGCTTGTAGTGGTCTTCAATGGCGTCGGCCACTGCGGCATCCAGCTGGTCGTTGAGCGCGTAGTAGCGGCCCATCGTGCCCTGCAGTTCGGGGAACTCGCCCACCATGTCGGTGATCAGGTCGGTCTTGGCCAGCTGCGCGGCCTGGTCCACCTGCTTGCCCAGCTGGGTGGCACCCAACTGCTGCGCAATGCTTTTGGCGATGGCGCGCACGCGCTGCACGCGCTCACCCTGGGTGCCCAGCTTGTTGTGGTAGACCACCTTGTCCAGCGCCTCGACGCGCGAGGCCAGGGTCTTCTTGCGGTCCTGGTCAAAGAAGAACTTGGCATCGGCCAGGCGGGGGCGCACCACGCGCTCGTTGCCACCGGTCACCGCCGATGCATCGGCCGGGCTGATGTTGCTCACCACCAGGAACTGGTTGGTCAGCGCGCCATCGGCGGCCAGCAGCGGGAAGTACTTCTGGTTGGCCTTCATCGTCAGGATCAGGCACTCTTGCGGCACATCGAGAAACTCTTTCTCAAAGGCGCAGACCAGCACATGGGGGCGCTCGACCAGGGCGGTCACTTCGTCCAGCAGGGCTTCGTCGTCGATCGGCTTGACGCCGCCGCCCACGCGCTCGGCCGCTGCCTGCAGCTGGCGCACGATCTCGGCCTTGCGCTCGTCAAAGCTGGCAATCACCGCCCCCTGCTCAGCCAAGGTCTTGGCATAGCTGTCGGCATCGGCAATCACCAGCGGATCGACCAAGGCTTCAAAGCGGTGGCCCTGCGTGGTGTTGCCAGCCTTCAGGCCCAGCGCCTCGATGGACAGCAGCACCTCGGTGCCATGCAGCGCCACCAGGCCATGGGCCGGGCGCACAAACTGCACGCTGCTCCAGCCGGGCAACTCGCAGTTGCTCTCCAGCTGGTAGGTCATCACCTTGGGGATAGGCAGCTTGGCGATGCTCTCGGTCAGTGCCTTTTGCAGGCCTTCGGCCAGGCTGACGCCAGCGGCCGTGCTGTCGTAGAAGAGCGCTTCGGCCTTGCCATCCTGGGCGCGCTTGAGCTGCGGCACCACCGAGGCATCGGCGCCCAGCGCAGCGAGCTTCTTGAGCAGCGCCGGCGTGGGCTGGCCGTCTGCCGACAGGCCGACTGCGACAGGCATCAGCTTTTGCGACACCTGCTTGTCGGCGGCGCGGGGCAGCACATCGCTGATCAGCGCGGCCAGGCGGCGCGGCGAGGCATAGGCCGTCAGCTGCGAGCCGTCGCCGGCCAGGCCCTGCGCACGCAATTGCTGCAGCAGCACCTGGGCAAAGGCATCGCCCAGCTTTTTGAGCGCCTTGGGGGGCAGCTCTTCAACAAACAGTTCAACCAGAAGATTGGGAGAGGAAGTCATCAGGATTTCCGGGTATGGCGCAGCGCGAAGATGGACAGGCCCAGGGTCAGCAGCGGGAACCATACGTTGTAGAGTTCACTGACCAGGACCTGCACACCGCGCTGCGAGAAAAAGCGGTCAGCAGCAATGGGCGAGACCGCAATCGGTCGCCAAGGGCTGAAAAAACGTTCGGAGCTCAAAGGCCACAACAGGGCGATGCCGCTGCCGCCGCTGGTCATCATGTCCAGCAAGGGGTGCGACAAGGTGCAGGCAAACACCCAGGCAAAGCCGGCCAGGCGCGGCACCTTCCACCAACGGGCCAGCCACAGGCCTATCAAGCCCATCAGCAGCGCAAACAAGGCCGTGTGGGTGATGCCACGGTGGGCCCAGATGCCGCTGCCAGCGCTGCCAAACTGGTAGGGAATGCCATCAAAATCAGGCGCAATCGCGGCCAGTGCCCCCACCAGCAGCATGCTGGGCGGCACACGGCGGCTGCCCAGCGCCAGCGCTGCGGCAACCGGTACGGCGACATGCGTGAAGATGGTGGGCATGGGCTGCGCCTGGGTGCTGCGGTTTAGGCCGCAGCCTTGGGCGGAATCTGCGCGACCCAGTCACGCGGCGCCATCGGGAAGCCCAGGCGCTCGCGGCTGTCGTAGTAGCTTTGCGCCACGGCGCGCGCGAGGTTGCGGATGCGGCCAATGTAGGCCGCCCGCTCGGTCACGCTGATGGCGCCACGCGCATCGAGCATATTGAAGGTGTGGCCGGCCTTGAGCACTTGCTCATAGGCGGGCAGTGCCAGCTGCTGCTCCATCAGCAGCTTGGCCTGCTTTTCATGGGCGCCAAAGGCCTGGAACAGAAACTCCGCATCGGAATGCTCGAAGTTGTAGGTGGACTGCTCCACCTCGTTTTGGTGGTACACGTCGCCGTAGGTCAGGCCATCGGTCCACTGCAGGTTGTAGACGTTGTCCACGCCTTGCAGGTACATGGCCAGGCGCTCCAGGCCATAGGTGATCTCACCGGTGGCAGGCTTGCAATCGATGCCGCCGACCTGCTGGAAATAGGTGAACTGCGTCACTTCCATGCCGTTGAGCCAGACTTCCCAGCCCAGGCCCCAGGCGCCCAGGGTGGGGTTTTCCCAGTCGTCTTCGACAAAGCGGATGTCGTTCTTCTTCAGGTCAAAGCCCAGCGCAGTGAGCGAGCCCAGGTACAGATCGAGGATATTGGCCGGCGCTGGCTTGAGCACCACCTGGAACTGGTAGTAGTGCTGCAGGCGGTTGGGGTTCTCGCCGTAGCGGCCATCCTTGGGGCGGCGGCTGGGCTGCACATAGGCGGCTTTCCAGGGCTCGGGGCCAATGGCGCGCAAGAAGGTGGCGGTGTGCGAGGTACCTGCACCCACCTCCATGTCATAAGGTTGCAATAGCGCGCAGCCCTGGTCGGCCCAGTACTGCTGCAGCTTCAAAATGATTTGTTGGAAATTCAACATGGAGAGTCTGGTGGTGGACGCAGCCTGCTGCTAGCGGCCCGCGAGGGGCGCACAGCGACAAGATCGGACTGCATGCATGCCTTGCTGCCTGTCTGCACCAGCAAAGCGGTCAAAAACATTTGATTTTAGTGCTTTCAGCAGGGCCATGGGCGGCGAGATCCGAGCGCGCCAGGAACCCAGGCCGCCAAACACCCACATCTGCCAGCCAAAGGCGGCGCAAGCAGCACGCCTGCTGGGCATCAGCGATCTCATTTTGATAGCAAACCCGCTACCATCGGGCAGCCAAAAGAAAAGCGCCCGAAGGCGCTTTGTCAGCAGGGCTGGGCCAATCAAGCCGCTTCCCAGCGCTTGAGCACCAGGCAGGCATTGGTGCCGCCAAAGCCAAAGCTGTTGGACAGCACCTGCTTCAACTCCGCCACCCGCGCCTTGGTCACCAAGGGCATGTCGCCGAGGGCCGGATCCGGGTGGTCCACATTGGCCGAGCCGGCGATGAAGCCCTTCATCAGCATGATCAGGCTGTAGATGGCCTCTTGCACGCCGGTCGCACCTTGCGAATGGCCGGTCAGCGACTTGGTCGAGGAGAACGGCGGGATACGGTCGCCAAACACCTTGCGGATCGCGTGCAGCTCGGGCACATCGCCCACCGGGGTGGAGGTGCCGTGGGTGTTGATGTAGTCGATCGGGATCGGCAGGCCTTCGATGGCCTGGGCCATGGCCGCCGCCGCCCCTTCGCCCGAAGGCGCCACCATGTCTTCGCCATCCGACGAAATGCCAAAACCGACAATCTCGCCCAGGATGGTGGCGCCGCGTGCCTGGGCATGCTCCAGGCTCTCCAGCACCAGCGCGCCGCCGCCGCCAGCAATGACAAAACCATCACGGTCGCTGTCATAGGGGCGCGAGGCCTTGGTCGGGTCGTCGTTGTATTTGCTGGACATCGCGCCCATGCCATCAAACAAGATGGCCAGGCCCCAGGACAGTTCTTCGCCGCCGCCGGCGAACATCACATCCTGCATGCCCCAGGAGATTTGCTGGGCGGCCGCGCCCACGCAGTGCGCCGAGGTCGAGCAGGCCGAGGTGATCGAGTAGTTGATACCCTTGATCTTGAAATTGGTCGCCAGGTTGGCCGAAACGGTCGAGCCCATGCAACGCGTGACCTGGTAGGGCCCCACGCGACGAATGCCTTTTTCACGCAGGGTGTCGGCAGCTTCAATCTGGTGGGCAGGCGATCCACCGCCTGAGCCCATGATCAATCCGGTACGCGGGTGGCTGATTTGTTCGGGTGACAGGCCTGCCTGGGCAATGGCTTGCTGCAAGGAGATCTGGGCGTAGGCCGCAGCATCTCCCATGAAGCGCAATTGCTTGCGATCAATGAAGTCTTCTACATTGATGCGCGGAATGCCCGCGACCTGGCTGCGCAGGCCCATGTCCTTGAACACCGGCATATGGTCGATACCGGAGCGGCCTTCGCGCAGCGAAGTCTCCACGGCCTCCAACCCCACACCGATACAGGAGACGATGCCGGCCCCTGTAATAACCACCCGACGCTTCATGCTGCGTTTTCCTTGCCGTCGCCTTCACGCAGGAACAACCCCACGCGCAGGTCGTTGGCGACATAGATTTCCTTGCCGTCAGCGAGCAACCGCGCATCGCCAATGGCCATGTTCAATTTGCGCTTGATCACCCGCTTGATGTCGATTTCGTAGGTTACCAGCTTCACGTCGGGGCCGACTTCGCCGGTGAACTTAACCTCACCGGCGCCCAGGGCGCGGCCGCGACCTGGCAGGCGCAGCCAGGTCAGGTAAAAGCCGATCAGCTGCCACATGGCGTCCAGGCCCAGGCAACCGGGCATCACGGGATCGCCCTGGAAGTGGCACTTGAAGAACCACAGATCGGGGTTCACGTCCAATTCAGCAACAATTTTTCCCAGTCCGTGCGAGCCGCCGTTTTCGTCAATTTCGGTGATGCGATCGAACATCAGCATCGGCGGCAGTGGCAGGCGGCCACTTTCGGGGGTAAACAACTTGCCCTCACCCGAGGCGATCAGTTGTTCGTAGGAAAAAGATTCAGCCATTGTCAGTCCAACTTCTGGTGGCGGTCACTCCGCCGCATTTCTCTGATGGTGCCAGGCACCACTACCTGCAGCTACGCATTATCGTGCTTATCCGCCCAGCCGTGCGCGACAAAGCCGTGGACTGCGCTGTGCTTTGTGGGCCAAATTTGGCCTTTATGCGTTTTTTAACAGCATTTACATTTGTGTTTGCCGGGCCATGGGCTGGCCATCCGTGCCGCCAGTGCCCACCATGCAGATGGCTTCTGCCGGCAACCTGCCTCTTAAACACGGCAACTGCGCAGCCGCCTAGTCTCGGCGCTGCCGCGGACGCATCCAGGCCAGCAGCATCACCAGCAAGCCAAGACCCCACAGCGGCCACAGGCCCCAGCGGCCCGCCCACTGGGCAAACCAGGTGGGCGTTGCATCCACGCCCTGCACCTGCGCCAGCAACACCCCCCGGCTTTGGTGGGGCAAGGCCTGTTGTACCCGGCCATCGCGGTCAATCACGGCCGTCGCGCCGGTATTGGTTGCCCGGATCATGGGCCGCGCCAACTCCAGGCTGCGCATGCGACTGATCTGCAAATGCTGGTCGATGGCGATGGAGTTGCCAAACCAGGCGATGTTGCTGGCATTGACCAGGATCGTCGGCGATTGCGCACTATCGACAAAGCGGCTAGCCAGCTCTTCGCCAAACAGATCCTCGTAGCAGATATTGGGGGCCCAGCGCTCGCCCGCCCAGCCCAAGGAAGGCTGGCTCATGCCGCCTCGGTTGAAATCGCCCAGCGGAATCTGCATCAAATCGGTGAACCAGCGGAACATCGGCGGAATGAATTCGCCAAACGGCACCAGGTGGTGCTTGTCGTAGCGGTAGGCCTCGGCGCTGCCGGGCACCAGGCCCAGCATCGAGTTGGTGTACCCCTGCTCAAAATCGCCCAAGGGCACGCCAATCAGCGCCGCCTGCTGGCCGCTGGCAAAGCGCTGCTGCAGATCCTGCCAGTAGCCATGCGGCGTTTGCTGCAGCAGCACTGGGATAGCGGTCTCCGGCGCAATCACCATGTCGGCCTCGCTTTGCTGCAGCTGCTGCGCATACCAGGCCAGGGCCATCGGGATGCCCGAGCTGGCCTGGAACTTCTCGCCCTGCGAGATATTGCCTTGCAGCAAGGCCACCGACACCGGCTGGTTGGGCGTTGCGGCCACCGAGGCCTGGGGCAGGCGCTGAGCCAGCCCCACCACAACCCCTACCACCACCAGGGCGGCATAGCCCGGCCAGCGCGCGGCATGGGCGGCGCGCAAACCCGCCAACCACATGGCGCCTGCCGATGCGACGGCGCCAATGCCATAGACCCCGATCCAGGGCGCCAGGCCGGCCAGGGGGCCATCGACATGGGCATAACCGCCAGCGCCCCAGGGGAAACCAGTCCACCACTGGCCGCGCGCCAACTCGGCCAGCAGCCAGAGCGCGGCAAACAACAGCACGGCGCCCGCCAGGCGCTCACCGCGCCAAGCCACAAATAGGCCGCAGACAGCGGCGTAGTACAGCGCCAAAAAGGCGGCCAACGCAAAGACGGCCAGCACGGCCAAAGGCGCCGGCAGCCCGCCATAGGTGTGCATGGAGATAAACAGCCACCAGAAGGTGGCGCACAGCCAGGCACAGGCAAAACCCCAGCCGATCAGCACCCCATGCCAGGCGCGCTGCACGCGCATCAGCGCAGCGGGCAGCACCGCCAGGGACAAGACCTGCAGCCACCACAGCGGCTGGCCATAGCTGCCTGGAAAGCCGTCGGTGTGCCAGGGCCAGGCGAGGGACCAGGCTTGCAAGACCCCGGCCAGGATCGCCATACAGGCCCACAGCCAGGGAAAGCGGCGGGGTGACTCAAAGAGTGAGTAAGAAGAGTAGGAAGCGGGCACAGGTCAATCAGGGTTGGCAGGGGGAACCACCGCGCGCTCCAGAGGCGCGGCCGCTGGAGCGCACTATACGCGATCCCCTTCTGTAGCGGACCGCTTCTCAGAGGACAAACGGCATCGCGCGGCTACACCCGGCATCGCCCGATAGAAATTAACAAATGCGGTAAATCCGCTACAAAAGAGAATGCATTTGAGAACAATTATCGATTGCAATATAAAATTACAAACTAGTTACCCATCACTTCCGCCCCACTCCATCCCCTCCGCACACCATGCAATACGCACGCTACACCCCGGTGGTCCACGCCGTTCTGCTGGCCATCGGCGCTATCGGCTTTTCTGCCCCCGCGCTGGCACAAACCGCTGACACCACCGAAACCGCCAAGACCAACGACCAAGCCGATGCCGCCAGCACCACCTTGGAGACCGTGACCGTGATCGGTTCGGTGGACGACCTGCAAAGCCTGGACTTCTACGCCCCCAACTCCAGCGCCGTGCTGCGCAAGAATGAGATCGATGCGCTGGGCGCCCGCAAGCTCGACCAGGCCCTGCAGTACCAGGCCGGCGTACTCAGCGAGCCCTTTGGCGCGGACAACAAGGTCGAATGGTTCAAGATTCGCGGCTTTGACGCCTCGGTGTCGCTGGATGGCACCCCCACCTCGCCCAATGGCTACTTTGTCTGGAAGCCCGAAGTCTTTGGCCTCGAAACGGTCGAAGTCGTCAAAGGCGCCAACTCGCTGATCTTTGGCGCCTCGGAAAGCGGCGGCATCGTCAACCTGGTGACCAAGCGCCCGCACAAAGAACGTGCACTGCAGCTGAACACTGAAGTGGGCAACCAAAAGCGCTTTGGTGCCAGTGTGGACTACAACGACATCGCCAACAGCGACGGCACCGTGTACTACCGCCTGGTGGCGCAGGCGCGCCGCGAAGACGGCCAGCAGCGCGAAACCAATATGAAGAGCTACTACCTGGCGCCCAGCGTCACGATGGAGTTCACGCCCCAAACCTCGCTGACCCTGCTGGGCAGCGTGCAGCGCGAAGATGGCCGCCCCACCAATGGCTTCCTGCCCGCCTACGGCACCATCACTGATACGCCGTATGGCCGCATCGACCGCCGCCTGAACGCGGGCGAGCCCGGTGTGGACCACCTCAAACGCACCCAGTCCAGCCTGGGCTGGTTGCTGAGCCACCAGATCAACAGCGACTGGAAGTTCACGCAGAACTACAAGTACACCCACCTCGATCTGGACCAGGTCAACACCTTTGCCTATGGCTCGGACAATAACCGCACGCTCGCGCGCGGCTACACCTACACCGATGGCAGCTCCAAAAGCCATTACCTGGACAACCGCATCAGCGGCAAGATCAAGCTGTCTGACAGCATCCAGCTGCGGCCCACCTTCGGTATCGACTACCTCAAGTCCGACACCGATGGCCTGAACAACGGCTTTGGTTCGGTGCCCGGCCTGGACATGTTCAACCCGGTTTACGGCGCGCCCTTCGATATCACCGGCACGCCTTATGGCCTGCACTCCAAGCAGTGGGGGGCTTATGCCTCCACGCAGTTGCGCATCGGCAGCCACTGGAACTTCAATGCCGGCATCCGCCATGACAGCGCCAAGAACAGTGGCTCCGTCAGCGGATCCGACGCCGCCTACGACGTGAGCAAGAACAGCGTCAACCTGGGCGCGATGTACATCACCGACTTCGGTGTCTCGCCCTACATCAGCTATTCGGAATCCTTCAAGCCCATCGCCGGTGTGGACAGCCAAGGCGTGGCCTACAAGCCCTACGAAGGCAAGCAAAGCGAAGTGGGTCTGAAGATGGAGCCCTCTTGGCTCAACGGCACCCTGACCTTGGCCTACTTCGATGTGAAGGAAAAGAACGCGCTGATCTCGGACGCCTCCAACATCCAGTCGCAATCGGGCAAACGCACCAACAAGGGCGTGGAGCTGCAGGGCGACTTCAAACTGGGCGCGGCCACTGCTATCAAGGCGGCCTACACGCACAACAATTCCAAGCAGGACATCTCCACCAGCCAGACGGTGCGCACACCGCTGATTCCGGACAACCAGGTCAGCCTGTGGCTGAGCCACAGCCTGAGCCTGGCCAACAGCCAGAAGCTGACCGTCGCCGCTGGCGCCCGCTACAACGGCCAGACCGAAGACCAGCGCTACAGCCCCGGCAAGCGCATCTCCGGCTACACCTTGCTGGACCTGATGGTGCGCTACGACCTGAGCCGCGAATGGGCGCTGCAGCTCAATGCCCGCAACCTGACCGACAAGACCTATGTCAGCGGCTGTGACTTCTACTGCTACTACGGCGGTGGCCGCACGGTGGATGTGCAGCTGCAATACCAGTGGAAATAAGTCGCTTGTGGCAAGCGCTGCGGACAGCTTCTGCAGCGCTTGATGCACGCCTCTGTTGGGCACCCTCTCCATGACGACTTCCTCCGGCATCGCCCCCCTGCCTGCCGCCGACACCGGGCCCGCACAGTGGTCCATCCGGGCTTTGCTGACCGTCGTGTTTCTGGGCCTCACCGCTGGGGTGCAGATGAGCGACTATGGCCTGCAGGCCATCTCGCTGTCGGCCATCCAGAAAAGCTTTGCGATCAGTGATGCCGCCATCGGCGCGCTGCAAGGCCTGGCGGGCGTGCTGGTGGGCAGTGCGCTGGCGATACCGCTGGCACGTTTTGCCGACCGCTTCTCGCGCAAGCGCGTGTTGCTGTGCCTGATTGCCGCCTCGACGGCGATGATGGTGCTCAGCGCTTTGGCGCCCAACTTTCCGCTGTTTTTTCTCGGTCGCTCGGCCGCCGGCATTACTGAGTTTGCGATGGTGCCGCTGGTCTACTCGATGATTCCGGACCTGGCCCCGCAGCGCCACCGCGTGCTGGCCAACCTGGGCTTTGCCGCGTTGGTCTCCAGCGGCGCGAGTGCTGGCTTTTATTTTTCGGGCGCTATCCAGAGCACGGCGGTCGCGCTGATTCCGGGCGATATGGATGCCTGGCGCAAGGCCTTCTTGCTGCTGTCGGTCGCCGGCCTGCCCTTGCTGCTGGCAGGCTTGTTCACCGCCGATCCCGCCCGCCACATGGCCAGTAGCGATGGCGCCAGCGGTGCCTCGCTGCGCCAGTTCCTGCGCCTGCGCTGGCCGTCCGTGGCGCTGTTTGTCGGCATCGCCGGCAGCCTGATGGTTGCGGTACAAGGCCTCAACCAGCTGATCGCCCTGGCGCTGGAACGCCGCTTTGAGGCCACACCCGCCCATATTGGCGAGGTGATGGGCCCGATCCTGCTGGTCAGCACCCTGGGCTGCCTGCCGGTGGTCGCCTGGCTCGACCGTTGGCTGGCCCGGCGCCTGGGCCAGGCGGTGCGCCCGCTGATCATGGGGGTCTGCGCGCTGCTCGCCATCCCGGCCGTGCTGATGCTGTTCTCCACCGCCTCGCTGCCGCAGGCTTTTGTGGTGGTGGGTCTCTTCCTCTTTATCACCTGCACCGCCAACGCCCTGGTGCCCACCATGCTGCAGGACTTGGCGCCTGCTGCGCTGCGCGCGCGCATCTTTGCGCTGTGGAGCTTTGTGGTGTCGGTGTTCAGCGCGCTGGGCCCGTTACTGGCGGGCTTTATCTCTACCTGGGTGGTGCAGGGGCATCTGCTCAGTGCCATCACGGTGACGGCGGTGCCGGCGCTGCTGGTGTCGGCTTGGTGCGCTTGGGGGCTGTTCCAGCGCAGCCGCCCCCAGGCAGCGCTGCAACGCTAAACGGCTGGCGGCTTGCCGGCCGTGGCGCAGTGCTGGGCAAAGGCCCAGAGGCGCGCGGCCTGGCCCAACACGCTCTCCTGCTGGTCGCTTTCCTGGTGGCCGCTGTCCGGGTTCAGCAGCAACATGGCGGGCGCCGCGCTGGTGGAGCGGCGGCGCACATTGGCCATCAGCTTGGCGGGCTCCCAGTACGGCACACGGTCATCCTTCAATCCCGCCGTGCACAGCAGCGGCGGGTAGGCCGCCTCGCGCACGTTCTCGTAGGGCGACAGCGCCGCGATGTAGTCATAGGCAATCGGGTCAGCCAGCGGGTCGCCCCAGTCAGGCCGCAGCAGCGGCACCAGCGGGTGGTCGGCATCACTCATGGTGTTGAGCATGTCCACAAAGGGCACCTGCGCAATCACGCCCGCCCATTGCTCGGGCTGCATATTCATCGCGCCGCTCACCAGCAGGCCGCCAGCCGATATGCCCTGAGCCACCGTCTGCTGCGGGGTGGTGTAACCCAGCTGCTGCAAATGCTGGGCGCAGGCGATGAAGTCGGTCATCGAGTTGCGCTTGTGCGCGCGGCAGCCGCCCTGGTACCAGTCATGGCCTTTTTCCGATCCCCCGCGCACATGGGCAATCGCATAGCGGTAGCCGGCATCGACCCAGGCGAGGGCCGGCAGCGAGAACGAGGCCTCGTGCGCAATGCCGTAGGCGCCATAGCCGGTCAGCAGCAGCGGCTGGGGCTGGCTGCTATCGACATCCTTGCGCGAGAGCACCGTCAGCGGCACCCATTGGCCATCATCGGCACGTGCCTGTAGGCGCTCGATGCGGTAGTTCGCCGTATCCAGCCCGCTCCAGGTCTCGCGCCCCATCTCGGTCATCTGGCCATCGGCCAGGCGGATGTCCAGCCAGCGCGGCGGCTGGGCCGGTGTCTGGTGCTTCACGCGCACATGGCTGGCATCCCAGTGCTGGCTGGGCAGCAGGTCCAGGGTATAGGCGGGCTCGTCAAAGCGGATGGTGGTTTCCGCCCCGTCGCGCTGCAGCAGCACCAGCTGGTGCAGGCCATCCACACGCTCCAGCCGCACCAGGGTGCTGGCAAAGGGCTGCATCTTGATGATGGGTACGCCAAGGCGGTGGGCGGCCAGGGTTTGCAGGGGCTGCAGGTCGGAGCCCAGCCGCAGAATCTGGCGGTCGGTGGCGCCTGCGGCATTGGTCAGCGCAACCAGGCTGCCATTCCATTCATTGACCTCGTAGCGGATGCCGCGCTCACGCGGGCGCAGCAGGCGGGGCGCGGCATGCTCCTGGCCGGCGGCGATCAGGTGCAGCTCGCTGGTATCGGGCCCAAACAGGCTCAGCACCACAAAGCCATTGGCCGCCGTGCGCGCCACGCGCATGAACAGCGCCGGGTCGGTCTCCTCATGCACCAGCACCGGCTGCCCGCCCTGCAGCGCGCTGCGGTACAGGCGCGAAGGCCGGCTGTGCGCGTCGCGCCAGATCCAGAACAGGTCTTGCGACGACGGAGAAAAGGTCAGCCCACCATAGCCAAAGGCGTCCTCGGTCACCAGCACCTGGGTTGTGCCCGTGTGGGTGTCGAGCACGCAGATGCGGTGGCGGTCATTGCCGATCAGGTCTTCAGCCCAGGCGTAGTAGCGCTCATCGGGGCTGGCCTGGTGGTCGGTGGCGCGGTAGTAGACATGGCCTTGCGATTGCACGGCCTCATCGACCAGGGTCTGCACCCTGCCATCCGAATGGCGGCGCACAAACACGCGCTGGCCGCCCGCCCCGGGCTGGCTGCTGTAAGCCCAGCCCTGCAGCGCGGCGGGCGGCGCCAGCGTGGTGCTGCAGACATGGGCGGCCATCGCATCGTAAAAGCGCTGCGCCGATGCGGCCAGCGGCGCCAGCATCTGCGCCGCATATTCACGCTCGGCCTGCAGCAGGCTTCCCAAGGGCTCGGGCAGGTTGTCCATCGTGCGCGTGCCAGTCTCGGGGATGTACTTCAGCCAGGCAAAGTCATCATTGCGGCGGCGGCCCAGTTGCTCAATCCAGTGGTCTTGGGGCTCGGCATGGGGGGCGTTGATGGCCGGCCAAACCGGCTGGGCTGCGCCGGATGCGTCTGCCGGGGTGGGGGCTTGTGGGGATGTGGGCATGGATCAGCATTTTAGGGATGCTTGGCAGAACCTTCAGCCTGAGGGCCGAACGCGTGCAGGCTGCGGACCCGGCCAGAAGCGCCCATAAAAAATGGCAGTGAATCCGGGATTCACTGCCATGGGGGCATCGGTGGCGACCGGCCGGCACCCAGCTGGCCTGGCCGTCGTCAGGCGTCCGCTGCAGGGTCCGACACCGGCGCAGCCCGCTGCACGCGGAACCAGCGCACGGCGCCGCCCTTGGTCAGCAGCACCTCAAAGTGCAGGCCGCCCAGCATGATGTGGGCGCCGCGCTTGGGCACATGGCCCAGCTCATGGGCAATCAGGCCGCCAATGGTCTCGAAGCTCTCATCGGGGTCGCTGCTCTCCAGCACCACGTTGAACTCGTCGGCCACCCGCTCCACAGGCGTATCGCCCGAGATGCGGAAGGTGTCATCGGCCAGCGCAAAGATGTCGCCCTCGTCTTCGGGCAGATCGAACTCGTCCTCGATCTCGCCGACGATCTGTTCGAGCACATCCTCAATCGTGACCAAGCCGGCCACACGGCCGAACTCATCGATGACGATGGCCAGGTGGTTGCGGTTGCCACGGAACTCACGCAGCAGGTCGTTGAGGCCCTTGCTCTCGGGCACAAACACCGCCGGGCGCAGCAGCGCACGCAGATTGAGTTGGGGGGAGCGTTGGAGCTTGAGCAAATCCTTGGCCATCAAGATGCCAATGATGTTTTCCTGCTCACCCTGGAACACCGGGAATCGCGAATGGGCGGTGTTGATGACGGTATGCAGCACCGACTCGTAGTCGGCCTCGATGTCCACCAGGTCCATGCGGGGGGCGGCAACCATCACGTCGCCAGCGGTCATGTCTTCCATACGGATGACCCGCTCCAGCATCACGCGGGAGTCCGCGTTGATGACATCGTTGCTTTCGGCTTCCGCCAGGGTTTCGATCAACTCGTCCGCAGAGTCTGGGGCCGGGTGAATCAGTTCAGCGACCTTTTGAAAAAAGGTGCGTTTGTCTTCCTTGTCAGGGAAGCGCGAGGGATGGGGGTCTGACACTGTCTTGGAATGCAGGACGTGCGGTAGTGAAACAAGCGATCAGGATAACGGATTGCGGATTTCCTCCGAAATCGCTGCTGATTTCTTCAGCATTTATGCAGAGGGGCTGGCCAGCCGTTCACTGTCCCGATTTGTGGCGGCCCTGCTGCACATCGCGCCGCACTTCCTGCACGGTGGACAGGAAATCCCAGAACTGGCGGGCCTGCTTTTTGAACTGGTAGTCCATCTCGCCCATCTGGTCCTCGACCAGGTCAGCCATGCGCGTATCAAAGCCGGCGGGTGGCAGCTTCAGGTAGGCCTCGGATTCCGAGCCATCACGCTCCACCGTGGCGCCAGCCTTGCGGGCGATTTTCAGCATCGCGGTGTTCTCGGACAGGGCGTGGATGAACAGCATCTGCACCCCTTTGGTGCGGGCATCCATTGCCGCACGCTCGAACAAACGGCTGCCCAGGCCCTTGCCGCGCCCCGTTTTGAGCACAGACACGCCAAACTCGGCGCAGCTGGCCATGTTCGACGACGGCGGCGCATAGGCCACATGGGCCATGGCGATCAGCTTGAGGTGGCGGTTGTAGATGCCAAAGATCTCGTCACGCTCAAAATTGAGGCTGTCCACATAGCGCTCGATCTGCGCATCGCTGGCCTGGTAGCCAAAGCGCAAATAGCGGTCCTGCGCATCGAGGCCCAGCAGATGGGCGAGGATGCGCGGGCGGTGACGCTCACTGAGGGCGCGGATGGGAACCATAGAGGCAGAAGGTCGGTGCTTCTTGCCGTCTGGGGGGGTTTTGCTGTCACCCAATCGGCCAAAGAAGGGGAAAAACGCCATCATGCCGTTGGCAACGGATGAAGGGAACCATTCTTTAGTCGTGATCATAGGGCGAATATACGGGTTAACCCGTGCATTATCAATCATGCTGCGAAGCAGCATATTTCTTGCCTATGGCTTACCCTCAGCTTACAAAGGGTATTCAGCGCCCGTGCCCATGCGGCTTTGCGCCGCTAGTGGCCACTTTTCCAGGCCGTTTTGTGGGCGCGCCGGTAGCGTCACGATCGCAGCGCCCTTTGCGCTGGCGCAAAGCCTGAGGCGCTTTACACGCCAGGCAATACCGGCAGCGCTGTGGTGAGCTTGACACGGTCCAGCACAAAGCTGGTCTTGCAGTCCTGCACCGCAGGGTGGCGCAGCAAGGTGTCCATCACAAAGCGGCTGTAGTGGGCCATGTCGGCAACGACGACCCGCAGCAGATAGTCCATATCGCCCGTCAAGGCCACGCATTCCACCACTTCGGGCCAGCTTTGCACACTGGCGCGGAAGAGATCCAGCGGGTTGCGCTTGCTCGCCTCGGTGAACTTCTCCAACCGCACATTCAGATACGCCGTCATCGACAGGCCCACCGCCTCGGGCTTGACCAGGGCCACATAGCGCTCGATCACGCCAACCTCTTCGAGCCGCTTGACCCGGCGCAGCACCGCGCTGGACGACAGGCCCACCTGCTCGCCCACGACATCGTAGGTCTCTCGGCCGTTGTGCTGCAGGCGCTGCAAAATGGCACGGTCGAGTTTGTCCAGTGGGTAGGCAGAAGTGGTCATGGCAAAGGTTCCGAATGGCATTTGCTGCACTGCAACAGCGCAACACAACAAGATGGCGCAATTTTACTGCTCAGTTTTTGATACAAACACATAAATCAAGCTTTAGCAGCCAGCAAGGCGTGATAAATCGCCAAAATGCTGCGCGTCAAGACCGGTACAGTGGATCCAAAGCAGCCAGCCCATGCTGGCGACACCCGAGACGATCCACAGGAGACCTGCGATGACAGCCGCCATCCCCCACCAGACCACCGAATTCACGACCTGGGACAACCCCATGGGCACCGATGGTTTCGAGTTCATCGAATATGCCGCGCCCGATCCGGTCGCCATGGGCAAGGTCTTCGAGGCCATGGGCTTCAAGCCGGTGGCGCGCCACCGGCACAAGAACGTCACCCTGTACCGCCAGGGCGAGATCAACTTCATCATCAACGCCGAGCCCGACAGCTTTGCCCAGCGCTTTGCCCGCTTGCACGGCCCCAGCGTCTGCGCCATCGCTTTCCGCGTGCAAGATGCCAAGGCTGCCTACGAGCGCGCATTGGGCCTGGGTGCCTGGGGCTATGCGGGCCAAGCCGGCCCGGGCGAGCTGAACATTCCCGCCATCAAGGGCATCGGCGACAGCCTGATTTATCTGGTGGACCGCTGGCGCGGCAAGAACGGCGCGCAAGCCGGTGATATCGGCAACATCGGCTTCTTCGATGTGGACTTTGAGCCGCTGCCCGGCATCAGCGCCCAAGAGGCCCTGAACCCGCATGGCCACGGCCTGACCTATATCGACCACCTGACCCACAACGTACACCGGGGCCGCATGGACGAGTGGGCCGGCTTTTACGAGCGCCTGTTCAACTTCCGCGAGATCAAGTACTTCGACATCGAAGGCCAGGTCACCGGCGTCAAGAGCAAGGCCATGACCAGCCCCTGCGGCAAGATCCGCATCCCCATCAATGAAGAGGGCAAGGAAAAGGCCGGCCAGATCCAGGAGTACCTGGACATGTACAACGGCGAAGGCATCCAGCACATTGCGATGGGCTCGGACAACCTCTACGAAACGGTGGACCAGTTGCGCGCCGGCGGCGTGAACCTGCTCGACACCATCGACACCTACTACGAGCTGGTGGACAAGCGCCTGCCCGACCACGGCGAAAACCTGGCCGAGCTGAAAAAGCGCAAGATCCTGATCGATGGCACCGGCCAAAAGCTGCTGCTGCAGATCTTCAGCGAGAACCAGC
The DNA here is from genome assembly GCA_036667955.1 of Comamonas sp. Classification (GTDB taxonomy): domain Bacteria; phylum Pseudomonadota; class Gammaproteobacteria; order Burkholderiales; family Burkholderiaceae_C; genus Comamonas. The sequence continues at coordinate 25,830 of JAVWTB010000019.1, forward strand.
TGGGCCCCATCTTCTTCGAGTTCATCCAGCGCAAGGGCGACGACGGTTTTGGCAATGGCAACTTCAAGGCGCTGTTCGAGAGCATTGAGCTCGATCAGATGCGCCGCGGAGTGCTATAGGAAAAATTGAACGGCCGCCGCTTTGATCTTCCTCAATTTGCCATGCGGCCTCTCTATACTGCGGAGCGATTTATCAATCTGGAAACAATTGTGAAACGCTCCGTCACCCTCGCCGCCGTCCTGTCTGGTTTCATGTTGGCTGCCAGCGCGCAAAACGCCAGCCAACCCTTGACCTTTGTGGTGCCCTACCCTGCCGGTGGCCCACTGGATACCTCGGCCCATCTGCTGGCCCAGGGCGCACAAAAGCAGCTGGGCGCCATCACGGTGGCCAACAAACCCGGTGCCGGTGGCGCCACAGGTGCCGCCTTGGTGGCGCATGCCAAACCGCAGGAAAACATGGTGCTGATGGGCGCGGTGGCCACGCATGCCGTGCTGCCCCACCTGGGCAGCGCCGTGCAGTACGACGCACAAAAGGATTTCAAACCCCTTATCTTGGTGGCGCGCGTGCCCAACGTGCTGGTGATGAAAAAGAGCCGTGCGGACCAGCTGGGCATCAAGACCACCTCGGAGATGGTCGCCTACATCAAGGGCCACCCTGGCAGCCTGAAGATGGGCTCGGGCGGCAACGGCAGTATCGGCCACATCTCGGGCGAGATGCTCAAGTCGCTGGCTAACTTGCAGATGCCCAGCGTGCCTTACGCCGGTGCGGCACCCGCCCAAAAGGCGCTGCTCGGTGGCGAGATCGATGTGGTGTTTGACAACCTGGCCTCGGCCCTGCCGCTGGTCCAATCGGGCGAGTTGCTGGCTCTGGCGGTGACCACCTCGGACCGCAATGTGGCGCTGCCCCAAGTGCCCCCGGTGAACGAAGCAGTGCCGGGTTTTGACGTCGCCACCTGGTTTGGCGTATTTGCCCCCGCCAGCCTGCCCGACCAAGATGCGCAGAAGTACGCCTACTCGTTCCAGGCCGCACTGACCGACCCGCGCTTCAAGGCCGAGTACCTGAAGATGGGCATCGCCCCCGAAGACATGCGCCTCAAGGAGCTCTCGCACTTTGTCTCGCAAGAAGGACGCAAGTTTCAGTTTCTGATCAACACGATCAAGATCAAAGCCAACTGAGCGCCTGCAGACCACGGACTGCGGGTGCCCGGCTGGCTTCTATAACAACGACAGGAGCACAGCATGGGACAAGCACCCGTGGTTTATGGACAATCCGACCGGCCGCCGCGCGGCGACTACAGCCGTGCGCAGGAGGACTACACCTGCGCACAGAACTACGCCGCCTACACCGAGGCCGACCACGACACCTACCGGCGCCTGTATGCGCGCCAAAAGGCCTTGCTGCCAGGGTTGGCCAGCCAGGCCTTCATCGATGCGCTGCCTTCGCTGGGCGTTGAGGACCGCATCCCGCGTTTTGAAGACATCAACCAGCGCCTGCGCCAGGCCACCGGCTGGGAAATCGTCGCTGTCCCGGGCCTGATCCCGGAGGTGCCTTTTTTCAGCCTGCTGGCCAACCGCCAATTCCCGGTGACAGACTGGATCCGCAAGCCCGAAGAGTTCGACTATGTGGTCGAGCCCGACATCTTCCACGACCTGTTCGGCCATGTGCCCCTGCTGTTCAACCCGGTGATTGCCGACTATGTGCAGCGCTACGGCCAAGGTGGCCTCAAGGCTGAGCGCCTGGGCGCCTGCGAGATGCTCAGCCGCCTGTACTGGTACACGATCGAGTTCGGCCTGATCCGTGAGCAGGGCGAGATCCGTGCCTATGGTGCAGGCATCCTCAGCTCATCGGGCGAGCTGTTGCACTCCGTCACCAGCCCCCTGCCCCAGCGCCTGCCGCTGTCCTTGGAGCGCACCATGCGCACCCGCTACAAGATCGACAGCTACCAGCAGACCTATTTCGTCATCGACGATTTTCAGCAGCTGTTTGACATGACCGAGGGCGATTTCACCCCCGTGTACGCCGCATTGCGCGGCTTGCCCGAGTTGGCGGCTGACGCACCCGACTGATCGAGAGCGGCCCAGGCTCAGCGGTAGCGCTTGCCGGTGTGCGAGGGCAGCTCGGCAAACAGTGCCTTGTACTCCTGCGCAAAGCGGCCAAAGTGCCAAAAGCCCCAGGCCAGGGCGGCATCAGAGACGCTGCTGCCCTGCTTGATGGCGCGGCGTGCACCATTGAGGCGCACGGCGCGCAGATAGCTTTGCGGCGAGATGCCCAGCACCTCCTGGAACGAGTACTGCAAGGCCCGGCGGCTCACCGCCAGGGCCTGGCACAGGTCCTCCACCGTCAACGTGCCATCGGCGCCAGTCGCCACCACCCGTTCCCGCGCCATGCTGACGATATGCGCGCGCCGCTGGTAGGACAGCTGCTCATCGGCATCGCCCTCCACCCCGTCGCGCAGCACGGCGGCAATGGCGGCCAGCACATCGCCCGCCATCTCGTCCAGCTGCCGGGGCGGCAGGGCTTCGCGTGCGGTGGGTGCCAGGCAGTCCTGCATGTCGGCCAGCAGAATCGGCAGGCGCCAGCGCTCATGGGCAGAGACTGGGCGCAGATGCGGCTGCGCCAGCTGGGCCTGCAGCCGTTCGCGCTCGCTAGCCGTCAGGTAGGGATCGAGGCTGGCTTGGTCCACGACAAAGTCAATGATCTCCATGCCGCCCGGCGAGACAAACTCGAAGGGGCCATCGCCCGAGAAAACAATCGCATGCCCCTCACCACAAGGGCGGTTGCAAAACATGGTGTTGCCCGGAATGCTGCGCGGCAGCCCAATGGCCAATTGCCCCGCACGCAAGGCACCGGTCTGGTGCAGTGCCTGGCTGGAAAACTCGCGCCAGGCCTGGATGGGCCCTAAATGCAGGCTGGTCACCCGGCCTTCAAAACTGCCGGCCGACAGCTGCTCGTAGCGCTGGTTCCAGCCCTGCAGCAAAGCTGCCTGCTCATCGACATCACAGGTCTGCGCTACCTGCGATGCCGGTGCGCCCAAGGCCAGGCTACCGCTCAGCGGTGGTGATGGACAAGGGGCGCTCAGGGGCATAAAGGCGCAGCGGCAGCGGTAGGCATACCGGCATGGTCATGCAAAAAGCGGACCAAGGTCAACCCAGCCTTCCCCTTAGCCAGATTTGCCGAAATCGGATAGAGCGCGGCCCGCATTCTTGCCACCATCAGGACCATGCATGCCAGACCGCATCCCAACACCGACAACGAGGTAGAACATGGCCGATAACGCAACGCAGACGGGCGGGAGTTCCGCGCACCCAAGCAATTATTTCGAGCAGCGCCAGCTCAAGCGTGGCGCAGCGGGCTGGCTGCTGCTGGTCGGTCTGGGCGTGGCCTATGTCATCTCGGGCGACTTCGCCGGCTGGAACTTCGGCCTCAAGACCGGTGGCTGGGGCGGCCTGCTGGTCGCCTCGGCGCTGATGGCCACCATGTACACCTGCATGTGCTTTGCGCTGGCCGAGCTGGCCACCATCGCGCCCACCGCCGGCGGCGGCTATGGCTTTGCCCGGCGCGCCTTTGGGCCCTGGGGCGGCTTTCTGTGCGGCGTCGCCATCTTGATGGAATACGCGATTGCCCCGGCGGCGATTGCCACCTTTATCGGCGCCTACTGCCAGTCGCTGTTCGGCATCGATGGCTGGATGGTCTACCTGGGCTTTTATGCCGTGTTTCTGGGCATCCACATCTATGGCGCGGGCGAGGCCCTGCGCCTCATTTTTGCCGTCACTGCGCTGGCCGTCGTTGCGCTCGTGGTCTTCATCGTCGCGATGGTGCCGCATTTCCAGGTCAGCAACCTGTTCGACATTGCGCCTAGCGAGGCCTGGGGTGCCAGCAGCTTTCTGCCCTTTGGCTACATCGGCATCTGGGCCTGCATTCCCTATGGCATCTGGTTCTTTCTGGCGGTGGAAGGCGTGCCCTTGGCTGCCGAAGAAGCGCAGGACCCGCGCCGCGATCTGCCGCGCGGCTTGATCGGCGCCATCGCCGTGCTGGTGCTGTTCTGTGGACTGATCCTCGTGCTGGCACCGGGTGGCGCCGGCGCTGCGGCCTTGATGAACTCGGGCAACCCGCTGGTCGAGGCGCTCGAATCCAGCAAGGTCCTGGGTGGTCCCACCTGGATCAGCCGCTTCGTCAACTTTGTCGGCCTGGCCGGGCTGATCGCCAGCTTCTTCTCCATCATCTACGGCTACTCACGCCTGGTGTTTGCGATGTCCCGCGCGGGCTACCTCCCCCGGGGCCTGTCCTTGACCACGCAGCGCAAGACCCCCTATCTGGCGCTGCTGGTGCCCGGCGCCATCGGCTTTGCGCTGTCCTTGACCGGCCAGGGCGATCTGCTGATCCTCGTCGCGGTGTTTGGCGCCACCATCTCCTACGTGATGATGATGGCCTCGCACATCTGGCTGCGCATCAAGGAGCCGAACCTGCCGCGCGCCTACCGCACGCCGGGAGGCGTGTTTACCTCGGGCATCGCACTGGTGCTGGCCTGCATTGCCGTCGTGGCCGGCTTTCTGGTAGACCCTCGGGTGCTCATCGGTGCCGTCATCGTCTACGCTGTCTTCGTCGCCTACTTTGCGCTGTACAGCCGCCATCACTTGGTGGCGGACGCCCCCGGCGAGACAACACCCTGACAAGGCCCCTGCCCTATGCCCTATTTCCATACCGTTGGCGCAGAGCGCCATGTGTTCGCCTCGCTGCGTGAGCTGATGGCCAAGGCCACCCCTGCCCGCTCGGGCGACCACCTGGCCGGCGTTGCGGCCCGCCATGACACCGAGCGCGTCGCCGCGCAGATGGCCTTGGCGGACCTGCCCCTCGCCCACTTTCTGCAAGAAGCGCTGGTGCCCTATGAGAGCGACGAGGTCACCCGACTGATCATCGACAGCCATGACCGCGAAGCCTTTGCGCCGGTCGCGCACCTGACGGTAGGCGGCTTTCGTGACTGGCTGCTGTCGGACGCCGCCAGCGAAGCCAGCTTGCGCGCGCTGGCACCCGGCCTGACCCCAGAGATGGTGGCGGCCACCTCCAAGCTCTGCCGCAACCAAGATCTGATCCTGATCGCGCAGAAATGCCGCGTGGTCACCCGCTTTCGCAGCAGCATCGGTCTGCCCGGCCGCATGTCCACCCGTTTGCAGCCCAACCACCCCACGGACGACCCCTCGGGCATTGCCGCCAGCCTCTTGGACGGCCTGATGTACGGCAATGGCGATGCCGTCATCGGCATCAACCCGGCCAGCGACAGCATCGCCGCCGTCAGCACCTTGCTGCACATGCTCGACGAGGTCATCCAGCAGTACCAGATCCCCACCCAGTCCTGCGTGCTCACCCATGTGACCACCAGCATCGAGGCCATTGGCCGGGGCGTGCCGGTGGACCTGGTGTTCCAGTCCATCGCCGGCACGCAAGCTGCCAACCGCAGCTTTGGCATAGACCTGGCGCTGCTGCAAGAGGGCTATGAGGCCGCGCAGAGCCTGGCACGCGGCACGGTCGGCAACAACGCCATGTACTTTGAGACCGGCCAGGGCAGCGCGCTGTCGGCCGGCGCCCACCATGGGCTGGACCAGCAGACCTGCGAAGCGCGGGCCTATGCGGTGGCGCGCAAGTTCGAGCCACTGCTGGTCAACACCGTGGTCGGTTTCATCGGGCCGGAGTACCTCTACGACGGCAAGCAAATCATCCGCGCCGGGCTGGAGGACCATTTCTGCGGCAAGCTGCTGGGCCTGCCGATGGGCTGCGACATTTGCTACACCAACCATGCGCAGGCCGACCAGAACGACATGGATGTGCTGCTGACCCTGTTTGGCGTGGCCGGCATCAATTTCATCATGGGCATTCCGGGCTCGGACGACATCATGCTGAACTACCAGACCACCTCCTTCCACGATGCGCTCTACCTGCGCAAGACCCTGGGCTTGCGGCCCACGCCGGAGTTTGAGGCCTGGCTGCAGACCATGGGCATTGCCCAGGCCGGCGGCCCGGGCCTGCGCCTGGCCCAGGACCTGCCCGCACCCTTTTCGCAGGCACTGGCCCAGCTCAACTGAAGTTCTTCATGTCCCCACGCCCTTCTGCCCAAGAGCCCCTGCCCGCCGCAGCCGAGCCTGCCAGCGCCGCCGTTACCCCCAACCCCTGGGAGCGCCTGCGCCAGTTCACCAGCGCCCGCATCGCGCTGGGCCGCGCCGGCACCAGCCTGCCCACCCGCGCCCATCTCGACTTTGCCTTGGCCCATGCCCAGGCGCGCATGGCGGTGCACACCGAGCTTGACATGGATGGGCTTGCGGCCGGGCTGCAAGCGCTGCACACCCAGCCGGTACTGCGCCTGCACAGCGCAGCCCAAGACCGCCCCACCTACCTGCAGCGCCCGGATCTGGGTCGGCGCCTGAGCGCCGAGTCGCGGGCTCTGCTCCAGGGCCTGCCCGCCGCCAAGGCCGATGTGGCGTTTGTGGTGGCCGATGGCCTGTCGTCGCTGGCCATCGAGCGCAACGCCCTGCCTTTTCTGCGCCAGATGCTCCTGGCCATCGCTGAGCAATGGCATATCGGCCCGATCTGCCTGGTGCGCAATGCACGCGTAGCGCTGGGCGACGAGATTGGCGCGGCGCTGGGCGCCTCGCTGGTGGTGGTGCTGATCGGCGAGCGCCCGGGGCTCAGCTCCCCGGACAGCATGGGTTTGTACATGACCTGGCAGCCCCGCCCGGGCATGACCGATGAGTCGCGCAACTGCATCTCCAATGTGCGCGAGCAAGGGCTGAGCTATGCGCAGGCGGTGCACAAGCTGCACTACCTGATGAGCCAGGCCCGCCAGCGCCAGCTCTCGGGGGTGCAGCTCAAGGACGAGTCCGACACGCTGGCCGCCCCCCAAGAGGCCCGCCAGGCCTTTATGCTGGGCAGCACCGGCTCGCAGACGCCGCGCTGACACCTGGGTGCCAACGCCAGACACGCCGCGTCTGCTAGGCTGGCGGCCTTGCCCCTTTGCCTGCCCCACCATGTCCGCCTCCACCGCTTCCCTGCCCGCCGATCTCCAGTTCATCGAGCGCGGATGGCTGTCGGCCAACAACACGGTTTTCACCAGCGGGGTGACGGCGGTGGTCGATACCGGCTACTGCAGCCATGCCGAGCAGACCGTGGGCCTCGTCGAGGCCAGCTTGCAAGGCGCGCCGCTGCAGCGCATCGTCAACACCCATTTGCACAGCGACCACTGCGGCGGCAATGCCGCCCTACAGCAGCGCTGGCCCCAGGCGCGCACCAGCATTGCGCCCGGCCATGCGCAGGCCGTTATCGATTGGGATGAAACCCAGCTGAGCTACCGCCCCACCGGCCAGGACTGCCCACGTTTTCAAATGGACGAGGTACTGCAGCCAGGCACCGATACCCCGCTCGGTGAGCAGCGTTGGGAGATCCATGCCGCGCCTGGGCATGACCCGCATTCGGTGATCCTGTTCGAGCCCGCCTCGCGTATCCTGATCTCGGCTGATGCGCTCTGGGAAAACGGCTTTGGCGTGGTGTTCCCCGAGATTGAAGGTACCGCCGCTTTTGACGAGGTCGCCGCCACCTTGGATGTCATCGAGCGCCTGCAGCCCCTCCTGGTGCTGCCCGGCCACGGCAGTGCGTTCAGCGATGTGGGCAGCGCCTTGCACACTGCCCGCCAGCGGCTGGAGCGCTTTGTGCAAAGCCCCGAGCGCCATGCGCTCTATGCCGCCAAGGTGCTGCTCAAGTACAAGCTCTTGGAATGGCAGCAGCTGCCACTGGTCGAGATCAACCGCTGGCTGGTCGCCACGCCCTACTACGGGCTGCTGCACCAGCGCTACTTTGCCGATCAGGACCTGGCGCAGTGGCATGCATCACTGGTGGCCGATCTGGAACGCTCGGGCGCAGCGCGGCGCGAGGGCGCGCTGCTGATCAACCAGTAAGCGCGCTCAAGGCCGGTCAAGGCAGCTCTTTGGACAGATCCGGTTCGCCCTCGGGCTTGGGGCCTACCGAGCCCAGGCGCGCGCGCAGCGACTGGGGCTGGCCCGTCAAAATGGCCGCGTAGCTGGTGGTGTTCGCCAGCACCTTTTTCACATAGTCCCGGGTTTCGGCAAAAGGTACGTTCTCGGCCCAGATGGCGCCATCGAGCACCGGGCCATTGCGCCAGTTGCGCGGCCGGCCCGGGCCCGCGTTGTAGCCCGCAGCGGCCAAGGCCATCGAGCCATCAAAATCATCCAGCGCCAGCTTCAGGTAGGCCGTGCCCAGGGTGATATTGGTGTCGCGGTCATTGATGCTTGCGGGTGTGAAGTCCGTCATGCCAATCTTGCGCGCCGTCCAGCGGGCGGTGGCCGGCATGATCTGCATGAGGCCCGATGCACCGACGCCCGAGCGGGCATCCATGATGAAGCGGCTTTCCTGGCGGATCAGGCCGTAGACATAGGCGGGGTCCAGGCCAATCTCGCGCGAGCGGCTGACCACCGCATCCTTGAAAGGCATGGGGTAGCGCTGGCCCACATCGACCACCGTCTTGGTGCGCTCGCTGGTGTTGATGCAGCGGTCCCAAATCTGGCGCTGGCAGGCCAGCTCGGCGGCCGCCAGCAGCTCGGCATCATTCATGCCACCCCGCTGGTGCAGGTTGGTCATGTAGTTCCATTCGCGCACCCCTTCGCTGCGCAGCCCCAGCTGGATCGCATAGAGCGCACGCGCCAGGCCCGCACTGCTGCGCACCAACTGGCGTGCCTGCTCATCGATGGCTGCGGGCTGGGTGGCGATGACGATGGGCTGGCCCAGCTCTTCCTGCGCCAGCTGCTCGTAGAAGCCTTGGGTGCCGGCAATTTTTTGCAGCAACTGGCGCGACTGTTGGGTCTGCGCCTCGCTGATACGGCCCGCCTGCAAGGCCTTGGCCTGCCAGTACATCCAGGTGGGGTCCTCGCGCTCCTCGGCGCTCATGGCCTCGATGCTCTTGCGCACCTGCAGCCACTGACCGGCTCGCAGCGCGGCGCGGGTCTTCCAGGCCAGCAGGTCGTCGCTCAGGTTGGCTTCCTTGCCCACCTTGGCAAAGCTGGCCAGGGCGTCGGGCGACAGGCGTGTGGCCTGCGTCTTGCCGATCACGCCCCAAACCCAGTCGCGGCGCGGCTGGGTCAGCAGTTCATTCCAGCGGCTGTCCATCAGGGTGGCGGCGCCGTCGGGGTTGTCCGCTGCGATCTTGATCAACGCCAAGGTCGCCAGCTCCTGCTGCTCCGAGGACTGCGTCTTGGGTTTGGCGGTCAGGTACTTGCTGGGCGACTGCAGCATGCTGGCAAAGGCAGGCAGTTGCATAGGTGCTACCACCTCGACGGCGGCCCGGGCCGCACGCGGGCGGCTCGACTCCATGGTCTGGCGCGCCCTGCGCCAGATGTCATCGGCCTGCAGGCCGCCGGCCGAGAACAGCTCTGAGGCCGCCAGGTTGCAGCCGTCTTCCGAATCGCGCTGCGCATACCAGTTGTTTTTGACCGTGTTGGCCAGCGCTTCGCGTTGGCCGCCCTTGGCCAGGTCGATCACCGCCGCATAGCAGCGCAGCTCACGGTCGTCGCCCATGCGGAACGCCGGGTACATCGCATTGAAATTGCTCCAATCACGGCGCTGGCCCAAGAGGCGCAGCCAGTCGTTGCGCAGGCGGTCTTCCTGGTAGGTGCCGGCCCAGCGGGTCAGGAAAGCCTGCACCTCGTCCTGCGTGGCCTCGTTCAGACGGGCGCGCAGCTCCCAGTACGCGGCCCAGGGTTCGAGCACATGGCCGCGCGCATTGGGCAGCAGCTGCGTGAGCTTGTTTTTCTCGCGCTTGCGAAAAGCTTGTTGCATCTCGACGATGACATCGTCGTTGACCATGCCGCTGCTGACGGACGGGCTCGATTGCAGCTGAACCGGCGTTTGTACAGGCGCTGAGCCTTGCAAAATAGTCTGGGCTGCGAGCGGGACCGTGCCACTGACCAGCATGGCCGCTATCCAAGGGGTAAACAAAACATTCCTACGCATAGCCGCTCCAGGTTGCAAGAAAGCGGCGCTATCAACCAGCGGCGCCCGAGTTATCCACAAAATCATACACATCACCCAGCACGCCTGTGGCGTCAAGGGCTGCAATCCTTGCCACGGGTTTACACGCACTTACGCAATTGCCACAGGCCCATGGGAAAGATACCTGGTTTTCACGGTAACCCATTTGCCTGCGGCGTCACTTTTGGCTGTCAGAATGGCTGACCCAGCGTGTTTCTGTAGGGATATTTGCAATGGATAAAAAAGCCGTGCGCCAAGCGCTCATCGAACAGCGTCTGCATATGCCCGATCGCCTGGAGCGCGCCGAACAGCTCCAGCAAGTACTGCGCTTTTGGCTGATGGAGCGCCAGGATGCCGTGATCGGCGCCTACTGGCCAATCAAGGGGGAGTTTGACCCCCTGCCCGCGCTGCACCGCTGGAAGGAAGACGGTGCGCTGATGGACGAGCCCAAGCTGCGCCGCATCGGGCTGCCGGTCGTCAATAAGCAGCACAAGACCTTGAGCTTCCACGCCTGGTACCCCGGTTGCCCCATGGAGATGGACGCCTACGACATCCCCAAGCCGCAAAATACCGAACTGGTCGTACCCACCTTGTTGTTTGTGCCCTGCGTGGGCTATGGCCCGGGCGGCTACCGCCTGGGTTACGGCGGCGGCTTTTATGACCGCACCCTGGCTGCGCTGGAGCCGCGCCCGTTCACGGTGGGTCTGGGCTTTACCAATGGCTTTGTCGATGACTTCGAGCCCGAAGCGCATGACTTGCCGCTGGACGCCATCCTCAACGACAACGGCGTGGTCTGGCCACTGGGCGATTCATAGAAACAGGGCAAGCCCTTTGTGGGCTCGCGCCTACGGTATAAATCGCTCAATACCTTCATTCATCAATCGGTTGAGATCATGCTGCAGCTTTATATCGGCAACAAAAATTATTCCTCTTGGTCTATGCGCGCCTGGGTGCTGCTGCGCCAGGCGGGCATCCCTTTCGAAGAGAAATTTGTCCGCTTCGACGGCTTTGACAGCCAGTCCGAATTCAAACGCACGATGGCGGCCCTCAGCCCCACCGGCACGGTGCCGCTGCTGCGCGATGGCGATACCAGCGTCTGGGACAGCCTGGCGATTGCCGAATATGCGGCAGAGCAGTTCCCCGAGAAACAGCTCTGGCCCCAGGACAAGGCGGCCCGCGCCAGCGCGCGCAGCATCTGCGCCGAAATGCATGGTGGCTTTACCGCCCTGCGCAGCGCCTGCCCGATGAACATCGAGGCGGACCTGGCCGAGGTCGGCCGGATCGTCTGGCGCGACAACGCGGCTGTGCGCAAGAATGTCGAGCGCCTGTGCAGCATGTGGAGCCACCTGCTGGCCCAACATGGCGGCCCCATGCTGTTTGACCAGTTCAGCATTGCCGATGCCTACTACGCACCGGTGTGCTCGCGCCTCAAGACCTACCAGCTGCCCGTACCCGGCGAGATTGCGGCCTACATCGAGCGGGTGCACCAGCTGCCTGGCGTCAAGGCCTGGATCGATGCGGCGCTGGCCGAGCAGGATTTTGTGGCGATGGACGAGCCTTATCGGGCCGAGCGCTGAGCACCAAATCCATGAACTGAAAGCGGGCAGCCATGGCTGCCCGCTTTTTTAAATCCCTTTGGACGAAGGATGCGCAAACGCATCCCGGGTTTCGGCGTTCAGCGGGTAGTTGATGTTGATGCCCTTGGGCGCAATCGGCGACATGAACCAGCGGTGGTAGAGCTTTTCCATCTCGCCCGATTGCATCAGGCCCGAGACGGTCTCGTCCACCAGCTGCTTGAAGGCCGGATCGTCATTGCGCAGCATCAGCGCCTGGTTCTCGGTGCGCAGGCTCTCGCCCACAATTTCGTAGTTCTGCGGGTCACGCGCATTGGCCATCTGACCGGCGAGCAAGATATCGTCCAGCACAAAGGCCGCGGCCTTGTCGCCTTGCACCAGCAAGAAGGACTCGGTATGGTCCTTGCCCGGCACATTGTTGATGTCGAGTTTGCTGGCCCGGTCGGCCTGGCGCAGCAGGCGGAACGAGGTGGTTCCGGTGGTGGTGGCCACCGACTTGCCCTGCAGATCGGCAATGCTCTTGATACCGGAATCCTTCTTGACCAGCATGCGTACGTTGTAGCGGAAGATGTCCGGAGAAAAGGCCACCTGCTTTTGCCGCTCCACCAGGTTGGTGGTCGATCCGCACTCCAGATCGACGGTGCCGTTTTGCACCAGCGGAATGCGGTTGGCCGAGGTGACGGCCTGGTAGTTCACCTTCAGCGCGGGCAGCTGCAGCCGGGTTTTGATGGCATCCAGGATATGCGCGCAGATATCCATGCTGTAGCCGATGGGCTTGAGGTTGGCGTCCAGGTAGGAGAAGCCAAATGAGGCCTCGCGGTAACCCAAGGTGATGGCACCCGAACTCTTGATCTTGTCCAGCGTGCTGCTTTGCGCCATCGCGCCCATCGAGACACACACCCAGGCAGCCAGTGCCACCACACGCTTTACACCCATTTTTCCTTGCATATCCATGATCCTCTTGGCACCCCATCGGTGCCGGCCAGTGCCTTGCGGCGTTTTAGAACTTTTGCTCCTTTTTTATTTTTTTTGGATCATATGATCCATATCGCACAATAGCTACCCGTGATTTCCCTCAATCTGAAGAAAGACCAGCCGCCATGGGCGTAATCGACCAATTGCGAGACCGCTTTGCCACCCTGAGCCCATCGCTGCAGCAAGTGGCACGCTATGTGCTCGACCACCCCAATGAGGTGGTGACGCAATCGATGCGCAATGTGGGCCTGCATGCCCAGGTGCCGCCCACCACCTTGGTCCGTTTTGCCCAGACCTGCGGCTTTGAGGGCTGGAATCCTTTCAAACAGGCACTGACGGCCGATATGGGCCTGGCCAGCGAAGCGGGCAACCAGTACGGCGAGCGGGCTCGCAGCCTGCTGGGCCGCGCGCAGGACAAGCAGCTCACCGCCGAGATGTTTGCCATGCAGCGCAGCAACCTGGATGTGACCGAGCAGCACAGCGCCGCACGCCTGGTGTCCGCCGCCAAGCTGCTGGAGAAAGCCGGCCAGGTGCATGTGATGGGCATGCGCGCCTGCTTTCCGGTGGCGTTCTCGCTGGTCTATGTCTACCGCCTGTTCCGCCGCTCGGTGCATCTGCTCGAAGGCATGGGCGGCGTGCGTGAGATGCAACTGCGCGCCATCGACCAGGGCGATGCGCTGGTCGCCATCAGCTTCGCCCCCTACTCGCAGGAAACTGTGCATGCGGTAGAGCTGGCCCGCGCGCGCGGCTGCAAGGTGCTGGCAATCACCGACAGCCTGGCCTCGCCGCTGTCGCTGGCGGCCGATGAAACCTTGCTGTTTGCCGTCAACAGCCCGTCGTTTTTCCCCTCCGTCACGGCCGCGCAGGCGCTGGCCGAATCGCTGCTGGAAGTGCTGGTGAGCCGCGCCGGCCCGCAGGCGGTGGCCCGTATCGAGGCGGCCGAGGGCGAGCTGCACAGCAGCGGCGTCTATGTACAACCGGTACGCAAGTAACGCAAGTAAACTCGCCCCATGAATACATATATGGTCGGCGGCGCAGTGCGGGATCGCCTGCTGGGTCTGCCGGTGAATGACCACGACTGGGTGGTGGTGGGCACTACGCCTGAGGCCATGCTGGCCCAGGGTTTTGTGCCGGTGGGCAAAGACTTTCCGGTGTTTTTACACCCCCGCACGCATGAGGAATATGCACTGGCCCGCACCGAGCGCAAGTCCGGCCGGGGCTACCGGGGGTTCAGCATTGCCACCTCGCCCGATGTGACCCTGGAGCAGGACCTGGCCCGGCGCGACCTGACCATCAATGCCATGGCCGCGCCGGTGGACTGGAACGGCAGCGACCCCGTCACCGATCCCTATGGCGGCCAGGCCGATCTGCAGGCCCGCGTGCTGCGCCATGTGACCGAGGCCTTCCGTGAAGACCCCGTGCGCATCTTGCGCCTGGCACGCTTTGCCGCCCGCTTTCATGGTTTCAGTGTCGCGCCCGAAACCATGGCCTTGATGCGCCAGATGGTGGCCGAGGGCGAAGTCGATGCCCTGGTGCCCGAGCGCGTGTGGCAAGAGCTGGCACGCGGCCTGATGGAGGCCCGGCCTTCACGCATGTTCGAGGTGCTGCGCGATTGCGGCGCCCTCGCCCGCCTGCTGCCCGAGCTGGACCGCCTCTGGGGCGTACCCCAGCGGGCCGACTACCACCCCGAGGTGGATACCGGTATCCACGTGATGATGGTGCTGGACCGCGCCGCCCAGCTGGATGCGCCGCTGCCCGTGCGCTGGGCCTGCATCGCACACGACCTGGGCAAGGGCACGACCCCTGCCGATGTGTTGCCGCGCCACATTGGCCACGAAGAGCGCAGCGTGGCGCTGGCCCGCACCGTACATCAGCGCCTGCGCGTGCCCAGCGACTGCGCCGAGCTGGCGCTGATGGTTGCTGCCGAGCATGGCAACATCCACCGCAGCCCCGGCATTGCGCCGGCTGCCGTGGTGCGGCTGCTGGAGCGCTGCGACGCCTTTCGCAAACCCGAGCGCTTTGCCGACGCCCTGCTCGCCTGCCAATGCGATGCCCAAGGGCGACTGGGGCTGGAGGACAAGCCCTACCCCCAGCGCGACGCGCTGCTGCGGCTGCTGGCCGTGGCGCAGGCCGTTAGCACCAAGGACGTGGCAGAGCGCGCCGCCCGCTCAGGCCGCAAAGGCGCGGAGATTGGCGCGATGGTGCATGAGGCACGCTGCCATGCGGTAGCGCAGGCCATGGCATTGGACGCAGCAGCAAACCCTGCAAGCGGGCAGCCTTAAACCCTCAGCAGCCCAGCCGCGTGCCAGCACAGTCAGGCTGGCGGGGGCGGCACCGCGTGCAGCAGCACCGGCACCTCGCCATCGCCGTTGACGCTTTCAAGCTGCACGCCAAAGCCCCACAGGCGCGCCGCGTGTTTGAGCACCTCCTGCACGTCCTCGGCCAGCGGGCGGCCCTGGTACTGGGTGTGGCGCAGGGTCAGGCAGCGGTCGCCGCGCAGGTTCACGTTCCAGACCTGGATATTGGGCTCGCGCGCGCCCAGGTCGTACTGCTGCGACAGGGTCTGACGCAGGTTGCGGTAGCCGTCTTCGTTGTGGATGGCGCTGACCAGCAGCTCGCGCTCGCTGGCGTCGTCATGGATGGAGAACAGGCGCATGTCGCGCATCAGCTTGGGGCTCAGGTACTGGCCGATAAAGCTCTCGTCCTTGTAGTTCTGCATGGCGTGGTGCAGCGCCGGCAGCCAGGGCGTGCCCGCCAGATCGGGGAACCAGCGCCGGTCTTCGTCGGTCGGGTGCTCGCAGATGCGCTGGATATCGCGGTACATCGCAAAGCCCAGCGCATAGGGATTGATGCCGCTGTAGGCGCGGTGGCCGGCGGGCGGCTGGTAAATGACATTGGTGTGCGACGACAGCCATTCGATCATCACGCCATCGGTGAGCCAGCCCTCGTCGTACAAGGTGTTGAGCAAGGTGTAGTGCCAGAAGGTGGCCCAGCCTTCGTTCATCACCTGGGTCTGGCGCTGGGGGTAGAAGTACTGGGCGATCTTGCGCACGATGCGCACCACCTCACGCTGCCAGGGCTCCAGCAAGGGGGCGTTCTTCTCGATGAAGTACAGCAGGTTCTCTTCCGGCTCTTTGGGAAAGCGTTCCTGGTGCTGCGCCGGGCTGTTTTTGTCCGGGCGCGCCGGCAGGGTGCGCCACAGCTCGTTGATCTGCTGCTGGACATAGGCCTCACGCTGCTCACGCTCGGCACGCTCGCGCGCCAGGGTCTTTTTGGAGGGGCGGCGGTAGCGGTCCACGCCCAGGTTGGCCAGGGCATGGCAGGAGTCGAGCCACTGCTCCACGGTGCCGATCCCGTGTTTTTCCTCGCACTGGGCAATGAAGTCGCGGGCATAGAGCAGGTAGTCGATGATGCTGCCCGCATCCGTCCACATGCCAAACAGGTAGTTGCCCTTGAAGAAGCTGTTGTGCCCATAGGCCGCGTGGGCAATCACCAGCGCCTGCATGGCGGTGGTGTTCTCCTCCATCAGGTAGCTGATGCAGGGGTTGGAGTTGATGACGATCTCGTAGGCCAGGCCCATGTGGCCTCGGCGGTAGCGGCGCTCGGTGGCCAAAAACTCCTTGCCATAGCTCCAGTGGCGGTAGCCCACGGGCATGCCCACACTGGCATAGGCGTCCATCATCTGCTCGGCCGAGATGACCTCCAGCTGGTTGGGGTAGGTGTCCAGGCCATAGCGCTCGGCCGTCGCGGCAATGGCTGCGTGGTAGCGCTCGATCAGCTCGAAGGTCCAGTCGCTGGGGTCAGGCAGGGGCTGCCTGGGGCGTTTGCCCGCAGGCCGGGGTGTGGCAGGCACCTCGCGCTGGGAGCGGTCGCCGGAAAATGTAGTCTTCCAATGCTGGGAGCCCTTGCGCCGGGCCAGCACCGGGTATTGAGAAGGGTTCATACCGCTACCCCTTCCTTCTTGAAAAGATCACGAAACACGGGATATATATCGCCGGCCTCCGCCACCTTGCGCATGGCGAAATGCGGGAACAGTGGCAAGAGCTGGCTGTATTCCTCCCAGAGGCTTTGCTCATGCGGCACCACTTGCACATAGGCAAAGTAGCGCACCAGCGGCAGGATCTTTTCTGCCAGCAGGTTGCGGCAGTTGCCACCATCGTCGCCAAAGTTGTCGCCGTCGCTGGCCTGCGCCACGTAGATGTTCCAATCCGCTACTGGGTAGCGTGCGCGGATGGTCTGCTCCAGCAGCACCAGCGCGCTGCTGACCACAGTGCCACCGCTTTCGGTGGAATGGAAGAACTCCTCCTCGCCCACCTCAGCAGCCTGGGTGTGGTGGCGGATGAAGACGATGTCGATCTTCTCGTAGTGACGCGTGAGGAACAGGTACAGCAGGATAAAGAAGCGCTTGGCCAGGTCCTTGCGTGCCTGGTCCATGGAGCCGGACACATCCATCACACAGAACATCACCGCCTGGCTGCTGGGCTCGGGCACCTTGGTGCGGCTGCGAAAGCGCAGGTCGAGCGGATCCAGAAAAGCCACCTTGCCCATGCGCGCCTGCAGCCCGGCAATGCGCTGCTGCAGCTCGGCCAGCGCTTCGCTGGTGCCGTCGTCCTGCGCCAGCAGGGCCGCCAGCGCGTCTTCCAGCGCCTTGAGCTCGCGGTTCGGCGCCTTGGTCAAGGCAATGCGCCGGCCCAGCGCGCCGCGCATGGTACGCAGCACGGCCAGGTTATGCGGCGTCCCATCGTGGCTGTAGCCGGCGCGGCGCGTCTTGTACTGCAAGGTGCTGGCCATGTGGGTGCGCAGCAGGCGCGGCAGGGCCAGGTCTTCAAAGAACAGCTCCATGAACTCTTCCTTGGTCAGGGTGAACGTGAAGTCGTCTTCGCCCTCGCCGCCGTCACTGGCCTGGGAGCCACCACCGCCTGCGCCCCCCTGGGGCCGGGCAATGCGGTCGCCCCGCACATGCTCGGTATTGCCCGGGTGCACGGTGTCGCGCACACCCCCCTGCCCATGGTGAAAGCTGGGCTCCTGGATGTCCTTGCGCGGGATGGTGATGTTCTCGGCCTGCTCGATGTGCCGGATGTCGCGCTTGGCAACAGCGCGGCGCACCGCATCGGCAATCTGCGCCTTGTAGCGGCGCACAAAGCGCTCGCGGTTGCCTACCGACTTGTTCTTGCCGGCGAGCCTGCGGTCGATGATTTGCAATGCCATCTCTGCCCCCCATGCATGGCCCGGCACGCTCGGTGCCGGCTTGCCGTTCTCAATGCCTCAGCTGCTCTTGCGCACGCGCAGGTACCATTCGCACAGCAGGCGTACCTGCTTGGGCGTGTAGCCCTTGGCCTCCATGCGGGTGACGAAATCCTCGTGCTTGCGCGCGTCCTCGGCGCTGGCCTTGGCGTTGAAGCTGATGACCGGCAGCAGCTCTTCGGTGTTGGAGAACATCTTTTTCTCAATCACCAGGCGCAGCTTTTCATAGCTGGTCCAGCTGGGGTTCTTGCCCTGGTTGTTGGCACGCGCGCGCAGCACAAAGTTGACGATCTCGTTGCGGAAATCCTTGGCATTGGCAATGCCGGCGGGCTTTTCCACCTTCTCCAACTCGGCGTTGAGCGCGTTGCGGTCAAACACCTCGCCGGTGTCGGTGTCGCGGTACTCGCTGTCCTGGATCCAGTAGTCGGCGTAGGTGACGTAGCGGTCGAAGATGTTCTGCCCGTACTCGCTGTAGCTTTCCAGATAGGCGGTCTGGATTTCCTTGCCGATGAACTCGGCGTAATGCGGCGAGAGGTACTCCTTGATGTAGCTGGTATAGCGGGTCTCCAGCTCGGCAGGAAACTGCTCGCGCTCGATCTGCTGCTCCAGCACATACATCAGGTGCACAGGGTTGGCCGCCACCTCGGTGCTGTCGTAGTTGAACACCTTGGACAGAATCTTGAAGGCAAAGCGCGTGGAGATGCCCGACATGCCCTCGTCTACACCCGCGTAGTCACGGTACTCCTGGTAGCTCTTGGCGCGCGGGTCAGTGTCCTTGAGGCTTTCGCCATCGTAGACCTGCATCTTGCTGAAGATGCTGGAGTTCTCGGGCTCCTTCAGGCGCGTGAGCGCCGCAAACTGCGCCATCATCTTGAGCGTGCCGGGCGCGCACACGGCGCTGGCCAGCGAGGATTCGCGGATGAGCTTTTCGTAGATGCGCACTTCCTCCGACACGCGCAGGCAATACGGCACCTTGACGATGTAGACGCGGTCAAGAAAAGCCTCGTTGTTGCGGTTGTTGCGGAAGGCCTTCCACTCGCTCTCGTTGCTGTGGGCGAGCACGATGCCATCAAAGGGAATGGCGCCAAAGCCTTCCGTTCCCTTGTAATTGCTTTCCTGCGTAGCGGTGAGCAGCGGGTGCAGCACCTTGATGGGCGCCTTGAACATTTCGACGAACTCCAGCAGGCCCTGGTTAGCCAGGCACAGGCCGCCCGAGTAGCTGTAGGCGTCGGTGTCGTCCTGGGCAAAGTTCTCCAGCTTGCGGATGTCCACCTTGCCCACCAGGCTCGATATATCCTGGTTGTTCTCGTCGCCGGGCTCGGTCTTGGCAATGGCCACCTGGCGCGAGATACTGGGGTAGCGCTTGACGACCCGGAACTGGCGGATATCGCCGCCGTATTCCTCCAGGCGCTTGACGGCCCAGGGCGAGAGCACATGGTTGAGGCAGCGGCGCGGAATGCCAAACTGCTCTTCGAGCACCGGGCCATCCTCCACCGCATCGAACAGGCCCAGCGGCGACTCGTTCACCGGCGAGCCCTTGAGTGCGTAGAACGGCACCTTCTGAATCAGGTACTTGAGGCGCTCGGCGATGGAGCTCTTGCCGCCCCCCACGGGGCCCAGCAGGTAGAGGATCTGCTTGCGCTCTTCCAGGCCCTGGGCAGCATGGCGGAAGAAGCTCACCACCTGCTCGATGGCGTCTTCCATGCCGTAGAACTCTGCAAACGCGGGATAGCGGCGGATCACCTTGTTGGCAAACAGGCGAGAGAGGTGCGGATCATTGCGGGTATCGGTCATCTCCGGCTCGCCGATGGCGGCCAGCATGCGGTGCGCAGCCCCCTCGTAGACCATCGGATCACGCTGGCACAGAACAAGAAACTCGTCGAGCGACATTTCCTCTTCGCGCAGACGCACGTAGCGGGCGGCAGAGTTGCTGATGACATCCATACGACCTCCGTGGCGGCACCAAAGGGGCTGACCATGCCGCAAAGTTGTTAGGGACCCTCTGCAAAACTCCCGGTAGTGGTCTGAACGCGTCCATACCATTTAGCGAGGGTTTTGCAGAGCCTCCCTAGGCATCCGTTATCGTGACTTGGTTGTAGCACCTTACGTCCGCTTTGACCAGATCACATGTCCTACACAGGGATGTCCACAATGCAGGCAATATTTCTGGTTACGGCGCCAGCACCCGCGCCGGGCCTGAAAGAAGCCTGCAGCCCCCCGCATTGGCACGCAGCAAGGAGCCGCCATTGCGGCGCCAGACGGCGCCCCCGCATCGTCATAAAAACGACACAGCAGCGTCATACCACTGCCATCCGAGCCGTCGATACTCCGTGCGCACCACAGAGCATGTTGGCCCGGATTTCTCATGGGCCTCTGTGGTGCATCCAAACACCACATAACATCCCACGGAGTTACCGATATGAGCGCAGTGCTGACCTCCCGTCGCCGTCTTTTGCAATTTCTGGGCAGCGCACCATTGCTGCCTTTGTCCGGCTCCCTGTCTGCAGCAGGCCTGCTGACCGCCTGCGGCGGTGGTGGTGATGACGATGGCCCGACGGCCCCCTTCAAGTCGCTGAGCTTCTCCAACATGGCTGCGCCCAACCTGAGCAACCCGGCAGCGATGGCGACCACCTCGACCACGGCGGTGATGACCATTCTGTATGCCGACGACAGCAAGCGCGAAGTGGCGCTGGCCTATGAATCCTTCTTTGTCACCGGCGACATGGTGACCGACGGCAAGGGCGGCAAGATCCTCGCGGGTGGCTACTACGACATCAACAACCAGCCCATCATGGACAAGTCGGTGCCCGGCAGCGAGCGCCACTTCTTCTCCGACTGCCCCGATGGCTCCTCGATCATCCAGGTCGCCGATGCCAAGGTGGACGGCGTCAAGGGCAAGCCCGTGTTTGCCGTGGTGCAGTTCGAGTACACCTCCAAGGACCTGTCGGGCGCCGATGCCTACGGCACCCTGCCCTCGCCCATCGCCGTGCTGACCCTGGACCAGAACCAGGACACCGGCAAGCTGAGCCTGGTCAAGTACCACAACGTCGACATGTCCAAGGCCCACGGCCTGTGGATCACCTGCGGCGCCAGCCTCTCGCCCTGGAACACCCACCTGTCCAGCGAAGAGTACGAGCCCGATGCCTTCACCGCGGCCAGCTCGGCCCAGTTCAAGGCCTTCAGCAAGCATGTGTACGGCAACGAGACGACGGCCAACCCTTACCACTACGGCCACCTGCCAGAAATCACCGTCAACAAGGACGGCACCGGCACGGTCAAGAAGCATTACTGCCTGGGTCGCATCTCACACGAGCTGATTCATGTGATGCCCGACAACCGCACCGCACTGATGGGCGATGACTACACCAACGGCGGCCTGTTCATGTTCGTGGCCGACAAGGAAAAAGACCTGTCCGCTGGCAACCTGTACGTCGCGCACTACACCGACGTCCTGACCGACACCTCGACCGCGAAGATGGAGTGGATCCACCTGGGCCACGCCACCAGCGCCGAAATCGAAGCCTTGGCAAACAGCCTCAAGCCGACCGACATCATGGAGTCGCTGACCACCGACCCGAAAGATGCCAGCTACACCGCCGTGTTCCTGGACGGCAAGGCCGCCTGGCTCAAGCTCAAGCCCGGTATGGAGAAGGCTGCAGCCTTCCTCGAAACCCACCGCTACGCCAACCTGGTAGGTGGCTCGATGGCCTTCACCAAGATGGAAGGCACCACCGTCAACATCAAGGACAAGGTCGCCTACTCGGCGCTGGCCAACATCCAGACCTCGATGATCAACGGCGACAAGGCCTGGAATGCCAAGCACAACGTAAGCTTCCCCAAGACCGTCAAGGCGGGTGGCGTGCTGGCCCACAACCTGGGCGGCGGCATCAAGGACCGCCAGGGCGCAGCCATCAACAGCGAATGGGTGCCCCAGCAATCGCACATGCTGATGATGGGCGAGGACATTGCGGCAGACGCACTGGGCAACACCGCCAACCCCGACAAGATCGCCAGCCCGGACAACCTGAAGTTCTCCGAAAAGATGCGCACCTTGTTCATCGGCGAAGACAGCGGCAACCACGTGAACAACTTCCTGTGGGCCTACAACGCCGATACGAAGCAGATATCGCGCATTCTGTCGACCCCTGCCGGCGCAGAATCCACCGGCCTGCATGCCGTGGACGAAGCCAACGGCTGGACCTACATCATGAGCAACTTCCAGCACCCCGGTGACTGGAGCGCGCTGCATGCCAAGATCAAGGACAAACTCGATCCGCTGATCAACGCCAACTACAAAAACAAGTTTGGCGCCTCGGTGGGTTACCTGACCGGCACGCCACAAGCCGTCAAGTTGTAAGCCCGTTCAGAGAGCGCGTGGCCACTCGCGCGCTCTCTGCAAAAACAGCCATGCCATCCAGACGGATGGCATTTTTTATGGGCAAGCGCAGTTACAGAACCGACTGCAGCCAGCGCACGATCTCAGCGGGCGGCATCGCGCCGGAGATGCGGGCGGCCTCATGCCCGCCCTTGAACACCACCATGGTCGGGATGCTGCGGATATTGAAGGGCTGGGCCACGTGGGGATAGGCCTCGGTATCGAGCTTGGCAAAGCGCAGCTGGGGCTCCAACTGCTTGGCCGCCTGGGCGTAGCCCGGGGCCATCTGCAGGCAAGGGCCGCACCAGGGCGCCCAAAAATCGACCACCACGGGGATATGGTTGCGCCCCAGCTGCTTGGCAAAGCTGTCGGCATCCAGCGCCACCGGCTCGCCGCTGAACAAGGGCTGGTGGCAGCTGCCGCAATCGGGCTGCTGGGCCAGCTGCGCGCGCTGCACGCGGTTGGTGGTATGGCAATGGGGGCACACAATGTGCAAGCTGTCTTCGGTCATGGGGCAATCTCCTGCTGCCCATCATAGGCAGCGATGCAAACGGCCAGTTGCAGGCCAGGGCCGCATATTTCAAGCCAGTGAGAGCAGCACCGGCTGGTGGTCGGACAGCTGCGTGGCGCTGTCGCTGTGCCAGGCCCGCACATGGCTGCGCACGCTGTCGCTGACCAGCACAAAATCACAGGCCACCGGCGCCGGGCCCCAGGTACGGTCAAACACACAGAAGGTGGCTGGCTGCGGTGCATGCCCATGCAGCAGCGGCCAGCTGTCATGCCACAGCGGCGAGCCATCGGCCTGCGCAGCAACCAGGGCGGCATAGGCAGCCTCGCCGGCGTGCATATTGAAGTCTCCGCACAGCACCGCATGCGGGGTATGCACCGGTGTGGTGTAGGGCGTGGCAGCGGGCGCGGCGCCTGGTTGCGCCTGCAGCTGCGCCAGTGCCTCGGCATGGATGGCCCGCAAGGCCTGCACCTGCGCCAGGCGCTGGCCGGCGCTGTGGTATTCCAGGTGGGTGCACATCACGCGCACCAGGCCCAGGGCCGGGTCGCGCACCGTCACCACCAGGCAACCTCGGGGCATGCTCACCACGCCAGCCTCGGCCCGCCAGGGCAGGCGGTGCTGCGCTACCTCGGCCACCGGCAAGCGGCTGGCCACCAGGTTGCCAAAGCTGCGGCGCTGGCCGTTGGCATCAAAGCCATCGGTAGTGGCGCCAAAAAACAGCTGCCAGCCCGGCAGCAGCGCCTGCAGCTGCGCTACCTGGTCACCCGGGGCGCCCGCCAGCGCGCCGTGGCCCACCGCTACCTCCTGCAGGCACAGCACATCGATGCCGCCCGCGCCCTCGCCCATGGCCAGCGCATGGCGCAGGATGCGCGCCGGATCGGCCAGGCCATCGAGGCCGCAGCACCATTGCACATTCCAGGTCAGTATTTGCATGTGGATAACTCTGTGGATAGCCGCGCCCGCTGGCGCATCAACTCCCATTGTGCAGCAGGAGCCATGCATTCTTCGTGTCTGCCACCAAAGCCAGCCCCTGCGCATCTATAGTCGGGCAATGCCCAACCACCAAGATTCTTTTCAGATCCGCCCCGCCACCGTGGGCGATGTCGAAGCCATGTTCCAGGTTCGCCTGGCGGTCACCGAAAACAGCATGACCAGCGCAGAGCTGGCCGCCGTCGGCATCACTCCCGCCGCGATCACCGAAGCCATCGACAGCGCCCCTTGCGCCTGGGTCGCCACAGTAGATGGCGAGGTCGCTGGCTTTGCGATGGTGGATCTGGACAGCGCATGCCTGTTTGCGCTGTTTGTGCGCAGCGACCGCGAAGGCCAGGGCCTGGGCACCGCCCTGTGCCAGGCCTGCGAGCAGGCCTTGTTTGCGCAGCATGAAGAGGCCTGGCTGGAAACGGCCAAAACCAGCCGCGCAGCGCGCCTGTACCGCCATCGGGGCTGGGGCGATGAGAGCGATGTGGGCGATGGCGATATCCGCCTGACCAAGCGGCGCGCTTGAGGGCGCACAGCGCTGCACGCTGGCCGGGCTTCTGCTACATTGGCCCGATGCCCTGCTTCACCACCCCACGAATTATTCGCATCCTCATACCGACGGTGGGTTAGCGCGCGGCCACGCAACGATGCAACCCACCCTGGAGGTGGGTTTTCTGTCTCTGGGGTTTCAAAAAAGGAGATGGAATGAACACCACCCAAGCGCCTGCAAGCTTAGCCACTAGCGATCGCCATACTGGCACCCTGCACCTGCTCTGCGGAAAGATCGCCTCCGGTAAATCCACCTTGGCCCAGCAGCTTGCCGCGCAGCCGCGCACTGTGCGGATCAGCGAAGATGCCTGGCTCGCCCAGCTCTACCCGGATGCGCTGGCCTCGATCCAGGACTATGTCCGACTGTCTGAACGACTACGAGGCGCCGTGCAAGGCCACATCGTGTCGCTGCTCCAAGCGGGGACCTCCGTCGTGCTGGATTTCCCATCGAACACGCCCGGCACGCGGGCCTGGGCGCGTGGCATTTTTGAGGCAGCGGGGGCAGCGCATGCGCTGCACTGGCTCCAGGTATCCGACGATGAATGCAAACGCCGGCTGCGAGCACGAAATGCATCCGGGGAGCATCCGTTCCAAACCAGCGATGCGCAGTTTGACCTGATCAGCCAGCACTTTGTGGCTCCCGCCGCGACAGAAGGTTTTCAGCTGGTGCTGCACAGCTGATACACGCTGCTAGTACAGGGGCCTACACCAGCACCGGGGCGTCTTCGCGCAGCTGGAATACATGGCCTGCGCAGGCCATCGGCGCGCTGCCAGGGGCCAGGCCTTAGGCGCGCTGCGGCAGATAGCTCGGCCTGTCCGCGGTCATTCCGCGTTTAACGTGCTGCGTCAAGTCATCGGCCAGCACCTCGTCCAAGCCCGCTTCCAGCGCATCGAGCGCACGGCTGACGATATCCGCCGGGCTGGACTTGGGGGCATCCAGACCGCGCGTGAGGTCGGTATCCACATAGCCCATGTGCAGGCCCAGCACCTGCGTCTTCTGTGCGGCCAGCTCGTAGCGCAGGGAATTGGTCAGCGACCAGGCAGCGGACTTGCTGGCCGAATAGGCGGCCAGCTCGCTGCCGTTCACCCACGACGCGACCGATAACACATTGAGCAACCCGCCGCCGCCCTGGGCCGCGAGGATGGGCGCAAAGGCCTTGCTCATGCGCAACACGGCGAAGAAATTGGTCTCGAAAATGCGCCGTGCGATCTCTTCGCTGTCTGCGGCAAGAAAGCCGCCTGGCTGGGCGATGCCAGCATTGTTGATCACCAAGCTGACATCCGAGGCCTGCGCGGCGGCAGCCGCCACGTCATCGGGGCTGTTGACATCCAGACGCAGCGGATAAACACCGGCTTGTGGAGTGATGGTGGCCGGGTCACGCGCAGCGGCGTAGACCTTGCGGGCTCCCCGAGCGAGCAACTCGCGGACAAAGGCCTGGCCAATGCCCCGGTTGGCACCTGAGACAAGAACAACAGCGTTTTCAATTTTCATAGGAATCTCCAAGTTTTCTGAGGGGAGGAAGTGCGCTCACTTGCGCTTGATAACGACTTTGCCTTTGGCATGGCCCGCGTCCACGTAGGCCAGTGCTTCGTAGGTGGCGTCGAACGGAAAGACGCGATCGACCACAGGGCGAATAGCGCCGGATTCGATGAGCGCGGTGATCTCGCTCAGCTGCTGGCCATTCGCTGTCATGAACAGGAACGAGTAGCCGACACCCCGTTTTAGTGCCCTGCGCCGAATACCCGCGCTCAACATCCGCATCAGCCATTGGACGAATCCGGAAGCGGCAATTGCTCTGCCGAATTCGGGGTCCGGTGGTCCGGAAATGGAGATGAGCTGTCCACCGCTGTGGAGCACGCGCAGGGAGGCATCGAGCGTCTTGCCGCTCTGGCTGTTGAGCACCACGTCGTAGCCGTGCAAGAGGTCTTCGACGTTCTGCGCCCGGTAGTCGATGACGATATCCGCGCCCAGGCTTTTGACCAGTGCCGTGTTAGCCGCACTGGCTGTCGTGGCCACCGTGGCGCCCAGGTGCTTGGCCAGCTGGATAGCGAAGCTGCCCACACCGCCCGAGCCCGCTTGAATCAACACCTTCTGGCCGGGGGCCAATGCGGCTTTCTCGACCAAGGCCTGCCATGCCGTTAAACCCACCAAGGGGATGGAGGCCGCTTGCTCCATCGTCAGGCCCTGGGGCTTGAGCGCCAGCGACGCCTCCTTGACGGCTACAAACTCCGCAAAGCTGCCGATGCGCAAATCATCGAGCCGCGCATAGACCGCATCGCCCAATTTGAACTTGCGCACCCGCGCACCGACTTGGACCACCACACCCGCCACATCGTGGCCCAAGATGAGGGGCAGGCGATAAGGCAAGATGCGTTTGAACTCGCCATGGCTGATCTTGGCGTCCAGCTGATTCACCCCGGCGGCATACACCTCCACCAACACCTCATCCTCACGCAGTTGCGGCATATCGACATCTGCCAGCCGCAACGCAGGCGGGTTTGCATAGCGATCCAGAACAAATGCCTTCATATCTTCTCTTTCATATGATGATCGTCATATTAAATGATAAAAAAACAGCGCTATTCGCCAGGGGTGGCTTGAGCGGCCGGCGGGACCATGTGGTTGAGCGCAGCTTCGCGCAGGCTGTCCGACAGGGCCGGGTCATCCACAGCGCGGGCCAGCAGCAGACTGCCCACCATGGTGGACAAGGTGACGAGTGCCTGCTCGTGCGCGCCGGCTTGCCCCCAGTCAGGTGACTGGCGGGCGATAAGATCGACCATGGCCTTGATGTGCTGGGTGGCCACGCGCCGCACTTCAGGGGCCTGGCGCGCGGTTTCGGAGCCCAGCGCTGCCAAGGGACAGCCTTGCTCCACAAGCTGCACATGCGCTTTGGAGAGGTAGGCGCTGAGCATGGACTCCAATGCCATGGCGGGGGCGGCCTTGGCCACCATGTCAGCGACGGCTGCGGCAGACTCCGCGCAGGCCTTGCTGGCGGCTTCTGCCAGCATCGCCTCGCGTGAGGCGAAATGGGCATAGAAGGCGCCATGCGTCAGGCCTGCCTCCTTCATGATGTCGGCAACCCCCGTTCCGCCATAGCCGCTGCGGCGAATGGCCCGGGCTGCCACGGACACAATGCGCTCGTGTGTGGCTTGCTTGGCAGCGGCTCGGTCGTTGGTTGAATTTTTTCGCATGACAGGCATCATACCTAATTTTTTCGAAGTCTGTGCATGGCAGGGCTAAAGCCGCAAACCCGTGGTGCCCGATCCCGATACACCCAACACGTCCGATAGCGCCCGTCGCCGTCTCAAACCCGCTGGCCCTGCGCAGTCAGCCATTGGAACACCTGCAAAACAGTGTCCGAGCGCGCAGGCCCGGCTACCCCTGACAGCCACCAGCTCGTGCCCGGCAAGCGGGGATAGCCAGGCAGGATCTGCAGTTGCCCGCGCGCGAGGCTGGCGTCTACCAACAAGCTTGGCAGGCAGGCTATGCCGCGCCCCTCCAAGACGGCATCCAGCACGAGGCGGGCATCGTCGTAGATGGCAGGCTTGCGAAAGCCGTCCAGCGGCCCCAGAAACAGCGCTGCCGTCGCCTCGCTCGTCAGGCTTTCTTCCAGGCAAATCAAATCTGCGTGCAGGTGGTGCTGCGCTTGGGGAATAGCGCCCAATTTCTCGGCCATACCGGTATTCGCCACCAGCAACCACTCGTCTTGCAGCAATGGCAGCTCCTGGAGTCCAGGCTGCAAGAGAGGCCGGTTGCTGATGGCCATGTCGACATCAATTTCATCGACAAAGCGGGCAGTCTCATCCACCGACAGCACCAGGCACAGCTCGGGCAGCAGGGCCTGCAGCAGCGGCAACCTGGGCTGCAGCCAGCCATGCAGCAGGGGCGCCGGGCACACCAAAGACACCAGGCCCGGATCCAGGTAGGTGGCAATGCGCCCCAGGCCGCTGCGCAGGGTAGTCAGCGTGCGCTGAACGCTGCGCAGCAGCACCTCGCCCGCCACCGTCAACTCCACGCCACGCCCGGCGCGGCGGAACAGCGGCTGCATCAGCTGCGCTTCCAATTGCTGCACCTGGTGGCTGATGGCCGACTGGGTGACATGCAGCTCGTCCGCCGCACGCGAAAAACTGCCGTGACGGGCCGCCGCCTCGAACCCCATCAACAGCTTCATGGAGGGAATACGCTGCTCAGACATATGAGAAATATTAATTAGTTCTAACAAATCTTATCATTTGATCTCATACCTTCCGCCCTCCACAATACCCATTGGTCCGATAGTTCGGTGGTAGCAGACCCCATGTTTGGGGCAACAGGATGAGTGATGAAGACAGATCGAGATGCCATGCCCAACCGCGCAAATGCGGGAAACACAAGAGCAGCAGACGGCCCGATGGCGACCCCAAGCAGCCCACTGGGCTGGTGCATGCCCGACGAGGCAGACGCCCACAAGGCGACGTGGATGGCTTACGGCGCGTCCAGCGCCATCTGGCCACGCGCACAAGTGGCGCAACTGCAACTGGCCCTCGTGCGTATTGCCAACGCCATTGCCGCTTACGAGCCCGTCAACATGCTGGTGCGCCCGGCAGACATGCAGGCAGCGCGCCAACTGCTGGATGAGAAAGTGACCCTGATTGCCGCCCCGCTGGACGACCTGTGGATGCGTGACACCGGCCCCGTTTTTGTCCGCAATGCCCAGGGTGAGCGCGCTTGCGTGGGCTTTAACTTCAACGGCTGGGGCAACAAGCAAGGGTTTGGCCATGACCGACAGGTGGCCGCCTTGGTGGCTGCGCAGGCGCAGCTGCCGCTGCTCGCCACAACGCTGGTGCTGGAAGGCGGGGCCTTGGAGGTCGATGGCCAGGGAACGGCCATCATCACCGAGAGCTGCGTGCTGAACCGCAACCGCAATCCGGGCTGGAGCCGGGCCGACTGCGAAGCAGAACTGCATCGCCTGCTCGGGATTCGCAAGGTGATCTGGTTGCCAGGCATCAAGAACATGGACATCACGGACGCGCATACCGACTTCTATGCCCGCTTTGTGCGCCCTGGTGTGGTGGTCGCCCACCGCGAGATGAACCCGGCGTCTTATGACTACGCGCTGACACGCCAGCATCTGGAGATACTGCAAAGCGCCACCGATGCGGACGACCAGCCGCTGGAGGTGATCGCCGTCGATGGCCCTGGCCAGATCCGGCCCGGGCACCATCCCAAGACATTTGCCGCAGGCTACATCAACTACTATGCCAGCAGCCAGGCCATCTTCCTGCCCGAATTCGGGGATGCCAAGGCCGATGCCAATACCAAGGCGCAGTTCGCGCAGCTCTACCCAGGGCGGGCGGTAGTTCAAATCAACATCGACCCGATTGCCGCAGGTGGCGGCGGCATCCACTGCACCACGCAGCAGGAAATCAGCTAGGAGCAAACAGCATGCAACGACGACAATTTCTCTCGGCCAGCACCGCGCTGGCGGCCAGTGCAACTGTGGGTATGCCAGCGCTGTCCGCTCCGGCCACCAGCACCAACAACGGGTGGCGCATGCCAGACGAAGGCGAACGCCATGCTGCGACCTGGATGGCCTTTGGCGCCAATGACGATGTATGGGGCAGGCGCCTGAAATCAGGGGCGCAGCAGAATCTGGCCCTGATTGCACAAACCATCGCCAGCGTTGAGCCCGTTCACATGCTGGTCAATGCAGAAGATTACGACCTGGCAGCGCGTCTGTGCGGTAGCAAAGTCAACCTGGTGGTGCAAACCATTGATGACCTGTGGATGCGCGATACAGGCCCGGTCTTTGTGAAAAAGGCCGGCGGCCTGTTCACCGGGGTGGATTTCAACTTCAACGGCTGGGGCAAAAAGCAGTACCACCGCAACGACGCACGGGTCGCCGCCTTTGTCTGCCAACAAACCGGTGTGCCCGTGCTCAAAAGCAGCTTGATTTTGGAGGGTGGCGGCATTGAGGTCGACGGCCAGGGCACGGCCATCATCACGGAAAGCTGTGTGCTCAATGCCAACCGCAACCCGGGCGTCAGCAAGGCGCAGTGCGAGCAGGAATTGCACCGTGTGCTGGGCATCGACAAAGTCATCTGGCTGCCCGGTATCGCAGGACGCGACATCACCGATGGCCACACCGATTTTTATGCCCGCTTTTGCGCGCCGGGGGTCGTGGTTGCCGGTTTTGACAACGATACGTCCTCGCCAGAGCATGCCATCACCCAGCGCCACTTGGATATCTTGCGCAAAGCCACCGACGCGCGCGGCCGCCCGCTAAAGGTGGTGCGCCTGCCGGGGCCAGATGACGTGCGGCCCCAATACGAAAACAAGGAATTCGCTGCGGGCTATATCAATTTTTACGTCTGCAATGGTGCCGTGATCTGCCCTGAGTTTGGCGATACCCGGGTCGACCGCAACACCAAAGCCATTTTGCGTGAGCAATTTCCGGGCCGCGAGATCGTGCAGCTCAATATCGATGCCATCGCGGCGGGCGGCGGTGGCATCCATTGCACTACGCAGCAGCAGCCTGCCTGAGGTGGGCATTGAGCTGGTGCGGCCCACGTCTGCAATGATCGAGAGGCTGCGAGAGGTGGGCCTGAGTGCGTGATCCTCTCTGAGGCTGCGGAGCCGCACTACACCAGCGCAGGGGCGTCTTCGGGCAGCGGACAGACATTGCCATCTCATTGCAGGCGCGTTAGCCAGGGGCCGCTTGAATGGAGACCTTCTGCCCTTTACTCCATGGCGCTTTCTCACACAAAGCCTGTTATGCCGTCAAGCCAACCAACCGGATGGAGGCTGCTTGCTCCACCGTGGCTTCCTTGTGCTTGGGTGCCAGCAATGCCGCATGGCTTGGGTCGAATTCGGCGAGGTTGCCAAAACGCAAATCATCGCACCGCGCATAGCCCTGATGACGAAGTTTGAACTGTCGCACGCACGGTCCGACTTGAGGCACAGCCCCGGCCCCATCTTGCCCCCGATGAGGGGGGGGCGATGGTGCAGGATGCGCCTGAGCTGATTGGCTCTGATCTGTACATCGAGTGGATTCGCATCATTGACGTGGACCTCAACGAATACCTTGTCGTCATGCAGTGGTGACTCTGCAACGTCTGCCTGCAGCAACACGCTCTATTCCCCGCGCACTGCAGAGTAAATGCCTTAGCCGCTTATCTTTAGCATGCTGCTTATCGTATTCAACGACAAAAAGAAACATTAGCTACCAAGTAAGAAAAGTCAGGATTTACGTGATTGCATCATTACGCCATGTTGTGATTTAGTGATGGACTCATCATGTGCGCAATACCTCATCTCACATGGTGTTGACTCAGCCTCTTAAAGCTGCATTCCATTCACTCCCTTTATTAATATAAAGCATGAATCTATGATCGACACCTTGCTTCATCCCATCATCAATTGGCTCAATGGCATTTTATGGGGCTACATTCTCATTTATTTATTGTTAGGCGTGGGAGCCTACTTCACACTGCGCCTTGGATTTATTCAAGGGCGTATCTTTCACAGCACCTTATTTAAAAAAGAACCTGGCCTGTCGGGCAAAGGCATTACGGGATTTGAAGCATTCGCCACTGGCGTGGCGAGCCGCGTTGGCACCGGCAATATCGTAGGCGTCGCTGTAGCATTGACGGTCGGTGGTCCGGGTGCAATTTTCTGGATGTGGGTAGTGGCTCTTTTAGGAATGTCTTCTGCTTTTGTAGAAGCAACGCTGGCGCAGATATTCAAAGTAAAAAATGACGATGGCAGCTTCCGTGGCGGCCCAAGTTACTACATTCAAAATGGTCTGCGTTCACGCGCACTTGGGATCGTGTTTTCATTGTTGTTGATACTGGCATTTGGCTTTGTATTTAATGCCGTACAAGCACAGTCTATCGCCGAAACAATGGATATTAGTTTCGGCATTCCACGCGCTTGGGTGGGCGTGGCCTTGGTATTGATAGTTGCGCCAGTAATCTTTGGTGGCATCCGCCGTGTGGCAAAACTGGCAGCAGTGATTGTCCCGACGATGGCTTTAGGCTATCTGGGTGTTGCCTTCTTTGTGTTGCTCACGCATTTGCCTGCTTTGCCGGGGATCTTGAGCATGATCGTTAAAAGTGCATTCGGCATTGAACAGGCTGCAGGTGGTGCGGTTGGCTATGCCATAACCGTGGCCATGATGACAGGAATTAAACGTGGCTTATTCTCTAACGAGGCTGGTATGGGATCTGCCCCGAACGCTGCCGCTGCCGCTAATGCATCGCATCCTGTTTCGCAAGGTCTATTGCAGATGATTGGTGTAGTGATGGACACCATGATTATCTGCACCGCAACCGCATTGATTATTCTACTGTCTGGCCAATATGTACCAGGCGCAGAGATGCAAGGTGCTAGCTTGACCCATGCAGCCATTACTACGCATTTAGGCCCTGCTGGTGGTCTGTTCTTAACCGTGGCTATTTTCTTTTTTGCGTACTCATCCGTGCTTGGGAATTATGCCTATGCCGAAAGCAACGTGCAGTTCATCAGCAAACATCCTCTTTTGCTGTTGATATTCCGTCTATGCGTACTTGGCATGGTGATGTTTGGCTCTATCGGCAGTCTACCTTTGATATGGGACATGGCCGATACCAGCATGGGCTTGATGGCATTGATCAACTTGATCGCTATCGTGCTACTCGGCAAATATGCTTATGCTGCATGGAAGGACTATTTAGATCAGAAAAAACGGGGCATCAACATTCCTATTTTTACACGCGCGTCCATTCCAGAACTACAGGATAAATTAGCTAAAGATGTTTGGCATGGCACATAGTTTATTCATGTCAAAATCATAAAACAGATATGGCGCTTTTGCGCCATATCTGTTTTATAGAAAAGGCATTTCCAAAAATTGGATTAGCTGCCACACTCTTATTCACTATCTCGCGGTTTCGATACCAATCGACCTGATTGAACGTCACGCTCACTGCTAGAGTGATCTGCTTTCTTTTTGCAACACATGCCGACACTGGAGGGCGGCGGTATTGAGGTCGATGGCCAGGGCACAGCCATCATCACGGAAAGCTGTGTGCTCAATGCAAGGCGCAAATTGCAGCGGGTACTGGGCATCGACAAAGTCATCTGGTTACCCGGTATCGCAGGCCGTGACATCACCCAACGCCATCTGGATATCTTGCGCAAAGCCACGGACGCGGGTGGAACTCAATATCGATGCCATCGCGGCGGGCGGTGGTGGCATCCATTGCACCACGCAGCAGCAGCCTGCCTGACAGCTGCCCTCCCGGGTCCCCAGGCGCTAAGCCTGCGCAGATGCCGCCTCGCGCAGCTGGAACACATTGCCCTCGCAGTCCATCGCATTGCAGGCGCGAAAGCCCGGCCCCGTCCAGGCGTCTTGGAGCACTGCGCCGCCGAGGCTGGCTGCGATGGCGCCAGCGTCCGCCAGTGAAGGGACTGCCACAAAGAACTTCAGCGCCGCGTTCTCGCGGCGCTGGGGTGGTGCGGTGATGTGGATGCGCTGGGCGATGGCTGCCGGGATGGCATGCAGCTCCAGCTGAAAGGCGCTCGATGCCAGCACCACCCAGCCGGGCTCCCGGTGCTGCTCCTGCAGGCCCAGCACCTGGCTGTAGAACTGCGCCACGCGCTCGGTATCTTTGACATACAGAACCACGCCTGCGCTGACAGTGTTTGACATCACACCCCCCAGTACAAAAGCAAAAATGTACTGCCTTTACTTGATCCCTGCCCGCATAAAGCTCTGCACAAACTGGCGCTGAAACAAGATGAAGCCGATCAGCAGCGGTGCCGAGGTCATCAAGGTTGCGGCGGTGATGGTGGACCAGTCCACCCCTTGCTCCACGCTGGAGAACACCTGCAGCCCGACGGTGAGGGGGCGTGACTCCACGCTGTTGGTGATGATCAGCGGCCAGAGAAAATTGTTCCAGTGAAAGCTCACCGACACCAGCGCAAAGGCGGTGTAGACGGGCCGTGCCAGCGGCACGTACACGCGCCAGAGAATCTGCAAGGTGCTGGCGCCTTCCACCCGCGCGGCCTCGTCCAGCTCCTTGGGGATGCCCATAAAAGTTTGGCGCAGCAAAAAGATCGCAAAGGCCGAGGCGAAGTACGGCAGGCCAATCGCAAACAAGGTATCGACCAGACCCAGCCGCGCCATGGTCTGGTAGTTCTCGACCAGCAGGATGTCGGGCATGATCATCAGCTGCACCAGCACCAGCGCAAAAGCAATGTTCTTGCC
The DNA here is from genome assembly GCA_036667955.1 of Comamonas sp. Taxonomy (GTDB): domain Bacteria; phylum Pseudomonadota; class Gammaproteobacteria; order Burkholderiales; family Burkholderiaceae_C; genus Comamonas. Next base: position 60,288 of record JAVWTB010000019.1, read on the forward strand.
CCGGAACTGGTAGCGCGCAAAAGCAAAGGCCGCCAAGGTAGAGAGCACCAACTGCGCGGCCAGGATCATGGCCACCAGCAAGCTGGTGTTGAGAAAGTAGCGCGCAAACGGTGCAGCATCCCAGGCATGGCGAAAGTTCTGCAAGGTCCAGGGGGCGCTCAGGTCAAAGCGGATGGCGTATTCGCTAGGGTGGAAGGCTGTCCAGAACGCATAGGCCAGCGGCAAAATCCACAACAGCGCCAGCAGCCAGGCGGCAACGGTATCCAGCCAAGTGTGGCGGTAGATGACGGCAGGGGCTTGGCTGCGGTTCATTGGTAGTGCACCTTCTTGTCCAACACAAAGAACTGGAACAGCGCCACGCTCGACAGCACCACCACCAGCACCACGGTGATGGCCGCCGCATAGGCCGTATCCCAGAACTTGAAGCCCACCTCATACAGGTGGTAGAGCAGCAAGGTGGTGGCATTGTCCGGCCCGCCCCGGGTCAGGATGAACACATGGTCGACCAGGCGGAAGGCATTGATCACCGCATTGACCAGCACAAACACCGTGGTCGGCATCAGCAGCGGCCACTGCACCCGGCGGAAAAAGTACCAGCGCGATGCACCCTCAATCGCCGCCGCCTCCTTCAGGCTCGGGTTGAGCGTTTGCAGCGCCGCCAGGTAGAAGATCATGAAAAAGCCCGCTTCCTTCCACACCGCCACCAGGGTGACGGCCCCCAGCGCCGTCGACGGGCTGCCCAGCCAGTTGTGCGAGGGCAGGCCCAGCGCACCGGTCACCTGCTCCAGCAGCCCATACTGCGGTGTGTAGAAAAACAGCCAGATGTTGGCCACCGCAATCATCGGCAGCACCGTGGGCGTGAAGTAGGCCATGCGCACAAAGGTGCGGCCCGCAATGCGCTCGTTCACCCACACCGCCATCAAGAGCGCCAGGCCGATTGAAGCCGGAATGGTGGCCGCTGCAAACCAGAGGTTGTTGCGCACCGCCTGCCAGAACACCGGGTCGTCGGCCATGGCCTCGTAGTTCTCGATGCCCACCCACACCGCCGCGCGTGCGCCCTTGGGGGTGGAGTAAAAACTGTCGATCAAGGTCGCCACTGCCGGCCAGTGGGTGAAGGCGACCAGCAGCACCAGCGCAGGCAGCAGCAGCAACCATGCATGGATGCTGCGCTGGCCGCTGCCGGCGATGGACGAGGAAGAGGCGCTCATGCGTTTGGTTTCTGTTAACAGGGCTGGTTCATTCCCAAAGCCTGACCCGGCATGGTTTGCAAGCAGGCCAGGCCGGATGGGACTTTATTGGTAGCTGCGCAGGATGCGGTCCGCTTCCTTCTGCGCATCCTTCATCGCTTGCGCCGAAGTCTTGGTGCCGTTCAGCGCAGCCTGCACCGCGTCGTTGAGCACCTTGGTCACGCGCTGGTTGTCATGCGTCGAGAACTCGGCCACCGAGACGGGCAGCTGATCGCGCGCGACCAGCGCTGGCGGGAAATCCTGGCCGTATTTCTTCAGAATGGGCGTGTCGTAGGCGGCGGGCGAGACGGCCACATAGCCGCTGTCCATACTCCACTGCGCAGCGCGCTCGGGCTGGGTCACCCACTTGGCAAACTCAAAGGCGGCCTGCTGCTGCTCCTTAGGCGCCTTTTTAAAGATGTAGAAATTGCCGCCACCAGTCGGCGAGCCGCCCTTGCGCACATGTCCGGCGATTTGGCCGACCCCGAAATCAAACTTGGCGTTGGCCTTGATATTGGTCAGGTTGCCCGTGGTGGTCACGATGATGGCGGCCTTCTTTTCCAGGAAGTCCTTGGGGGTCGTACCCCACTCGATCACGCCCTTGGGGTGTACGCCTTCCTTGGCCAGGTTGACCCAGAAGTCCAGCGCCTCGATCACCTTGGGGTTGTCGAAGTTCACCTTGGTGCCTGCCTCGTTGGCCAGCAGCACATCGTTGGGGGTGGTCAGGGTCTGCAGCATCCAGTAGGCAAAACCGGTCGACGGGATCTGGATGCCGTACTGGCTGACATTGCCGTTGGCGTCTTTCTTGCTGAGCTTCTTGGCTGCGTCGCTCAGCTCCTTCCAGGTCGCCGGGGCCTTGTTCGGGTCCAGGCCGGCTTCCTTGAAGGCATCCTTGTTGTAGTACATCACCACGGTGGAGCGCTGGAAAGGCACACCCCAGGTCTTGCCACCCGTCTGGCTGTTGGCCATGAAGGCCGGGTAAAAGCCCTTGAGCCAGGCCTTGTCGGCATCGGTCTTGGCGAAGTCGTCGATCGGCACGATCGCATCTTCATCGATCAGGGTGAACATATCGGTCGACAGCAGCACCGAGGTGGCAGGGGCCTTGCCCGATTTGTTGGCAGTGAGCGCCTTGACGATGGTCTCCTGGTAGGTGCCCGCATAGATCGGGGTGATCTTGTACTGCGGATGCGCCTTGTTGAAGTCATTGGCGTAGCCATCGATCACCTTGGTGATCGGGCCACCCACGGCCACGGGGTAGTAGAAAGGGACTTCCAGCGGATCAGCCGCATGTGCCAGACCGGCACCCAGGCCGAGCATGGCGACGGCCGAGGCGGCCAGGGTCTTCAAAAAGCTATTGCGTTGCACGGAATCACTCCTCGGGTTATGCGCCTGCCTGCAGGCGCTGCACAAACAGTTCAGTCAAAGAAAAAGGGTTTGCCTCAGGCCATGCGCCGGCCATTGGCATCGAAGAAATGCATGTCTTCAGGGCGCCAGGCCAGGCGCAGCGCCTGCCCCACCGCTGCCGCCTGCTGGCCGGGGGCCCGCACGGTGATCTGCTCGCTGCCAATCGCGCAGCGCAGCACCACATCGGCGCCCAGGTATTCCGTCCCAATGACCTGCGCATCCACGCCCTCAGCGCCCAGGCAATGCACCGCCTCGGGCCGCAGGCCCAGCGATGCGGCGCCAGCGGGCACGGGCAGATGCACCTGGCTGCCGGCAATGGCACCTTCACTGAGCCGCAGCAGGTTCATCGCTGGCGTGCCTATAAAGCGCGCAGCAAAGGTACTGGCGGGGCGGGCATACATCTCGCGCGGGGTCGCGCATTGCTCCACCCAGCCCTGGTGCAGCAGCACCACCTGGTCGGCCATGCTCATGGCTTCGGTCTGGTCATGGGTCACATAGACAACGGTCAGCCCCAGGCGCTGCTGCAGCTCGCGCAGCTCGGCCCGCATCTCCTGGCGCAGCTGGGCATCCAGGTTCGATAGCGGCTCGTCCATCAGGCAGACATGGGCCTGGGCCACCAGCGCCCGGCCCAGTGCCACGCGCTGCTGCTGGCCGCCCGAGAGCTGGCCCGGTTTACGGTCCAGCAGCTGCGCCAGGCCCAGCAACTCGGCGGTGTCCTTCAAACGCTGCGCAGCCTCGGCCTTGGGCACCTTGCGCACCGCCAGCCCAAAGCCGATGTTCTCGGCCACCGATAAATGCGGAAACAGCGCATAGTTCTGGAACACCATCGCAATGCCGCGCTGCGCCGGCGGCAACTGCGTCACATCGCGGCCCCCGATCAGCACCTGGCCGGCGCTGGCCGTCTCCAGCCCAGCGATGATGCGCAAAGTTGTGGATTTGCCGCAGCCCGACGGCCCAAGCAGCACGCAAAAGCTGCCTGGCGCGATCTGCAGATCGACCGAATGCAAGGCCGTGGTGCTGCCCCAGGATTTGGCAACCTGCCGTAACTCAATAGATGACATCGCGCCAGTGTATGAAAGCGCGATGACAATTTGTTTACAAGCTTTCCCTTAGCTGACACTGTGCTGCAGGGAAGGCCGCTGCATATACCACCTGGATTGGCTTACAACCATGACAAATGCTGCAGCGCCGCATGCTCGTGCAGGGACGGATTACAACCAGCGCGCAATCCCAGCCGCCATCAAGCTCAGCACCACGGTCGTGGCTATCGGCAGCCACAAAGTCCTGCCGAACAGGCGAATCTCAAAATCCCCCGGCAGGCGCCCCAGCCCCAGCTTGCGCAGCAAGGCGGCAAAGCCGTTGAGCAGCAAGAGCGCGAGGAAAATAACAATCAGCCAGCGGATCATAGGGGTGCCTCAATGCCGGTTCAAAGGATGGAGGGCGCTGATGCGGCGCGGTACACCTGCTCGCCGGCAATCCAGGTCTCTTGCACGCGCAGGCTGCCAATGTCGGCGGTGGGCACGCTGAAGATATCCCCATCCAGCACCGCAAAGCTGGCTTCAAAGCCGGGGGCGATCTGGCCGAGCTGGCCCTCGAACGGCGAGAGCCTGGCCGCGCGTGCGGTGTAGAGCAGCAGGGCCTGTGGGACGGTCAACGCTTGGCTGTCCACAATGGGCGCACCGTTGTAGGCACGGCGCTGCACGGCCGCCTGGATGGAGACAAAGACATTGTCCGGATCGGCCCAGGTGGTAGCAGGGGCGTCGGACGACAGCGCCACATGGTCGATCTCTTCGTAGAAGGTCTTGAGCGCATACGACTGGTCAAACTCCGATGCCACCAGGTTCTCGGTATAGGCCTCGTACTCGGCAAACATAAAGATGATCTGCGTGGCCACCCCCCACTGCATGGGCATGGCATTCATCTGCGCAATCTGCGCGGGTTTGAGCAAGGTGGCATGCTCCAGCCGCACAGAGGGAACGCCGCCAGGCAGCCAGGGCTGCTTGTCGGCAAAGAAGTCGATCACCAGCTGCAAGGCCGCATCGCCCATCGCATGCACCGCCATTTGCGCGCCGTTGGCCACCGACCATTCATAGGCCTGCGCCAGTGCCGCGCTGCTGAGCAAGGACATGCCAAACAGACTGCCCGTGTGCTTGTAGGCGCAGCTGCACCAGGCCGTCTTGCCGGAGATGGAGCCATCGGCAAACAGCTTGATGCCGGCGATCTTCACCCGACCGTCCTTTTGTGCGGCCTCTAGCCCCGCACGCAAATCGCCCTTGCAAGGCTCCCAGTAAAAATACAGCGCCGCCTGCTGCTTGAAGCCAGCCTGGGCCGCATCGCGGTACACATCCAGGTGGTGGAAGGGCTGGGTAAAGGCCATCATGTCGGTAACCGCCACAATGCCGCGCTCGCTAAAGCGCTGCGAAGTGCGCGCCAGGCTGCCCACCGCCTGCGCGTAATCCAGCACCGCCTTGGCGCGCTGCACCACGCTGTTGGCCGCCAGCTCGGTCAGCACACCGTTGGGCGTGCCATCGGCATCGCGGCCAAAGTGGCCACCGATCGGGTCAGGCGTGTCCTTGCCAATGCCCGCCAGCGCCAGCGCACGGCTGTTGCAAATGCCCGAGTGGCAATCAGATCGGCCCACATACACCGGCTGCGTCGTCGATACCAGATCCAGATCATGGCGCGTAGGCGTGCGCCCTTCCTTCAGCTTGGATTCGTCATAGCCCCATCCCTCAATCCAGTCGTTGGGCCCGAGGCCCGCCTTGGGATGCTGCTTCAGCGCCGCAATCAGCCCAGGAATGTCTTCGACCAGCGGCACCGTACAAGGCACCGCATCAACGATCTGCGACAAAAACGTGGGATGGGTATGCACATCAATAAACCCCGGCACCACCGTCCGCCCCTGCAAATCCACCTGCTGATCAGCCACCGGCTGCGACGCATCGCCCACATGCCCCACCCAGCGCACCACCCCACCCTCCACCACAAAAGCCGTCGCGAAATCGCTCTCGCTGCGGCCGGTAAAAACATGGGCATGGGTGAACAGACAAGAGGACATAAAAAGGGGCGCAAAAAGCAAAGGCGGCAAAGAAGCCGCCATTGTCCGCGATTGCAAGAACCACCCCAAGAACCTAACGCGTTGGCTGTTCAAAACAGCCACCCAAGCAGCAAGCGCAGCGCCCGCACCACCAACACCAATGGCGAGATGGGCGCGTAGGCGCGACGTCGGGGGCGCAGACAATACGCCTGTATGGCAAGCCCCCGCAACAAAGCCTACGCGCCCATATCGCCACCTCAAAAAGAAGACTGCCAGCGCCACCAACAAAAACAGCACCGCCAGGGCAGCAGTTAACCAAACAGCGCATTGGATTTCAAAACAACCCAGCACGCAGCAAGCGCAGCGCCCGCGCCACCAACACCAATGGCGAGATGGGCGCGTAGGCGCGACGTCGGGGGCGCAGACAATACGCCTGTATGGCAAGCCCCCGCAACAAAGCCTACGCGCCCATATCGCCACCCCAAAACGAAGACTGCCAACGCCACCAACAAAAACAGCATCGCCAGAGCGGAAACGACAAAAAGAAAGGCCACCCGAAGGTGGCCAGAGAAGAACAATTACACCGGGTCTGTATGCCCTGGAGCTCTGTTCAGCATTTGCGTTCGCTTGTCTGCGCTTAGGGAGAGATAGCGCTCGTACTGGCGCAGGATATCGGCGATCAGCTCCTCGCTGCGCAAATACTGCACGTCATAGCCCGAGCGCCCATCTTCAAAGAAAGTCACCGGCTCATACATATAGCGGCGCTCCTTGCTGCCCGCACTCTCACGCACGGTAAAGGTAGGAATGGTGCGGCGCACGGCGCGCACGCCGTAGACAAAATCACGCAGCTTTTCGACGGGCACGACCAGGCGCACTTCGCTGTCGGCATCGCCTTCCAGGCTGTCTTGCACATGGGCCTGCAGGCCGCGCTTTTGCATCTCGGCGGCGACCTCGTTCATCGCAGGCAGCACGGTGGCCTGCAAGAAGCGCTGCACATCCGCCTTGAGGGGCTGGTGCACGATCTGCTCCAGGCGCTTGCGCCAGTGCTGGCCGCTCCAGAAGTTGGTGGCAGGCGCCAGGTCAGGCGAGTAATGGGCCAGGTCAGCCACCATGCCGCGCCACAGCCCGACGCACAGCACCAGCATGATCAGCGCCACCGGCAAGGCCGCAACCAGGGTGACGGCCTGCAGGGCGCCCAGGCCCCCGGCGAGCAGCAGCACGATGGAGGTGACGCCCAGCAGCACGCACCAGAACAGGCGCTGCCACACGGGCGATTCGTTATTGCCCCGGCAAGCGATGGAGTTGACCACCAGCGCGCCAGAATCGGCCGAGGTAATAAAGAACACGCCGATCAGCAGCACGGCCAGCCAAGACACGGGTTTGACCCAGGGCAGGTACTCGAAGAAGCGGAACAGCAAGGCGTCCACATTGGTCGCGGTCTGCGCCAGCGCGCCGCCTGCCAGGTGGGCATCGGCCCAGATGGCACCGTTGCCAAAAGCGGTCATCCACAGCAGGTTGAAGGCGGTGGGCACCAGCAGCACGCCGATGACAAATTCACGCACCGTGCGGCCGCGCGAGATGCGCGCGATGAACATGCCAACAAAGGGCGACCAGCTGACCCACCAGGCCCAGTACAGAATCGTCCAGCCGCCAAACCAGCCCTCTTCGCGCGAAGGCGCATAGGCAAAGGTGCGCAGCGACATGCCCACCAAGCCCTGCAGGTAGTTGCCAATGTTCTCGCTCAAGGCTTTAAAGATATGGGCCGTGGGGCCGGCGATGATGACAAAGCTCAGCAGCAGCACCGACAGCAGCATATTGAATTCGCTCAGGCGGCGCACGCCCTTGTCCACCCCCAGCAGGGCCGAGAGACTGGCCAAGGTGACGACCACCACGATCACGGCTACCAGAAACCCGGAGGTCTGGGTTTCCCAGCCCGTCAGGGTGTGGATACCGGCGGCAATCTGGCGCGCGCCATAGCCCAGGGTGGTGGCGATACCGGCAATGGTGCCCACCAACGCAAACGCATCGACGCCGTGGCCGATGGGCCCGTTGATGCGCTCTCGCAGCAAGGGGTACAGGCCCGAGCGCATGGTCAGCGGCAGGTTGTAGCGAAAGCCGAAATAGGCCAGCACCAGGCCCATGGTGCCGTACACCGCCCAGGCATGAAAGCCCCAGTGGAAGAAGGTGGCCTCCATGGCCTCTCGCGCAGCAGCGGGCGTGCCCGGCTCCTGCGTGGGCGGGCTGAGGAAATGCTGCAGCGGCTCGCCCACACCAAAGTACATCAGGCCAATGCCCATGCCCGCAGCAAACAGCATCGATGACCAGGAGACAAAGCTGAACTCGGGTTTGGCATCATCCGGCCCCAGGCGTATATCGCCATAGCGGCTGGCTGCCAGCACGACCAGAAACAGCAAAAAGGCGCTCAGCGCCATCACGTAGAACCAGTCAAAACTGGCCACCACCCAGCGCTGCGCGCCAGAAAACAACCGGTCTGCCGCATCGGGCGCCAGCACGCAGATGAGCAGCAAAGCGGCGAGCACCACCAGCGCTGGAATCACGACTGGCAGCGACATGGTCGAGCGCTGGCTGGACGGCACCGCTACGGTGGCTTCAGGCGCTTGCGCAGTAGGCTCCGAGGTCGGGGTGCCCGGGGCCGGCATGGCGCCAGCCTCGGGCGATACCGCCTTATCGGGAGAAGAATTGGTCATAGGTACACCCAAGTTGGGAGCACGCCCCATCCGTCACAGGCGTGCCGCAGCAACCTTCCGGCCCCCAATGGGCACGGCCAGGAACTGCAAAACCTATCAGTATGCGGCAAGTGATTATGAAAACACTATGTAGGAGACCACCCAATCTTCAACAATCGCCACTGTCTTACAGCCTTCGCTGTCTTGGCGCTTGTGGGTTGTTGGGATGAGACCACACCCCCCACTCCCACCCGCCTGCTCAGCGCTGTACCCCCCAGCGCTTGACGGTCACCCTTTCCAGCGGGTGAAACACCAGGTTCTCCACCAGCAGGCCAATGATGATCACCAGCGCCAGCCCGGCAAACACCTGGTCGGTATAGAGCTCATTGCGGCTTTGGAAGATGTACCAGCCCAGGCCGCCCTTGCCCGACGAGGCGCCAAACACCAGCTCGGCAGCGATCAAGGTGCGCCAGGCAAAGGCCCAGCCAATCTTCAGGCCCGAGAGGATGGAGGGCAGCGCGGCAGGCACCAGGATTTGCAGCACATAGCGCGCGCCGCGCAGGCCGTAGTTGCGGCCGGCCATGCGCAAGGTCTCTGGCACCGCCTGAAAACCGGCATAAGTGGCCAGGGCCAGCGGCCAGAGCACGGAATGCACCAGCACCGCCAGCAAGCTGGCCTGCCCCAGGCCCAGCCACAGCAATGCCAGGGGCAAGAGCGCAATGGCGGGCAGCGGGTTGAACATGCTCGTCAAGGTGGTCAGCACATCGCGGCCCCATTGGCTCGATACCGCCAGCACCGTCAGCAGCAAGGCGCCGGCCACGCCCAGCAGATAGCCCTGCAGCAAGATGCCCAGCGATATCGCCGCCTTGCCCAGCAGCGCGCCATTGCCCAGCTCGCGCAGCAAGGTGGCTGCCGTCTGGCCAAAGGTGGGCAGCAATAGGTCGTTGTCCTGCCAACGGGCTGCCAGCTCCCAGATGATGGCCAGCACCACCAGAATGATGGCCTTGCGCAAGGCCGGGTGCTGCAGCAGCCGCCGGGCCAGCGGCAGGCGGCGCACCGTCAGCTGCGCGGGCGCATCGGGCAGCGGGTACTCCGCCTCGGGCCGGATGGGCGGCAGGGCCTTGGCATCGCCGGGCCATGCAGAAAGGGGGGTGAATGCCATCGGGGGTCTCTTTTCCGGTATCAGGCCACGCGGCGCAAGCCGGTGGCTGCGCTGGTGCTGGTGCTGGTGCTGGTGCTGGTGTCGGTGGCGATTTGCGCGCCGGCCCGCTCTTCATCGAACAGCAGCCGGTGGATGCGCTGGTGCGCGGCCTCGAACTCGGCGCTGCCGCCGCTGGCCAGGCCAAAGGCATGGGCGTTGATCTCCGCCCGCAGCCGCCCCGGATGGGGCGAGAGGATGGCGACGCGGCTGCCCACGACCAGCGCCTCCTCGATCGAATGGGTGACAAACACCAAGGTAAAACGCAGCTCGTCCCACAGCGCCAGCAGCTCCTCTTGCATGCGGCGGCGCGTCAGGGCATCGAGCGCAGCAAAAGGCTCGTCCATCAGCAGCACCTTCGGGTGCATGGCCAGCGCACGGGCAATGGCCACGCGCTGCTTCATGCCGCCCGACAGCTGGTGCGGGTGCACATCGGCAAAGCGACTCAGGCCCACTTTTTCCAGGTAAAGGTCGGCGCGCTCGCGCGCCTCAGCCTTGCCGGTGCGGCGCGAGGCCAGCAGCGGAAACATCACGTTCTCTCGCACCGTTTTCCAGGGCGGCAGCTGGTCAAACTCCTGGAACACCATGACACGGTCAGGCCCCGGGCCCTGCACCTGGGCACCTCCCAGGCGGATGGCGCCTTCACTGACCGGCACAAAACCGGCCATGGCCTTGAGCAGGGTCGACTTGCCGCAGCCCGACGCCCCCAAGAGCACAAAGCGCTCGGCCGCATGCACCTGCAGACTCACCTGGTGGGTGGCGCGCAGCACCCTCGCACCCGTCACATAGTCGATGCTGACGCGATCAACCTCCAACAAGGCGCTGCTGGCGGGCGCCTGCTGGCTGGGCACTGTCGGGCTAGGGCTAGCACGGCTGACCAGGCGGTCAGCCAGTTCGGCCTCGGCCAGGCTGGCATAAGGCTCGGCGGCGCTGCGCAGCCAACTGCCCCGCGACAGGGCAACATCGCCATCTTGCGCAAAGGCGTAGGGCCAACGCATCTCAGTTGCCCCCAGAGATACGGGGGTCGTCAAAGAAATAGTCGCGCACCGATTCGGGCTTGGTCTTGATCACCCCGACCCGCTGCAGGAACTGGCCCAGGCCCACGGTGTTCTGCGGCTGGATGGTGAACTGCACCTGCGGGTTCTTGATGATCTGCAGCACCAGGTTGCGGTCGACCTTGCCGCCACCGCCACTCTTGAGAAAGATATCAGCCGCCTGCTCGGGGTTGGCCTGCACAAAGCGGGCCGATTCATCAAGCGCATCGAGGAAGGCGCGGTAGGTCTTGGGGCTTTCCTGGCGGAATTTCTCGGTGGCGTACAGCACGGTGGATGAGGCCGGCCCACCCAGCACCTCGTAGCTGTTGAGCACAATGCGCGCATTGGGGTTGCCCGCCAGCTCCACCTCTTGGAACGGCGGATTGCCAAAGTGCGCGGTGATCTCGGTGCCGCCCTTGATGATGGCCGCTGCGGCATCGGGGTGCGGCAAGGCCACCTGCAGCTTGTCGAGCCGCTGGTAGTGCTGCTCACCCCAGAGCTTGGCCGAGGCGTACTGCAGCACCCGCGACTGCACCGAGACACCAACAGCCGGCGTGGCAATGCGGTCCTTGTCGGTAAAGTCGGCAATCGTCTTGACCTGCGGGTTGTTGCTGACCAGGTAGTAGGGGAAGTTGCCCAAGGATGCCACCCCCTTGACGTTTTGCTTGCCCTTGGTGCGGTCCCAAAGCGTAAAGAGCGGCGCGACGCCAGCGCCGCCAATGTCGACATTGCCCGAGAGCAGCGCATCATTGACCGCCGGGCCGCCCGAGAACTGCAGGTAGCTGACCTTGATGTCCACACCCTGGGCCTTGCCCTGCTTTTCAATGAACTGCTGGTCTTGCGCCACATTGAGCAGCAGGTAAACGATGCCGTACTGCTGCGCAATGCGCAGCTGGCCTTCTGCCGCCTGCGCGCCACCAGCGCTTACACCCCAGAGTACGGCGGTCGCGGCCAGCACGGCGGCGGCGTGTTTGCTGGCAGCCCCCAGGCCGGAGCAGCGGGCGGTGGCAGCGGGGCTGCTAGAAGGTGTCGAGGCCTTTTTGCCGGGCTGCTGGTTGCGCAGCGCCCATGGATTGCGGATGTTCATAGTGCTTGTGAAGGTATGGCTGGAATCGTTGGGCCGCAGTGCAGCACCACCGCGCTTCAGCAGCGGGTGGGCGGGTACTGGGGGCTGGCGTCAATCGCCGCTGTCAGGAGGAGCGGGCAGCGCAGCCGCAATGGCAAGCGCCGGCGATCAACAACAGGCGGCAGCCAGGCTGAGCGACAGCAGAAACAGCTGCTGGCGGCGCTGCGGGCGCGGCAGCCCGATCACCTGCGATGGGTGGGGTGCGGCGTTCATACCGGCACATCCCCTTCGATCGTCGTGCGGTAGAGCTTGCGGCGCTGGCCGGCCGGCACGCCGGTGGCCAGGTGCAGCACGGCACGGTTGTCCCAAAACACCATATCCCGGTCACGCCAGTGGTGGCGGTAGACAAACTGCGGCTGGGTGCTGTGGGCAAACAGCTCGGCCAGCAGCGCGGCCGAGCGGCCCTCGGGCAGGCCCAGGATGCGGGTGGTGAAATGCTCGCTGACAAACAAGGACTTGCGACCCGTCTGCGGATCGGTGCGGACGACCGGATGGACAGCAGGCTTGACCTCGGCCACCTGCGCGGCGCTGAGCGCCGGGCGGAAGGCATTGCGCTCGCGCAGTGCCTCATATTTCAGCAGGTAGCTGTGTTCGGCCAGCAGGCCCACCAGCTGCTGCTTGAGGGTGTAGGGCAGCGCCTCGTAAGCCGCTACCTGGTCGGCAAACAAGGTATCGCCGCCCACCTCGGGCAGCTCTTGCGCATGCAACAGCGATCCCATCGCCGGCTGGGGCTTGTAGGACAGGTCGGAGTGCCAGTACGCACCCGCATCGCCCAGGCCCACGGGCTGGCCGTTTTCAATGATGTTGGAGACGATCAGGATCTCGTCATGGTCCGCCAGCTGGTAGTTGCGCAGCACATGGCGCTGCAGCGGCCCAAAGCGGCGGCTGAAGGCAATCTGATCGGCAGGACTGATGCGCTGGTTGCGGTAGACCACCACGCTGTGGTCCAGATGTGCCTGCTGCAGCCGGGCAAAATCCTCCGGGCCCAGCGGGCGGGACAGATCGAGGCCCACAACCTCGGCGCCCAGCCGCGTCTGCGCCCCTGCTGGCTGCTGGATGGGCCGCACCGTAAAGCCTTGCGCGCTGCCAGTGGCCTGGCCCGCCAGGTGGGCGCTGTCGGGCACGGGGCGGCGGAAGAAAAACGGGTGGGCGGTCAGAACATCAAACAACGCGGACATGGCAGCTTTCCTTGGCGGTCCAGTGATGAAGCCACTGTAGGAGGCACGCTGCGATCAGAAAACGAATTAAAACGCGTATCTTTATGCGCAAACCGATGAACCGTTGGAATACCTGCTGTCATGGCGCCGTCATGCCGCGCTGCGATCATGGCAGTCTGTCGGTGCACAACAAGCCAGCCTTGCATGTTCTGCGCCGGGGGCTCCCCCATCGGGAACCCCTGGGCTGGGGCCATGTGTCAGGGCTTGGCACCGACAGCCATTCTTCCCCAACCTAGGAACCCTCTGCAAAACTCCCTGCCGTGGTCTGAACGCGGACTCGGGCGATCCGCTGCGTTGTCTTCCTTGTCAATAGCTCGCTATTGACTGCAAAAGACGCCTTGCGTCTCATCCCGATCCGCGTCCATCCCATTGGGCGAGGGTTCTGCAGAGGCTCCCTAGCGGGTCATTGGCAGCCTTGCCAAGTCACCAGGAACCGGTTACAGGCGGTGCATGCGGTCGCCCTGCACAAAGCCGACCGGTTCCCAGATCTCCACGCCCTTGCTCAGCATGATGGCCTTGAAGAACTCGCCCATCTCATGCTCCATCATCAGCTTGGCCGCCTTGCTGCGGGCGATGACCTCAAGCTGGTCCAGCTTGGCACCCAGGCCGCAGTTGATCAGAAAATGGGCCTGGCTGGTGTAGCCCAGCACGTCCATGCCGGCATCCTGCGCCGCCACCGCTGTGCCCGTAAAGTTCACATGTGCGGTGATGTCCTTGAGGCCCACCAGCACCAGCGGGTCGCTGTCCACCTGGTGCAGGTGGTGGCACACCAAGGTGCCCATGTGGCGCTGCGGGTGGTAGTACTCCGGCTCGCCAAAGCCATAGTCGATCAGCAGCACCGCACCGCGCGTGATGCGGTCGGCCAGGGTGGCGACAAAGGCTTCACCCTGGGGATGGATCTCCGTCAGGTACTCGGCCTCCGGCGGCAGCTCTGGCTCGACCGGCGGGCGCAGTTGGGTGGGGCGATCCGCCCAGGCAAAGCGGATGTTCTCGCCATCCTCTGACACGCTGCCCACGACCACACCACGCTCCTGCCATACGCCTTGCTGGCGCAGCAAGAGCTTGACCGGCATCGCATCGAGCACCTCGTTGCCGACCACCACGCCCTGCATCTGCGCGGGCAGGCTATCAGCCCACTGCACCTGGTCGCCAAAGCGGGCCAAGCGCTCTTGCTGGCGCAGGCGCAGGCTGCCGGAGACGTCGACAATCGTGTAGCGCGTGCAGGCGGGGCCCAAGGTGGACAGCAGCTGCTCGGCCAGGGCACCGGTGCCGGCGCCAAACTCCCATACCTCGCTGGTCTGGGTGTGGGCAAAGGCATCCTGCACCTGGACGGCCACCAGCTCGCCAAACACGGGCGAGAGCTCGGGTGCGGTGACAAAGTCACTGCCTTGCTCCGGCATCACGCCAAATTTGCTGCGGCTGTTGGCGTAGTAGCCCAGACCGGGCTCGTACAGCGCCATGCGCATAAATTCATCAAACGGGATCCAACCACCGGCCTGGGCAATAGCCTCAGCCATGCGCTTGGCCAGCACAATCGTTAAACTAGAGGGTTCTGTATTCACCCCCCTATTGTCGCCGCTTGCTGAGCGCTTGCCATGCCCATGCCTACATCGACCCCACGCACTGTACTGGTCACTGGCGCTGCCAAGCGCCTGGGCCGGGTGATTGCGCTCGGGCTGGCCAGCCATGGCTGGCAGGTGGCGGTGCACTACCGGGGTTCGGCCGCCGAGGCCGCGCAGACCGCCGCCGAATGCGCAGCGCTGTCGGGCCTGAGCGGGCATTTTGACGCTGATTTTGACGACGAGGCCGCTGTGCGCGACTTGCTGCCCCGGGTGGTGGCGCATTTCGGCCAGGTCGATGCGGTGGTCAACAGCGCCTCGCTGTTCGAGCACGACAGCGCCTCTGATTTTGGCTATGCCGCGCTGGAGCGCCATGTGCGCAGCAATACGGCGGCGCCCATTGTGCTGGCCCAGCTGCTGCACCAGCATATCTGCCAGCGGGGCGACCAGGCCCAGGGCGTGGCGGTCAACCTGCTGGACCAGAAGCTGTGGAACATGAACCCCGACTTTGTCAGCTACACCCTGAGCAAGGCGGCGCTAGAAGCGGCCACCACCTTGCTGGCCCAGGCGCTGGCACCGCGCCTGCGGGTAGTAGGCGTGGCCCCGGGTTTGACCCTGACCAGCGACTACCTGAGCCCCGAGAAGTTCGAGGCCCTGCACCGCATGAGCCCGCTGGGGCGATCTTCCACCGCCGAAGACGTGGCCGCCACCGTGCGCTTTGCGCTGGAGAACAGTTCCATCACCGGCACCAGCCTGTTGGTGGACGGTGGCCAGCACCTGATGCGGTTTGACCGCGATTTTTCGATGATGTAGCGATTCATCGCTGCCTTGCTGCTTTTATGACGACATTTGACACCGGGTTGCAAACCCTGAGCTTGACGGGCCTGCGTTTTGATGCCAATTTAGGCATCCTCGCCCATGAGAAAACCGCGCCCCAGCCCATTTTGGTGGATGCGCAGATCAACCTGGGCCAGCAGCCGTTGGCACCCAGTGATGACGACATCATGCATGTGCTGGACTACCGCAAGGTGCGGCAAATCATCATTGATGAATGCACCGCCGAGCATGTGAACCTGCTGGAGACCCTGATCGGCAAGGTCGCGCAGCGCCTGATGCAGTTGCCCAATGTGCGCGGCGTGCGCGTGAAGATCGCCAAGCTAGAGATTTTTGACGATTGCGAAGTTGCAATCCACACCGAAACCGGACAATGGTGAACCTATGAATGCCCCCACCGATACCGCACTCCTTCAGCCCCAGCCAGCAGCTGCCCCCGGTTGGGACTTTGACGATGCCGCCAGTGACGATGCGCAGGCATCGGCCACCAACGAAAAGCGTGTGAAGATCCAGCGCGAGAACCACAAGCTGGAAAAGCGCCTGTGCCGTGAGGTGGCGCGCGCCATTGGCGACTACAACATGATCGAGGACGGCGACAAGGTGATGGTCTGCATGTCCGGCGGCAAGGACAGCTACACCCTGCTCGACATCCTGATGAAGCTGCGCGCCCGTGCGCCCATCAAGTTTGACCTGGTCGCGGTGAACCTGGACCAGAAGCAGCCCGGTTTTCCCGAGCATGTGCTGCCCGAGTACCTGAAAAGCGTGGGCGTTGATTTTCATATCGAGAACCAGGACACCTACAGCGTGGTCAAGCGCGTGGTGCCCGAGGGCAAGACCACCTGCGGCCTGTGCTCGCGCCTGCGCCGCGCCATCCTGTACAAGGTGGCCGACCAGCTGGGCTGCAACAAGGTGGCCCTGGGCCACCACCGCGACGACATCGTGCAGACCTTGATGCTGAACATGTTCCACGGCGGCATCATGAAGGCCATGCCCCCCAAGCTGGTGAGCGACGACGGCAAGCATGTGGTGATCCGCCCGCTGGCCTATGTGCCCGAAAAGGACACCGAGCGCTGGGCCCAGTACCGCGATTTCCCGATCATCCCCTGCAACCTCTGCGGCAGCCAAGAGAATCTGCAGCGCCAGATGATTGGCGACATGCTGCGCGAGTGGGACCGCAAGCACCCGGGCCGGGTCAACAACATGTTCCGCGCACTGCAGCATGTGGTGCCCACCCATTTGGCCGACCCCAAACTGTTCGACTTCCAGAACGCCAAGCCCACCGGCATTGCTGATGAAAACGGCGACAAGGCCTTCGACCACGACGACCTGCCCACCAACCCCTCGCTGCCCGCCGGCATGCAAGTGGTGCAATTGGGCTAATCCACGCTTGAATGAGCCATGCAGCCCTGCTTGTCGCCCCTGACTGACAGCCGCTGCGGCTCCCAACGTTTATCGTTGAGCGCATGCGCTGTGTCTTTATGGCGCAGCGCTTTTTTTTCGGGAGATTGCGCCATGTTTCTATCCTTTGACAAGGCAGCGCTGCCAAGCCTGCCCCAGTGGCGGCGCATCGCCGGCATCACGGCCATGGCCTGCGCCAGCCTGTGGCTGGCCGGTTGCGCCGGTGTGCGCACCATCGACAGCGATGTGCAAAGCTATTCGACGTTGCAGCAACTGCCCTCGCCGCCGACCTACCGCTTGCAGCTGCTCCCCTCCCAAATTGCGCTGGGGCCACAGTTTGATACCGTGGTCCAGCAGGCCGAAGCCTCGTTGGCAGGCGTGGGCTTGCGCCGCGACGATGCCCAAGGCAGCGTGATCGCGCAGATTGATGCGCAGGCCCGCTACATTCCAGACAGCTGGCTGATGCCCGGCAGCCCTTATCACCCTTATGGCGGCTTGGGCTGGGGCCCTGCCTGGGGTTGGGGCTGGCGCGGCGGCATGGTGTGGCGCGACACCGGGCCTTCACTGCACTTCCGCGCGGTGCAGCTGACCTTGCGCGACGTCAAGACGCAGCAAGTGGTGTACGAGACCTCCGCCCGCTACGAGGATGTCTGGGTCGATGACCAGGTGATCTACCGCATCCTGTTCGACTCGGCCCTCAACGGCTTTCCCAAGCCCCCGCAAGGCCCACGCCGCGTCAGCACCACCACGGCAGGCGCGCCCGCCGCGACCCAAGCCGCACCGGTGCAGGCCACACCCCAAGCCCCCGCTGCCAAACCCTGAGCCCCCAAAACGCATGCACAGCACCCAGATCATTGCCATCCGCCACGGGGAGACCGATTGGAACCTTGCCGCACGCATCCAGGGCCATACCGATATACCGCTGAACAGCAACGGCCAGCAGCAAGCACAGCGGCTGGCCCTGGCGCTGGCAGACACACCGCTGGCCCATATCTACAGCAGTGATCTGCAACGGGCCTGGGGCACCGCCCAGGCCTTGGCACGAAGCAATGGCGCGCCGCTCAGCGCCCAAGCGGCCTTGCGCGAGCGCAGTTTTGGCGACTACGAAGGCGCGCGCTTTGCCGATATCGAGCAGTCGGACCCGCCCTCGGCCTTGCGCTGGCGCAAGCGGGATCCGGTGTTTGCACCGCCCCAAGGGGAGTCCTTGCAGGCGCTGCAAGCCCGCGTAGCCCAGGTGGTGGCCGAATTGGCCGCCCGCCATCTGGGCCAGCAGATCGCCCTGGTCGCCCATGGTGGTGTGCTCGACAGCCTTTACCGCCTGGCCACCCGCCAGGACATCCAGGCCCCCCGCACCTGGGAGTTGGCCAACACAGGCGTCAACCGCCTGCTCTGGACCCCGGACAGCGGGCTGACCCTGGTGGGCTGGGGCGATACCAGCCACCTGCTCAAGACAGGCCTAGACGAAACCATACGTTAGCCAAACCGCGCAGGCCTGCCCGCATTTCCCAACCCCTGTCACGCTTTTGTTCGCAGCCACGCTGGCACGCGCGCGCAGCCGCGCATGGCGAGGGCGGAGCGGAGGCATTTTGAGACAGATTTCGTATCTCGCTTGTCATGGCTTGTTGAGACAACACACCGCGCCTTGAGACAGAGCCGATAAAATAACAACGTATGTCAGCATTCACTCTCTCGATAACGATCAAGTGACATTTAATTACTTTTAGAATTCACTAATTGCTTGATCATTATTGATAGTAGTGCGACCATCTATAGACGAGTTCAATGACTCCTCTGCTAGATTACTTAAAAGGTATTGACCCTTATATGCCAGACGCCGAGCTGACCCGTAAACCCCTGCCCACCCCCTCCTTGCGCCAGCTGAGCTGTTTCAAGGAAGTGGCTACGCACCGCAGTTTCAGCCGTGCCGCGCAGGCCTTGTCCATGAGCCAACCCGCACTGTCTTCGGCCATCCGTGAGCTGGAGACCTTGCTGGGGACCGCGCTGTTTGACCGCAGCACCCACCATGTGCGCCTGACATCCGCAGGGGAAGCCGTGCGCCCGCAGGTTGAATGGATGATCAACAATTTTGTGCAAGGCGTTCAGGATCTGCAGCAGCTGCTCAAATACCAGGCCGATACTGTGCGCATCAGCTGTATCCCCTCCACCACCCACCTGCTCGCCCCTTGGCTGGCCACCTGGCAACAGACCCATCCGATGGTGGACCTGCAGTTGCACGACATGCGCAACGACGACCTGCTGGCCTCGGTGGCCAATGGCAGCTCCGATATCGGCCTGGGGCTGGAGTTCACGGTTCCCCCTTCGGTAGAAACCCAGTTTGTCACCGAAGACGAGGTCATGGCGGTGATTCCCGCCAAGCACCGCCTGGCGCAAAAGACCGACCTCAAATGGACCGACCTCAGTGATGAGCCCCTGGTGGTGCTCTCGCGGGGCAGCACCTACGAAATGATCGTCTCGGTACTGGAGCAGCAAGGCGTGGGCACCAGCCACACCGAAACCCTGAGCTATACCGAATCCCTTTATGCGCTGGTGCAAAGCGGCCTGCGCATTGGCCTGCTCTCACGGCTGTATACCCAAGGGCACCAAAATGATGACTGGGTCACCGTGCCGCTCAAGGCGCCACTGCTGTCCCGCCGCATCTGCCTGATGACGCGGGCCGCCAATGGCAGCCGCCGCGCCATCGTGCAGGAGTGCTGGGACTACCTGCGCGAGAACATGAGCGCCGAATCGCCCCCCAACAAACGCGCCAGCAAAGCAGCAGCCTGAGCCTAGACCAAGGCGCCCTGCCCTGGCGCTCCGCCCACCAGCCCCAAGTGGCGGTAGGCGGCCTGGGTCGCCATACGGCCACGCGGGGTTCGCTGCAAAAAGCCCTGCTGGATCAAATACGGCTCAATCACATCTTCGATCGTGCCCGGCTCCTCGCCAATACTGGCGGCAATATTGTCCAGCCCCACCGGTCCCCCATCAAAACGGTGCACCACCGCTTCGAGCAGCTTGCGGTCCATGACGTCGAAGCCCAAAGGGTCAACATCGAGCATGGCCAAAGCGCGGCTGGCAATCTCCTGGGTAATGCGACCATTGCCTTTGACATCCGCGTAATCACGCACCCGGCGCAGCAACCTGTTGGCAATACGGGGCGTGCCGCGTGAGCGGCGTGCAATCTCCAAACCGCCCTCGTCGTCGGTCGGCGTGTTCAGCAGCCCTGCACTGCGCATCACGATCCGGTTGAGCTCTTCCGTCGTGTAAAACTCCAACCGCGCCACAATGCCAAAGCGGTCGCGCAGCGGGTTGGTGAGCATGCCAGCCCGCGTGGTGGCACCCACCAAAGTGAAGGGCTGCAAATCCAGCTTGATCGAACGTGCGGCAGGCCCCTCGCCAATCATGATGTCGATCTGGTAGTCCTCCAGCGCCGGGTAAAGTATTTCTTCGACCACCGGCGAGAGGCGGTGAATTTCATCGATGAAGAGCACATCGTTGCGCTCCAAATTGGTAAGCAGCGCCGCCAGATCCTTGGGCTTTTCCAATACCGGGCCGCTGGTCTGGCGCAGGTTGACGCCCAACTCCGAGGCGATGATGTGCGAGAGCGTCGTCTTGCCCAGGCCCGGTGGGCCGAACAGCAGCACATGGTCCAGCGCCTCGCCGCGTTTTTTGGCCGCGCCAATGAAAATCTCCAGCTGCTCGCGCGCCTTGACCTGGCCCACATATTCATCGAGCTGCTTGGGGCGAAGCGCGCGCTCCAGCACCTCCTCCTGCGGCGAGGACTGGCTCGCGGAAATCACGCGGTTGTCAGGACGGGGAGCGGGTGCAGTAGCGAAGGAATCGGTGTGGATAGTCATGGGTCAGTGCAGGCGCGGCGAGGATCCTAGGGCGCAGCCCACACATAATAAGCCAGTCCGTCGTATAAAAGCGCCGCATCACTGCGCCAGGCATCGCGCGCCTGGGTTTGCGAGGTGTAGTGGTGCACGCCGGGCACATACTGGTAGGCCCGGTAGATGGGCTCCACGCCGTCACCTGGCTGCGTGGGCGACCACCAGGCAATGCCCTCGTAGTGCCACGAAGGGTGGTAGGTCTGCACAAACTGCTGCTCAGCCTCGCTCGTGGTGTAGAAATGGGCGACCACCTCCGGGTTGAAATAACGGTGAACGGGCACCAGGCGGGGATGCTCGCCAGCGGCGGCATAGAACGCAATGCCATCGAACACCAGATCATTGGGAAAAACGGCAATCACCTGGTCGCGCTCGGCCACCGACAAGGTGTAGAACTCTCCTCCCGACTGCCGTACCTGAAAGCGGTACACCGGCCAATGCGTATCGCTGTTCAACACCGCATAGGCGCCCAGCCAGGCCGAAAAGCTGGTCGCAATGGCCTGGTCCAGGCGGCCATAGACCACCCGCCCGTCTTTGGCAGCGCACCAGTTGTCACCACCGGTCAAGGTCCCGGTCACTCGGCCATTGACAAACAAGGCCGAGCCGCTCGATCCAGCTTCAATGCCGCCCTGGTTCCAGAGCACGCGATAAAAACCTCTATCAGGCTGGGATTGCGGCAAACAATCCAAGCTTCGTCCAACAGCTGCTACTGTGCAGGCAACGTAATCCTCGAAGATACCGGACGCCATCATCATCCAGTCCCCATGCGGATGGTGCAGGCTTGCCACCTCCGCACCCCGGGGCAGTGTCGTCGCATCCCAGCCCGCAAACAGGGCACCCGCCGGGGGTACTTCGTCTAACTGCAGCAGGGTCATGTCATGGGAGATGCTCGAAGCCA
Organism: Comamonas sp.; assembly: GCA_036667955.1. Lineage (GTDB taxonomy): Bacteria > Pseudomonadota > Gammaproteobacteria > Burkholderiales > Burkholderiaceae_C > Comamonas. Next base: position 81,790 of record JAVWTB010000019.1, read on the forward strand.
GCCAGCGCGCTCCGCTGTACTGCTCTGCATGGCCGGCAAACAGCTGCGTGCTGTTGCAAGACTGCGAGTAGTAAAACCAGGACGTTTGCAAGGTTGATGCTGACGCCTGCTCCTTTACACAGTGGGCAGCCGTGAGCACATAGGGGGTCAAATCCTGGCGCGGGTTGTTGAGCAAGGTCCCGGTGCACTGGAAAGTACGGGCCTGACTCACATAAAATATGCGGATTACGGCATCGCGCTGGTCGAGCAAGGTTTCCTGGCAATTCACATCCAGCTGGCAGGCGTTGTATCGGCGTTTTTCCCTTGGCGCGGCTGCATCAACAATGCTAAGCACTTCAGCTACGCTGGGCACCACCACGATCTGTGAGACCCGGGGCATGGCCCACTGCAGACTGTTGCTTGGCAGCGCCGCCGGCAGCAAGATCTCCAACACCGGCGTGGGCCCCACATCGGGTGTCCACCAGGTGCGCACCCCCGTCTGCGCATCGGCCGCCAGACGCTCCAGCAAGGCTGCGCCCGTCACTTCGTAGCTGGCAGGCGACCCAGGTGATGCATAGAGACGAAAAACGGCCATCGCCGGCAAGGCAGAAAACTCCAGACCCAAACGCAGACCATGGGCATCAGCTGCCACCCATTGCAGCGCCGCCACCTGCTGGCCCGATGGCAGGCTGCGCCACTGCATCAGCCCGCCGACCTTGGCCACTGTGTCCATCGTCTCCACGGCGCGCGCCACGCCAATCTGGCGAACGCCTCCTTCATCCGGAGCCAGCGCTTTGAGCCCCTGCCAGGGCGGCAGCACCACGGGGACCACGGCAGCAGCCGAGAGCAGCACGGCATCCTTGGCCAGCACCGCGCCTGGGGCCAGCGGCATTCTGCGCGCATCCAGCTGCAAGCCCGCATGGGCCAAGCCGCAGCTCCCCGCCACCAAGAGCGCCGACACCAGCCGCCGCCAATGCCCGGAACCTGCAAAACCAAAGCAAGACACAATGCGACAAGACATGATGGACTCCTCGCTGTTGCGACAGGGAACGCGCCACTGATCAACACAAACTACTGACCAGATACAGGCAATTTAGAGCAAGCACTCACATCAAGCAAGCCGTCCACTAGTACAAAAACAAAACATTGGTTAACTGCGCAAATAAAACAAAGAAAAAAGAAAAGGGCCTGCAAGCAGGCCCTGGGGTGACGAAGGCAGCGCGGCTGCCGTCACTGCGTCGCCGATCAATCACCCAACCAGTGCGAGGCGCCGTCAGCAAAAAACTGGTCAAAGCGGCTGTAGAGGCTTCGGCCTCGTGGATCCTGACAGCGGCTATTGCCACCGTACAGGACACCAATCACACGGCCATCGTCGAACAGCGCAGATCCGCTGCTGCCACCCTCCGTCTTACCCTGACTCCAGCTGACGCTGTAGTAGCCGCCGTCCGCATCTCCCATACAGTTCAAGCCGCCGTTAGCGTTGGGGTTACAGCTGGCATAGCCCGCTACAACGCCCACGCTGTACCTGAGCAAGTCGCCACCCGCGTGATGCAGGCCGTAAATGTCTTGGCCTATGGGGGAGACCTTGGTGGCATCCCAGCCTGCATAGTGCACCCCCGCCGGAGGCATATCGTTGAGCCTGAGCAAGATGGAATCAGTCCTCGGTGTGGCGTGCAGCAAGATAGCACCTGCAGTTCGCCATGGGCTATAGGCGCCCGACGCCCCAGAATTGCAACCGCTGGAGCGGTAGAACCAGCGGGTCTGCAGCGTCGAAGCCTCCGCCTGGGTATTGAGGCAGTGATTGGCTGTCAGGAAGTACGGCACAAAATCACCCTTGGGGTTGTTCAGCAAAGTACCAGTACATATATAAGACAGGCCGCCCTCCCGGATGAAAGACATTCGGGCCACCGCATTGCGCTCGGTCTGGTAGTTGTTGGTGCAAGACACGTCGATGCGACAACTTTCCGAAGCATCGGCTTTGGCGGAATCTGTCTGGTCCCTTGCGGCCCACTCAGATTCGGTTGGCAACGACAGGTTGTAGTAAATGTGCGAAACCCTGGGGATCGAGATGCGCAATTCATCCGCGAGTATCCCCGTTGGCAGCACCACTTCCACGGTCGTGTCGCCTGCACCTACCTCAGGCGTCCACCAGGTGTTGGCGGCCGCGCCGGTCTCGCCGGCCTTGCGGTTCTGCGCCAGCAGCGCATTGATCTGCGCACCGCTGTGCTCAACGATGGCACCGGGATGCTCCTGGCTGTAAATACGCAGCAGCGCCCCATCGGGCAGGTGGTCAACCAGCACGCCGGCACGCAAGCCATAGGCGCCCGTCGACTGGATATTGATGGCCGCCACCTGCTGCCCGCTGGGCAAGGCAGTCCACTGCAAAGCCGACTGGGTTTGCGCCACCGAGGTGGTGGCGGCCACTGCGCGCGCGGTACCAATCTGCAGCGCACGGCCGCTGGCCTCATCGCTTGCCAAGGTCTTTTCCAGCTCCAGCTCAGGCAGCACCACAAAATGGGTTTGCACCCGGGCACCTAAAGGCACGGGCACCACTTTGGACGATTTGATGGCTGACTCCGGCAATACAACCGAGTCCACCATATAAGTCGTAGGCTGGGCCACTGCCACGCCCGAGGTCCATAACAGACCGAGCAATGCATATTTTGAATATTTCATGATAAATTCACTCCAAATCAAATGCCATTTAAAATGCCTGCAAACGGCCGAATTGCGGTTTGCGTCTTTATTTTGATGAAAATAAGATAAACCAATACTCGCAACAGTAAATTAAACATCGGCAAGTAACAGCAATGGAACGACGGATCCATTCACGCAGCCTCTACACCACAGGCCCACAAAAAGAAACTCTTCCACCCATTTAATCTTTTATTTTTCTTATTAAATATCAAGAGAATGCAAGACGCATTTTTCCAGCAGCAGGTGTACAGAAGTAATAAATTCACCAGCCTTCTGAAAAAATGGTGTTATTGAGCGATACCAAAGGGGCTCAATGATTTAAAAATATGCAGCCGTGCAGCATGCCCGCTTCTCATCACCAAGACTTCGCATACCTGGGATGCAGGGGATACCTGCCTTGGTATTTATTTCCCCCAGCAAGTGGGCACTTCGCCGCATCGATGCGAGGGGCCATCTCTGCAGCGCCAGTGGGTATCCGCCTGGGTCTTGAAGCATGTCCCCCACGAAAAAACCTGCCGTTTCAGGGGCAGGTTTTGCGGCGATAGGTATTTGGCAGATCAGCTGGCCAACCAGCGCCAGATACGGTTGCTGAACACTTTGTCAAAACGTCCGTAATAGTCAGTAGCACCGGGGGCCAGGCAGCTGGCACTGCCACCATACAAGGTGGCGACCACCCTGTCATTGCGGAACAGCGACGAGCCGCTGCTGCCGGGCTCAGTCGTGCCCAGGCCCCAGCGCACGCTGTAGAAGTTGCTATTCGAATCTGCGGTGCTACAGGAGAAAACGGTAAAATTGGGGACGCTGTCCCTGCAGCTGGCGTAGCCCAATACAGCGCCCACGCTGTACTTGAGCAGGCTACCGCGGGGGTGGTGTAGACCGTAGACCTCATCACCTATTTGGACCTCCGTGCGTGCATCCCAGCCGGCCAAGCTTACGCCTGCTGGTGGCATCTCGTTGAGCTGGAGGAACGATGAATCGGTCGTGCTGGTAGCGTACAGCAACGTGGCACCTGCATTGCGCAGTGTGCTGTTGACGCCGGGCACACCGGAGTTGCAACTGCTGGAGCGGTAAAACCAGGTGGTCTGCAGCGACGATGCCACTGACTGGGTGGAGATGCAGTGGTTGGCGGTCAGGAAGTACGGAGTGAAGTCCTCCTTGGTGTTGTTCACCAAAGTACCGGTACAGAAATAGGACTTGCCGTCAGCCTCGGTAAACAGCATGCGGGCCACCGCATTGCGCTCGGCCTGGTAGTCGCTGGCGCAAGAAGCGTCCAGATTGCAACTGCCTGAGGTATCGATCTTGGTCGTTTCGGCCCATTCCGCCTCGGTCGGCAGCGACAGGTTCTGATAGATATGCGAGACCACGGGGATCGAGATGCGCAGTGCATCTGCCGCCGCGCCTGCTGGCAACACCACTTCCACGGTGGCATCACCTGTACCCACATCAGGCGTCCACCAGGTGTTGGCGGCCGTGCCGGTCTCGCCGGCCTTGCGGTTTTGGGCCAGCAGGGCATTGACCTCGACACCGCTGCGCTCAACGATGGCATCGGGATGCTCCTGGCTGTAGATGCGCAGCAGCGCGCCATCGGGCAGGCTGTCGACCAGCACGCCGGCACGCAAGCCATACGCACCCGTCGACTGGATATTGATGGCCGCCACCTGCTGCCCACTGGGCAGGGCAGTCCACTGCAAAGCCGACTGGGTTTGCGCCACCGAGGTGGTGGCGGCCACTGCGCGCGCGGTCCCAATCTGCAGCGCCGGGCCGCTGGCCTCATCGCTTGCCAAGGTCTTTTCCAGGTCCAGCTCGGGCAGCACCACAAAATGCGTTTGCACCCTTGCACCTAAAGGCACGGGCACCACGTTAGACGATTTGATGGCTGACTCCGGCAATACAACCGAGTCGAGGATATACGTCGTAGGCTGGGCCACTGCCACGCCCGTGACCCATAACAGACCAAGCACTGCATATTTGGGATATTTCATGACAATCCACTCCAAGTCAAATGCCATTTAAAATGCCTGCAAACAGCCGAATTGCCGTTTGCATTTTTATTCTGACAAGGATTAAAGAACCCAGCACCTGCAATAGTAAATTAAACATCAGCAAGTAACATAACAAGACAACAAATCTATCCTCATGCCCTATGAAACATGCGCCTACAAAATGAAACCAATTCACCAACTTGATTTATTATTATTTTTATTAAATATCAAGGAAATATAGACCCTATTTCGCCTAGAAAAAAGGTACGTAAAGTTAATAAATTTACCAGTCTTTTTTAAAAATAGTGCTATTGAAGGATACCTAAGGAGGCTCGGCGATTTACAAATAGCTAGTCGTGCAGCACCGAAAAAAACCTGCCGTATCAGTGGCAGGTTTTGCGGCGATGGGATGCTTGCGGCCCGCATGGCAACTATGGCCGCTATTGGGTATTTGGCCTGTCAGCTGGCCAGCCAGCGCCAGATACGGTCGTTAAGGACTTGGTCAAATCGGCCGTATCGGGAGCATGCACTGTTGGCCATGCAGCTGGAAACGCCACCATACAGAGTGCCAATCAGGCGCTCATTGCGGAACAGTCCGGAGCCGCTGCTGCCGCCCTCCGTCGTGCCCTGGCTCCAAAGCACGCGGTAAAAGCCGCCATCGGGCTGGGATTGCGGCGCGCAGTCCAGCGCGCGACCCACATAGTCCACAGTGCAAGAGGCCTCGTCCTGCAGCTTGCCCGAGGAGAACATCATCAAATCCCCACGTGGATGGTGCAGGCCAGCCACCTCCGCGCCCAAGGGCAGCACAGATGCATCCCAACCTGCAAACAGGGCACCCGCCGGGGGCGCTTCGTCCAGCTGCAGCAGGGTCATGTCGTTTGGAATGCTCGACGCCAGCCAGCGCGCCGCACTGTAGCGCTCAGCATGGCCGGCAAAGAGCTGCAAGCCGTCCACCAGTACAAAAACCAGACATTGGTTAACTGACCAAAAAAAGAGCCTGCGAACAGGCCCTCCAAAGACAGCCGGGGACAGCGGTCGCCATTGGCCCCGATCAACCGCCCAGCCAGTGCGACGCGCCCTCACTGAAAAACTTGTCAAAGCGCCCGTAGTAGCTCACGCCTCTGGGCGCCTGGCAGCGGCTGCTGCCGCCATACAGGGTACCCATCACCCGCCCATTGCTGAACAGCGCTGATCCACTGCTGCCTCCTTCCGTGCGGCCCTGGCTCCAGCCCACACTATAAAAACCGTGGTTCACATTGCCAGGCCCGCAGTTGTAGCCACTACCGTTGGGTTGGCAGTTGGCATAGTCCGCTATGCTACCCACGCTATATCTGAGCATGCCCCCACCTGGGTGGTGCAGGCCGTTGACGCCTTGGCCTTTCTGCGCGGGGGCATCTGCCTCCCAGCCAGCATAGTGCACGCCCGCCGGAGGCATCTCATTGAGCTTGAGCAGTGCAGAATCCGTGGTGGTCGTGGCGTACAGCAAGGTCGCACCACCGCTGCGCCATCCACTAGAGCTAGGCACCCCTGAATTGCAGCTGCTGGCGCGGAAGAACCAGCGCGTCTGCAAGGTGGATGCCACCGTCTGGTTAGAGATGCAGTGGTTCGCCGTCAGGAAATACGGCACAAAATCGGCCTTGGTGTTGTGGAGCAAGGTACCGGTGCAGACATAGCTCCCGCCCCCCTTGGTAAACAACATGCGGGCCACCGCGTTCCGCTCGGTCTGGTAGTTGTCGGTGCATGCAGGGTCCAGGTGGCAGCTGCCCTCCGCCTTGTTTTGGGCGGCATCTGCCGGGTCGCCCCCCGCCCCTTCATTGTCGGTCAGCAAGGACAGGTTTTGGTATATGTGCGATACCGAGGGGATCGAGATGCGCAAAGCGTCCACAGCGACCCCGGTGGGTAGCACAACCTCCACGGTGGTATCGCCGGCCCCGACCTCGGGCGTCCACCAGGTGCTGGCATCCGCATCCTTATCTCCTGCCTCTTTGTTCTGCGCCAGCAGGGCATTGATCTGCGCACCACTGCGCTCAACGATGGCATCGGGATGCTCCTGGCTGTAGATGCGCAGCAGCGCGCCATCGGGCAGGCTGTCAACCAGCACGCCGGCACGCAAGCCATAGGCACCCGTTGACTGGATATTGATGGCCGCCACTTGCTGCCCACTGGGCAGGGCAGTCCAATGCAAAGCCGACTGGGTTTGCGCCACCGAGGTGGTGGCGGCCACTGCGCGCGCGGTACCAATCTGCAGCGCACGGCCGCTGGCCTCATCGCTTGCCAAGGTCTTTTCCAGCTCCAGCTCAGGCAGCACCACAAAATGGGTTTGCACCCGGGCACCTAAAGGCACGGGCACCACTTTGGACGATTTGATGGCTGACTCCGGCAATACAACCGAGTCCACCATATAAGTCGTAGGCTGGGCCACTGCCACGCCCGAGGTCCATAACAGACCGAGCAATGCATATTTTGAATATTTCATGATAAATTCACTCCAAATCAAATGCCATTTAAAATGCCTGCAAACGGCCGAATTGCCTTTTGCATTTTTATTCTGACAAGGATCAGAGAATCCAATACCTGCAACAGTAAATTAAACATCGACAGGTAACCCAATAAGACGACGAATCCATTCTCATGACCTATGTACCATGAGCCTACAAAATGAAACCAATTCACCAACTTGATTTATTATTCTTTTTATTAGATGTCAAAAAAAATAAACCCTATTTCGCCTAGAAAAAAAGGTGCATGGAATTAATAAATTCACCAGTTTTTTTAAAAATAGTGCTATTAAAGGATTGCTAAGGAGGCTCAGCGATTTACAAATAGGTAGTCGTGCAGCACCGAAAAAACCTGCCGTATCAGTGGCAGGTTTTGCGGCGATGGGATGCTTGCGGCCACTGTGGCCGCTATTGGGTATTTGGCCGATCAGCTGGCCAGCCAGCGCCAGATACGGTCGTTAAAGACTTGGTCAAATCGGCCATATCGGGATTGTCCACTTTGCGCCATGCAGCTGGAAACGCCACCATACAAAGTTCCAATCAGGCGCTCGTTGCGGAACAATCCGGAGCCGCTGCTGCCGCCCTCGGTCGTACCCTGGCTCCAGCGAACGCTGTAGAAGTTACTGCTCGAATCGCTGGTACTGCAGCTGATACCAGTGCCACCGCTGGACATGCAGTTGGAGAACTCGTATACGCCCCCCACACTGTACTTGAGCAGGTTACCACCGGGATGGTGCAGGCCGTAGACCTCATCACCTATCTGAACCTCCTTGCGCGCATCCCAACCAGACAAGGTCACGCCTGCCGGTGGCATCTCGTTGAGCTTGAGGAACGATGAATCGGTGGTGCTGGTGGCATACAGCAATGTGGCACCGGCACTGCGTCGTGTGCTCTTGACGCCGGGCACACCGGAGTTGCAGCTGCTGGAGCGGTAGAACCAGTTGGTCTGCAGCGTCGATGCCACCGATTGGGTCGAGATACAGTGGTTGGCCGTCAGGAAGTACGGTGTGTATTCCCCCTTGGTGTCGTTCATGAGTGTGCCAGTACACAGGTAGGAATTGCCGTCAGAGAGGGTGTACACCATTTGGGCCACCGCATTGCGCTCGATTTGGTAGTTGTTGGTGCAAGAAGCATCCAGGTTGCAGGGAGCCGAGGTATCGGCCTTGGCCGTCTCTGCCCATTCCGCCTCGGTCGGCAAAGACAAGTTCTGGTAGATGTGCGAGACCATAGGGATCGAGATGCGCAGCGCATTGGTTGCCGTGCCTGCAGGCAATACCACTTCCACCGTCGCATCGCCTGCGCCTACATCGGGCGTCCACCAGGTGTTGGCGGCCGTGCCAGTCTCGCCGGCCTTGCGGTTCTGCGCCAGCAGCGCATTGATCTGCGCACCGCTGTGCTCAACGATGGCATCCGGATGCTCCTGGCTGTAGATGCGCAGCAGCGCGCCATCGGGCAGGCTGTCGACCAGCACGCCGGCACGCAAGCCATACGCACCCGTCGACTGGATATTGATGGCCGCCACCTGCTGCCCACTGGGCAGGGCAGTCCACTGCAAAGCCGACTGGGTTTGCGCCACCGAGGTGGTGGCGGCCACTGCGCGCGCGGTCCCAATCTGCAGCGCCGGGCCGCTGGCCTCATCGCTTGCCAAGGTCTTTTCCAGGTCCAGCTCGGGCAGCACCACAAAATGCGTTTGCACCCTTGCACCTAAAGGCACGGGCACCACGTTAGACGATTTGATGGCTGACTCCGGCAATACAACCGAGTCCACCACATAGGTTGTAGGCTGGGCCACTGCCACGCCTGTGGCCCATAACAGACCAAGCACTGCATATTTTGAATATTTCATGACAATCCACTCCAAGTCAAATGCCATTTAAAATACCTGCAAACGGCCGAATTGCCTTTTGCGTTTTTATTTTGGCAAGGATCAGAGAATCCAATACCTGCAACAGTAAATTAAACATCGACAAGTAACAGCAATGAACCGATAAATTCGTTCTCACAGCCTATGCGGAATGAACCCACAAAAAGAAACTCTTCCACCCATCTAATTTCTTATTTTCTTTATTAAATATCAGGATAATTGAAACCCCGTCACCGACAGCGGCTGATGCATAAAATTAATAAATTTCCCATTTTTCTGAAAAAATAGTTTTTTCCGGAAGATACCAAAAGGGGCTCAACAATTTATCAACCGGCAGCCGTGCAACACGCTTGCGTCTCATCACCAGCACATCGCATACCAGGGATACAGGGTAGAACCGCCTTGGTATTTATTTCCTCCAGTAAATGGGCACTTCGCCGCGTCGGTGAGAGGAGCCATCTCTGCAGCACCAGTGGATATCCGCCTGGGTTTTGAAGCCTGTCCCCTGCGAAAAAAACCTGCCGTTTCACGGGCAGGTTTTGCGACAATGGGACGCTTGCGGCCCGCATGGCGACTATGGCCACTATTGGGTATCTGGCCGATCAGCGGGCCAGCCAGCTCCAGATACGGTTGCTGAACACTTTGTCAAAACGTCCATAGTCATCGGTAGCATCAGGGGTGCGGCAGCTGGCGCCACCGCCATACAAGGTCGCGATAACACGGCCATTGCTGAACAAGCTGGAGCCGCTGCTGCCGCCCTCCGTCGTGCCCTGGCTCCAGCGCACACTGTAGAAATTGCTGTCCGCATCCCCGCTGCTGCAGTCGTAGCCGCCGCTGTCGAAGTTGCAGTTGCTATAGCCCGCTATCGCGCCAACGCTGTACTTGAGCAGGCTACCGCCGGGGTGGTGCAGGCCATAGACCGCATCGCCCGTCTGGCCCGCCGTGCGTGCATCCCAGCCGGCCAAGGTCACGCCTACCGGTGGCATCTCATTGAGCTGGAGGAACGATGAGTCGGTTGTGCTGATGGCGTACAGCAAGGTGGCACCTGCAGTGCGCAGCGCGCTGTTGGTGCCAGGCACACCGGAGTTGCAGCTGCTGGAGCGGTAGAACCAGTTAGTCTGCAGCGTCGATGCCACCGATTGGGTGGAGATGCAATGGTTGGCCGTTAGGAAGTACGGCGTGTAGTCAGCCTTGGTGTTATTCAGCAAAGTACCGGTACACATATAGGTTCTCCCGTTGGCGCGGGTATACACCATGCGGGCGACCGCATTGCGCTCGGTCTGGTAGTGGTTGGTACAAGAAGCATCCAGGTTGCAGCTGCCCGAGTTATCGGCCTTGGCCATCTCGGCCCATTCCGCCTCGGTCGGCAGAGACAGGTTCTGGTAGATATGCGAGACCATAGGGATCGAGATGCGCAGCGCATTGGTTGCCGTGCCTGCAGGCAATACCACTTCCACCGTCGCATCGCCTGCGCCTACATCCGGCGTCCACCAGGTGTTGGCGGCCGTGCCGGTTTCGCCGGCCTTGCGGTTTTGGGCCAGCAGGGCATTGATCTCCGCGCCACTGCGCTCAACGATGGCATCGGGATGCTCCTGGCTGTAGATGCGCAGCAGCGCGC
>JAVWTB010000020.1:0-85176 GCA_036667955.1 Comamonas sp.
TAAACAACACCCCAAAAAGTTGGATAGGTGTCCAACTTTTGGGGTGCAGTTCAGAATGACTCTAGGCGGCTTTTTGAATGGATTGGGTTTCGCTGGGGCGGTGGTTGCTTGTTGAAATCTTCTGCTCAACGTCTTGTGTGAGGGGCGTAATCAGTCAGAGATTGCTGATCGTCGCGCCCGTTTGATCGGCCTCTCTAGGCTGATCTGAGTCATTCAAGTTCCTGTACTGGAACGACAGCAATCGCCAGCACCTGTCGTTAGACGCTGCCTGTCCTGAACGACCAATTAACCGTAGAACCGACCGCTCAATCTGAGGATTTGTCGCTTACACGCTTGGAGTACCGCTTTTATATTCCGCAATCGGCTCGTTTTGATCAATAGCCATCCTCCCGCATTGGCCAAAGCGGATGTTCTTGGTGATTCCCGTCGATAAGTGCCCCATCAAACCCTGGGGCATTCCAGGTCAAGTTTTTCTCTTGCGATTGTGGAGTGCTTAATTAAGCAGGCCTTTTTGGATGTCATTCAGGCCTGCGCAACCCATCTGAGCCATCACCAATTCCAGCTCTGCTCTTAAAACATGCAGCATGTGCGCCGTGCCTAGCATTCCTGCAACAGCGAGGCTGTAGAGCTGCGGCCTTCCTAGTAAGACAACGTTTGCGCCACGCGCCAATGCCTTGAAGATATCGGTTCCATAGCGAACACCGCCGTCCAGCATGAGCGGCGTGTGCGGGCCGACAGCGCTGCGGATCTCAGCAAGTGCATCAAGCGCTGAGATGGTGCTGTCGAGCACGCGGCCACCGTGGTTGGAGACGATAAGCGCATCGGCGCCCAGCTCCAGCATTTTTCGTGCAGAGTTAGCGGAAAGCACCCCTTTGATGATCAGGGGAAGGCGTGTCTGTTGGCGTAGCCACCGTAAATCGTCCCAGCAAGGTGCAGTGTCGGCAAGCGCAGAGCCGAACAGCACGCTGTCACCCATCAGATCACTGACATGGACTATTGGGGGAGGCAGTCCCCGCAAGTTGGCGGGCTCTACACCCGGGGGCAGCAGGAAGCCCGAACGTTTGAGGCCTGCATCCACAGTCCAGACAATGGCTTGATAACCGGCGTCTTCGGCGCGGCGCAGAAGGTTCAGGCTGTGGCGGCGCTCAGGCTGTTGGTAGAGTTGAAACCACATGGGCGCAGTGCGTCCCAATTCCTGGGTCGCCGCTTGCGCAGCAGCGATGGTTTCTTCGAGTGTGTAGCTGGAGAGGGTGCTGACGACGAGACCTGTTTGCATGGCCATGGCGGCCCGTGCAGTGGCGAGTTCACCTTCGGGGTGGGCCAGGCGCTGGTAGGCGATTGGCGCCAGCATCACAGGCCACTGTAGCGCTTGACCGAGGATCGTCTGCCGTGTGCTGGCTCCAGCCAGATCACACAGCGATTCAGGCCTGAGCAGGACGCGGTCAAATGCTGCACGATTTTCTGCCATCGTCAGCCCTTGGTCTGCGCCGCTTTCGATGTGGGCCCATGATGTCGCTTCGATATGCGCTATGGCGTGGCGCGCATAGTCGGAGACTGAGCTGATATCGGGCGGAATCTGCTGGAGCGGGGCTTTGATGGGTTGACCCAGGGCATTGGCCAAAGCGGGGGGCGCAGAGAAGTCGTTGGAGTCGCTCATACCTCGGACCACATGCGCAGCAGGTTGTGATAAGTGCCAGAAAGCGCAGCAATGCGCGGATGGCTTGGGTGATCGCGCTCCAGCATTTGAATGGATTGGTCGAGATCGAACAACAGACGTCGTTGCGCGTCGCTACGAACCAGGCTTTGTGTCCAAAAAAAGCTGGCGAGTCGAACACCCCGCGTCACGGGGTTGACGCGGTGCATACTGTCGCCGGGATAGACAATGGCATCCCCCGCAGCCAATTTGACAGTTTGTTCGCCATACAGATCTTCGATAACGAGCTCACCTCCGTCATATTCTTCAGGGTCCGAGAAGAACACCGTGGTGGACACATCGGAGCGCACGCGGATGGCGGAGCCTGGAATGTTGAACAGCGCGTTATCAATGTGATTGCCGTAGGTGCCGCCGGCCGCATAGCGGTTGAATCTTGGAGGCAATACCTTGGCGGGGAGTGCGGCAGCCAGAAACAAGGGGTTGTGGCCAAGCCGGTCAAGAATAAGATTGCCCATCTGCAGGCCCGCCTGGCTGTCCAGTGGCAATTGCTGGTTGTCCTTTACCTTCATGGCCAGATGGCCAGCAGTGGCCTTGCCATCTTGCCAGTCGATTTGCGCTAAGGTCGCGCGGCATTGCTCGACATCCTTAGGTGTTAGCAGGGCGGGAATACGTAACAGCATCAGCGTAATACTTCCGGCGGCGGTGCCGCTATCTGGTGATTGAACCTAGGGTGTCAACATTCAAAGGATGATAGCGCTTGGCTGGGCGCCCCCTAGCATCCCATCCCGCAAAACCGCTGTCGCGGCGCGAGGAGACTTTGAACAGGTTCTTATCGCACAGTGCGAAGCTAACGAAAAAGCCCCGCGTTGGCATGTGCGCGGGGCTCAGGTCGTAGCCGACTCTATGGGCAGTTAGAAGCGTGCCTGCAGCGTTGCAATCACCGAGCGGCCGTAGCCAGGCGTTGCATAGTGCGTCGAGTAGGTGGACGCGTAGTACTGCTTGTTGGTCAGGTTCTGGATATTGACCTGCAGGCTCAGGTTTTTGGTGAATTTGTAGCTCGCCATGGCGTCAAATCGCAGGTAGCCGGGGATGGCGCGCGTGACCAGATGCCCATCGGTGGTGTAGCCGTAGCCGCCGACCGCCTCGCTTTGGCCGAATGCGCCCAGGCCCAGCGTGAGCTGAGCGTCAGGACGGTAGTTGACCCACAAACTCAGGCTGTGTTTGGGCGTGTTGGGGAAGGCCAAGCCCGTACCTGCGGCAGGACGACCGGCAAGCGCCCCGGAGGTAACCGTGCCGATCTCGGACTGCTTGCTGTCCATGAAGGTATAGCCGGCAAAAACATCGACTTCCTTGGTCACGCGACCTGTCAAGCCCAGCTCCAAGCCGTTGACCGCTTTCTTGCCGACCATCGAGGCAGTGCCGCCCGTGGGATCGATGACCAGGGCATTGGAGGTCTCATTGCGGAAGATGGCAGCGGTGACGCCCAGGCGTTTGTCCAGCAGATCCCACTTGGTGCCAATCTCGTAAGAGCGGGTCTTCTGGGGTTTGAGCAAATCAGCATTGGTCACCGGCGTGCGGCCGCTGGTTGGGTCGATCGTCTGGCTCTCCTGACCTTGTCCAAGCACGCTGTTGCCGGGGGTGGAGGAGGAGCCGACGTTGGCATACAGGCTGCCGTTGGGGGCCACCTTATAGACCAGTCCGAGCTGGTAGTTCAGCAGGTTGTCATTGCGCTCGTATTCGATGTTCTTGGCATTGGTGACGCTCGTGTTGTAGTGGTCCAGGCGAAGGCCGCCATTGACTATCCACTCTGGCGTCAGCGTGACGGTGTCGAATCCATAGAGCGAAACGGTGTCGCTCTTGTAGTTGGTCCAGCTATTGGCGCGAACCAGCGATCCGGTCCAAGGATCGTTGCCATTGGGGCTCGAGAGGCTGGTGCACATATAGGGCGAACCGCCTGCAATGCACTGGTTGCTATTGGCGATGGCGTTGCCATTGGCATCCACCATGCTGTAGCTGTCCACCTTGGACCGTTCGGTCGCCAGCTCCAGCCCGAATGCGAAGCTGTGCTTGACGCTGCCCGTTTCGGCTTTGCCCGTCAGCTCGGTGGCATTTTGCAGGCTGTAGGTCTTGGAGTAGCGCGAGTTCAGACGGCGCCAGACCTGTCCGTTGGCCACATTGCCCTGGCTGTCATCGGGCTGGGTCCAGGCATAGTCCTGGGTGGATCCGCTCCAGCGCAACGTGTTGCGCAGCTTGTTGGTGTCGCTGAACTTGTGTTCGTAGTTCGCCGAGAACCGGTCTCCGTTTTCCTTGTATTTGTCCCGAGCGGTCAGCCCGTACCAGTTCTCGCGGTTGCCGCCGTTGTCGGGGCGCAGCGTGATGTCTCTGGTGGATGCAGGCACCGTGGTCTTGTTGTAGTAGTACGGAACACCGCCATCGGGAATATTGTCAATATCCAGGTGCTGGTAGGACAGGGTGAGCTGGTCAGGGGTGCCAAGACCAAAGGTGATGCTCGGCGCAATGCCCCAGCGCTTGTTCGTCGGGCCGTCGCGACCTGGAACATCCGCATCGTGTGCCATGGCATTCAAACGAATCGCGGTAGTTTCATTGATCACCCGGTTGATGTCGATGGTGCCGCGCTTGTAGTTGGCATTGCCTGCGCTCAGGTCGGCATTGAAGAAGTTTTCTTTGCTTGGCGCCTTGGTGGCCATATTGATCGAGCCACCCGCGCCGCCACGCCCACCATAGGCGGAGTCAGCACCTTTGACGACTTCGACGCTGTCGATGTTGAACATCTCACGCGAGCCAGCAGCGATGTCGCGCACGCCATCCACATAGATGGACGATTGCGAATCATTGCCGCGAATGAAGGGGCGGTCACCCGAAGGATTACCTCCTTCTCCGGATCCCATTGTGATGCCTGGGCTCAGACGCAATGCATCCGTCAACGTGGTGCTGCCCGTTTGTTGAATCACTTCTTGCGGAATGACGTTGACCGTTTTTGGGGTGTCAATCAGGGGCGCGGTGAATTTGCCCTGTGTGGCGGTCTGGGGGTTCAATACCGTGTCGGCAGTATCTTGTACCTTGACTGTTGGCAAGGTGGCTTCTTGCGCTGGCTGTTGCTGTGCCAATGCGTTGGCACCCATCAGGCATAGGCCGGCAGCGAGTACAACCTGCGTGAGTTCGCAGTGAAGACCAGCACCTACATTTGAATTTGTTGTGTTTTGGTTCTGTGGCATGGGAGGGCGAGAATGAAAAGACGAGATGCGGTGCATAAAAATATGTCGCATTGCGAATTTTATTGCGATTGATAGTGATTCTCGGTCCGGATATGAGGCCGAGGTGACATCTTTACATCGCTTCCACAGCCGGTAAGCGCGTACTTTCAGTTACTCAATGTTGCACATCAGCAACAAACGAACTCCATTCTGATTTCTGTGTCCGCAGCATCGCCGCGTTGCCGTGCCGCCGGAATAGGTTCGATGGCTGGAGTCCGATGCCATGCATTCGCGCGCTGGATGGCGTGGCTGGCCTGGCTTGCGCTGCGCTCCCCTCAACGGACTTGGTGCATTTCTCATCGGTAAAGTATTTGAAAATGAGAGTCATTAGCATTTATTTTCCTTAAAATCCCTGCTTTTGCCCGGCGCAGCCCTTCCCCGCTGCCGGGTCCGAAACCTGCCCCTCTTCGCATGAAAGCCAACGCGTCTTCCTCCTCGCAACGGGCCTACTGGCTCAAGACCTTGCATGAATGGCACTGGGTCAGCTCCGCCATCTGCCTGGTGGGCATGCTGCTGTTTGCGGTGACGGGCTTTACGCTCAACCATGCCGGGCAGATAGAGGCCAAGCCCAGCGTGGTACTGCGCGAGGGCAGCTTGCCCGCGCCGCTGCTGCAGGGCCTGCAGCAGGCCGCAACGCGCCACAAAGAGGGCGCAGACCCAGCCCAGGCGCTGCCCGCCGATGTGCAGGGCTGGCTGCGCGCAGAGCTGGGCGCCGACACCCGCCAGCGGGCGGTGGAATGGAATGAGGACGAGGTCTATGTGGCCTTGCCCCGGCCAGGCGGTGATGCCTGGGTGCGCGTTGCGCTGAGCGATGGGCAGGCCGAGCATGAATCCACCGACCGGGGCTGGATCTCCTACTTCAACGATTTGCACAAGGGCCGCCATGCGGGCCTGGCCTGGACCTGGTTCATCGACATCTTTGCGGGCGCCTGCCTGGTCTTCTGCATCACCGGTCTGTTCATTTTGCAGATGCATGCCGGCCGCCGCCCCATGACCTGGCCCATGGTGGGCCTGGGGTTGCTGGTCCCGGCGCTGCTGGCGCTGCTGCTGGTGCACTGACCACACCCGCACCGACTTTTTCTGAGGAGAGCACATGACAAGCACTGTTTCGCGTTTCACCGTGGCCTTGACGGCGGTGGCCGGGCTGCCGGCCGTCGCCGGTGGGCTGAATGTCGGCGTTGAGCTGCCACGCCTGGAGGTGGCCGAATACCACCGCCCCTATGTCGCCGTCTGGCTGGAGCGTGCCGATGGAACAGTGGCGGCCAACCTGTCGGTCTGGTACGAGGTGAAAAAGCGCGACGCCGAAGGCGCGAAATGGCTCAAGGACATGCGCCAGTGGTGGCGCCGCACCGGCCGCGAGTTGAGCGTTCCCATCGATGGCGTGACCCAGCCGACCAAGCCGGCAGGCAAGCATGCGCTGTCGTTCTCCGAAGGCAGCAACCCGCTGCCCAAGCTGGAGCCGGGCCAGTACAAGCTGCAGATCGAGGCCGCACGCGAAGTCGGTGGCCGCGAGCAGCTGAGCATTCCTTTTGAATGGCCCGCCAAGCAGGCCACCAGCCTGTCGGCCCAGGGCAAGACGGAGCTGGGCGAGATCAAGCTCGAACTCAAGCCCTGATCCCACACACCTACATTTTTGAGGAGAGTCCCCATGTTTTCTGCCACCCGTATTGCCGCCGCGCTGGCGCTCGGCTGTGCCGCCATCGGTGCCCAGGCCCACAGCGTCTGGATGAAGCCTTCGAGCACCGTGCTGTCCAAGGCGGACTGGGTCACGGTCGATGCTGCCGTGTCCAATGACATGTTCTTCTTCAACCACCGCCCGCTGGGGCTGGACAAGCTGGTGATCACGGCGCCCGATGGCAGCACGGTGGAGCCCAAGAACGCCCACAAGGGTGAGCTGCGCAGCGTGTTTGACCTCAAGCCCGAGCAAGCTGGCACCTACCAGCTGGCCATCGTCAACAGCGGTGTTATGGGCTCCTACAAGGATGCAGCTGGCCAGATGAAGCGTCTGCGTGGCAGCGCCGAAGAGATCGCCAAGCAGATCCCCGCCGATGCCAAGGAGGTGCGCGTGGCCGAAAGCATCAGCCGCATCGAAACCTTTGTGACCATGGGCAAGCCCAGCCCGCTGCGTTTGAGCGGCAAGGGCCTGGAGCTGGTGCCGGTCACCCACCCCAACGACCTGGTCGCCGGTGAGGAAGCCACCTTTGCTTTCCACGTCGATGGCAAGCTGGCTGCCGATGTTGAAGTGGTGCTGGTGCCCGATGGCAAGCGCTACCGCGATGCCGTCAACGAGATCAAGCTCAAGACCGATGCCCAGGGTCAGGTCAAGGTCAAGTTCCCCACCGCTGGCATGTACTGGCTGGACGCCGACGTCAAGGACGACAAGACCTCGACCCCCATCGCCAAGGAACGCCGCCTGGCCTATGTCGCGACCTTGGAAGTGCTGCCTTAAGGCGCGGTGGCGGGTGCCAGCACAACGGACAAGCGCCAGCCTGAACGCGGAGCCGCTGTGAGCAGGGCACCGCGCATCCACTATGGCGCCGGCATCTGGCAGATCCCCCAGGCCCAGGCCCGGGGGGAGGGCCAGCTGGCCCCGGCAAGCCCGGCGCTGGCCGGCCGCTCCTTTGCGTCCGCAGCCTGGAGGGCGCCTGCGATGCAGCATGCGCAGCACGGCGGCCTGCACAGCCTGCAGGGCGCGACGATGGGCACCACCTGGTCGCTGCGCCTGGCCAACCCCGACTACGCCCCGCTGGCGCCGGTCCAGGCGCTGGTGCAGCAAACGCTGGATGGCGTCATCGCGCAGATGAGCAACTGGGAGGCGGACTCCTGCCTCTCGCGCTTCAATGCCGCCGATGCGGGTACTTGGCACGCGCTGCCTCCTGAGTTGGCGCAGGTGCTGGATGCGGCCCTCTACTGGGCCCGCGCCTGCGATGGCGCCTATGACCCGACCATCGGCGCGCTGGTGTCGCTATGGGGCTTTGGCCCCCGTGCGAACCCGCAAGCGCCGCACGGCGGACAGCCGCCCGCGCAGGCCGTTATTGACCGCGCGCTGCAGGTATGTGGCCACCAGCGCCTGCAGTGGCAGCCGCAGCTGCGCCGTTTGCTGCAGCCCGGCGGCCTGCAGCTGGACCTGAGCGGCATCGCCAAGGGCTATGCGGTGGACTGGGTAGCAGAGCGCCTGCGCGCGGCGGGCTGGCAGCATGCGCTGCTGGAGATTGGCGGAGAGATTCGGGCCTGGGGGCACAAGCCCGGCGGCCAACCTTGGCGCGTGGCCGTGGCCGGCGTGGCTGGCGATGCAGCAGATGGGCCTTTGGCGGTGCCGCTGGTCGATGGCGCGCTGGCCACCTCGGGCGACCACTGGCATGTGTTCATGCATGAGGGCCGGCGCTTTTCGCACAGCTTGGACCCGCGCACGGGCCAAGCGGTGGCCCATGCGCTGACCAGTGTCACCGTCTACCACGCTGAATGCATGCATGCCGATGCGCTGGCCACCGTGCTCACGGTGCTGGGGCCCGAGGACGGTTGGCAGTTTGCGCTGCAGCAGCAGGTGGCGGCCGTGTTCCACACCCATCCCGATTCAGGGCAGCCGCAAGGCCTGCGCCGGATGACGCCGGCCTGGCAGCAGCGTTTTGCAGGCAGCATGCAGTGATGATCGATTGGATAGCAAGCCCTGCGCGGATGGCAGGTGCCGCCGCCTTGGTGGCTGGATATACGCTCTTGTGCGCCGGTGTGGCCGGGCGCTTGTGGCGCCAGCGCCGGGCCGAGCGCCAGGAGCAGCTGGCGCTGCAAGCGGGCACGCAGCAGGGTGCGCCGGTGCTGGTGGCCTATGCCAGCCAGACGGGCCGGGCCGAGGCCCTGGCGCATGAGACGGCGCGCGTGCTGCATGCGGGCGGCTGCGCGGTCAAGCTGCGGCCGGTGCAAGCGCTGCGCCTGGCTGACCTGCAGGCCTGCGTGCAAAGCCTGTGGATACTGTCCACCACCGGCGAGGGCGATGCGCCCGACGATGCGCTGCCATTTGTGCGCCAGGTGCTCGAGCACACGCAGCCGCTGCCAGGGCATAGCGCCCAGGTGCTGGCGCTGGGCGACAGCGAATACGCCGCCTTCTGCGCCTTTGGCCTGCGCGTGCAGCAGTGGCTGCAAGTGCAGGGCGCCAAGGCCGATGTGCTGTGCATGGACAACGGCGATGAGACGACATTGCTGGCCTGGCAGGGCCAGACGGCCGAGCTGCTGCAGTCGCTGACCGGCCAGGCCGGCGATGGCTGGAGCCAGCCGGAACCTGCCCGGCCCTGGGTGCTGCGCGGCCGGAGGCTGTTGAACCCCGGCAGCCAAGGCGGCCCAGTGTACTTGCTTGACTGGCAGCTGCAGTCGGGCACCTTGCCGCACTGGGAATCGGGTGACCTGGTTGCGCTGGCGGTGCCCGCCGATCCGCAGCGCAGCCGAGATTATTCGATTGCCTCGGTGCCCGAAGATGGCCAGCTGCAATTGCTGGTGCGCCAAAGCATGCGCGCCGATGGCACACCCGGCCTGGCATCGGGCTGGTTGTGCGAGGGCATGGCGCTGGGCGATGTGTTGCCGATGCGGCTGCGTGCGCACAGCGGTTTTAGATTGGGAGACAACGCCGAGCGCCCATTGCTGCTGATTGGCAATGGAACCGGGCTGGCAGGCCTATGTAGCCATATCCGCGCTCGCATTGCGCAGGGGCGCTCGGATCAGTGGCTGGTGTTTGGCGAGCGCAGTGCCGACCAGGATGCGCTGCTGGATGCGCAACTGCAAGAGTGGCTCGCAGCCGGCCAACTGGAACGCCTGGACCGCGCCTGGTCAAGGGATGCGACGGACCCTTGCTATGTGCAGCAGCTGTTGCAGCGCCAGCCCCAGCGCCTGCGCGACTGGGTCGCGCGCGGCGCTGCGATCTATGTCTGCGGCAGCCAGCAGGGCATGGCGCAGGGCGTGGATGCCGTGCTGCGCCAGGTGCTGGGCTCCGCGGAGGTGGATGTGCTGGCGCATGCCGGGCGTTACCGGCGAGATGTGTATTGATTCTGTATAGGAAACTGGGCTGAGTTCGCCATAGGACCACCTTAGCTAGTGCCTACAAATCGTCACCCCCTGTCAGTGCCAAGCGAGTGACATATAGCTAGCGCTTACCTAGACGAACGGATGCACTGGCGAGCTGACAGAATCAATACAACTGACATATGCCGCACAGTTGTTTCGGAAGCATCGGTCTCGATGATGAGGTTCAAACTTGGTAGCAAACTCTTGAAGGTTCAGACCTAAGTGCAATTTATCCAAAGGACGAACACTGGTCTTGTGTACAGAGGCTTATTCATACAAAAACCCAAGAACGGTGCGCGATCGGAGTCGGCATCGGAGCTACCGTTCGCCCACTTTACAGAAAGTGCCGATCCAGTGAAGGCTTCGAATCTTGGCGCGTGTAGCAATAGAAAGACATTTTTAAACATTTTATTTAAATGATAATCATTTTCATTTAAAATCGCGTTTTACAGGCGCCAGCAAAACACAACACTATGCCTTCAGGCTGCATCATCCGCATGCAGCACGGGTCAGTAGCCAGCAGTCTTTTCATCCCTCTCGCTTTATCTGGCTGGACCCAATGGCTTCTCGCACCTCTTCCCAGGCGCAGCGTATTTCTGCGCGCGCCACTTCCACTTTCCAACCCCGTTACCTGGCCGCAGCCGTGGCTGCGCTGGTATCCGCCGGCGCGCTGGCGCAGCAGGCTGCCCCGGACCAGGCTGTGCAACTGGCACAGGCGGAATCGACGATGCCGCAAGTGACGGTGCAGGCCAAAGCAGAAAAGGCCCCCGGCACCATCACCGTGATCTCCGGCGAGGAGCTGGAAAAAGCCAACAGCATGGCGGACATCTCGCGCTACCAGCCCCTGGTGTCGGCCCCCGGCACGGCATCGGGCACCAGCCGCAACCGCAGCAGCTTTGACCGCTCGGGCACCACGGGCTACAACATTCGCGGTATCGAAGGCAACCGCATTGGCATGGATGTGGACGGCATTGAAATGCCCGATGCCAGCACCCGCCCCTATGTGAGCCGCGCCGGCAACAACACCTTTGGCATTGGCCGCGACTTTATCGACCCCGAGATGTTCTCCTCGGTCGGTATCCAGTCGGGCACCACCACCGCCAGGCGCGCAGCAGGCGGCATTGGCGGCGCTGTCAGCTTCAAGACCAAGTCGGCCAGCGACTTCTTGCGCAATGGCAATACCAGCTATTTCGGCGGCAAGCTCGGCTTTGATTCGGCCGACCATTCCTGGAACGAAAGCATCACCGCTGCGGGAAAATCTGGCAGCCTCGATGGCCTGATTGCCTTCTCGCGCCGCGATGGCAAGGAGACGCAGAACAACAGCGCCCTGGGCATCAAGGCATCGCCGGAAGACTGGCATTCCAACGCACTGCTGATGAAGGGCGGTCTGCAGATCAATGCCGAGAACCGCCTGGAGCTGTCTGCCGACCTGTACCGACGCAGCAACCAGAACCAGTTCTATGGCTGGAGCAGTGACAACAGCACCATCACGCAAAACAATAGGCAGGACAGCGACACCAGCCGCAACACGCTGCAGCTGTCGCACCTGTGGACACCTGCCAGCGCCTTTGTCGATCAGCTGGACACGCGCCTGTTCTTCCAGAACACCGATACCGAAGACGTGACCGACACCACCACCTTGGCGAGCGGCGCCGTCACGCGCAACCTGTCGCAAAACAAGACCAAGGCCTGGGGCATGTCGACCACCGGCGACAAGCGCATCGACCGCCACCGCATCAGCTTTGGCTTGAACGCGCAGACGCAGAGCCAGGAACGCCCCTGGAACGTGCCAGGCTACATGAAGCCGCAGCCCGACACCGACACCCTGCGCCTGGGTGCCTTCATCCAGGATGACATCGGTTTTGATGTGGGCGGCAAGCGCCTGGGCGTGATCCCGGCGCTGCGCGTTGACCGGGTCAAGGTGGAACCCAAGCACCTGGGTGATTTTGCCGAAGGCGCGTTGACCGAAGACGCTGCCTCCAAGCTGTACAGCAACCTCAGCAGCACCATCTGGAGCCCGAGCCTGGGCCTGACCTATGAGCTGACGCCCAAGTTCATGGCCTACGCCCAGTACAAGCGCAGTGGCCGTGCACCGACCGCAGGGGAAGTGTTCGGCTCATGGAACATGGACCAGAACTACGCGGGCTCCGCCCAGTACGCACTGATCGGCAACAGCAACCTCAAGCAAGAAACCAGCAACGCCTTTGAGCTGGGCGTCAAGGGGTCGCCCGCCGACGGCGTGCTGTTCAATGCATCGACCTTCTACACGCGCTACAAGGACTTCATAGGCTACACCCGCTACACCCGCGCCAGCGCGCCTGACAAGTTCAGCAATGTACCTGCGCACATCGGCACCATCTACCAGGCCGAGAACCGCGACGAAGCGACGATCTACGGCCTGGAGATGAGCGCCCGCCTGGAGCACGGCCAATGGGCACCCGCCGTCAAGGGCCTGTACTCGACCTGGGCGCTGGGCCTGGCCCATGGCACCTCCAAATCCAACTACGCGGGTGACAAGGATGTGGCGCTGGATACCGTCCAGCCGCGCAAGGCCGTTATCGGCGTGGGCTATGACGCGCCCATGCGCGCCTGGGGCTTGAACATGACCGGCACCTTTGTGGCCGGCAAGCAGGCCCAGGCCACCAACCGCGAAAGCTATACCAACGCCGGCAGCGACATTGCCGACTCCAGCATCGAGCAGTTCCGCGTGCCCGGCTATGCGCTGTTCGATCTGTCGGGCTACTGGCAGATCAACAAGAACGCCCGCTTGAACGTCGGCATCTACAACCTGACGGACAAGCGCTACTGGGATTACGCCAGCAGCCGCAGCCTGCAGCCAGCCGTGGCCAAGGACCAGCGAGACATCCAACTGCTGACCAACCCTGGCCGCACCTACGCCGTCTCTTTGAACGTCAATTTCTAAGCTTTTCTCCCACCACGAAAGGACCCCAGCATGAACCGCTTTTCCGCCGCCATGACCGCAATCGCAGCCGCCGCGCTGCTGACGGCCTGCGCCAGCAACGACAGCAAGACCGCAGCCCCCGCCGCTGCTGCCAAGACCGAGGCCAAGGGCCCGGCCACCCCCGTGGGCGGCCACGGCCACAATGCCTTCATCGGCAGCTATGACGCCAACCGCGACGGCATCGTTACCCGGGACGAATACGACACCCTGCGCAAACAGCGCTTCGTCGCCGCCGACACCAACAAGGATGGCTGGCTGAGCGAGGACGAATACGTGGCCGAGTTTGAAGGACGCCTCAAGGCCCAGTACGCCGCCGCAGGCAAGAAGCCCGACCAGCAGTACGAAGGCAGCATCAAGCAGGCCCATGTGCGCTTCCACATCCTCGACACCAACAAGGATGGCAAGCTGAGCATCGAAGAAGAAATCGATATTGCGAACAAGACCTTCAAGAACGCCGACCGCAATGGCGACGGTGTGGTCAACGCAGCTGACATGGCGGGCCAGTAAACCATGCAAGCGCGCCACCTGTTTGCTGCGCTTGCAGCGACGTTCAGCCTGAACGTCGCCCAGGCCCATATGCCCTTTCTGCTGCCCAGCGTGTTTGATGTGCAGCCCAAATCCACCATCAGCGTGGATGCGGGCTTTGCGGAAAAACTGTTCCTGTCCGAGGTCCAATTCGGCGCCACGCCGTTCAGCCTCACCACGCCCGCTGGCACCGTGCTGCCCTTTGGCGAAGTGCACCAGTTCAAGACCCGAACGGTGGCGGAGCAAAAGCTGCCCGACGAAAAAGGCACGTATCGCCTCTCCAGCGGACCGCGCCTGGGTGCGATCTTTCGCAGCTGGGAAGTGAACGGCAAAACGACCGTGGCGCGCGACCCCAAGGAAATCATGCCCGAAGGGGGGGTGATGAAGTCGCATTACCAGTCGCTGTCGGTTTCCGAAGCCTACGTCACCGCTGGCGCGCCCACCCCCATCAAGCCTTACGGCAAAGGGCTGGAGATCGTGCCAAGCACGCACCCGAGTGACTTGTTCGCCGCAGAGAAATTCAACTTTGCGGTGCACTTTGACGGCAAGCCGCTGGCAGACCAAAAGGTCAGCATCTATCGCTCGCCCATGGACCTGCAAGGCCAGAACAGCGTCGATGAGCTAAGCACCGACGCGCAAGGCGACATCAGCTGGGCCCCAGCCAAGCCCGGCATCTACATGGCCTTGGTGCGCCACCGCGCACAGGCCCCCGAAGGCGCTGCTGCGCCGAGCTATGGCCACAACTACACGCTGACCTTCCGCGTCATCGCGCAGTAGTTTCATTTGGCGTTGTTGCATGTTAGGGCCGGTGCAATCTTGACCAGCAGGGGTTGCTGGGTTATTTCTGTTTGAAAACCAACAGGCTATACACTTGTGCCCATCAACCTGCACTGGAAGGATGGCTGCGGCAAATGCGACATCGCCCTGGCCAAGCGCAAGGCGGAGCACGACAAGCGCGATGTCAAGCGCGCGATAAAGTGCAGCTATCGCTAAATCGCAGCCCAGCATCATGAAACGCGTATGGGGCACCCAACTTATCGCCGCCTGCTTCTTGCTAGCGGGCTGCGCATCAGCGCTCGATACCAGTCAGAAAGCCGACCGCACGCAAAGTCCTGCCGCCGACGCCCGTTGGCTGACGCTGGCGGTGACACTTCCCGAAGGTGCCAGGCCGCTGCCTGTGAAGCTCCACTACGATTCGGCTCGCTGCAAGGAGCCCCGCAGCTATGGCGTGGGCGGACAGTCGCAAAGCGGTGTTGCGATGATGCGGGCCTCCCACTATGAGGACCTGGAGCTCGTCAAGGATCCAACGGGTGATCAGTACAAGGGCCATCTTGCTATTGATGGCGGCGGGCCTTGCCAGTGGATGCTGACCTCTCTGGAGACCGCGTTCACCTACACCTCGCGGCACCCGCTGGTCAAAGGCAGGGAGGTGAAGGCTAATCGGATCAGCTTTGAATTCGCGAAGGCGAAAGACGCGATCCGCGCACCCAACGTGAGAATGGTTTTTCCATACGTCGCGGTGATCATCACGGACGACGACGCTTCAGAAAAGGAGCTGCGGCTGGCGCCGCTCGGTTTCATTAACCCTCCGACCTTTGATCCATCGGCCTCGGGCAGCATGTACCTGGTTTTCAAGGTGCATGACGACAAGCCCATCATTGCTCGGCCCGTCCCGCAGGACCGTTACCGTTATCTGGTGAGCTATCCTGATGGTTCCACAAGCGTCAGTCATTCGAAGAATTATGTGGGCGTGCAGGACGCGAGAATCCGCTGCCTGATCATGCCCGTCGAGGGCGATGAGAAGAAAAAGGACTGCTCGAACGTCCGTCCCGATGCGACAGACTAGGTACAGCGTTGGCTCTGTACATCTCGCTCGGGGAGACGGTTGTGATTGGCTACTCGCCTCAATGCTCTTGCACCCAACGTACGGCACGCTTGCGTACCTAGGGTGAAAACTTGTTCGACTTCTGGGCGGCAGTTCAAACCCGGGGCGATTCAATATCTGCCTAAGGCTGAAGGAGTGTTTGTATGAAGCAAAGACCGCGGATTTACTACACCGAAGCTCAGAAAGCGCTGATGTGGGATCGCTGGAAGGCCGGCGATACCTTGCACGAGATCGGTAAGCTCTTTGACAGGCCGCATACCTCTGTCCAGAACATCTTAAGTAAAACAGGTGGCATTCGGCCACTTGCCAGGCATCGATCCCGCTTGGCGAGGGCTATGCAGAGAATCGTTAGTGTCGCGGCCCCTGGAACTGCTGTACCCCATAACGGCCAGCGCCATAAAACGCTGGGAGACACAGCACATTGAAAGGCAGCGACAGCAGCAGCACCAGCCAACCCACCTGCAGGCCGCTCGCCACGCCCCAGCCAACATGCTGCCAAAGGCGCTCACTGGGCGGAAAAAAGCCTGCCTGCATATCGTGCAGCGACCACAGCGCGCCACCCAAGGCGGAGCCCAGCAGCACTGTGAGTAGCAGCACCAGAGCTGTCAGCACCCAAGCAGGCCACTGTCGTGCCCTTGGCCAGCAACCCAGCATGGATGCCAAGCCCGCCGCAAACACCACACAAAACAAAGCGATGTACTGGATGGGGTGTTGCGCGTGGTACATGAACATGCGGTAGAGGCCGCCAAACACCATCGGCAGCCCCAACACATCCCGCAGCAACAGATAGACCGCCGAGCAGTACACCGTCAGCCCGATAAAGCCCAGCGCAAAGACCTTGGCAGCCAGACGCTTGGAGCCTGTCTGCCTCATGCGAGAGGTCGCGCAACGAAGGCCTGTTTTTCATGGCCATCAAAACCGGCCTCGGCATAAAAGCGCAAGGTGCCCTCGTCCTTGCTACCCGTCATCAGCATGGCCTTGTAGCAGCCTTCAGCCCAGGCGTGCTTCAGGGCTGCATGCAGCAAGGCTTTGCCATAGCCCCGCTGGCGGTAGCCGGCATGGGTGACGACGTTCTCGATCAAGGCATAGGACCGGCAGCCCCGCGTGAGATTGGGGATCACCAGCAGCACGCAGCTGCTGACCAACTGGGGGCCAGCAAAGCCGCCGAGGTAGAGGTTGTGCGGGTCGGCCACCAAGCCCTGCCAGATGGCTTGCACCTGGGGCAGCGGCGGCAGGTCATCGTCTGCGGGGTGCAGATGGGTGTACAGCGCGAGCAGCGCCTCCAAGTCGGATTCGACAAGCGGGCGAATGGCAAGAGGCGGTGGGGAGGGGTGCATGGCGAAAGCGGCCCTGGCAGGCTAAGTGGGCCGTCGATCTTATGTCAGTACACATCCCTCCGATACCGCCCCTCGTCGATCAAGGCGTTCAGCCCTTCCTCCCCGAGCAGCTCGGTCAGCGCCTGGTCCACACCGGTGGCCATGCCTTCATAGCTGCCGCAGACGTAGATGACGGCGCCACGGGCCAGCCAGGCCTTGAGCGGCTCGGTGGCGGCGCGCAGGGCGTCTTGCACATAGCAGTGTGGGCCTTGGCCGGGGGCCTGCTCGCGGGCATCGCGAGAGTAGGCGTAGTCGGCGCGCGCGATCTGGCCATGGGCCTGCCAGACGCAGACCTCGTCTTCAGCATAGGAGTCGTGCGCGCGGCGGCGTTCGCCAAAGATCAGCCAGTTGTCGAACTGACTGTTGGCGATGCGCTGGCGCAGGTGGCCGCGCAGGCCGGCATAGCCTGAGCCATTGCCCATAAAGATGGCGGGCCGCGCATCGCCCACCAGCGGGGCAAAGCCGGGGTTGTCGACCAGCCGCACAGCGATGCTGCTGCCCAGCGCCGCATGTGCCGTGAGCCAGCCCGAGGCCAGGCCCAGCTGTGGGGCGGCGCCTGCCTGCTCGCGCAGGGTTTGGCGTACATAGAGGCGAATGCGGCCATCGGCGGGCAAGGATGCCAGCGAGTAGCTGCGCGGGGCGAGCGGATGGAGCTGGTCGGCCACGGCCTGGGCGGATGCGGCTGGGGCCGAGAGCGTGGGCAACTCCGAGGCACTGAGCGCATCGCGCAGGGTGCTGGCGCTGCCACGCCATTGCACGGCGGCGCTGCCGTCGAGCTGGTTAGCCTGCAGCCAGGCATCGACCTGGGCGGGCGCATGCTGTGCCTTGACCTCGACCAAACCACCGGCCTGCCACTGCAGCGCCTGCGCGGGCGCAAAAACCAGCTCTACCTGGTAGAGCGGCTGGCCGCTGCTGCCGGGGTTGAGGTGGTGGCGGCTGTGCAGCTGGGCGGGCGCAAAGACGGCATCGGGCGCATCGGAATCGGCCACGCTGGCGGTAGTGTTGACGGCAGCGTTGGCGGAGGCAGCGTTCACGCCCCAGTGCTGGGCCAGCGCCTGCAGCCAGGCTTGCCAGGCGCTGTCGTCCTCAGCATCCATGGTGATGGGGGCAAACACGGGCTGGGCCCCCAGGCGCTCCAGCTGCGCGGCCAGCGCCAGGCCAAAGCCGCAGAACTGGCTGTACTGGCGGTCACCCAGGGCCAGCATGCCAAAGCGTTGGTGCGCCAAGGGCGTGCCTTCGGCCTGCTGCAGCAGGCGCGCCAGGCGGCGGGCGCTGTCGGGTGGTTGGCCCTCGCCAAAGGTGCTGGCCACCCACAGCAGCTGGCGCTGCGGCTGCAGCTGGGCCATGTCCAGGCGAGCGGCGGGCAGCAGCTGCGCGGCCAGGCCGGCGCTGCGCAGGCGGGCGACGGTGCGCACGGCCAGTTGCTGGGCATGGCCGGCCTGGCTGGCATAGACCACGGCAATGCTGGCGCCCGTGTTGGCACCGCTGGCGGGGCTGGGCTGCGGGCCATCGCCTTCCAGCAACGCGCGCTGGGCCTTGGCGGCGGCACGCGATGTGCGGCGGCGCTCTAGGTAGAGCAGCCAGCCGGTGATGGCAAACAGCGGCATCATCAGTGCCGCAACGGTGACGATGATGCGGCCCGTCATCCCAAAATAGGTGCCGGTGTGCAGCGGGTAGATGGCGGCCAGCGCGCGGCGGCCTGCGGGCAGGTCGGCAAAGCGGTCGTCGCGCTGCACGCTGCCGTCCAGGCTGAGGCTGAGCTGGTTGCGTGCCCGGTCATGCGGGGCACCAGCGCCCCACCAGCTGAACTGCACGGGCTGGTCGGCGCGCTGGGGGAGGCGCATCTGCGCAAACTGCCAGCCGTTGGCCAATTGGGTAAAGCCTTGCCAGGCGGGCTCCAGGGTGGCCGGCTCGATCTGCAGCGGCGGCGCCTTGCGGGCGGCTTCTTGTGCGGCGGATTGCTCGGCACGGGCTGCTGCGCGTGAGGGCGCGCCCATCCAGCGGTCTACCGGGGCGCGCACCGCATCAAAAGCCCAGTACATGCCCGTCAAGGTCAGCATCACATAGACCACCAGCACCCAGGTGCCAGCAACCGAGTGCAGGCCCCACAAAAAAGGCCGGCCCTTGCGCCGCACATTGAAGGTGAGCCAGCTGCGCCAGGACAGCGGCTTGGCAGGCCAGCGCAGGTACAGGCCTGACAGCGACAGCAGCAGCAGGCACAGCGAGAGGCTGCCTGTTATCGGCTTGCCATCGTCGCGTGGCAGCAGCAGCCAGCGGTGCAGGCGCTCGTTCCATTCAAAAAACTCGCGGCCGCTTTGTGCTGGCAACTGGGCGCCGGTGTAGGGGTTGAGGTAGACGCTCTGGCCCCGGCGCTCGCCCTTCTCAGGGGCTAAGGCCAGCTGCGCGCTGCGCCCGGGCTCGGCGTACAGGGTGATGCGGTCGATACGGCGCTGCTCTCCCGTTGCCCGCACGGCGGCCAGCAGCTGGGGCGGGGTCAGCGCCGGGCTTTGTTGTACCGCCACGCTAGCGGTCCCCGGGTTGGCCCAGTCCAGTACCTCGTCCTGGAAGGAATAGGTGGCGCCCGTGAGGCCAATGACGATCAGCACCGTGCCTGCGGTGATGCCGATTAGCCAATGGATCTGGAACCAGATATTTTTAAAACTCCACATGCTTGTCTTTGTTGTCTTTTATTTTGTCGAACTGCCAGCGCTTAAAAATCTACCACCGCACGCAGCACGGCCTGGCGGCGCTCACCCAGCGACACATAGATGGGGCTGCCCGAGGAGCTGACATAGTTTTTGTCGAACAGGTTCTTGACGTTGAGCTGCAGCTTGACCACGCGGCCGCTCCAGGGGCGCTCCCAGCTCACAAAGCTGTCGGCGACGGTGTAGCCGGCGTTGTTGAAGCTGTTGGCGGCATCACCCGCGCGGCTGCCCACATGGCGCAGGCCAGCGCCTGCACGCCAGCGGCCACTGCTGCTGGCGGCAAAATCATAAGCGGCAAAGAGCGAAGCGGTGTGGCGCGCCACATTGGCCAGGCGGTTGTCCTGGTATTGCGGGTCGTCGGTCACCGCCGCATCGGTGTAGGCATAGGTGGCAATCAGCTGCCACTGCTTGCCCAGGCGGCCGGCGGCATCGAGCTCCAGGCCGCGCGAGCGGGCACCGCCCACGGCGCGGGCATAGCTTTGGCCGTCGATGGTCTCATTCACCACCACATTGCGCTTGCGGATGTCGTAGAGCGCGGCAGTGGCGGTGATGCCAGCCGGCGATTCCCACTTGGTGCCCAACTCCCAGGCCTTGGCGGTCTCGGGCGGCAGGCTGCCGATGACATTGCCAATGCTGCTTTGGGGCTTGAAGGATTCGCTGTAGCTGCCGTAGATGGACCACTCTGTATGGGGCTGCCAGACCAGGCCGGCGCGCGGCACGAACTTGCTGCCGTCCGATTCGCTGCCCACCACAAAGGGCCGGCCCTTGCCCGCGATCTGGTCGTAGTGCTGCCAGCGCCCGGCCAGCTGCAGCAGCCATTGGGGCGAGAGGCGGATCGAATCCTGCGCAAACAGCGCTTGCTGGCGGATCTTGTCGCTCTGCGCGCTTTGCGCCTCGTCGATCGTGGTTGCGTTGGGCAGCTTGCCATAGACCGGGTCATACACATTGAAGCCGCCGCTGTTGCTGCCCCGGATGATGTCGCGGCGGAAGATGTTGCTGTCTTCGGCGTCGAAGCCGGCCAGGATCTCGTGCGTCATGCCGCCCGCCTGCAGCTTGCCTTCTAGGTTGATATGGCCCACATGCTGCTGGCTCAGCGCGCCGCGCGTTCCATCAGGGCGGCGCGTGAGGATGCCGGTGGTAGGGTTGAGCGACACCGGACGGGCTTGGTAGTCGTCATAGCGGTTGCGGTTGTAGCTGTAGGCGGCATTGAGCTTCCACTGGCTATTGAGGCTGTGCTGGGCCTGCACGGTGAAGAAGTCCGAGTCGCCCAGGGTGCGGTTGTAGGCCTCGTCAAAGCGCTGGCGGCGGTCGGTGGCCACCGGGCGGCCAGTGCGGCTATCGATCACGCTGCCCCGGTCAAAGGGCTGCTCGTAATCGGTGTGCTCGTAGGACATGCGCACATAGGTGTCGCGCCCATACCAGGCCAGCGACGGGGCGATGACGGTC
The DNA here is from genome assembly GCA_036667955.1 of Comamonas sp. Classification (GTDB taxonomy): domain Bacteria; phylum Pseudomonadota; class Gammaproteobacteria; order Burkholderiales; family Burkholderiaceae_C; genus Comamonas. The sequence goes on from JAVWTB010000020.1 coordinate 20,878, forward strand.
TGGCGGTTCTTGCCGAAGTTGCGCCAGTAGTCAACATCGCTGGTGTCGGCGATAAAGCGGTAGGCCAGGCCTTGCTCGCCGATGGGGCCGGTCAGATCGACCGAGGCACCGCCGCCGCCGTAGCTCGACAGCGAGGCGCCCACCTGGCCGGCAAAGCTGAGCTGGGGCTTTTTGGTGACCATGTTGATCACGCCACCCGGGTCCATGGTGCCGTAGAGCACCGAGCTGGGGCCCTTGAGCACCTCGACCCGCTCGGTGGTGAAGGTGAGGTTGCGCGCCAGTACGGTGCGGATGCCATCGCGCAGGATGGAGCCATCGCGGTTAAAGCCAAAGCCGCGCTTGATCACTGCATCTTGCGTGCCGCCCAGGGTGTTGGCCTGGGTGATGCCGCTGACGTTGTAGAGCGCCTCGTCGATGGAACGCACCTGCTGGTCTTGCAGCACCTGGGCGGGCACCACGGCAATGGCCTGGGGCACATCGCGCAAGGCCGCATCGCTGCGGGTGGCGGTGGTGGCGCGCTTGGGCTGGTAGCCCACTTCCTGCGCTTTTTCTTGCACGATGACCTGGGGCAGCAGGGCTTCAGCGGTGGCGGGGGCATCTGCTGCGGTTTGTGCGGCAGCGGGCCAGGCGGCGATGGCCAGCGCAATGCTGCTGACGCAAGTCAATGGGCGGAGGGCGGCGGTGCGGAAATGGGTCATGGAGAGGTCAAAAAACAAGCGGGGCCATCGGCAAAAAAGACCCGCATCGGGTGGCTGCGGGTCTTGTCATGCGGTGGCTGTTTGGCAGGGTTATCAGAACGCGTAGCGGCCCTGGACGTAGAAGGTGCGCGGTGCGCCCACCATGCGGCCGGGGTTGCCGTCGACATTGCGGGTGTAGTAGCGGTGGTCGGCGATGTTGTTCACACCGACCATGATTTCGCTGCCCTTGTACTGCGGCACCTTCCAGCTGACCTGGGCGTTCCACAGACGGAAGCCGGGGATGCGGCCCACATTGGCATTGGCCGATTCGGCCTCGGTGTTGGCCAGGTCCGAGTACTGCTTGCTCTGGTGCGTGCTCGACAGGTTGAAGCCCCAGGCATTGCGCTCATAGCGCACACCCACGGTGTCGGTGTTGCGCGCGTAGAAAGGCACATCGAGCCCAGCGGTGGTGCCGGATTTCTGGATCGCCTTGGTGTAGGTGTAGTTGCCATACACCGTGGTGCCGGCGAGGGCACTGGCCTTGTCAAAGCTGTACTCCAGTGCCAGTTCCAGGCCCTGGTGCTTGGTGGCGCCAATATTGGCAAAGGTGACGGGCACGACGCCGGGCGTCTGCAGGATCTGGTTGTCAAAGCGCAGGTCAAACACGGTGGCCTCAGCACGCCATTGCTTGTCTTGCCAGCGGGTGCCGATTTCCTTGGTCTTGGCCACTTCGGGCCGCAGCGGGTTGGCCGCTGTTTGCGAGTTCAGCTGGATGTTCTGCACCGGGCCGAACGAGGTGGTGTAGTTGGCAAACAAGGTCCAGGCCGGGTTGACTAGGTAGGACACGCTGACCGAGGGCAGCCACTTGTTGTTGCGCGTGTCAAAGCTTTGCGCGCCGCTCAGGTCATCGCGCTGGGATTTGATGTGCTCAAAGCGCACGCCGGGCGTGATGCGCCAGGCGCCGATGGCGATGCGGTCGTCGATATAGCCGGCATGGGCATCGGTGGCGTTGTCGAACGAGGTGGTAGGGCCAAAAATGCCGGTCGCCACGTTCTGCAAGCTGCTGTTGTCGTCACCGCGCTCGCGGATATAGCGGTAGCCCACGGTCACATCGTGGGTGCTGCTGCCCAGCGCAAAACGCTGGGTGTAGCGCGGCTCGATGCCCAGGGTCTGGTAGTTGCGCGGCTGGTAGTTGATCTGGGTCTGCGCGGCGTTGATCAGGCGGCTGGAGCGCGCGCTGTCGTTGTAGTAGGCGCGGATCTCGAACTCCTGCGTGTCCGAGAGGGTGTTGATATAGCCCAGGTCCAGGCCCTTGCGCTCGCCGTCCCACATGTCGGTGGGGCGGGTGTTCTGGAAGGGGTTGGCGTTGTACTGGGCTACCGTGAGGCCCCCAGGCGTGTTGGAGCGCACATCGTAGTACGACAGCTTGCCGTAGACCTCGGAGCTGCCCGACAGCGCATAGCGGAACTTGAGCGCCACGTCGTTCAAACGCTCATCGCTGTCCTTGCGCCATTCGGAGCCCGCCATGCCCGAGTACAGCAGCGCCCAGCCCAGGCCGTTGTCCAGCTGCGAGCCCAGGAAGGTGCTGTAAAGCGTGTTGCTCTCTCCCCCCTTGCCAAAGCCGTTGTAGCGCACGTTGACGTCGCCGGTGATGTCCTTGCTGGTGGGGATGGCGCGGGTGTTGAAGTTGATGATGCCGCCCACGTTTTGCGGGCCGTAGCGCACGGCGCCGCCGCTGCGCACCACATCGATGGACTCGATATTGGCCAGGCTCACCGGGGCAAACGACAGCTGCGGCTGGCCGTAGGGCGCCACGGCCAGCGGCACGCCATCGAGCAGCACGGTAGAGCGGGGCGAGTAGCGGCCGGTCAAGCCGCGCACCCCTATGTTGAGCGACACCGCGCTGCCTGCGGTGCCGGAGTTGTCGCTGCTTTGCACGCCGGGGATGCGGCGCATCACATCGCCAATGCTAGATGCACCGCTGTTTTGAATCACGTCCTTGTCCACGATGGTACGGGCACCGGCAAAGGTCTTGAGTTGGTTTTGCAGGCCGCTGCCCAGCAAGTCGCCCGAGACCTGGATGGTCTCCAAGGTGCTCTCTGCCACCGGCTCGTCATCGGGTGCCGGGGCCGCTGCAGTCTGTGCCAGCGCGCTGGTGGCCGGGGCCAGGCTGATCAGGATGGCTGCTGTTATCTGGCTCAGGGCCGGGCGGGGGCCCAATGGCTTGCGCGAAGTGCGGATAGATGCGGACATGGTGAAGGCAGCAAAAAACGAGGCGGGCACAGCACAACGGCGCCAGTCAGGGGCGCCGCAGCGTGGTTGGCCAGGGGATTAGTGTTAGGAATGAGAACGAATTGTATTTAAAAGCGATGCAGATCCTGCCACTATCGCAACGCTTGCGGCCCAAAAAGCGGCGATCCAGTGTGAATACCTACTTGTGGCGGGTGTATGTATGTTGCTTTGGGGCAACTACGCGGGGCATTTCCCTACTCGTAGCAGGGTGCCGGACCGCGCTTGGATGTGGAAACGGTGGCGCGCCAGACCAGCGTTTAAGCCCGCCATCAGATGGCGGCGGCAGCTGGCTTATGCGGGCACCCAATCGGCCTGCCAGCGCGCTGCCAGGCGCTGGCTCAGCTGCAAGGGCAGGCCGCCCTGGTCAAAGCCCACTACGGTGATGTGCTCGGCGCAAGTAGGGCGTTCGGGCATGGCGGCAAAGCGGCCATCGGTAAGCAGCCAGACGCTGGCCTGCACGGGGCCTTGGCGGCGGGCGCGCTGCAGCAGGCGCTCCAGCAAGGTGATGGCGCTGGCCAAAGGGCTGCCGCCACCGCCGCTAATGGGGCGAATCCAGCTTTCGTTGAAGGCCTGGGCCTTGGCCCCTGCCTGGATCACATAGGCGCTGTCGCCGCTAAAGCCCAGCACGCAGAGCCGGTCGCGCTGGCGGTAGGCCTGGTCAGCCAGGGCCTGCAGGTAGCCCTTGGCGCGGGCGAGTTGTTGGCCGCGCAGCATGGAGGCGGAGGTATCGAGCAGCACGCAGTGCATCAGCTGCGCACCGGCGGGCTGCTTGCGGTAGCGCAGATGCGGGCGCGCCAAAGCGGCCTGCCCTTTGGCCGCCAGGCTGCGGGGCCAGTCGATGCGGCGGCTAGGGGCTGCCAGCCGGCGGCCGGTATGCTGCGTGCTCTGCGCGCGCCCCAGCTTGGCCTTGCCGGCCAGGCTGGGGCGCGTCAGGCTTTTTTTGCGGTAAAGGGCCTTACGGCTTTGACCGGCTCGATACCGGTATGGCGCGGTGCGGCCATGCCGCCCCAGCCATCGGGCTGGCTGCGCTCGGCGTTGGGGTTGCTGCTGCTGGCGGCTTCGGCATTGCTGGCTTGTGCCTGGTTTGGCTGTTGCCGCTGCGGTTGTTGATGTTGGTCTTGTTGATCCTGGGGCTCATTGGCTGGGTCGGCAGCCGATGGCGACTGTGCGGCATCGGCACTGCGGCGGTGGGCCAGTGCCAGCTCGGCCACGGCCTGCACATCGGCCAGGCTCACCTCGGCATGGCCCGCCAGCGCCGCCTGGGCGCGCGCGGCGCGCAGCATCACCAGGTCGGCGCGCACGCCTTCGGCGCCCGATTGCTGGCACAGCTGCGCCACGGCATCCAAGATGGCCTCGGGCCAGGCCACCTGGGCCAGGTGTTCGCGCGCGGCGGCAATCTGTTGGCGCAGCTGGGCTTGGGCCTGTTCATGGCGGGCGCAGAACTGGGCCGGGTCCGCATCAAAGGCCATGCGGGCGCGCACAATGCGTTTGCGCGTGTCCACATCGGGCACATTGGGCAGGCGCACAAACAAGCCAAAGCGGTCGAGCAGCTGCGGGCGCAGCTGGCCTTCTTCGGGGTTCATCGTGCCGATCAGCGCAATGCGCGCGGCATGCTGGTGCGATACGCCATCGCGTTCAATGCGGTTGGTGCCGCTGGCGCTCACATCGAGCAGCAGATCGACCAGGCCATCGGGCAGCAGGTTGACCTCATCCACATACAAGATGCCCTGGTGCGCCTGGGACAGCAGGCCGGGGCGGAACTGCACGGCAGACGATTGCAGGGCAGCTTCCAGATCCAGGGCGCCTTGCAGTTGCTCCTCGGTCGTGCCCAGCGGCAGATTGACAAAATGGCCGCTGGGCAGCAGCGCAGCCAGCGCGCGGGCGCTGGTGGATTTGGCAGTGCCGCGCGGGCCTTCCACCAGCACGCCGCCCAGTTGCGGATCGACCGCCAGCAGCAGCAAGGCCTGCTGCAGCGCAGCCTGGCCCTCAATGGCGCTGAAGGGAAAGTGCAGATCGTTGGCGGTGCTCATCGCATCTCCAGCAGGTGTTCGGTCTCGAGCAAATGGGTCTCCAGCAATTGGGGGTAGTCGCCGGGCGCTTGCCACAGGCCACGCTGTATGGCTTCGAGCAGGCGCTCACACATGCCGTGGAAGGCCTGCGGATTGTGCTGCTGCATAAAGGCGCGCGTGGTGTCATCGGCGACAAAGGCATCGGTCACGCGGGCGTACTGGTCATCGCGCACTACGCGGGCTGTGGCATCAAAGGCAAAGAGGTAGTCCACGGTGGCGGCAATCTCGAACGCGCCCTTGTAGCCATGGCGCTGCACGCCCTCGATCCACTTGGGGTTGGTGGCCCGTGCGCGCACGACCCGGCTGATCTCTTCTTGCAGGCTGCGCATGCGCGGCGACTCGGGGTTGCTGTGGTCGCCAAAGTACAGGGCTGGCTGCTGGCCGCTGTAGTGGCGCACGGCAGCGGCCATGCCACCTTGGAACTGGTAGTAGTCGCCGGAGTCGAGCAGGTCGTGCTCGCGGTTGTCCTGGTTGTGCAGCACCAGCTGCATCTCTGAGAGGCGCCGCACAAAGGTCTCGGGCACATTGCGGCCTTCGTCCTGCTGGCCGTAGGCATAGGCGCCCCAGTTGCGGTAGGCCGTTGCCAGGTCCTCGTCGCTTTGCCACTGGCCGCTGTCGATCAGGCCCTGCAGGCCGGCGCCATAGCTGCCGGGCTTGGCGCCAAACACGCGCAGGCCCGCCTGGTGCCGCGCCTCCTTGGCATCCAGCCCTTGCTGCTGCAGCTGAGCTGCCTCCGCCAGCACCCTGGCGCGGATGGGGTTCTGCGCGGCGTCTTCGTCGTCGAGCGCCGCTACCTTTTGCACGGCGGCGTCAAACAGGCGAATCACATTGCTGAACGCATCCCGGAAAAAGCCCGAGACGCGCAAAGTCACATCGACCCGGGGCCGCCCCAGCACATGCAGCGGCAGCACCTCAAAATCACTGACCCGCCAGCTGCCATCGGCCCAGGTGGGGCGCACGCCCATCAGCGCAAAGGCCTGCGAGATATCGTCGCCGCCGGTGCGCATCGTTGCCGTGCCCCACACAGACAGGCCTATGGTGACGGGGTATTCGCCATGCTCTTGCGTGTAGCGCTCGACCAGCAGCTGCGCGGATTTGAAGCCTATGCCCCAGCTGGTTTGCGTGGGGATGGCGCGCGTATCGACCGAGAAAAAGTTGCGGCCGGTGGGCAGCACATCGGGCCGGCCGCGCGTGGGCGCGCCGCTGGGGCCTGCGGGCACAAAGCGGCCTGCCAGGCCGCGCATCAGCTGCAGCAGCTCTTGCGGGCCGCAGGCGGCCAGGCGGGGGCGCAGATCCTGCTGCACACGTGCCAGCACTGCTTGGGTATGGCCGTCAGTAAGGTCTGCCAGCGCTGGCGGCAGGGTTGCGCCGGGTGCCAGTATTTGCAAGGCCAGCAGCTCCAGGCGCTCGCGGGTGTCGCCGTGGTGGCGCCAGGCTTGGTCAGTCAGGTCCTGCAGCAAGGCGGGGCGCGGGCCCGTCCAGGCAGCGGCCCAGTCGGCATCCAACGGGTCAAAGTCCAGGCCCAGATCGCGGGCCATGGCGCGCACCAGGCTTTGGTTGGCGCCCTTGCCGCCACCGACGGGGTGGCGTGCCAAGGCGAGCAAGGTGTCGGTCTCCAGCCGGCCGGCGGGCGAGACGCCGAAGATATGCAGGCCGTCGCGGATCTGGCTTTCTTTCAGCTCACACAGGTAGGCATCGGTGCGGTTGAGCAGCTGCTGCTCTTCCTCATCGCTGCCGGGGGCTTGCAGGCCCAGGTCCTGGTGCAGGTCGTGCTGCACGATGTGGGCAAGGATTTGCTGGCGCAGGATTTGTGCGCGCTTGTGGTCGAGGGTGGCGGCGTCGTAGTACTCGTCCACCATGCGCTCCAGATCGCGCGTGGGCCCGTAGCTTTCGGCGCGGGTGAGCGGCGGCATCAGGTGGTCAATGATGACGGCCTGGGCGCGGCGCTTGGCCTGCGTGCCTTCGCCGGGATCATTGACGATAAAGGGGTAGAGGTGGGGCAGGGGGCCCAACACCAGATCGGGCCAGCAGTTGGCCGACAGCGCCACGCTCTTGCCGGGCAGCCATTCGAGGTTGCCGTGCTTGCCCACATGCACCATGGCATCGGCCTGCCAGTGGCTGCGCAGCCAGTGGTAGAAGGCCAGGTAGTAGTGCGGCGGAACCAGGTCGGGGTCATGGTAGGCGGCCAGCGCATCGAGCTGGTAGCCCCGCGCCGGCTGCACCCCCACAAAGATATGGCCCAGGCGCAGGCCGGCCACCATAAAGCGGCCTTCGCGCAGCATCGGGTCTTGCGCGGGGGGGCCCCAGCGCTCGGTGATGGCTTGCTGGTTTTCGGCGGGCAGGGTGCCAAAGTACTGCAGGTAGTCGGCCAGGCTCAGGCTTTGCCAGGCGGCGCGCGTGGCCCAGGAGTCTGGCGCATTGGTGATGCCTTGCTGCAGCAAGTCCATCAGCGCCTGGCTGTCGGCGGGCATCGCATCGACGGCATAACCTTCCGCCGCCAGCGTCCGCAGGATCTCGATCACGGAGGCGGGCGTATCGAGCCCCACGCCATTGCCAATGCGCCCTTCGCTGCTGGGGTAGTTGGCCAGCACCAAGGCCAGGCGCTTGTCGGCATTGGGTTTGCGGCGTAGCTGGCACCAGCGCTGGGCCAACTCCACGACAAAGCCCATGCGCTCGGGGTGGGCCTGGTACTGCACGACGTCCGATTGGGTGGCATCGCTGCGGTGCGACAGGCCCTTGAAGCTGATGGCCCGCGTGATGATGCGGCCATCAACCTCGGGCATCGCTACATGCATGGCGATGTCGCGCGGCTGCAGGCCGTGGGTGCTGTCCAGCCAGGTCTGCTCGTTGCTGCCCGACAGGATGAGCTGCAGCACGGGGATATCGCCGGCCAGTGCATGGTCGCCGGGGGTGTCGAGCGACGATTGAGAAAAGGCGGTGGTGTTGAGGATCAACGCCACCCCTTCGCTGGCGCAGAGCGCCTGCAATGCTGCCAGGCAGCCAGCATCCTTGAGGGATTGCAAAGCTAGCGGCAGTGGGTTCATGCCCTTGGCCAGCAGCGCCTGGCACAGGTCAGCAAACACCTGCGTGTTGCCGGACTGCAGATGTGCCTTGTAGAACAGCAGCATCACCACCGGTGCGCCGGGCTGCCACTGCAGCGGGCCGGGTTGCTGCCAGGTGGCAACCGTGGCCTGATCACTGCTGGGGTGGTAAACGGCTACTGCTGGCAGTGGGCGCGGGGGCAGCGCCGCATGCGGGCCGCCCAAGAGGCCGTGCCAGACAAAGCGGAACAGCTCGCGCGCATTGGCCAGGCCGCCTTCGCGCAGGTAGCGCCACAGGGTGCGGCAGTCTTGCTGGGGGACGGTGCTTTTTTGCAGCAGGTTCAAATCCTCGCTGCTGTCGCCCGAGAACATGGCCAGCGCGATCTTGTTGGCCCGGCACAGTGCCATGACGCGCTCGGTGCCATAGGGCCAGTAGCTCTCGCCGCCCAGGTGGTCGATGATGATGAGCTTGGCATGCTGCAGCACCTCGTCGGCGTACAGATCGACCGATGCGGGCTGGCGCAGGTACATCAGATTGGCCAGTCGCACGCTGGGCAGTTGCTCGCCATCCATGCCGGCCCGCAGCTGCTCATAGGCTTGAGCGAGCAGGGCCAAGGTGGTGTCTGCGGCGCTCAGGATCACGATGTCGGCCGGGCTTTGGCCCAGGCTGGAGACAAAGGCCTCGTCGTCGACAAAACCACCGGGCTGGACCGCGAGCAAATGCATCAGAGCGCTCCGACTGGGCTGGCAGCGAGTTGGGCGCGGATGGCGGCCTCGTCCAAATCATGGCCGATAAAGACCAGGTGGCTTGCGCGCTTTTCATCGGCGCGCCATGGGCGGTCAAAGTAGCTGTCAAAGCGCTTGCCCACGCCATGCACCACCAGGCGCATCGGCTTGCCGGGCAGGGCCACAAAACCCTTGATGCGGTAGACGGTTTGCTGGGTGACGATCTCGGCCAACTGGGCCAGCAGCGCTTCGCGTTCCACCTCGCCCAGATGCACGACCACCGAGTCAAAATCGTCATGGTCGTGCTCGTCATGCACATGGCCGGCTTCGTGCTCATGGTGGCCCTTGCGCGACTCAATGCTTTCTTCTGATGCGCTGGACAGGCCCAGCACCACATCCAGGTCAATGCGGCCATGGTCTGCCGCGACGATCTTGACCTGGGCAGGAATGTCTTCGCGCACCAGCGCTTCGACAGCCGCGCGGTCGGCGGCGCTGGCCTGGTCGAGCTTGGTCAGCACCACCAGATCGGCGGAGACGAGCTGGTCTTCAAACAGCTCGTGCAGGGGCGATTCATGGTCGAGGTTGGGGTCTTGCTTGCGCTGCAGATCGACAGCGGCGGGGTTGGCGGCAAACTGGCCAGCTGCGGCGGCTGGCACATCGACCACGGTGATCACCGCATCGACCGTGCAGGCGTTCTTGATCTCGGGCCAATTGAAGGCCTGCACCAGGGGCTTGGGCAGGGCCAGGCCACTGGTCTCGATGAGGATGTGGTCGATATCGCCACGGCGCTCGATGAGCTTGCGCATCACGGGGTAGAACTCTTCCTGCACGGTGCAGCACATGCAGCCATTGGCCAGCTCATACAGTTGGCCGGCTTGCTCGCCGTTCTCGTCGTCGCAGCCAATGCCGCAACCACGCAGAATCTCGCCATCAATGCCCAGCTCGCCAAACTCGTTGACGATCACTGCAATGCGGCGGCCATTGGCGTTGGACAGGATATGGCGCAGTAAGGTGGTTTTGCCGCTGCCCAAAAAGCCGGTGACGATGGTGGCTGGAATCTTTTTGCTGGTGCTCATGGTGGATGTCTCCAAAGAAAGAGGGGAGAGGCTGCCGGGCAAGCCAGGGGCTGGGCCGGGCTGGCGCTGTGCGCTCGGCAGTCTGAAACAAAGGGGATGCGGGGAGGGGGCCGGCGGGCAAGTGCGCACCGACTAGCGGCAGGCCCCCGCCAACGGAAAGGCCATGCCTGCGTGCAAGGAACCAGGGCGGGAGGGCAGCGCCAAGTGGCGGCTGAAGGCAGGTGTCTGCATGGGAACTCCAGGAAAAGCGCGTCCTAGGCAAACCAGCGGGCCTGATGCCGGTGAGAGCTGGTTCGGGGATGGCTTGGCACAAAGGTCTGACTTGGCAGCGCAGGCTTGGGAGCTATGCCCAGGGCCTGCGGCAGCGATACAGTGGCGCGACCGTGCCGGATTGTCACCGGCTTCTTTGCGAACAAGTGCGGGCCATTCTACTGCCTTTGCCTTGGGGGACGAGGGCTCGGCATGCCTGCAAAAGTGGGTTCTTGTGCGGCACCCAAACGGCTGGTGCTGGGCAGTGGCCGGACTTCCTATCATTCACAATGGCCGATGTCTTGGACGACGCAGGAGTTGATATGGGGCGAATGGGCATCGCAATTTTGATCGCCATCTTTGGGCAAGGCACCTACGCGGCGCCCACGGAGCCGCTTGAAACAGTGGGTTGGTGGACGCTGATGCGTACCCTGGATCTGGTGACAGGAGAGCAGACCTGTGCAGCCAGGCATGTAGGTGAGGCGATGACGCTCAAAGACGCGTCGTTGACGGTTGCGGGAGTGCCGATGAATTCGGTCTCTTCAGGCGGATCCCTGCAGATCACTTTTGACGCAGTTCATCTCTCCTAGCCTTTGAATGAAGCCGCTGGCATCATCCGAAATTTTGGGGTGCTGACTTTGGAGGGTGCTGCGTTTGCCAAAGCCATGGCGTCGAACAAGCTGGTGATCTCTGTAGACGCCGTCGATGCATCATTCGACATGCGTGGCGCTAGCCAGGCGCTGCAATGGATTAAAAATGCATGCCCTCTATAAGTACGCTCAACATTGAGACCCCATGACCAAAAACCGCTACCGGCTGCTCGTTATAGCCTCCGTCCTCCTTTTAGTGCTCTCCATTCGCATGGATTTCAGGACCGAGCTGCTGTCCTCGCAACATCCGCTGCGGTACCCGATGGCGCTGGAGGCGGAAATGGTCGTGCTGCTGTGCCTCATCATCCTGGGCTGGACCGCCGGTTTTTATGGCTGCATGCGCTTTCGCCCTTGGGCGCCTACGCTCAATCTGGTCACGACGGCATGCGGACTGTTGTTTATCGTTGGCAACAACTGGTTGTCCGTGGAGTCTTCCTGGGCCCAGGTGCTGGACTTTTTGGCCAATGCCTCGGGAGGTTTGACGCTGATGCTGCCTTACTTCAACGACAAGGTCAGAAAGATGTTTTGGCCCGAGGCAGATTGAGGCCCCATTTGCGGCAAGCTCATTGGCCCTGTATCGCTGTACCAAACCACCGCTGAATAGCCTCTGCGACTTGCTCCTGCTGCGCTACACCGTCACCCACCCAGGCGACGATGCCGTCCGGGCGGATCAGCAGCGATGTCAGTCCCAACGCATCATTGGCGCTGCTGGCCATATAGCGAAGCCGGCCCTTCCATCCCATGGCCAAGTCGCGCAACGGCGCAGCGGTATCAAAGTCCAGCAGCAGCCCCTTGCCGGTCTGCAGATGGCTCGCGAGGGTCGAGCCATCCGCCAGCGCAAAGTCTGGAGCGCTGCGGCCCACCAAGGGGTGGAGGTCGCCCAGGTCGTAGCGCAGGGTAGCGCCCCAGATGCGGTCGGCGAAGTAGGTGGCGCCGTCGCGGGTGTCGACCAGGTCGCGCACGATGTTGGCGAGGGCGCGCGTGGCGGGGCTGGGCCGCATGAGGGCCACCTGGGCGCGGGACCAGTCCAGCACCTGGGCGCCGACAGGGTGGCGCTCGGTGGTGTAGCTGTCCAGCAGGTCGGGTGGGGCATCGCCACGGAGGGTGGCGGCCAGCTTCCAGCCCAGGTTCATCGCATCGCCAATGCCGAGGTTAAGGCCCTGGCCGCCCAACGGTGAGTGGATATGGGCGGCATCTCCCGCCAGCAGCACGCGGCCGTTGCGGTAGCGGGTTGCCTGGCGGGCGCGGTCGGTCCAGGTGGATGCAAGTTGCAGCGATTGGATGGTGGCCTCGGTACCGCTGACCCGGCGCAGCACCGTTTGCACATGCGCAGCAGTGATGGGGGCGGTTCCGTGGAACGCGCCGCCATCAAAATCGACCATCGCAATCGTGCCGGGTGGCTGGAAGGTGTACATGCCCGTAGCCGTGTAATGGCGGCCGGGAGTGAGCGCGGTGCTGTTCTCCAGTTGGGCTTCTACCGAGTAGCCGGTGAACTCGGGATCGGTGCCGTCAAATGCAAACCCTGCCGCCTTGCGGACTTGGCTGCGGCCGCCATCGCAGCCCACCAGCCAGCGGCACTCCAGGCGCGCATCACCGGCTTGCACTTGTACGCCTTCTTCTGACTGCACAACGTCGGTCACACGAACTCCACGGCGCACCTCTACGCCCAGTTCTGCAGCACGCAATGCCAGTACCGATTCAAGGCGCTCCATCGTGGTGGGCATGGTTTCGCTGGCTGGGCTGGGCAGCCGGTAGGGCCAACCTGCGGTGTCGATCTGGTCCTGGAAAAAGGGGATACCTGCAAAGTGCCCGCCGGGCCGGCGTGCATGTTGCATCCAGTGGGGGCGCGAAGCGGATGGAGCGCTGTCGCTGTGCACCGGGGTAGTGACGGCGTCCAACAAACCCCGGCGCTGCAGCGCCTCCAGCGAGGGGATGTTGAGGCCGCGAATGCCAAAAGGCGCTTGCTTGAGGGGCGAGTGTGGGTCGGAGGCTTGCTCCAGCACCAGCACGGAGCAATGGGCGAGCCGCAGCTCGCAACTGAGCAGCAGGCCAACGGGGCCTGCACCAACAATGATGACGTCGTAATGGGGGATCGTAGGCATGGACATGTCCTCTCTCGGTGACCGTTCGGCCGGAGTGATTCTTTGTCTTGAGAACCCCTGGGACGAACTGAAAGGCACATTGAGATGTGCCGCAAGTTCGTCGTGGGGACCCATGCGTGGGCAGAGTCAGCGCTTCCGTGCGGAAGGACTTGGGCTTACCAAACCAAGTCTGCCTTTTTCGACGGGCGGATTATAGCGCGATCGAGTGCTTGCGCAGGGGGATCGCCTCGCGCGCGGGGAGATGGCAAGCGCTGAGCTGAGCCGCTGCAGGCGCTGCTCTCAAGCCAAGGACGCATGGGTCTGAGCGGTGCCAGGGCGCGGCAGCAGCGCTGCCGCATAATGGGCTTTTGGCCACCCTTTGGACTGCCCCATGCGCTACGCCCGATACCCCTTCGTTGCCGGATTGCTGGCTGCAGCATCGCTCTTGAGCGCACCGGCCTGGGCCATCAACAAATGTGTCGACGCCCAGGGCCGCACCAGCTTTCAGGACGAGCCCTGTGCAGCGGGCCAGAAGGGGGAGACGATCACGCTGACGCCATCCAGCCAGGGCGTGAACCCCCGGGAAAACAGCCGGCCTGTGACCAGCAGCCCGCCCGTGGCTGCGCCACCATCGGCTTCGGCTCCCCAGGCCGATGCGCCCGAGCCCCGCCCCGCCGATTGCCCCGACCCGGAGCGCATGAAGACCATGCAGATCGAGGCCGAATCGATTGCGCTGCCACTGCCGATCCGCAAGCAAAAGCGGGCGTCGTTTGAAGAGCTGAAGGCGCGCTGCGGGGGGTAAAGCAAACGCCCGCAATTGCGGGCGTGTGTGCTTAGACGGCCATCGGCGCCGTCAATGGCGCATGGTGCTGGTAGCCTTCCAGCCAGAAGTCCGAGGGCTCTACCTTCTCCAGCCATTCGGGCGCGTATTGGCCGGTGACTGCGTAGTCGGGGATGCGGTCGGAGAGCACCAGTTTGGGGGCCTCAAAGGGCTCGCGCTTGAGCTGCTCTTGCAGCATGTCCAGGTGGTTTTCGTAGATGTGGGCATCACCGATAAAGTAGGTGAACCAGCGCGGGGTGTAGCCGCTCAGGCGCCCCATCAGGTGCAGCAGTGCAGCGCCTTCGGTCAGGTTGAAGGGGGTGCCTAGGCCCACATCATTGCTGCGGATATAGAGGCACAGCGAGATCTCGCGCTTGCTTTGGTCGACCAGGAACTGGTAGAGCAGGTGGCAAGGGGGCAGGGCCATTTCTTCGAGCTGGGCCCAGTTCCAGCCGTGGAACAGGATGCGACGGCTGCCTGGGTCGTTCATGATGGTGTCCAGACATTGGCGCAGCTGATCGATGGCCTTGTAGAGCACGATCTGGCGCTTGTTGTCGTCGTTCACCTCACCGATCTGGGTGTAGCCCTTGGCGAGCGCATCAGCGATTTGGGCCTGGCTCTGGGGCTGGGCCAGGTCAATGACCTTGTAGGCCGGCCACTGGCGCCATTGCACGCCGTAGACGGGGCCCAGGTCGTCGGCCGCCAGGCGGTAGGGGTTGGCCAGCCAGGCCTGGTTTTCATTGGCGTTTTGGTCCCAGACTTTGCAGCCCAGTGCCCGGAAATCCGCCGCGCTGCGTGCTGCGCGCAGAAAACCTACCATCTCGCCGATGGCGGATTTGAAGGCCAGCTTCTTGGTGGTGACTGCCGGAAAGCCTTGCTGCAGGTCAAACTTGAGCATGGCGCCGGGCATGCTGAGCGTGCGTATGCCTGTGCGGTTGGACTGCCAGGAGCCTTGGTCCAGGATGTTCTGGACGAGTTGGAGGTATTGCTTCATGTTCTTCTGGCTTGATCGAGAATGCGACCTGGCCCCTGCGCAGCGCCAGCGGGGCAGGGGGCGAGGCCCAAAGGGCCTACTGTACGACGGCTGCGCTTGTCGCGCGGGCCGTAAGGATAAGCGACCATGGATGATGCCAGCGGCCGCCCGTGCTGCCCGAAAATTGGTGTAGGGTGTCGGCTTTGGCGCCCGGGCCCACCGGGGCCGACCGCGCAATGCGGCGGCAAGCGGGGGTGGGCGGCGGGACAGCGACAGTTTGCTTGGCGCAGGAGAGGGCGCTGCAAACGCTAACAAGGATGCTTATGTGGATGATGACGAGAAAATGGGGCCTGGCCCTGGGCGCGGCTGCGGCGCTGGCGCTGGCCGGTTGCCAGACCAACCCCGCTGGCGCAGATCGCAGCGGCCAGCAGGCCTGGAACCAGCTGCAGGCCCAGGTGGGCCAGTACCCGCATGAGGCCGCGTTTTTGAAGCAGGGCGTGATGGCCGCGCGCATGCAGCACTTGCTGGGCGAGCACGAGTCGGCCTTCATGCAGAACATGCAGGTTACTGGGCCGCTGAGCAAGCAGGGCTCCGTTTACTACATCACCGGCAACCGCCAGCACGATGGCGGGCAGAATGCCGCTGCGGTGGCGCTGGACGCCAAGAGCAACACCATGCGTATCTGGTGGCTGCAGGATGGCCAGCCGCGCGTGGTGCAAGACCCGGGCGCAGCGTTTTCCTGGCCCAAGGATGTGAACCAGATGATCAGCAACGCGGTGGGCACGCCTGCGTCGTAATGGTTTCCTGAAAAAAACAGGGCGGCACCTCATCGAGATGCCGCCCTGTTTTGTTTTGGCGCTTGGCTTTTAGCCGCGTGTGATCATGGCATGCGGGTTCATGATGTTCTGCGGGTCCAGCGCGGCCTTGACGGCACGCATCATCGACAGGGCCACGGGCGACTGGTACTGCGGCAAGGTGTCGACCTTGAGCGTGCCGATGCCGTGCTCGGCCGAGATGGAGCCGCCAAAGGCAGCGACCGCGTCGTAGACGATGTGGTTGACCTCGTGCTCACGCTCGTCGAGGAACTGCTTGGCATCCACACCCTCGGGGGCCTGCACATTGAAGTGCAGATTGCCGTCGCCCAGGTGGCCGAAATTGACCAGGCGCATGCCCGGCACCTTGTCGTTCAGCACCTGGGTGGCGTGCTCGACAAACTCAGGGATTCGGGAGATGGGCACGGAGATGTCGTGCTTGATATTGAGGCCTTCCTCGACCTGGGCGAGCGGAATGCTTTCGCGGATATGCCAGAGGTTGTGGGCCTGGCCCAGGTTCTCGGCAACGACGGCGTCCAGCACGATTTCTTGTTCAAACGCGGCTTCCATCAGCGCCTCGAAGCGGCTGCGGGCATGTTCCTCGGATTCGCTGTCGGAGTTCTCCAGCACCACGGCGTAGGGGAAGGCGGGGTTGTCGATAAAGGGCACACGCAGCTGGGGCATGTGCTTGTCCACCAGGGTCAGTGCAAAGCGGTTCATCACCTCAAAGCCGGTCAGGCCCGCGCCCAGGTACTGGTGCGCCAGTGCCAGCAGTCGCACGGCGGCATCGAACGACGGCAGTGCTGCCCAGGCGGTGAGCTGGCTGGCGGGCATGGGGTAGATCTTCATCGTCGCGGCGGTGATCACGCCCAGGGTGCCTTCGCTGCCGATGAACAGGTTGCGCAGGTCGTAGCCGGTGTTGTCCTTGCGCAGGCCTTTGAGGCCTTCCCAGACGTCGCCCTGGGCGTTGACTACTTCCAAGCCCAGGCAGAGTTCACGGGTGTTGCCATAGCGCACGACCTGGGTGCCGCCCGCATTGGTGCCCAGGTTGCCGCCGATGGTGCAGCTGCCTTCGGCCGCCAACGACAGCGGGAACAGATAGCCCTGGCCTTCGCAACGCTCTTGCAGGGTTTGCAGAATGCAGCCGGCCTCAACGGTGACGGTCAGGTTGTCCTTGTCGATCGCGCGGATGGCCTGCATGCGGCCCAGGTTCAGCACGACTTGCTGGCCCGAGGTGTCGGGCGTGGAGCCCACCACCAGGCCTGTGTTGCCGCCCTGGGGAACGATGGAGGTGCCATGGGCCGCACAGGCCTTGACGACGGCGGCCACTTGCGCGGTATTGGCGGGGCGCACCACCGCCAGCGCCTTGCCGTGGACGCGGCGGCGCCAGTCCTGCTCATAGGCCGTCAGGTCGCCATCGGTAAGCACATGGGCATCGCCCACAATCTGGCGCAAGCTCGCAATCAGGTCGGTCATTGGATGTCTCTGCAATAGAAAATAAAAAATGGAATCTAGCTGGCCGGCGTGGGCACCGGGGCAACGGCCCGCTGGCGGCCCCGGATGTGCATGACGCAGGCCGCGAACAGCAGCAGGCACAGCGCGATCTCGGCCAGCGCGCACCAGCGGCTGGGCGGCGCATCGCCCCAGGCGCGCACCACGCCTTCGACAAAATACAGCCACACCAGCAGACTGAGCCAGCGGTAGGTGTACATGCGGTGTTTGAGCAGACCGGCCAGCGGAATGCACAGCGGCAAGGCCTTGAGCACCAGCCAGGAACCACCCGGCCGCAAGGGCGCCAGCCACAGCTCCCAGGCCAGGCACAGCAGCACCAGGGCCATCAACGAAAAGACAGCCAGCCAGCGCGTCGCTTGCGCGGCGGCGTTTGCTGGGGCAGGCGTTACCAAATCAGGCAGATTTGCCGCGTGTTCAGGGGTGGAGGGTGGCATGGCAATGGCATCATATCGGTATGTACGTAAGTGATGAGAAAAACGCGGCATCTTTGCAGGTGCAACCGCGCCAGGGATGGGCGCTGTGGTGGCAGCAATTGGCTGCGTTCCCTTGGCGCAATACCGCCAATACCTTGCGCACACGCTATGGTGAGGACCGCCTGGGCCTGACGGCCAGCAGCCTGACCTTTACCACCATGCTGGCCCTGGTGCCTTTTTTCACCGTCGCGCTGGCCTTGCTCACCGCCTTCCCGATGTTTGCCACGGTCGAGGCGCAGTTGCAGCGCTGGCTGATCGAGAGCCTGATCCCCAGCAGCATTGCCAGCCAGGTGCTGGGCTACATCACGCAGTTTGCCTCCAAGGCCAGCCGCCTGGGCCTGGCGGGCCTGAGCTTTTTGCTGGTGACGGCACTGGCCTTGATCTTGACCATGGACCGCACCCTGAACAACATCTGGCGCGTGCGCCAGTTGCGGCCGCTGGGCCAGCGGGTGCTGATTTACTGGGCGGCCATCTCACTGGGTCCCCTGGTGCTGGCCTCCAGTTTGGTGCTGACCTCGTCCGTCGTCGCGGCCTCGCGCAGTGCATTTGGCGAGCTGCCTTACCTCATCCGTCTGGCCTTCGATTCGCTGGAGTTTGTGCTGCTGGCATCGGGCGTGACCGCCATGTACCGCTATGTGCCCAACACCCATGTGCGCTGGCGCGATGCACTGGCCGGCGGCCTTTTTGTGGCCGTGGGCATCGAGGTGGCCAAGAAAATGCTGACCTTGTACCTGGTGCATGTGCCCACCTACTCGACCATCTACGGCACCTTTGCCACCTTGCCGATTTTGCTGATCTGGATTTATGTGGCCTGGGTGATTGTGCTGCTGGGCGCGGTGGTCGCCGCCTACCTGCCCAGCTTGCTGGCCGGTGTGGCGCGCTTGCCGCTGGCCCAGAGCTGGGATTTTCAGCTGGCACTGGAATGCCTGCGCGCGCTCAACCTGATGCGCTACCAGCCCGAGAAGGGGCTGTACCTGCACCAGCTGGCCAAGGGCCTGCAGGTGGAGGATGTGCAGTTGCACCGGGCCTTGGATGTGCTCTGCCAGCTGGATTGGGTGGGTGCCGTGGTCGATGTGGATGAACGCCAGTCCGCCACCGGAAGGACAGAGAGCCAGCAGGACATGCGCTATGTGCTGCTGATTGAGCCGGCCCAGACCTTGGCGGCCCCCTTGGTGGCTGCCCTGATGCTGGACAGGAACGAGGCGACCGAGCCGCTGTGGTGGCACAGCGGTCTGGATCAGATGGCCTTGATTGCGCTGCTGGAACGCCGCCAGTGGTTGCCCGATGAAGCGCATGCGCCTGAGGACGATGTGCAAGCGCAGGCGCTAGACCAGGCCCAGGACGATGGGCTGCAAGCGGCGCCGGTCAAGGCTTGAGGGTTGATGCGCCAGCAATTAATGCGCTAGATCGGACGGCCAGCCGGGCACCCTCCCGAGTGGCAGAGCCGCATGGTGCGCGCCCCGCTCAGTGGCTGGCGAAGCTCAGCTCATTGACGGCCAAGCGCTGGCGGGCCAGGGCCACCATATCGGCGGGGTAGCAGGTGTAGGCGCTCAGCCTGCTGTCGTCGAGCTCATAGAGCACCACCAGTGCAGCGACCTCCCAGGCCCAGTGTGGGTGCTGCTCGCCGATGCCGATCAGCCGGCCAATGGCGGCAAGTGCCGGATGGGGCTGGCTGCTGTAATGTGTATCAAGGTACTGCTGCAAAGGCTCGGTGCCCAGCTTCGTTTGCTCGAAGAAGGCCATCAGATCGGCATAGGGCTTGGGGCAAAACACCTGGGCTGAGGCCTCTTCCTTGTCGCAGGCGACAGCGCTCAGGTAGTCGAGCAGGCAGTCGCATCGGTTGCCCAGCAGGCGCTCGACAATGCCGGGGATCAGCTCCTGGCGCTCCAGCAATACGGGCATGGCCAGCAGTTGCACCGCTGCCGGATAGTTGTTGGAGACGGGATCGATGGGCTGGCGCAGCTGGCTTGCAAGGCCGGCATCACTGCGCAGGAAGCCCGCGTATTCATTGCACCAGTGCAATACATGTTCGAACAGGCTTTCCATGGAGCGCGGGGGCAAGCCACGGCTGTAGGCCAGGTCGAGCAGCGCCAGCGACTGCACTGCCGCCCGGCGCCAGCCGGTGCGTGCCGCACGCTGGCTGTCGGCATCCAGGTCCTGCACATCGAGGCCGTAGTAACCATGGCTGGCAAACTCATGCAGGTTGGCCAACCGGTCGGCCCAGGTCTCTGCCCAGCGGTCCACATCCATCTGCAGACGGGGGCGCAACAAATGCCAGGGCTGTGCCTGGCAGTGTTTGAGCAAGCTGGGGAGGGCCGTGTAATGCATAAATCCTGTCTATCCGGTTCGCGCCTGGTAGCGGTGAAACGATGCGGCCTCCATTGGCCGAACAGATAGGCTAACGCATTTACAAAGCGGGGTAGCCGTTTTGAGCAGAGGCTTACGCCTTATTACGCGAGATACATACTTGATCTTCTGCTATAAAAACAAAAGCAATTGTGGAAAGGCAAAGGCGACCAATCTGGCCAGCACCTCGGTCGGAGACGACAGGTAAGCGACGGCAGGCAAGCCGCTACGGGGCGCTCAGAAAGCGGTGGATGGCAAACAGGGTTGCATCAGGTGATTCAGCCATCTGGTTGTGGCCGTGGGGAACCATCTCAACGCGCACCTGCTTGCCGGCAGCCTTGGCTGCATCCACCAAGCTGCGAGCGGCCTTGGCCGGCGTCATCTGGTCTTGCTCGCCCAGCACAAACAGCACCGGGCAGGCCAGGGCCGCCATCGCATGGGGGCCGTTGCTGTAGCGGTCGCAGGCCACAAAGCCGGTGTGCAGCAAGTTGGTGTGCGGGTTGCTGGCCTGTACCCTGCGGGCCAGGGCCATGCCGGCGCCAAACACCCAGCTGCCTGCGCCCGATGGTGGCGCCAAGGTGGCCCGCGAGAAGGTTTGCACCAGGTGGATGGCCTGGTCCGGGGCATGCAGGGCCTGGTCCAGCAAGGCGGGTGCAACCTTCATCGGAGCAGCGGTGCCCACCAAGGCCAGATGGCTGATGCGCGCGCCCAAGCGCGCGGCTGCTTCCATGGCAATCAAGCTGCCCCAGCTGTGGCCAATCAGCGCGGCCTGTTGCAGGCCTGCCGCATTCAGGAGCTGCTCGATGAATTGGGCGGCTTCCTCCACACTTTGCGGCGCGGAGCCCCCGCTTTTGCAGTGGCCAGGCAGGTCAATGGCCAGCACGTTCCAGCCATGATTGGCCAGGTAGCGGCTTTGCAGCGCCCAGACGCTGTGGTCGCAGAGCACGCCGTGGATGAAGAGGGCCGTTGGCTGGCCGGCATCGAAGGCTTTGCCGCCGGTGTAGGCATAAAGGTCGGCACCTTGAACTTGGATTCGCATGTCTGTGTTCCGATGGTGTGGCTGAGGCTAGATGTCAGCAATCAGGCGTTTGCCCAGGCTCACGGTCTGGTCGTTGCTGTAACCCAGGCTTTCGTAGAAGGCGATCACCGCCTCGTTGCCGCTGCGCACCTGCAAGTTGAGCTTGGGGCAGCCGAGTGCGGTGAGCGCCGCTTCGGCCTGCTGCATCAGCTGCCGGGCATGGCCCTGGCGTTGCTGTGCGGGGTGGACGGCCAGGTAGTTGATCCAGCCGCGGTGGCCGTCGTAGCCGACCATGATGCTGGCCATCACCTGGCCCTGGGCATCGACACCGACCCAGAACAGCTCGGGCGAGACGCTGAGCTTGCGCGCTATGTCCTTGTGCGGATCGTTCCAGGGGCGGTAGAGGCCGCAGTCCTGCCAGAGCTGGATCACTGCTGGCGTATCTGGTGATGCGAAGGCGCGGATCTCCATCATGCGGCCTTCTCTGCGGCCTTGAGCGCGCGCTTCAAGTCATCGATCAGGTCCTCGGCATCTTCGAGGCCGATGGACAGGCGGATGGTGCCCTGGCTGATGCCCGCTTGCAGCAGGGCGTCGTCTTGCATGCGGAAATGCGTGGTGCTGGCCGGGTGGATGACCAGGGAGCGGCAATCGCCCACATTGGCCAGGTGGCTGAAGACCTTGAGCGTCTCGATGAACTTCTTGCCCTGGTTGCGGTTGCCGGCAATGTCAAAACTGAACACCGAGCCCGCGCCGCGCGGCAGCAGTTTTTGCGCCAGCGCGTGGGAGGGGTGGCTCTCCAGCATAGGGTGGCCCACGCGGCTGACCATGGGGTGGCTGGTCAGGAACTGCACCACTTTTTCGGTGTTGCGCATATGGCGCTCCATGCGCAGCGGCAAGGTTTCGATGCCTTGCAAGATCAGCCAGGCGCTGTGCGGGCTCATGCAGGCGCCAAAGTCGCGCAGGCCTTCGCGCCGGGCGCGCAGCAAGAAGGCGCCGGTCGTGGATTCCTCGCTGAACACCATGTTGTGAAAGCCGTCATAGGGCTCGGTCAGCTCAGGGAAGCGGCCGGACTTTTCCCAGTCAAAGCTGCCGCCATCAACCACGATGCCGCCGATGACGGTGCCGTGGCCCGAGAGGAACTTGGTGGCCGAGTGGTAGACGATATCGGCGCCGTGTTCAAAGGGCTTGATCAGCCAAGGCGAGGTCAGGGTGGAGTCCACCAGCAGGGGCACGCCGGCCTCGTGCGCGATGGCCGAGACCGTGGGGATGTCCAGCACGTCGAGGCCCGGGTTGCCGACCGTTTCGCCAAAAAACAGCTTGGTGTTGGGCCGCACGGCGGCGCGCCAGCCATCGATGTCGCCGGGTTTGACAAAGGTGGTTTCGATGCCAAACCGGGCCAGGGTGTAGTGCAGCAGGTTCTGGCTGCCGCCGTAGAGCGCCGTGCTGGCGACGATATGGCTGCCCGCGCCCATCAAGGTGGCAATCGACAGGTGCAGGGCGGCCTGGCCGCTGGCGACGGCAATGGCGCCTACGCCGCCTTCGAGTGCCGACACGCGCTGCTCCAGCACCGCATTGGTGGGGTTGCTGATGCGGCTGTAGACGTGGCCGGGTCGCTCCAGGTTGAAAAGGCTGGCCGCGTGGTCGCTGGATTCGAAGACGAAGGAGGTGGTCAGATGGATCGGGACAGCGCGGGCCCCTGTGGCAGGGTCTGGCTGGGCGCCGGCGTGCAGACTCAGGGTGTCAAAGCCGGGATCGGTATAGCCGGGCATGGCGTATCTCCGTGATGTTGTCGTTCTGGACGGGCATTGTCGGCTATATTTAGCAGACCTGCGCTGGGGGGCCTGTCGCCGATGCGTGTGCACGCAACGGGCCACAAAGGGCCTCAATGGGCCGCAACCCGCGTGGATGAGAACGGTAAAAGGAGACACCCATGAAAGTCAGCGATATCCTCCGCCTCAAAGGCAACACCCTCTACACGGCCAGCGTCAACGACCCGCTGGGCGATGCCATCCAGACCATGGCCGAGAAAGACATCGGCTCGCTGGTGGTGATGGAGCACGGCGATATCGTGGGCATGCTGACCTTCCGCGAAGTGATTGTGGCCATCGTCAACAACGGCGGCACCGCAGGCAATGTCCTGGTGCGCAGCGTGATGGACGATGCACCGCTCACCTGCACGATGGAAACCGACATGGACGAGGTGCGCCGCATGATGCTGGACCGCCATGCCCGTTACATGCCGGTGATGGACAAGAAAATGCTGATGGGCGTGATCAGCTTCTACGACGTGGCCAAGGCCGTCGTTGACAGCCAGAACTTCGAGAACAAGATGCTCAAGGCCTATATCCGCGATTGGCCGGTGGACGGCGAATCGGATTGAGTGCCTGACCGGCGCAGCTTGGCGTGCAAGCCGGTCATCCGCCCAACCAGCGGCCCGAGAGGCCGCTTTTTTACGCCTGCTGCAAGCCCACAGTGCGCAGCCACCAAGGCTGGCATCAAAAGCGGATGATGCGCCCGGGAAGGGCGCCGAGCGTGTCGCTGGCTGCGGCGCTGTCCTTGGCCTGTTGCTCCGACTCTGCAGGCAGGCCTACGTAGTGGGCCCGGGGGCGGATCAGCTGGCCGCTTTGGCGCTGCTCCAGCGCGTGGGCCAGCCAGCCTGCCGTGCGGCCCAGTGCAAACAGTACAAAGGCCGCGCCTGCCGGCAGACCCAGGCTGCGCTGGATGGCGACCAGCGCATAGTCCAGGCTGGGATGCAGGCCCGTGTGGCGGTGGACGGAATCCAGCAGGCTGCTGCGATGGGGGTCGTGTGCCAGCAGGCTCAGCAGCCGCTGGCTGCGCGGGTCGCCTGCTGGGTAGAGCGGATGGCCAAAGCCGGCGCAGTAATGCGGGCTGCCGCTGGTACGGGTGTCGGCCAGCAGCTGGCCCAGCGATACGGGCAGTGCGGCGCTGGCTTGCGGCGCTGCATGCCACTCGTCCCAGTGCTGGTCGATGACCGCCGTCATCCCCCCGTGCAGCGGTCCTGTCAGTGCCGCCAAGCCTGCGCCCAGGCAGGCATGGAGGCTGGCGCCCGTTGAGGCCACCACCCGCGCCGCAAAGCTGGAGGCATTGAGTTCATGGTCAGCGCAGAGCACCAAGGCTTGGCGCACGGTGTGTTGGCCTGCCACATCCAGTTGCCAGGCAGTGGCCAGTTGCACATGAACCGGCATGCGCTGCCCGGCTTGGGTTGCCGCTGCCGCATCGGCCGGCAGGCCGGTCAGCACCCAGCGCATCTGTTGCAGCAACTGCGTTGGCCAGCTGGGGTCATGTGCGTCTGGCTCCCCGGCCGGCAGGTTGTGCCAGGCGCTGAGTGCTCGCGCGGCCGGGGGCAGCGGGGCCGATGGCTGCCTGGCCCGATGCGCTGCGGCTACCGGTTCAGGGGCTGCGTCCGCCTCGCGGGTGTGCGGCGCGGGGCTGGGCTCTTGGCCCAGCAGCAGTGCGGCGGTTTCCTCCAGCCCCGCATGCTGCGCCCATTGCAGGGCGTTGCGGCCGCGGTAGTACAGCTGGCCGCCTGCGACCTGGGTGATGGCCGAATACAGCACAGGCGTGCCCCAGTCCAGGGTTGAGCGGGCCAGTCTTGCAGGGTTGCGCACGGTTTGCCGCTGGCGCGCCAGGCGCTGCACATCGATGCGGGCATAGACATGGCCGCGCTGGCCCGGCTGCGTATGTGCCCGCAGCAGGCCCCGGCTGACATAGGCGTAGAGACTGGCGCGCTGCACGCCCAGC
The DNA here is from genome assembly GCA_036667955.1 of Comamonas sp. GTDB lineage: Bacteria > Pseudomonadota > Gammaproteobacteria > Burkholderiales > Burkholderiaceae_C > Comamonas. Next base: position 45,455 of record JAVWTB010000020.1, read on the forward strand.
AGCGCAGCGGCTTGCTGGCTGTCAAGCCAGGGGCTGTCATGGTGGCTGGAGGGGGCTGGGGCTGGTGGGGCGCGGTCCATGGGCCATGCTACTGCAGTGCGGGCGGCCTTGCATGTGTACCCGGCCAATCAAGATTGACCGCTGGCGCAGACAGGCTTGCAATGGCAGCAGTTCAGTCCCAACCTGGAGAAGGCTTTGCCCGCTACCACCACCAACTACAACCCCGATCCAGCCCATGGCCTGCTGCATGCCGCCATACGCGATGCCGTGCAAACGCTCTGGCAGCAGGCCGGCCTGCCCCCCTTGGCTTTGAATGGGGGCCGCTTGGCGCTCAGTGGCGACGGCGCTGCTTACCCATCGAGTTTTTGCCTGGATGTTGCCGCACCGGCTGCCGTCGCGGCTAGCAGCCTGGTGAGCGCGCTGATTTACCAGCGCCGCCAGCACCAGGCCATGCCCCAAGTGGCCATGGATGTGGGCCATGTGCTGGCCGAGTGCAGCGGCTATTTCAGCCTTGATGGCCAGCAGCCGAACTTGTGGGCGCCCATCTCGGGCCTGTATGCCTGTGGTGCCGATCTGGGTGCGCCGGGCTGGCTGCGCATCCATGCCAATTTTGAGCACCACCGCGATGGCGTGCTGCGCTTGCTGGGGCTGCCCACCGGGGCTACCACCACCCGGCAGCAGGTGGCAGACGCGCTACAAGGCTGGACGGCGCAGGTGGTGGAGGACCGGGCCGCAGCACTGGGCCTGGTGGTGGCAGCGGCGCGCAGCCCGCAGGCCTGGCTGGCGCATCCGCAAAACGTGGCGGTGGCAGCGCAGCCCTTGGTGTCCATCACGCAATTGGACCGCGACAGCCCCGCAGCGCCCCGTGATTGGCCAGAGCCCACTCAGCCACGGCCCCTGAATGGCCTGCGCGTGCTGGACCTGACCCGCATTTTGGCCGGGCCCGTAGCGGCGCGCAGCTTGGCGGCGCAGGGGGCCGATGTGTTGATGCTCAATGGGCCGGGCCTGCCCAATATCGAGGCCATTGCCGATCTGAGCCGGGGCAAGCGTTCGGCTTTGCTGGATCTGAAATCAACGGAAGGGCAATCGCAGATGGCAGCTTTGCTGGGCCAGGCCCATGTACTGCTGCAGGGCTACCGGCCGGGCGCGCTGGATGCGCTGGGCCTGGATCCGCAGTCCGCCGTCCGGCTGCGCCCCGGCATCGTGTATGCCAGCCTGTCCGCCTATGGGCGCAGCGGCCCTTGGGCCGACCGGCGCGGCTTTGATTCGCTGGTGCAGACGGTCTGCGGCATCAACTGGGCTGAGGGCCAGGCTTTTGGCAGCCAAGGGCTGCGGGCGCTGCCGCTGCAGATTCTTGATTACAGCGCGGGCTTTTTGCTGGCCTTTGGCATCCAGGCCGCGCTGTACCGCCAGGCGAGCGTGGGCGGTAGCTGGCATGTGCAGGTGTCGCTGGCGCGGGTGGCACAGTGGCTGCAGGCCATGGGGCAAAGGCCGGTGCCTGCTGCGCCAGCGCAAGGCGGCGTGCCGGGCGCCGCCTATCTAGAAGCGCTGGACACCGGTTTTGGGCACTTGCAGGCGGTGCGACACAGCGGTGTGCTGCAGGGCCTGCCCAGTGGCTGGCCCCATGCCGGGCAACCGCCCGGTGGCGACCAGCCCTGCTGGTGAGCCCTGCGGGGCTGCGCGGGGTACTGGCATCAGTGATAATGCGGGGCTATGAGCGGCAATACCTTCGGCACCCTATTTACTGTTACCAACTTTGGCGAATCCCATGGCCCGGCGATTGGCTGCGTGATTGACGGCTGCCCACCGGGCATGGCGTTGAGCGAGGCAGATATCCAGCAGGACTTGGACCGCCGACGCCCCGGCACCAGCAAGTTTGTCACCCAGCGCAATGAGCCCGACAGCGTGGAGATTCTCTCCGGTGTCTACGAGGGCAAGACCACGGGCACGCCGATTGCGCTGCTGATCCGCAATACCGACCAGCGCAGCAAGGATTACTCCAATATTGCGCAGAGCTTTCGCCCCGGCCATGCCGACTATGCCTACTGGCACAAGTACGGCATCCGCGATCCGCGTGGCGGTGGCCGTTCTTCAGCCCGGCTGACGGCGCCCACGGTGGCCGCTGGTGCGGTGGCCAAGAAGTGGCTGAAAGAAAAGTTTGGCACCGAGTTCCGCGCCTGCATGCTGCAGGTGGGCGAGGTGGCCCTGCCGTTTGAGGACTGGGCGCATGTGCCCAACAACCCGTTTTTTGCGCCGGTGGCCGACGTTACCCGCTATGAAGACTATATGGATGCGCTGCGCAAGGCGGGGGATTCCTGCGGCGCGCTGATCCGGGTGCAGGCCAGCGGCGTGCCAGTTGGTCTGGGCGAGCCACTGTATGACAAGCTGGACGCCGATATCGCTTACGCGATGATGGGCCTCAATGCCGTCAAGGCCGTGGAGATTGGCGCCGGTTTTGACAGCGTGGGCCAGCGCGGCACCACGCATGGCGATTCGCTCAGCCCCCAAGGCTTTCGCAGTAACAATGCTGGCGGCATTCTGGGCGGCATCAGCACCGGGCAAGATATCGAGATCCGCATCGCCATCAAGCCCACCAGCTCGATCATCAGCCCCCGCGAGTCGATCGATACCGAAGGCAAGAGCACCGAAGTGATCACCAAGGGCCGGCATGACCCCTGCGTGGGCATCCGCGCGGCACCGATTGCTGAGGCCTTGCTGGCCATGGTGCTGATGGACCATGCCTTGCGCCACCGCGCCCAGAACAGCGATGTGGTGCTGAGCGTGGCACCGATTGCGGCCGAGGCGCCGTAACGCCGAGGCGGCTGCGCAGATCTGCGGTCTGCGCGGGCTGTAGCAAGCGCAGCAACAAAAATGCGAACCCTGGGGTTCGCATTTTTTGTGGCTCAGTCCTTTTTACGGGCGCTGTCTTTCTTGGGTTCGGGCGGCGGGGTCGTCACCTCGTCGACGATGGACTTGAACTGGTCAATGTCCTCGAAGCTGCGGTACACGCTGGCGTAGCGGATATAGGCCACCTTGTCCAACTTTTGCAGCGCGGCCATGACCAGCTCGCCAATCAGGTGGGTCTGCACCTCGCGGGCACCCAAGGTGCGGAGTTTGTCCTCAACATGCTCAAGCGCCATATCCACATTGTCAATGCTGACCGGGCGCTTTCTCAGCGCCAGGCTGAACGAGCCGCGCAGCTTGCTGCGGTCGTAGTCGATGCGCCTGCCGTCCTTTTTGACGATGACAGGCAGGCTGACCTCGGGCCGCTCATAGGTGGTAAAGCGCTTTTCGCAATGGCCGCACTGACGCCTGCGCCGTACAAAGCCGCCGTCTTCTGCAACACGGGTCTCCACCACCTGGGTGTCGGGATGGCTGCAGAAGGGGCATTTCATAGGCGCAGGTGCTGTTCAGATCAACGGTAGACGGGGAAGCGGGCGGTCAGGGCGTTGACCTTGGCGCGCACGGCAGCAATATTGGCCTCGTCACGCGGGTTGTCCAGCACATCGGCGATCAGGTTGGCGGTCAGACGCGCCTCTTCGTCCTTGAAACCACGGGTGGTCATCGCGGGCGTACCGATACGTATGCCGCTGGTGACCATCGGCTTTTCCGGGTCGTTGGGGATGGAGTTCTTGTTGATCGTCATGTGGGCAGCGCCCAGCACGGCTTCGGCTTCCTTGCCGGTGATGCCCTTGGCGCGCAGGTCCACCAGCATCAAATGGCTTTGGGTGCCGCCGGAGATGATACGCAGGCCGCGCTCGGTCAAGGTCTGGGCCACGATGCGGGCATTGGCCTTGACTTGCTGGGCGTAGGTCTTGAACTCAGGCGTCAGCGCTTCCTTGAAGGCCACGGCCTTGGCCGCGATCACGTGCATCAGCGGGCCGCCTTGCAGGCCGGGGAACACGGCCGAGTTGATGGCCTTTTCGTGCTCGGCCTTCATCAGGATCACGCCGCCACGGGGGCCGCGCAGGCTCTTGTGGGTGGTGGTGGTCACGATGTCGGCGTGGGGCACGGGGTTGGGGTACTCACCAGCGGCAATCAGGCCTGCATAGTGGGCCATGTCCACCATGAAGATCGCGCCCACGTCCTTGGCCACCTTGGCAAAGCGGGCGAAGTCGATCTCCAGCGAGTAAGCGGATGCGCCAGCGATGATCAGCTTGGGCTTGGTCTCGTGCGCCTTCTTTTCCATGGCGTCGTAGTCCAGCTCTTCCTTCTCGTTGAGGCCGTAGGAGACCACGTTGAACCACTTGCCGGAGATGTTCAGCGGCATGCCATGGGTGAGGTGACCGCCTTCGGCCAGGCTCATGCCCATGATGGTGTCGCCGGGCTTCAAGAAGGCCAGGAAGACGGCTTCGTTAGCAGAGGCGCCGCAATGGGGCTGCACGTTGGCGGCATCGGCGCCGAACAGTTGCTTGACGCGGTCGATGGCCAGTTTTTCGGCGATATCGACAAATTCGCAGCCACCGTAGTAGCGCTTGCCCGGGTAGCCTTCGGCGTACTTGTTGGTCAGCTGGGTGCCCTGGGCCCACATCACGGCAGGGGAGGCATAGTTTTCGCTGGCGATCAGCTCGATGTGCTGCTCTTGGCGCTGGTTTTCGGCCTGGATAGCCGCAAAGAGTTCTGCGTCGGTCTGTTCGACAAGGATGTTGCGTTGGTACATGGCGGTCGTTGGAGTCAGGAGTGAGCCCTGCCTGCCAGCAAAGATGGCAAAAACAGGGGCTGCCCAGGCGCACGGCTAACACGTGGCGGGTGCCAGGGGCGAATAGCTCGCCCAGGCACTGCACGGTACGCTCCCCGGTGGTTGCTGCAGGCTGGGCCTGCATTCCACGTCAACAATCCGGTGATACAGATGTCTATCGCCAGTCGCGTACCCGGCTAGTGTAGCCGAGGCCACAGCGGGCTGGGGCAATGGGTCTATCGCGCGGGTTGGTCAATGCCTGGCGAAAAAGAAAAAAGCACCCAGATGGGTGCTTGCGCCGGAAGGAGCCAAGACCAGGCGGCGGTCAGGAGCCCATGGCCACCGTGCTGGCATCGGCTTTTGCGGCAGCCGGGAGCGAGATTGGCTTGTTGACCAGGGCAACGGTCTCCGCAACACCAGCCGCTGCGCTGTTGCTGGCCGCCTTGGCCTTGTCGGCCATGGCATCTGCAGCTGCGGGTGCTTCTGCCTTGGCAGACAACGAAGGCTTGGCTGCCGGCGCGATAGGCGCCTTGGGTGCGTTGCCACGGCCATCGGCCACTTGCTTGATGCGGAAGTGCTCGGCCATCACCTTGGCGGCATAGCCTCCGTCGGTCGGCAGGTTGGCAGCGCCCACATAGTATTTGAGCCCACCTTCGAGCGAGCCAGCCCGTTCAATGCACTCTTGCAGCACTTTGACGCCCACGCGCAGATTGGTAACCGGATCGAAGGCCGCAAAGTGGCCGCCGAAATTCTCGTACTTGTCCGTGTGGATCTTGGTCATCACCTGCATCAGGCCCTGGGCACCGACCGAGCTTTGGGCAAAGGGGTTGAAGCTGGACTCGACGGCCATGATCGCGAGGATCAGGGTGGGGTCCAGCTTGGTTTCCTTGCCGACCAGGTAGGCTTCAGACACCAAGACCGCCAGTGGCTCGGGCGCAACCCGGTACTTCTTGGCCAGCCAGTAAGCGACAGCTGCCTGGTTGCGGGGCAGCTGCTGGGGATTGCTGGCCGTGGCGCGGTCAACGGCCGCGACCATGGCGGCGTCATCGCTCGCCGAGCCGTCTGCCTCCGTGCCTGCCAGCTCGTGTGCCGGGGTGGCATGGGTGCGGGCCTGCAGCCAGCTGCGCAGCTGCGCCTCTCCGGCATGGCGCAGATCATCACGCGACACCAGGGTGAGGGCGCAGAACGCCACCACCAGACCAATCAAAGCAAAACTGTTGTGCGCCATGGTCATCAGACCACGACTGATGGTGGCGCTCAATGAGCGCACACCGGCATCCACTTGCGCGGGAGCCGTCATAGGGATTTTTCCTTTCTAAGTCCCGCCACCTCCAATAGCCCGGCGGATAGTGCACCGGGCTGGGGTCTGGCAGGGTGGAGCCGCACTGTCCTGTGCGGTCACCGGCAGGCTGTCTGCGTTGCAGACGGCCCTTTGTCGTTTCAAGCACGCTCTTGCGTGTCAGGGGCTACGATCAAAACACCGTGAGGGGTGTTGACTAAAAAATCAGCAATCAATGCGATGGGGTGAATTCTAGAAGCTTGCTTAATAATCAGTCAACACTATTGATTTGCAAAATCAGAATAAAAAGTAATAAGAAAACGTGTATAGCAAGACCGGGCATCGGCGTTTGCAGATGGGGCCGACAAGGCGATCGAGGCCGGGCCGGAAGGCGGAAAAAGTGCCAACCGAGTCCGTCAGCTGCGCGGCGCTGTGGTGGTCTGAATAGCCTGAATCAACTGTATTTTGTAAAACGATGCAGCAGGTTGAACAGCTGAAATCTGAATCTTTGTCAAATGCCGTATGCGTTTAACGCTCTTTTTTTATCTGCACCTCAGACCATTGCTGGCATAAAAGCGGCGCCAGCACCGCGCAGCGCGTCCACAAGTGAGATGCCGTCCTGCGCGGAGTTTGGGCAGAAAACCCTGTCCTCTTTTGGGCTGAGTGGTTTCCGTCATCAAGCGGTCATCTGTGCAGGAGTCGATGGGCTTGTAAACATCAAAAAACTGTATAAAAACCAGGATAAAAATGCCAATAACCCGCTTCCGGTACAGGTTTTTGGTATTTTTACCTGGGTATAAATGTATTTTTCCAGAAATCACTGCCATGCCGTTGGATTTTTGCGCTAGCCAGCAGTCTTGTACTGGCTTGGCGGGCAAGCCTTGGAGGGGGCGATGCGCTGATCGAGGTGATGCCGCCAAGCGGGAGCCCCGCTTTGGTACAACCCTGACCCGTGCGCAGTAGGGATGCGGATGCGGATGCGCTGCAGGGCAAGCGTTGCCGGCCTGCCGTAGCGATGCACAACGAAGACAATGCAGCGAATCGTCGCGAGCCATGCGCCGGTCAAAGCGATGGCGATGGGCTGATCACCCTGGGGGTTTCAGCCTCATCGCTATGGAAACCCCGTGCATCCCTCTATATATATAGGCAGTGTTCCAGCGCTCCTTGGGCGGTGCACTGTGGCGTCGCCGCCATCAACGATTGTGAACCAGCCGCAGATGCCGCCTTTGTGTGCTAAGTCAGCGCCGCTGCAGCGGCGTATTTGTGCACAATGGCCTCATGGACGCGCCAGGCCGCTGCCACGCTGGGCAACAGGCCGTCGCCGCCGTCCCTGCAGTGGGGCCTTATGCATTGGGCCGTATTGACTCTGACTGAGGATCGTCGCCGTGAGCGAAACACAAGAAACCATCAAGAAAAAAGCCCTGGGCCTGCGCTGGCTACGCCGTCTGGGCTGGTGCCTGCTGGCGCTGCTGTTGCTGTGGGCTTTGTCCTGGCTGTTATTGCCATGGCTGCTGCGCACCCAGGGTGAGAGGCTTGCCACCGAAAAGCTGGGCCGTGCGGTCCACATCGGGGCGGTGGACTTCAAGCCCTGGTCTCTGGAGCTGACGCTACGCGACTTGCAGATTGCCGGGCCCCAGGCGGACAGTGCGGCGATGCTGGCGGTGGAGCGCATCTATGTGGATGCCGATATCCAGTCGGTGTTTCGGCTGGCGCCCGTGCTCGATGCCATCCAGGTCGACAAGCCGGTGCTGCGTGTTGCGCAGACTGCGCCGGGCACATTTGATTTTGACGACATACTGCAAAAGCTGCGCAGCCCTGAGCCGCCGCCCGATGACGGCAAGACGGCGCACTTTGCGCTCTACAACATCGAGTTGAAAGAGGGCCAGCTGCAGTTCCGTGACGACACGGTGGGCCAGACCCATGAGCTGAAGGACCTGCAGCTGGGCATTCCGTTTCTGAGCAACCTCGAGTCCAAGCGCGAGATCAAGGTGCTGCCCCAGCTGGCCTTTGCACTCAATGGCAGCCAGTTTGCCAGCCGTGCCGAGGCCACGCCCTTTGCCGACGACCGCAAGGCCGAGGCCAAATTTGCGATCAAGGACCTCGACCTCCAGCCCTACCTGGCCTATATCCCCGCGTCCTTGCCTGTCAAGCTGGTTGCCGGTGTGCTCAATGCCGACCTGGCACTGGCCTTTGAGCAGCAGGACAAAACGCAGGTGCGCCTGAGCGGCGAGGTGCATGCCACCGGTGTGCAGGTGCACGATGCGGCCAACGGCGAATTGCTGGGCTGGGAGCGGCTCGATGTGCAGCTGGCGGATGTGCAGCCTCTGCTGGGCAAGGTGCATATCTCGCAGCTGGCGCTGGATGGCGCGCAGCTGTCCCTTAAGCGGGGCAAGAATGGCCAGCTGAGCCTGCTCGATGCCCAGGGCCAGCCACTGCCTGGCCGCCAAAGCGATGCGGTGGGGAGCCAAGACCCCACTGCTGCGCCGCAGACGGAGAGCAGCGCGGCGCCAGCGCCTGCCAACGCCAGCAACAGCAAAACGCCGTGGTCGCTGCAGATTGATGCGATCAAGCTGAGCCGTTTGCGCGGGGTGTGGCTGGACGAGAGCGTGCCCTTGCCTGCGCGCGTGCAGCTCGATGACTTTAGCCTGGAGGCGCAGCAACTGGCCTGGCCGTTTCAAGAACCGTTCAGCTTCTCCGGCAAATCGGGGCTGTCGGGCGCGCAAGGCGTACCGTCGACAGGCCGGCTGGTGTTTTCCGGCAAGGCGACGGACCAGATGGCCGAGGTGGACGTGACCACCACCGGCCTGCCTTTGCAACTGGGCGCCTCCTACCTCACTGGGGTGATTGAGCCCGGCGTGATGGGCACGATTGACAGCCAGATGCACCTGAGCCGCGATGGTGCCGCGCTCAAGATTCAGCTGGCGGAGCTCCAAGTGTCCCAGGTGGCCTTGCAGTGCAACAGCCCCAGCAATTGCGCCTCGCCCCATGGGCCGGCAATCGGTCTGAAAGGCAAAAACAACCTGCTGGAGCTGCGCCAACTTTTGATCAAGGATGGCATGATGGACACCGCCACCCAGACGGTCAAGCTCGGCACGGTGCAATTGCTGGAGCCGACACTGGGCGTTTCGCGCGGCAAAAACGGCCGCATGATGTTTGAAGACTGGCTTGCCGCATCGCAAGCCGGCAAAAGCGGTGGCAAGCCCGAGTCCAAGCTTGCGCCCGAGCCCAAAGCAGGTGCGGCCGCCAGCAAACCCTGGGATGTGCAACTCGACCTGCTGGCCATCAAGGGTGCCAATGTGGCCTTCCTGGATGAATCGACAACGCGCAAAGTGAGCGCGCGGCTGACGGGTTGGGATATGGAGCTGCGCAACTTTGCGCCTTTGGCCAGCAAGGCCAAGCCCTCGCCGCTCAAAGTCTCAGGCCGCATCGGCAGCGGCCGGGCTGAGCCCGGCCGGGTCGCTTATGAAGGAACCGTCGGTTTGCTGCCCTTGGCCGTGGCGGGCCGCCTGAATGTGAGCCAGTTGCCCGTTCATGCGTTTGAGCCCTATGCCGCTGCGGTATTACCGGTGCGCCTGATGCGGGCGGACGCCAGCTTCAGGGGAACGGTTGACTTTGCCCAATCGGACAAAGGGCCGGTGCTGCGGCTGAAAGGGGATGCGGGTCTGGACGATGTCCGCGTGCGGCCTTTGGTGGCTGCACCAGCCTCTGCCAGCAATGAGGAGGGCGACGCGGATGGCGCAGCGGCTGCCGAGCGCCGAGCTGCAGCGGCCGGGCGGTCTGGAACCCTGGGCATGGGGCTGATGGGTGCGGGCGATGATCTGCTGAACTGGAAACTGCTGAGCCTGCGGGGCCTGGCCCTGGACATGGTGCCGGGCCAGCGCATGAAGGTCCAGGTGGGCGAGACGGCCTTGACGGACTTCTATGCGCGCCTGGTGGTACAGGAAAACGGCAAGCTCAATTTGCAGGATTTGGGTGCCAGCGCGGGGGCAGCGCCGGAGGCCGCTACGCCTGCGGCGGCAGAGGGTGCCCAGGCCAGCGCTGGTGCTGTGCCTGCGCCAGCCCCCAGCCCCGAGCCGGCTACGGGCCCGGTCATTGACATGGGGCCTATCACCTTGGCCGGTGGTTCGGTCAAGTTCAGCGACCATTTTGTGCGGCCCAACTACTCGGCGGATCTGTCCGAGCTGGCCGGGCGCATGGGCGCGTTCTCGTCTGAGACCAAGGCGGGCAGCTTGCAGCTGGCCGATCTGGAGCTGCGCGGCAAGGCCGAAGGCACCGCTTCGCTGGAGATCACCGGCCAACTCAACCCGCTGGTCAAGCCGCTGGCGCTCAATATCCATGGCAAAGTGCGCGATCTGGAGCTGTCGCCGCTGACGCCCTACAGCATCAAGTACGCCGGCCATGGCATCGAGCGCGGCAAGATGAGCGTGGATGTGCAGTACGACGTGACCCCGGAAGGCCTGCTGACTGCCAGCAACAAGCTGGTGCTGAACCAGCTGACCTTCGGCGATGCGGTGCAGGGCGCGCCGGCGAGCCTGCCCGTCAAGCTGGCGGTCGCCTTGCTGGCTGACCGCAATGGCGTGATCGACCTGGACCTGCCCATCAGCGGCTCCCTCAACGATCCGCAGTTCCGTCTGGCGCCCATCATCTTCAAGGTCATCGGCAACCTGATCATGAAGGCCGTCACCTCACCGTTTGCACTGCTCTCGGGCGCCTTTGGTGGCGGCAGTGAGGCCAGCCATGTGCCTTTTGCCGCCGGCAGCGCGCTGCTCGATTCCGCCAGCAAGGACAACCTGAACAAGGTGGCCAAGGCGCTGGAAGACCGTCCAGCGCTGCAGCTGACGGTGGCCGGCCAGGCCGATCTGGAGCGCGAGAAGGACGGCTGGCGCAAGGCGCGCATCGATGACCTGGTGCTGGCGCAAAAGCGCCGCAGTGCAGTGCGCGCTGGCGGCAAGCCCGAGGATGTGCAGCAGGTGAGCGCTGCCGAGTACCCCGCGCTGCTCAAGGATGTGTACAAGCGTGCGGACATCCAAAAGCCGCGCAACATGGTGGGCATGGCCACCGACATCCCGACTGCCGAGATGGAAACCTTGCTGCTCACCAGCATCAGCGTGCCGGACAACGCCATGCGCGAGCTGGCGCTGGCCCGGGGCGTGGCTGTGCGCGACTACCTGGCCAGCAAGGGCGTCAAGCTGGAGCGCCTCTTTCTGGGCAATGCCAAGACCGAAGGTTTTGGCGAGGACAAGGACTGGGCACCGCATGCCGAGCTCAGCCTGGCGCCACGCTGAGAGCCAGGTGCTCTGAGCGCTGGAAGCACCATCAGAAGGGCTGGGCCGCAGGGCACCAGCCCTTTGTTTTTGGCCCTGTGGCTGGGGAATTACCTTATAGCGATGCCGGTGTGCTTGGAGTCCTTGCCAAACCCGGTCAAAATAGCACCCTGGATGCAGGCCCAGCCCTGCCTCCCTCTTTTTTATGTGCCAATGGCTGCGTTGCTTTGCGATGCAGGCCGTATTTACGACTGAACTGACTCCATGTTCCCCTTTATCTCGCGCAACAAGACGCCCGAAACCCCTGAGCCAACCCCCGCACCTGCCAAGGCGGCCGCTGCACCCCATCCACTCGATGGTGTCACCGGTGGCGCTTTTTCGGCGGCCACCTCGGGTGAGCGTGCGGCCAAGGTGCGCGAATGGCTGGCGACCAACCCTGGCGCCGAGCAGCTCCAGGAAGTCTTCAAAGAGCTGTCTGCCCGTGACAAGGGTGCTGCCAAGGCCATCCGCGAGCGCCTGGAAGAGCTGCGCCGCGCCAAAGGCCAAGAAGCAATTGCTGCTGAATGGGCCGACAAGGCCGGCAAGCTGCTGGGCGCCTCCAAGCTGAACATTGCCGATGCACTGGCCTGGCAGCGTGATGCCGCCAAGGCAGGTGCGCCGCTGTCCAAGGAGCCTTTGGCTGCGCTGAAGATCCAGCTGGCCGAGCGCATCAAGACCATTGAAGACCTGCAGCACCGCGTGCAGGTGCAGCGCGAGGCCGCCGTGCTGCTGGCCCAGCGCGTCGAAGTGCTGTCCACCAAATCCTACAAGGATGCGCAAGGCGCAGAAGCCGCATTGGCCACCGACGTGCAGCACTGGCAAGACCAGGCAGCCGTGCTGGAAGGCGATGCCAGCTGGGGCAGTGTGGAAGCGCGTTACCCCACCATGTTGGATGCGTCCAAGTCGCAGCTGCTGTTGGTCTGGGATGCTTTCCAATCCGCACTCAAGCTGACTTTGGTTGCCGCAGAAGATGCACAAGCACCTCTGCCAACCGTGCCGGTCTGGGCCGATGAAATCCGCGCCGGACGTGGCTTGCCCACCGAAGCCGAACAAGCCGCTGCCCGTGCCGCAGCCGCCAAGCCCCCTGTCGATCCACAGGAAGCCAAGCGGGGCAAGCATGCCGTGCAAGAAGCCTTGAAAGCCTTGCAGGCCCACACGGCCGAAGGCCACGGCAAGGGCGCATCGAACGCTGCGCAGCAGCTGCGCGCTGTCCTCAAGCAGCACGGCAAGCAGATTGATCAAGAGCTGGAGTCGCAAGTCAATACCGCGCTGATCGCCGCTGGTGAGCTGGAAGGCTGGCAGCGCTGGAGCACGGACAAGGTGCGTGAGGAGCTGCTGGCCAAGGCCCAGGGCCTGCTCACCCGACCCGAAGGCCAGGAGCTGGGCGGCCGCAAGCTGCAAGAAGCGCTGCGCCAACTGCGCGAAGATTGGAAGAAGGCCGACCAAAGCGGCCCCACCAACCATGCGCTGTGGAAAAAATTTGATGAAGCCTGCAACGCTGCCTACAAGCATGTCGAGGTTTGGCTGTCCAAGGTGCGCGAAGAGGGCGCCAAGCACCGCGCCGAGCGCGAGGCGCTGATCGCTGAGCTCAAGGCCTGGGTGGAAGCGCACCAGGCATCGACCGACTGGAAGCGCGTGCAGCGTGACCTGTTCCAGTTTGGCGACCGCTGGCGCGCCAGTGGCCACGTGGGTGAAAAGGCCTACGCCGAGCTGCAAGATGCCTGGAAGGCCGCACACCATGCGGCCACCGCGCCTTTGCATGCCGCCCAGAAGGCCAGCATCGCACGCCGCGAAGCGATGATTGCCCAGGCCGTTGAGCTGGCCGCTGCGCCGAGCCTGAACATTGATGCCGTGCGCGAACTGCAGCGCCTGTGGCAGGCCGAGGCGCAGGGTGTGCCGATGGACCGCCGCCATGAGCAGAAGCTTTGGGATGCCTTCCGCAAGCCCCTGGATGAAGCCTTTGCCCGCAAGACGCAGCAGCGTGAGCGCGTGCAGCACCACATGAGCGCCCGCGACCAGGCTGTGCTCGATGCCTCCAAGGCATTGGAAGCGGCCAATCACAGTGGCGATGCCGCAAAGATCCAGGCCGCCTTGGATGGCTTGCAGCAAGCACTGCAGGCCCAACAAGCGCCTGTGGAGCAAGAGCCTGCTCCAGCTCCAGTGCCGGCAGCTGCACCTGTTGCCAGCGCTGAGCCAGAGGCTGCAGCCCCTGCTGCGGACCTGGACGTTGCTGCTGAAACAGAGGTTGACGCAGAGGCAGAAGTGCCACAAGACGGTGCCGAGCCGCAGCCTGAAGAAGCTGCAGTCCCCGCACCTGCGCCAGCCCCCGTTGCCAAGCGCGTCATTGCGCAGCGCAGTGGCGACGACCGCCCCGGCATGCGCCGCGATGCGCCGGCAGCGCCTGCGGGCCGTGGTGGCAAGCCGGGTGATCGCCGTGACAGCCGCGATGGCCGCGACAGCCGGGGCCCGCGTCCCGACCGGGGCCAAGAGCGCCGGGGTCCGGACGACCGTTTTGGCCGTGGCGACCGCATGGACCGTGCGCCGCGCGAAGACCGTGGCCCACGCCTGGGCGATGCCGCCTTCCGCGCCCAGCGCGATGCGGTGGAGCATGCCCAAGCCGCCTTGCGCAAGCTGGCGACCCAGGCCCATGGCCAGGCATTGACCCAGATGATGGATGCCTGGAGCCAGCGCAATGCCGAACTATTGCCCAACGCCCAGGATCTGGGCCGCTTGGCCAGTGGCGCGCGCAACAGCTGGGGCCAGGCCATTGCGGCGCCTGCCGCTGGCGATGGCCGCGAAGCGATGCTGCGCCTGGAGATGGCGGCCGAAGTGCCGACACCTGCCGAGCACATCACTGCCCGCCGTGCACTGCAATTGCAGCTGCTGACGCGCCGCAATGATCCATCGCCGCAAGAAACCTGGCAGCAGGACGTGGCCAAGGTGCTGGCCACCGGCAGCGACGAGGCATCTGCCCGCCGCCTGCAAAACGCCTTGAAGGCGCTGCTCAAGAAGTAAGCGTCCCAATCGCTACACCGAACGCCCTGTGCTCATCGCGCAGGGCGTTTTTTTATGCCGTTTGCAAATGTGCTGCTGAAGGATTGCTTCGGAGACGGAAGCGTTTGGAGCAGACAACAAAAAAGCCATTGCACGTTGTGCAATGGCTTGATGTTTGGTGCCCAGGAGAGGACTCGAACCTCCACGATGTTACTCGCTAGTACCTGAAACTAGTGCGTCTACCAATTCCGCCACCTGGGCTTTCAGGATGGAGCAATTATAGGGGTGGGTTGGACGCAGTTTTGGGGAAAGCGCAAAAATTTTCTCAAAAAAGATAGCGGTGAATGCTGGCCTGCTGGGTGCTGCCGAGCTTTTGGAGGCCAGCAAAGCGAAAAGGCTGCTGCACATGGTGTGCAGCAGCCTTTGCTGTTTGGTGCCCAGAAGAGGACTCGAACCTCCACGGAGTTACCCGCTAGTACCTGAAACTAGTGCGTCTACCAATTCCGCCATCTGGGCTTTCAGGGAAGCCGCAATTATAGAGGTGATTTTTGCCGCAAATCGGACAAATCCAGAAAATTTTGCAGATGCGGATGTTGGGGTGTGGCGCAGTCCTGCGGTGCGGGCTGGACGGGGTGGTGCAGGGCTTGGAGCCGTCCCTTCAACACCGAGTGTATTGTTGGTGGGGTTGTACGACGCAGGCAAAGAAAAAGCCGCTGCACATGAAGTGCAACGGCTTATGTCTGGTGCCCAGGAGAGGACTCGAACCTCCACGATGTTACTCGCTAGTACCTGAAACTAGTGCGTCTACCAATTCCGCCACCTGGGCTGATGATGCAGGGCAGTGCCCTTTATCGACTTTCCTAAAAAACCACTGTAGAAACAGTCAGTAAAGACTGATTTTTCACCGTTTTCACAAAACAAGTTGTACTTGTCGTTAAACTTGGTGCCCAGGAGAGGACTCGAACCTCCACGGAGTTACCCGCTAGTACCTGAAACTAGTGCGTCTACCAATTCCGCCACCTGGGCATTTCAGGAAAGAATCAGATTGTATATCAAAAAAACGGCTTCCAAAACAGGAGCAGATAATTTGTCAGAAGAAATTGAAGGTGTAGTCCAAGGCCACCGTGAAGGCCACGGCTTTGTGATCCGGGATGACAACGAAAGTGACATCTACATCCCCGCCAATGAGATGCGCGCCGTACTGCACCGCGATCGGGTACGAGCCCGCATCGTTCGCACCGACCGCCGCGGCCGCCCCGAGGGCCGCATTGTTGAAATCATCGAGCGCTCTGCGCAACCCATCATCGGCCGCTTGTTGCAGGAAAGCGGCGTCTGGCTGGTGGCGCCTGAGGACAAGCGCTACGGCCAGGATGTACTGATCCCCAATGGCGCCATCGGCGCTGCCAAGACCGGCCAGGTCGTCGTCGTCGAGCTGACCGAGCCGCCGGCTTTGTTTGG
The DNA here is from genome assembly GCA_036667955.1 of Comamonas sp. Lineage (GTDB taxonomy): Bacteria > Pseudomonadota > Gammaproteobacteria > Burkholderiales > Burkholderiaceae_C > Comamonas. The sequence goes on from JAVWTB010000020.1 coordinate 61,167, forward strand.
CCAGCCCGTGGGCCGCGTGATCGAGGTGCTGGGCGAGATTGACGACGCTGGCATGGAGATCGAGATTGCGGTGCGCAAATATGGCGTGCCCCATGAGTTCTCCGAAGAATGTCTGGCCCTGGCCAAAAAGCTGCCCGACAAAGTGCGGCTGGCAGACCGCAAGGGGCGCATTGACCTGACGGATATCCCGCTCGTCACCATCGACGGTGAAGATGCGCGCGACTTTGATGACGCCGTGTACTGCGAGCCCACGAAGATTGGCCGCACCAAGGGCTGGCGCCTGTTGGTGGCGATTGCCGATGTGAGCCACTACGTGCAAAACGGCAATGCCATCGATGTCGATGCCTACGACCGTGCCACCAGCGTTTACTTTCCGCGCCGCGTCATCCCGATGCTGCCCGAGAAGCTCTCCAACGGCCTGTGCTCGCTGAACCCGAATGTGGAACGCCTGTGCATGGTCGCCGATATGCTGGTCTCCGCTGATGGCGAGGTTCAGGCCTACCAGTTCTACCCGGCGGTGATGCACAGCCATGCGCGCTTTACCTATACCGAAGTAGCGGCCATCTTGGCCAATACCCGGGGGCAAGAGGCGATCAAGCGCAAGGAACGCGTGGCCGACCTGCTCAACCTGCACGATGTCTACAAGGCCTTGTTGCTGGCGCGGGGCCGCCGTGGCGCGGTGGATTTTGAAACCACCGAGACCCAGATCATCTGCGATGAGAACGGCCGCATCGAGAAGATCGTGCCGCGCACCCGCACCGAGGCACACCGTTTGATCGAAGAGGCCATGCTGGCGGCCAACGTCTGCGCGGCAGACTTTATCCAGCAAGGTGGCCAGCCAGGGCTCTTCCGCGTGCACGAGGGCCCCACGCCCGAGAAGCAAGATATCTTGCGCGGCTACTTGAAGGCCATGGGTGTGGGCATGTCCATCAGCGACGATCCCAAGCCCGCCGAGTTCCAGGCCATTGCGCAGGCCACCAAGGATCGGCCCGACGCCCAGCAGATCCACACCATGCTGCTGCGCTCCATGCAGCAGGCGATCTACACGCCCATCAACAGTGGCCACTTTGGTTTGGGCTACGAGGCCTACACCCATTTCACCAGCCCCATCCGCCGCTACCCGGATTTGCTGGTGCACCGGGTGATCAAGGCGATCCTGTCGGGCAAGCGCTACCAATTGCCTCTACTGCCCACGCCGGGTGAGGCCGAGGCCAAGCTCGCCAAGCGCCTGGCCAGCCGCGTGGCTGCGCCCAAGCAAAAACTGCAAACCGAGCGCGTGCAGCGCGTCTCTCGCGAGGTGCAAGCCTGGGAAGCCGCCGGCCTGCATTGCAGTGCCAATGAGCGCCGCGCCGATGAGGCCAGCCGCGATGTGGAGGCCTGGCTCAAGTGCAAGTACATGCGCGAACACCTGGGTGAGGAGTATGGCGGCATGGTGTCGGCGGTCACCTCGTTTGGCTTGTTTGTCACCTTGGACCAGCTCTATGTGGAGGGTCTGATCCACATCACCGAATTGGGCGGGGACTACTTCCGCTTTGACGAGATGCGCCAGGAGCTGCGCGGCGAGCGCACCGGCATTCGCTACACGATTGGCACCCGCTTGCAGATCCAGGTCAGCCGTGTGGATCTGGATGCGCGCAAGATTGACTTCCGTCTGGTGCGCGAAGGTGAGGATGGCGCTAAAACGGCGGCATCGCCCGCCCGTGCTGCCAAGGTGGCAACGTCTCCAGGCAGTCGCCAGCGTGACGGCCGCGATGAGGCCTACGATGCCCAGCGCGCCAGCCTCAAGCGCAGCAAGCCCAAGGGTGCGCCGCATGGCGCCAGCAAACCGCGCGGCAATGACCGCAGCGCCGGTGCCAGCAAGCAGCCGGGACAGAAGACCCCGCGCAAACGCCGTTAAACGCGCATTGTGTGACTATGATGAAAGCCAGGCCATCACTGCGATGGCCTGGCTTTTTTGTTGACCCAAGGAGTACGAATGACCGAGAAGACGCGCAAGATTGCGGTGGTGACGGGGGCTGGCACCGGCATAGGTCGCGCAGCGGCGCTGGCCTTGATGAAGGATGGCTGGTCTGTCGTGCTGGCCGGCCGCCGTGCGCAGCCTCTGCAGGAAGTGGCCAGCCATGCAGCTGATGCGAACCAGGCCTTGGTGGTGCCCACCGATGTGGCCGACCCGGTCGCGGTGAAGGCGCTGTTCGATGCGGTAGTGGCGCATTTTGGCCGGGTGGACATGCTGTTCAACAACGCCGGGCGCGGCGCGCCAGCCGTGCCGATTGATGAGCTGCCGATCGAGACCTGGCAGGATGTGGTCAATGTCAATCTCAATGGCATGTTCTATTGTTTGCAGCAAGCCTTCCGCGTGATGCGCCAGCAGTCGCCGATGGGTGGCCGCATCATCAACAACGGCTCGATCTCCGCCCATGCGCCCCGGCCCATGTCGATTGCCTACACCGCCACCAAGCATGCGGTGATGGGCCTGACCAAGACCGCTGCGCTTGATGGCCGCAAGCACAACATTGCTGTCGGGCAAATTGATGTGGGCAATGCAGGAACGGAGCTGGCGATGCGCATGACCCAGGGCGTCATGCAGGCACATGGCGAGATTGCGCCTGAGCCGCTGATGGATGTGGATGTGGTGGGCCAATCGGTGCTCTACATGGCCAATCTGCCGCTGGAGTGCAATGTGCTGTTCCACACCGTGATGGCGACCAAGATGCCGTTTGTGGGGCGCGGCTGAGGCGCGTTGCAAACTAGCCCGGGCGCTGCAGACTGCGCGCCAGGCGTGAGGCCGTCAGCATCCGCTGCGGCGGCCAGGTGTCGGCGGCATGGCCGTGCAGCCAGACGGCGTTGAGCAAGGGCTGCCAGGCATCGGTCCAAGCAGCGCCTGGCGGCAAGGCGGCCAGGTGCGCGCCGATGCAGCCGGCCAGCACATCGCCGGTGCCGCCTATCGACAGGCGTGCATTGCCGCTGTGGTTGATGGCATAGCGACCGTCTGGCGCGGCCACCACCGTGCCGCTGCCTTTGAGCACCACCAGGCACTGCCACTGCTGCGCAGCTTGCTGTGCCGCGCCAATGCGGTCGCGCTGAAGGGTGGCGGTATCCGTGGCCAGCAGGCGGGCCAGCTCCAGCGGATGGGGTGTGAGCACCGTGGGCCCGGCTTGGGTGGCACGCTGCACCAAGGCTTCTTGCAGCGCAGCGCTGCTGGCGATGGCATTGAGCGCATCGGCATCCAGCACCAAGCTGCCCGGATGCGCCAGCGCTTGGGGCAGAGCTGCCGCCACCAGACTGCCCCCGCCGCAGCCGCAGACCAGGCTGCCGCGCAGCGCCTGCAGCCCGGGCAGCGAGCGCAGCATGATGTCAGCTGCAATGCCTGCCGGCCGCGCGGACTGGGTGCTGCTGCCCAGCAGGTGGAGCATGACGCGGCCCGCGCCGGCATGCAAGGCGGCGCTGGCCGCCAAGATGGCGGCACCTTCCATGCCGTGGCCTTGCGCGCCCCAGGCCTGTCCACCCAGCACGCCGACATCTCCAAATTGCCCTTTGTGGCTGTTGTGCGCCAAGGGTAGCGCCCGGGCGTGGCTAACCAGTTGGCCTGCAGCTTGCGCTGCGCTATCTCGCAGGGGCGGTGCCTGGTCACAACGCCAGATCGCGTTGTGCGCGTCGAGCGGGGCCAGCCAGACCTCGCCAGCCCAGTCGCGGCCCTGTAACGTGAACAGGCCGGGCTTGAGCCCTAGCATGCTGAGGGTGAAGCGCCGCCCGCGCGGTGCTTGCGGTACCGCATCCGTCAGCCAGTCTGCCCATGCGCCGGTATCGGCGCTCAGGCCGGAAGGGGTGTCAATGCACAGCACATCGCGCTCGGTGTGCAAGAGCTGTTGCAGCCAGGATGGCCCAGGGCCCTGGGGTGGGGAGGCGGTGTCCGTGCGCAAGCCGATGCCCCAGAGGGCGTCGATCGCCAGGTCGAAATCAGCCGGCGGCGCATTGCTGCAGACCAGGCCTGCAGCCTGGGCGCGTTGCAGGGCTTGCGCAGCATCGGCTGGCGCAGCATCGCCTGGACCCGTGTGCCCCGCGCCCGTCGCCAGCGACAGGTGCACGGCCTTGCCGGCAGCCCGCAGGTGGATGGCTGCTTCCAGGCCGTCGCCGCCGTTGTTGCCCGCGCCGCAGGCAATCCAGATTTGCCGGGCGTGGGGTGCCAGGGCTAGTGCCAAGCGTGCCGTAGCCTCGCCCGCACGTGCCATCAAGGTATAGCGGGGTGGCTGGCTGGCGAGGGCATGCTCGCGCGTCCGTATCTGCTGGGTGCTGAGCAGTGCAGCGTAGGGGCGGTCGGCGGCGGGGTGCATGGCGCTATCGTAGCGCAGGGGTCAGCGCAGGCGCTGCAGGCCAAAGGCTTGCGGATCGATGCTGGGGCTCTGGCCCATCAGGCTTTGGCGCAAGTGGTGGGCGCAGCCCATGGACAAGCCCCAGCCATAGCCGCCATGGGCGGTGTTGAGCCAGATGCCCGGGATGCCCGATGGGCCCACGACGGGCAGGCCGTCCGGCACGGTCAGACGGGTGCCGCGCCACATCTGCAGGATGGATTGGCTGGGTTGGATGCAGCCGGGAAACCATTCGAGCAGCACGCTGGTGAGCAGGTGGCGGGCCTCTTCCATGCGCTCGGCGCTTTCGGGGTAGCCCAGCTCTGCGCCGCCGCTGATGCGCAATCGTGACCCCTGGCGGGTCAGGATCATGCTGTTTTCCAGGTCAATGACCGAGCCGCGCGGCGCCAGCGATTCCTCGCTGATTTGGATGCTGGCGCTGTAGCTGCAGATAGCGGCGCTGGGCAGTTGCACATCCAGCGGGCGCAGAAGGCGGTTGGTGTCACCGCCCGTGCAGAGCACGGCGGCATCGAAGTGCTGCTCGCTGTCTGCCAGCTGCAGCCGCACCCCGCTGCCTGTGCTGTGGATGCTGCGCACGGCATGCTGCGTGTGCAATTGCAGGCCATGGGGCTGCATCGCCTGGAGCAGGCCTTGGGAGAAGAGGCGACCATTGCCAGACCAGGCCTCGGGCAGGTGAATGGCGCAGGCCATCTGTATATCAGTGGCCAAACCGGGCTCGATGGCGCGGGCCTCCGCTTCGTTGCAGCGCCGGTAGTCCACATGCGCGGCCGACAGGCGGCGGGTGAGTTCATACAGCGCTGCAGCACCGGGCTCCTTGCGCAGGGGCAGCAGCAGGCCTTGGCTGAACTGGCCGCCGATGTCCAGCAGTTCCTGGACATGCTGCATGCGCTGCATCGCCAGCAGCTCCAGCGCTTGCAGTGCCGGCAAGGATTCTGTGTCGCGCTGCTTTTTTGCAAAGGCCTGCTGGCGGCGGGCCCAGCGGCGCGGCGCTGAGAGTACGGCGCCTTGCGCGCGCAGCTCTGCGAAGGGTGGGCGAGCCATACCCAGCTGCAAGGACTGGCTAAAGGCGCTGGCACCCCAGGGGTTGATGACGCAGGGCCACATCAGGCCGGAGGGTGCAAAGCTGGCTTCTTCGCCGGCAGCGCGGTGCTGTTCAAAAACACGGACCTCGTTGCCGGCCTCCATCAGCTCAAATGCAGTTGCAATACCTGCAATGCCTGCACCAACGATCGCAATTTTCATAACAACACAAGGGGGCGGTTCAGAGGAGGGACGGCACGGCGTATGCAAGCGTTTGCAAAAACCGTGCATTCGAGTGCCAGATTGTGCCCAGGTTTTCGATGTCCCCGCGGTTGCGGGCGCCACTGCTTGCCAAAAAAGGCAAGCAATGGTCAAACAAGGCGGCATTGGGTTTGTCGCAGCCCGCCTGGAGCTATGTTAGAATCCTAGGGTTTTGCCGAGTGTAGCTTGCTGCGCTGGGTAAAACAAATCGCAAACCTGCCTACCTAAGGTGTTGCGGCTGCCAGCATTCAAAGCATGGCGGCCGTGATAGTTGGGCAGAATTTTAGACCTAACCTTCGGAGAAGATATATGTCCGTTACGATGCGCGAGATGCTGGAAGCCGGCGTCCACTTTGGCCACCAAACCCGTTTCTGGAACCCCAAGATGGGCCAGTACATCTTTGGTAGCCGCAACAAGATTCACATCATCAACCTGGAAAAGAGCCTGCCTCTGTTCCAGGATGCACAGAAGTTCATCAAGCAACTGACCGCCAACCGCGGTACCGTGCTGATGGTCGGCACCAAGCGCCAAGCGCGCGAGACCCTGGCTGCCGAAGCACAACGTGCTGGCGTGCCTTACGTTGACCAACGCTGGTTGGGCGGCATGCTGACCAACTTCAAGACCGTCAAGACCTCGATCAAGCGTCTGAAGGACATGAAGGCTCAGCAAGAAGCTGGTCTGGAAGCTATGAGCAAGAAAGAGCAACTGATGTTTGCTCGTGAGCTGGAAAAGCTGGAAAAGGACATCGGCGGCATTCAAGACATGAACGCACTGCCAGATGCCATTTTCGTGATCGACGTGGGCTACCACAAGATTGCCATCGCTGAAGCCAAGAAGCTGGGCATTCCTCTGATCGGCGTGGTTGATACCAACCACAACCCAGAAGGTATTGACTACGTGATCCCTGGTAACGATGACTCGGCCAAGGCTGTGGAACTGTATGCGCGCGGTATCGCTGACGCGATCCTGGAAGGCCGTGCCAACGCCGTGAACGACGTGGTCAAGGCTGTGTCCGGCGAAGAAGGCGACGAGTTTGTGGAAGTGGAAAACACCGCTGCTTAATCCACAGGGCTGCCCATTGGGCCGCGAATGAAAAGCGGGGCTCCAGATTAGCCCCGTTTTTTTTAACCTACGTTTCCACAAACCCCCTAATTGAACTGAATACGGAGAGAAAAATGGCAATTACCGCAAGCATGGTGGCAGAACTGCGCGCAAAGACCGATGCGCCAATGATGGAATGCAAGAAGGCCCTGACCGAGGCTGATGGCGACATGGCCAAGGCGGAAGAGCTGCTGCGCGTCAAGCTGGGCACCAAGGCCGGCAAGGCAGCATCGCGTATTGCTGCTGAAGGCGTGATCTCCGCTTTCGTCGAAGGCAACAACGGCGCCATCATCGAAGTCAACAGCGAAACCGACTTCGTCTCCAAGAACGACAGCTTCCTGGCTTTGGCCAATGCGGCCGCCAAGCTGGTTTCCGAGAAGAACCCTGCCGATGTCGCAGCGCTGGGTGCTCTGGCCTACGAGCAAGACGGCTTTGGCCCAACGTTGGAAGATGTGCGCAAGGGCCTGATCGGCAAGATCGGCGAGAACATGTCTTTCCGCCGCTTCAAGCGCTTTGAAGGCACCAGCTTGGCACTGTACCTGCACGGCACCCGCATTGGCGTGGTGGTCGAGTTCGAAGGCGACGCCCAGGCTGCCAAGGATGTGGCCATGCACGTGGCTGCCATGAAGCCCGTGGCGCTGACCAGCGCCGATGTGCCTGCTGAACTGATCGAAAAAGAGCGCACTGTCGCTGCTGCCAAGGCCGAAGAGTCGGGCAAGCCAGCGGACATCGCTGCCAAGATGGTTGAAGGCTCGGTGCAGAAGTACCTCAAGGAAGTCTCGCTGTTCAACCAGGTCTTCGTGAAGGCCGCTGACGGCAAGCAAACCGTTGAGCAAATGCTCAAGGCCGCCAACACCACGATCAAGAGCTTCACGCTCTACGTGGTGGGTGAGGGCATTGAGAAGAAGGTGGATGACTTCGCTGCCGAGGTGGCCGCGCAGGTTGCGGCCGCCAAGGGCCAGTAATCATCCTGACAAAGGGGCTACGGCCCCTTTGTTTCACCTATCGTTTTTTCACCCATCCCCACACACCTGGAGTTTTCACCATGTCCAACAGCCCTGCCCACAAGCGCATTCTTCTCAAACTCTCCGGTGAAGCTCTGATGGGGGATGATGCCTTCGGTATCAACCGCGCAACCATTGTGCGTATGGTCGAAGAGATTGCCGAGGTCACCCGTCTGGGTGTGCAGGTGGCCGTGGTCATTGGCGGCGGCAATATCTTCCGTGGCGTGGCTGGCGGCTCGGTCGGCATGGACCGTGCGACGGCGGATTACATGGGCATGCTGGCGACGGTGATGAATGCACTGGCTCTGGCCGATGCGATGGACAAGCAAGGCCTGACGGCCCGCGTGATGTCGGCTATTGCCATCGAGCAGGTGGTTGAGCCCTATGTGCGTCCTAAGGCGCTGCAGTACCTCGAAGAGGGCAAGGTGGTGGTGTTTGCTGCAGGCACGGGCAACCCCTTCTTTACCACCGATACCGCAGCAGCACTGCGTGGTGCTGAAATTGGCGCAGAATTGGTGCTCAAGGCCACCAAGGTCGATGGTGTGTACACGGCCGATCCCATGAAGGATCCCACTGCTACGCTCTACACCAAGCTGAGTTTTGATGAGGCGATGAGCCGCAATCTGGGCATCATGGATGCCACAGCCTTTGCGTTGTGCCGGGATCAGAAGCTGCCTATCCGTGTATTCTCCATCATCAAGAGTGGCGCGCTCAAGCGGGTAGTGATGGGCGAAGAAGAAGGTACGCTGGTCTACGCCTGAGGGCTGACTGGTGTGCGCCAAGTGCACAAATAAGGTAGTTAGGAGTTGACAATGACAGTCGCAGAAATCAAGAAGAATCTCGAAGGCAAGATGGACCAATCGATTGCCGCCTTCAAAAACAACCTGACCAAGATCCGCACCGGCCGCGCCAACCCCGCGCTGCTCGATAGCATTCAGGTGGACTACTACGGCTCGATGGTGCCTTTGTCCCAAGTGGCCAATGTGGCCTTGGTCGACAGCCGCACCATCAGCGTGACACCCTGGGAAAAAGGCTTGTCTGCCAAGGTGGAAAAGGCCATTCGCGAAAGCGACCTGGGTCTGAACCCGGCCTCCATGGGTGATCTGATTCGCGTGCCTATGCCGCCGATGAGTGAAGAGCGCCGCAAGGAAATGACCAAGCTGGTCAAGGCCGAAGGCGAAAACGCCAAAATCGCCATCCGCAACCTGCGCCGCGATGCCAATGAAGGCGTCAAGAAGCTGGTCAAGGACAAGGAAGCATCTGAGGACGACCAAAAGCGCTCGGAAGCCGATGTGCAGAAGGTCACGGACAAGCACATCCAGCTGATCGACCAACTGGTGGTCGAGAAAGAAAAAGACATCATGGCGGTTTGATCCGTTTTGATGGATCTGTTTTCTCTCGCATGACTGCAGCTGTAATACCCCACCACATCGCCATCGTGATGGATGGCAATGGCCGCTGGGCCAAGCGCCGCTTCTTGCCGCGCCTGGCCGGCCACAAGCAAGGCGTTGATGCGCTGCGCCGCTGTGCCAAGGCCTGCGCGGAGCGGGGCGTCAAGGTGCTGACCGTGTTTGCCTTTTCTTCCGAGAACTGGAACCGGCCCACCGACGAAGTCGATGGCCTGATGAATCTGCTGGCAGGCGCTCTGGCCAAGGAAGTGCCCTCGCTGGCGCGCGACGGCATCCGTTTGTTCTTTGTGGGCGACCGGGCTTCTTTGTCGGCCAAGGTGCAGGCAGGCCTTGCGCAAGCAGAGGCAGCCACGGCACACAATGAGCGCATGGTCCTCAATGTCTGCTTCAACTATGGCGGCCGCTGGGATATTGCCCAGGCGGCAGCCAAGCTGGTGGCGGCCCAGCAGCCGATCACCGAGATGGCGATGAACCAGGCGATGGCGCTGGCCCATGTGCCGGACCCGGACCTGCTGATTCGCACCGGCGGTGAGATGCGCATCAGCAATTTTCTGCTCTGGCAGTCGGCCTACTCGGAGCTGTATTTCAGCGACAAGTGGTGGCCCGATTTTGATGAGCAGGCCCTGGATGCGGCGATTGCCGAGTTTCAGCAGCGCGAGCGGCGCTTTGGCAAGACCTCGGAGCAGCTGGCTCCATCCCCCGCTTAGTGCGCACATGACTGGCACCTGCCTCGGCGGGCTCCAGTCTTCTTTTTTTCCAGGAGAACCATTTGCTCAAACAACGCATTCTCACGGCCATCGTTCTCCTGTTGATTCTGGTGCCGGCCATTGTGGCTGGCAACCCCGTACCTTTTGCCGCGCTGATGCTGCTGGCCGTGGTGGCCGCTGCCTGGGAGTGGGCGCGCCTCAACGGGCTGAAAGGCGCGGCCAGCTACGTGCTGGCTGCAGCGGCGCTGCTGATGTGTGGCGCGGCTTGGGCGCTGGGCTGGACGCAGGCCGCACTGCCGCAGCTGTGGTTGGTGGCGGGTGCTGCCTGGGTGTTGATAGCGGCCTATCTGCTGAAGGCCGGGGTGCCTGGCTGGGCGCCTATTCCCCGCGCGCTGCGCCTGGTGGTGGGTGTGCTGGCGTTGTGGGTGGCCTGGTTGGCCATTGCGCAGGCCAAGTGGATGGGGGTGAATTTTCTGCTGTCGGTGTTTGCCTTGGTTTGGATGGCCGATATCGGTGCCTACTTTGCGGGCCGCCAGTTTGGCCTGCGTTTTACCAAGAACAAGCTCGCTCCGGCGATCAGCCCAGGCAAAAGCTGGGAAGGCGTCTGGGGCGGTGCACTGGGTGTTGTGCTGATGGCTTTGGTATGGAGCTGGGCGGACCGCCATTTCGGCGCGCAAGTGCCCAGTCTGTATAGCCGACTGTGGGATTTCTCGCCTTGGCTGATGGTGCTGTCCTGCGTGTTTTTGGCTGGCATGAGCGTGGCGGGTGACCTGGTGGAGTCGCTGGTCAAGCGTAGTGCCGGCATGAAGGACAGCAGCCATTTGCTGCCTGGCCACGGCGGCGTGCTCGACCGCATCGATGCCATCCTGCCAGCGGTACCGCTGGCGTTGATGCTGCTGCAATTTTTGGATAAGTGAAACTCGCGATGACCATGCAAGTTACCGTGCTCGGATCGACGGGCTCGATTGGAACCAATACCCTGGATGTGGTGGCGCGCCACCCCGATCTGTACCAGGTGTTTGCCTTGAGCGCGCACTCGCGCGCCGACCTGATGCTGGCGCAGTGCCTGGAGTTCAAGCCGCGCTATGCGGTGATGACCAGTGCCACCGCCGCGCGTGCCTTACGCGAAGGCCTGCAACAGGCGGGCAGCCGGGTCGAGGTGCTGGAGGGCGAAGCGGCGCTGGAGATGGTGGCATCGCACAGCGATGTGCATGCGGTGATGGCGGCTATTGTGGGCGCGGCGGGCCTGCGCCCTGCAGTGGCGGCTGCCAAAGCGGGCAAGCGATTGATGCTGGCCAACAAAGAGGCCTTGGTGGTCGGCGGCCAGCTCTTCATGGATGCCGTGGTCGAGGGTGGCGCGACCTTGCTGCCTATCGACAGCGAGCATTCGGCCATCTTCCAGTGCCTGCCGGAAGACCCGGCCGTCTGGCCCCAGCGGGTGGACCATATCATCCTGACCGCGTCGGGCGGCCCGTTTCGCACCCGCGATCCCGCCACCTTGCGCGATGTGACTCCGCAGCAGGCCGGCAACCACCCCAACTTTGCGATGGGCCGCAAGATCTCCATCGATTCGGCCACGATGATGAACAAGGCGCTTGAAGTCATTGAGGCGCGTTGGCTGTTCAATCTGCAGCCCGAGCAGATCAAGGTGGTGATCCATCCGCAGCAAATCGTGCACTCGATGGTGCAGTTCTGTGATGCCTCGGTGCTGGCCCAGTTGGGCACGCCCGACATGCGGGTGCCGATAGCCTGCGGCCTGGCCTGGCCCGAGCGCGTGGCCAGTGGCGCAGCGCCGCTGGATTTTGCCAAGCTGGCGGCATTGACCTTTGAAGAGGCCGATGCCCATCGGTTTCCGGGGCTGCACCTGTCCTGGCAGGCCTTGCGCGCCCCGCAGGGTACGACCACCGTGCTCAATGCCGCCAACGAGGTGGCAGTGGCCGCTTTCCTTGATGGCCGCATGCGCTTTGACCAGATCTACCAGGTCAATGCGCAGGCGCTCGAAGGGGTGCAGCCCCAGGCGCCGGACAGCATTGATGCACTGCTGGCGCTGGATGCCGAAGTACGCGCCTACGCCGAAACCACCATCTCGGAGCTGGCGGTTTGAGAGGGCTATTGCCCGCCTCAGTAGAATCGCGTTTTTGATAGCAAGGACTTGAGCAATGTTGACCGTTGTCGCATTCGTCGTTGCGCTGGCCATCTTGATCGCCGTGCACGAATATGGCCACTACCGCGTGGCGGTGGCTTGCGGTGTGAAAGTACTGCGTTTTTCGCTGGGCTTTGGCCGCCCCTTGTTGCGCTGGAAGAAGAAGGGCGCAGACACTGAATTTGTCATCAGCGCTATTCCGCTGGGCGGCTATGTGCGCATGCTCGATGAGCGCGAGGCGCCGGTCGCTGCCGAGGAGCGCCATCTGGCCTTCAATGTGCAGCCGCTGCGTGCGCGTGCCGCCATTGTGGCCGCTGGCCCGCTGGCCAATCTGTTGCTGGCCGTGCTCTTGTATGCCTGCGTGAACTGGGTGGGTGTGCGCGAGCCCGCTGCCATTGTGGGCACGCCACCCGCAGCCAGCCTGCTGGCCCAGGCGGGTATGCAAGGCGGTGAAGAGATTGTGTCCATGGGTTTCCCCGATGCAGAGCCTGAAGCCGTGCGTTCGCTGGATGACCTGCGTTGGTTTGTGGCGCAAGCGGCATTGAGCGGCAAGGATGTGGAACTGAGCGCCCGCCCAGGTACAGGGGCGGCAGAGCGCAGCTATCGCTTGCCCTTGTCCCGCCTAGATGCCAGAGAGGCCGACGCCAAGCTGCTGGAAAAGATAGGTCTGACCCATCCCTGGACCGACGCGGTGCTGGGCGATTTTGAGGCCGGCAGTGCCGCTGCGCAATCCGCCCTGCGCAAGGGCGACAAGGTGCTGGCCATCGACGGCGTACGCGTGGGTGATGGTGGTGAGCTGCGCCGCATGATTCGCGCCTCGGGCCAGCAAGCAGTGCCTGGCGTGCAGGACTGGCTGGTTTCGCGCAATGGCGCGCAACTGCATGTGCCTGTGCAGCTGGCGCAAAGCGAAGATGGCGGCAACAAGATCGGTCGCCTGGGCGCCTATATTGGCACGCCTCCGGCCATGGTGGATGTGCGCTACGGCCCCTGGGAGGGCCTGGCCCGTGGGGCACAGAAAACCTGGGAAGTCTCGGCCCTCACTGTCAAGATGATGGCCAAGATGGTGATCGGCCAGGCCTCGCTGCAGAACATCAGCGGGCCGCTGACGATTGCCGAATATGCAGGCAAATCTGCGGAAATCGGACTGACCCAGTACCTGGCCTTCCTGGCGCTCATCAGCGTGAGCCTGGGCGTGCTCAATCTGCTGCCGCTGCCGGTGCTCGATGGCGGCCACCTGATGTATTATCTTTGGGAGGCTGTCACCGGCAAGCCACCCACCCTGCAATGGATGGAGCGCTTGCAAAAAGGCGGTATAGCCGTTTTGCTGCTCATGATGTGCATTGCGTTCTTTAACGATTTGTCTCGGCTCTTGGGCTGACTTTCTTGGCACTGCTGCATAATGAGCGGCTCTGGTTGCTATCACAAATGACATATTCCACCCCTTCTTCGCTTCTTCGCAAGACCACGGCTGCAGCTGCGTTGATGCTGCTTGCCAAGCTGTCGTGGGCTTTGGACCCATTTACCATTCAGGACATCCGTGTCGAAGGCCTCCAGCGCGTTGAGGCTGGCACGATCTTCGCGTCCATGCCTTTGCATGTAGGCGACGACTACAACGACGAAAAGGGTTCCGCTGCGATCCGTGCCCTGTTCGCGCTGGGCCTGTTCAAGGATGTTCGCCTCGAAGCCAACGGCACGGTGCTGGTGGTTGTGGTTGAAGAGCGCCCCACCATCGCCAATGTCGACTTTTTGGGCACCAAAGAGTTCGACAAAGACGCGATGAAGAAGGCCATGCGTGATGTGGGCCTGACCGAAGGCCGGCCTTACGACAAGGCCCTGACCGATCGCGCCGAGCAAGAGCTCAAACGCCAGTACATCAACAAGAGCCTGTATGCGGCCGAGGTGGTGACCACGGTCACCCCTATCGAGCGCAACCGGGTCAACCTGACCTTCACCGTCACCGAAGGTGATGCGGCCAAGATCAAGGAAATCCATATCTCCGGCAACAAGGACTTCAAGGAATCGACCTTGACGGACCTGTTTGACCAGGACACCGGTGGCTGGCTCAGCTGGTACACCAAGAGCGACCGCTACTCCAGCTCCAAGTTCAATGCCGATCTGGAGACGCTCAAGTCCTACTACCTCTCGCGCGGCTACCTGGAGTTCCGCATCGAGTCGACCGAAGTGTCGATCTCGCCGGACAAGGAGCGTATCTCCATCAATCTGCAGGTCTATGAGGGTCCCAAGTATGTGGTCTCGGGCGTCAAGCTTGAAGGCAACTACCTGGAGCGCGAGGACGAGTTCAAGTCGCTGATCTCGATCAAGCCTGGTGAGCCCTACAACGCCGACCGCGTGACCGAAACCACCAAGCGTTTCACGGACCACTTCGGCAGCTTTGGTTATGCGTTCTCCCGCGTGGAAGCCGTGCCAGAGATCGACCGCGAAAACAACCGCGTTGATCTGGTGCTCAAGGCCGAGCCATCGCGTCGTGCCTATGTGCGCCGTGTCAACGTGGCGGGCAACAACCGCACCCGTGACGAAGTGGTGCGCCGCGAGATTCGCCAGTACGAAGCTTCTTGGTACGACTCGGACAAGATCAAGCTGTCACGTGACCGTGTGGACCGTCTGGGCTTCTTCAACGATGTCTCGGTGGACACCCAGGAAGTGCCTGGCGCACCCGACCAGGTCGATGTGACGATGACCGTGCAGGAAAAGCCCACGGGCTCGCTGCAACTGGGCGCGGGTTACTCCAGCGCTGAAAAGGTCTCGCTGACCTTCGGTATCAAGCAGGAAAACGTCTTTGGTTCGGGCAACTACCTGGGCATTGATGTGAACACCAGCAAGTACCACCGCACCTTGGTGGTGAGTACCACCGATCCGTACTTCACACCGGACGGTATCTCTCGCACCTACGACATGTACTACCGCACCGACCGTCCTTATGACGAGCAGGGCGGCAACTACCAGATCGTGACCACGGGCGGTAGCGTGCGCTTCGGTATTCCGTTCAGCGAGTCGGACACCATCTATGTGGGTGGCGGCCTGGAAAATACCCGCATCAAGCTGGGTACCAACATGCCAGCGGCCTACCTGGATTACGCCACCCGCTATGGCGATACCAGCCTGAACTTCCCGCTGACCCTGGGTTGGTCGCGCGACAGCCGGGATAGCGCGCTGGCGCCCAATTCAGGGCGACTGCAGAAGCTCAGTTCCGAGTGGTCGCTGTTTGGTGATGCCCGTTATCTGAAGGGCAACTACCAGATCCAGCAGTACCTGCCTTTGAACAAGCGCTACACCATTGCGCTCAATGGTGAAGCGGGCTGGGGCAAGGGCATGGGCGGCCGTGTCTTCCCCGTGTTCAAGAACTACTTCTCCGGTGGTCTGGGCTCGGTGCGCGGCTTTGAGCAAAATACCCTGGGTCCCCGTGACGTGACCGGTGCTACCCTGGGTGGTGCCAAGAAGGTCACACTGAATGCCGAGTTCATCGGCCCCATGCCTGGTACGGGTAACGACCGCACCTTCCGCTGGTTCGCGTTTGTGGACGCCGGTAATGTCTGGGGTGATGAGCAGGATTTGAAACTGAATGAAATGCGTGCGTCTGCAGGTATCGGGTTGAGCTGGATTTCCCCACTGGGACCGCTGCGATTGGCGTATGCTCAGCCAATTCGCAAATTCACAGGCGATAAAATCCAGAAATTGCAATTCCAAATCGGAACATCTTTCTAATGAAAACCGTATCTCGTTCTTTCCCATTGCTGGTGTTGGCAGCAGCGCTGTCTTTTGGCGCTGCAGCGCAGGCCCAAGAGTTCAAGGCAGGTTTTGTCAATACGGATCGTATCTTCCGCGAAGCCAACGCTGCCAAGGCTGCACAAACCAAGCTGGAGGCAGAGTTCTCCAAGCGTGAAAAAGACCTGCTGGACCAAGGCAACGTTCTGAAGACGGCTGGCGAGAAGTTCGAGCGCGATGCGCCGACCCTCTCTGAAAGCCAGCGCGTGACGCGCCAGCGCCAGTTGGTGGACCAGGACCGTGAATTCCAGCGCAAGCGCCGCGAATTCCAGGAAGACCTGAGCGCTCGCAAGAGCGAAGAGCTGTCGCAGGTGCTTGAGCGTGCCAACAAGGTCGTCAAGCAAGTGGCAGAACAGGAAAAGTATGATGTGGTGCTGCAAGAGGCGGTCTACATCAACCCTAAGTTCGACATCACTGAAAAAGTTCTGAAGGCTCTGAACGCGACTGCCGCTGGCAAATAAGGCAGAGGTACGCGTGAGTCTGCAGCTAGCACAGATCATTGAGGTCCTGGGAGGTCAGCTTGAACAGGCGGACCCCAGCCTGGAAATCCAGGCGATTGCCTCGCTCGAAGATGCCGGCCCCCAGGACTTCAGTTTTCTCAGCAACCCCAAGCTGCAGGCGCAAATGCTCGCGTCCCGGGCGGGCTGCATTGCAGTCAGCCCGCAGATGCAAGCCCAGGCCCGCCAGCGTGGCGGCGCTTACTTGGTGGTGGACAACCCCTATCTTTTCTTTGCACGGCTGACGCAGTTATGGCGCAAGCACCATGCGATACGCCCCATGCCTGCAGGCATACACCCCTCTGCCGTGGTGGAGGAGGGTGCCCTGATTCACCCCACTGTCTCGGTAGGCCCGCTGTGCCATGTGGCCAGTGGTGCCGTGATTGGCGCGGGTTCGGTGCTGACATCACGTGTCAGCATTGGTGCTGATTGTGTGCTGGGCGAGCGGGTGCTGGTGCAGCCCGGCGCCGTGATTGGCGGCGATGGTTTTGGCTTTGCCAGTGACCAGGGGCGCTGGATCAAGATCGAGCAACTCGGCGGTGTGCAAATTGGTGATGATGTGGAAATTGGCGCCAATACCTGCATCGATCGTGGAGCGCTGCGCGATACCGTGATTGCCAACGGCGTCAAGATCGACAACCAGGTACAGATCGGCCACAACGTGGAGATCGGTGAGCATTCGGCCATGGCCGGCTGCGTTGGCATTGCAGGCAGCGCCAAAATTGGCCGCCATTGCACCGTCGGGGGGGCTGGAATGATTCTGGGTCACCTGGAAATCGCCGACAATGTGCATATCTCGGCGGCCACCGTGGTCAGTCGTTCGATCAGACAGCCGGGCCAGTACACCGGCTTCTTCCCCATCGACGACAATGGCAGCTGGGAGAAGAACGCCGCTACCCTAAAACATCTCCATGCGTTGAGGGACCGAATCAAGGCCTTGGAGCAAACTCAGAAAAACGGCTAAGCCGAGTTCACAATGATGGATATTCAAGCAATTCTCAAGCAGCTGCCTCACCGCTACCCCTTCTTGCTGGTGGATCGCGTGCAGGAGCTTGAGCGCAACACTCGCATCAAGGCAATCAAGAACGTCACGTTCAACGAGCCGTTCTTCACCGGTCATTTCCCCGGGCGCCCTGTGATGCCTGGTGTGCTGATCCTGGAGGCGCTGGCCCAGGCGGCTGGCCTGCTGGCGTTCGATGCCATGGGCCAGGTGCCCGATGAGAACAATATCTACTACTTCGTGGGTATCGATTCCGCCCGTTTCAAGCGCCCCGTGGTGCCGGGAGACCAGCTGGTGCTGGAGATCACCATTGACCGCGTGCGTGGTGGTATCTGGAAGTTCAATGCCGTGGCCAGCGTCGAAGGCGAAGTGGCCGCCGAAGCGCAGCTGATGTGCACCATGCGCCACGTGGAATAGCGGTAGATGACGGCGGTCAGTCCCATCCACCCTACGGCGATCATTGACCCTGCGGCCCAGTTGCACCCTACGGTGGCAGTTGGGCCGTACGCAGTTATTGGCCCCCAGGTTCGCATCGGCGCCAACACCAAAGTAGGTTCGCACTGCGTGATCGAGGGCATCACCACGATTGGTGAGTCCAACCACATCCACTCACATGCTGCGCTCGGCGGCGTGCCGCAAGACAAAAAATATGTCGGCGAGCCAACCCGCTTGGAGATCGGCGACCGCAACACCATTCGCGAGTTCTGCACCTTCAACACTGGCACGGCCCAGGATGGCGGTGTGACGCGGATCGGCGATGACAACTGGATCATGGCCTATGTGCACATCGCCCATGACTGCCAGCTTGGCAACCAGACCATCTTGGCCAACAACGCGACCTTGGCGGGTCATGTGCATGTGGCCGACTGGG
Source organism: Comamonas sp. (assembly GCA_036667955.1). Classification (GTDB taxonomy): domain Bacteria; phylum Pseudomonadota; class Gammaproteobacteria; order Burkholderiales; family Burkholderiaceae_C; genus Comamonas. Next base: position 79,330 of record JAVWTB010000020.1, read on the forward strand.
CGATCATTGGCGGCCTCTCGGGGGTGCACCAGTACACCAAGGTGGGTGCCCATGTGATGGCGGGCTTTGCCAGCCATATCAGCCAGGATGTGCCGCCGTTTTGCATGGTCGATGGCCACCCGCTGGCGGTGCGCGGCCTTAATTTGGAAGGCCTGCGTCGGCGTGGCTTCAGTGCCGAGCGTCTGGCCGTCATCAAACAGGCCTACCGGGTGCTCTACCGCAGTGGTCTGACCTTGCAGGCGGCAGTGGAGGCCTTGGATAATCTGCACAGCAGCTGCGAGGCGGAAGCCCAGGCCGATGTGCAGCTCATGCTGGATTTTCTGCAGCAGTCCAAGCGCGGCATCGTGCGCTGATGTCCGCACCCGCTTCTATGCACAAGCACCAAGACCTGTTTTTGGCCATGGTGGCCGGAGAGACCTCGGGCGATCTGCTGGCTGGCCTGGTGCTGCAAGGGCTGGCCTCAGATTTTCCCGGTATGCGATCGGCAGGCATTGGTGGCCCGCGCATGGCCCAGGCTGGCTTTGAGGCCTGGTGGCCCAGCGAGCGCCTGGCGGTGCATGGTTACAGCGCCGAGTTGCTGCGCCGCATCTGGGGTATTTTGCGCATCCGCAAGCAGTTGGTGCAGCGCTTGACGGCGCAACCGCCCCAGCTTTTTGTGGGTGTGGATGCGCCCGATTTCAACCTGGGTGTGGAAGAGCGTCTGCGCGCCCAGGGCATCAAGACCGTGCATTTTGTCTGTCCCTCCATCTGGGCCTGGCGCCCTGAGCGGATAGAGAAGATCCGCCGCTCGGCCGACCATGTGCTGTGCATCTTCCCTTTCGAGCCAGCCTTGCTGGCCCAGCATGGTATTGCAGGCACCTATGTGGGGCATCCGCTGGCCAATGTCATCCCGCTGCAGCCAGACCGGGCTGCGGCCCGCCGCAAACTGGGGTTGGCGCAAGAAGGTGAAGTGCTGGCGGTGCTGCCGGGCAGCCGGGCCTCGGAAGTGAGCTACATCGCCAAGCCGTTTTTTCTGGCCGCAGCGCGCCTTTTGCAGGCACGGCCTTCGCTTACAATCCTTGTCCCTGCCGTTCCGGCTTTGCGCGCGCGCATTGATGCGCTGGCTGCTGAATGCGGGATATTGGATCGCATCCGCGTGCTCGATGGCCAGTCGCACCTGGCGCTGGAAGCCTGTGACTGCACCTTGATTGCCAGTGGCACCGCCACCTTGGAGGCGGCGCTGTTCAAGCGGCCCATGGTGATCAGCTACCACATGCATGCCATCAGCTGGCACTTGATGCGCAAAAAGCAATTGCAGCCCTGGGTGGGCTTGCCCAATATCCTGTGCCAAGACTTTGTCGTGCCCGAGCTGCTGCAAGCAGCCGCCACGCCCGAGGCCTTGGCCGAGGCCGTGACGCAATGGTTGGACGCGCCACGCCTTGATCCAGCACGCCTGGCCCAGTTGGAGCAGCGATTTCATGACCTGCACCTGGAACTGCGCAGGGATACCCCAAAGCTTGCTGCCGATGCCATCCAAAAAATTCTCTCTGCCTGACCAGGTGACCTTGCCTTGGCATCCGCCGGGCTTGGTGGCAGGTGTCGATGAGGCGGGGCGTGGCCCCTTGGCGGGCCCTGTGGTGGCTGCTGCGGTCATTTTGGATGAGCGCTCACCCATTGCCGGTCTGGCTGATTCCAAGAAGCTTACCGCGCGTGCGCGCGAGCGTCTCTATGACGAGATTTATGCCAAAGCCTTGTGCTGCTCGGTGGCGCAGGCGACGGTGCAAGAGGTGGATGGCCTCAATATTTTGCAGGCCACGATGCTGGCGATGCAAAGGGCGGTGAATGGTTTGCGTCTCAAGCCCGTGCGTGTGCTGGTGGATGGCAACCGGATTCCCCAGCTTGATGTGCCTGCAGAGGCCATCGTCAAAGGTGATGCGCTGGTGCAGGCTATTTCGGCTGCGTCCATTCTGGCCAAGGTGCACAGAGACCGCTGGTGCCAGGATATCGACCGGCTGTACCCGCAGTATGGATTTGCGACGCACAAGGGCTATGGCACGGCCGTGCACCTGGCAGCGCTGCAAAGTTTTGGGGCCTGCCCGGAGCATCGCCGCTCCTTCTCTCCGGTGGCCCAGGTCATGGGCTTGCTGAAGCTGGGCACCTGAGCCGGTTTTCAAGCTGTTGAAGCGCTTGCAGGCCCGATGTCTGCGCAAAGGAATTATCTGTGTCCCATGACAACCAAGCCGTTTTTATCCAGTCGCGTGACAACGCCTTGGTCAAGGATCTGCGCCGCTTGATGGAAGAGGGCGCTGCCTACCGCAAGCAGGGGCGCTACTGGATCGAGGGTGACCATCTGTGCCGTGCTGCGTTGGCGCGTGGGGTCAAGCCCGCTATTGGCGTGTTTTCTGAGCAGTTCTGGCAGTCACCAGGCAATGTTTACGCCCGGGAGGCGAGCAAGAATATCGTGATCGATACGGCCTTGTTTGCCAGCCTCAGTCCTTTGCCTTCGCCTGCGCCTTTTGGCTTTCTGATGGATCTGCCTGTGCAGCAAGCGGGCATCCAGCCCGGGTTGGCGGCGGTGGTGCTCGATCGCGTGCAGGATGCCGGCAATGTCGGCTCCATCCTGCGCAGTGCATCGGCCTTTGGCTTTGGCCAGGTGATTGCACTCAAGGGCTCGGCGGCGCTGTGGAGTGGCAAAGTGCTGCGCGCTGGCATGGGCGCGCACTTTGCGCTGCACCTGGTTGAGAATGCAGCGCTTGATGATGTGTTGGCACTGCAGCAGCCGCTCTTGGTGACCAGCTCGCACCAAGGCGATTGGCTGCACGAGGCCCAGCTGCCCTGGCCTTGCACCTGGGTCATGGGCCACGAAGGCCAGGGGGTTTCCGAATCCTTGCAGGCGGCAGCCAGCCAGCACATCCGCATCACCCAGCCCGGTGGTGAGGAGTCGCTCAACGTCGGTGCCGCGGCTGCCATCTGCCTGCATGCGAGCGCCGCAGCACGCGCAGTCTGAGGGGCAGTAGCGGCCGTCAAAATTCAGTGATAACGAGTATGCGCTTTGCGTATTTTCGCCGTTGTTTATACGCTCTGTGTTTTGGTGATGCTGCGCAGAGTGTGTAATTTTTGCGGCTTTGCCCCTGAAATCATCCCCTGCACCCACTCAGATTGCAGCTTGCACGCTACAATGGGTGGCTTTCAAGTAATCACGTCGCCCGGCTGCACTCAAAGCAATCTCTCATAAGCACAGTCTACGCGGTGGTCCCCAGGGCCACCACAGGCTCCGGGCGACCCGTAACCATCCGGAGAACCCAGTGTTTTTGTCTCAACAGAGCGCGTATCCTCCCGCCATTCTGGCGCTCGCAGACGGCACGGTCTTTATTGGCAACTCAATCGGTGCGCAAGGCACCACGACCGGTGAAGTGGTGTTTAACACCGCGATGACCGGTTACCAGGAAATCCTCACCGACCCCAGCTACTGCCAGCAGATCGTGACACTCACGTATCCGCACATCGGCAACTACGGGATCAACGCGGAAGATATTGAGTCCGACAAAGTCTTTGCTGCTGGCCTGATCATCAAGAACCTGCCTTTGCTGGCCAGCAATTTCCGAAGCACGGAAACCCTGTCGGAATACCTGGTCCGCAGCAACACGGTCTCCATCGCCAACATTGATACCCGCAAGCTGACCCGCCATCTGCGCGATAAGGGCGCGCAAAATGGCGCCATCGTGGGTCTGGCCGCTGGTGAGCAAGTCTCGCAAGCCCGCATCGACGAGGCCCTGGCCGCTGCCAAGGCCGCGCCCAGCATGAAGGGCCTGGACCTGGCCAAGGTGGTCAGCGTCTCCCAGTCCTACGAATGGGTGCAGACCGAGTGGCAGCTGTTCCGTGCCGACGGCACGCCGGGCTACGGCAAGTTGCAGGACCACCGCTTCCACGTGGTGGCCTATGACTATGGCGTTAAGAAAAACATCCTGCGCATGCTGGCCGAACGCGGCTGCCGCGTGACGGTGGTGCCTGCGCAGACCTCTGCGGCCGACGTGCTCAAGTACCAGCCCGATGGTGTGTTCCTCTCCAACGGCCCTGGCGATCCAGAGCCTTGTGACTACGCCATCGACGCTGCCCGCACGATCATGGACAGCGGCGTGCCGACCTTTGGTATCTGCCTGGGCCACCAGATCATGGCGTTGGCCAGTGGTGCCAAGACCTTCAAGATGCAAAACAGCCACCACGGCGCCAACCATCCTGTGAAGGATCTGGACTCCGGCCGTGTCTGCATCACCAGCCAGAACCACGGTTTTGCGGTGGATCTGGACACCCTGCCAGCCAACACCCGCGCCACGCATGTGAGCCTGTTTGATGGCACCTTGCAAGGCATGGAGCGCACCGACCGTCCCGCTTTCTGCTTCCAGGGCCACCCCGAAGCCTCGCCCGGGCCACACGATGTGTCGTACCTGTTCGATCGTTTTGTGGACCTGATGCGCAAGCACAAGAAGGCCTGATGGCCAACCAGCGCCGCTGCCAACCCCAGCCCACCCAGAACCCAAGGAATTTGCTGCCGTGAAACTGTTCTCCTTTCCCGTCGCCACCCTAGAGAAAGCGATCAGCAAGCGCATCATGACCTTGGCTCCCGAGCACAAGGAATGGTTCATGGCGCGTTGGCAGCAAAAGCCCTATAAAAAATCCTTCCTCGACAACAAGGCTTTGCCCCTGGTCACCATCGTGTCCAAATGCAAAACCATGAATGACGAGGATTTCGACCAGGTCATGGCCGAGTGGGACGCCAAGTTCTACGAAGCCGAGGCGCAGGTGCTGCGCCCCATGGTGCAAGGGGATGGCCTGCTGCAGCTGATGCAGAAGAGCCTGCCCGAGGCCCGTGTCCTGGCCATTTTGAACAAATTAGATAACGACCGCGTATAACCCCAGCGCTGGGCGGCTCCCTACCAGGGCAGCCAGCCAGCGCGCGCGACTGCAAGGCGAGCCTCATGTCTAAACGCACAGATCTCAAAAGCATTCTCATCATTGGCGCTGGCCCGATCATCATCGGCCAGGCCTGCGAATTCGACTACTCCGGCGTGCAAGCCTGCAAGGCGCTGCGCGAGGAGGGCTACAAGGTCATCCTGATCAACAGCAACCCCGCGACGATCATGACCGACCCGGCCACGGCCGACGTCACCTACATCGAGCCCATCACCTGGCAGACGGTCGAGAAGATCATTGCCAAGGAGCGTCCCGATGCCATTCTGCCCACCATGGGCGGCCAGACCGCGCTGAACTGCGCGCTGGACCTGTGGCGCAATGGCGTGCTCGACAAGTACAAGGTCGAGCTGATCGGCGCCACGCCCGAAGCCATCGACAAGGCCGAAGACCGCCTGAAGTTCAAGGACGCCATGACCAAGATCGGTCTGGGCTCCGCACGTTCCGGCATCGCCCACACCATGGACGAAGCCTGGGCTGTGCAAAAGGAAATGGGCTTCCCCACCGTCATTCGCCCCAGCTTCACGCTGGGCGGCACCGGCGGCGGCATTGCCTACAACCCTGAAGAGTTCGAAACCATCTGCAAGCGCGGTCTGGAGGCTTCTCCTACCAACGAGCTGCTGATTGAAGAATCTCTGCTGGGCTGGAAAGAGTACGAGATGGAAGTGGTGCGCGACACTGCTGACAACTGCATCATCGTTTGCTCGATCGAAAACCTGGACCCCATGGGCGTGCACACCGGTGACTCCATCACCGTGGCACCTGCTCAGACACTGACCGACAAGGAATACCAGATCATGCGTAACGCATCTCTGGCGGTTCTGCGCGAAATCGGTGTGGACACGGGCGGCTCCAACGTGCAGTTCTCGGTGAACCCCAAGGACGGTCGCATGATCGTCA
>JAVWTB010000021.1:0-56082 GCA_036667955.1 Comamonas sp.
CAGCTTTGCAAGGCATCGTGCTGTCGATAGACGCTATTGTATAGGCGTTTTCCCGAGGCGTCAGGAAAACGTCAGAGTTTTTTGCAGCCGTGTGTCAGACGGCTTCGGCAACGGCCTTTTCCAGCGCTTCGATGAACATGTCGCCCACGGGGAAGCCGGCTTGTTGTTCGATCTCCTGGAAGCAGGTGGGGCTGGTCACATTGATCTCGGTGATGCGGTGGCCAATGATGTCCAGACCGATCAGCAAGAGGCCACGCGGCGCGAGACGCGCGCCGATGTGCTCGGCAATGGCGCGGTCTTCCGGCTCCAATGCTTGCGCCACGCCCTTGCCGCCAGCTGCCAGGTTGCCGCGCACTTCATTGCCTTGCGGGATACGCGCCAAGCAGAAGGGCACGGGCTTGCCACCGATGATCAGCACGCGCTTGTCGCCCTTGGTGATTTCAGGCAGGTACTTTTGCACCATCACGCTCTGGGCGCCATCAAGGTTCAAGGTTTCGATGATGCTGCCCAGGTTCATGCCATCGGGGCCCACGCGGAAAATGCCCATGCCGCCCATGCCGTCCAGGGGCTTCAGGATGATGTCTTGGTGCTGGGCATGAAAGTCGCGGATGTCCTGGGCGCTGCGGGTAACCAAGGTCACGGGTGCGTACTCGGCAAACTCCATCACGGCCAGCTTTTCGGGGTGGTCGCGCAATGCCGCTGGCTTGTTGAAGACCTTAGCGCCTTCGCGCTCGGCCTGGCCGAGCAAATGCGTGGCATAGAAGTACTCGCTGTCGAAGGGCGGATCCTTGCGCATGATGATGGCGTCGAACTCAGCCAGTTCAGCGCGGCGGCCCGCTGCTTCGTCGAACCAGCGGGACTCGCCGCCTGTCAGCACAATGTCACGCACCCGGGCCGAGACCTTTTCGCCGCTGATCCAGCGGATGTGCTGTGGCTCACAGGCGGTAATGCGGTGGCCGCGCGCCTGGGCGCTGCGCATCATCGCAAAGGTACTGTCCTTGTAGATCTTGAAGGACTCAAGCGGATCGGCAACAAAGAGGATATGCATGGTGTGGGTCGGCAGCCTGGTGGCTGCCCTGTGTATTCAATAGCCTTGCGTTCCCATCAAAAGGGCCAGCGCAAGCAGAAACGGACAGAAAGAGGCGCGCTCAAACCGAGCGGCGCTTGCCGTAATGTTGCACAAAAAGCGCAAGGCTGCCTCCAACCACCGCCCAAAAGGCCGAGCCGATCCCGGCTATTGTCACGCCGCTCACTGCTACCAAGAAGGTGATGAGCGCGGCCTCGCGGTATTGTTCGCCCTGCAAGGCCGTGTGCAGGCCGCCGCCGATGGTGCCCAGCAGTGCGATGCCGGCGATTGCCACCACCAGCTCATGCGGGAACGCCGTCAGCAGCCCGGCGATAACCACACCGAACCAGCCAATCAGCACATAGATCACACCGCAGACCACGGCCGCGGTGTAGCGGCGCGCTTTGTCAGGATGGGATTCCGGCCCCATGCAGATCGCGGCGGTGATGGCTGCCAGGTTGATGCCAAAGGCACCAAAGGGCGCCAGCAGCAAGGTGGCCAAGCCCGTCATCGTGATCAGCTTGGAGATGGGTAAATCAAAACCCGAGCCCCGGATGATGGCCACGCCCGGCAAATTCTGCGAGGCCATGGTCACGACAAACAAGGGTAGCGCCAAGCTGATGGCCGCCTGCCAGCTGAAGCTGGGCATGGTGAACACCGGCATCGTCAGCCCCGGCTGCACGGCCGACCACTGGATCTTGTGCTGCAGCAGGGCCACCGCAATACCGACTGCCAAGGTGAGCATGACGGAATAGCGCGGCAACAGACGCCGACCCAGCAAATACGCCAGCAGCATGGCCACTACCAGCCAGGTATTGGTCTGCGCGGCGGCAAAGGCATCCAACCCAAACCGGGTCAGCACCCCCGCCAACAAAGCGGATGCAATGGCAATCGGAATTCGGTTCATCAGCCGCTCGAACCAGCCTGTCATGCCCACCACCGCAATCAGTACGGCGCTGAGGATGAAGGCGCCGATGGCATCGCCCATGCCAAAAGCCCCGGTAGCGCCGGCCGTTGCCAGCACCGCAGCACCCGGGGTTGACCAGGCCACCACCACGGGCTTGCGCAGCAAGATGCTGGGCACCCAGCAGCACAGACCGACACCGATGCCCAGCGACCAGACCCAAGACGACACCTGCGCGGGCGTGGCACCAAAGCTTTGCGCGGCCTGAAACACAATAGCGATGGAGCTGGTCAGGCCCACCAGCACCGTGACAAACCCTGCGATGAGCGATGAGGCGCTCAGATCCTTGAAAAACCGCATAGACCCTTTCGCGCCACCATGGGCCCGCTGGCCCTGGGTGCGCGCAGCGGGTGAGATGCCCTGGCGGGTTTAGATTTCGAGTTTGGAGCCCAGCTCCACCACGCTGTTGCTGGGCAGCAGCAGGAACTCGGCCGCACCCGCCGCATTGTGGTGCATCTGGGCAAACAACTTCTGACGCCAAGGTGCCATGCCGACGCTGGCCTTGTCGGTGGGCACAAACACATCGCGCGAGAGGAAATAGCTGGTCACCATCTGCCCGGTGTCGCAGCCATGCCCGCGCAGCTGGTGCAGGGCATTGGGCACATCGACATCGTTCTTGAAGCCGTAGTTCAGCTGCACCCGCCAGCAGTCTCCCCCCAGGGGCTCGATCACTGCGCGCTTCTCCATGCCGATCCAGGGCACCTCGTGGTACACGATGTTGACGAACATGTTCTGCTCATGCAGCACCTTGTTGTGCTTGAGGTTGTGCAAAAGCGCTGTGGGCACCACATGCGGGTCGGAGTTCAAGAACACCGCCGTGCCCGGCACGCGGGTGGGTGGGGCCTGCAGCACCATCTGCAAGAAGCCCTGCAGATCGATGCCATTGGCATGTAGCTTGTTGTAGACCAGCTCCCGCCCCCGCTTCCAGGTCATCATCACCACAAACAGGCACAGGCCGATGACCAGCGGGAACCAACCGCCATCCAGCAGCTTGAGCAAGTTGGACGCGAAGAAGGTGAAATCGATGCAGAAGAAGAACACTGTGGGCGCCAGCGCCATCCACAAAGGGTATTTCCAGCCGTAGCGCAGCACAAAGAAGGTGAGCACCGTGGTGATGGTCATGTCCAGGGTTACTGCAATGCCGTAGGCCGCTGCCATATTGCTGCTGGATTTGAACAGGATCACCGCCAGCACGATGGTCAGGAACAGGCTCCAGTTCACAAACGGGATATAGATCTGGCCCGTATCGCGCACGCTGGTATGGAAGATCTGGATGCGCGGCAGGTAGCCCAGCTGAATAACCTGCTTGGTCACGCTGAAGGCGCCGGTGATCAAGGCCTGCGATGCAATCACCGTGGCCATGGTGGCCAGCAGCACCAGGGGCAGCAGCGCCCAGCCTGGCGCCAGCATAAAGAAGGGGTTCTTCACCGCGTCGGCGTTCTCCAGCACCAAGGCGCCCTGGCCAAAGTAATTGAGCACCAGCGAAGGCATCGCAATGCTGAACCAAGCCAAGCGAATGGGCTTGCGGCCAAAGTGGCCCATATCGGCATACAAAGCCTCGGCGCCGGTCACGCACAGCACCACCGCGCCCAGAATGATGAAGCTGATGCCCGGATGGCGAACGATGAAGCCCAGCGCATGGTGCGGGCTGAGCGCCCAAAGCACTTGCGGGTGGTCCATGATGTTCCAGACGCCCAAGGCCGCAATGCACAGGAACCAGACCACCATGATGGGCCCGAAGAACTTGCCAATGCCTGCGGTGCCGCGCTTTTGCACCCAAAACAGCAGCAACAAGACCAGCAAGGTCAGCGGAATCACCCAGGACTTGAAGCCCGGCGACACCACCTCCAGGCCTTCGACCGCCGACAGCACCGAAATGGCAGGCGTGATGACGCCATCGCCATAGAACAGGCAAGTGCCGAAGATGCCGACCAGCATCAGCACCGACCGGAGTTTGGGTTTGTCTTTGACCGCTTGCGAGGCCAGCGCCAGCATCGCAATCAGTCCGCCCTCGCCGTTGTTGTCCGCACGCAGCACCAAGACCACGTATTTGAGCGAGACGATGAGGGTCAGGGTCCAGAAAAGTATGGACAACACGCCGTAGACGTTGTCGTGGGTGAAAGGCACGTGGCCTGAGCCGAACACCTCTTTGAGCGAGTACAGCACGCTGGTGCCGATATCGCCGTACACCACCCCGATGGCGCCAAGCGTCAACCCGGGCAGTGCAGATTTATTGTTGTGTTGCACATCAAGCCTTTGTGCCATGCCGCATCAGGCATGCTTGTAGTGGATTGGTTTGCATTGTGCGCCTGTTGTTGCGCTCGCAGGAGAGCCGCGCATCCGGACAAGTCCGAATGGCGGATCACTGGCAAGCAGCAACCAGATGGTCGATCACCGTGGAATCAGGCTCAGTCGTAGATCTCGGCGTCCGGGTCGGTCGCCTCCAGCTCATAGCTGGCAGCCAACATGGCCAAACGCGCGACGACGCCATACATATAGAAGCGGTTCGGCGCGCTGGCTCCCACCGAATCCCCCGGAGAAATGCCGTGCTCGAAGGACAGCGGGATGAAGTGCGCCCCTGGCACATTGAGGTTGTCCTCAGCACCCTTGTCGGAGTGGGCGCGGTAGTAACCGCCCACCACATAGCGGTCAATCATGTAGACCACCGGCTCGGCCGCTTCCTTGTCCATGCGCTCGACCGTCTGCACACCCTCCTGGATGATCATGTCGTGCACCTGCTGGCCGTCCTTGACCAGCGACATCTGGTTCTTGGTCTTGACCGACAGCTGCCGCAGCTCCTTGGCGTCATGCACGCTCATCACGCCCATGCCGTAGGTGCCGTTGTCGGCCTTGACCACGACAAAAGGGGTCTCCTTGATGCCGTATTCCTTGTACTTGCGACGCACCTTGGTCAGCATCACGTCGACATCTTCACGCAGCTCATCGAGTGCATGCTCGCTGCCGTCGGTGAAGTCCACCCCCTTGCGGCTGCTGAACATGGGGTTGATCAGCCAGGGATCGATCCCCATCAGCTTGCCAAAGCGCTTGGCCACCTCTTCGTAGCTCTGAAAGTGGCGGCTCTTGCGGCGCACGCTCCAGCCGGCATGCAGCGGGGGCAGCACAAACTGCTCATACACCTCTTCCAGGATGCCGGGGGCCCCGGTGGACAGGTCGTTGTTCAGCAAGATGGTGCAAGGGTCAAAATACTTCAAACCCACGCGGCGACCATGGCGCAGCGCCGGCTCAATCACCAGCTCCTTGTTGCCCACCTTGAGTTTGATGGTTTCTTTGACTTCCGGGTCGATCGAGCCAATGCGCACATTGAGCCCAGCCATCGAGAAGATATGCTGCAGCTGCACCAGGTTGGCCAGGTACTGCGGGTTGCGCGTCTGGTTCTCCGGGATGATCAGCAGGTTGCGCGCCTCGGGGCAGATTTTTTCAATCGCCGCCATCGCAGATTGCACGGCCAACGGCACCATTTCAGGCGTCAGGTTGTTCCAACCACCAGGGAACAGATTGGTGTCCACGGGCGCCAGCTTGAAGCCGGCATTGCGTATATCCACCGACGAATAGAGCGGAGGCGTGTGCTCCATCCACTCCAGACGGAACCAGCGCTCGATCGCGGGCATGGCATCGAGCATGCGCTGTTCCAATTCGTTGATGGGCCCCGTTAGGGCTGTTATGAGATTCGGGACCATAAATGAATACTGTTTGAGGGCTCAAAAAAAACGAGCAAAAAACAATTGAGAGCCAATTGTAGAGAGTTGGGGGCCAAAGTCACCAGAACTTTGCGGCCCGCACACATTGGCAAGTACTCACCTGCGCCAAAAAGCAGGTGTCAAAAGGGCCAGGAAGCTGAGAATCTCCAGCCGTCCCATCAGCATGCCCAAGGTGGTCACGCTCAATTGAAAGCTGGTCAGGCCGGCAAAATTGTTGCTGGGGCCCAAATCACCCCAGCCTACACCCGCACAGTTGACGCTGGCAAGCACAGCGCCCAGCGCGTTTTGCAAATCCATGTCGGTCAGCAGCAAGGCCATGGTCAGCACCGCAATGGTGGCGCAGTACACCAGCATGAAGGCCAGCACGGAGAAGATCACCCGCTCATCCACGGCCAGCCCCCCCACCGTGACAGGCTGCACCGCATTGGGATGCACCAGGCGCCGCATCTCGCGCCGCGTCTGCTTCAGCAGCAGCAGCATGCGGATCATCTTGATGCCACCACCCGTCGAGCCTGCACTGGTCGCCACACCGGACAACAGCAGCATGAACACCGGCGCAAATGGCGGCCAGAGGCCAAAATCCACGGCCGCGTAACCGGTGGTGGTGGCCACCGATACCGTGTGGAAAACGCCCATCCGCAACGATTCCAAGGGGCCATACACGCCCTTGAACCACAACAATGCGGCCACTAGCAGCCCGCCCCCCAGCAAGGTGCCAATGGTGGCGCGGAACTCCGGCTGCCGGTACAGCACCCAGGCATTGCGCTTGCGAATGGCCACAAAATACAGCGCAAAATTGCAGCTGGCCAACAGCATGAACACCGTGCAGATGGCCTCGATCAGTGGCGAGTTGAAATAGGCAAAGCTCGCGTCATGGGGGGTGAGGCCACCCAGGCTCACCGTGGTGAACATGACCATCACCGCATCGAGCGGCGTCATGCCGGCCAGCCAGTAGGCCAGCGCGCAGAGCACGGAAAACAGGCCGTACACGCCCCACAGCCCCTTGGCGGTCTCGGCCATGCGCGGCGTGAGCTTGGTGTCCTTCACCGGCCCGGCGGCTTCAGCACGGAACAGCTGGCTGCCGCCCATGCCGATCATCGGTAGGATGGCCACCGCCAGAATCAAAATGCCCATGCCCCCCATCCACTGCAAGAAAGTGCGCCAGATGTTGAGCGACACCGGCAAGGTATCCACATGGTTGAGCACCGTGGAGCCGGTGGTGGTCAGGCCTGAGACCGCTTCAAAGTAGGCGTGCTGCCAGCTCAGCGCCCGGTCAATGCGCTCAAAACCCAGGTACAGCGGCAGCGCCGCGAACAGCGGGAACACCATCCACACAAAGGCGACCAGCATGATGCCGTGGCGCGCCTGCAGCTCGCGCTGCTCATGGCGGGCCAGCCACCACAGCACCAGCCCGCAGGCCCAGGTGATGCCCATGGTGAGCGGGTAGACCCCAAACACGCCATCGTCGAGCCACAAGGAGGAGATCGCGGGCACGGCCATCGTGCCGCCAAACATCAGCAGCAAAATGCCCAATACACGCAGCACGGGTCGCAGATCAGTCATCGGCCGGGCCTAGAAAAAGGTCACCCCAACACGGAACAGGGCTTCCACCTCATGCACCAGGCGCTTGTTGGGCAGAAAGAGGATGACATGGTCATTGCTTTGGATGATGGTGCCGCTGGTCGGGACAATCACCTCCACCAAGTCCTGGCGCTCCTCCTCGTCGCGCTCAGCCGCCTCGCTGCCATTGGTATTGCGCGCGTCCGGCTCGGGCAGGCCGCGCACAATCATGCCAATGTGTACATCGCGCGGCAGGCGCAGGCTGCCCACCCGCCGGCCCACCGCGCGCGAGGTCTTGGCATCCCCGCGCGCCACAATCTCGATCGCCTCGGCCACGCCCCGGCGCAGGCTGTGCACCGCCTGCACATCACCCTGGCGCACATAGGCCAGCAGCTCGCCCAAGGTGGCTTGCGCGGGAGACAACGCAATATCAATCTGCGTGCCATGCATTAGATCGGCATAGGTGCGGCGGTTGATCAGCGCCAGCACCCGTGTCGCGCCCAGCTTCTTGGCCAGCAGACAGGACATGATGTTGTCCTCGTCGTCATCAGTGATGGCTACGAACAGATCCACGTCTTCGACGTTTTCGTTCTCCATCAAGGTCTCGTCGGTCGCATCGCCTTTGAGCACCAGCACATCGGACGGCAGGCGCGAGGCGAGATAGACACAGCGGTCCTCGTCCTTCTCGATGATCTTGACCTGAAAACGCCTGGACTCCTTGGTCAGCGCGCGCGCCAGGCGCATGCCCACGCGCCCGCCCCCGGCCACCATCACGCGGCGCACGGGCTGGGCCTGCTCACCCACCTGGCGGTTGAAGGCCGCCAGCACATCGCCCAGGTAGTCTTTACCCGAGAGCACAAACACCTCATCCCCCGGCTCGATGCGGGTGCTCCCTTCCATCGGAACCAGGCGGTCGGCCTCATGGTGAAAACGCCGGTACACCCCCACCACCCGCACCGCGCCATGGGGCAGGTTCTGGGGCACATCGGCCACGCTCAGGCCCACCACCGGCGCACCGCCACGCGCGCGCACCGATGCCAGCGCCACATGGCCCTGGGCAAATTCGCGCACCTGCAGCGCCTCCGGGTAGGTCACCAGCTTGCCGATGTAGCCCATCAGCGCCTCTTCGGGGCAGAACGCATGCGTCACCCCAAAGCCGGTATCCGAGAGCAACTCGGCATGGCTTTTGAGCGCCACGGAGCGCACACGCACAATACGGGTGGGGATATTGAACAGCACCTGCGCAATCTTGCAGGCCGTCAGATTGGTTTCGTCTTGGGAGGTGCAGGCAATCAGCATGTCCGTGTCTGCGGCACCGGCCTCGGCCAGCACCTCGGGGCTGATGCCATTGCCCACCACGCCACGCAGATCGAAGCGGCCTTCGAGATCACGCAGGCGCACACCATCCGTATCGATCACGGTGATGTCGTTTTTTTCACTCAGCAGGCTTTCAGCGACGCTCTCGCCCACGCGGCCTGCGCCGAGGATCAGAATTTTCATATCATGAGGCGCCAAGCCACCAGGGGGCGGCTTGGCATGGCCGCATCATAACGTGGGAGAGATGGCGCCGGTCTACCAACACCGGCGCCCCAGCCAGCCAAGACGTGGGGCCGCAACAGCCATCAACCGCGCACTTCGCCTTCGCCCAGCACAATGTATTTCAACGAGGTCAGGCCTTCGATGCCCACGGGACCGCGGGCATGGAATTTGTCAGTGCTGATGCCAATTTCAGCACCCAGTCCAAACTCAAAACCATCGGCAAAACGCGTGCTGGCGTTGACCATCACGCTGGCCGAATCGACCTCGCGCAGAAACTGCTGCGCATGCATGTGGTCGCGCGTGATGATCGCCTCGGTATGGTGGCTGGAATACTGGTTGATATGGGCGATGGCCTCCTGCACATCCGCCACCACTTTGATGCTGATAACGGCAGCCAGATACTCTTCCGACCAATCTTGCTCGGTGGCCGGCACCAGGCTGGCACCGGGCACTGCCTGCAACAGCGCCAAGGCCTCGGCATCGGCACGCATCTCCACGCCTTTGGCCGCAAACACGGCACCGATGCGCGGCAGAAAGTCTGCCGCCACCGCACGCGCCACCAGCAGGCTTTCCGTCGCATTGCAGGGGCTGTATTTCTGGGTTTTTGCGTTTTCCGTCACCTTGACGGCCATGTCCAGATCGCAGGGCGCATCAATATAAGTATGGCAATTGCCATCCAGGTGCTTGATCACCGGCACCTTGGCCTCGCGGCTGATGCGCTCAATCAGGCCCTTGCCCCCGCGCGGAATGATCACATCCACAAAAGCGGGCATCGCAATCAGCTGGCCCACCGCTTCGCGGTCGGTGGTTTGCACCAGCTGCACGCCGGCCGCTGGCAACCCAGCCTCCAACAGTGCCTGCTCTACCAGGCGCGCCAAGGCCTTGTTCGAATCGATGGCCTCGGAGCCGCCGCGCAAAATACAGGCATTACCGCTTTTAATTGACAGGCTCGCTGCCTCGATGGTCACATTGGGGCGGCTTTCATAGATCATGCCGAACACGCCAATCGGCACGCGCATCTGACCCACGCGTATGCCGCTAGGCATCTGCTTCATGCCGATCACCTCTCCCACCACGTCGGCCATGGCCGCCAGCTGCTCGCAGCCCTGGGCACAGGTCTCCAACACGGCCGGTGTCAGGCGCAGTCGGTCCACCATCGGCGCCGACAGGCCATTGGCCTGCGCGCGCGCCAGATCCTTGGCGTTGTCAGCCTGCAAAGCCTCGGTCTGGTCGCGCAGCAAACGTGCCAGCGCCAGCAAGGCCTTGTTTTTGATAGCAGAAGGAGCTTTAGCCATCTGGGCAGAGGCTTGTTTTGCCTGCAGCCCCAGGGCCTGCATGGTTTCCGAGATGTTCAGGGCATTCATGGGGCTATTGTCCGGCATTTGCGCGCTGGCAGTCAGGCCGCGCTGCCAATGGCCCCTGGCAAATCCCAGGCTCGGCCGGCACAAAGGCCTCTACACTGCAGCCATGTTGAGTCACCAGGAGAACGCCATGCAAACGGCTGCACTGCGCCAGTTGGGCGCGCTACAAGATGGGCTGGACCATTTCGAGGCTGGCCACATGGATGCGGCTGCCTTGAGCGAGCAGGCCCGCAGCTACACCGATTTGCTCGGCGCGCTGCCACCGCAGTTCCAGGAAGTACTGCTGCAGCTGCTCGACCGTCTCGAATCGAGCGCGCTGTTCGATGAGGAGAGTTGCTCGTTCAGCCGCAAAGACCTGGTGGACAGCCTGCGCCTGTGGCTGAAAAAAGCGGACGCCAGACTGAGCGCCACGGCCTGAGCGGGCCGCAGCACATACCAGGTCGTAGGCCCTTAGGCGGTCAGGCGCTCCAGCGCTTCACGGTACTTGGCAGCAGTCTTGTCGATCACCTCCTGGGGCAGGCGCGGCGCAGGCGCCGTCTTGTCCCAGGGCTTGCCGTTGACCTTGGCCTGCTCCAGCCAGTCACGCACAAACTGCTTGTCATAGCTGGGCGGGTTGGCACCGCTGGCCAGCGCATCGGCATAGCCTTCCACCGGCCAGTAGCGCGAGCTGTCTGGCGTCAGGACTTCATCCATCAGCACCAGCTTGCCGTCTTCATCCAGGCCAAACTCGAACTTGGTGTCGGCAATGATCATGCCCTTGGTCAGCGCAATCGCAGCAGCCTTCTTGTAGATGGCGATGCTGATGTCGCGGATCTGCGCGGCCAGCTCAGGGCCCACCATCTCCACCGTGCGCTCGAACGTGATGTTTTCGTCGTGCTCGCCCGCCTCGGCCTTGGCCGCTGGCGTGTAAATAGGCTCGGCCAGCTTGGCAGAGTTGATCAGGCCAGCGGGCAAAGGCACGCCGCAGACGGCCTGCGACTCCTGGTATTCCTTCCAGCCGCTGCCGGCCAAGTAGCCGCGCACCACCGCCTCGATGGGCAAGGGCTTCAAGCGCTTGACCAGCATCGAGCGCAGACGCACCTGCGGCACTTCATCGGGCTGAACCGCCGATTCAGGCTCCTCACCGGTCAGGTGGTTGGGGCAGATATCGCCCAGTTTGTCGAACCAGTACAGCGCCATCTGGGTCAGCAAAGCACCTTTGCCGGGGATGGGCTCGCCCATGATCACATCAAAGGCCGACAGGCGGTCCGAGGCCACCATCAGGATGCGGTCGTTGCCGACGGCGTAGTTGTCGCGCACCTTGCCGCGGGCGAGCAGCGGCAGGGAATGGAGCTTGGAGGTATGCAATGCTGAAGGTACGGGCTGGGTCATGGTGATGCAAAACGATGGACAGACACCCTGCGTTAAAGACAGAGGGCGCGGAGGGCCGCGCAACCTCGGCAAGGCAAGCGCTCGATTGTAGTCTTCCCCTCTCTGCACCCCCGGCGCCTAGGCTGGATGCCTTGGTTTGCAGTGCAGTATTGGCAGCGGCGCCTCTCGAACACGTAGGCGCATACGTGCTGCAGCCACAACCTGGCACCGCCCGATGGCAGCGAACAATCCCGCCGAAAGCCCCCAACACCGGGCAACGGCCCTGCATTTTTTGCAGCACCCCACCGCCAATTTGTAACCGCGTGCGCGGTGATTAGGACCCAGTAAAACCCAGAAACCCAGTGAACCGGGTTGTCATAGACTTGCAATTTTGCAGGTCCGGGCGCATCATGGTTTACACGCATGCATGTGTTTCCCCCTCGGGGTGGCTTGGGTTTTAAACGGCCCTGGTCACTTTTCTCGGTTTGCAGAAGGAGACTTGTTCATGAACCTGACGATCAGCGGTCACCACTTGGCGGTGACCCCGGCGCTGCGCGAATATGTAACATCCAAGCTGATGCGCATTACGCGACACTTTGACCAGGTGGTGGATGCCAAAGTTTTACTTTCGGTGGAAAAGCAAAAGGAAAAGGAGAAACGGCAGCGTGTAGTGTGCAATTTGCGGGTGAAAGGCGATGAACTTTGCGTTCAATGCTCTCACCACGATTTGTACGCTGCGGTAGATGCTTTGGTGGACAGGCTGGACCGTATGGTCGCCCGTCACAAGCAACGTGTTCAATCTCACTACAGCGATGCGTTGCGGCAAGCAATGGCGTAAACCCTCTGCTTTTGCCCAGGAAAAAGAATCTGTTTGAGTACTGACCGATAATACGCGCAGCAACACCTGCCTGCAGGTGTTGCTGCGCTTGTTTGATCTTGCTCTCAGTTGCTTGCTATATTGCCGCACTCCACTATGAACTGTCTCGCCTCTATTTTGCCTCCAGCTCAAGTGCTAGTGAGTGTGGATGTCTCCAGTAAAAAACGTGCATTTGAAGAAGCAGGTCTGCTGTTCGAGAGCCTGCACGGGCTATCGCGCGCCTTGGTCACTGACAGCCTGTTTGCACGTGAGCGTCTGGGCTCGACCGGTCTGGGCCATGGCGTTGCCATTCCCCACGGGCGCATCAAAGGGCTCAAAGCCCCCATGGCGGCCGTTTTCCAGCTGGAGCGACCGATTGGTTTTGACGCTCCCGATGAGCAGCCCGTCAATCTGCTGATTTTTTTGCTGGTGCCCGAAGCGGCCACCCAGCAGCATCTGGAAATCCTCGGCGAAATTGCCGAGCTGCTGTCCAACTCCAGCCTGCGCGAGCAGATGAAGGCCAGCGCCAATGCCGAGCAATTGCACCAGATGATCGACACTTGGCAATCTTCGACCAGCAACCCCTCCACCGCCCACGCCTGATACCGGCGCGCCGGTGCTGGCGCACAAGCCCAGGCCCGCGATCTGTTTTGAGCCTTGTTTTTCCTGCTAGTCTTGGGTGATGGCGGGCAGCCTTGCTGCGCGCGCTCTGGCTTTGAAAGGACTGCACCGTGAAACCCAATGTCGTTAGCGCAGATGTGTTGTTCGAGGAGTTTCGCACCTCCCTGCGCTGGGAGTGGCTGGCGGGCCTGGGGGCCTCGGAGCGCCGCTTTGACGAGGTGGCGGTGCGCAGCGCCCGCTCCAGTGCCGACCTGGTGGGCTACCTCAACTACATCCACCCCTACCGGGCGCAGGTGCTGGGCGAGCGCGAAATCGCCTACCTCACCAACTCCACCACCGAAGACTGCCGCCGCCGCATTGCCCGCATCGTGACCCTGGAGCCACCCGTGCTGGTGCTGGCCGATGGCCAGGGTGCACCCGACGAGCTGCTGTCCATGTGCGAGCGCGCGCACATCCCCATGTTCTCCACCAAGGAGTCGGCGGCCTTCGTTATCGATGTGCTGCGCGCCTACCTGTCCAAGCACTTCGCCGACCGCACCACCATGCATGGCGTGTTCATGGACATTCTGGGCATGGGCGTGCTGATCACTGGCGAATCGGGCCTGGGCAAGAGCGAGCTGGGTCTGGAGCTGATCACCCGCGGCAACGGCCTGGTGGCCGATGACGCCGTGGACCTGTACCGCATCAACCAGACCACGATCGAGGGCAAATGCCCTGACCTGCTGCAGAACCTGCTGGAAGTGCGCGGCATTGGCCTGCTGGACATCCGTGCCATCTTTGGCGAAACCGCCGTACGCCGCAAGATGCGGCTCAAGCTGATCGTGCACCTGGTGCGCAAGGAAACCATGGAGCGCGACTACGACCGTCTGCCCGCCGCCCCGCTGACCCAGGATGTACTGGGCATTCCAGTGATGAAGGTGGTCATCCAGGTGGTGGCCGGCCGCAATATCGCCGTGCTGGTGGAGGCTGCCGTGCGCAACACCATCTTGCAGCTGCGCGGTATTGACACCTACCAGGAATTTGTGGACCGCCACCGCAAGGCCATGGCCAGCGGACGCGAGCTATAGGCCGCTCTTTGCAGTCTGCAGCCAGCGCAGGCATCACACCAGCCGCAGGTCTTTGATCGAAGCCTGCGGAAAAATCTGCCCCAGCTGGGCCGGTGCCAGTCCGTACATGCGTGCAAACAGACCGCCCAGCACGCTGCGGTAGTCGTTGAGCACCGGGTAGTCACGGTTCTGGAACAGACTCGCTTCGCTCACCTCCACCTGCTCGCCCACCACCCGCCCGCCGGCCTGCGCTGCAAGGCCGCCACCCAGCAGCCAGTAGGCGGTGCCATGGCCATGGTCGGTACCCTTGTTGCCGTTTTCGCGAAAGGTGCGGCCAAACTCACTGATCACCGCCACAACGGTGTGGCGCCATGGCTCGGGCCCCATCTCCTGCGCAAACGCAGCCAGGCCCCGGCCCAGGTCGTCGAGGCGGTTGGCCAGGTTGCCGCTGGCGCCGCCCTGGTTCACGTGGGTATCCCAACCGCCCACATCGACAAAGCCCAGGTCGAACTGCTCGCGCATCAAACTGGCCATGCGCTGCGCCACCAGGCCAAAGCCCTTGGCGCTGATGGCATCGCGCCCGGCCTTGTCCATCTCTTCTTGCATGCCGCGCAGCACGGCCTCGCGCACCGCAAAGCCCTCGTTCACGGCAGGTGCCAGCGCGGTGCCCGCGTACATAGCCGCAATGGCACGGCTGCGGTTGGCATCCACGCCGCCTTTGCCCACATCGGCCAGCGCCGTGTTGGCAATGCGGGCCGGCCCGCGCATGCACAGGGGCAGCTGCGCAGTAAAGGCCATGGGGGCCATCGGCGCTAGGCCACTGCGCCCTTGCAGCACTTGGGCCAAGCGGTTCATGAAACCTGAACGGGAACCAGGGTGGGCATCCAGTGGCTGGCCCAGTTCCATGGAATCCTGGGTTTCAAAGTGGCTGCGCGAGAGGTCATCCGTGCCCGCAAACGGCACAAAACAGGCCTGCTTGCTCTGCCACAGCGGCAGGATGCTGCCCTCCATCGCCGGATGCAGACCCCAGCGCGCATCCAGCGGCAGCGCGCCATTGGCCTCGCCCGGGCGTGCAATGGCGATCGTCGGGCGTGCGGCGTAGTAGAAATCACTGTGCGTGGGCACCAACAGGCTGTTGCTGTCATAGGCACCGCGCAAAAACACCAGCAAGAAGCGCGGCGTATCGCTGCGCGGTGCGGCTGCGCGGGCCCGCGCCAGACTGAAGGCCAGCGGCACACTGGCTGCGGCGGAGAGAAAGTGGCGTCTTTGCATGGCGTACCTCGTCAGCGGACCATCATTTCGGGGGCGGAGAGAAAGTAGGTGTTCCAGTCGGGCACATTGCGCGCCTGCGCCAGCGCTTCGCGCGATGCCGCGCTCCAGTGGGTCACCCGGGCCTGCACCGTGGCGCGCTGTGCCAGATCGGGGTACGGCGGCTGCTCCAGTGGTGCCTGAGGGTCGGTGCGAAAGAGCACGGCACTGCGGGTCGCAATCTGCCGGGCCACATCAAAGCGCGCCGCCATCTGGCCGGAGCTGGCCCAGTCTGATTGCGATGGGGGGTAGCCGTCCGGCGTTTCGTGGCCGTAAATGGGCTGGCCCAGGCGGTTGATCCAGCCGATGACGGGCCGCACATCGCTGGCCACGCGCTCGCCATAGCCCAGGCGCACGGCGCCCAGCACATAGTGCATGGGATCCTTGAAGCGCTGACCGTGCTGGGCCAGTGCTTCTGGCGCCGTCAACAGGCTGCGCAAGGTGGCGGCGATATCGCCATGGCTGCGGCTAAAGGCGTCGGCGGTGCGCTGCACCAGCTCGGGCGGCGGGTTGTCGCTGATGAAGAACAATGCCAGCTTGCGCGCAATAAATTGTGCTGTGGCGGGCGAAGCGACGATGCGGTCCAGCGCCTCGTCGGCCGCCGCGAGACCTTTGGCGCGCAGCGGTTGCCCCAGCAAGACCTGGGGTGCATAGTCGTGGCGGCTGGGGTTGAACTCGAAGAAACCCTGGCGGCGGTAATCGGCCTGCAACGCGGGCGCCATGCGGGGCGGCGGCGCATCGGCATCGCGGGTGCTAAAGCCAACGCCCGTCAGCACATGGGCCATGGCCTGCACATCCGCCTGGGTGTAACCGCTGCCCACACCCATGGTGTGCAGCTCCAGCAGCTCGCGGGCGTAGTTTTCGTTGATGCGGCCTTTGGCGTTGCTGGCGTTGTCCAGGTACAGCAGCATGGCCGGGTGGCGCATGCTGGCCTCCAGCAGAGAGCGAAAGTTTCCCAGCGCATGGGGGCGGATGGCCTGCTCCTCGTAGTCACCAATCCACAGCCGGGTCTCGCCCTTGCGGGTGCTGACGTTGAAGTGGTTCATCCAGAACCAGGTCATCTGCTCCTGCAGCTGGGCAGGCGAGTACAGCGCGCGCAGCACCTGGCGCTGTTGTGCCTGGGCGGCGAGCTGGTTCAAGTGGCGCTGCACCTCCTGGCGCAGGCGCGCACCTTCGCCATCGCCCTGGCCCGCGTCGGTGGCCTGGCGTGCGGCCAGGCGCTGCGCAGCCACATCGCGCTGCAGGTCGGCCATGCTGCGCTGGCTGATTTCCAGATCCGCAATGCGTTGCTGGGCATCGGCAGGCAGTTGGGGCGGCTGCGGGGGCGCCAATTGTTCGTTCAGCCAGCGCTGCAGCCCCAGGCGATGTAGGTGCTGGTCGGCATGGTCGTGAGCGCCCCAGGTCAGGCGGTCCAGCCACTGCAGGCGCTGGGCGGCATTCAAGGGCGTATCGGGCGTCGCCTCTGAGGTGGCCTTGGCGCTGCGGGCCGCATCCGGCGGCAGGTGGGAGGCGCAGGCAGCCAGCCACAAGGTGCCCGCCAAGACGGCGGCGCTGAGGGTAAGCATTCGGTAGGCGCGCATGGTGGGTGGACTCTGGTGCAGATCGTCCCATGGTGCCCTGCCATCGTCTCGCTGTGGTAAAGCTATGTGTTCAAAACGTAAAAAGCGAAGCGCTTTGGGCGCTTCGCTTTTCAATTTTGGCCAGTAGAGGCGGGAGGCTTATTTGGCCTTGGTAGCGCATTCCGCGCATTGGCCATACAGCGCCATGGAGTGGTCATGTACGATCCAGCCTTTGCTCTTGGCAATGGACTGCTGGCGCTTTTCGATCTCGGGGTCATAGAACTCCTCGACCTTGCCGCAGCTGGTGCAGACAAAATGGTCGTGGTGCTGGCCTTCGTTGAGCTCGTAGACGGCCTTGCCGCTCTCGAAGTTGCTGCGAATCAGAATGCCGGCCTGTTCGAACTGGGTCAGCACACGGTAAACAGTGGCCAGACCGATGTCGGAGCGCTCTTCCAGCAGCACACGGAAGACGTCTTCTGCCGTCATGTGGCGCTGGGCACCGTTCTGGAAGATGTCCAGAATCTTCAGGCGTGGCAGAGTCGCCTTGAGGCCGGTGCTTTTGAGTTCTTCAATATTTTTCATAACAAGGTCTTTCAAGTGGGCCCGATTGGTATACGGACTTCTGGAGAAGGCCTGGAGACCAGCCGCTACAATGACCGATCATATCGCTATGTCTATAACCATGCCCGAATTTGTTCGTTCCAGTGTCCGCCTGGCGGCGCTGTTGGCCCTGGGTGCCAGCGTGGCTGCTTGCGGCTCATTCAATGAAGCCAGCCGAAAGTTTGCCAACTCCATCACGCCGTACAAGGTAGAAGTGGTGCAAGGCAATGTGATCACCAAGGAGCAGGTCGACGCCCTGCAAAAAGGCATGAGCCGCCAACAGGTCAAGGACCTGATGGGTACCCCACTGCTGGCCAGCGTGTTCCATGCCAACCGCTGGGATTACGTGTTCACCATCAAGCGCAAGGGTGTGCCTGCGCAGGAACGCCGCTTTACCGTGTTCTTCGACGACACCGGCCTGGATCGCTTC
Organism: Comamonas sp.; assembly: GCA_036667955.1. GTDB lineage: Bacteria > Pseudomonadota > Gammaproteobacteria > Burkholderiales > Burkholderiaceae_C > Comamonas. Next base: position 17,980 of record JAVWTB010000021.1, read on the forward strand.
GAGGGCGATGAAATGCCCAGCGAGCAGGAATTTGTGGCCTCGGTCACCACCTCGATCAAGAACCCCAAGGTGCCGCGCCTGGAGGCCACACCCGAAGAGCTGGCCAAGTACAAGGCCAACCAGCCCGAGCCGCAAGCCGCCCCTGCCGATACCAGCAGCAGCGACAGCAGCGCTACGCCTCCGGCCAGCTACCCGCCGCTGGAGTCGTCCCAGCGCTGATGCCTTTCCCGGGTGACCTGCCTGCTGACTTGGCCAGCCGGTCACCCTTGTCGTCCTTGGTCCCTGCTCGGCCCATGCGGCGATGACACCCGGCCCTTTGAGCCACAGGAACCGATCCATGACTGCCCCCCTTTCTCCTACCTCCAGCAAAGCCATCGCCGTGGCCATTACCGGCGCCAGCGGCCGCATGGGCCGCATGCTGATCGAGGCCGTGCTGGCCAGCAGCGATCTGCAGCTGAGCGGTGCGTTGGATGCGGCGGGCAGCGCCCATCTGGGCACGGATGCGGGCGCCTTTCTGGGCCGCGAGACCGGCGTTCGCATCACCGCTGATGTGGCCCAAGGCCTGCAAGGCGCCGATGTGCTGATCGACTTCACCCGCCCCGAAGGCACCCTGGCCCACTTGGCCGTGGCTGCCGAGCGCGGCGTGGGTGTGGTCATCGGCACCACCGGCTTCAGCGACGAACAAAAGCTGCAGATCGGCCAGTTTGCCGACAAGACCGCGGTGCTGCTCTCGCCCAATATGAGCGTGGGCGTGAATGTGACTTTCAAGCTGCTGGAGATGGCAGCCAAGGCCTTGCAAGAAGGCGGCTACGACATCGAGATCGTCGAGGCCCACCACAAGCACAAGGTCGATGCCCCCTCGGGCACCGCGCTGAAAATGGGCGAGGTGATTGCCGAAGCCCAGGGCACGCAACTGGCGGACCGCGCCGTTTATGAGCGCTATGGCCACACCGGCGCGCGCGTGGACAACAGCATTGGCTTTGCCAGCGTGCGCGGCGGCGATATCGTGGGCGACCACACCGTGCTGTTTGCCGGCGATGGCGAGCGCATCGAGATCTCCCACAAATCCAGCAGCCGCGCCGGTTATGCCAACGGCAGCCTGCGTGCCGCCCGCTACCTGGCCCGCCAGAAGGCCGGCCTGTACGACATGAATGACGTGCTCGGCCTGCAATAAGCACCGACGTCACACACCAGCTTCTCACAAGGACGGCCACCCATGACGCTTTGGCAATGGCTCTCACAAGCGGATGCGGTAGCGCTCGCCACCGCCTTGGCCCTGCTGGCCATGTCCGTCATCAGCTGGGTGCTGATCCTCTACAAGGCCTGGTGGCTGGGCCGCGCCCAAGGCGCCACCTTGCGAGCTACCGATGCCTTCTGGCAGGCCAGCAGCTGGGAGCAGGCACGCCTGCAGCTGCCGCAGATTGACCGTGCGGCCCTGCTCACCCCGGTAGCCGATGCGATTGCGCACATTGTGGGCGGCGTGCCGGCCGACCACCACAGCCTGGCCGTGGCCAGCGGCGCCCAGGTGCAAACCACCCGTGTGCTGCGCGAAGCCCTGCATGGCGCCAGCCACCGGCTGCAGTGGGGGCAGACGGTGCTGGCTTCCATTGGGGCCACCGCCCCCTTTGTCGGCCTGCTGGGCACCGTCTGGGGCATCCACCAGGCGCTGGCCGCGTTGGCCGGTGCGGACCATGTCAGCCTGGAGCAGCTGGCCGGCCCGGTGGGCGAGGCCCTGGTCATGACCGCTGCCGGCCTGGCCGTTGCCTTGCCCGCCGTGCTGGCCTACAACCTGCTGGGCCGCAAGCTCGCCCAGGTCGAAGAGCTGCTCGAAGGCTTTGCCCACGACATGCAGACCTGGGCCTTGCAGCAAGCCGCCCAGGCGCCGCAGGCCTACGCCGGCATGCAGGCCCATAACGCCGTCGATGCCCTCGCGCATGTGGGCAGCCGCTAGGCACCCCGCACGGCAACTGACCCAGCCATGGCATTCGGACGCTTTAACAAAACCCCGGCCAGCCAGCCCATCAGCGCTATCAATGTGACGCCGCTGGTGGATGTGATGCTGGTGCTGCTGGTCATTTTCATCATGGCGGCACCTTTGCTGGCCGCCTCCATCCGCCTCGACCTGCCCCAGGCCGCCAGCGCCACCCGGGCCAACCCGCCTGCGGCCATTGCCGTGCAAATCAATGCCCAAGGCCAATTGTTTGCCGATGGCAATGCCACCGACATGGACGCCCTCAAGGCCCTGCTCAAGCAGCAGGCAGAGCGCAATCCGCAGACGGAGGTGCAGCTGTCCATCGACCAAAGCCTGCCCTATGCGCGTGCGGTGGAGCTGATGGATGCGGCGCAGACCGCCGGCCTCAGCCGCATGGGCTTTGTGGCCCAGCCCCAGACCGCAGCGGGACGCTGAGGCCCCCCCAGCCCGGTCTCGCCTGACGAGGCCTGACAGTATCGTTTGAGGCTACCCTAGCCAGCACCTGTCCTGGCAAGTTTCTGTTTGGTTATATTGCTGGCTGTGTACAGGCCGCCATGGGCGCCTGCACCAGGCCATCGCTGCACCACCGTGTAGGCCGGCCCACCAATGAGGAATAACGGATGGACTCCACCCTGTACCAAGTCAGCGCCCAGTCGGCGCACGGCGACCAACGCATGGCGCCGCTTTATGCACTGGTCGTCTCAGCGGGCACGCCGGATGGCCTGGCCCGCAAGCTGCGCGCCGGGCTGCTGCTGGTCGCCGCCCTCCTGGTCGCCAGCGGGCTGATCTTCTGGGTGGCGGCCAACTGGCAGAACCAATCGCGCTGGTTCAAGCTCGGCCTGATCGAGGGCACGCTGGCGCTGTCCGTGCTGGCAGCCTGCCTGTGGCCACGCCTGCGGTTAGCGGCCCTGTTCTGCGCCACCCTGGTGCTGGGCGGCCTGCTGGCCTATGTGGGCCAAACCTACCAGACCGGGGCCGATGCCTGGCAGCTGTTTGCCGCCTGGGCCGCGCTGGCGCTGATCTGGGTGGCACTGGCCGCCAGCGATCTGCTGTGGTGCGTCTGGGTGCTGATCGTCGCGGCCGCCATCGTCTTCTGGACTGGCAAGCTCGACCTGTGGCAGGTGCTGGTCGCCGACCGCGACAGCTTTGCGCAGCTGATGCTGCGCCTGGTGCTCTGGCTGGCCGTGGCGCTGGTGCCGCTGCTGGTGTACTGCGTGCCCGCGTTGCGGGTGCGCGGCGGCATGGGCTGGTGGTCCCATCGCCTGGCGCTGGGCCTAGCCTTGGCGGCCTGGTCGGCCATCGCTACCGTGCAGCTGTTTGACCATGCCACGCGCCAAACCATGGCGGCCTTTGCGCTCAGCGGCGCCTTGGTAGCGGCCAGTCTGCTGCTGTCGCTGTTCAGCCGTTTTCGCGACTTTATCTGCACCTGCCTGGCCACCTTGGCGGCCAATGTGCTGGTGCTGTCGCTGATCGCCCGCTGGATATTCGAGTGGCATGAAACCGAGGCCTTGCTGGCCTTTGCCGTGGTGGTGATGGTCTGCCTCGGCGCCTCGGTCAAGGCTTTGATTGCCGCGCAGCACTACTTGCATGCCCAGCAGCGCGACCACCAGGAGGTGCTGTGATGGCTGCTATCCGTCCTTTGTCATTTCTGCGCACGCAACCCAGCTGGTGGGCCCCGGCCCGCCAGCAAGGCCTGGTGCAAGGCGATGCGCCTGCCCAAGATCTGGATGAACCCCCGGTCCTGGTGCTGGCGCTGGCCATGCTCGGCGCGCTGGCCAGTCTGGTGCCGCTGGCGGTATTTCTGGCGCTGGCGCTGGGCGAGCGTTTTGTCTTGGGTGCCGGCGGCGTGGTGCTGGGCCTGGTGTTTTTGGCCGCCGCTGGTGGTTTGATGCGCCAGTCCCGCCATGCTTTCATCAACTGCGTGGCGCTGGTGCTCTGGTGCGCGGGCGGGCTGCTGGTGCTGGTCAACCTGGGCGATGTGGCTGACTCGCGACTGGGTGTGCTGCTGATTGGCACAGTCTCTGCCCTGGTGCTGATGCTGGGCGCCTCCCTCGCGCAAATGCGCTGGATACAGTCGCTGATGGGCCTGGGCTGGGGCATGGCCGTGGTGGTCAGCCTGATGGCGCTGCAGTCCTGGCTGCCGGGCTTGCTGGCGCTGCAGCTCGATGCGCTGCTGCCCGCGCTGCTCTGGTGCCTGTGGCTGCGTGGCGAACCCGCGCGCCTGGCAGCGCCTGCGCAGCGCTGGTCCCAGCCGCGCTGGGCCGCCTTTGCCGATGCGGCCATCGTCGGCGTGCTGATCAGCAACTTCGCCTCCGGCTACGTGGCCCGCGCGATCTTCTGGGAGCACAGTGGCGACATCTTCACCTGGGCTTTCCCAGTGGGGCGCGGGCTGGCCGTCGTGGTGGTGGCGTTGTCGACCTGGATGCTGGCCCGGCAATGGCGCGCACGGGGCAGCACCGAGCGCCATGGCGAGCGCAGCGTGCTGCTGGCGGGTGCCCTGCTGGCGGTGGCAGCCTGGTTCAGCACCGGTCTGGCCGTCGTAGGCCTGGTGGCTGCCGGCGCCTTGCTGGCGGCGCGCTGGCGCATTGCGGTGCTGTGCGCGCTGCTGGCGCTGGTCGCCCTGGGCCAGTTCTACTACCACCTGGGCTGGTCACTCGCGGCCAAGGGCCTCGGCCTGGCGCTGGCTGGCGCGGTACTGCTGGCCTGTTTGTGGGCACTGCGCCGCGCAGCCGATGCCGCCGCTGATGCAGACACGCCGCCTGCAGCGCCGCAGCGCCGACTGCAATGGCTGGGTCTGGTGGTGGGCGCGGTACTGGCCCTGGGCCTGGTCAACTGGGATGTGCGCGGCAAGGAGCAGGTGATTGCTCAGGGCCAGCGCATCCTCGTGCCGCTGATTCCGGTGGACCCGCGCTCGCTGATGCAAGGCGACTATATGGCGCTCAACTTTTCCCTGCCCTTTGAGATGCGCGAGAAGCTCAAGGACATCGTCAGCCCCAGCCAGTTGGTGCGCGCCAGCATCGACGACCAGGGCGTGGCCACCATCCAGGGCTTGCTGACGGACACCAGCCCACTGGAAAAAGGCGAACTGGCCCTGCCGCTCAAACGCCTCAAGGGCCAGTGGGTGCTGGTGACCGATGCCTACTTCTTCCCCGAAGGCCAGGGCCGGCATTTTGAGCAGACCCGCTATGGCGACTTCCGCGTGCTGCCCGATGGCCGCGCGCTGCTGGTGGGCCTGGCCGATGGCGATGGCCAGCCGGTGCTGCCGCTGCCCGGCCGCTCGATCTGGGAAAGCCCACTGGGTATCGGCAAGCCCGAGGCCACGAGCGCCGACACCGAAACGCCTGCGCCCGAAGCAGACGCGCCTGTGGCTGTAGCGCCCGAGCCGCTGCCGGAGGCCGTGGCCCCCGCGCCGCCAGCGGCTCGGCGCTAGGCACGATCAGCGCTGCAGTGCCTGCACTTCGTGCTGGCGCAGCGCCACTTGCATGTCATTGCCCGAGGGCACCTGGAACACGCGCAGGCCGAACTCCGGCAGGATGGCGATCAGGTGGTCAAAAATGTCGCCCTGGATCTCCTCGTACTCCAGCCAGGCGGTGGTATCGGTAAAGGCATAGATCTCCAGCGGCGAGCCCTGGTTGGTGGGCTCCATCGCACGGGCCATCAAAGTCATGTCCTTGCGCAGCTTGGGATGCGCCTGCAGATAGGCATTGCAATAAGCGCGGTAGGTGCCGATATTGGTGAGCTGGCGCAGGTTGACGATCTCGTCGGCCATATCCGGGGCCTTGGCCGAGAAATCTTGGTTGTAGGCGGTGATCTCTGCGAGCTTGCCCTGCAGGTAGGGGCGCAGCACGGCGATCTGGCTCAGCTCGGTGATTTCAGCGTGGGTCAGAAAGCGCACCGACGTCGTATCAATGCACAAAGGCCGCTTGATGCGGCGACCGCCCGACTCCGACATGCCGCGCCAGTTCTTGAAGCTGTCACTCATCAAGCGCCAGGTGGGAATGGTGGTGATCGTGTTGTCCCAGTTGCGCACCTTGACGGTGTTGAGCGCCATGTCCACCACCGCACCATCGGCGCCGACCTGGTTCATCTCCAGCCAGTCGCCCACGCGCAGGATGTCATTGCTGGCCAGCTGCACACCGGCGGTGAACGACAGGATCGTGTCCTTGAACACCAGCATCAGCACCGCCGACATGGCACCCAGGCCGCTGAGCAAAATCAGCGGAGAGCGGTCGATCAAGGTCGCCACCATCACGATGCCCGCGACCACCATCACCAGCATCTTGCCCAGTTGCACATAGCTTTTGACCGAGCGCGTGCTTTGCTCGGCCTCCAGCTGGTTCTCATTGGCCTCCTGAATGCTGTCCATGATGGCGCACAGCAGGCGCGCCACCTGCAGCGCTGTCACCGCAATGGCCACATTGCGGATCACGGTGCTGGCAATGACGGGCAGGTGCGGCACCGCAGCAATCCCGGTCTGAACCACCAGCGAAGGCACGATCTGCGCCGCGCGCACCAGGATGCGGTTGTCGAGCAAGGTGCGCAGCCAAGCAGCGCCCAGGCTGGAGCGAAAGCGCGGCACGATCTGCAGCAGCGCCAGGCGCACGGCCAGCCGCAGCGCGTAGGCCAGCAACACCAAGGCCGCCAGACCGGCGGCCGTTTGCATCCAGGGTTCTAATTGGTCCAGGGTTTCCCAGGTCACGAGGCAAGGTCCTTTCAAAGACAGAAGGGGAAAGCGCCAGTACGGCCCATGCCGTGCAAACGATTAATAGATTAGCTATCAATCACCAGATGGCCATTTATTTTTGCACGTAATGTAAAACCGCACCCCAGGCTGCGGCACTCAGCATTCACGGGCAATGGCGATGGGCCTACAATCTTTGCCCAATTGACCTCGCCCCGGAAAGCCCGTGGGCGGCCGCTTTTTCCTGACCAGTTCCATGCAAGAAAAATACAACCACTCCGACGTAGAAGCCGCCGCGCAAAGCCAGTGGCAAGCCCAAGATGCCTACCGCGTGTCCGAGGACGCGGGCAAGAAAAAGTTCTACGCCTGCTCCATGCTGCCCTACCCCAGCGGCAAGCTGCACATGGGCCATGTGCGCAACTACACGATCAACGACATGCTCACGCGCCAGCTGCGCATGCAGGGCTACAACGTGCTGATGCCCATGGGCTGGGATGCCTTTGGCCTGCCCGCAGAGAACGCCGCGATCAAGAACAGCGTGCCGCCTGCGCAGTGGACCTACGACAACATCGCCTACATGAAAAAGCAGATGCAGGCGATGGGTCTGGCGATCGACTGGAGCCGTGAGGTCGCCACCTGCGACCCCGACTACTACAAGTGGAACCAGTGGCTGTTCCTCAAGATGCTGGACAAGGGCATTGCCTACCGCAAGACCCAGACCGTGAACTGGGACCCGGTGGACCAGACCGTGCTGGCCAACGAGCAGGTGATTGATGGCCGCGGCTGGCGCACCGGCGCGCTGGTGGAAAAGCGCGAGATCCCGGGCTACTACCTGGCCATCACCCAGTACGCACAAGAGCTGCTGGACCATGTGCAGATGGGCAATGACAAGGCGACCCTGACCGGCTGGCCCGACAAGGTGCGCCTGATGCAGGAAAACTGGATCGGCAAGAGCGCTGGTGTGCGCTTTGCGTTCAGGCACGATGTGAAGGGCGCTGACGGCAGCTTGATCGGTGACGGCAAGATGTATGTCTTCACCACCCGCGCCGACACCATCATGGGCGTGACCTTCTGCGCCGTGGCCCCTGAGCACCCACTGGCCACGCATGCCGCCGCCTCCAATCCGGAGCTGGCCGCCTTCATCGAAGAATGCAAAAAGGGCGGCACCACCGAGGCCGAACTCGCCGTCAAGGAAAAGGAAGGCAAGCCCACCGGCCTGTTCGTCACCCACCCCATTACTGGCGCGCAGGTGGAGGTATGGATCGGCAACTATGTGCTGATGAGCTATGGCGACGGCGCCGTGATGGGCGTGCCCGCCCATGACGAACGCGACTTTGCGTTTGCCAACAAGTACAGCCTGCCGATCCGCCAGGTGGTGGCCGTGGAAGGCGAAGGCCCCTACGACAACCAGCAATGGCATGACTGGTACGGCGACAAGGAGCGCGGCGTGCTGATCGCCTCCGGCGCCTTTGATGGCCTGCACTACAAGGATGGCGTGCAAGCCGTGGCCAAGGCGCTGGAAGCCAAGGGCCTGGGCGAGCTGAAAACCACCTGGCGCCTGCGCGATTGGGGCGTGAGCCGCCAGCGCTACTGGGGCACCCCCATCCCGATCATCCACTGCGAAGACTGTGGCGCCCAGCCCGTGCCTGAGAAGGACCTGCCGGTTGTTCTGCCGCAAGACCTGGTGCCCGATGGCTCGGGCAACCCGCTGATCAAGAGCGAAGCCTTCCACGCTGGCGTGGTCTGCCCTTGCTGCGGCAAGCCGGCCCGCCGCGAGACCGACACCATGGACACCTTCGTGGATTCGTCCTGGTACTTCATGCGCTATTGCGATGCGAAGAACAGCGAGAAAATGGTGGCTGACGGCGCCGACTACTGGATGCCCATGGACCAGTACATCGGTGGCATTGAACACGCGATCCTGCACCTGCTGTACGCACGCTTTTGGACCAAGGTCATGCGCGACCTGGGCCTGGTCAAGTTCGATGAGCCATTTACCAAGCTGCTGACGCAGGGCATGGTATTGCGCGGCGCGTTCTCGCAAAAGTTGCCCACAGGCGCCAAGGCGTACTACTGGGAGCATGAAGTCGATGTCATCACCAATGACAACGGTGTAGTGATTGGTGGCACACTCAAAGCCGATGGGTCGACACTCGATTACGAGATGACGACCATGTCCAAGTCCAAGAACAACGGCGTCGACCCGCAGGACCTGATCGAGAAGTACGGCGCCGATACCGCGCGCCTGTACACCATGTTCACCGCGCCGCCCGAGCTGACCTTGGAGTGGAACGAGTCGGCCGTCGAAGGCAGCTACCGCTTCCTGCGCCGCGTCTACAACTTTGGCAGCAAGCTGCATGCGCCTGAGTTCGATGCCGCACGCACCCAAGCGGCCAGCGCTGGCAGCGCCGCCTTTGGCAAGGAAGCCAAGGCCCTGCGCCTGGAGATCCACACCGTGCTCAAGCAAGTGGCCTATGACTACAGCCGCATGCAGTACAACACGGTGGTGTCCGGCTCCATGAAGATGATCAATGCGCTGGAAGACTTCAAGGCCGTGGACAGCGAAGGCGGCCGCGCCGCGCTGGTCGAGGGCTTTGGCATTTTGCTGCGCGCGCTCTACCCGGCCACGCCCCACCTCACGCAAGTGCTGTGGGATGCGCTGGGCTACCAGCAAGCCATGGGTGGCCTCTTGGACGCCGCCTGGCCCGAGGTCGATGCCCAGGCGCTGGTGCAAGACGAGATCGAGCTGATGCTGCAGGTCAACGGCAAGCTGCGCGGCTCCATCGTCGTGGCCGCAGGCGCCGACAAGGCCACGATTGAAGCGGCTGCTTTGGCCAATGAAGACTTCCAGAAAATCGCCAATGGCGCGGTGCCCAAGAAAGTCATCATCGTGCCGGGCCGCCTGGTGAACGTGGTAGTCTAAGCGCCATGCAAAAACGCACGCTGCTTACTGCCCTGGCAAGCGTGCCGCTGCTGGCGGCATGCGGCTTCAAACTGCGCGGATCGGTGGATTTCGCCTTCAAATCGCTGTATTTGAACGGCAGCGCCAATTCCGCTTTCCTCAAAGAGCTGCAACGCCACCTGGAGGCGGCCGGCAGCCTGCAGGTGCTGCGCGACCCGAGCCAGGCCACGCAGGCCGAGGCCATCTTTGATGACCTGGGCCAGCGCCGCGAGCGCGTCGTGGTCTCGCGCAATGCGGCTGGCGAGGTGCGCGAGCTGCAGATCCGCCTGATCACGCGCTTTCGGGTGCGCGACGCCAAGGGCGGCATCTACGTGCCCGATTCCGAGCTGATGCAGTACCGCGAAATCAGCTACGTGGAAACCTACGCGCTCTCGAAGGCCAACGAAGAAGAGATGCTCTACCGCAACATGCAGACCGACATCGTTCAGCAGATTGTGCGGCGCCTGGCCATCGTCAAGACCGTCACCCCCACTGAATGACAAGCACTGCGGCGACGCAGCGCTGGAAGCGCGATCAAGCATGCAAGTGCCGTTGAACCAGTTGACTGCCCAGTTGGGCAAGGGGCTTCGGTCCCTGTACACCGTGTATGGCGATGAGGCCCTGCTGGTGCAAGAGGCCGTGGACGCCATCCGGGCCAGCGCACGCGCCAACGGCTACACCGAGCGCAACAGCTTCACCGTCGCCGGTGCGCATTTCGACTGGAGCGCGGTGCTGGCGGCGGGCGGCAGCCTGAGCCTGTTTGCCGACAAGCAGATCATTGAAGTGCGCATCCCCAGCGGCAAGCCCGGCAAGGAGGGCAGCACGGCGCTGCAGCAGTTGGTCAGCAGCAGTGTTGACAACGACAGCACCTTGACCATCATCATCTTGCCGCGCTTGGACAAGGCCACCAAAACCGGTGCCTGGTTTGCCGCGCTGGATGCCCACGGCATCACCCTGCAGGTCGACAGCATCGAGCGGGCTGCCCTGCCCGCCTGGATCGCCCAACGCCTGCAGCGGCAGGAGCAGCATGTCAAAGCCGGTGAAGAAGGCCAGCGCACCCTGGCCTTTTTTGCCGACCGGGTCGAGGGCAACCTGCTCGCCGCCCACCAGGAAATTCAAAAGCTCGGCCTGCTCTACCCCGCAGGCGAGCTCGGCTTTGAGCAGGTCGAGCAAGCGGTGCTGAACGTCGCCCGCTACGACGTGTTCAAGCTCTCGGATGCCGTGCTCTCCGGCCAGGTGCTGCGCACCGAGCGCATGCTCAACGGCCTGCAGGCCGAGGGTGAGGCCGAGGTGCTGGTGCACTGGGCGCTGGCCGAAGACATCCGCGCGATGAAGCGGGTCAAGGATGCGCTGCGCAACGGCCGGCCCATGCCGATGGCCCTGCGCGAGAACCGGGTCTGGGGCAACAAGGAACGCCATTTTGAGCGCGCACTGCCCCGCATCAGCGATGCCACCGTCGCCCGGCTGCTGCACTCGGCCCATGCGGTCGATGGCATCGTCAAAGGCCTGAAGGTGCCCGAATGGCCGGCCAATGGCTGGCAGGCGCTGCACCGCCTGGCCTTGCAAACCTGCAAGGCCTGCAGCAGCCGCTGAGAGCCCTCTGCAAAAACTCCCTGCCCGGGTCTGTGCACGCGTTCCCGGGCGATCCGCAAGCGCTGCATGGCCAGCGGGTGCGGGTCTAAGAACCTGTTCTAAGAAAGATGCTTACCATGCAAGCACTGCAGTTTGGCTACACCATCGTCTACGTGCCCGATGTCGCGGCATCGCTGGCTTTTTTCTCGCAGGCCTTTGGCATCGCCACCCGTTTTCTGCACCCCTCGGGCAGCTATGGTGAGCTGGACACCGGCGCCACCACCCTGGCCTTTGCGGACCATGCGCTGGGCCATGCCAATTTCAGCGGCGGCCATGTGGCGGCCTCTGAATCCGCCCAGCCGCTGGGGGTAGAGATTGCGCTGGTCAGCAGCGATGTGGCCCAGGCCTATGCCAGCGCGTTGGCTGCCGGCGCTACGGCGCTCGCTGCGCCCACCACCAAGCCCTGGGGCCAGGTGGTGGCCTATGTGCGCTGCCCGGATGGCACGCTGGTGGAACTCTGCTCGCCAGTGGCCGGCGCCTAAGAACCTGTTCAAAGTCTCCTCGCGCCGCGACAGTGTCTTTGCGGGATGGGATGCGAGGGGGAGCGCCTACCCGCGCAACACCGCAGCAATAGCCATGCTATTGCGAGGATTTGCAACGACGCAGACCGCCCCTGCCCGGGCGGCCGCAAAGCCACTGTCCCTACGGGTTGGAGTGAAATCGGGCGATTTCTGCGCGCTGGCCCTTGCTTGCACCCCGGTGCAAGCTGCGGACCATCCCTTCGAACTCATCCCGATTGCACTCCAACGCGGCTGCGTAGAGACTTTGAACAGGTTCTAAGTGATCGCCTCAGCCAGCGGCTGCGCATCAAACATCGTGCGCCGCGTATTCGTGAAATGCGGCCGCACCCGCGCACTCCAATCTGTACCCCGCACCGCCAGCCAGGCCGGGCAGCCCATCACCTCGGCATCCACCAGGTCATAGCAGGCCAGCGACAGCGGGCCGTGGTCCAGGTTCAGGTAGCGAAAGGCCTGGACGGTGCCGGCCACGGCGGCCAGGCCGGGCAAATGCTCCTGGTCATACCAGGCAAAAAGATCATCTTCCCAGCCTACTTCGGGGTCCATCTCCACAGCGTAGTGCACGGGCGTGGCTTCACCGCTGGCCGGACCGATACAGTGCATCACCAGCTGCAGGCGCGAGAGCTCGCAAGCCGCCAGGCCGGCCATGCCCGCGCTTCGCAAACGGCGCTCAGCCTGCCCTGTTTGCTCGGCGCTCAACGGCTGCGGGCTGCCGAGTTGGAAGTACAGATAAGCCACGCCTTGCGGCTGCTGAGCCACACGCACCAGACGCAGATCAGCAAAATCCTGGCGCAGCAGCACCAACGCGGCCTGCGCCAGCGCAGTGCCGGTTTCAAGGGCTGCCGGCGTGCAGCGCAGCAGCAGGCTGTCGATAAGCGGTGTCGGCATCAGTGGCCAATCTCAAAGGCGTTCAAGAAGCGCGACACCATGTTGTAGGCGCCGATGGTGGCAAACAGCTCCACCTGCTCCTGCGCATTGAAGCGGGCGGCCACCTCCGCAAACAGGGGCTCGGGCACCTGCAGATCGCGGGTCAGTGCATCGGTGACCGCGATGGCCAGCTGCTGCAGCGCGTCCCATGCCGGGCTGGCAGTGGTGCCGGTATCGCGCGTCGCATCGATGGCGGCCTGCGACACACCGGCCTTGAGCGCATGGGGCACATGGGCATCGAACTCATACGCGGCTCTGTTCAGCATGGCCACCCGCAAGATGATCAGCTCGCGCAGCCCCGCATCGATGCTGCTGTAGTTGCGCACGGCAGACAGCATCTGCTCCCAGCCCTTGGCAATGGCGGGGCTGTGCAGCAGCACCTGGTAGAGCGGGGAGATGCGGCCGCGCTCGGCCTGGATCTGTTGCTCCAACTCCGCCAGGGCACTGCGGGTGCCTGGCTCAATCGCTTCAATGCGCATGGCAGTCTTTCAGTCTCAATCGGGGGTGATGCGGTTGCGGCGGATGATGGCGGTCCACTTCTCCGTGTCGGCCGCCAGCTGCTGGGCCAGGGCCTCGGGGCTGGAGCCCACCACCTCGGCACCTGAGGCCTCGATCTTGCGCTGCACATCGGGGGCATGCAAGGCCGCATGGATGGCCCGGCTCAAAGCGGCGGCCACCGGGGCGCTGGTGCCCTTGGGTGCAAACACGGCATACCAGTTGTTCGAGTCCACACCTTTGTAGCCCAGCTCGTCAAAGGTCGGCACATTCGGGTAGCGGGCGCTGCGCTTGGCAGCGGCAATGCCCACGGGCCGGAACTTGCCGCTGTCAATGGCACCCACCAGGCCGGGAATATCACCAAAGAAGCCATCGACATGGCCGGCCATCAGGTCGGTGATGGCGGGGGCTGCGCCCTTGTAGGGCACATGCATCAGGTTCAAGCCAGCCGATTCATTGAGTTGGATCGCTGCCAGATGCGGCACGCTGCCAGTGCCCGACGAAGCCATGGTCATCGGCTTGTCCTTGCGCTGGCTGGCGGCCTGCACAAAGTCCTTGCCATCCTTGAAGCTGGTCTGCGCGTTGACCACCATGATCTCCACGTTGTTGACCACCAGGGAGACGGGCACCAGGTCGCTCGTGGGCTTGTAGTTCAGCTTGGGATAGAGCGCGGGGTTGATGGCCACCGCGCCCACGCTGGTCAGCCACAGGGTCTTGCCATCGGGTGCGGAACGGATCACGCTGTCAGCAGCAATCGCGCCATTGGCCCCCGGTTTGTTTTCCACAATCACCGGGTGGCCCAGCTCCTTGGCCAGCTGCTGCGACATGCTGCGCGCAATGAAGTCCACCGGACCCCCGGGCGGAAAGGCCACCAGGAGGCGCGTCATCTCGCTTTGCGCCATGGCGCTGCTGGCGCAACCCAGCGCGGAGCCCAGCAAGGCAGCGTGCAGCCACTGGCGGGCTGCGGGAAAGGCTTGGAATCTCATCGTTGTCTCCTTCAATAATCTTGCTTTATCCGCAGCGCACGGTCATACCGCCGTCCACCACAATCTCGGTGCCCGTCACAAAGCGCGATTCGTCACAAGCCAGAAACAGCGCCGCATTGGCGGTGTCGCGCCCATCGCCCATAAAGGGCAGCGGTATACGCGCCTGGCGCTGGGCCAGCAGGGCCTCGACATCGCCACCGGCGCGCTGGCCGGCCAGACGGGTCTCCACCATGGGGGTGTGCAACTGGCCGGGCACGACGGTGTTCACGCGGATGCTGTGCGGCGCATACTGCACGGCCAGCACTTTCGAGAACTGGATCACTGCCGCCTTGCTCGATGCATAGGCGATCTGCGCCGCACCGGTCCAGCGCATGCCCGAGGTCGACGAGATATTGACGATGCTGCCGGCTCCCTGGGCCTGCATCAGCGGCAGCACCGCCTTGCAGCACAGAAACACGCTTTTGAGGTTGTAGTCCAGCTGGGCATCCCAGACCGCTTCGTCCATCTCGACCGGTCCACCCTTGGCCGAGCCGCCCACGTTGTTGACCAGCACATCGATGCGCCCAAGCGCCATCTGGCAGGCCTGCACCGATGCCGCGATCGAGGCCGCATCCATCACATCGCAGTGGCCGGCCACAAACTGGCCGCCGGCACTGCGGATGCTGTCTTCGGTCTCGCGCAGCGCCTCGGTATTGCGGTCCACGCCAAACACCAGCGCGCCTTCTTGCGCAAAGCGGATCGCCGTCGCGCGGCCGTTGCCCCAGCCGACGCCAGCGGCCCCGGCACCGGTGATATAGACCATCTTGCCGGCCAGCCGGCCTTGCGGGTTGACGGGGGTGTGGGCATCAAAAATCGCCATGCTTTATTCCTTGCGAATGTCTCAGGCTGGGAAGCGGTAGAGGCGCTGGGGGTTGTCCACCAGCAGGGCCTGCAGACGCGCAGGGTGGGGGCTGAACTGCGCCAGCGCATCGACCAGCACACCGTCGTCAGGCATGTGCGTGTGGTTGGGGTGCGGCCAGTCACTTCCCCACAGCACCCGGTCGGGCACATGGGCCACCAGCTCCTGCGCCCGCGCCATGCCGTGCAGGTAGGGCGGGGTCGCATCGATGCGGTCGATACCGCTGACCTTGACGTGGAACAGCGGCTGCTCCAGAAGCCGCAACAGCGCCTGAAAATCTGCCCCTTCGCTGCCTAGCGTGGCATCGACACGGCCCATATGGTCAATCACCACCGGGCAGGCCGATTGCTGCAGCACGGGCCCCAGGCTGTGGATCAGCGCGCTTTCAAAATGGATCTGCAGGTGCATGCCCAACTCAGCCAGCATCGGCGTGAGGGCCACCACGTCTTCGACCGAGGCGCCGGTGTTCAGGTGCTTCATGAAGTTGAAGCGGATCGCCCGAAAGCCGGCCGCCGCCAGGCGCTGCAGCTCGGCAGGCGTTACCGACAGCGGCACCAGCGCCACACCCAGGTAGCGGCCGCCGCCGTGGGCAATCGCATCCTCGACCACGCGGTTGTCATAGCCATGGCAGGCCGATTGCACGATCACGCAGCGGCTAAGCCCCAAGTGGCGGTGCAGCGCAAACAAGGTGTCTTTGCCGGCATCGGCGGGGGTGAAGCTGCGCGGCTCCGCGTACGGAAATGCATCCACCGGGCCAAACACATGCACATGGCTGTCGCAACTGCCAGCGGGCAGCACCAGGCTGGGCTTGGAGGGCGCCCGCATATAGGTCTGTACAGGTTGCTGGAGGTGGGGGGTCGGGGCGTTCATGCAAGGCCATCAAAGAGTCGTCTTGAGCGCATTGTGGAACTGCCAACTTCTTAATCACCTATAAAATCCAAATACCAGATATAGAGGTGATACATGGATTTTGTGCGTTTGCGGTATTTCATGGCGGTTGCCGAGGCGCAGAGTTACAGCCTGGCGGCCGCTGCGCTGAACCTGAGCCAACCAACCTTGAGCCGCCAGGTGCAACTGCTCGAAGCCGAGCTGGGCCAGCCGCTGCTGGAACGCCACGGCCGAGGCGTGCGGCTGACCGAATCAGGCAAGGCCATGCTGGCCCATGGGCGCAGCATCCGTGCAGCAGTGGATGCCGCCAAGGCCGACATGGCCGAGCGTCTGCAAAGCCCGCGCGGCAAGGTGCGCCTGGGCCTGCCGCCGCTGGTGGCCAGCCTGATCACGCCCGATGTGGTGCAGCAGTTTTTGCAGGCCTGCCCGGATGCCTCGATCATTGTCGAAGAGAGCCTGAGCATTCGCCTGCGCGAATGGCTGCTGGCCGACCGGCTCGATGTGGCCGTGCTGTTTGACCCCAGCCACACCGCCCAGCTCATGACCGAGCCGCTGGCACGCGAGCCCCTGGTGCTGATCAGCACCCGCCCCTTGCCCGAGCGGGTCAAGGTGGCCCAGCTGGTGGACTACCCACTCGTCCTGCCCAGCCGCCCCCAGGCGCTGCGCATGATTTTTGATGATGCCGTAGAGGACCAGCAGCTGCCGCTACGCATCGTCGCCGAGGTCGATTCGATCAAGATGGTGCTGTCCTTGGTCGCGCGCAATGTCGGCTGCTCGGTCGTGCCCGCCAGCGCTGTGAAGACCTGGCCGGGCAGCGCGCCGGTGTTCACCGCCCAGGTCAGCCACCCGGTGATCCGCAACCGCATCGTGCTGGCCACACCGGCAGCGCGGCCGCACAACCGCTTGGTGAAAGCCGTGCACGGCATCCTCAAGCCGCTGATGAAGCAGCATTTCAGCGCTTAAAGACTCGCACTTTTAGCGCCAGCCGCACCCGCATCTGCGCCCGTCGGTGGGTGCTCGGCGGCTATCCATTTCAGAAATTATTGAAATGTCCGGTACACATCGGGCAGCGATGGACTTTATTTCTCACCACAATGGACATTTTTTCTCACACAAGACAAGGTCTGTAGCAGTGATTGCTTAGGGCCCTCTGCACAACTCCCACATTGGGGGCTTGTGCAGAGGGCTCCTGCGCCTGCGCAGGCCCAAGACAGATTCGAGGATCGATATGACACAACAAGCGCGTACACCGTCAATGGCCGTGCGGCTGCTGCTCGGCGTGCTGGGCGCAGTGCTGGCCATTGCCGGCCTGGCCTTTCTGGTCGGCGGCGGCAAACTCATCAGCCTGGGTGGCAGTTGGTACTTTTTGCTGGCGGGCCTGGGCCTGCTGCTGTCGGGCGTGCAAGTGCTGCGCGGCCGCCGCTCGGGCGGCTGGCTGTACCTGGCTACCTTTGCGGCCACGGTGCTCTGGGCTCTGGCCGAAGTGGGTCTGGACTACTGGAGCCTGGTCTCGCGCCTGCTGGCGATGACCTTTGGCGCAGCCGTGGTCAGCGCCTGCCTGCCGCTGCTGCAAGGCGGCGCCCCGCGCGCTCGCAACAGCAAAGGGCCGCTGGCTTTGGCGGGCGTGCTGCTGCTGGTAGGCCTGGTCAGCTTTGCCTCCATGTTCCAGATCCATCCTGAGGTGCAGAACCAGGCCGCCATCAGCCGCAAGCCGGTGGATGCCGCCAGCGCGCAAAAGGACTGGAGCCACTACGGCAATGGCAGCAACAACGACCGCTTTGCGGCGCTGGACCAGATCAATGTGGACAACGTCAACCAGCTGCAAGTGGCCTGGACCTTCCAGACCGGCGATGTGCCCAAATCCACCGGCGCCGGTGCCGAAGACCAGACCACGCCGCTGCAAGTGGGTGACAAGGTGTTTGTCTGCACCCCTAGCAACAACGTGATTGCGCTGGATGCCGATACCGGCAAGCAGCTGTGGCGCCACGACACCAACTCGCATGTGGGTGGTGTCTGGGAACGCTGCCGGGGCCTGGCCTACTTTGATGCCAATGCGCCGCTGCCGGTGCCGCAGGTAGCGGGCTCGTCGCCCGTGCAGCCCGTCGCGCTGCCCGCTGGCGACCAGTGCCAGCGCCGCATCGTGATGAACACCATTGACGCGCGCCTGTTTGCCATCAATGCCGACAACGGCGAGCTTTGCGCCGGCTTTGGCAACCAGGGCATTGTCGATCTGAAGCAAGGCCTGGGCACCATCGCCAACCCCGCTTACTACACGCTCACATCGGCGCCCACCGTGGCCGGCACCACCATCGTGATCGGCGGCCGCGTGGCCGACAACGTCCAGGTCGATATGCCCGGCGGCGTGATCCGTGGCTTTGATGTGATGACCGGCGCACTGCGCTGGGCCTTCGATGCGGGCTCCAACACGCCCAACGAGGTGCTGACCCCTGGTGCCACCTACACGCGCTCGTCCGCCAATGTGTGGGCCGGTACCACCTATGACCCCAGCTCCAACACCGTCTACCTGCCCATGGGCTCGCCCTCGGTCGATTTGTATGGCGTGCCCCGCTCCGCAGCCGATCTGAAGTACGGCGCCTCCATCCTGGCGCTGGATGCCACCAACGGCCATGAGAAATGGGTCTACCAGACCGTGCACAACGACCTCTGGGACTTTGATATTCCGATGGCTCCGACCCTGATCGACTTCCCCAAAAAGGATGGCAGCACCACGCCAGCACTGGTGGTGGGCACCAAGGCTGGCCAGATATTTGTGCTGGACCGCCAAAGCGGCCAGCCGCTGACCCAGGTGGACGATGTGCCCGTCAAGCCCGCAGGCATTGCCGGCGAGAAATATGCCCCCACCCAGCGCGTCTCCGTCGGCATGCCGCAGATTGGCACCCAGACCCTGACCGAAGCCGACATGTGGGGTGCCACCCCGCTGGACCAACTGATCTGCCGCATCAAGTTCAAATCGATGCGCTACGAAGGCCTGTTCACCGCACCCGACACCGATGTGTCGCTGAGCTTCCCCGGCTCGCTGGGCGGCATGAACTGGGGCGGTATCTCGGCAGACCCGAACAACCACCTGATCTTTGTGAACGACATGCGCCTGGGCCTGTGGGTGCAGATGATGCCGCAAAAGCCCAAGGCCACGCTGTCCGACGGCGGCGAGCAACCTAACACCGGCATGGGCCAGGTGCCGCTGGGTGGCACGCCTTATGCCGTCATCAAGGACCGCTTCATGTCGCCGCTGGGCATCCCCTGCCAGAAGCCGCCTTTTGGCACGCTCTCAGCCATCGACATGAAAACCCAGCAAGTCGTCTGGCAGGTGCCCGTGGGCACCGTGCAAGACCAGGGCCCCATGGGCATCAAGATGCGCATGCCCCTGCCCGTGGGCCTGCCCACCTTGGGTGGCAGCCTGGCTACGCAGGGCGGCCTGGTGTTCTTTGCCGGCACGCAGGATTACTACCTGCGCGCCTGGAACGCCGCCAATGGCCAGGAGATCTGGAAAAGCCGCCTGCCGGTGGGTAGCCAGGGCGGTCCGATGACCTACCAATCGCCCAAGACCGGCAAGCAGTATGTGCTGATCTCCGCCGGCGGCGCGCGCCAGTCGCCCGACCGTGGCGACTATGTGATTGCCTACGCCTTGCCTGACAAGGCCCAGTAAGCACGGGCCACCTTGCCCTTGACCCACAACCAGCCATGGCCTGCACTGCAAGCCATGGCTTTTTTGCGCCCCACCCTCGGCCAGGGGCTCGCATGGTACGCTTGCCCGCTTGTGTCCACGGAGATCCGGCAGTGAGCAAGCAGCAAGGCCAGCAAGAGCCAACCCCTCAACCCCCCCAGGCAGAAGAGCCCGGCGCATCGGCAGGCATGCGCCAGGCCCTGCTCGATGCGGGCAAGACCGAGTTTGCCAACTATGGCTATGACGGCGCCCGCCTGGAGCGCATTGCAGCCAAGGCCGGCTGCGCCAAGCGCATGCTGTACTACTACTTCGGCAACAAGAAGGACGTGTATCTGGCCGTTATCGAGCAAAGCTACACCGAGATCCGGGCCTCCGAAGAAAGCCTGAACCTCGACGCTTTGGAGCCCTTGCAAGCCCTGCATGCGCTCGCACAGAAAAGCTTTGACTACCACGCCAACAACCAGGCCTTCACCCGCCTGGTGCTGCAGGAAAACTTCCAGGGCGGCGAAATGCTGGGCCAGATCTCCAACACCGAATCCCTGCGCCGCGCGGCCTTGACGCCGCTGGAACGCATCTTGGAGCGCGGCGTGGCCCAAGGCCTGTTCAAGCCCGACGTCACTGCCACCGATGTGCACTACCTGATCTCTGCGCTGAGCGGCTTTCGCATCGACCACGCCGCCACCTGGCGCAGCCTGCTGCAGGTCGATTTGCTCGGTGATGCGCTGCGTGACCGGCATCTGCAGATGCTGCTGGACCAGGTGGATGCGCTGGTGTGTGTGCGGGCTGGGCGCGGCTGAGGAAGGGCGAAGGAACACTGCTTGGCGCGCAGTGTTTCAAGTTCACACTGGCTTCATTTTCTTCAACATGCGCGCCTTGATACTCGGCGCATGCGCCCCGACAACCACCCAATTTCCCAATGGCTGCATATGGAAGTCACGGCCACCTTATCGTTCATGCTGGCCTACGCCGCGGGTGTGTACTTCCATGCTGCCACCGCGTCACTTTCGGATGCCTACCAGCCAGGGCTGGACAGCCTCAAACGCTATGTGCAACCGGATCTTGCACTGTGGGCGCTGCCGCTAATCGCCTACGGATTGAAGTCTGTACACCTCGCCAAATTCGCACAGCGCTGTGCGCTGGTTGGTTTGGCCTGCTGTGCGTTGTTGTATGTGCTCTGTAGGCTCCACAGCCCAGAAGCGGGCATCCCTTGGGTAGCGCCTGCGGATCGCAGGCTCGCCGGCACCATTCACCAGTCGCTCTTCAGCCCCTCGTTTTCCGGCCGCTCTTTGGGCTTTGTCGCGGGCAGCGCCACATGGGCTGCGATGGCCTGGGTACTGAGCATCCGGATCGGTCGATGTTTAAATCCAATCAAACGCTGAGATGAGCGGACTCGTCTAAACATGCGTCTCACCATGATCCACATCGGACGCATTCGGCCCGTAAATGTCGACCGACAGCATGATGCGGCGCTGCCCCAACGCAAGCAGTGTCCCGGATGAAATCTGAACTCCCTCGTTAGCGCTGCCCATGAACCAACCGCAGAACATATCAACGCGAAATCGGTTCGTGAGATCGCCCCACACCGATAGATTCGACGTAACTAGACCAAGCAACTCCGAGACCTGTCCATCTAAGTCTTCAGGCTGGGCCTCCCGTGCCCTCAGTCGCCACACGCCCGATTTTCTCGTGACCAGTCGTCCTGATTCCTCCAACGGATACTGGTGTCCTTTCGCATGAGCTGACGTCGGCACCGCACCCAGCAGCCTTGAGATCTCTTCGGGTACAAGGTCGTCACCCATGATGCGCAACGTTGCCACAGAGCGTTCAAGATGAGCCATTGGTGAAGCCTATTTAAATTGACGAAGGAGCGCGGCCGACCTCATTTTGTCAGCGAAGCGATTACCTGCTTGTGGCCGTATCTTGTCTAAGGTAAGTCGCTTCAAATGCGCATGCCCAGCCAAATTACCGACTCAGTTGATACCGATACCACGTGTCCGACTAACGCCGGCAATAAACGGCCCTGGGATAGATGGGACGCCGACTGGTCGTGATGGAGCTGCTCTTCTTCCATGATTGCGGCGATAACGGTAACGGCACGCTCATCCTGGCCTGAAAGCTCGTGCATTTGCGCTCGCAAGTGCTTGAGCACAACCTGTTCTACGGCGACTGTCGTGGCAGCAATGACATGGCGGCCGAGTACTCCCGTTAGAAGACCTAAAAAAAATCCTCCGACTCCGCACATCCAGTAACTTCTACATCGACGAACACCTCGGTGTTGAAGCTCAGCCAAGAACAGGGCCCGGTGTTTTTGCTCATGGCCTATGAAATCTGCAAGCTCGGGGACGATGGAGGGCGCAGTCAGTCGGGCGGCTAGGATTTGGCCAGCGTAAATATTGACCGCACCGTGCTCGCCCGCGTGGTTAACCCTCAACATTCTGCTGCCAAGGGAAATGTCACTGCGGGCGCTGGAGGCCATTTTCTTACCTTAAAGTGGAATGGTTGCGGTAGCAGACGAAGGACTGGTTCTGACCGAATGCGTTCATCCTACCTGCGAACTGACCAGGCCTTTTAGCGGTCATCCCTGCAGCTACACGGATCGGCAACAAGCGACCAATCGGCTTGGCTCCCACTGGCAGATCCCAAAGCATCTCCCAGTTCAAACTTCTGCGCGAAAAATTCAAATACCACGGAGAGCCGACAGTTGAGACGCCCCCCGTACCTCTAAAAAAGGTGTGCTTTTACAACAAACCCCCACCCTTTCCCATCTGCGTTTTCCCCAGGTACGCACAAATTAGAACGAGTGTGCTTTTTTTGCTGAAATTCAGCGCTTACCCTGTCGACATGGCCTGCCGGTCTTCCTATGCTCTGTCCTTGAGACAAGCCAGATTTGACGATTGTTCAAACAGCAACCCAAGGAGACAAAGCAATGAAACAAGCCAAAAAATGGATGTGGCTGGCGGCCACCGCCTTGCTCGCAAGCAGCGCCTACGCACAAAAGGCAGGCGACTGGGTGATAGGCGGCGGAGCGCTCAACTATTCGCCCCAGGACAAGAGCAAGCCGCTGACCTTCACGGAGCCCTTTGAGCGACAGATCCCTGGCTCGGGTGCCGATCTCAAGAGCGCCACGACATTGGGCTTGAACGTGCACTACTTCCTGACCGACAACTGGGCCGTGGAAGGCGTGCTGGGCATTCCGCCACGCCTCAAGCTCAACGGCTCCGGTTCCTTGGCCCCCATTGGTGAGCTGGGCAATGCGCGCCTGTATGCACCTTCGTTGCTGGGCAAGTACTTCTTTGGCAATGCCGATGACAAGTTCCGCGTCTCGCTGGGCTTGGGTGTGACCTATTCGCAGTTCCGCAATGTGCGTCTGAGCAGCGGTCTGCAAAACAGCCTGGGTCAATTCATCGGTGCGCCTCCCGGCGCCTCCAAAACCACGGCCAAGATCGACAGCCAGTGGGCGCCGGTCTTCAACATTGGTGCCAACTACGCCATCGACAAGAACTGGGGCGTGACCTTCTCGGTGTCCTATGTGCCGATGAAGACCGATGCCAAGCTGACCACCACGGTCAATGGCAACAAGGTGGCGGTCTCGCAGACCCGCCTGACCTTGGACCCAATCATTCCTTTCGTCTACGTGACCTACAAGTTCTAAATCTTCAGTGAGGAGAAGCCAGCAGCGCATGCGCTGCTCTCAACAAGTGGCCTGCATTCCCTGAACGCCACAGTCTGCGGTGGCTCCAAGCCATCTTTTGCCACCCTGCTGCAAAGCAGGGTTTTTTTTGCCCGCTCGGGGCGCCCTTGGCATCTCAGGCTGCTCGGCCCACAATGGCGCAGGCAGACCCGCCTGAACCCAAATTTGGAGACCCTATGCCGGCCAAGAAAATCCTAATGATCTGCGGTGACTACTGCGAGGACTACGAAACCATGGTGCCCTTCCAAACCTTGTTGGCCGTGGGCCATCAGGTGCATGCGGTCTGCCCGGACAAGAAAGCCGGCGACCATATCAAGACGGCGATCCATGATTTTGAAGGTGCGCAGACCTACAGCGAAAAGCCCGGCCACAATTTCACGTTGAATGCGAGCTTTGCCGACATCAAGGCGGAGGACTATGACGCGCTGGTCATCCCCGGCGGACGCGGCCCCGAGTACCTGCGCAACAACGAAGCGGTGCTGGCCGCCGTGCGCCACTTCTTCACGGCCAACAAGCCTGTTGCAGCGGTATGCCATGGCGCGCAGTTGCTGGCGGGTGCGGGTGTGCTCCAAGGCCGAACCTGCTCCGCCTACCCGGCCTGCAAGGCTGAGGTGGTGCTGGCCGGCGGTATCTATGCCGATATTGCCGTGGACCAGGCCCATACCGACGGCAACCTGGTCAGCGCTCCCGCCTGGCCCGCCCACCCACAGTGGCTGGCGCAGTTTCTAGAACTATTAGGCACCCGCATCCAACACGCCTAAACCGTCCGCGCGGTGGCAAGTGCTGACCAGCCTGCAAGCCCTTGCCATCGCTGCTACCATCGCAGCCCCATGACCGCAGACAGCCACAGCCACCACCTCGCCACCGGTAACCAGTTCGTTGCCGATGCACAAAAGATTGCCACCACGAATTTCGCCGCCGCCCGCGCCTTGTGGCAGCAGGCGGGCCAGGCGTTTTACCGCGCCCACCAGGCCGATCGCAACCAGCCCGAAGCCGCCTTGCGCCTGGCACAGGCCTGGATGGCCGAGGCCCATGCCTTGCACAAGGAAGGCTCGCCCAATGCCACGGTGATGTGGCAGAACGCAGCCGCACAAAGCGAACTGGCCTTTGACCTGGACCCGCGCAATGCCCGTATTGCGATGGCTGCCGCCAGCTGCCACCACTATGCAGGCGATGCCGAAGCGGCCGAGGCCTGGATGCAGATCGGCCAGCACCTGGCATCGGAGGCCAGCCAGGCCCAAGATGCAGACCGCCAGCCCGGCGACGAGCCAGCTGCCATATAGCAATCGCATCTTTGGATATTCGATAATATTATTTTTTAATCTTATCGATCACACGTAGCATGTGAGCCGTCTCTTGCCTACCGACTGCTCCCATGCTCAAGCGCCATTTCACCTTCGCCGCCCTGCTGGCGGTTTCTGCAGCCTTTGCCGCCCCGGCTTTTGCGCAGGACAAGCCCCTGAAACTGGGCGTCACGGCCGGCCCGCATGCGCAAATTGCCGAAGCCGTCAAACAAGCCGCGGCCAAAGAGGGCCTCAGCATCCAGGTGATCGAGTTCAGCGATTTCATCCAGCCCAATGCCGCGCTGGTGGCCGGCGACCTGGATGCCAATGCCTACCAGCACCACCCCTATCTGGACCAGCAGGTCAAAGACCGGGGCTACAAGCTGGTGGCAGCTGCCAACACCGTGGTGCTGCCGATTGCGCTGTACTCCAAGAAAGTCAAATCGCTGGCCGACCTGCCCCCCGGCGCGCAGATCGGCCTGCCCAATGACCCCACCAATGGTGGCCGCGCCTTGCTGCTGCTCCAAGAGCATGGCCTGATCAAGCTGCGCGCATCGGCTGGCATCAAGGCCACGCCGCTGGATGTGGTGGAGAACCCCAAGAAGCTGCGTCTGCGCGAGCTCGATGCCGCCCAGCTGGTGCACGCGCTCAACGACCTGGATGCCGCCGTCATCAACACCAGCTATGCGATTGCCGCCAAGCTCAACCCCAGCAAGGACGCCATTGCCCGCGAGTCGGCCAAGTCCCCCTACACCAACCTGATTGCCGTGCGCCAGGCCGACAAGGACAAGCCCTGGGTGGCACGCCTGGTCAAGGCTTACCATTCGGAGGAGGTGCGCCAGTTCATCGAGAAGGAGTTCCAGGGCTCCATCGTCCCGGCCTTTTGAACGTGGCCCCCTACAGAGCGGCGCGCAGACTGGCGCGCCTTTTTTCATCAGCCTTTGACAAAGCCAGCCCATGAGCGGACAGATCACCCTTAGCCGTGAAGGCCATGTCGCCACCTTGTGGATCGACAACCTGGCCAAACGCAACGCCATCAGCCACGCCATGTGGATCAGCCTGGCCGAGCAGCTCGATGTACTGGTGCAAGACAGCGACCTGCGCTGCATCGTGCTGCGCGGCGCGGGCAACCAAGCCTTTGGCAGCGGCGCCGATATCGACGAGTTCGAATCGCTGCGCTCGTCCAAGGAAAAAGGCATTGCCTTTGCCGAGCAGGCGCACCGGGCCATGGCCCTGCTGCGCCACTGCCCCATCCCCACCCTGGCCGCCATCCGTGGCGCCTGCGTAGGCGGCGGGCTGGAGCTGGCCGCCTGCTGCGATCTGCGCCTGGCCAGTGATGACGCGCGCTTTGGCATTCCCATCGGCCGCCTGGGTGGTGTGCTGGCCTACCCAGAGCTGGAAGCGCTGGTGCATGTCGCGGGCCCGCAGGTGGCGCTGGAGCTGCTGCTCGAAGGGCGTCTGTTGGATGCGCAAGAGGCCCTCGCCAAAGGCCTGGTGACCCGCGTGGTGCCGCAAGCAGCCTGGGACGAGGAGCTGGCCCAGACCGTTGCCCGCATCAGCGGCCTGGCGCCGCTGTCGGCACGCTGGCACAAAAAATTCATCGCCCGGCTGCAAAGCGGCACACCGCTGACGGATGCCGACCAGCAAGAGGGCTACGCCTGCTTTGACACGCAGGATTTCATCGAAGGCTACAGCGCCTTTTTGGACAAGCGCAAGCCGGTATTCACAGGAAAGTAACAGCGTTCATGCAGCCCTCCCCTTCCCCGCGCAAAGGCCCGCTGTCGGGCCTTGTCATTGTTGAGTTAACCAACGTCATGGCAGGCCCCGTGGGCGGCTTGCTGCTGGCCGACATGGGCGCCGAGGTGGTCAAGGTCGAGCGCCTGCCCGGCGGCGACGACACCCGCCGCGCGATCCCGCCCGAGATCCAGGGCGAGTCCGCCACCTTCATGATCGTCAACCGCAACAAGCGCGGTATTGCCGTCGACCTCAAGCACCCCGATGGCCTGCAGGTGGTGCGCCGCCTCATCGACAAGGCCGATGTGGTGATCGAGAACTTCCGCCCCGGCACGATGGAAAAGCTGGGCCTGGGCTACGAGGTGCTGCGCGCGAGCAACCCCGGCCTGATCTATTGCAAGATCACCGGCTTTGGCCTCAACGGGCCCTATGCCAAGCGCGCAGGCTATGACCTGATTGCCCAGGGCATGTCCGGCATCATGAGCCTGACCGGCGAAGGCCCGGGCCGCCCACCCGTCAAGGTCGGCGTGCCGATTGGTGATGTGACCGCCGGCATCCTGGCCTCGACTGGCGTGCTGGCCGCCTACATCGAGCGGCTGCGCACCGGCGAAGGCCAGTATGTCGACACCTCGCTGTACGAGGCCTCGATGGTGCATACCTACTGGCAAGTCGCCATGGCCTTTGCGACTGGCGAATCCGCCGGTCCCATGGGCTCAGCCCACCCGGTCGCCGCCCCCTACCAGGCGATACCTACGCAGGACGGCTGGATCAACATCGGCGCGGTGAGCCAGGCCACCTGGGTGGGCATGACCCGCGTGCTGCAGCTCGAACACCTGCTGGAAGACGAGCGCTTTGCCAGCAACCGCGAGCGCATGGCCAACCGCGATCTGCTGATCTCCCTCATCACCGAGGCCATGCGCAGCAACAGCACCGACTACTGGGTCGACAAGTTTGAGCAAGCCGGCGTTCCCGCCGGCCCGGTGCGCAAGATCAAGGACATGCTGGAAGACCCGCAGACCCTGGCGCGCGACATGGTCATCGAGGTAGACCACCCCGTCGCCGGCCAGGTGCAGGCGCTGGGCCTGCCGATCAAGTTCTCGCACGGCAATGGCGTGACCCGCCGTGGCGCCCCGCAGTATGGCGAGCACACGGCCGAGGTGCTGCAGGAGCTGGGCTACAGCAGCGAAGAGATTGCCGTGCTGGCCGCCAGCCAGGCGGTGCAGTTGCACGGGGGCTGAGACTGCGCCCCCCGCCCGGCTCGCCATCGCGGCGGGCCTGGGCGCTAGGGCGTAGTGAAAGAGGCGCGGTAGGCTGTTGGCGACACTCCCGCGCTGCGCTTGAACTGCTCCCGCAATACCTGCACGCTGCGGTAGCCTGCCTGGTCCGCAATCTGTTCTATCCGCAGACTACTGCTCTCCAGCAGACGCCGCACCTCTTCGACCCGGACCTGTGCCAACCAGGCACTCGGCGCCATGCCGGTGCCTGCCGTAAAACGCCGCAAGAACGTGCGCCGGCTCATCGCCAATACCTTGGCCATGGCAGCCACGGTCCAGTCCCGCCGCAGATCCGCGCGAACCAGATCCAGCAACTGCGCCAACTGCCCCGATGCATCTTTCACCAGTGGCTGCTCAATGAACTGTGCCTGGCCACCACTGCGATGCGCAGCGACCACCAAGCGCCGCGCCACGCTGTTGGCCACCTGCACGCCAAAATCGCGCCGCACCAGATGCAGCATCAGGTCGATACCTGCCGCACTGCCCGCTGAGGTAAACAGGCGCTCATCCTGCACATACAGCACCTGGGCATCGACCTCAATCGCCGGGTACCGCTGCGCAAGCGCTTGGGCGTAGCGCCAGTGGGTGGCGGCACGACGGCCATCCAACAGGCCAGTCGCTGCCAGCACAAATGCGCCTGAGCAGATGGAGGCCACAGTCGCACCTCGCTGCCAGGCACGCTTCAAGGCTTGCTGCAGCGCCATGGGCACAGGCTCATTGATGCCTCTCCAGCCCGGCACCACAATCAGGTCCGCCTGCTCCAGCAGGGCCAGGTCAGCACTGGCTTGCACGGACAGGCCGCCTTGTGCCCGCAGCGGGCCCGGCTCCACCGCCACGCTCGCAAACCGGTACCAGCCATTGCCCAGCTCGGGGCGTTCCAGGCCAAACACTTCGGCCACGATGGAGAACTCGAAGGTGCACAGTCCGTTGTAGACAGGTGCGACGACCAGCGGGCCAAGCAAGAATGCAGACATTGGCGCAAATCCTTCCATTTATGTCTTTTGCGCCAATTGTAGGCAGAAGCATCGAGCCGCAAAATCGCTGGCATGTTTACCAGGAGTACTTCATGAGCAGCTATGTCAGCCAGATCCCCGCCGCCGCCAGTGCCGATGCCGTGGCGCATTTCTCCCGTTCTTTCACATGGGAGACCGACTGCTGGGATGTACACGATGCCCTCCAGCATGGTCAGCCCGACTTTGTGCTACTGGATGTGCGCAGTGCCGAACTGTATGCACAGGGTCATGTCCCTGGCGCCCTGCATCTGCCGCACGGCAAGATCGTTGAGAGCAAGCTGGCGGCCTGGCCCGCCGATACCTTGTTCGTCACCTACTGTGCCGGCCCTCACTGCAATGGAGCGGCCCGGGGCGCCTTGCGTCTGGCGCAGCTGAGCCGGCCCGTCAAGGTCATGGCGGGTGGCATCACCGGTTGGCTGGACGAAGGGTTTGCGCTGGCAACCGCCGCCTGAACGCGTGCCGCAAGAAGCGGGGCGCGCAGGGCGATCCCGCCCCCTGCAAGCGCTGGCGCACGCAATGCGGGGCGGGCGCTGGCTGGCTCAGCGTTGACTCCATACGCGCTTCAGCTGCGCCGTCGTCTGCAGCATGGCCTGCGGGCCGGCCACGCCCAGCAAGTACCAGACCTGCGGATCGAGAAACACCAGCCGGCCTTGCTGGCCCGCAGCGCTGTTGCGGATGGCGTCGTTGTTGAACAGCTCGGTGCTGGCAACGACAGGCTTGCCGTCGCGGCCTGTGGTGCTGCCGGTGCCCGCATTGCGGTCAATCACATACAGCCAGGCGGGGTTGAGTTGGCTGATGTCTTCCATCTTCATCGGCACACCGCGTGGCTTGCTGGCATCGGCAGGCAAGGCGGGCTTAACGCCCAGCACATCGTGCAGCAGGCCAAAGCGGGCGCCGGGGGGCTGGGCATTGAGCGTGGTGCTGATGGCCAGCACCAACAGGCCCGGCGCTTGCTGCTGGGCCAGTGCGCGGGTGCTGTCCACCTCGGCGCGCACACGCTGCATCAGCTGCTCGCCCTGGGCCTGCTTGCCCCACAGGGATGCGAGCGCCGTCACATTGCGCTGCATGTCGGCCAGCAGCTGCTGGTTGTTGACGCTCAGATCCAGCGTCGGCGCAATCTTGCTCAGGATGTCGTACTTGCCGGCGCTGCGCCCCGCCACCACGATCAGGTCAGGCCGGATCTGGCTCAGCGCCTCAAAATCGGGCTCGAACAAGCTGCCCGCTGGCAGGTAGCGCGCATCGGCATAGGCCTGCATATAACTGGGGAAGTTGGCCTTGGCCAAGGCGGTCACCGGCAGGTTCATTGCCTGCATGGTGTCGAGCGATGCCAGGTCATACACCACCACGCGCTTAGGCGCCAAGGGCACCACGGTGCTGCCCTTGGCGTGTTGTACGGTGATCGTTGCCGGGGCCTTGGGGGTGGGGGTTTGCGCAAAGGCTGCCGGGGCAGCAAACAGCGACGTGGCGAGGGCGGCTGCAGCGCTGGCGCGCCAGCAGGCCGAGGTGAATGGCTGGGTCATGTCTTTCTCCAACGGATGTAAATCAATCAAACGGAGGCGGCACCCGCAGCGATGCGGAGCGCCGCGTCGGTGGTTTAGAACTTGAGGTTCATGCCCACCCAGTAACGGCGCCCATCCTGCACGGTGGCGTAGTCTTCGTAGTACACATCCTTGTCGAACAGGTTGTAGATGCCGGCGAAGAAGGTGGTGTTCTTGTTGTAGTGAAACGAGCCACCCACATCGAACATGGCATAGCTGCCAGCGACCCAGGTGCGGGCAGAGCGGCCACCGGTGGGCTGGCTTTCCTTGCCCCGGTAGGAGAGCTTGGTCCAGCCGTTCCAGCGGTCTGAGGGCTTCCAGTCCAGCGCGACATTCAGCATGTGGCGCGGCAGCTGCGACAGCGGCTGGCCGGCAAACTCACCGCTCTTTTGCTCGGAGCGGGTAAAGGTGTAGCTGGAGTTCAGATCCAGGTTGCGGGCCAGCGGCATCGTCAGGGTCGCCTCGATGCCGCGCGTCACCGCCTTGTCGATATTGATGTTGGTGGTGGGGGTGTTGCCGGAGGCATTGAGCGGTCCGCACTCGGGGCAGGCAATGCGGGTGATCTTGTCGCGGAAGTCGTTGTCAAAAACCGTCAGGCCTGCCGACAGACCTGCGCCATCGTTGTAGAGCACGCCCACTTCCTTGGACAGTGATTTCTCCGGCTTCAGATCCGGGTTGCCATAGATGTTGCCGCCCCGGCTCGCCTGGCCCCAGTCGCCCAAGGTCTGGCGCAAGGAGGGGGCACGGAAGCCGGTGGAGACGCCGCCCTTGACAGTCCAGCGCGGGCTCAGGTTCCACACGCCATACAGGCGCGGGCTCCATTGCGATCCGCCCTTGCTGTCGTGGTCAAAGCGCAGGCCGCCGGTCAGCGCAAAGTCTTCGCGCAGACGCCACTCGTCTTCGGCAAACCAGGCGTACTGGGTGCGGTCCGCGGTGGTGCGGTTGCTGCCGGGCAAGGTGTTGGTGGTGGTGTCGGTCAGGTCCTGCTGGTTGTAGTACAGGCCAGTGCTGACGATGTGCGACTCACCCACCGGAACCACCCAGCTGCTGTTGGCCACCGTGTTCTTGATGGTCATCTCACGCGAGATGTTGCGGGTCTTCTCATGCTGCACATAGGTATCGGACGAGGCCCAGCCCCAGCGGCCCTTGTGCTGCAGCGCGTAGTTCTCGCGCTCGAACTTGCGGTCCGACAGCGCCTCGGTGTTGAGCAAGGTCTTGCCCGGCGTGGAGATGAAGTGCTGCTTGGCAGATCCCAGCTCGGCAATGATGTCGTGGTCCTTGTTGGGCGTCAGCGCAATGCGGGCGTTGAGCGCCTTGGTATCGCTGTCGTTGTAGCCCTGGTAGATGCGGTCTTCGTCGCGCTTGCTGTAGTTGCCGTAGAGGCTGATGCCCAGCAGCTCTTCCTTGATGGGGCCCGAGAGGTAGAAGTTGCTCTGGTAGGCATTGCCCGATGCGGAGCGCTCTTGCAAGGTGGCATCGGCACGCAGCGAGCCATGCCACTGCTTGGCGACCTTGCGGGTGATGATGTTGATCACGCCGCCCATGGCGTCCGAGCCGTAGAGCGAGGACATGGGCCCGCGCACCACCTCGATGCGCTCAATCGCTTCAAGCGGCGGCACCCAGCTTTGGTCGGTCCCCGTCGAGCCATTGGTCTGCGTCTCGCGCGTGCTCATGCGCTTGCCGTCGACCAGGATCAAGGTGTAGTTGGCACCCATGCCGCGCAGGCTGATGTCGTTGGAGTTGTTGTCCGACGGCGTCATGATGACGCCCGGCACATCGCGCAGCGCGTCGTGCAGGTTGCTGTACGCGCCCTGCTCAAGTTTTTCGCGCGGGATCACGGTGATCGACGCCGGTGCCTGGCTCACATCTTGCTCAAAGCCTGCGGCCGTCACCACCACGGTGCCCAGCGTTTTGTCGCTGGCAGAGGGCTCTGCGGCATCGGCTGCCTGCGCTGCTGCTGCGCCATGCACCAGCATGCCGGCCACCACGCTCGCGATGGCGCGCAGTGCATGGTGCTGGGGTGCCGATGGCAGCCGGTGAAAATCAAGACGCAGAGGCCGTGCTGACGCGCGACCTGCTGCCAGGGAGGCAGAGGAGGACATGGAAATCTCGGTGTTCAAGTGACAACAGCCACGCCTCAGGCACCCGCAGATGGCGGCCATCGGCAGGTGCTGGCGGCAGGCCAGCGATGCTTCGCTTGTTGTGCAGGTCTGCGGTCACGGCGCTTGTCAGGGCACCGTCCCGAGGAGGCATGGCTGCGGTATCGAGCGATAGGCAGCAAGAGGGAACGCGAGACGTTTATATGCGAATAGTTCTCATTATAGAGATTGATGAAGAATTGTTACGGTTTGCGAAGTTTCGCAACTGTAAAGTTATTTCGGGCGCAACCAATCCGCGCCCCTCTGTTGCGGCGTGACAGCCAAGCGTGGCGCGGCTTTGCAAGCACTGGCGCCGTCAGTCGGCACCAGCGCTTGGCTATGGTTTAAAAGCTACAAGCTTAGAAACCCACCGTCACCTTGGCCCAGTAACGGCGGCCGTCATACACCGCGTCATAAGTCGCGGTATCGACCCGCTTGTCAAACAGGTTGTAAATGCCGGTGCTAAAGCGCACATCCTTGCTGTAGGCGTAGTTCAGGCCCAGGTCCATAAAGGTGAAGGACGGCGTGCCCTTGGCCATCGATGTGCGGCTCAGGTAATCCGAGCTCTTGCCCCGGAAGTTGAGGCGGCTCCAGACGCCCAGCTTGTCCGTGCCCTGCCAATCCAAGGTGGCATTGAGCATGTGCTTGGGCATTTTGTTGAGGGGCTGGCCTGCAAAATTGCCGCTCTTTTGTTCCGAACGGGTGAAGGTGTAGTTGGCGGCCAGGCGCAAGGCTTCGC
Source organism: Comamonas sp. (assembly GCA_036667955.1). Lineage (GTDB taxonomy): Bacteria > Pseudomonadota > Gammaproteobacteria > Burkholderiales > Burkholderiaceae_C > Comamonas. Next base: position 51,013 of record JAVWTB010000021.1, read on the forward strand.
TGGCTTTCCAGGTGGCAGTCGCTTCCACACCGCGCATGGTGGCCTTGTCGACATTGGTGCGGTCGCTGATGAACTTGTAGGGCGTGCCCAGCACCGTGCAGTTGCCGGTGACGATGGCGCGGCCGCCGCCCTCGGTGTCCTCGCAGCTGCGTACCTCGGTGATCTTGTCCTTGAAGTTGGTGTTGAACAGGGTCAGGCTGCCAGTAAAGTCGCGGCGGTTGTCCCAAATCACGCCCAGCTCTTGGCTGGTGCTCTTCTCGGGCTTGAGGTTGGGGTTGCCACGGATGATGGCCGGGTCGCCACCGCCACCGGTGATCTGGCCCCAATCGGCCACTGCAGCGCGCAAGCTGGGCGATTTGAAGCCCGTGGAGATGCCCCCTTTGACGCTCCACTCCGGCGTCGCATGCCAGACGCCATAGACCCGGGGCGTCCAGTCGGTGCCGTAGTTCTGGTCATGGTTCATGCGCAGGCCAGTGGTCAGCGCAATCGCATCGGTCACCCGCCATTCGTTCTCGGCAAACAGCGCCCACTGGTAGCGCTTGAGCGTGTTGATGGGGTTGTCCACCTTCATCTGGTTGCCGTTGTCCATCAGCTTTTCATTTTTGTAGCTCATGCCCAAGGTGGTCAGATTGCGCTCACCGATCGGCACCACGATCTGGCTGTTGAACTCGGTGTTCTTCAGGTTCATCTGGCGGCCGGGGTTGTCCACCTCCTCGTGCTGCAGGTAGGTGGTCGAGGTGCCAAAACCCCAGCGCCCGGTGTGCGAGATCGCCACGTGGTTGCGCGCATAGTCCGAGTAGCTGGAGGCGCGGCTCGCAGTTTTGCCGGCCGTGGCATAGCGGTCCTGCAAGGTGCGGCCCACTTCCAGTGCAAAGTCATGGTCCTTGTTGGGTGTGAGCGTGAGCTTGGCCGTGCCCGAGCTGCTGTCTTGCTCATTGAAGCCGCCGACAAACTTGTCCTCCAGACGCCGCGATTTCTGGCCGTAGATCTGCAGGCCCAGCACATCGCTCTTGATAGGGCCAGCCAGGTAAAAGTTGGTCTGGTAGATATCGCCCGAAGAAGAAGATTCCTGCTGCGTGGTCTCGGCGCTCAAGGTGCCGGTCCACTGCTTGGCCACCTTGCGCGTAATGATGTTGACCACGCCGCCCATCGCGTCCGAGCCGTAGAGCGAGGACATGGGGCCGCGCACCACCTCGATGCGCTCGATGGCGCTGAGCGGCGGCAGCCAGCCTTGCTCGATGCCTGCGCCATCGCTGTTGGGGCGGGTCTCGCGAGAGTTTTGCGGTTTGCCGTCCACCAGGATCATTGTGTAGTTCGAGGCCATGCCCCGGATGCTGATGTCGCTGGAGCTGCCGCCCCCAGTGATGACCACGCCGGGCACATCGCGCAGCGCATCGGTCACATCGCGGTAGGCCTTTTTCTCCAGCTCCTGGCGCGGGATCACCGTGATCGACGCTGGCGCATCTTCCACCGCCTGTTCAAAGCCCGATGCCGTCACCACCACGGTCGACAAGGTCTTGTCGGCTTCCGCCTGGGTCTGCGCCATGGCAGGGCCGCTCAGCAGGGCCGCTGCCACCCAGGCCGTGGCACGCCATGCATGGGGTGCGGCAGGGCGCGATGACAGGCGGCCATGCAACAACAAAGAAGGGCGGGCAGCGCAGGCTGCAGCGAGTGGGCGGGCGGTCATGGAAAAGCTCCGGTTCAGATCAATAGATGGCGCAGGGCTGCGCCACCTGGTCGCTCGTGACGTTCAGGCAAAGCGCAGGCGCAGGGCCAGCGGTTATTCGCGGGGGTTGGAGGTGTCAGTCGCGGCGCGGCAAGTCAGAGCGGTCTGAACCTGGGCCGCCCTGGCGTGCATGCCGGGCTGTGCGGCATGGAGATGGCTGGCGCCACCTGGCTGGGCAACGAAAAACGTGGATTGACGGCAAACAAATGCGAATGCTTCTTATTATATGCACTGATAAAGAAGTGTTTACAAATGTGAAGACAAGGTGAAGCAGTTAGACCCCGAGATGTTGCTGTTATGCCTACACCGTCCCGGCACCCAGATGGTTCAGCAGCCAGCCCAGCCAGAACAGCACAAAGCCAATCAGGCCGCCCACCAAGGTGCCATTGATGCGGATGTACTGCAGATCGCGGCCAATGTTCCACTCGATCAGCTCGCCCAGTTCACGTGCATCCCAGCGCTTGACGGTGTCGGCAATATGGGTGCCGAAGAACTGCGAAATCTCTGGCGCCAGCTCCCGCACCCACAGCTCCATGCGCGTGTTCAACGCGCTGCGCAAGGCCGGATCGCCTGCCAGTGACTTGCCCAGCCACAAGCCCATGCCCCGCACATTGCGCGACATGGCCGAATGCTCGTTGGCCAGGTCGGCCTGCAGACTGGCGCGCAGGCTTTGCCACAGCTCTTGCACATACTGGCCGACAGCGGGGTCATGCTGCAGGTAGCGGCGTACCTCTTCGCCCTTGGCATGCCAGGCCGGGTCGGTCGCCAGGCGCTCCACCCATTCCTGCATGGTCTGGTCAAACTTGGCGCGCAGCACATGGCCGGGGTTGTCGGCAATCGCGTCCAGCAAGTGCTCCAGGCTGCTGGCGATCATCGCTGAGCCCTTGTCGCTGAGCCAGCCAGTGGGCAGCATCTTTTCCTTGAGCGGGTGCTCGGTCTTGAGCCAGTGGGCAATGGTCTGCGCAATCAAGGTGCGGGTCTCGGCCTCGTGCAGCAGCTCGACGAGCTTGTCCAGCGCCTGGGCCAGCAGCACCTGGTGGCGGCCATTGTGGGTCAGCACCGTCAGCAGTTTCGACAGCGACTGCGACAGATCGAGCTGACCCAGCAAGGTGCGCAGCGCCAGCTTGATAAAGCGCTCGACCTGCGCATCCTGCACCGTGGCCAGCGCAGCGGCGGCCAGGCGCGCCACCTGGTGGCCCAGCAGCTCGGCATTGGCGGGGGATTTGAGCCACTGCGCCAGCTTGTCAGCCGGCTGGTGGGTGCGAACCAGCTGCACCAGCGAATCCCCATCGAGAAAGCGCTCGCGCACAAAAACGGCCAGGTTCTCGCCAATGCGATCCTTGTTGCGCGGAATGATGGCCGTGTGCCGCGAGATCCAGGGAATGGGGATGTGCTTGAACAGCGCCGCCACGGCAAACCAGTCGGCCAGCGCACCGACCATGCCCGCCTCGGTCATCGCACGCAGGCAGCGCAGTGCCAGCTGCCAGTGCTGCGTCTGGGCAAACGGCTGGCCCAGGCACCAGCTGGCCACGATGAACAGCAAAGCCACCAGCAGCAGCAGCAGCAGGGGGGTGAGCTTGGCGCGGCGCAGCAGACGCTGCTGGTCTTCAGTCAGAAGCAAGGGCATGCAGAGCACTGTAGCGGCAAGCACCAGGGCTTGCCAAGTCAGCCAACTGCGCTGTTTCCCTCTGCCTGGCCGGGTGCCCGCAAAGTGTGGACAATGGCGGCCTGTGCGGCCAATGGCCGCGTCCTCTTCTGCCAAGACCATGACCGATACCACCGCCCGCCCCGAACTGCCCGACCACCTGTCCATCGATCCCAAGAGCCCGCACTTTGTGCGCGAGGTCTTTGACCACGATATCGGCATCCGCTTCAACGGCACCGAGCGCGTGGATGTCGAGGAGTACTGTGTGAGCGAAGGCTGGGTGAAGGTGCCCGCCGGCAAGACCGTGGACCGCAAGGGCAAGCCCCTGCTGATCAAGATCAAGGGCAAGGTCGAGGCCTATTACAAGGACTGAGTCCTGGCCTGATCGACCTCCCCGGACTGCGCTCGCAGCAGTCCGGTGATCCAAAAAAGCCGACCCACTCTCGCCGATGCTGGCGGGGGTGGGTCGGCTTTTTGCATGAAGGCTTGCCATGCAGCAAGCCGCTCAGCGCACTACTTGCCAGCGATCAGGCCAGCGCCTCGGCCGGGCCAAAGAACTCGTAGCGCACCTGAGCCTCGGGCACACCCAGCTTGTGCAGCGAGGCTTTGACCGAACGCATAAACGGCTTGGGGCCCAGAAAGTAGACATCGGCATCGCGCGAGGCCGGCAGCCACTGGCCCAGCAGGTCCTCGGTCAAATGGCCCTGGGCGGCCACCGCCTCGCCATCGGCCACCTCGTCGTACACATACAGCGGCTGCAGCTGGCTGTGGGCCTGGGCCAGCGCATCGATCTGCGCACGGAAGGCATGCACCGCACTGCCACGGGCGCAGTGGATAAAGGTGATGGGGCGGTCGGTCTGCAACGCGGCTTCGAGCATCGGCAAGGTCGGGGTGATGCCCACGCCGCCACTGATCAGCACCAGCGGACGCTCGCTGGCCTGCAAGGTGAAATGGCCAGCCGGTGCAAACAGCTCCAAGGTGTCGCCCACTTGCAGATCATGCAGGTAGTTGGAGACCTTGCCACCGGGCTCGCGCTTGACGCTGATGCGGTAGCTGCGGCCGTTGCTCGGGGCCGACAGCGAGTAGTTGCGGCGCTGCTCGCTGCCACCCACGATGGCGCGCAGCCCAATGTACTGGCCCGGTTGGTGGGTGATCACCGCCTTGCCATCGGCAGGCTCCAGGTAGAACGAGCTGATCTCGGCGCTCTCTGCCACCTTTTGCACCAGCTTGAAGGCGCGTGCACCGCGCCAGCCGCCTTCGGCATGGGCAATGTCGTCATAGGCCTTGGTCTCGGCAGCGATCAGGATGTCGGCCAACTGGGTATAGGCAGCGGCCCAGGCGTCGATCACCGCATCGGTGGCAATCTCGGCGCCCAGTACCTCGCGGATGGCGCGCAGCAGGCATGTGCCAACGATCTGGTACTGGCCGGGCTGCACCTGCAGGGCCACATGCTTGTTGATGATCTGCGCGGGCAGGTCGCCCAGGTTTTCCAGCTTGTCGATGTGCTTGGCATACATCAGCACGCTGTGCGCCAGCGCGCGGGGCTGGGCACCGCTTTGCTGGTGGGCCTGGTTGAACAGCGGGCGCACCTCAGGGTACTCGCTCAGCATCATTTGGTAGAAATGCGTGGTCAGCGCCTCGCCACCGGTCTCCAGCAGCGGTACGGTGGCCTGGATGATCTGTTTTTGGCTATCGGTCA
>JAVWTB010000022.1:0-47244 GCA_036667955.1 Comamonas sp.
TGCGCACCATCCAGATCATTGGCGGGCGCAAGGAAAAAATCCGCGCTGGCGATGTTCTGGGCGCGATGACGCGCGACTTTGGCTACACCAAGGACCAGATCGGCAAGATCAACGTCAACGATTTCTCGACCTATGTCGCCGTCACGCGCGACATCGCCCACCAGGCGGTGGACCGGCTCAACAGTGGCCGGGTCAAGGGCAAGAGCGTGAAGGCGCGCTTGCTCTAAGCAAACGGCCACAACACGGCACCCGATGAAGCCCACCGCAGCCCCTGCTATGCACAGCCGCTGGACCACGCCCGAGAACCTGCTGCGCATCTCGGTGGTAGTGGCTATCGCCACCATCGCCCTGAAGACCACCGCCTGGGCCGTCAGCGGCTCGGTCGGTCTGCTGTCCGATGCGCTCGAATCCCTGGTCAACCTGGTCGGCGCTTTGTTTGCGCTGGGCATGGTCACCATTGCCAAGCGCCCGGCGGACGAGGGCCATCCTTACGGGCACACCAAGGCGGAGTACTTCTCAGCTGGCTTTGAGGGACTGCTGATCTTTGGCGCGGCCATGGCTATCCTTTGGGCCTCGGTGGATCGCCTGTTCCACCCCCAGCCGCTGGAGCAGCTGGGCTGGGGCATTGCCTTGTCGATGCTCAGCACGGCCCTCAACGGCGGGCTGGCCTGGGTCATGCTGCGGGCGGCGCGCGCGCACCGCTCGATAGCGCTGGAAGGCGATGGCCGCCATCTGATGACCGATGTCTGGACCTCGCTGGGCGTCGTCGTGGGCTTGCTGCTGGCCATGCTCACGGGCTGGCATTGGGTGGATGCGGTGCTGGGCATTGCCGTGGCGCTGCATATCTGCAAAGAGGGCGGCAAGCTGGTTTGGCGCTCGTCGCAGGGCCTCATGGACGAGGCCATCGATGCGCAAACGCTGGCGAGCATCGAGGCCTGCGTGCGCGGGTTTGAAGCGCAAACCGGCGGCGCCGTGCATTGCGACAAGCTCAGCACCCGCCGCGCCGGCGCGCTGCACTTTATCGACATGCATTTGCACATGCCTGGCGACTGGACCCTGGCCCATGCCACCCAGCTGCGCATGGCGCTCGAAGCGGCCTTGCTGCGCGAGCTGCCCCAAGCGCGCATCAGCATGGAAGTGCTACCCCTGGGCGTGCAGACCCAGACCGAGACTGCGTCTCAGAATGCTGGCGACGCAGCACCCTAAAAACCTGCTGCATTGCAGCCTCTAGTGCGGACATCCACACCCCATGATCAGCCTATTGCAACGCGTGCGTGAAGCGCGAGTCGAAGTCGACGGCCAGGTGATTGGCCAGATCGGCCATGGCCTGCTGGCCCTGGTCTGTGCCGAGCGCGGCGACAGCCAGGCCGAAGCCGACAAGCTCTTGGCCAAGATGCTCAAGCTGCGCATCTTTCAGGACGAAGCCGGAAAGATGAACAAAAGCGTAGTCGATGTAGGGGGCGCCTTGCTGATCGTGAGTCAGTTCACCTTGGCCGCAGACACCAGCGGCGGCAACCGCCCCAGCTTTACCCAGGCCGCGCCCCCGGCCGAGGGCGAGCGCCTGTACGACTATGTGGTGGCGCAGGCACGCGCGCTGCACCAGGAGGTGGCGACGGGCCGCTTTGGCGCGGACATGAAGGTCTACCTGATGAACGACGGGCCGGTAACGATTCCGCTGCGCATCACCCCCGCTGCTGCAGCCGCAGCGCAGGCCTGAAGGCCACCACCCCCAGTCACGCGGCAGTCGCCTGTACGAGAGACCCCCATGACCGAGATGGAAAAAGCCGCAGCCGGCCTGCTGTACGACGCCAACCATGACCCCAGCGTGCTGCAGCTGCGCGATGCCGCCAAGGAGAAGCTGTTTGCCTTTCAGCAGATTGGCGCGCACCGGCGTGCCGAGCGCGAAGCGATCTTGCGCAGCCTGCTGGGCAAGCTGGGCCGCAACCCGGTGTTTGATGGCGCCTTTGTCTGTGACTACGGCTTCAACATCGAGATCGGCGACCACTTCTACACCAATGTGAACCTGGTCATCCTCGATGCCGCCAAGGTTTGCATCGGCAACAACGTCTTTATTGCGCCCAATGTCGGGCTCTACACCTCCGGACATCCGCTGGATGCCGAGCGGCGCAACCAGGGCCTGGAGTACGCATTCCCCATCACGATCGGCGACAACGTCTGGATCGGGGCCGGCGCGCAGATTCTGCCCGGTGTGCGTATTGGCGCAGGCAGCGTCATTGCCGCAGGCGCAGTCGTCACCAAGGATGTGCCCGAAGGCGTGGTCAGCGCGGGCAATCCGGCGCGGGTGCTGCGGGCCATCACGGACCAGGACCGACTCGCATACGCCTGACGTGCCAAGGCTGCACCCCGGGGCAGGGGCGCGGCCATTTTGTGACGGGAATCGGTCCAAAACAGATGCGTTGGCGCACCGAGCTTGGCCGCCCGGTGGCCGGAGTATCTGCAACTCCCCCGGCAACTTTCCCTGCGCAGCTTGCAGACCCCTTGAGTCCACTGCAGGCGTTGGGCCAAACGCGCCAGCACCCCCCTGAAGTGACAATTATTTGCAGCGGCCTTGGGCTGCTTGGTGCAAAAGATACGATCTATAAGCCAATAGCAATTATATTTACATAGTCAAAATAAAATAGCTCATAACAATTAATGACATTCCATTGAACCATGCCATGCCTCTTAGAGAAGCAAAGCCTTGGAGATGTGAATGGGGCCATCCCTGGTTGTTGGTTTTGAAGCATTTTGATACAATTAAACGGATGCTGGCCATCGTTCCAAAGCAGATACCTGCGCATCCGTCTCGTGGCCTACCAGATTCAATGGGGAATGAAATGAGAAATCTCTTGGTGTTTTTCAGGCTGCTGATGGCGGCTTTTCTGCTATGCGCAGGCGCACAGCAGGCCATGGCGCAGAAGGTGCTGATGCTGACCACCAATGTCACAGGCGATAATCCAGAGCGGGCAGATGCTATTGCCGCCTACAACAACCTGCAAAGCGAGTTTTCTTCGCAACTGGCTAGTCCCAGCGATCTCACGCTTATGCAGGTGCTGGGCACTGCCAACGCCATCTCGCAGGCCACCTTCACCGCTGCCTCCGGTTCGCCGTATGACATCGTAATTGTTGCAGGCACCTATAAACCGATAGATCCAACAAACTGGACGGTGTTGCAAAACGCGGTAGCCAACCGCTGGGCCAACTCGATCGTGTTCTTTGTCGATGGCTGCTGCGAGAGTCTAAATGGCGGCAATGCGCAGCAAATGGTTACCGCGCTGAACGCGGGCACCCTGTCTACGTTCGCGCTAGGCGCCCAGGTCGATGCCTATGGCTCCTTCCCGCTGAATACGAACTCGCCGTATGCAAACTCTTTTGCGGGGCTGAACCCATTGCAGGGTGGCTACATCACCTATATCAACAAAGTGCCGGCCAATAATGCGCTGTACTTGTCGGGCCCGCCTTTGCCGCCGGCCGGTTCTACTCCATGGGATAACGTCTATGGCTTGCTGGTTCCTACTTCTCAGTCCAACGCGGGCAAAGGGGCTTGCGTGTTTGCCGTGGTCGATATCAGCTTGTTCTACGGCCCACCCTGGACAGCCAACCAAGGCAAGATTGCCCCCGCCTTCCTGAGCGCCGCCACTTCCGAGACCGGCGCCTGTGGCCTGCCCAAGGTCAGCAAGAGCTTTGACAAGACCGATGTCTACCTGGGCGGCAGCGACAACAGCACGGTGCTGACCATCACCCTGTCCAATGGCACGCCAGACCCCATCACCAACGTTAACCTGAGCGACAACCTGCCCGCTCCTTTGGTGGTGGCTACAGGCTCGGTCGGTAACACCTGCTTGGCAGGCAACCTCAGTGCCGCCGTTGGCGCCAATGCCATCAGCGACAACGGTTTTACCATCCCCTCGGGCGGTTGCACCATCACCGTGCCCGTGCAATGGCCCAATAGCGATGCCGGCCGCCAGGCTTGCATCAACACCCCGTCGGTGACCAACACCATCACCCCGGGCACCGACTTTGTCTCGCCCACTGGCCAGGTCAATACGCCAGCCACGGCATCGCTCGCCTGCCATGCCGCGCAGCTGAGTATCGCTAAACAAGTGGTCTGGCCGGCGAACGTGACGGCAGTGGACCTGACGGGCACCAGCTTCCCGGTCTCGGTCGTCTGCACTGGCACCGATGGCATTGTGCTGCCCGCCATCAACACGTCCATCACCTTGACCACGCCCACCACTGGCAGCGTCTCCATCACGCCCGTGATCTCCAGCGGCAGCTGTGTGGCGACCGAGGGGACACGCCCTGCGCCTCCGGCCAACCATATCTGGGTGGAAGACCCTGCTCCCAGCGCCACGGCCACGATGGCGGCGCCCCCGGCTGCCAACAGCGTGCAGTTGGTCAACACCCTGGCGCGCGCCAATACCGACATCACGATCAGCAAGAGCGTTGCAGGTGGCCCTGCGACTGGCATCACCGGCAGCTTTAGCTTTACCGCCAACTGCGGTGCAGACGGCAGCTTCACGACGGCAGTGACCTTGAGCGGCAGCAACGCTGGCGCGATCGCCATCACCAATGTGCCCCAGGGCGCGAGCTGCACCGTGAGCGAGGCGCCTGCCATGCCAGCTGCTCCTGCAGGCTATGCCTGGAGCACCAGCTTGCCCGCCCCGGTGAGCTTGGTGACTGCGGCCACGGGCAATACCGCCTCCTTCGTCAACACCCTCGTGCGCACCGCGCCGGTGGTGCCCGCTGCGGTGCCTGCGCTGGACACCATCAAGCTGCTGTTGATGATGGCCGCCATGGCGCTGCTGGGCATGCTGGTTGTGCGCCGGGCACAGCGCCGCTGAGGGGCTGAAAGCGAACGGCCGACGTTCACGGCGCAGAGGTCAGCAAGTCCTAGGGATCCTCTGCATAACCTTCGCCAAGCGGGACGGACGCGGATCGCCCGAGCCCGCGTTCAGACCACGGCAGGGAGTTTTACAGAGGGTCCCTAAGCTTGCTGACCCGCTCTATGGCTCGCCTCGTGTGTAGCCCCCGCCTGGATGCTGATTCAGACGGGGCGCTGTATAGGGGGCGGGCTTTTCCTTTGGCTGCTCTCCATGCCCACGATGGTGTTCCCAACCAGGACGCACAACACCCGCGTCAGACCGCCGCCAGCGCTGCCAGGTGGGTGTCCACAGCACCTGCACTGCTGGCCGCATTCACATGCGCAAAGTACTGGTACCAGCCGCTGGCCTCGATCGCGGCCAGCAAGGCATCGCGTGCCTGCGGGTTGGGAAAGCGCCAGATGGCCAGGAACTGGTGCTGGCTGGCTTGTGCAATGGCGGTATCGGTCTCTGTCAGAGAGAGCAGCTCGATGCCCAGGCTGGAGAGCTGGCCCAGGCCCTGGCCGATAGCGGCCAGAAACGACAGGCGCTGCGCGGCGGGCAGCGCCTGCCAGGCGGCGTTGGGGGTATAGAGTTCAACAAGGTAGCAGGACATCGCTTGGCTTTCATTCAGCAAAGGCTGCGCAGCGCGCGTTGGCAGATGCGTTGGGTGCTGGGCGGGGGCGCATCGCGCTGCCATTGGCGGCAGAGCTGGCGTACCCAGTCGGGCTGGTCCTTGGAGGCGTCGTTGAGCCAGTTGGCCACGGAGTCCTGCACATAGACGGATGGGTCGGCGCGCAGCGCTTGCAGCAGGGGGAGGGCTTGCTCTGGCGCTTGCTTGAGGGCGGGGATGTGGGCGCACCAGACGCCGCGCGGGCGCAGCGCCTCGCAAGCGAAGCGGCGCAGGCGCTCTGATGCTGAGGCGGTCCATGGCGTCAGCTGCGCAATGGCCTTGTCCAAGTCGAGCGCTAGGTGGGGGCGCAGGGCCATCCAGGCCCATTCGCGCACCCCAAAATGCCCATCGTCCGCCAGGCTGCGGATCGCGGAAAGACGCACGGGCAATGCCAGCCCGGGCTGGGCGCCCACCATAAAGCAGGCCCAGCCGCGCACCGTATCAGCCCCGTGGCTGCGGCACTGCGCGAGACCTTCGGGGCCCAACGCAGGCAGCAGCAGCTCGCCCATGCGGCCCATGCGCGCCAGAATGCCCAACGAACAAGCCGCATCGGCCTGCTGCAGGGTCTCGGCAGAGAGGGCTGGAAAGACTTTGCGCAGCAGCTGCGCCTGGTCCAGCGCCGTGCATTCGGCCAAGGTGGCGGTGGCGATCTCGCCGTTGGACAGCGCTTGCAGCACATCGGCGGGGATATCGGCGGCGCGGCTGGCGCCTTTGCGGGCACTGCTCATGGCGCTGGGCGCCCCAGGTTGGCGGCCACCTTGTCGAGCAGCGTGGCCAACTGCTGGCGCTCGCTGGCAGACAGCCCGCCGTACAGCCCTGCGATCCAGTGGCTGTGCTGGGCAAACACCTGTTGGGCGATTTGCTGGCCTTTGCGCGTGAGCCGTATGCGCAAGGCACGGCGATCGCTGGCCTCGGCATGGCGTGCAACCAGGCCTTCGCGCTCCAAGCCATCGAGCAGACCCGTGACGGTGGCGCGGGTCACGCCTGCACGCTCGGCCAGCATGTTGGGAGCCAGGCCATCGGGTGCCGCGTCCAAGAGGAACAGCAGCACAAAGCGCCCTTCCGACAAGCCATGCGGTGCCAGCAGCGCGGCGCAGTCGCGGTCGATGCCCGCAGCCAGCGACAGGGTTTGGAAGCACAGGCGAATACCGCCAAGATCGGGCATGGCGCGCCGTTGGGCTTCTTCCAAGAGGGCGTTGTACTTCTGCGCGAGTTGCATGGCGGTGATGGTGGCTGATAGTAAGGTAGCTAATTATATGCAAAAAGCATGTGGCATACCTGAAACCTTGGTTGACGGCAAGCGGAGGAGGAGGTGGTGGTTACCAGCTGCCGCTGTTATGGCACGGGAGCCACCGGCAAGATCAGTCCAAAGGTGGTGGCGCCCCCTTGGGATTGGGCAAAGACCGATCCGCCATGCATCTTGGCGATGGCTTTGACAATGGCCAGGCCCAGGCCGTGGTTGCGCTCGGAGTTGTGGCGCGAGGCATCGGCGCGGTAAAAGCGGTCAAACAGATGGCGCAGGTGCTGGGGTGCGATGTCGGCCCCGATGTTGGTGACGGAGATAACGGCATGGGCATGCTCGTGCTGCCAGCGGTTGCGGATATCGATGCGGATGCTGGAGCCTGGCAGGGCGTAGCGGGTGGCATTGCTCAGTAGGTTGGACAGGGCCCGGCGCATCAGCGGCGCATCGACCTGGGCCTGCGCGTCGCCGACCACTTCCAGGCGCAGATCGGCATCGAGCGCGACCGCTTCATAGAACTCGACCACATCCTGGGCCACGGCGGCGAGGCTGACGACCCCGGTCTCGCGCGCGCCCACGCCCTGGTCGGCCCGCGAGAGAAAGAGCATGTCGCCCACCATCGCAGCCATGCGGCGCAGGTCCTCCAGGTTGGACTCCAGCACCTCGCGCATATCCTCAACCGTGCGGGGTTTGCGCAAGACGACTTCGGTGCTGGAGATCAGGGTGGCCAGAGGCGTGTTGAGCTCGTGCGCCACATCGGCGTTGAAGGATTCCAGCTGGCGGTAGGCGTCGGCCAAGCGATCGAGCAAGGCGTTGAACTGCGTGACGATGGGCAGCAGCTCTTGGGGCAGGCCGCTGCCGTCCAGCCGGCGCTCAAAATCCCGGGCCGACAGCATGCTGATTTGCGAGACCAGCGACGCGATGGGCCGCAGGCTGCGCTGCACCAGCAGACCGCCAAACAAGGCCAGCAGCAAGGAGCCCGCCACCATGGCGGCAAACAAGGTCCAGCCCAGTCCGCGCAGCAAGGCCTCGTCGGGCCGCAGGTCCATCACCAAGGTGGCGGTGGCCGCGCGCGCCTGGTGGTACTGGGGAGCGGTGATGCCGACGGCAAAACTGCGCTGCATGGTGTGGTCGTTGCGCCAGTCCGCTGGGATGCTGTCGAACAGCACATGGCCTTGGTTGTCCACCACGCGGATGGCGTAGTCGCTATGGCCGGCCAAAAAGTCGGTCAGCAGATGGTCCAGGGCCTTGTCGCGGTGCGCGCTGCTGTCATCGCGCAGCACATGCACCAAGGACTGCTGCTTTTGGTCGAGCATCTCCTTTTGGCGGGCCGACAAGGTGCTGTCAAACACCAGAAACACCACCAGGCTCACAGCGCCCAGGCCCAGCATGGACAGCAGGGCCACCCAGCGCGAGAGCCGGCGCCCCAGGTGCGGTACTGCTTGCGCTGGGCTCATGGCTGGGCCCGGCTCTCCAGCACATAGCCCATGCCGCGCACCGTGTGGATCAGCGGCGATGCAAAAGGCTGGTCTACCTTCATGCGCAGGCGCCGCACTGCGACCTCGACCACATTGGTTTCGCTGTCAAAGTTCATATCCCAGACCTGGGAGGCCAGCTCGGTGCGCGACAGCACCTCGCCCTGGCGGCGCAGCAGCAAGGCCAGCAGGTTGAACTCCTTGGCCGTCAGATCCAGGCGCACACCGGCGCGCACGGCCTTGCGGCGGATCAGGTCCAGCTCCAGATCGGCCTGGCGCAGCACCGTGGGCTCGGGCGACGCCGGGTGGGCCTGCGCGCGGCGCAGCAGCACCTGGATGCGGGCCACCAGCTCGGAGAAAGCAAAAGGCTTGATCAGGTAGTCATCGGCGCCGCTTTGCAGGCCACGCACCCGGTCCTGCACATCGCTGCGGGCCGTCAGCATCAGCACCGGGGTGGATTTGGACTGGCGCAGGGCGGCCAGCACGGCAAAGCCATCGATGCCCGGGAGCATGCCATCGAGCACGATCAGGTCGTAGTCCAGCTCCATGGCCAGGTGCAGGCCATCGATGCCGTTGGTGGCGACATCGACCGTGTAGCTCTCCTCGGCCAGACCTTTGCGCAGGTACTCGCCGAGCTTGGCTTCGTCTTCAATCAGCAGCAGTCTCATGGCCGCCATTGTCCCTGATGGTGCCGGCTGGCGGCGATTACAAATTTGTCATTTTCCCGACGGCATTGTGTTCGTTGCTGCTTTCTACAGTCCGTTGCATCGCATATGGATACCGCCTGCATGGGGGCCGCTGCGGTGCTGGCCGCCCCTGTTTGGCCTGGCACTGCCAAGGCCGTCCTGGGCGCTATCTGCCACCACAGGAGAAGCAGCTATGACCACCCCGTTGCCGGGCCCCATGCGGGCAGGCACCCATCCTCCACGGCCGCTAGGGCCTGCCTGGCCCGCATGGTTGCTGGGGGCTGCCTTGGCCAGCGCCTTGGGGCCCCTGGCCCATGCAGAGCCGGTACCTGTGCAAGGCCCTGCCACGGCGACCGCCATCCTGCCTGCAGGGGCGACACCCTCTATCACGCTGGCCGCCGCTTGGGACAAGGCCCTGGCGGCCAACCCCGGTTTGCAGGCCGCCCGCTTTGGCGCGGCTGCGGCCGAGGGCCTGGTCATGCAAAGCCAGGCACGCCCCAACCCCGAGGTCTCTGTCAACGTCGAAGACACCCGTCCCGAGACGCGGACCAACACCGTGCAGATCAGCCAGCGGATTGAGCTGGGCGGCAAGCGCGAGGCGCGCATGCAGCTGGCCGACAGCGAGAAGGCGGCAGCGCAGGCGACCGTAGTGGCCAGCCAGGCGGCATTGCGCTACCAGCTGCTGGTCAACTTCAACGAGTTGCTGCTGGCGCAGCAGCGGGTGGACTTTGCGACCAAAACCCATGCGCTGGCCACGCAAGCGCTGGATGCCGCCAACAAGCGCGTGCAGGCAGGCAAGGTGCCGCCGCTGGAGGCCAGCCGTGCGCAAGTGGCGCAGGCCAATGCTGCCCTGGAGCTGGCGCAGGCCCGCTCATTGACAGGGGTGGCGCAGCAGAACCTGGCCTCGCTCTGGGGCGGGAGCGGTGCAGAGCTGGGGCTTGCCAGTGGTGATTTCTCGGCCACCGTGCAGGCCCCCACGGCCGAGCAGCTGGACCAGCGCCTGGACGATGCGCCTGCGATGCTGCTGGCACGGCGCGCGCTGGAGCAAAGCCACGCCGCCTCTGCCGTGGAGCGCGCCAAGCGCGTGCAGGATCCGACCCTGAGCCTGGGCGTCAAGCGCGCCCGGGATGTAGGGCGCAACCAGGTGTTTGTCGGGGTGAGCATTCCCCTGCCGCTGTTTGACAGCAATGCCGGCAACCAGCTGCAGGCACTGCGCAAGGTGGACCAGGCCGAGCAGCAGCTGCAGGACCAACGGCTGCAACTGCAGGCGCAGGTGTTTGCCGCGCGTCAGCAGTGGCTCAGCAGCAACCAGCAGGTGGCGCTGCTGCAAAGCCAGGTCATTCCCACGGCGCAGTCGGCCTATGACCTGGCCGTGCGCGGGTTCTCGCTGGGCAAGTTCGGCTTTCTGGACGTGCTCGACGCCCAGCGCAGCTTGTTCGACAGCCAGCGCCAACTGCTGGACCAGCTGATGGCATCGCACCGGGCGCGTGCTGAGATTGAACGCATCTTTGGCACGCCAGCACTGGCCGCTGCCGCTACAGGAATCTGAACCCATGTCCGAGAAAACCACATTCGATACCTCGCTCTCGTCGTCCAAACAGTGGATTGCGGCTGGGGTGCTTGCTGTCGCCGGTGTTGCCGGTGGCGCCTATTTGTTGCGGGGCCCTGGCACCGCGGCCGCACCGGCTGCAGCGGCATCGGGCCATGCCGATGCCCAGCCCCACAAGGATGGCGAGCACCATGGCGAAGCCGCTGCCAAGGAGGGTGCGCACCAGGAGTCGGACCAACATGCCGATGGGGAGCACCACGACGAAAAGGCCGAGGCTGGCAGCCAGAACGGGCACGCCGACGCCGCAGGCGGGCAACATGCCGAGGGCGAAGAAGAGGCTGAGGGCCTGGTCAAGCTCAGTGCGGCGCAGGCCAAAAAGGCTGGCGTGGTGCTGGCCCAGGCGGGCCCGGCATCGATCAAAAAGCAGGTGTTGCTGCCCGGCGAGATCCGCTTTGACGAAGACCGCACGGCCCACGTGGTGCCGCGTGTAGCGGGGGTCGTGGCCTCCGTCCACGCCCAGCTGGGCGAGCAGGTGGCCAAGGGGCAGTTGCTGGCCGTCATCCAAAGCCCGGCAGTGTCGGACCAGCGCAGCGAGCTGCAAACGGCGCAAAGGCGGCTGTCTTTTGCCCAAAGCAACTACGCGCGCGAGAAGCAGCTGTGGCAGGAGCGGATATCTGCTGAGCAGGACTACCAGGCGGCTCGGCAAGCGCTGCAGGAGGCAGAAATCGCCGTGGCCAATGCCTCGCAAAAGCTGTCCGCCATTGGCGCGGGCGCGGGCGGATCCAGCCGCTATGAGCTGCGCGCGCCGCTGGCCGGCATGGTGGTGGAGAAGCACCTGACCGTGGGCGAGTCGGTCACCGACAGCACCGCCTCGTTCACCGTGTCAGATCTGCGATCGGTCTGGGCCGAGATCAGCGTGGCCGCCCCGCAGCTGCCCGATGTGCGCATGGGCGCGCCGGTGGTGGTGCGTGCCACGGCGTTTGACTCCCAGGCCGAAGGGCGGATTGCCTATGTGGGAGCGTTGATTGGCGCGCAAACCCGCACGGCACCGGCCCGCGTGGCGCTGGCCAACCCGCAAGGGGTGTGGCGGCCTGGCCTGTTTGTGGATGTGGAAGTGCTCGCATCTGAATCGCCCGTCCCCATTGCGGTGGACGCCAAGGCCATTCAGCGCCCGGATGGCAAGGAGAGCGTGGTGTTTGTACCGGCCGAGGGCGGCTACAAGGCCCAGCTGGTGCAGTTGGGCGCCAGCGACGGCAAGACCACCCAGGTGCTGGCGGGCCTGCAGGCGGGGCAGGCCTATGTCCGGGAGGGCTCCTTCCTGTTGCGGGCCGAGCTGGGCAAGGCATCTGCCGAGCACGCGCATTGATCGGGAGTCTGCATGTTTGAACGCATCATCCGTTTTTCCATCGAGCAGCGCTGGCTGGTCATCCTGGCAGTTTTTGCCATGGCGGCACTTGGCGTTTTCAGCTACCAGCGCCTGTCCATCGATGCCGTGCCTGACATCACCAATGTGCAGGTGCAGATCAACACCCAGGCGCCGGGTTACTCCCCGCTGGAGACCGAGCAGCGCATCACCTACCCCATTGAGACGGTGATGGCGGGCCTGCCCAATCTGGAGCAGACCCGTTCGCTGTCGCGCTATGGGCTGTCGCAGGTGACGGTGATCTTTAAGGACGGCACCGACATCTACTTTGCCCGCCAGCTGGTCAATGAGCGTATTCAGGAAGCGCGCGAGAAGCTGCCGCCCGGTATTGCACCGAGCATCGGCCCCATCTCTACCGGCCTGGGCGAGATCTACCTGTGGACGGTGGAGGCAGAAGATGGCGCCAAGAAGGCCGATGGCAGCCTCTACACCCCCATGGACCTGCGCGAGATCCAGGACTGGGTCATCAAGCCCCAGCTGCGCAATGTGCCCGGCGTGACCGAAATCAACTCGATCGGCGGCTTTGCCAAGGAGTACCTGGTGGCGCCCAGGCCGGACAAGCTCGCGTCCTATGGCATCTCGATGGACAAGCTGGTTGCAGCGCTGCAGAGCAACAACACCAATGTGGGCGCGGGCTACATCGAGCGCGACGGCGAGCAGTACCTGATCCGCGCGCCCGGCCAGGTCAAGGGCATCGCGGACATCCAGGAAGTGATTGTGGGCAGCACCCAAGGCCAGCCCGTGCGCGTGCGCGACCTGGCCGAGGTGAGCCTGGGCCGCGAGCTGCGCACCGGCGCTGCCACCGACAACGGCCGCGAAGTGGTGCTGGGCACCGTGTTCATGCTGATCGGGGAGAACAGCCGCATCGTCTCCAAGGCGGTGGATGCGCGCATGGAGTCCATCCGCAAAACCCTGCCCGAGGGGGTGAAGATCGTGACCGTCTACGACCGCACCACCTTGGTGGAAAAGGCCATTGCGACAGTGAAGAAAAACCTGGTCGAAGGCGCGGCGCTGGTGGTGGTGGTGCTGTTTCTGTTCCTGGGCAATATCCGCGCTGCGCTGATCACGGCGTTGATCATTCCGCTGTCGATGCTGTTCACCTTCAGCGGCATGGTGAAGTACGGCATCAGTGCCAACCTGATGAGCCTGGGGGCGCTGGATTTCGGCATCATCATCGACGGGGCGGTGGTGATTGTGGAGAACTGCGTGCGGCGCCTGGCGCATGCGCAAGAACGCAAGGGCGGCCCACTCTCGCGCAGCGAGCGCTTTCATGAGGTGTTTGCCGCCGCCAAGGAATCCCGCCGGCCGCTGCTGTTCGGCCAGCTCATCATCATGGTGGTCTACCTGCCAATCTTTGCGCTGACGGGCGTGGAGGGCAAGATGTTCCACCCCATGGCCTTGACGGTGGTGCTGGCCTTGGTGGGCGCGATGATTCTGTCCATCACCTTTATCCCGGCGGCGATTGCCCTGTTCATCGGCAGCAAGGTGGGCGAGAAGGAAAATCGCCTGATGACCTGGGCGCGCAAGGCCTACGAGCCTTTGCTCTCGCGGGTGATGCGCATGCCGGTGGTGGTGCTGACGGCCGCCGTGGTGGCCGTGGCCCTGAGCCTGCTGCTGGCATCGCGCCTGGGCAGCGAGTTTGCGCCCAATCTGAACGAGGGCGACTTCGCGATCCAGGCCCTGCGCGTGCCGGGCACCAGCCTGACGCAATCGCTGGAGATGCAGATGCAGATCGAGCGCGCGCTGAAGGACCAGGTGCC
Organism: Comamonas sp.; assembly: GCA_036667955.1. Classification (GTDB taxonomy): domain Bacteria; phylum Pseudomonadota; class Gammaproteobacteria; order Burkholderiales; family Burkholderiaceae_C; genus Comamonas. The sequence continues at coordinate 13,669 of JAVWTB010000022.1, forward strand.
CGAGATCGAGCGCGTGTTTGCCCGCACCGGCACGGCCGAGATTGCCTCGGACCCGATGCCGCCTAACATCTCGGACGGCTACATCATGCTCAAGCCGCGTGCGCAATGGCCTGATCCAAAGCGCAGCCGCGAGGACCTGCTGGCCCAGGTGCAGGAGGTGGTCGAGGCGATACCGGGAAGCAACTACGAGTTCTCGCAGCCCATCCAGCTGCGCTTTAACGAGCTGATATCGGGCGTGCGCAGCGATGTGGCGGTCAAGGTGTTTGGCGATGACATGCAGGTGCTGGAGCGCACCGCACAATCCATTGCCACCATGCTGCAGAAAGTACCTGGCGCATCGGAAGTGAAGGTAGAGCAGACCACGGGCCTGCCCATGCTCACCGTGCAGGTGGACCGGGAAAAGGCATCGCGCTATGGCCTGAACATGGGCGATGTGCAGCAGACCATTGCCACGGCCGTGGGCGGACAGGAGGCGGGCACGGTGTTTGAAGGCGACCGGCGCTTTGACATACAGGTGCGCTTGCCTGAGGCGCTGCGCAGCGACCTGGCCGCGCTGGAGCGCCTGCCCATTGCGCTGCCGCAGCAGGAGGGTAGCCGCCTGGGTTTTGTGCCCTTGTCGTCCGTGGCCAGCTTTGCGCTGTCGCCCGGGCCCAACCAGGTCAGCCGTGAGGACGGCAAGCGCCGCATTGTGGTGAGCGCCAATGTGCGGGGCCGCGATATCGGCTCCTTCGTTGAGCAGGCACAGCAGGACTTGGGCGCGATGGCCCTGCCCAGCGGCTACTGGACGCGCTGGGGCGGCACCTTTGAAAACATGCAGTCCGCCCAGCAGCGGCTGCAGATTGTGGTGCCCGTGGCGCTGCTGCTGGTGTTCACCCTGTTGTTTGCGATGTTCAACAACGTGCGCGATGGCCTGATCGTCTTTACCGGCATCCCGTTTGCGCTGACCGGCGGCATTCTGGCACTGTGGCTGCGCGATATTCCGCTGTCGATTTCTGCGGCCATCGGTTTTATCGCGCTGTCCGGGGTGGCTGTGCTGAACGGCTTGGTGATGATCTCGTCGATCCGCGCGCTGCGAGAAGGCGGAATGGCCGTGCCCGATGCCGTGCACACGGGTGCCCTCTCGCGCCTGCGGCCGGTGCTGATGACGGCGCTGGTCGCATCGCTGGGCTTTGTGCCAATGGCCATTGCCACCGGCACCGGTGCCGAGGTGCAGCGCCCGCTGGCCACCGTGGTGATTGGCGGCATTCTGTCGTCGACGGTGTTGACCTTGCTGGTGCTGCCGCTGTTATACCGGCTGGTGCACCGGCGTGATCTCTCCGAGGACGAGCTGGAGGAGCGCAAGACCTCCGATGGCGCTGCGCCGCACCCGGCCTAAGGGGGCGGGCAGGTACTGAACACAAAGCCATGGCCCGCTGCCATGGCTTTGTGGCTTCTGCCCCAGGCGCGCAGCGCGCATTGCAGCAATGTCATCTTGCTGTGTGCCTTTGGTCAGCGTGTTTTTTCAACAATGGAGCCATCTCGAATGCAAGCGCATCGAGAGTATTTCCACCTCACCGAAAGGCATTGCAACCATGCAAAAGACGCGTACCTCCACCCTGTTGTCCCTGGCTTTCGCCGCCCTGTCGCTGGGCATGCTGAACCCCGCTTCGGCCAGCAGCACCTTGCACTCTGCCCCTACCGAAAAAGGCTATACGGTTGTCCCCGAGCATGCCCAGCCCGGCAAGAGCCGCGCCCAAGTGCAGGCCGAGACCGCCCAGGCGCTCAGCAAACGCGGCCCGAACGCCTTGCGCAGCAGCAATTACCCGCCCATGCCCGATACCTCGGGATCGACCAAGACGCGCCAGCAGGTGATTGATGAGTACACCAGCGAAACGCCGGCGCAACGAAAGGCACGCCTGCAAATGTTCCGGGGCTAAGCCCTCCAGGCGCAAGAAGGTGGCCCATGTAGCCACCTTTTTTGTTGCGCCACACGTGCTGCAGCAGCCCAGCGCCTAGCGCCTAGCGCACATGCAGCTGTTGCTTCACAGGGGCGGCAGTAGGCGCCTCGGCCAGGCCGGCCAGAATGCCGCAGTGCTCGACATCCTCGGTGCCCCGGCAGCGATCTCTGAGCGCAATCAGCTGGGCCTCCAACCCACGCAGCTCCTGGATGCGCAACGCCACATGGCCGATATGGGCTTCGAGCAGCTTGTCGACGGTTTCAGCGCAGTCCTGGGCGGGTTCGTCTTTGTAGCGCAGCAGCTCGCGCACTTCATCGAGCGACATTTGCAGCCCCCGGCAGTTGCGGATGAACTGCAGGCGCTCCAGGTGCTGCGCTTCATACACGCGGTAGTTGCTGGCCGTGCGCGTAGGGTGCGGCAGCAGGCCTTCGCGCTCGTAGTAGCGGATGGTTTCCACCGGGGTTGCCGAGGCCGTAGCGAGTTCACCGATTTTCATGGCATTGCTTTCATGTCCACATGGAGTCTAGCGAAATACGCTTGACATTGTAGTTACTACAGGGTTTCTAATCGATGCAACAGGGAAACACGCTTTATGACCGCAACGAATTCCAAACCAGATACGTCCCATGCCGACACCGTGCAGCACCACAAACACGCAGAGGCATCCTGCTGCGCAGGCAAGGACCAGCCATCCGCCGCTGTGGCTGCCAAGGGAAGTGACCAGAGTCACGACCACCAACACGAACAGGATCACGACCACAGCCATGGTCACGACCACACGCATTCCCATGCACCCGCAGCGGCGCATGCCCATACCGACTGCTGCACCCCCGACCTGGGCCCCGCTGCCCAGGCCAGCTCGGCCTTGAAGGCCGATGACGGGGCCTTGCTGCTGCGCATCCCCGCGATGGACTGCCCGGTAGAAGAGGGGCAGATTCGCCAGATTCTGGAAGGGGCTGCTGGCGTCAAGCTGCTGCAGTTTGACCTGCCTGCGCGCACCTTGCGGGTGGAGGCGGATCCGCAAGAATGGGCGGCAGTGACCGAGAAGATCCAGGCCGCCGGCTTCAGCACCGAGACCTTGTCGGCCCCGCCAGCGGCGGCCGATGTGCAAAAGGCGCAACGCCGTGAGCTCTACCGTCTGATCGCCGCGCTGGTCGTGGCCGCGACGGCCGAGCTGATGCATCTCTTGTCGCCTGAAACCTCGCTCTGGCGCATCGCAGGCATGGCGGTGGCCGCGTTGGCCATTGGTTTGTCGGGCCTAGGCGTGTTCAAGAAAGGCTTGTCTGCGCTCTTGCGCGGCCAGCTAGGCATCAATGCGCTGATGAGCGTCGCGGTGATAGGCGCCTTTGTGATCGGGCAGTGGCCCGAGGCGGCCATGGTGATGGCGCTGTACTCGCTGGCCGAGTTGATCGAAGCGCGCTCGGTGGACCGTGCGCGCAATGCCATTGCCCAGCTGCTGGCGCTGTCACCCCCGCAGATCGAGGCCAAGCAAGCCGATGGCAGCTGGCAGAGCCAGGATGCCAAAACGGTGGCAGTCGGCACCTTGGCGCGGGTCAAGCCCGGCGAGCGCTTTGCGCTCGATGGCGAGGTGACCAGTGGCCAAAGTGCGGTGGACCAATCCTCCGTCACCGGCGAGAGCATTCCGGTGGACAAGGCCCCGGGCGACGCGGTGTTTGCCGGCACCATCAACCAAAGTGGTTCGCTGGAGTTCAAGGTCACCAAGCTGTCGACCGACACCGTGCTGGCGCGCATCATCCACGCGGTGGAAGAGGCGCAAGGCCAGCGCGCACCCACGCAGCGCTTTGTCGACCGCTTCGCCCGCATCTACACGCCGGCTGTGTTTGTGCTGGCCGTGGCAGTGGCCGTACTGCCTCCCTTGATGCTGGACTGGCCCTGGTTGACCGCCATCTACAAGGCCTTGGTGCTGCTGGTGATTGCCTGCCCTTGTGCGCTGGTCATCTCCACGCCGGTGACCGTTGTCAGCGGCCTGTCGGCAGCGGCCCGCCGAGGCATCCTGGTCAAGGGCGGCGCCTACCTGGAGGAGGCGCGCAAACTGCGCGTGGTGGCCTTGGACAAAACCGGCACGATCACCGCTGGCACCCCTCAGCTGGTGCAGACCCGCATGCTGTCGACCAGTACAGATGCCGCGCAGATCGAGCGCATCGCCAAGAGCCTGGCCGCCCGCTCAGACCACCCGGTATCCAAGGCCGTTGCCACCGGGATTGACGCCGAAGCGCTGGAGGTGGACAACTTTGCTGCCGAGCTGGGTCGAGGCGTCAAAGGCGATATCGACGGCCAAAGCTATGTGCTGGGCAACCACCGCTGGATCCATGAGCGCGGCCAGTGCTCTGCCGAGGTAGAGGCGCTGATGCTGGCGATGGAGCAACAGGGGCAGACCGTCTCGGTGCTGGCCAGCGCGCAAGGCGTGCTGGGCCTGTTTGCGGTGGCCGACACCACCAAGGAATCGAGCAAGCAGGCGATTGCCGAGTTGAAGGCCCTGGGCATCCGTACGGTGATGCTGACGGGCGACAACGAAGCCACCGCCCGCGCCATTGCCGCGCAGGTGGGCATCGACGAGGTCAAAGCCAATTTGCTGCCCGAGGACAAGCTCCAGGTCATCAACGGCTTGGTGGCCCAGCAGCCGACCGGCATGGTGGGCGATGGCGTCAACGACTCGCCCAGCCTGGCTGCTGCCTCCATCGGCTTCTCGATGGGCGGCGCCGGCACCGACATCGCCAAGGAGGCCGCCGACATCCTCATCATGAACGACGACCTGCGCCGGGTGCCCGAGACGGTGCTGCTGTCCAAGCGCACCTACGCCATCCTGTGGCAGAACATCATCTTCGCGCTGGGCATCAAGGCCGTGTTCTTTGTGCTGGCCGTGTTTGGCAATGCCTCGATGTGGATGGCGGTGTTTGCGGATATGGGGGCGAGTTTGCTGGTGGTGTTCAATGGGTTGCGGTTGCTGCGGGGTCGGAAGTAAGGCGTACTTGGCTCGCTACCCAGCTGGACCTCATGCGCTTCGTGGTCAGCTTGGGTTGCGGGGAGGCCTATCGGGTAGAAGGGCTGCCCCAGTCTGGACGTTGGCGAGAGGGCGTTGATGTTTCCATGCCTGCACCGCTATTGGTTTGTTAATGAGGCGGTTGTGTGAGCGTTTTTAGTCCATGGCCTCGCGGGCGAGATACGCAAGCGCTAATTGACCGTTGGCCTTCGTGACCGCTTCGTCCTCCAGAAACCAAGCTGCTGACAAAGCGGCCTGAGCCATCACCCATTTGAGCAAACGCTGACGATCCAGCCCTGTGACCGTGACGACCAAGGCGAGCTGCCGCCTGAAGCGCTCCGGGTCCGTGCAGGTCTTCAGCTCGGGATTGCACAGCACATTGACGTAGTCGTAATAGCGCTCACCCGTGACGCGCTTGGGATCTATTGCGAGCCATCCGCGCTGGTTGAAATCGAGGATGTTGCTATGGTGCGCATCGCCGTGCAGAACGACTTGCTCACGTTGCTCGCTCAGTAGCTCCCTTGCCACTGACGCGCATTCGGCCATCAATCCCCCTTGCTTCTGCGCCATAGGCGCTAGCGACTTGAAAAAATGCGTGAGGGAGAGCAGTTTTGCGGGAGGAGGCGAGGATCTTTTCGAATGCAGTTGGCGGATGGTGTTGCAGATAAAGCGCGTCGCCGCATCATCCTCGCCCGCTAAAGCCATGCGCAGTAAATGCCTTGAACCGGTTGCACGCTCCATCAGCAGTGCCCCCGTATCTGGGTCGTAAGCATAGACGTGCGCCGCACCATTGCCTCCCCACCATTGCAGCACTTGGCCGCCGATCTGCTCATCAAGATCCCGTGCGATTTTGATCATTGCTGGGCAATCGGCCCATGTCCCTGTGAGCGTGACAGGCAGCAGGTCGCTGGTATGCGTAGCGAAAGGACTGCCAGCGACCTGTGCATTCCAACGATGGAGGTAGGTGTCAAACAGGTTGAGAGGGGGCATCCGGCGCATTGTCATGGCAACACTTTCACGATAAGACGATGGCTGGCGTACGCCCAAGTTCCCCGCTTGGCTGCAGCGCTGGGGGAGCAAGGCCTGCAGTCCGATACCCGTTCATTGTCTGGGCGAAGCAGCAGTCATTGGGGGAAATAGGTACTAGAGAGCAGGCCAGCGTGACCAGGTGCCATAGGCATGCAGCAGACCGATAAAGCCGCAGATGCCAGACGAGATGATCCAAAACGCTGATGAGTTCTCAGGAAACTTTGCCTTCAGAAAGGGCGATGCCACAGATCTGGATAGGTAGACCGTGCTGATGCCAACCAAGGCCCATTTGGTCAGCGGAAGCCGTTGCTCTAGAACCCCTGCGCCGGACAGCGCAAAGACTGCCCAAAGAAAAAGTACGCCAGCTAGGGAAAGCGTCACAAGGATGGGTTTGAGGTGCTTCGCTTCAGCTGCTTGGGCCATGCGCTCGCCAGCGCCCATGAACCGGTAGGCTCGGGGACCCATGGCGATACATGCCAAATGGGCCAAGGCGGCGACAGCGCTGAACACTGCCCCGATGAGCAGCGCAAATGCGCCAGTGCTGAGTGTGTGCATTGAGATGTCAATCTGGATTTAGGAGATGCAGGCAGCTTGTACTTGTAGGCGCCAATTTCATAGGTTCCCGAAATCAGGCGCAGGATGATTTGGCGCTCGCCTCAAATGCCTGCCCGGTGAATGTATATCGTCCGTTGCCTGCCGGATAGAAGAACCCAAAGGTATAACTTCTGCTCGATTCCGCGTGACCATGTTGGCTGCTCAGCGGCCCTTAAAGCACCCAGAGCACCTCAAACTGCTGCCTGTTTTGCGCAACTTCTATCGATACTTCATCACCTTCACACTTGCCCAAGAGCGCATGGCCTAAGGGGGCTTTAATGCTGATGACCTGGATGTGTTCAGCGCCGATGACCAACTTCATGTTCCCGCCATCCGGGCCGAGAAAGAGCTGTTGTTGCTTCCCGTCCGAATCCAGCAGACAGACCAGCGCGCCAAGCTGTATACCTTTGCTGGCGTTATAGGGCGATGGGTAAAAGAGCCGCCAATGGGCCAGCGATTGGCGGATGGCTTCCGCTCGGAGCGCCTGGCCACTGGCCAAGTAGGCGGCTTCCAGACCCAAGGTGTCGTATTTGTTTTCGGCAATGTTTTCCTCATGGGTCGCCGCTTCATGCGCAGCCCTCACGGCCTGCTCAACTTGCAGAAGGTCCTCGGCGAGCCGTTCGATCACTTGCTGCTGCAACAAGCATTTATCCATCATGAAAAGTAGGCATCTCAAAGAAATTCTGGGGGCTCATGGTGAAGGGCTCCTACTGCTTTCGACGCTTCCATCGATTGCACGTCAGTAGCTATCCATGAGCCGAGAGGGCGCAGTTCCGGTATCGCTGAGGCCTGCCCGCTAGCCAAGAGCCGCTGCGCATTTGAAACGGCTTTGAGGCTGGGGCAATGCTGTATCAATGGCACCTCCATCGGCCGTTCGCTGGCATCGCGTAGCCATGGAGGTGCGGGTTGCTATCGGTCAGCCGTGACCGAGTGCTGCCACTGGGGTTAGTAGGCACCCATATAGTCGCGCTTGCCGACCTCAACACCGTTGTGGCGCAAGATTGCATAGGCGGTGGTCACATGGAAGAAGAACTGCGGCAGGCCATAGTGCAGAAGATAGGCACTGGCGCTCAGCTTCTTTTCCTTGGGCGTGCCGGGGCGCAATACGATGTCGCGGCTTTCGCTGAGATCAAATTGCGCGGGTTGGAAGGAGTCAAGATGCGCCAGCGCCTTGGCGATCAAGGCTTGAAGGTCGGCGAAGCTGGTTTCCGTGTCGGCCCAAGAAGGAACTTCGGCACCCGCCAGGCGGGAGGCAATGCCCTTGGAGAAGTCTGAGGCAATCTGCACCTGACGGACGAGCGGAAACATGTCGGGAAATAGCCGTGCCTGCAGCAGCGCATTGGGATCGATATTTTTTTGCGTTGCGTGGTCTTCGGCCTTCTTGAGCACATCGGACAGGGCACGCAACATCTGCTGCATGACGGGAATGGAGGCGGTGTACAGCGGGCTGGTCATAGAGATTTCACTTTTCAGAAGGGGCGCGATGGTCGAGGTTGGCTGGCAGTGCGCCTGCCGGCCATGGAAGGCTAACAGCAAAAAGGACTGAGCATCATGCATGATGTCGTGACGGGCTTCGCTGGCACTAGCCGATCAGGGCGTTTTGCACAGGGGCCCTGCGGCTAGGTTGAGGAAGATTTTTTTGTGGAGAAGGCCATGACCAGACTATCGACGTTACCCAGCGTATCTCGCAGCTCTTGCGCCATACATGGCGTTCGCACCATGGAGGCGATATGAGAAAATTTTTTCCCCTCTGCGCCCTCGTGCTGCCGTTTGCCCTGGCGGGCCAGGCCATTGCAGGAGCCAATACGGCACAGCTGAACTGCACAGGCAATCACGCTGGGCATGTGATTAGCTTGGTGGGCGATATGCCTGCCTCCATCGTGGAGGTCAATCTCCAACTCTCCTACCGGGGGCAAACCATAGTCCTGGCTTCGCCCGAGGCCAGAACCTCGGAGCGCACTGATTTCCGCCGTGGCATCTTTAAGTTGGAGGCGGCGCTCTCTGCATCAAACAAGCTCCAGCTGCAAGCCAAGCCCAAAGGCATCAAGCACAAAGGCAGCATGGGCGCTGGCAAACTCCACGCTAGCTTTGGCGCCATCCTCCAAGAGGCGCCTGAACCCTTTCAAGCGGCTTTGAAAGGGGCAGTGCTCAGTTGCACCTATATCTATGAAATTTGAGAACGCGTGTCTGTTCAGCCTTTGATGGCGGGCGTGGGCTGTCGGTTTACGCTGTATGGCCGCGATTGGCAGGCGGGTTTGGCGCGAATGCCTGGGTCCTCTCCATCAGCACATACGCGCCTTCCGGGCCATCAGCCTGGCTGCGCACGCGCCAGCCCTGCGCCTGGTAGAACTGCTGGGCACGCGCATTCGCGGTCAGGCATTTCAGGGTAGGCACACCGGAAAAGTAAGGCTCGCAGGCAGCCAACAGCATCTTGCCTACGCCGAGCCCCTGGTGCCGAGGGTGCACAAACAAATGGTGCAGAAAACTGTCTTCCAGCCATATAGACGCAAAGCCGATGGGCTGGTGTGCATGCGCTGCCACCAAAATCCGCTCACCGGCGGTGCCCGCATCGAAGTCTTCAAGCTGGTGGGCGCCCGCGCTAGCCCACGAGAAAGCAGCATCGCGCGAGACCACAAATAGCTGGCGCAGGGCTTCCCGGTCGGCCTCTACAAACGCGCGCACGCTGACTTGCATGTTGCTGCCGCTATCCCTGTTCACCATGGCGCAAGCGTATCTCAGTCCCGAAACCGCTTCAGCACCAAGGACGCATTCACCCCGCCAAAACCAAAGCCGTTGAGCATGGCGTGCTCTATGGCATGGGCACGCGCACTGGCGCGAATCAGGTCCAAGCCATCGGCCAAGGGGTCGGGGTTCTCCAGGTTGAGCAAGGGCGGTGCGATCTGGTCGCGCAGGGCCAAAACGCTGAAGACCGCTGCAGCCCCGCCGGCGGCGCCCAGCATATGGCCCAGCGCGGATTTGGTGGCGGTGATGGAGGGGCCCGTGCCCGCACCAAACACCTGGCGAATGGCGGCCAGCTCGCCCCGGTCTCCAACAGGGGTGGAGGTGGCATGGGCATTCAGGTGCTGGATATCGCCGGGTTGCAGCTGTGCCTGGCGCAGGGCGGCACGCATGGAGCGGGCAGCGCCAGATCCATCCTCAGGTCCCGAGGTGACATGGTAGGCATCGGCCGAGGTGCCATACCCCAGCACTTCGGCCAGTGGGGAGGCACCGCGCGCCAGCGCATGGTCCAACGCCTCCAGCACCAGCAAACCGGCACCTTCGGCCATGACAAAGCCGTGCCGCGCCATGTCAAATGGCCGGGACACCTGGCCTGGGTGGCTGTCACCGCCGGTCGCCACGGCTTTGGCGGCGGCAAAGCTGCCAAGGGCTACCCGATCAATGGTGGCTTCGCTGCCACCGCACAGCGCCATGTCCGCCTCATCGTTGCGAATCAACCGTGCCGCATCGCCAATGGCCTGGATACTGGCGGCGCAAGCTGTTACGGGTGCGCCCAGCGGGCCCTTGAGTTGGTGGCGGATGGAGACTTGGCCGGCGGCCAGATTGGCCAAAAAGGCCGGCACGGTAAAGGGAGAAAGGCGCTGGGGCCCTTTGCCATCGGTGGTGCGTACCGCTTCGGTGATGGTGCTAAAGCCCCCCACGCCCGAGCCGATGATGGTGGCTGCCCGCTCTTGCTGCGCGGCACTGGGCTGGGCCCACTGGGCATGCGCCAGTGCCTGGTCTGCCGCGCCCAGCGCAAAGGCGATAAAGCGGTCCATGCGGCGCAGCTCTTTGGCGGAGATGCTGGCTTCTGCATCCCAACCCGCTTGCGGGTCCTCTTGCAGACTTGGCACCCGGCCTGCGACGGAAACACCGGTTCCGTCACCGATCTCAGCCGCCAAGGCACGTATGCCCGATTGCCCCGCCAGCAGGCGCTGCCAAGCCAGCTCTACATTGCAGCCCAGAGGAGACACCAGGCCCAAACCGGTGATGACGACGCGACGAACCATATTGCACCTTTCGCGGCTGGACTCCCTCTCTACAAAAAATGAGAATCAAGCCTTATTGATGATGGTCGTCATCATAAATGAGTTTTGATGATGGGTATCATCTAACGCATGAAAGTCAGCAAAGCACAAGCGGCCGAGCACCGCGAAGGAATCGTGGATGCCGCTGCGCGCCTTTACCGAGAAAAAGGCCTCGATGGCGTGGGCGTGGCCGAGATCACGCGGGATGCGGGCCTGACCCATGGCGGGCTCTACCGGCACTTTGCCTCCAAGGATGCGCTGGCCAGAGAAGCTTGTTTACGCGCCTTTGATTGGACGATCACGCCGCTGGAGGGCCTGGATACAGCAGGCGCTGATGACGACCCTGCCAGCAGACTGCGCGCACTGGTGCATGGTTACTTGTCGGAAAATCACCGAGATGACCCCGGCGAAGGCTGCCCCGCTGCTGCATTGGCCACCGATGCAGCCAGGGCGGGGCCGGAAATGTCCGAGGTGTTTGCCCAAGGGGTGGAGCGCAATATCCAGCGGTTTATGGAGGTCGTGCAGGGAGAAGAGCCTAGCAAGCGGGCCCAGACCATCGTGACCCTGAGCAGCATGGTGGGTGCATTGCTGCTGGCCCGTGCCACAGCGGCGGGCAACCCGGCTTTGTCTGAAGAGATATTGGCGACTTTGCGGGAGCAGCTGGCGCCGTTGGGCGGGGAGTGACGGGGCGCAATGCGGTTTGCGGTGCTGCTGGAGAATGGCGGCAAATAGCTGGATTCATGCCATCCTCACCTGAGACGGCAAAGGATTTAGCTTGGCGCATGCCTGCGGAAATGGGGCAGTGCGTCACCGAAGACGTGTGGAGGCTATCAGCTTATTCCGGCGCCCCAAAGGCCCCCTCACGCGACAGCCCATAGCCGGCAATGAAGAACTCATACGTGGTGCCGGTAGCCAGGTCCGTCGCGCTTTCAATGCCGATGGTCTCCAGCGCACCTTCCAAAACCTGTGCCTGCTGCAAGGGCTTGGCATCGATCTGCTGGGCCACGATATAGCTCCCATCCACTGCCCGAAAAATCACATCGCCCTGCGGCGTCACGGCCTCAATCACATTCTGCATAGCTGGCTCCAAATCCATAACGGCCGGGCACCTTGGCCCAGCACCTGATGGGTGACTGTACGCAGGCGGCAGCCTTTCCGGTAGAGGGCGCAAGCTTGCAGAACTCGTAATCTATATTTATGAATGGGTTTGGCGATACATTCGTATGAATGACGAATCTGCGCGCCATCGACATCTTTGTAAAAGCTCTGGAAGGGGGATCCATTGCCTCGGCCGCTCGCCAGCTGGGCATCTCCCCGGCGGCGGCCAGCCAAAACATTGCGCGGCTGGAGCGCGAGCTGGGCACGCGTTTGCTGACGCGCACCACGCGCTCCATGGCGCTGACCGAAGCGGGGGAGCGCTACCTGGCCCGGGTGGCGCCGGTGCTCGATGAGCTGGCGCGGGCGCAGGCCGATGTGTCGCTGGTCCATGGCGTTGTGCAAGGGCGCTTGCGTGTGGCCTGTATGGCCGCCTTTGGCCGCCATGTGCTGGCCCCGTTGCTGCCGGCCTTTCAGCAGCGCCATCCGCAGCTGGCGCTGGAGCTGCTGGTGACGGACCGCGATGTCGATGTGCTCAAGGAGGATGTGGATGTCAGCATCCGCTACCGCGATGTGTTGGAGCCCGGCATGTCGGTGCGGCCCCTGGCGGCCATGCCCCGGTTGCTGTATGCGTCTCCCGCCTATCTGGAAGCGCATGGCCGCCCGCAGGTGGCTGAGGATCTGCTGCAGCATGCCTGCCTGATGTACCGCCGCGAGCGGGACGGGCGCCTGATGCGCTGGCCCTTTGTGCGCGATGGCCAGCGGGTAGACCCCGCCCTGCGCATTACCGCCATCGGCAGCGATATCGATGCGCTGGTGGAGCTGGCTGCCGCTGGCGGCGGCCTGGTCTGGGCCGGCAGCTTTATCACCCAGCGCCATGTGCAGGAAGGGCGGCTGCTGCCGCTGGTGCTGCAACCCCCTCGCAAGGGGCGTAAATCGCCACCTGGCCAGCTGCAGTGGGAGGATGTCACCTTGGACTTTTTTGCCTGCTTCCGCGACCGGCAGTATGTGCCCGCCAAGGTGCGCAGTTTTGTGGACTATTTGCTGGAGGTGCTGCCGGGGCATTCGGCGTTGGAGGGGTTGCCCAATAGGGCAGAGCCAGCAATCCCAGCCAATAACAATTAAGCTCCACCGTTATGGAATTTTTACCAGAACAGTGGAGAGAGCCATGGCACGCAACGGCACCCTAATTCAGCAGGTGATGGCGCATGTGCGTGCAGGGATTGCCTCGCGCAGCTACTTGCCGGGTACGCGGCTGCCGTCGGTGCGGCAGCAGGCGGGCCTGCTGGGCATGTCGGTGTCGACGGTGGTGGAGGCTTACGAGCGGCTGGCGGCAGAGGGCCTGGTGGTGGCGCGGCCGGGGGCGGGCTTTTATGTCAATGGGCCGGTGGCACCGCTGGCGCTGCTGGCACTGGGGCCCAAGCTCGATCGGGTGGTGGATCCGCTGTGGGTGTCTCGCCAATCCTTGGAGAGTGACCATGCCACCCTGCGGCCGGGCTGCGGCTGGCTGCCACCTGAATGGATGTTTGAAGAGGGCGTGCGGCGGGCGCTGCGCGCGCAGGCGCGGGGGCCGCTGGGGGAGTTGACGGAATATGCGACACCGCTGGGGAGCCCGGGGCTGCGCCAGCTGCTGGCCAGGCGCATGGCGGCCACGGGCGTGGAGGTATCGCCCGAGCAGGTGATGCTGACGGAATCGGGCACCCAGGCCATCGACCTGGTATGCCGCTTTTTGCTCAAGCCTGGCGACAAGGTGCTGGTGGATGACCCTTGTTATTTCAACTTCCATGCGTTGCTCAAGGCGCACCAGGTGCAGGCCGTGGGGGTGCGCTACACCCCGCAAGGCCCCGATGTGCAGCAGTTTGAAAAAGCGTTGCACGCGCACCAGCCTCGGCTCTACATCACCAATGCCGGCATCCACAACCCCACAGGCGCTGCGCTCTCGCCGCTGGTGGCGCACCGGCTGCTCAAGCTGGTAGAGGGCTCGGAGCTGGTGATTGTGGAGGACGATATCTTTGCCGACTTCGAGCACCAGCATGCGCCCCGGCTGGCCGCGTTTGACGGGCTGGCGCGCGTGATCCAGATCGGCAGCTTTTCCAAGACCGTCTCGGCCTCTGTGCGCTGCGGCTACCTGGCGGCACGGCCTGAGTGGATGGACAGCCTGGTGGACCTGAAGCTGGCCACCACCTTTGGTGCAGGAAGGCTGGCGCAGGACCTGATCTTGAAAATCCTGACCGATAGTGGCTACCGCAAGCACATGGACACGGTGCGCCAGCGCCTGGCCCTGAACATGGAAAAAGTGGCCACCCGGTTGCGCAAGCTGCGCTTGGAGCCGGCCTTGATGCCGCAAGCGGGCATGTTTTTGTGGTGCCGTTTGCCCCAAGGCGTAGATGCAGCTGCAGTGGCACGTAGCTGTTTAGAAGAAGGCGTGGTGCTGGCGCCGGGCAATTCGTTCAGCCAGTCGCAGTCGGCAGGAGATTTTTTACGCTTCAACGTGTCGCAGTGCGCGGATGAACGTGTTTTTGCAGTGCTGGCCAGGGCGATGAGCCGCCCGTCAGCAGCGTAGAACGGCAGAAAAGCCGTGATCTGTACTGCTATTTATTGATAACAGTTTCTTTAAACTGTACTGCACTGTGTCTGGCGTGCTGCTTGGCCTGCGTGGTGTACTCCAGGCTCGATCAAGGAGGCTTGCATGGAAAAAAGTACGCGCGGATGGGCGAATGGCTTGCTAGGGGTGGCCATTTTTGCCGGTTCGCTGCCGGCCACCCGCATTGCGGTGGCAGATTTGAACCCCAGCTTTTTAACCTGTGCACGCGCAGCGGTGGCCGCGCTGCTGGCGGGCGCCTTTTTGCTGGCCCAGCGTGCGAAGCGGCCAGCGTTGGCAGATGTGCCGTCGTTGGCCATAGCGGCAGCCGGCGTTGTCGTGGGCTTTCCGTTACTGACCGCCTTGGCGCTGCAGCGCATGACCTCTGCCTACTCGATCGTGTTCGTTGGCTTGCTGCCGCTGTGCACCGCCATTTTTGCGGTGCTGCGCGGGGGTGAGCGGCCCAGGGGGCTGTTTTGGGTGTTTTCGCTGGCAGGGGCTGGTGTGGTGGCGGGTTATGCGGCCATGGGGGGTGGGCAAAGCTCGCTCAGCGGCGATCTGCTGATGCTGGCGGCCGTACTGGTCTGCGGCATGGGCTACGCAGAGGGTGCCCGCCTGTCACGCAGGCTGGGCGGCTGGCAGGTCATCAGCTGGGCGCTCATGCTGTCTTTGCCCTTGATGCTGCCGCTGGCGCTGTGGCTGGCGCCTGCAACGCTGGCCCATCTCAGCGCGTCCACCTGGCTCAGCTTTGTCTATGTGGCAGTTTTTAGCCAGCTCATCGGTTTTGTGTTTTGGTACCGGGGGTTGGCACAAGGCGGCATTGCTGCTGTCGGCCAGCTGCAGTTGCTGCAGCCCTTTATGGGCTTGGCACTGGCTGCAGTGTTGCTGCATGAGCAGGTCAGCTGGTCGATGCTGGTCGTCACCCTGGTGGCCGTGGTCTGTGTGGCGGGGGCCAAGAAATACGCTTGATCCAGGCGGATCACAGCGGCTGGCAGTGGGCGCCTCAGGCTTTCTGTCCGCATCCGAAACCTAGCGGGCAGGTTCGGCATGTTCTGTGTGGCGCTGGCGAAGTTATCTGGCTTTGGGCGGGGCGGAAAACGGCTATTCTTTCGTCTTTCCAAAATAAGAGACTGAGGTTTGCCATGAAGACCGTATTCCGCCACACCGCCATCGCCATCGGCATCGCTTTGGCCGCTGCCAGCGCCCAGGCCCAGTTGCTGCAAAAGCCGGCGCTGGATGCGATTGCCGCCGAGGCGGTGAAGACACCTGCGACCTTTGCGCAGTTTTTGCAGAACGCCGCCAAGCAGGATGCGCGCTTGGCCCCTGCGGTGCAGCGCTACACGCAAGGCGAGGCGCTGCAGGGCGATGACCTGGCCAATGTGGCGCGCCTGCTGGGCCTCTATACCCGCCTGACGCAAGAGCACCAAGTGCTCAGCAGCATTACGCAGATGGTGGCCTTGCCGACGGTGCGCGACCCCAAGGTGCCACCGCACGAGAGCCCGGCCATCATCGACTTTGGCCGCATGGTGGAAAAGATGGCCCAGGATTTTGGCCTGCAGTACCGCAATGTGGACAACCGCATCTTTGAAGTGACTTTGCCAGGCACAAGCGGAGAAGAGTTCGGCATTCTCACCCATGCGGACGTGGTGCCGGTGGTGTCCGCCGAATGGGTGGTGGATGGCCAGCAGCTCGACCCCTTCAAGGTCACCCGCGTGGGCGACAAGCTCTACGGACGCGGCACGATTGACGACAAGGGCTCCATCGCCACGGTGCTGTATGCGATGAAGGCCGTCAAGCAATCCAAGCTGCCGTTGCAGCGCGGTATCCGCCTGATGATCGAGACCACCGAAGAGACCGGGGGCGACGCGATGAAGTACTACCGCGACAAAACCAAGCTGCCCGAGTACAACATCGTGCTCGACAGCAAGTACCCAGCGGTGGTGGCAGAAAAAGGCACGGGCGCCATCAAGGCCAGCTTTGCCGATGTGAAGACCGATCCGCAACAACCGGCCATCACCGCGATGGCCGGCGCGGCATCGGCCAATGCGATTGCCCAGACCGCCACGGCGACGATTGAGTCCGGCAATGCCGCAGCCTTGGCGGCCGTGGCCCAGCAACTGCAAGCCGCCAAAGACAGCTTTGTGGCCAGCAACCAGCAGTTTGGCAAGTTCAGCGTGGACCTGGTGACCAGCGCCAACAAGATCGACATCAAGGTGACCGGCACCTCCGCCCACGGCTCGCGCCCCGAAGAAGGCGTAAACCCCGTGCCGCGCCTGGCGATGCTGCTGCAAACGGCACTGATGCCCGCCCAGGGCCAGGCGCTGCTGCAAAAGAACCAGTACAGCGAAGCCCTGCGCTACATCAACGGCGTGTATGGGCTGGATTACTTTGGCAAGGGCCTGAATGTGGCCTATGGCGATGATTTCATGGGCCCGCTGACCATCTCGCCCAACCTGATCAAGCCCGGCAATGGCCAGCTGGAAGTAACCGCCAATGCCCGCATGCCACGCGGCAAGTCGCCGGAGCAGCTGAAGGGCGAAGTGGAAAAGGGCATTGCCAACTGGAGCGCTGCCGCCCAGGTGCCCGTCAAGATCGACTACAGCCAGGGCAACTGGATGGCACGCGACCCCAAGGGCGCCTGGCTCTCGACTCTGCTGAACATCTTTGGCGACACCACCGGCCTCGATGCCAAGCCCGTGCCCACCGCCGGCAGCACCACCGCCAAGCTGATGCCCAATGCTATCAACTTTGGCCCTGCAATGCCCGGCAAGAAGTACACCGCGCACAACGCGCTGGAGTACAAGGAAGTGCCTGATCTGCAAGCCGATATGCAGATGTTTACCGAGATGCTGGTGCGCATCGGTAATCTGCAGCAGATGCAATAAGCACGTTGTTTTTGCTAAAAACAAAGGCCTGCACCTCGTCAAGGGTGCAGGCCTTTTTATGGCGCGGAAATCAGTGGATCAAGCGTTCTTCACTGCGCGGTAGTTCTCTGCAAACGCCAGCGCATCTACACGCACCTGCGCTGCCGTCTTGCCGGGCTTGAACAGCGCCGAGCCCAGGCCAAAGCCTGCCGCGCCGGCTTGCAGCCAAGGGGCCATGTTGTCGGGGGCAATGCCACCCACGGGGTAGATATTGCTGCCCTTGGGCAGCACGGCCAGCATGGCCTTGACGACCGCGGGCGAGGCCAGCTCGGCCGGGAAGATCTTGAGGCCGTGCGCGCCGTGCTCCAGCGCCATGAATGCCTCCGTGGGGGTGAAGACCCCGGGCAGGCTGATCAGGCCGAGCTTGACGGTCTCGTCGATCACCGCAGGGTTGCAGTTGGGCGAGATGATGAGCTGGCCGCCTGCGGCATGCACGTCGCGCACCTGTTGGGGCGTGAGCACCGTGCCTGCACCCACCAGCACATCCGGGTAAGCCTCGCGCATGGCGGCGATGCTCTGCAGCGGCTCGGGCGAGTTCAGTGGTACTTCCCACAGGCCAAAACCGGCCGATTGCAAGGCTGCGCCCACGGGTACGGCCTCGCTCGGGGTCAGGCCGCGCAGGATGGCGATCAGTGGCAGCTTGGCCTGCAGGGCCTGGAATTGTTGGATCAGGTTCATGGCGGTGATTGCGGTGTTGAGGTGGTGGTCTGGGTCAGGTGGTCGTAAATGGCGTGGTGGCCGGCCCAGGTGGCCTCGTCGCCAAAGGCGACGGCTTCGCAGCCCACATGGCGCAGCGCCAGGCTGTAGCGCTGCACCAGGGTGCTGGAGCCGATCACCGCCACGCGGCTGCCGGCGGGCGCGGGCATGGTGTGCAGTTCCTGGCCAATCAGCAGGCCCGAGAGGTAGCTGGCCGACTGGGCCGGGTCGAGCGCGCCAAACAGCGACAGCGCGCGCGTGCCAAACAGCAGGTGGCTCAGGCTGTCAGGGCTTTGGGCCCGCTCCAGCCCCTGGATAAAGGCGGCCTCATCCAGCGCGGCGCTGCTGTCCAAGGTCTTGCCCAGGATGGAGTGCTGGGCCAGCAGCGCAAACAGCTCGCCGGTCATAAAGGTTTTGAAGCCGGTGATGGTGCCGCCTTGCGCCTGCACCCATTTGCTGTGCGTGCCCGGCAGCAGAAACAGGCCGTCCCGGCTGCCCATCAGCCGCAGCGCGCCGATGACCTGGATTTCCTCGCCGCGCATCACATCGGGCACGCCCTGCACGGCATCGACCTGGTGTTGCGCCAGGCTGCTCATGCCCGGAACGATGGCCGTGGGTACGCCCTGGGGGTTATCCAGCCAGAGCAGCTGGCTGCACAGCGCAGCAAAATCGGCCGGGCAGGGGCAGTAAGGCGCTTCCTGCCAGCCCTGGCGGCTGCCCACCATGCCCGAGAGCAGGCACAGCTGCGGGTCCTCGGCCAGCCAGTCACCAAAGTGCTGTGCAAAGGCGTCGGCAAAGCCGCCTGGCGCCACTTGCAAGATGCCTTGGGGCAGCGCGCGCTGGTCAGTGATGTGGCCCTGCGCATTGATGCGCACGCCCCTTAGCGAGGTGGTGCCCCAGTCGATGGCAATCATGCGGGGGCGTGGGTCTCCCGGCGCGCGGGCGGAAAAGGTCGGAGGCTTGGGCATGGGCGGTGGGTAGGGGCCAAAAAAAGCGCAGACAAAGTCTGCGCGGGCCATTGTAGAAGCGCCTGAAGCGGGCAGCTGTCGCGCCCGCTGCGCTTTCGCGCTGGTGGATTTACAGCGGCTTGTAGGCCGTCACATCGATCTCAACCTTGGCGTCGATCATCAGGCGCGATTCCACGGTCGAGCGGGCCGGGCGGTGCTCGCCAAAGCACTCCATGTAGACGCGGTTGAAGCTGCCGAAATCACGCGGGTCATCCAGCCAGACATTGACCTTGGCAACATCGGCCAGGGTGCAGCCGCCCAGGGCCAAGGCCTCTTCCAGGCGCTTGAACACGGCGCGGGTCTGCGCCTCGATGCCGCCGGGTACGACCTGGCCTTGGTCATCGGTGGGCACGGTGCCCGAGACAAAAACAAAGTCGCCAGCGCGCACCGCGGGCGAGAGCGGACGGGCCAGACGGTCCGATGCGAGAGGGGGTTGGCCTAGGGTAATTACTGTCATGGGGGTGGGCTCCTGTATGTAAAGATATTACATCAACAACCCATAAATCTGTCAATAAGACGATTTGAAGGCAGTTTTTAGCGGTTGTGGTGTAAAAAAATTTCTTCACCCCTTCGATGAAAGCCTGCCCCATGAACGCCCTTGCCTTGCGTGTCCGCACCTCCCGTCGCCAACTGCTTGCCGCAGCCCTGTTGGCTGCCGGTTGCGTAGGCCTGCCAGCGGGCAGCGCCTGGGCCCAGGCTGCTCATAAGGGCGGGGCGGCCAACCTGGCCATGATTGGCGAGCCCCAGAGCCTGGATCCGATGGTCAGCTCCACCGACCTGGTGGGTACCATCATGCAGCATGTCTACGAGCCGCTCTTCACCTTTGATGCGCAGTGGCGCATCCAGCCGATGCTGGCCCAGGCCATGCCGGTCATCTCTGCCGATGGCCTGACCTACACCATCAGCCTGCGCAAGGGCGTCAAGTTCCACAACGGCAAGGAGATGGTGGCCGATGACGTGGTCGCCTCGCTGCAGCGCTGGATGGACGTGTCGGCACGCGGCAAGGCGGTGGGCCAGGAGATTGCCAGCATGAGCGCCAAGAACCCGCAGACGGTGGAGATCAAGCTCAAGGCGGTGTATGCACCGCTGCTGGCCCACCTGGCGATGCCCAGCGGCATGGCCGGCATCATGCCCAAGGAGGTGGTGGCACCGGTGCTCAAGGATTTCATTGGCACCGGCCCCTACCAGCTCAAGGAGCGCAAGCCCGACCAGTTCACCGTGCTGGCGCGTTTTGACCAGTACGCTGCGCGCAGCGAGCCCGCCAGTGGCTATGCCGGCAAGCGCGAGGCCCAGCTCGATGAGCTGCGCTTTGTGCCGGTGCCCAATGCGACGACGCGGGTCGAGGGCGTGCTCTCGGGCCAGTTCCAGTACGCCGATCTGCTGCAGGTCGAATCGATAGGCCGCCTGGAAAAGGCCGCGCCCAATGTCGTGCCGATCGTCACGCAGAACTTTGGCTTCCCTTACATCGTCTTCAACACCAAGGAAGGCGTGCTGGCCAAGAAGGAACTGCGCCAGGCGGTGCAGACGGCCATGGGCCCGGCCGAGATGCTGCAGGCCGGCTTTGGTGACAAGCGCTTCTTTGCGGCCGAGCCCAACTTCTTTGCCAAGGGCACGCCGTACTACTCGGATGCCGGCGCCAAGCTCTACAACCAGAAGAACCCGCAGCTGGCCAAGGACCAGGCGGCCAAGGCCGGCTACAAGTCCGAGCCCATCCGCATCATGGCCAGCCGCCAGTATGAGTTCCACTACAACATGGCACTGGTGATGTCCGAGCACTTGAAGCGCGCCGGCTTCAAGACCGAGCTGCAGGTGGTGGACTGGGCCACCTTGGTGCAGCGCCGCAACGATGCCAAGCTCTGGGATGTCTACATGACCCACTCGGGCCTGTTCCCTGAGCCGATGCTGTCGCCACCCCAGATGGGCAGCGGCGCCCCCGGCTGGTGGGAGACCGAGACCAAGAAGGCCGCGCTTGCCGCCTTCAATGGTGAGCCCGATGTGGCCAAGCGCGGCCCGCTCTGGGGCCAGGTGCAGGCGCTCGTCTATGACGAGGTGCCCTTTGTCGAAGTGGGCAAGTTCAATGCCCTGTCGGCGCGCTCGTCCAAGCTGCAGGGCTACCAGCCCATGCCCTGGCCCTTCTTCTGGAACACCTCGCTGAGCCAGTAAGCCCCAGCGTTTCTCGAGTTCAGCCATGCTGCATTTTTTAGTCAAGCGCCTGGGCGGCGCGGTGGTGGTGCTCGCCCTGGTGGCCGTGCTGGTGTTCCTGCTCACGCGCCTGGCCTCGGGCGATCCGGTGGCGCTGCTGCTGGGTGACCAGGCCACCGCCGCCGATATTGCTGCTGCGCGCGTGCAGTACGGGCTGGACAAGCCCCTGACCACCCAGTTTGTGCTCTGGATTGGCCAGGTGCTGCAAGGCAACCTGGGCCAGTCGCTGTTCTTGCAGATGCCTGTGACCCATGCGCTGCTGGAGCGCGCCGAGCCCACCATGTTTCTGGCGCTGTTCGCCGTGTCGATTGCCGCCTTGATCGGTGTGCCTTGCGGCATGGCAGCGGCCGTGTGGCGCGGCAGCTGGATCGACCAGGTGCTCAGCACCATTGCGATGCTGGGCGCCAGCATTCCCAGCTTCTGGTTTGGCCTGATCCTGATCCAGGTCTTTGCCGTGCACCTGGGCTGGTTTCCGGCTTCGGGCTATGGCGACCCGGACGCCAGCTTTGGCGACCGTCTGCAGCATCTGCTGCTGCCCGCCCTGGTGCTGGGCGTGCTCAACTCGGCGCTGATCATCCGCTTCACCCGCGCCTCGGTGCTCGACATTCTGGGCGAGGACTATGTGCGCACGGCCCGGGCCAAGGGCCTGGGCGAGTCGGTGGTGCTCGTCAAGCATGTGCTGCGCAATGCGCTGGTGCCTGTCGTCACCGTGCTGGGCCTGACCCTGGCCTTGATGATTGGCGGCACCGTCGTGACCGAGACCGTGTTCAACCTGCCCGGCGTGGGCAACCTGGTGGTGCGGGCCGTGCTGCGGCGTGATTACCCGGTGATCCAGGGCACCTTGCTCGTCATTGCCGCCATCTACGTTTTCATCAACCTCGCGATCGACCTGCTCTACACGGTGGTCGATCCCCGCATTCGTCTGGAGGGCCAATGATGAACGCCTCCCCAACGGCATTGCCACTGCCCGCGCGCGGCGGCTGGGCCCAGTCCCCCTGGTTCAAAACCCTGCGCCGGCTGTTTGCGCGCAAGGTGGTGCTGGCGAGCGCCGTGGTGCTGCTGCTGATTGCAGCCACCGCCTTGCTCTACCCGCTGCTGACCGACTCCGACCCCAATGACATGAACATCAGCATGCGCCTGCATGCGCCGTCCTGGGCGCACTGGGCCGGCAATGATGAGCTGGGGCGCGACGTGATGGCGCGCATCATCTACGGCGCGCGCTACTCGCTGATGATCGGCTTTTTCACCGCGCTGGGCGCCGTGGTGCTGGGCACCTTGCTGGGCATGCTGGCCGGCTACTTTCGCCGGCTCGATGCGCCGCTGATGCGTCTGGTCGACGCGATGATGGCCTTCCCCGACATCCTCCTGGGCATTGCGCTGGTGTCGATCCTGGGTGCCTCGCTGTGGAATGTGATTCTGGCGCTGACCATCGTCTACACGCCGCGCGTGGCCCGCGTGGTGCGCGCCTCCACCCTGGTGCTGCGCGAGCTGCTGTTTGTCGATGCTGCCAAGGCGCTGGGTGTGCGCACCCCGCTGATTCTGTGGCGCCATATTCTGCCCAACCTGCTCTCGCCGGTGCTGGTGCAGGTCACCTTTATCTTTGCCTATGCGATCCTGGCCGAGGCGGGCCTGTCCTTTCTGGGCGTGGGCGTGCCGCCGGATATCCCCACCTGGGGCACGATGATTGCTGGCAGCCTGGAGTATGCCGACAAGGCCTTCTGGACCATCTTGACCCCGGGCGTGGCGATTGTGCTGACGGCGCTGTCGCTGCAACTGCTGGGCGACGGTGTGCGCGATCTGCTCGACCCCAAGCTGAAGAACAAATCATGATGAACACCGCCACCCCTGCAGCGGCTGCCAACATGGCTGCGCCCCGCCTCGATGTGCGCTCGCTGTCGACCTCGTTCGCCACCGAAGGCGGGCGTATCCAGAGCGTCTCCGACGTGAGTTTTCAGATTCTGCCGGGCCAGACCCTGGCCCTGGTGGGCGAGTCGGGTTCGGGTAAGTCGGTCACCAGCCTGTCGCTGATGGGCCTGCATGCCAAGACCTCGCAAGCCCAGGTGCAGGGCCAGGCCCAGTTTGTGCAGCGCGATGGCCGCACCGTCGATCTGCTCTCGCTCGACGCCAAGTCCCTCCGTGCGCTACGCGGCAATGAGCTGGCCATGGTGTTCCAGGAGCCGATGACCAGCCTGAACCCGGTGCTGACCGTGGGCGAGCAGATTGCCGAATCGGTGCGCCTGCACAAGGGCCTGGGCAAGGCAGCAGCCTTGGCCCATGCCCAGCGCATGCTGGAACTTGTCGAGATACCGGCTGCCGCCCAGCGCGTGCATGAGTACCCGCACCAGCTGTCTGGCGGCATGCGCCAGCGGGTGATGATTGCGCTGGCCATGGCCTGCGACCCGAGCCTGCTGATTGCCGACGAGCCCACCACCGCATTGGATGTGACCATCCAGGCGCAGATCCTGGCCTTGATGGGCCGGCTGCAAAAAGAGACGGGCATGAGCATCTTGTTTGTGACCCACAACCTGGGCGTGGTGGCGCAGTATGCCGATGCGATTGCGGTGATGTATGCCGGCCGCATTGTCGAGACCGCCAGCGTGCATGCGCTGTTTGCCGCGCCCCAGCACCCCTACACCCAGGGCCTGCTGGGTTGCCTGCCCGGCATGGCGCGCCAGCGCGAGCTGGCCGAGGCCGCCGCGCTGCGCGCCGGTGGCAAACCCGCCTTTGTGGGGCGGCGCCGGCTGGATGCCATCCCCGGCCAGGTCTCCAGCCCCTTGAGCCCGCCGCCCGGCTGCGCCTTTGCGCCGCGCTGCAGCAAGCGGCTGAACGCCTGCGAGCAGGCCATGCCCGGCCTGGAGACATGGCGCAGCGGCAACGATGCACAGTCCAGCGAGCGCCAGGTGCGCTGCATTCGCGCAGGAGAAGCCGCATGAGCACGACCGACACCCTGGAACGCCCGGCCGAACGGGCCACGGCAGCGACTGGCGCCACCGCAGCGGCCCAGCCGCTGGTGCGCATCCAGCATTTGAGCAAGCAGTTTGGCAGCGGCGCCCACCCGGTGCGCGCGGTGCAGGATGTCTCGTTTGACATCTACCCGGGCGAGACCCTGGGCCTGGTGGGCGAGTCCGGCTCGGGCAAAAGCACCATCGGCCGGCTGCTGACGCGCTTGATCGAGCCGACGGACGGCCAGCTGCATTTTCGCAAGCAGGGCGGCGAGACCGTGGACCTGGCGCACCTGGGCGCGAGCGCGATGCGGCCGCTGCGCGCCGATATCCAGATCATCTTTCAGGACCCCTATGCCAGCCTGAACCCGCGCATGCGCATCCGCGATGTGCTGGGTGAGGCGCTGTCCACCCACGGCATGGCGCCGGGCGCAGCCCGCCAGCCGCGCATTGCCGAGCTGCTGGACCAGGTGGGTCTGCGTCCCGAGCATGCCGAGCGCTTTCCGCATGAGTTCTCCGGCGGCCAGCGCCAGCGCATCGGCATTGCCCGGGCCTTGGCAGTGCAGCCGCGCTTTATCGTGGCCGATGAGCCGTTGTCGGCGCTCGATGTATCCATCCAGGCGCAGGTGGTCAATTTGCTGGGCGACCTCAAAGACCGCCTTGGTTTGACCTTGCTGTTCATCTCGCACGATTTGGATGTGGTGGAATACCTCTGCGATCGCGTGGTGGTCCTGTATCTGGGCCGCGTGGTGGAGGTGGCACCGACCGAGGCCTTGTATGCCCGGCCGCGCCACCCCTACACCCAGGCCTTGCTGGCAGCCGCGCCGATTCCGGACCCGGCCCAGCGGCGCACGATCCCGCTCTTGACGGGAGACCTGCCCAGCCCCAAGAACCCGCCCAGTGGTTGCGTCTTTCGTACCCGTTGCCCGCAGGCCGAGGCGCGCTGCGCCCAGGCTGATATGCAGCTGCGCCCCGTGGCCGATGGCCATCTGCAGGCCTGCTGGAAAGTCCAAGATTGAGAGAGTGAACCATGCAACCCGATTTTTTGATTGACGCGCGCAGCAAGAGCTACCCGCTGGCCGCTGCCCCCACCCGGGCCTCTGCATTGGCCGCACGCGGCTGGAATGTGCTGCGCGATGACCTGCCCTATCCGCTGGCCGTCATCCGCCAGTCGGCGCTGGCCCACAACGCCCGCTGGATGCAGGACTATGCGGCGCGCCGCCAGATCCAGTTTGCGCCGCACGGCAAGACCACCATGTCGCCCCAGCTGTTTGATCTGCAGCTCAAAGGCGGCGCCTGGGGCCTGACCTTTGCGACCATCTTCCAGCTGGCTGTTGGGGTGGAGGCCGGTGCGCGCCGCGCCATCATTGCCAACCAGGTGGTGGCACCGGCCGATCTGGATGGGCTGGATGCCTTGCTGAGCCAGCACGCCGATCTGCGCGTCTGGTTCCTGGTCGATTCGATCAGCCAGCTGCGCTGCATCGAAGACTGGAGCCGCGCACGCAACAGCGCCCGCCGCTTTGAGGTGCTGATCGAGGTGGGAATCCCCGGCCAGCGCACCGGTGTGCGCAGCCATGAAGAGGCGTTGGCGCTGGCCCAGGCCATCCACGCCAGTGCCAGTGCACAGCTGGGCGGCATCGAATGCTATGAAGGGGGCCTGACCCAGTGCGACAGCGCCCATGACATCCCCGCCGTGGCCGAGCTGGTGCGCCGCGTGGTCGAGATTGCCAAGGCCTGCGATGCCCAGGGCTTGTTGCCCGATGAGGCGCCGATCCTGAGCGCTGGCGGCTCGGCCATTTTTGACCTGGTCGTCCCCCTGCTGCAGGGCGCGGGCCTGTCGCGCGCCTTTACCGGCGTGCTGCGCTCGGGCTGCTACATCACGCATGACCATGGCAACTACCGGCGCCTGCTCAAGCTGGTTGAGCAGCGCGAGGGCGTGGCCGACTCGCTGCAGGCCGCGCTGGAAGTCTGGGCGATGGTGCAGTCTGTCCCCGAGCCAGGCCTGGCCTTGCTGACCTGCGGCCGCCGCGATATCTCCTACGACCTGGAGATGCCATCGGTACAGCGCCATGCCCCACGCGGCAGCCAAGCGGCGCAGCCGGCCCCTGCCGCCTGGACGATTTCGGCCCTCAACGACCAGCATGCCTACCTGCGCTTTGACCCGGCGCAGGGCGCACCAGCGGTGGGCGACCGCATTGCACTGGGCATCTCCCACCCTTGCACCACGTTTGACAAGTGGCGTTGGATCCCCGTGGTGGATGATGCCTGGAACCTGGTCGATGCGATTGAGACAAGGTTCTGAATGCTTAGAGCACAACCCCCTGAGGCGCTCTGCGCCTTCCCCCTTCTCTCATGCTTCGCATGGGAAGAGGGACGCAGCCCTCGCTGCGGGGCGGCGCGGCCCGCTCCGGCCCTTGCTCGGCTGCCCGCGCATCGGCTCTGCTCCAACCAGTGGCTAGGCTATCCATGGGGAGCATGGTGATGAATCGCTCGGTTTTGAGCCTGCAGTGGCTGCAACAGCAGCAGGCCGCGCTGCCGCTGGCCCAGCGCCAGGTGATCGATGTGATCCTGCGCGACCCGGGCGCCGCTGTGCTGGCCACCGTCGAGCAGCTGGCGCTGCAGGCCCATGTGTCCATGCCCACCATCGTGCGCATGTGCCGCCGCTTTGGCTATGCCTCGGTGCGCGATTTCATGGTGGCGCTGGCGCAGACCTTGGCGGTCTCGGGCTCGCACCTGCACCGCAGCGTGCAGCAGGACGACTCCACCGCCGAGGTGGTCAGCAAGATCGTGCATGCCGCCGCCGGTGCCATTGCCAACCTGGGCCAAAGGCTGGATGCAGCGCTGATCGATGAGGTGGCCAGCAAGATGGCGAACGCCTCGCGTATCGACTGCTACTCCGTCGGGGCGGCCTCGTCCTTCATGGCCCAAGAGCTGCAAAGCCGCTTGTTCCGCCTGGGGCTCACGTCCAACGCCATCTTCGATGCGCACCAGCAGCTGGTGTCGGCCTCAACCTTGGGAAAGAGTGGCGTGGCCTTTGTGATATCGCATGTGGGGCGCATGCCCTACACCTTGGAGGCGGCGCAGTTTGCCAAACAGCAAGGCGCTACCGTGGTGGCCCTGACCCAGCCCGACACACCGCTGGCCGAGATGGCCGACCATGTGCTGGCGGTCACCGTGCCTCAGGATGCGGTGATGCGCGTGGGCACCGAGGCCTACCTGGCCCACCTGGTGGTGATTGAAATCATGATGGTGCGCTTGGCGCAGATTCTGGGGCCGCGCGTGGTCACCGGGATGCAGCAGTACAAGCGACTGCTGGAGACCCATGGTTTTGACAGTTATGAATACATGGGCTTTCAGCAGCCCGCGCAGCAACGCAAGGGCGCGCCAGTGCAGGATGCACCGGCCCCCGCCCCGCAACAAGGCCCAACCGCCGACTGATGGCAGCCGGCAGCAGCGCCTGGAGATGATTAATGGAACGCAGAGTGTGGTTGAGCAATGGCACGGTGGTGGATGGCACCGGCCTGTCGGAGTTTGTCGGGGATGTCTGGCTGCAGGGCGGGCGCATTGTGGGCGTGTTTGCCCTCGATGGCGCGGCGGATGCCGCCCAGCAGGCCGCGTTGGAAAACTGGAAGGCGCAAGACCCGCTGCACATTGACTGCACGGCCAAGGTGATTGCACCGGGCTTTATCGATGTGCACACCCACGACGATGCCGCCGCGCTGAACAGCCCGGCCATGCTGCCCAAGCTCTCGCAAGGGGTGACCACGGTGATCGCCGGTAACTGCGGCATATCGCTGGCCCCGGTGGTGACCGCACACCCGCCCGCACCGCTGTCACTGCTGGGCGACCAGCAGTTCCGCTTTGGCAGCATGCAAGATTACGCAGCGGCCGTGGATGCCGCGCAGCCCTCCATCAATATCGCAGCGCTCTTGGGCCACACCTCCTTGCGCATCAAGCACATGGCAGACCTGAGCCGCCCAGCCAATGCGGCCGAGCGCGAAGCGATGGCCGAGGACATGAACGAGGCCATGCAGGCCGGCGCGCTGGGCCTGTCCAGCGGCATCTTCTACCGCGAAGCCTATGCCGCCGACATGCAGGAGCTGGTGGCGGTGGCCACCGTGGCAGCCCGGCATGGCGGCGTGTATGCCACCCATATCCGCGACGAGCTCGAAGGCATTCTGGAGGCCATGCTCGAAGCCGCTGGCACCGCCAAACAGTCGGGCCTGCCACTGGTGCTGTCACACCACAAATGCGCGGGCTCGGCCAACTGGGGCCGCACCTTGCAGACCTTGCCGCTGGTCGACAAACTGGCGCAGCAGCAAGAGCTGGCGATGGATGTCTACCCCTACACCGCTGGATCTACGGTACTGCGCGAGGACCTGGTGGATGGCGTGATCGATATCCTGATCACCCGCAGCGAGCCCTTTCCCGAGGTCGGCGGCCGTTATCTGCGCGATATTGCCGCCGAATGGGGCATCAGCCAGTACGAGGCCTGCGTGCGCCTCAAGCCCGGCAATGCCTGCTACTTCCAGATGCGCGAAGACGATGTGGAGCGCGTCATCCAGCACCCGTTGGCCATGATCGGCTCGGACGGCCTGCCCAACGACGAGCGCCCGCATCCACGGCTCTGGGGCGCCTTCCCCCGCGTGCTGGCCATGTACTGGCGCGACAAGGGCATCCTGAGCCTCGCCCAGGCGGTGCACAAGATGACCGGCATGTCGGCCCAGCGCTTTCGCATGGCCGACCGAGGCCTGCTGGCCGCCGGCAAGGCCGCCGATGTGGTCGTGTTCGACCCCGCCCGCATTCAGGACCAAGCCACCTTTGAGAATCCCAAGCAGCGCAGCGTGGGGGTGGAAGCCGTCTGGGTCAATGGTGTGCTCAGCTACACGGAAGAGGCGGGGGCTTTGCCAGCGCGGGCTGGGCGGTTTGTGCGGCGGGCGGTGGCGGCTTAAGTGCTACTTGTTCTGTGACTGATCGGCTGCCGCATAGTGCAGCCGGTAGTCGCTCTGCACAAAGCCAAAGTCATAGCTGCGCGTCTGCAGATGCTGCGCCGCCACCGTGTTGCAGTCATCTGCCAAAGGCCCGAACAGCGGCAGCCCACTGCCCAGCAGCACGGGAATGCGGGTGATGGTGATCGCGTCGAGCAGTTGCGCGTTGATGAAGGACTGGATCAGCTGCCCGCCATCCACATAGGCTGCGCGCACGCCGTTGGCGGCCAGATGGGCCGTGAGGGCGGGCAGGCTGTCCTTCCACAGTTGGACGGTGGCCGGTGCCTCTGCGGGCAGGACGCTCCATTGGCGTGACACCACATAGACCGGCTTGTCATACGGCCAGGCGCCAAAGCCCAGCACCGTCTCAAAAGTTTTGCGCCCCATCAGGATCACATCGACGCCGGCCATGTACTGCGCATAGCCGCAATCCTCCCCTTCGGGCACGGTGGCATTGGCGGCATTGAGCCAGTCCAGGCTGCCATCGGTTTTGGCGATAAAGCCGTCCAGGCTGGTGGCGATAAAGCTGCTGCATTGCATGGTGATGTCCTGGTGAAATGTCATACGGAAGTCGTGAATTCTAGGAAGCTTGCAGGGGGCTGATGGCTGAAATACCTGTTTTTTTTACAGTATCCATTCTCTCCATTTAAGAATTCGATTTGCATATCAAACCATCCATATAAAACATTGGACGCGAATCGTTGACGCCTGCACCATGCAAGCTAGCCCATAGAGGCCTTATTAAAAACAGGAGACAAAAGCATGCAACGACGCCAATGGTGGGCGACCCTCGCCCTGACCGCCATCGCCACTGCAACCATGGCAGTCAATGCCAGCGCTGCGCAGGGCAGTTACCCGAATGCACCGATCACGATGATCGTGCCCTTCGCCGCTGGCAGCGGCACCGATGCCGTAGCCCGGGCGGTGGGCCAAAAGCTGGGCGAGCGCCTGCAGCAGCCAGTAATTGTGGACAACCGCGCGGGCGCCAATGCGCAGATTGCGGCGGGCCTGGTGGCCAAGGCCAAGCCTGATGGCTACACCTTGTTCATGACGACCAATACCTCGCATTCGGCCAACCCCTGGCTGGTCAAAAGCCTGAAGTACGACCCGATCAAGGATTTCACGCCGATTGCCCGCGTTGGCGAGCTGCCGTTTGCGCTGGCGGTGCACCCGTCGGTGCCGGCCGATTCGGTGCAGGCGCTGATCGACTACGCCAAGGCCAACCCGGGCAAGCTCTCGTACGCGACACCGAACAGCACCTCGCTGGTGGCGTCCGAGACGCTGCGTTTTCTGTCCAAGACCGACATCGTCGGCGTGCCCTACAAATCCAGCCCGCAGGCGCTGACCGACCTGATGGGCAACCAGGTGCAGGTGTATGTGGTGGATTTGGGCTCGGGCTGGAGCATGCTCAAGACCGACCGGGTGCGCACCCTGGCTGTGACCGCCGCCAAGGGCAGCAAGATCCTCCCCAATGTGCCGCCCATCGGCAAGACCTTGCCCGGCTTTGACATCACCTCCTGGAACGGCATTTTTGCGCCGGCGGGCACCCCCCCGGAAGTGGTGAACAAGATCAACACCGCCTTGCAGGCCGTGCTGGCCGACGAGGCGGTGCAAAAGCAGCTTGAACAGATCGGCTTTGAAGTCTGGCCTACCAAGACACCGCAGGAGTTTGCCCAGTATGTGAGCGAGCAGCTGGCGTACTGGGGGCGCTTGGTCAAGCAAGCCGACATCCCTGCGCAGTGACCCTGTGCCAGTCCATAGTAGACATTCCCATCCCCTCACGATGAACGCCACACGATGACTTCGCGCTACCTGATCCGTGCCTCCGAGGTAGAGGCTTATAGCCCGGCCAACCATACCGGAACCTTTAACCGCCGCCTGGTGAGCCAGGCCAATGTGGAGGCCCAGCACATGGAGGTGGTGCTGGGTGAGATTGCCAAGGGCGGCGGCGCGCTGCCCCATGCCCACCCTGGCATGGAGCAGGCTTGCTACTTGCTGGAGGGAACGGCCCACGTGGAGGTCGAAGGCGAAGGCTTTGAGATGGTGCCGGGCGATACCTGCTTTTTCCCGGCCGACAAGATGCACATCTTCCAGACCACCAGCGACACGCCTGCCAAGTTGTTGGTGATCTACAGCCCGCCCTATGGCGAGAACCCAGAGCGCGTGCGCCGGCCGGCCTGAGCGGCGATGTGACCCTGCGCCGTGCAAGGCACCGCGCCACTGATTGAGTATTGAGGACCGCAAGACCATGGATTTCGCCCTGACCGAAGAGCAGCAACAGATCATCGACGCCGTCGAGAAAGTCTGCGCCCCGTTTGATGCCGACTACTGGCATGCCCGAGACAATGACGGCGCTTTTCCCGAAGATTTTTACCGTGCGCTGGCCGATGCCGGCTGGCTGGGCATTGCCATGCCCGAGGCCTATGGCGGGGCCGGCCTGGGCATCACCGAGGCGGCCTTGATGATGCACACGATTTCGGCCACCGGCGCGGGCTTGTCGGGCGCCTCTGCCGTGCACATGAACATCTTTGGCCTGCACCCGGTGGTGGTCTATGGCACAGACGCGCAAAAGGCGCGCATGCTGCCGCCGCTGATTGCCGGCAAGGACAAGGCCTGCTTTGGCGTGACCGAGCCCAACACGGGGCTGAACACGCTCAAGCTCAAGACCCGGGCGGTGCGCGACGGCGACCACTATGTGGTGCATGGGCAAAAGGTGTTTATCTCTACCGCCCAGCAGGCCAGCAAGATCTTGCTGCTGGCGCGCACCAAGCCGGTGGAGGAATGCAAGGGCACCGAAGGTCTGTCGCTGTTCTATACCGACTTTGACCGCAGCAAGATCGAGGTGCATGAGATTGCCAAGATGGGCCGCAAATGCGTGGATACCAACCAGCTGTTTATCGATGGGCTGCGCATCCCCGTGGAAGACCGCATTGGTGAGGAGAACCGGGGCTTTGAATACATCCTGCATGGCATGAACCCCGAGCGCATTCTGATCGCCTGCGAGGCCATTGGCCTGGGCCGTGCGGCGCTGGGCCGCGCCACGCAGTACGCCCGCGAGCGCGAAGTGTTCAACCGGCCCATCGGCCAGAACCAGGGCATTCAGCACCCGCTGGCCGAGCGCTGGATGGAGCTGGAGGCGGCCTTTTTGCTGGCGATGAAAGCGGCCTGGCTGTATGACCGCCACCAGCCTTGTGCGGCAGAGGCCAATGCGGCCAAGTTCCTGGGGGCAGAGGCGGGTTACAAGGCTTGTGAGACCGCCATCTTTACCCATGGCGGCATGGGATATGCGAAGGAGTTCCATGTGGAGCGGCTGATGCGCGAGAGCTGGATTCCGCGTCTGGCGCCGGTGAGCCCGCAGCTGATTCTGTGCTTTATCGCAGAGAAGGTGCTGGGCCTGCCCAAGTCGTACTAGCCGGTGCCATGCGCAGCGTGGTGCCAGGCCATCCCCCTCGCCGAGCGGGCAGCCCGCATTGGCTGGGGCATGATACGCAGATGAAGACCCATTTGCTGCGTTATTTTGTGGTGCTGGCCGAGGAGCTGCATTTTGGCCGCGCTGCCCAGCGCCTGGCCATCACCCAGCCTCCGCTGTCAGTGGCGATCAAATCGCTGGAAGAGGACCTGGGCGTGCGGCTGCTGGAGCGCGATGCCAAGCAAGTGCGGCTGACCGATGCGGGTGCCGCCTTTTTGATTGAGGCGCGCCAGGTGCTCAGCCAGATCCAGCGCGCAGCCGATGTGGCGCGCAATGTGGCCCAGGGGCGGCAGGGCCAGCTCGATATTGGTGTGACCGGCTCGATGATCTACCGCGACCTGCCCCATGTGATGCAGGCCTTTGGCCAGCAGCGGCCCGATATCGATATCACCTTGCATGAGATGTCCACCACCGAGCAGCAGGCGGCCATTCTGCGCGGCCAGTTGCAAGCGGGCTTTGTCAATATCATCACCCCCGCGCCGGGGCTGGAGCTGTGGCCGCTGGCCCCCGATACCTTGGTGTGCTGCCTGCCGGAGAACCACCCGCAAGCGCAGCAAGCCAGCCTGGATTTGCGCAGCCTGGCCCATGAGCGCTTTGTGATGTTTGTGCGCGATGTCAGCCCTGCCAATTACGACAATGTGATCGCCTGCCTGCACAACGCGGGCATCCACCCGCGCACCAGCCATGCGGTGCGCCAGTGGCTGGCTGTTATTGCACTGGTTGCTATTGGCCAGGGCGTGGCGCTGGTGCCCTCGTGCATGCAGCGGGCCGGCATGGCCGGTGTGCGCTTTGTGCCACTGCACAGCAGCCATGGCCAGACAGCGCTGACGGCGGGTGCCTTTGTCTGGCATCCGCAAAGCCGCTCTGCGGCGCTGGATGCGTTGATCGAGGTGGTCAAGGCGCCGAGGACAGGTTCAGCCGACTAGGCTTTCAAGAAAAACAGCACTGCCATTACCAAGCCGGTCAGCACAATGCCGGCGCGCAGCCACTGCGGCGCAATCTTGCGCGCCACCCGGGCGCCGAGGTAGCCGCCCAAAGTCGCGGCGACCATCATCATCAGCGCAGGCTGCCACTGCACCACGCCGC
>JAVWTB010000023.1:0-43397 GCA_036667955.1 Comamonas sp.
CCTGCGCCCCTGGGACGACGCGCAGGTGCTCGCCCAACTCAACCGCATTGTCGATTTGCGCCTGGCGCTGCAAGCGGCCCAGCCCGCCTGATGGCGCCCACCACGAACTTTTTGATTTCTACCGGAAGCACACCATGAGCCAAGTACTACGCCAGCACGCCGAGCAGCAATTTGCCGAAGAACTGGATGCCCTGCAAAAGGCCGATGACCGTCCACGTCCCCCCAACTGGAAGCTCTCGCCCTGGGCCGTGCTGCAGTACCTGATGGGCGGCAAGCTGAGCAATGGTTTTGAGCTGAGCGCCAAGTACATCGGCAGCCCGCGTTTGATGGAGATTGCGGTATCCACCCTGGCCACTGACCGCGCCTTGCTGCTGTACGGCGTGCCCGGTACCGCCAAATCCTGGGTGTCTGAGCACCTGGCGGCGGCGGTGAGCGGCGACTCCACCATGCTCATCCAGGGCACCGCCGGCACCAGCGAAGAGCAGCTGCGCTACGGCTGGAACTATGCGCAACTGCTGGCCCATGGCCCCTCAGAAAAAGCCCTGGTGCCCAGCCCCCTGGTGCATGCGATGAAGCTGGGCAAGATCGCCCGCATCGAAGAGCTGACCCGCATCCCCGCCGATGTGCAGGACAGCCTGATCACCGTGCTGTCGGAAAAAACCCTGCCGGTGCCCGAGCTGTCCACCGAGTTCCAGGCGGTCGCTGGCTTCTCGGTGATCGCCACGGCCAACAACCGCGACAAGGGTGTCAATGAGCTGTCCAGCGCCTTGAAGCGCCGCTTCAACACCGTCGTGCTGCCCGTACCTGCATCGCAGGATGAGGAGCTGAAGATCGTCACCAAGCGCGTGGGCGAGCAAAGCCGCGCGCTGCAGCTGCCCGCCGAGGCACCGGCGCTGGAGGAAGTGCGCCGCGTGGTGCAGATCTTCCGCGAGCTGCGCAACGGCCAGACCGAAGACGGCAAGACCGTGCGCATCAAGTCGCCCAGCTCCACCTTGTCGACCGCCGAAGCGATCTCGGTGATCAACAGCGGCATGGCCCTGGCCGGCCATTTTGGCGATGGCGTGCTGCGCGCGCACGATGTCGCCTCGGGCCTCTTGGGCGCCGTCATCAAGGACCCGGTGCAGGACAGCGTGGTCTGGAAGGAATACCTGGAGACCG
The DNA here is from genome assembly GCA_036667955.1 of Comamonas sp. GTDB lineage: Bacteria > Pseudomonadota > Gammaproteobacteria > Burkholderiales > Burkholderiaceae_C > Comamonas. The sequence goes on from JAVWTB010000023.1 coordinate 1,159, forward strand.
TGGTCAAAGAACGTGCCGAATGGAAAGACCTGTACCGCGCCTGCCGCGAACAAATCTAAGCCTTTGGCGCCGTTCATTTTCTGCACCCGACAACGCTGACCGAGCCCATGGCCACCTCTGCTGACAACGTCCATTTCTTTGGCATTCGCCACCACGGCCCGGGCTGCGCGCGCAGCCTGCTGCAAGCGCTGGCGCAGCTGCAGCCCGACTGCCTGCTGGTGGAAGGCCCGCCCGAGGGCGAGGCCCTGCTGCCCATGCTGCGCAGTGCCGAGCTGCGCCCGCCGGTTGCCATGCTGGTGTACATGCAAGACGAGCCCAGCCAGGCGGCGTTCTACCCCTTTGCCGAGTTCTCGCCCGAGTGGCAGGCGCTGCAATGGGCGAGCGAGCAGGGCGTGGTCACCCGCTTTATCGACCTGCCCCAAACCCATGCGATGGCCCAGGACTGGGCACGGCGCCAGGCGCTGATAAATCCTGAGCCCGCGCAAGAAGTGGCAGGGGACATGGAGGGCGAAGAGGGTGAGGGGGGCGAGGATCTGGAAGATGCGGATGGTGCTGCGGTGCAAGGCGAGGCCGCTGATACCGGCCCCGATAGCGCGCAAGTTGCCGATGATGGCGACCTGGGCGATCTGGCCGCCGATGACCAGCAGCCCCTCCGCGACCCGCTTGACTGGCTCGCCCACGCAGCCGGCTTTGAAGATGGCGAGAGCTGGTGGAACCGCCTGGTGGAGGAGCGCGGCGACAGCGAAGCGCTGTTTACCAGCATCAACGAAGCGATGACGGCGGTGCGCAGCGAGCTGGGCGACGAGGGCGAGGCACGACGCGGGCGGCACTATGTGCTGCGCGAAGCCCAGCGCGAGGCGCATATGCGCCAGTGCATCCGTGAGGCAGTGAAGGCCGGCCACCAGCGCATTGCGGTGGTCTGCGGCGCCTGGCATGTGCCGGCCCTGCAGCAAAGCAGCACCGCCAAGGCCGATAGCGCCGTGCTCAAGGGCCTGCCCAAGGCCAAGGTGCTGGCGACCTGGGCCCCCTGGACCTACCGCAACCTGGCCAGCCGCAGCGGTTATGGCGCGGGCGTCACCTCGCCCGGCTGGTATGCGCATTTGTGGCAGTGCTACAGCGCCGATGCTGCGTTGGCGCTGCAAGCGGACGAAGACAGTCCGGTGCCTGCACGCACGGCCCGCGATGCGGCCACCTGGCGCACGGCAGGCTGGCTCACCCGCGTGGCACGCCTGCTGCGCGACAAGGATCTGGACTGCTCCAGCGCCCACATCATCGAGGCCACCCGTTTGGCCGAAGGCCTTGCCGCCATGCGTGGCCAGCCGATACCCGGGCTGCAGGAGATCAACGAGGCCATCGTCACCGTGGTTTGCATGGGCGAGACCGCACCGCTGAACCTGATCGACGACGAGCTCACCGTCGGCCATGTGCTGGGCACGGTGCCTGCCGATGTGCCGCAGGTGCCCTTGCAGCGCGACATTGAACAGCAGCAGAAATCGCTGCGCATGAAGCCCGAGGCGGCCAGCAAGCTGCTGGCCTTGGATCTGCGCAAGGAGACCGACCTGGCGCGCAGCCATTTTCTGCACCGCCTGCGCTTGTTGGGCATTGGCTGGGGCACGCGTGCCGCCGATGCGCAGCGCAACCGGGGCACCTTCCGCGAAAGCTGGCAGATGCAGTGGGAGCCTGAGCTGGCCGTGCGCATCATCGAGGCCAGCGTGCATGGCGCCACCGTGGCGCAGGCCGCCACCGCGCGCCTGCGTGCCAGTCTCTTGCCCGATACGCCCTTGCCCGAGATTGCGCAGGCGATTGACGACGCGCTGCTGGCGAACTTGCCGCAGCTGGTCGAGTCGCTGATTGCCACCTTGGCCGATCGCGCCGCCACCACCGGCGATGTGGCCCAGCTGCTGCAGGCGCTGCCGCCACTGGCCAATGTGTACCGCTACGGCAGCGTGCGCCAGACCGATACGGCCCTGCTGGCCACGGTCATCGATTCGCTGCTGCTGCGCGCCGCCATCGGCCTGCCGGTGGCCTGCATGGCGATGGACGAAGACGCCGCCAACGCCATGAAGGGCAAGGTACTGGCCGCCCACGAAGCTTTGCGCCTGCGTGGCGACGATGCACAGGCCCAGGCCGCCGTGGACGCCTGGCGCGCCGCATTGCGAAGCCTGGCCATGGGCGACGCCGCAGCCGCTTTGCTGCGTGGCATGGCCTGCCGGTTGCTGCTGGATGAACACCTGCTGGAGAGCGCCGAGGTGGTGCTGCAGTTCAACCGCAATCTCTCGCTGGGCGCGGCGCCACTGGATGTGGCCGCCTGGCTGGATGGTTTTTTGAACCAGCAGGCGCTGGTACTGCAACACGATGAGGCCATCTGGGGCGCTGTGGACGCCTGGCTGGCCGGGCTGGGAGAGCTGCAGTTTGCGCAGATTTTGCCGCTGGTGCGGCGCAGCTTTGCCAACTTCAGCAAGCACGAGCGCCAGAGCCTGGGTGAGAAGGCCAGGCGCGCGCCCGTGGCGGGCGGCGCGGCCCCTGCTGCTGCGCTGCCGGCAGGCGACGAGGATGCGCCCTGGGACGAGGCGCGTGCCGTGCTGGCGCTGCCCCTGCTCAATACGATGCTGGGCCTGGACCTGCCGGCCGAGCTGCTGGCGCAGATTTCGCCGGCCGTGACACCGACCAAAGACGCCCAAACCCTGGAGTGATGACGATGACAAATGCCGCCCATCCTGCGCCAGGCCTGGCGCAAGACGATACGCAAACCCTGCCGCCCGACGAGGCAGAGGCGATGCAGCCAACGACGCGCCTGCAGCGCTGGCGCATGGTGCTGGGCAGCCCGGCCGATGCCAGCTGCGGGACCGTGGGCGGACGCCTGCAGGAGATGGACCAGGCGCTGGCCGCACTCTACGAGGGCGACAGCCAGCTGGGCTCGCGCAAGGGCGGCCGGGGCAATTCTTCGCCCTCGGTATCGCGCTGGCTGGGTGATATCCGCAAGTACTTTCCCAGCCAGGTGGTGCAGGTGATGCAGCGCGATGCGATGGAGCGCCTGCAGCTGCGCGAGTTGTTGCTGCAGCCCGAGATGCTGGAGAACGTGCAGCCCGATGTGCACCTGGTGGCCAACCTGATTTCGCTGGGCTCGGTCATCCCGCAAAACACCAAGGCCACCGCGCGCCTGGTGGTGCGCAAGGTGGTGGACGAGCTGATGAAAAGGCTCGAGGAGCCGATGCGCAGCGCCGTGGCCGGCGCGCTGGACCGCAGCCAGCGCAACCGCCGCCCGCGCCATGCCGAGATCGACTGGAACCGCACCATCCGCGCCAACCTGCGCCACTGGCAGCCCGAATACAAGACCATCGTGCCCGAGACCTTGATCGGCTACGGCCGCAAGGCGCGCCGCCCCCAGCGCGAGGTGATTCTGTGCATCGACCAAAGCGGCTCCATGGCCAATTCGGTGGTCTATTCCAGCATCTTTGGCGCGGTGATGGCCAGCCTGCCTGCCGTAGCGACCAAGCTGGTGGTGTTTGACACGGCCGTGGTCGACCTGACCGACAAGCTCGACGACCCGGTCGATGTGCTGTTTGGCGTGCAGCTGGGCGGCGGCACCGACATCAATGGTGCCGTGGGTTACTGCCAGAGCCTGATCAGCGAGCCGCGCAACACCATCCTGGTGCTCATCTCGGACCTGTACGAGGGGGGAGTGGAGTCAGGCCTGCTGCGCCGCGCCCATGAGCTGGTGGAATCGGGCGTGCAGTTCATCACCTTGCTGGCGCTGAGCGACGAGGGCGCCCCTGCCTACGATGCCGCGCTGGCCGCCAAGCTGGCCGCCTTGGGCGTGCCATCCTTTGCCTGCACGCCGGATGCCTTCCCGCAGCTGATGGCTGCGGCCATTCGCCGCGACGATGTGGCAGCCTGGGCGGCGACCCAGGGGTTCAAGACCAGCCAATAGTGGCCGGAAAAAAGCCCTGCGGTGCAGGGCGGTTGGAGCAAATCAGAAGGGCTGAGGCCGAGGCTTAGCGGCCAAAAGAATCGGGCAGCGGAAAGCCGGTAATACGCTTGGCGCGGGGCGGCGCATAGGTGCGCACCTTGGAGGTCTTCAGGCCCAGGCGCACCAGCGATTCGGCAATGGTCACCGCAGCGGCCACGCCATCGACCACGGGCACGCCGGTGCGGCTGCGTACCTTGTCTTCTAGCTCGGCCATGCCGCCGCAGCCCAGGCAGATCACTTCCGCATGGTCTTCTTCCACCGCCTTGGCCGCCTGCTGCACGATGGCATCGACGGCGCGCTCGGGCTGGCTCTCCAGCTCCAGTACGGCCATGCCGCTGGCGCGCACCGAGGCGCAGCGCGCATCCAACCCGGCCAGCTTGAGCCGGTCCTCGATCAAGGGCACGGCTCGGTCCAAGGTGGTGATCACCGCGTATTTGTGGCCCAGGAACATGGCGGTCGATGCTGCTGCCTCGGTGATGTCCACGACCGGCACTTCCAGCAGCTCTTGCAGGCCTTCGCGGCCATGCTCGCCGTAGCCGGCCTGGATGACGGCGTCAAAGGGCTGGTCATAGCGCATGACGGCATCCATCACTCCGACGGCGCAGAGGTAGCTTTCAAAATTGCCCTCCACCGATTCGGCGCCAAAGCGCGGGGTGAGGGCCACGATCTCGGTGCCCGGTGCGGCAGCCCGGCGCGCTTGGGCGCCGATGGCCTCGGTCATGCTCTCGGTGGTGTTGACGTTCACGATCAGAATGCGCATGCAAAAAACTCCGTCTCAATGTTGGGCATGGTCCACGGCAATGGCCTCGCCGTCCTGGTCTTCGTAGTGCTGGCCCTTGGGCGTCAGCAGCCAGTAGAACAGGCCGCCAAGCCCCGCCGCAATGAACCAGGAAAAGTGGGACACCGACTCCAGCGCCGGCAGGAAGGCGAACAGCAGCGCAATCAGGGCCGAGGGCACCAGGGCCTGGATGGCGCGGCGGTTGACGCCATTTTGGTAATGGTAAGGGCCGTTGCGGTCATCGCTGTAGAGCGCGGGCACATGCACACGCGCCTTGCGGATCAGCCAGTAGTCGGCCATCACAATGCCAAACAGCGGACCGAGGAAGGAGCCCAGACCACCCAGGAAATACAGAATCACCAGTGGCGAATCGTAGAGGTTCCAGGGCAGGATCACAAAGCCGAGGATGGCGCTGACGAGCGCGGCGCGGCGGAAGTTGAGATGGCGGGGCAGCAGATTGGCCAGGGCCAGCGCCGGGGCGACAAAGTTGGCCATCAGGTTCACGGCGATGGTCAGGATCAGCAGCGACAGGCTGGCCAGCACCAGCAGCGGCTTGTTGGGGATTTTCTCGACGATATCGGTAGGGCTGAGGATCAGGGTGCCATCGATGGCCAGTTGCCCGCCGGTCAGCACAACGACGATCAGCCCAAAGATCAGCATGTTGATGGGGATGCCCCAGAAGTTACCCTTCACCACGGCGCTGCGCGAAGTGGCGCCCCGGGTGAAGTCGCAGAAATTGAGCACAAAGGTGCCATAGATGGCGACCCACAGCGAGGCTGCACCCATGATCTGCACCCACATCGCCGCACCGGTGCTGGGCTTGGGCGCCGTCCACTGGATCTTGCCGCCCGAGCTGTACAGCACCCAGCCGGCCAGCGCGACAAAGGTCACCAAAATCACCGGGCCGGCAAAGGCCTCGTACTTGCGAATGCTCTCCATGCCCCAGCAGGCAATTATGGTCTGCACCAGCCACAGCAGGCTAAAGCTGATCCAGCCGAGCACCGGCAGGCCCAGCACCTGGTGCGCGAGCAGGGCTTGCAAGCTGGGGAACAAGGTGATCAAGAGCACATCAAGCACCTTGGAGGCCAGGTAGGTCTGGATACCAAACCAGGCAATCGCCACACCGCCCCGGATCAGGGCTGGGATCTGCGCGCCACGGGTGCCAAAGCTGATACGGCTCATCACTGGAAAGGGGACACCCGTCTTGGGGCCCATAAAGCCCGACAAGGTCAGCAGCACAAACAACAGTGCGGCGCCCATCATCAGCGCCGTCAGAATCTGCCAGCCGCCCAGGCCCAGCGCAAACAGGCCGATGGCAAAGGCGTAGTTGCCCAGGCTGTGCACATCATTGGCCCAGAGCGTGAACAGGCTGTAGGCGCCCCAGGATCGGCTGTCTTTTTTGGTGGGGGCCAGGTCCTTGTTGTAGAGCGAGGGGCATACACCGGCGGGCAATGCACCGGCCGCTGCGGGCCGCTGCTGGGCCGGGTTGAAGGCAAAGCCTGCGTTCTGGTTTGCTGCAAGATCGGTCATTGACATCCTCAGATTTGTCTCGCCATGGACACGCTCAACAGGCCTTGATCGGGCTGCTTTGTGTGCGGATATGCATACATTAAGTGTATACAAAGCGATCAAAAATGAACTAGGGCCAACCCTGGGTCATCCGCCGCTGTTGTAGCCTGGGAGACGCGCTGGCGGCCTGCGCCAAGCGGAGCGCAGCGTGGTTCAGGTACATGAGGTTTCTCATGTTTCTGCCAGTAGCTGCTACGCAGTCCAAGAGGCGCAGGGACTGCTGAAAGAGATGGAAATACGATCTATTTCTAAAGAGCTTGACCGCCTAAGGGCCATCGCCCCTGGATTGGCCTGCTGCGTATAGACTGCGGTCTCCCTTGGGGAGTAGCCTGCTTCCGCGCTGGAAGCGTCTGCGTCAACATACTCGGCATTTCGCATGCTGTGGCGCAGACATCCGTTCTTCGGTTGGCGAGACCATCGGCATGTCACCGCGATCTAGGTCGGGCAGTGTTGGCGTGCCGTTGTGCTCATGCCCGACTGTCCTAGAAGAACCTCCGATGAACGCTGCTTCCATCACCCTTTTGGCGCTTGCCATGTCTACCGATGCCTTTGCGGCTGCAATTGGCAAAGGATCTGCCCTTGTCAAACCCCGTTGGTCGGAGGCGCTGCGCACCGGACTGATCTTTGGCGTCATCGAGGCCATCACGCCGTTGGTGGGCTGGGCCCTGGGCTATGCCGCTGCCGATTATGTCAAGGCCTGGGACCACTGGATTGCCTTTGTGCTGCTGCTGGTGCTGGGTGGCCGCATGGTGCTGGGTGCCTTCAAAAGCGCTGATGAGCCCGAGATGAGTAAACCGGCAAGACACGGATTTTGGCTGCTGGTGGCGACGGGCTTTGCGACCAGTATTGATGCGATGGCGGTAGGCGTGGGCCTGGCTTTTCTGGATGTGAACATCACCGTGGTGGCGCTCAGCATCGGCTTTGCGACCTTCGCCATGGTGACCTTGGGCGTGATGGTGGGGCGTTTGCTGGGCAATATCACCGGCCGCTGGGCAGAGGCGGTGGGTGGCGTGGTGCTGATCGCCATTGGCTCGCTGATTCTGTACGAGCACATGGTGGCGGTATAAAAACCAAAGCCCTCTGCGGTTACCACGGCAGAGGGCTTGGTGGGATGCCTTGTAGGAGGACGGCGACAGGCAAAACAAAGCCCCGCAGAGCGGGGCTAAAGTGAGAGAGATCAGCGAGCTTGCAATCGCTGCGGGTGCCGGGTTTCTAGTTCTGGCTCAACCGCTGGCAAGCTGCGCTGGTATCAGAAGCGGGCAGGTGCGCGCTTGCGGTCACGTTCGTCTTCAGGCCATACAGCAAACACTTCAGTCATTTCAGTCCTTTCACCTTTCTGGTGTAGATGGGTGTACAACGGGCCGGTGCCGGGGATTGTTGACAAGGGCTGCATAAAGTTTTGTGAACAAGCTCCAACAAAACGTAGAAATCACCGTTTTACGGGGCTTGACACGGCATTGCTTTGTGAAATCGCTATGATTTGCCACCAAATTTGATAGGGAGTGCGTAATGGCTGGTGCTGGTTTGTTGATGTTGCTCGATGATATTGCGACCTTGCTCGACGATGTGGCGCTGATGACCAAGACGGCTGCGGGCAAGAGCACGGCCATCCTGGACGACGTAGCCACCCAGACCAAGGTGGCCGTGCAGAAGACAGCGGGTGTGCTGGGTGATGACCTGGCGTTGAACGCCGAGCAGGTCACTGGCGTCAAGGCGAACCGGGAGTTGCCGGTGGTTTGGGCGGTGGCCAAGGGCTCGCTGAAGAACAAGGTGATCTTGGTGCCCGCTGCGCTGCTGATCAGTGCTTTTGCACCTTGGTTGATCACGCCGCTGTTGATGCTGGGCGGTGCTTTTCTGTGTTTTGAAGGGGTGGAGAAGGTGCTGAGCCTGTTCCACAAGCCAAAGCAGGCCCACGACGCCCTCAGGGATTCGCAGCAGGCAGAGCAGATGGGGGTGGCGCCTTCGTCTGTGAAGGCGGCCAGCGAGAAAAACATGGACCCGGTGGCCTATGAAAAAGCCAAGGTGGCGGGCGCGGTGCGTACCGATTTCATTTTGTCTGCAGAAATCATCGCCATTGCGCTGGGCACCGTGGCCAGCAAGCCGCTGTGGGAGCAGTTTGCGGTGCTGGTGGCCGTGGCGCTGGCGATCACCGTCTTTGTCTACGGCCTGGTGGCCGGCATTGTGCGCATGGATGATGTGGGCATGTGGCTGATGCGCAAGACCAGCGCCGCAGCCCAGGCCCTGGGCCGGGGCCTGATTGCTTTTACGCCCTGGTTGATGCGCGGCTTGTCGATTGTGGGCACGGCGGCGATGTTCATGGTGGGCGGCAGCTTGCTGGTGCATGGCATCGGGCCCATCGAGCACTGGATTGAGAGCACCATTACGCCTATGGGTGGCGTGGTGGCCATGCTGGCGCCAACCTTGGTGCATGTAGTGGTGGGTGCAGCCATTGGCGGCCTGGTGGTGCTGGCGGTGGAGGCCTGGCACAAGATGCGCGGGCACTGAGTTGCCACCAGCTGATCGCTGCCTGCGGGTGGCGTACAGCATGCCCCGCAAGGCGGCCTCGCAACAGCGGGCCGCCTTTTTTTATCGCTTGTTTTGTCGGGTTGATCTGGGTCAGGGCAGCCTGTGCCGCAAGGGAAGAAGATGCTGAATATGGACGGCAGGCAAGGGCCGGTTCCGCAACTTTTCAATCCATGCGAGCAAGATCGCAGCGAGGGCAATGACGATGAAAAAAATGATGTTGGCAGCAGCCGCTGTTTGTGCACTGACTTCGGGTGCCGCCATGGCACAAGAGGCGCAAAGCCCCTGGATGGTGCGTGTGCGCGCTGTGCACCTGGACAGCGCGAACAAGGACTCCACCGGCCTGGGGCTGTCGATCAATGACAAGACGATTCCCGAAGTCGATGTGAGCTATTTCTTCACGCCCAACATTGCAGCTGAACTGGTGCTGACGTATCCGCAAAAGCATGACCTGCGCTCCAACGGTGCCAAGATCGGCTCGCTCAAGCACCTGCCCCCCAGTCTGCTGGCGCAGTACCACTTCACCAATATGGGTGCCTTCAAGCCCTATCTGGGTGCTGGTGTGAACTACACGCGCTTTTCGAATGTGAACTTTGCCCCTGCGGTGCAGGCAGCGCTCGATCCTTCGATCAAGAAAAACAGCTTTGGCCCGGCGCTGCAAATTGGCTTTGACTACATGCTGGACAAAAACTGGTCGATCAACGTCGACGTGAAGAAGGTCTACATCAAGACCGATGTGCGCTCGGCAGGCACCAAGGTCGGGACCTTCAAGGTAGACCCCTGGCTGCTGGGCGTGGGCGTCGGCTACCGCTTCTAAACCCGAGAGTACAAAACAAAGAGCCGCTTATCGCAAGCGGCTCTTTTTAGTTTTTGGGGCCTTAAACCTGGGACAGCGCCTGCTCCAGATCGGCCAGCAGGTCATCGACATGCTCGATACCGACGGACAGGCGCACCATGCCTTCGCTCACGCCGGCTTTCTCCAGCTCGGCGTTGTCCAACTGGCGATGCGTGGTCGATGCCGGGTGCGTGGCCAGCGATTTGGCGTCGCCAATATTGACCAGGCGTGTGAACAGCTGCAGGGCATCGAGAAAGCGTGCACCGGCGGCACGGCCTTCGCCATCGGCGGCGTTCAAGCTGAAGGACAGAATGCCTGAGGCGCGGCCGCCGGACTGCTTTTGCAGGATGGCATGGTCCGGGTGGTCCGGCAGGCCCGCGTAGCGCACCCAGGCCACCTTGGAATGCTTTTGCAAGGTTTCGGCGATTTTCTGCGTGTTCTCGCAGATGCGGTCCATGCGCAGCGCCAGGGTTTCGATGCCTTGCAGAATCTGGAACGAGTTTTGCGGAGAAATCGCCGCACCCATGTTGCGCAAGGGCACCACACGCGCGCGGCCGATGTAGGCCGCAGGGCCCAGCGCCTCGGTGTAGACCACGCCGTGGTAGCTCACATCTGGCTCGTTCAGGCGCTTGAAGCGCGCCTTGTGCTCGGCCCAGGGGAATGTGCCGCTATCGACGATCGCGCCGCCCACGCTGGTGCCATGGCCGCCCAGGTACTTGGTGAGCGAATGCACCACGATGTCGGCACCATGCTCGATGGGGCGCAGCAAATAAGGCGAGGGCACGGTGTTGTCCACGATCAGCGGAACGCCATGGCGGTGGGCCACGTCGGCCAGCGCGCGGATGTCGGTCACATTGCCCAGCGGGTTGCCGATGGATTCGATGAACACGGCCTTGGTCTTGTCGTCGATCAAGGCGCCAAAGCTGGCCGGGTCGCGCGGGTCGGCAAAGCGCACCTCAATGCCCTGCTGCGGAAAGGTATGGGCAAACAGGTTGTAGGTGCCGCCATACAAGGTGCTGGCCGAGATGATGTTGTCACCCGCTTCTGCCAAAGTTTGGATGGCGGCGGTGATCGCCGCCATGCCCGATGCCAGGGCCAGCGCCGCAAGGCCGCCTTCGAGTGCCGCCACGCGCTTTTCCAGCACATCGGTGGTGGGGTTCATGATGCGGGTGTAGATATTGCCCGGCACCTTCAGGTCAAACAGGTCGGCGCCGTGTTGCGCGCTGTCAAAAGCGTAGGCCACTGTTTGGTAGATGGGTACCGCCGCAGCCTTGGTGCTGGGGTCGGGCGAATAGCCTGCGTGAACGGCCAATGTCTCGATGCGCATGGTGTTGGAATCCTTGTGTGCTTGGCGGGAAAAATCTCTCTCCTTTGTAGCAGTTCTGCGCGCTGTACCAACGATTTTTTGGGTATGAGCTTATGAAGGATCAGAGCCAGGTGTTGACCGCCAGCCCACCGACCACCAGCCAGACAAAAAGCACCAGGGCCAGCAGCAAGGGCTTGATGCCAGCGGCCCGCACCGAGCGCACATGGGTGCTGAGCCCCAACCCAGCCATGGCCATGGTGAGCAGGGCGTTGTCCCACTGCACGCCCATGGCCAGCGCCTGGGGAGGGATGATGCCCAGCGAATGGATGCCGGCCACGGCGACAAAGCCCAAGGCAAACCAGGGAATGGTGATCTGGCGAGCCTGCACCGGGCCCTGGGCCTGGGCTGCGCCATCCGATGCATCGCCGCCTGGGCGCTTGGCCAGCCACAGCGACAACGCAATCAGAAACGGGGCCAGCATCATCACCCGCACCATCTTGGCCACCACGGCGGTATCGGCTGCGCTGCTGCTGATGGCGCCGCCTGCGGCCACCACCTGGGCGACCTCGTGCACGGTCGAGCCAACCCAGAGGCCATAGCCCGCCTCAGTCATCTGCAGGCTGGGCGCGAGCCATTGGTAGAGCACGGGGTACAAAAAGGTGCCCAGAGTGCCAAAGACGACCACAGTGGCGATGGCGACTGCCACATCGTCCGCCCGGGCCTTGGCCACCGGTGCGGTGGCCAGCACGGCCGCTGCGCCGCAGATGGCACTGCCGGCCCCAACCAAGATGCTGGTGCGCGCATCCAAGCCCAGGCAGCGCTGGCCCAGCCATTGCGCCAGCACAAAGGTGCTGCAGAGCATCAGCGCATCGATCAAGACGCCAGTGGCACCGACGGCAGCGATGTCCTGGAAGGTCAGGCGCAGGCCGTACAGGATGATGCCCAGGCGCAGCAATTGCTGCTTGGACAGGCCCACCCCGGCCGCAGCGGGGGCCTGCACCCAGCCATACACGGTATTGCCTACCAGCATGCCAATGGCGATGGCCAGCGTCAGCGCGCTGAGGCCATGGCTGGCAAACCAGGGCAGGGCCGCCAGATGGCTGGATAGCCAGGCGATGGCGGCGCAGAGCAGCAGACCGGGTAGCAGGTGTTTGAGGCGTTCTAACCAGGGGCCGCTATGCAGCAGGGACAGGGGAGACAGATGGGCGAGTGACATGAGGCATTCCAAGGCCCCGCCACAGGCCAAGGGTGGCGTATGGCAGTGGCGATATGGAGTCACTATAGAAATTATTCTTATATCTGTATAACTAATTGTTTGACTATGATCTATCGTTAAAATAGGTAGATATTTTCCCATCAACCCGTACCTTCCGTTCCGCGTTCACCATGCTCCATCTCAGCCTGCGCCAGTGGGAAGTTTTCTGCGCCATCGCCCGCAGTGGCAGTACGGTCGCGGCAGCGCAGGCGATAGGCCTGTCGCAATCGGCCGTCAGCGCGGCCTTGCACCAGCTGGAGGCGGGGCTGGGCGCGCAGCTGTTTGCACGCAGCGGCAAACGCCTGGTGCTCAATGATTTGGGACGCAGCCTGTGGCCGCAAGCGCAGGCCTTGTTGGAGTTGGCTTTGCAGTTGGAGCAGGCGACACAGCAAGCGGAGCCCTCGGCGCCCGTGGTGCTGCGGCTGGCGGCCAGCACCACCATTGCCAACCATGTGCTGCCCGCCATCCTGGCGGACTTCATGCAGCGCTATGCCCAGCTGCGCCTTGAGGTGGTGATTGGCAATACCCGCGAAGTAGCCGAGGCGGTGGGCGAGGCCAGCGTAGACCTGGGCTTTATCGAAGGGGTGAGCCACTGGCCGGCGCTGGAGGCGCAGCCCTGGCGCGAGGATGAACTGGTGCTGATCGCAGCGCCTGGCCATGCGTTGGTGCAGGCAGCTGGCCACAGCCCGGTGACTGCCGAGCAGCTAGCTAGCTGCCGCTGGCTGCTGCGCGAAGAGGGCTCAGGCACGCGTGAGGCGGTGGAATATACCGTCCTCTCGCAGCTGCAGGCCTGGCCCGTTGCCGCCGTGCTGGGGAGTTCTGAAGCCATCTGCACGGCCGTGGCGCGGGGAGCGGGTATCAGCTGCCTGTCGCGGGTCATCGCGCAGCCCTGGATCGAGCGGGGCGAGCTGGCCGTGCTGCACAGCCTGCTGCCACCGATGCGGCGCCAGTTTTCGCTGTTGCAGCGCCAGGGCAAGCAGCGATCGCCGTTGCTGCAGGCTTTGGTACAGGCCTGCGTGCAGGCCGTTTAAAACCGCGGTTAACGGACGTGCTGCTTGTCCAGCTTGCGTGCCAGGGTGCGGCGGTGCATGCCCAAGCGGCGCGCCGTCTCGGAAATATTAAAACCCGTCTCGGCCAGGGTCTCGTGGATCTTTTCCCACTCCAGCGTCTTGATGGAGGTGGTGGCGGCGGTCAGGTCCACATCAATCGTCCCTTCCACCCGGCTGAAGGCCGCCTCGATATCGTCGGTGTTGGAGGGCTTGGCCAGGTAGTGGCAAGCACCGAGCTTGATGGCCTCCACTGCAGTGGCGATGCTGGCGTAGCCGGTGAGCACCACAATCAGCGCCTCGGGGTTTTGCGCATGCAGCAACTGCACGCAAGACAGGCCCGATGCATGGCCGGCCAGTTTCAAGTCCATCACCGCGTAGTGGGGGCGCTCGGTCTGCAGCAGTTGCGCGACTTCTTCTGCGCTGCTGGCATGCAACACGCGGTAGCCACGGCGCTCAAAGGAGCGGCGCAGGGTGCGGGCAAAGGCGTCATCGTCTTCAACCAGGAGTAAGAGGCGTTCTTGGGTTGGCGTCATGGTGTGGTTCATCATCCAGGGCGATGGAGGCCAGCGGCAAGCTGATGCGGACAACCGCGCCGCCGCCCAGGTGCTGCTCACGGTTGCGGGCCTCGACATGGCCGCCCAGTGAGCGGGCCACATTCATCACCAAAAACAGGCCCAAGCCGCCGCCGGGGCGCTGCTTGGTGGATTGGTAGGGCTTGCCCAGGTGGGCCAGGATCTCGCTTTTGAAGCCCGGACCGCTGTCGCTGACCTGCAGCACCAGCTGGGCATCGTCTTGCGCCGGGCATTCCACCACCAGCTGCACAAAGCCGGGCGAGGCCTCCAGCGCATTGTCCAGCACATTGAAAATCATCTGTTGCAACGAGGTATCCGAGATGATTGAAATATCGTGCGCCACCTGCTTGCGGTAGACAAAATTGCCGGGCTGGCGGTGGCTTTGCCACTGCGCAACCACCCGGTCCATGAAGGTGACCAGGGTGGTGCTCTGGGGCGCATCGCCCCGGGTCTCGCCCGCTGACAGGAGCACGCCGGTGACGATGGATTTGCAGCGCTGCACTTGGTGCTCCATCTCGTGCAGATCGTCCATCAGCTCGCCATCTTGGGCGATGGACGGCATGCGCTGCCAGTCGCCCAGGATCACCGCCAAGGTGGACAGCGGCGTGCCCAACTCATGGGCTGCGCCGCTGGCCAGCAGGCCCATGCGCACAATGTGCTCTTCTTCTGCCGCCCGCTGGCGCAGGTCGGCCAGGCGCGCATCGCGCAGCTGCAGGTTGGACATGATGCGGTTGATAAACGAGACCAGCAAGATGGCGTTCAGCCCGAAGCTGATCAGCAGCCCCAGCAGGTAGAGCGCATGCATGGCTCCACTGCGGTGGCTCATGATTTGCAGCGGCTGGTAGAAAAAGGCCAGCGCCACCGCGCAACAGCCGGTAACGACCACGATGCCCCAGGCGTAAAACGGCTTGAGCAGCACGGCCCCCAGGGTGACCTGGAGCAGGAACAAGGTGATGAAGGGGTTGTTGGCACCGCCGCTCAGGTAGAGCTGCAGGCTGAGCGCGGCCACATCGGCGAGCAGCGCTACAAACAGGTCGCTGGACGAGATATCGTGCTGGCGCCAACGCAGCCACCAGACGCAGATCAGGTTGGTGATGACCAGCCCGGCCAGCACTGCCAGCATCTCGCGCAAGGGCAGGTAGATATCAAAACCCCAGTGGACCAGCGAGATGGTGACCACCTGGCCGACCACCGCCAGCCAGCGCAGCTGGATGAGCAGCTGCATGTTTTGGCGGTCGGTGGTGTGGGTGACCTGAAAAGGGGAGGGGATGGACAGTGGCACGCTGCGATTGTGCCGCAGTCGGCAGGCCTTGGGCCTGCAAGTGCGACTTGTGTTAGTCGGCGTTGCGGCGCTTGCGTACCAGCCAGGCAGCGCCCAGCACCATCAGTGCCAGGCCATACCAGGTCAGCGCATAGACCAGGTGGTTGTTGACAAAGCGGATTTGCGTGAGACCGGCACGCGGCCATGGCTGGCCTTGCAGATCACTGGCGCTGCTGCGCTTTTGCTCGCCCACCGGATCGGCGCTGCCATCGGGCAGGCCGGCATCGATGAAGAAAGGCGCTGCCTGCGCCAAGCCTTGGGCCTGGGCGATGGCCTGAACATCGCGGGAGAACCAGCGCTGGGCCTGCGGGTCGTTGTCGCGCAGAAAGCCGCCCTTGGGCTCGGTCGCGCGCAGCAGTCCCGTCACGCTGACATCACCTGCAGGCGTAGCCGCTGCGAGTTGCGGGCCGCCTGCCCAGTCGCGGCGCAGGGTGTCGGGCACAAAGCCGCGGTTGACCAGCACCTGGCTGCCATCGGCTTGCTGCAGCGGCGTGAGCACCCAAAAGCCTGAGCCCAGCGCCGTGGTGGCCTGGGTCAGCACGGTCTTGTCGGTCAGCCACTGGCCTTGCAGGCTGCTCGGCTGGTACTCCATGGCTTTGGCATCGAGCTGGGTCCAGCTGGCCGGCGCGGGTACGGGCTGGGGCGCGCTGTGCACCCGGCGCTCGACCCGGTCGATGAGATCGAGCTTCCACTGCAGGCGGTAAACCTGCCAGGTGCCCAATGCGATAAAGCCCAAAAACAAGGCGATGCCCACGGTTGCGAGCATCGCCTGAATGAATCCGGAATGCGCGGGCTCGCCTGCCGCATTCCGTTGCGTTTCGTTGGTCAAAACAGCTTAGTGCTTGGCGTGGCCTTGGTCAGCAGCAGGTTGCTGCTGGGTCACGGAGGCCGGGTTGTGGTTGTGGCCGGGCATCATGTTGGTGTTCATGTGGTACATGACCCACAAGGTACCGGCCAAGGTCACCGCCACGAACACCAGGGTGAAGATGGTGGACATCAGGGTCCAGCCGCCTTCGACCTTGCCGTTCATGTGCAGGAAGTAGACCATGTGCACGATGATCTGCACGACTGCAAAGAAGGCGATCACCGCCACCGTAGTGGTGCGGTTCTCGAACACATCGCCCATCACCACGGCGAAGGGAATGGCCGTCAGGATGATCGACAGGAAGAAGCCGATCATGTAGCCCGAGAAGGTGCTGTGCGGGCCGTCATCATGACCGTGGTGGTCATCGTGGCCGTGGTGGTCATCGTGGCCGTGCGCGGCGTGGTTGTCTTGTGCGCTCATTTACAGCACTCCCATCAAATATACGAAGGAGAAAACGCCGATCCAGACCACGTCCAAGAAGTGCCAGAACATCGACAGGCACATCAGGCGGCGGTTGTTCTCGCGGGTCAGGCCGTGCTTGCCGATTTGCAGCAGCAGCACTACCAGCCACACCAGACCAAAGGTCACGTGCAGACCGTGGGTGCCCACCAGGGCAAAGAAGGCCGACATCGCAGCGCTGCTCTGCGGGCCAGCGCCCACATGGATCAGGTGGTGGAACTCATACAGTTCCACGCCCAGGAAACCAGCACCAAACAGGCCGGTGATGATCAGCCAGACGACGGTGCCCTTGACCGAGCCCTTTTGCTTGGCCAGCATGGCAAAGCCGAAGGTGATGGACGACAGCAGCAGCAAGGCGGTATTGATGGCCACCAGGCTCAGGTCGAACAGCTCGGCACCACCGGCGCCGCCTGCGTAGTTGCGGCCCAGCGCGCCGTAGGTGGCGAAGAGGGCGGCAAAGATCAAGCAGTCGCTCATCAGGTAGAGCCAGAAGCCCAGAGCGGTGCCGTTTTCAACATGCGGCTCTTCCTTGAGGAAGTAGTCGCGGTTCGAGGCGCCGGGCGCCCCGGCGAGAGTGTTGTGATTAGACATGGCGGGCCAACAGTTCAGTACGTTCTTCTTCGGTGGCTGCTACCTGCGATGCAGGGATGTAGTAGTCACGCTTGTAGTTGAAGGTGTGGATGATTGCAACCAACACGATGGCGGCGAAGCTGATGCCCGCGATCCACCACATGTGCCAGATCATGGCAAAACCAAACACCAGAGCAATCATCGAGATCACGAAACCGGCGCCCGTGTTCTTGGGCATGTGGATGTCGCTGTAGTTGTCGAGCTTGCGCTTGAAACCGTGCTTCTTCATGTCCCACCAGGCGTCGCTGTCATGCACCGCAGGGGTGAAGGCGAAGTTGTACTGAGGAGGAGGCGAAGAGGTGGCCCATTCCAGGGTACGGCCGTTCCAGCAGTCACCGGTCACGTCACGCAGCTGGTCACGCTTGAGGTAGCTGACGAACAACTGCACGAAGAAGCAGGCGATACCCAGGGCAATCAGCACCGCACCGAAGGCGGCAATGATGAACCAGATCTGCAGCGACGCGTCTTCATAGTGGTTGACGCGGCGGGTGACGCCCATCAGGCCCAGCACATACAGCGGCGTGAAGGCCACCCAGAAACCGACGAACCAGAACCAGAACGATGCCTTGCCCCAGAACTCGTCGAGGCGGTAGCCGAAGGCCTTGGGGTACCAGTAGTTGATACCGGCGAACACGGCAAACACGACACCACCGATGATCACGTTGTGGAAGTGGGCGATCAGGAACAGCGAGTTGTGCAGCACAAAGTCAGCAGGCGGCACGGCCAGCAGCACACCGGTCATACCACCGATGGTGAAGGTCAGCATGAAGCCCACGGTCCACAGCATGGGCACGGTGAACTTGATGCGGCCACGGTACATCGTGAACAGCCAGTTGAAGATCTTGGCGCCGGTCGGGATCGAGATGATCATCGTCGTGATGCCGAAGAAGGAGTTCACGCTGGCGCCGGAGCCCATGGTGAAGAAGTGGTGCAGCCACACCAGCCAGGACAGGATGGTGATACACACGGTCGCGTACACCATCGAGGTGTAGCCGAACAGACGCTTGCGCGAGAAGGTGGCGACGATTTCAGAGAACACACCGAACGCAGGCAGGATCAGGATGTAGACCTCAGGGTGGCCCCAGATCCAGATCAGGTTCACGTACAGCATGGGGTTGCCGCCCAGCTCGTTGGTGAAGAAGTTGGTGCCGACGTAGCGGTCCAGGGTCATCAGCACCAGCACAGCGGTCAGGATCGGGAACGAAGCCACGATCAGCGCGTTGGTGCACAGCGAGGTCCAGGTGAAGATAGGCATCTTCATCAGGTTCATGCCAGGCGCGCGCATCTTGATGATGGTCACGATCAGGTTGATACCGGACAAGGTGGTACCGACACCGGCAATCTGCAGCGCCCAGATGTAGTAATCCAGACCCACGCCCGGGTGGTACTCGCCCAGACCCGACAGAGCCAGCCAGCCCAGGGTGGAGAACTCACCGACGAACAGCGAAGCCATCACCAGCACGGCGCCAGAGGTGGTCATCCAGAAGCTGAAGTTGTTCAGGAACGGGAAGGCCACGTCACGTGCACCGATTTGCAGCGGCACCAGATAGTTCATCAGGCCGGTCACAAAAGGCATGGCCACGAAGAAGATCATGATCACGCCGTGGGCGGTGAAAATCTGGTCGTAGTGGTGCGGGGGCAGGTAGCCCATCGATTCACCGGCGGCCATGGCCTGCTGGCCGCGCATCATGATCGCATCGGCAAAGCCGCGCAGGAACATGACCAGGCCCAGAATCATGTACATGATCCCGATGTTCTTGTGGTCGATGGAGCAGATCCAGTTCTTCCACAGCGGACCCCAAAGCTTGAACTTGGTGATGCCGGCAAAGACGACGAGGCCGCCCAGGACCACGGCGATAAAGGTCCACAACACGATGGGCTCATGCACCATCGGTATGTCATTCCATGTCAGCCGCCCGAGGAGCGGGTCATGGCTTACGTTTGTAGCTACGGACATATTGAGTCTCTTTGAAAATTCTCGATGGGGTTACTGCGCCACGGGGGTGCCAGGGGCTTGCTCGCCCAGGGCGGCGACCACCGCAGGGGCATTGGCCACCGTGCAAACGTCGTCCTCAGGGATCAGCGAAACGCTCTTGCCTGCAGCTGCGCGTGCCTTCATGTTGGCCATGGCATCCTTGGCCATGATCTCGTCCATGCACATCTTGCCGGCTTCAACGCAGCGGTTGAGCACTGCGTGGTAGAGGGTGCTGTCGACATTGCCGAACAGACGGACCGGATCGCGCTCGCTCGGCTTTTCCAAGGTCAGGTATTCGCTGCGGTCCAAGGTGGCGCCTTCGGTCTTGGCTTTTTGCACCCAGGCGTCGAAGTCGCCATTGCTCAGGCCATGGAACTTGAAGGTCATGCCGGCAAAGCCAGCGCCGCTGTAGTGCGAGCTCATGCCCTTGTACACGCCGGGCTTGTTGATCACGGCGTTCAGCTGCGTCTGCATCGATGGCATGGCATAGATCATGCCGGCCAGATCAGGCACGTAGAAGGCGTTCATCGTTGTGGTGGAGGTCAGCTTGAAGCGGATCGGACGGTCCACGGGCGCTGCCAGCTCATTGATGGTGGCAATGCCTTGTTCGGGGTAGATGAACAGCCACTTCCAGTCCATGGCGACCACTTCGACTTCCAGCGGCTTGACGTCAGCGGCCAGAGGGCGGTTGGCGTCAATGCGGTCCAGAGGGCGGTAGGGGTCGAGCTTGTGGGTGTAGATCCAGGTCAGCGCGCCCAGGGCAATGATGATGAGCAGCGGAACCGACCAGATCACCAGCTCCAGGATCGTGGAGTGGTGCCACTCGGGATCGTAATCCGCCGGCTCATTGCTCTCGCGGTACTTGAACGCGAACAGCAAGATCAGCACGATTACCGGAACGATGATGATCAGCATCAGCAAGGTGGCGATGATCACCAGATTGCCGGACTGTGCCGCCACGTCTCCCGCAGGGTTAAGAACTACGGTATTGCAGCCTGCAAGGCTGGCGGCAACCAGTAACGCCGCAACGAGCCGTGAGGGCCCGCGAAGTTTTTTCAGATCAGGCATGCGAAAGGGCACGGCAAGCGCGCTTAGGTATAAACATGGATTGCAAAATCCCTCCAAATGTAAATGCTAGAGGCAGGCCTGTCGATTGGACATTTTGTCCTACGCCCTCTCAGAAAGTACCCAGCTAGGCTCCTGGTAACGGTACGGTCTCAGCAGGCCGGTAACAGCTTGAGGAAGGAGCTTTTGTATGAGTAGTCTCGGTTACACAGCATCTCCTGTCGGCGGCACCCCCGGTGCTGATCCCGATGTCCGTGCCCATTCTGAAGAAGATGTAACACCTGGCGAGATCGCGGTCGGGGTGATTATCGGCCGTTCGTCAGAGTATTTTGATTTCTTCGTATTTGGCATAGCGGCTGTCTTGGTCTTTCCCAGCGTTTTCTTTCCTCATTTCTCGGCGCTAAACGGTACTTTGCTGTCATTTGCGGTGTTTTCGATCGCTTTCGTTGCACGACCGGTAGGTACCGCCATCTCCATGGCTATCCAGCGCCGCTGGGGCCGTGCCGCCAAAATGACAGTCGCGCTGTTTTTGCTCGGTGTCGCCACCGTCGGTATCGCCTTTTTACCCGGGTATGAAGTGTTGGGCCGCACGGCCATCTGGCTGCTGGCCTTGTTCCGCTTTGCCCAAGGTTTGGCACTGGGCGGCTCCTGGGATGGCCTGCCGTCGCTCTTGGCGATGAACGCCCCGAGCAACCGCCGAGGCTGGTACGCGATGATTGGCCAGTTGGGCGCCCCGCTGGGCTTTGTGCTCGCTGCCGGTCTGTTTGCCTACCTGTACAGCGCTCTGTCAAAAGCCGAGTTTCTCGACTTCGGCTGGCGCTATCCGTTCTATGTCGCCTTTGCCGTCAACGTGGTGGCCTTGTTTGCGCGGCTGCAGCTGGTAATGGGCCAAACCTATACCCAGGCCATGCAAGAGCGTGAGCTGGAACCCGTCAGCGTCACCCGCCTGATCGATGAAGAAGGTAGCCACGTGGCCATTGGCGCCTTTGCAGCGCTGGCCAGCTTTGCGCTGTTCCACCTGGTGACCGTGTTCCCGCTGTCCTGGATTTCGCTGTACTCTCCGCAACCCATCGTGCATGTCCTGATGGTGCAGATTCTGGGTGCTTTTTGTGCGGCGCTGGCCATTGTGGCCTCGGGCAAACTGGCCGATCGCTTTGGCCGGCGCAACACCCTGGGCGCGATGGCGGTACTGATTGCGCTGTTCAGCCTGGCCACGCCCAAGCTGCTGTCCAGTGGCGTGACGGGCAACAACATCTTCATCATCGTCGGCTTTGTGCTGCTGGGCCTGTCTTATGGCCAGTCGTCTGGTACGGTCACGGCCAACTTCTCCACCCGCTTCCGTTACACGGGTGCCGCTCTGTCGACCGACATGGCCTGGCTGGTCGGCGCAGCCTTTGCACCGCTGGTGGCGCTGGGGCTGTCGGCCAAGTTCGGCCTGATCGCCGTGTGCCTGTACCTGCTGTCTGGCGCTGTCTGCACCTTGGTCGCCCTTGGCATCAACCGTGCGCTGGAATCGCGCGAGGGCGCGGAGTCCGGCGCCTGACTGTTTTTATCAAGGGACTGTTCATTGCGGACAGCCAGGCGGAGGATTGACCTTGGCGCCTGGGCCTTGGTGGAAAAAAAGCTGCAGAACGAGGGTTCTGCAGCTTTTCCGTTTTTTGTAGCCGGTCAAAAACGCTCAGCTGCGGACCACCGCAGGCCGGCTGCGGTAGAACTGCATCGGAAACTCCTGCATTTCCTTGGCATGCTGGTTGATGACCGAGCGCTTCATCTTGCCCACCACATGCATCTCGCAGGGCTTGCAATCAAAGCGCAGGGTAAGCTTTTCCTTGCCGTTGATCAGCTGCAGCGGCTCGGCCTTGATGGTGCCCTTGACGCCGATGACGCCCTTGGCCTGCTTGGGGCAGAGGCTCATCGAGAAGCGCACGCAGTGCTTGGTGATCATCAGCGAGACTTCGCCTTCTTCTTCCTTGCTCTCGTAGGCCGCGTCAATCACCTTCACGCCATGCTTCACATAGAAGTCATGCGCCTTCTGGTTGAACACATTGGACAGATAGCTCAGCGTGTCTTCCGGGAAGGGCGCAGGCGGCTCTACCGGCAGCGCGCGCGGCAGGCGCACAAAGCCGGCTTCGCGGGCGGCCTCCAGCGCTGTCACGGCATCGCGGCGCAGCTGGTTCAGGGCCGAGGCCGGGATGAACCAGGGCTGCTCCAGCTGCAAGCTGATGTCATGCACCGAAAAGATGGTGGCGCCAAAGCGGCCCAGCTGCTCACGCAATGTGGCCTCGGCCCGCGCGCTGTCGGTGGCGGGTTGGTGCGGCTGCACCAGGCTGGCGCTGCCCACAAAGCCATCGTCATCGGTCAAGGTCAGCGCAAAGCCGTCCACAGTCTGGCCGAGCTGGGCCCACAGGCCAATGCGCCGCTCGCTCGATTTTTTGTCGAGTGTGCGCACCCAGTCCATGTCGCGGTTGCGGTTCACTTCCAGGCCTTTGCGCAGGTCCTTGAAGCCGGCCACCGGGTCCTTGGGGAATACGCGCCACAGCGATTGCTTGGCATCCACCGATTCGGCGCGGTTGATCTGCATGCCCACCAGCTCTTTTTGCAGGTCGTAGTAGCACAGGCCATCGCCGTTGTGCAGCACGGTGTCGCGGCTGGAGGTTTCCAACTCGACAAATTTCTCGCCCACCTTGGTCACCCAGCCAATTGCGCGGCCGGGGGTCTTGGGGGTGTCGAAGGCGCCGATATCGTCCTTGCGGCCGTTGACGAAGTAATCGGTGAACTCGCGGTTGAAGTTCTGGTCCGGGTCCGGCGTAAAGCTGAAGCTGGTGTGGCCCGACGACGAGCGCGCCAGTGGCGCGTCAGAAAACTCGCGCTCCTCGATGATCTCGTCGAGCAGCTTGCGGTAGTGGGCGGTGATGTTCTTCACATAGCCCATGTCCTTGTAGCGCCCCTCGATCTTGAAGCTGCGCACCCCGGCATCGATCAGTGCGCGTAGGTTGTCGCTCTGGTTGTTGTCCTTCATCGACAGCACATGCTTTTCATGCGCAATGATGCGGCCCTGGGCGTCCAGCACCTCGTAGGGCAGGCGGCAAGCCTGGTTGCAATCACCCCGGTTGGCGCTGCGGCCGGTATGGGCGTGGGTGATGTAGCACTGGCCCGAATAGGCCACGCACAGCGCGCCATGCACGAAGAACTCAATCGTCGTGCGGGCCGGGTCGGTGGCCGCACGCACGGCGGCAATCTGTTTCAGATCCAGCTCACGCGCCACCACGATCTGCGACAGGCCGGCATCTTGCAGAAAGCGGGCTTTCTCGGGCGTGCGGATATCGCTTTGGGTGGAGGCATGCAGCTGGATGGGCGGCAGATCCAGCTCCAGCAGGCCCATGTCCTGGATGATCAACGCATCGGCACCGGCCTCGTAGACCTGCCAGGCCATCTGGCGCGCGCCTTCGAGCTCATCGTCGCGCAAGATGGTGTTGAGCGTGATGAAGATGCGGCTGCCAAAGCGGTGTGCATGCGCTATCAGGCGCTCCAGACCACGGATGTCATTGCCCGCCGTGGCGCGCGCGCCAAAGGCAGGCCCGCCGATATAGACGGCATCAGCGCCATGGTTGATGGCTTCAATCCCGATATCGGCATCGCGGGCCGGGGAGAGCAGTTCGAGCTGGTGGGGCAGGAGGGACATGGGGGCGGATTATCTCAGCAGACCGCCGATATCCGGGGCCGGCGGTCAACATTGCCGATCTCCGCAATGGGCTGCTGATGCCTGGTGCTGCAGGTGGCATGCCCTTGTGGGCTGATAATTGGAGCTTTGCAAGCTGCGGGGGAGAAGTCCATGCGTGCGATTTTCGGGTTGGCGGGGGTGCTGGTGGTCATGGCCATCATTGCGGTCTTGATGAAGCAGAACCTGCATGGCGCGGGTGCAGATTCGGCAACAGCGAACAGCACCTCGGTGGCAGTCCCCACCATTGACCCCAGCGGCAACGTACATACGCAAAGCCAGCAGATTCAGCAGCAGGTGCGCGATGGGCTAAACGATGCACTGCAGCAAGGTGAGCAACGGCTCAAGGATGCCGAGCAATGACAGCGCAATGCAGCCTGGTCGGCAGTGCCGGCAAGCGTGCGGCTGCTTTTGGGACGATGGTCTGAATGTCTTCCTCTCCAAGCAACTTGGCTGAACAGCCCGATGACGCGCACTGGATGCGCGCTGCGCTGGAGCAGGCGCGCGCCGCGGCGGCAGCTGGTGAAGTGCCGGTGGGTGCCGTGGTGGTGCGTGACGGCCAGATTGTGGGCCGGGGCTTTAACCACCCGATTGGCGCGCATGACCCGAGCGCCCATGCCGAGATGGAGGCATTGCGCGATGCGGCCAAGCGACTGGGCAATTACCGGCTCGATGGCTGCACGCTCTATGTGAGCTTGGAGCCCTGCGCGATGTGCGCGGGCGCCATCTTGCATGCGCGCTTGGACCGCGTGGTTTGGGGCGCTGCAGAGCTGCGCACCGGTGCCGGGGGATCGGTGCTGGATCTGTTTGCGCAGGCCGCCCTGAACCACCACACCGCCGTGACCACGGGTGTACTGGCGGACGAAGCTGCCGCCTTGCTGACTGCATTTTTTGGCGAGCGCCGCGTGCAGCAAAGGCAGCATGCGCTGGCCAGCCATCCGCTGCGTGATGACGCACTGCGCACGCCCGATGCGTTGTTTGCGCCCGCACTGGATTGCGGGTGCCCGAGCTGCTTTTATAGCGATTGGCCGTCCCTGGGGGGGCTGCGCCTGCATGTCAAAGACAGCGCGGGCCAGAATCCCTCTCCATCTGCCGCTGCGCGCCAATGGCTGCTGCTGCCAGGCATGCCAGCGCAGCAAGGCCTGTTCCGAGAATTGGCAGAAGGTCTGGCAGCAGGGGGTAATCGCGTGGTGGCCCCGGATTGGCTGGGCCTGGGGCGCAGCGACAAGCCCAAAAAGGACCAGCGCCTGGGCGATGCGCAGCAGTTGGCGATGCTGCAAGACCTCATAAAGTATTTGCATCTGGATGGCGAACAAGGGCTGGTCGTGGTCGCCCATGGCGATGCCGCGCGCCTGGCCCAGGCCCTGGTGGTGCAGCAGGCTGCGCTGGGCCGGCCGGTGCAGGGGCTGTGGTTGATCAACCCGCCCAGCGCCGCAGCGCCGAGCGCCGACTACCGGCTTTGGCTGGAGCAGTTGGCGCGCAAGCCCGCGCTGGATATTGCCGCCGCGCTGGGCACCAGTGCAATGGATGCAACGATGGATGCAGACCGCCAGCAATGGGCGGCGCAGTTTCCCGACAAGGGCTACCGCGCGGGGCTGCGTGCCTGGGCACGTGATGCATGGGCGGCAATGGATGCGCCCGTTTTGATGCCGACCGCATCCGCGCAAGCACTGCCCATTCTGGTCAGCATGGGCGAGCAGGCAGGCTGGTGGCCAGCGCCTGCAGAGGGCCTGGATGCCTGGCTCGCAGCTGCGGCAGGTGGCGCCGGGACTCTGGCTTGGCAGCGCTGCGCTGGGGGCGACTGGCTGCCTTTGCAGAACAGCCAGGCACTGCTGCAGGCCAGCCGCTTCTTTGATGCGAGTGTGCAGCCAGCTGACCTGGGCATTGTCTGTGCTGCTTTTCCCTGAGCCTATCTGCTGCACAATGGCCCGCAGCTGTTCCGTTTTCTGACCGACTAATTTGCTATGAGCTCCACTCCCAAAACCCAGGCCCCGATTACCGGCATCATCCACCACCCCTATGCGCCCGATGCGCCTTTTGCCGCCCCGCAGCCCGGCGTGTTCAAGGCGTCAAGCGTGTTTTTCCCCAACGTGGCGGCGATGCGCAGCTGGGACTGGAAGGACAAGAGCGCCTTCACCTATGGCCTGCACGGCACGCCCACCACCTACATCCTGGAAGAGCGCATTGCCACCTTGGAAGGCGGCACGCACTGCGTGCTGGTGCCCAGCGGTTTGGCGTCGATCTCGGTGATTGGCCTGGCGCTGCTCAAGAGCGGTGACCATGTGCTGCTGCCCGACAACGTCTATGGCCCGAGCAAGGGCTTTGCCGAGAGTGAGCTGCAGCGCTTTGGCGTCAGCATCGGCTACTACGACCCGATGCGCCTGGACCATTGCGCCAGCCTGATCCAGGACAACACCCGCCTGGTGTGGCTGGAGGCTGCGGGCTCGGTCAGCATGGAGTTCCCCGATCTAGTGGGCCTCGTGCGCCTGTGCCAAGAAAAAGGCATTGCCACAGCGCTGGACAACACCTGGGGTGCCGGCCTGGCCTTCAACTGCTTTGACCTGGATGGCGATGGCAGCTACCGCCTGGGCGTGGATGTGTCGGCGCATTCGCTCACCAAGTACCCCAGCGGCGGCGGTGATGTGCTGATGGGCTCCATCGTGACGCGCGATGCCGCCGTGCACCGCAAGGTGCAGGCCACGCATATGCATTTGGGCCTGGGTGTGGGGGTGAATGATATTGAGACCGTGCTGCGCAGCCTGCCTAGCCTGGCGCTGCGCTACCACGCGCAAGATGCGGCGGCACGGCAATTGGCGGCCTTTATGGCAGACCATCCGGCCGTCGTGCAGTTGCTGCACCCTGCTTTTGCTGGATCGCCCGGCCACGTCCATTGGCAGCAGTTGTGTGGCGCCGGCACGGTGGCGGGCAAGCAGGGCGCTGCGGCGGGGCTGTTCAGCGTGGTGATCGATCCGCGCTTTAACCAGCAGCAGATTGACCTGTTCTGCGAAAGCCTTCAGCTGTTCAAGTTGGCCTACAGCTGGGGTGGCCCCATTAGCCTGGTGGTGCCCTACAAGATTGCCAGCATGCGAGCCATTGGCGAGTCGCAGCTGCAGCCAGGCACGGTGGTGCGCTTTTCGATCGGGCTGGAAGATGCCAACGATCTGCAGCAGGACTTGGCCCAGGCGCTGCAAAAAGCTTTTGGCTAATTCGTAGAGCCAAGCTCATGAATGCCGCCAGCATCGCGCTGGCGGCATTTTTTATTTCATCAGCTTTTGCAGCGCGGGCCAGACATTGGCCAGCAGCTGCGGGTGGGCGCTGGCCAGCGGATGGATGCGGTCGGCCTGGAAGTTCTTTTCAGAATCGGGCACGTCGGCCACGCCATGCAGCAAGAAGGGCACGACGGCGGTTTTCTTCTCGCGTGCCAGGCTGGTAAAGACCTGGGCGAAATCGCTGGTGTACTTGTTGCCGTAGTTGGGCGGCACCTGCATGCCCAGCAGCAGCACTTGGGCGCCGGCCTTTTGGGCGCTGTCCACCATGGCAGCCAGGTTGGCCTGGGTGCTGGCCAGCGGCAGGCCGCGCAGTGCATCGTTGGCGCCCAGCTCCAGCACCACGATGCTGGGCTTGTGCTGGCTCAGCAACTGGGCAAAACGGGCGCGGCCGCCGGCGGTGGTGTCGCCGCTGATGCTGGCGTTGTGCACCTGGTAGGCATTGGCGCTTTTGCTTTGTGCCAGCTTGTCCTGCAGCAAGGCCACCCAACCCGATCCGCGTGCAATGCCGTACTCGGCGCTGATCGAATCGCCCACCACCAAAATCGTGGCAGGCGTCTGTGGCGCAGCCGCCTGTGCTGTAAAACCTATAGCGACGGAGGTCATCATTGACAAGGCTACGATGCTGCGCAGACACCGGCGTCGTGTGGCGGGTGTTCGATCATTGGAGGAGAGATTGGTTGTCATGACAGATGCAGTGCTTTCTCAATCGCAGACGCCCGAAGCGGTGTTGGTGGCCCAGGGCCTGGGTAAATCGGTCTCGGATTCGACCGGCAGTTTGACCATTCTGCGCGATGTGGACTTTAGCATCGCCCAAGGGGAGACCGTCGCCATTGTCGGTGCATCGGGCTCGGGCAAAAGCACCTTGCTGTCGATCCTGGCTGGCCTCGACACCCCCAGCGTGGGGACAGTGCGGGTGACGGGTCAGGACATCTTTGCGCTGAGCGAGGATGACCGTGCCGCGCTGCGCGCACGCACGATGGGCTTTGTGTTTCAGAACTTTCAATTGATGGGCAATTTGACGGCGCTGGAAAATGTGATGCTGCCCCTCGAACTGGCAGGCCAGCGCGATGCACGCAAGCAAGCGACAGCCATGCTTGAGCGCGTGGGCCTGGGGCAGCGCCTGTCGCATTACCCCAAACTGTTGTCGGGTGGCGAGCAGCAACGCGTGGCACTGGCCCGTGCCTTTGTGGTGCAGCCTGCCGTGTTGCTGGCCGACGAGCCCACCGGCAGCCTGGACTTTGCCACCGGCGAGGCGGTAATGCAGCTGGTGATGGACCTGAACCGCGAAGCGGGCACCACCTTGATCATGGTCACGCACGACCGGGCCATTGCCGCCCAGTGCCAGCGCGTGATCACCATTGCCGCTGGCGCCGTGGTGCAGGACAGCCGCGTTTAGGCAGTTTTTCCCTTTTTCCATGCATTAAGACATCGGTAAGCTCCCACCGCCACAGTGCCCACCTGCGGACTGTGCTGTTGCGGGGTGAACTCCCATCCAGAGCGGCCTTCTGCGCTAGGGGCTTGCGATGGACGCATTGAATCTGCAATGGTTTGCATGGATGGCCGGGGGCTTTGCACCCACGGCTTGGGTGTTGGAATTGGCCCGCTGGCTGGGCATGGACGGCGTTGCACTGGCAGGGGCCGCACTGCTGTGGCTGTGGTGGAAGCGACCCGCCGACCGCCTGTATCTGCTGGGCAGCATGCTGTGCTGCGCTGCTGCTGTGCTGTTGGCGCACCGGCTTGCCATCTGGGTGGGGCATCCTCGCCCCTTCGTCATGGGGCTCAGCCCCGCCTATATTGACCATGCCGCCCGGGGATCTTTACCTAGCGCGCATGCCAGTTCACTCTTTACCCTGGGCTTTTGCCTGCTGTGGCTGCGGCAGCTGCGCCTGGGCGGCTCAGTCATTGTGGCCGTGGCGCTGGCCGTGAGCTGGGGCCGGGTGTACAGCGGTGTGCATTTTCCGTTCGATATCGCTGCAGGTGCAGCGCTGGGCCTGGTAATGGCCGGCCTGTACGGCTGGGTGTGGCGTTATGCCAGCCCGTTGGTGCAGGAGCGCGCAGATCCGTCGCTGCAGAAACCGGCAGTGCCGCTGCAGTCGTCGCAAGCCGCATCGGTGGAATAGGCCATGCACAGCCATGCTATTGCACGGGCGGCGCCCGCCCGCTTTGCCTGGACGATGGAGGCCACCATGGCCCTTTTGATGGGCGTTTGGCTGCTGGCGCTGGCTTGGCTGCGGCCGCTCAGCGATCCCGATGAGGGGCGCTATGCGGTGGCTGCTTTGCAGATGCTGCGCAGCGGCGATTGGGTGACGCCAGCGCTCAACGGCCTGCCTTTTTTCCACAAGCCGCCACTGTATTACTGGCTGGCCGCTACGGGCTTCGAGCTTGCAGGGGTGCATGAGTGGGTGGCGCGTCTGCCGTCGCTGCTAGGCGCATGGCTGGCGGCCATGTCCTTGTTGGTTTTGCTCAAGCGCTATGCCAGCCAGGCGCTGGCCGTGGCCGCTGCGGTGGTGCTGGTGACCATGCCCTATACCTACATGGCTGCACAGTACGCCAATATGGATATGTTGCTGGCCGGGTGTTTGACGGCCTGCATCTGCAGTGCCGCGATGGCCAGCTTGGAAGCGCGCCAGGCGACGGGCCAGAACCCGGGCATGGCTTGGTTGGGCTGGCTGGCAGCTGCTGGCGTCTGGGCCGGGCTGGGTTTTTTGGCCAAGGGCCTTATTGCACTGGTGCTGCCAGGCCTGGTATGGGCCCTATGGCTGGTCTGGGAGCGGCGTTGGCGCCAATGGTGGCTGCCGCTGCATGCGGCCGCTTGGCTGCCCGTGCTGCTGATTGCAGGGCCTTGGGTATGGATGGCGCAGCAGCGCCATGGCGGCTTCTTCCATTACTTTTTTGTGACCCAGCACTTTCAGCGCTATACCGGCAGCAGCTTCAACAATCCGCAGCCCTGGTGGTTTTATGGCGCGGTGATTGCGCTGGCGGCCTTGCCCTGGACGGGCTGGGCCTTGGCTGCTGGCTGGCGCTGTTGGAAGCGCCGGAGCGTGGTGGTCCCAGGCCATGCAGCACCGGCCATGTTACGTAGCCTGGACCGGCTGATGCTGGTGTGGTTCGCAGTGGTGGTGGTGTTCTTCTCCATACCGCACAGCAAGATTGTCGGCTACGTGCTGCCTGCGCTGCCACCGCTGGCCTATGGGGTGGTGCGGCTGGTGCAGGCGGCCGGCTGGCAGCGCTGGGACCGGCATGTGGCGGCTTTGGCAGCGCTCTTGTGTGTGTTGTTGGCGGTGGTTTTGGGTACCGTGGCTGTGCCTGCCAAGGCCCAATGGCGGGCGTTGCGCAGCTTGCCCGTGCAGTCGGCCGACCAGCTGGTGATGCTGGAGCACCTGTACTACGAAGTGCCTTTTTACATGCCCGCCATGGCTGCGCCGCCGCTGGTCGTAGATGACTGGAAAGCGGAGGGCCAGCAGGCCGACAACTGGAAGAAGGAGTTGACGGATGCCGCTGCCTTTGACCCGCAACTGGGCAGCGCGCTGCTGCTGAATACCCAGGGCTTGCAGGCCTATGCCTGCGCCCATCCGCAGCAGCGCCTGTGGGTGGTGGGCAGTGCCGAGGCAGCGCAGCGGCGATGGCCGGGATGGGTGGCAGCAGCGCCAGACTTGCACCTGGGCACCACCCAAGTCTGGAAGCTGGATGCGGCCCAAGCCTGCCAGCGCTGATGGCGCAGACCAAGGCGGCAGCGCTACGCGCCTTGGCCTACATGGCGGCTCACCACGCCGGGGTATAACCTCAAGGTTTCATCCCCTCAGCATGTCTGGAAAGTGAGAATGACCGTGGCAAAACCCAAAATCGGCGTGATCGTTGGCAGCAACAGCAAGACCTCCATCAACAAGCAACTGGCCCATGGCTTGGTGAACCTGGTGCAAGACCAGGCGGATTTCGAGTTCCTCGATCTGAGCGCGCTGCCCATCTACAACCGCGATGATGATGCCGATGCCTACCCGGCCGCCTTTACCGCCTTCAAAGACAAGGTGCGCGGCAAGGACGGCATTTTGCTGGTGACGCCGGAGCACAACCGCTCGGTGCCGGCTTATCTGAAAAACGCGCTCGATGGCGCCAGCCGCCCTTATGGCAGTGGCGCATGGAACGGCATCCCTGCTGCGGTGATCGGTACCTCGACCGGTGGCCCGGCATCGGCCATGGCCCAGCAGCATCTGCGCAATATCATCGTGTTTCTGGATATGCCGACCATGGCGCAGCCGGAGGGCTTTATCCGCTGGACAGATGGCCTGGTCAGCGCCGATGGCAAGGTGGCCGAGGCCAGCGAAAAGTTTTTGCGCAACTATATGGACCACTTCCTGGCCTGGGTGGCCAAGCACCCTAGGCAATAAACCTGCCCAGCGCAATCAACATGGCTGCGGTACGATGCAGCCATTTTTTCGACCAAGGCTGCCATGTTGAATCTCCCCCTTCACCACTTGTACCGCGCTGCTGCGCCTGACACCACGGCCCCCTGGCTGTTGGTGCTGATGCACGGCGTGGGCAGCAATGAGCAAGATTTGTTTGGCCTGGCGGGCATGGTGCCGCCGGCCTTCCATGTGCTGAGCCTGCGCGCGCCTTACACCCTGGGGCCCAGCAGCTATGCCTGGTTCCAGTTTGGTGTGAACCCCGATGGCAGCCGCACCATCGATACCGCGCAGGAAAAAGCCAGCCGTGCGCTGGTGGCACAGACCTGCGCTGAGGCGGCCCGGGCCTTGCAGATACCGGCCGAGCGGGTAGTGGTGGGTGGCTTTAGCCAGGGCGGCATCATGTCGCTGTCGGCGCTGCTGACCCAGCCCCAGCTGCTGCAGGCGATCATGGTGTGGCACAGCCGTCTGCTGCCGGAGATTGCGGCAGAGCAGGTCACCCCAGAGCAACTGGTCGGGCGCAAGGCCTGGATCAGCCATGGCACTGCCGACAATGTGATTCCGCTGGCGCAGGCCCATGCGATCCGCGCGTCGCTGCAAGCTACGCCTGTTGACTTGGCGTACCACGAGTACCCCTGTCGCCATGAGCTGCACCCGCAAGAGTTGCAGGAGAGCATGGCCTGGCTGCAGGCGCTGACGCAGGCGAAGGGCGTTTAACTTCGGTGTTTAGCGGGCGTCAGGGCGGCCCGCGTCAGGCCTGAACAGGCCGGCCAGCATACGGTCGAGCTGTGGCCATTCCTGGGCGAACTGGCTGCGGTTGACAAAGAAGGCCTCGCAGGCCACCGCAAAGAACTCGGCCGGGGCCGTGGCGCCGTAGCTGTCCAACCATGGGGCGGGCTCGCCAAAGCGCTGGGATTTGGCAATCGCGTGGCCAAAGGCCTGGAAGGCCGATGTCCAGCTGCGCTCCCAGGTCTGGCGTGCCTCTGCCGCACTGGCCAGGCCCAGAAAATGGCCGGGCAGCGAGGGGTAGCCGTCGGCACCACCATTGCGCATATCGATCTTGTGGCAGAACTCATGGATGACGACACTGGTGCCGCGCTCGTTTTGCTGCAACGGGTCTTGTGCAATCGCAGCCCAGCTCAAGGTGACGGGGCCATGCTGCATGGCCTCGCCTTCCAGCATCATGCGCCGGTGCGAGATGAGGCCAGCCTCGTCATGCATGTCTCTGGCGGCCACCATGGTGCCCGGGTGCACGACAATGCCGACAAAATCATCGTAGAGCGCGATGGCCTGCCGCGCCTCACCCCGGTGGAGCAGGGGCACGCAGGCCTGTGCGGCAATGGTCAGCGCCATCGCATCGCTCACCACCAGGCCATGGGCGCCGGAGAACTGCTTTTGGCGCAGAAACAGCGCGCTGAGGGCGCGCAGCTTGGCCTTTTCTTCGAGCGACAGCGCTTGGAGGAACGGGTATTTTAGTAGCACCTGCAGCCACAGGGCGGCGGGTATCTCCGGCACAGGGCGCGCCAGCGCGCGCAACCGGGACCAGGTGCGGTGCAGCCACGCCATCTCAGCGTCCTGGCTGCGGCGGCTGGGCCAGGTAATCTGCCAGCGCGATGCGCTGCAGACCCGAGGCGTCAATACGCAGCACCTCGGCGCGGGCGGGTTCCAGGTCGGTGTCCCAGTCGGTCAGCACTACGCGCTGGTGGTCTGCATCCAGCGGATGGCTGGCGGGGCGGTGGGTGTGGCCGTGGATCAGCGTGGGGGCCTGGGCCGTGTGCAACCAGGCCAGGGCTGCTTGGGTGTCCACATCGGCGGTGATCACCTCGCGCATGCGGCGCGCCTCGCTTTGGCTGCGCATGGCGCCGGCCAACTGGCGGCGCTGGGCCAGCGGTTGGGCCAGAATCTGCTGCTGCCAGGCGGGGCTGCGCGCCACGGCGCGAAAGCGCTGGTAGTCGGTATCTTCCACGCAGAGCGCATCGCCATGGCTGAGCAGCCAGCGCTGGCCGAGAAAATCAATACAGCTGGGGTCAGGCAGCAATGGCATGCCGGTGCATTGGGCAAAGTGTGCGCCTACTAGAAAGTCGCGGTTGCCATGCATGAAGAAGAGCGCGCGCTGGCCGCTGGCCTGGCGCAAGGTCTGGGCGCATTCTGCCTCAAAGCTGCCGGTCTCATCCAGGGCGTCGTCGCCCACCCAGGCTTCGAACAAATCGCCCAGCATGAAGATCGCATCGGCGGTGCTGGCCTGCAAATACTGCTGCCAGCTGCGCAGTGTCAGCGGCAGCTGGGGTTGCAGATGCAGATCGGAGATAAATTCGATGCTGCGCCAGGCGGGCGGCGCAGCGAAGGCATGGACTGCCGTGGTGGCCAACTGGGCACGCAGTGCCTCATGGGGATCTGCGGCGCTAGAGTTGGTCGGGCTGTCCATGCCAATGGTCGTGGCCTATTACAGCGCCACAGCCTTTTCGATCAGCAGCTCTTCCTTGGGCACGTCTTGGTGCATGCCCTTGGAGCCGGTCTTGACGGCCTTGATCTTGTCGACCACGTCGTTGCCCTTGACCACTTTGCCGAACACGGCATAGCCCCAGCCGCTAGGCGTCGGCGAGGTGTGGTTGAGGAAGTCGTTCTTGGCGACGTTGATGAAGAACTGGGCCGTTGCCGAGTGGGGGTCGCTGGTGCGGGCCATGGCTACGGTGTACTGGTCGTTCTTCAGGCCATTTTGGGCTTCGTTCTGGATAGGGGCTTGGGTGGACTTTTGGTCCATGCCCGATGCAAAGCCGCCGCCTTGGACCATGAAGCTGTTGATCACGCGGTGGAAGATGGTGCCGTCGTAGTGGCCGCTCTTCACATAGCTCAGAAAGTTTTCGGTGGACTTGGGGGCTTTGTCTGCGTCCAGCTCCAGCGTGATCACGCCGTGGTCTTTGATATGCAGTTCAACTTGTGGATTGCTCATGGTGTTTTTCCTGTTGAGAAAGGTGGGAAGGGCGCAGTTGGCGAGGGTTGAGGCCAGCTGCAAAGCCATTTACTTGACGACAGTGGCCGACTTGATGACGACCGGGGTCTTGGGCACATTCTGGTGCGGGCCGGCATTGCCGGTTTCCACGGCCTTGATCTTGTCGACCACATCATTGCCGCTGATGACTTTGCCGAAAACGGCATAGCCGTTGCCATTGCCGCTGGCGTTCAGCGCATCGTTGTTCTGCACATTGATGAAGAACTGGGCGGTGGCCGAATCAGGCACCGCGGTACGGGCCATCGCAATGGTGTAGGTGTTGTTCTTGAGGCCGTTGTTGGCCTCCAGCGGGATCGGCGAGCGCGCAGGCTTTTGCTGCATGTCGGGGGTGAAGCCACCGCCCTGGATCATGAAGTTGCCGATCACGCGGTGGAAGATGGTGCCGTCGTAGAACTTGTCGTCCACGTACTGCAGGAAGTTGGCCACCGTTTTGGGCGCTTTTTCCGGATTCAGCTCCACCACGATGTCGCCCATCGAGGTGGTCAGTTTCACGCGGGGCTGGTCCGCTGCATGCGCAGCGCTGGTCAGCAACATGCCGCCGGCCAGTGCCAGGCCGCCCAGAATGGAAAGAGTGTGTCGTTTGGAAGGCATCGGTTTCCTCTGTCGTTGAATACGGTAGATGGCCAGGGCAGGGCGCTGCGGGGTCCGCAAGGCATCCTGCGCTGCGCGCAAATCATCGGCGTTGCACGGTGTGCGTTGCACCGACTGCGTTTGCACCGAGTTGAGGGCCATCGGCGCAAGATTCAAGGCAAGGCCCTTACTTTTTTGCGTCAGGCTCTGCTGCAGGGGTAGCGGCAGCCGCAGCTGCAGGTTGGGCCCGGGTCACCAGCAGGCGCAGGCTGCTGATCTTGGGCTGCAACCGGCTTTGCTGGGCTGGCGCCAGCGTGCTGGCCTTGCTCAGTGCCTGCTCGGCCAGGCGGATATAGATATCGCCCAGGTTTTCATAGGCGGTGGCGTAACCCGGGTTGGCGCGTACGGCATCTTGCAGCGCGCGGCTGGCTTTTTCCAGCTGGTTGTTCTGCGCGTAGAGCACGGCCAGGTTGTTATAGGGCTCGGGCAGCTCGGGGTAGTCCTGCACCAGCTTTTCGAAGGTAGCGGTCGCGGTATCGCGCTGGCCTGCGTTCATCTGGGCCACACCTTGCAAAAAGCGCCACTGCGGGTCACGCGGGGCTTGCTGGATCTTGGGTTCGAGCTGCTCCAGTGCCAAGGCGGTCTGGCCGGACTGGATCAGCTTTTCCACTGCCGCGTATTCGTCCGCGTAGGCGGCGCTGCAGCTCAGCGCAAGCGCCAGCAAGGCGGCACGGGGCATCAGGGGAGAGAAAAGGCAACTGACTAACTTCATAGGGTTCGAGCGCGGTGAGCGCGTGCATGTGGCCTGCAGGCTTATACTGCAGCGCATTGTAGCTGAGGGGCCTGGTGCCCCGGAACGACGGGCGGCCATGGTTTGCAGGGCATGGCATCAGCTACCATACACCGTTCGGCGATCCATGCCGGGCTGCTGTGCCCAGGCTGGCGCTGCAAAACCCTCGCCCAATGGAATGGGCGCGGACCGGGATGAGGCGCTAGGCGTCGTTCCCTCTCTCAACCTTTACCACGCTAATTTTTCATGAGTTTGCGCATCTACAACACGCTTTCGCGTGCGCTGGAGTCATTTGTTCCGATTGAGCAGGGCCATGTCCGCATGTATGTATGCGGCATGACGGTCTATGACCTGTGTCATCTGGGACATGCGCGCTCGATGCTGGCGTTTGATGTGGTGCAGCGCTGGTTGCGCGTCAGTGGCCTCAAGGTGACCTATGTGCGCAATGTCACCGACATTGAAGACAAGATCATCCGCCGCGCAGTGGAAAACGGCGAGACCATTCGCAGCCTGACCGACCGCATGATTGAGGCCCTGCACCAGGATGCCGATGCGCTGGGCATCGAGCGGCCCACGCACGAGCCCCGTGCGACTGAATACGTGCCGCAGATGCTGTCCATCATCTCGCAGCTGGAAGCCAAAGGCCTGGCCTACCGCACCGAGGGCGGTGATGTGAACTATGCCGTGCGCAAGTTCCCGGGTTACGGCCAGCTGTCGGGCAAGTCGCTCGATGAGCTCAACGCCGGCGAACGCGTGGCCGTGCAGGATGGCAAGCAAGACCCGCTGGATTTTGTGCTGTGGAAGAGCGCCAAGGCGACTGAGCCCGATGAGGCCAAGTGGCAGAGCAGCTACGGCACGGGCCGCCCCGGCTGGCACATCGAATGCTCAGCCATGAGCTGCGCGCTGCTGGGCGAGACCTTTGATATCCATGGTGGCGGCGCGGACCTGCAGTTTCCCCACCACGAAAACGAGATTGCCCAGAGCGAAGGCGCGCACGACAAGCAGTTGGCCAAGCTGTGGATGCACAACGGCTTCATCAACGTCGACAACGAGAAGATGTCCAAGTCCTTGGGCAATTTCTTCACGATTCGCGATGTGCTCAAGCGCTACGACGCTGAGACGGTGCGCTTTTTTGTGGTGCGCAGCCATTACCGCAGCCCGCTGAACTACAGCGATGTGCACCTGGACGATGCCCGCAATGCCTTGAAGCGCCTCTATACCGCGCTGAGCCTGGTGGCCGCCGAGCCGGTGGCCATCGACTGGAGCCACCCGAGCGCGGCGCGCTTCAAAGCGGCGATGGACGAGGACTTTGGCACGCCCGAAGCCGTGGCCGTGCTGTTTGAGCTGGCTGCTGAAGTCAACCGCAGCAAATCGCCTGCGGTGGCGGGCCTGCTCAAGGCGCTGGCTGCAACCCTGGGTCTGTTGCAGGCCGATCCGGCTGCCTATCTGCAAGCCGGTGCCAGCGTGGATGCCGCGTATATTGAGGCGCAAATCGCCCTGCGTGCCGCTGCCAAGGCAGACAAAAACTATGCGGAGTCCGACCGTATCCGCGCAGCACTGCTGGCCCAGGGGGTGGAGCTCAAGGACTCTGCGCAGGGCACAAGCTGGACGGTCGTCCAGGCGGTTTCTTGATGTCTGCTTGTGGGGCTCTGCGCCCATTCGCATTCCTGCGCGAACGGGCCTAGCGGCATGCCAGGTATCAGCAACAAGCCGCTGTCTGCGGACGATTGGGCCGTGGCCTGCAAGCACCTGGCCCGCAAAGACCGGGTGATGCGCCGGTTGGTGCCCCTGTATGCCGGCGAGATGCTGCGCCGCGAAGCCGATGGCTTTGCGATGCTCATGCGCTCCGTCGTGTGGCAGCAGCTGTCCGAGACATCGGCGCGGCAGCTGTGGAAGCGGCTGACGGCCCTGCCTGGCGCCACTACGCCCAAGGGCTTGCTGGCGCTGAGCGACGAGGCAGCCAAGGCGATCCGCCTGCCCCAGCGCAAGCTGGGCTATCTGCGCGATTTGGCCCAATGGTTTGTACAAGAGCCCAAGGATGCGCTGTCCTGGGTGCATGTGGATGACGATGCCGCCATCGAGCAGCTGCTGGCCCAGCGCGGGGTAGCCCGCTGGGGTGCAGAGATGTTTTTGCTGTTCCACCTGGGGCGGCCCAATGTGCTGGCCATTGATGATGCGGCGCTGCTGCAGGGCATCAGCGACCATTATTTTTCTGGCGAGGCTGTCAGCCGCAGCGATGCGCGCGAGGTGGCCCAGGCCTGGCAGCCCTGGGCGAGTGTGGCGGCCTGGCTGATCTGGCGCTCCCAAAATGCCATGCCACTGGGGCAGGATGCAGATTGACCGGGCTTGACCGCATGCGGTTACACTGTCGGTCGTTATGAGAAGGCTGCCTGCAGCGCTTCCCGAGGAGAATCATTTTGGCGAAAAGAACCTTCCTGGATTTCGAGCAACCGATTGCGGAGCTGGAAACCAAAATTGATGAACTGCGCTATGTGCAAAGCGAAAGCGCAGTCGATATCTCTGAAGAGATTGACCAGCTCAGCAAAAAAAGCCAGCAGCTGACCAAGGACATCTACAGCGAACTCTCACCCTGGCAGATCACCAAGATCGCGCGCCATCCCGAGCGTCCCTATACCCTGGATTACGTCAACGAGATCTTCACCGATTTTGTCGAGATGCATGGCGATCGCCACTTTGCCGATGACCTGTCCATCGTGGGCGGACTGGCGCGCTTCAATGGCAACCCCTGCATGGTGGTGGGCCACCAAAAGGGCCGCGACACCAAGGAGCGCACCTTGCGCAACTTTGGCATGAGCAAGCCCGAAGGCTACCGCAAGGCGCTGCGCCTGATGAAGACCGCCGAGAAGTTCAAGCTCCCGGTGTTCACCTTTGTGGACACTCCCGGCGCCTATCCCGGCATCGAGGCAGAAGAGCGTGGCCAGTCTGAAGCCATTGGCCGCAACATCTATGAAATGGCGCAGCTGGAAGTGCCCATCATCTCCACCATCATCGGTGAAGGTGGTTCGGGCGGCGCGCTGGGTATCTCGGTGGCCGACCAGGTGTTGATGATGCAGTACTCGGTGTACTCGACCATCAGCCCCGAAGGCTGCGCTTCCATTCTGTGGAAGACCAGCGACAAGGCCCAGGAAGCGGCCGACGCCATGGGCATCACCGCGCACCGCCTCAAGGCCTTGGGCCTGATCGACAAGATCATCCACGAACCGGTGGGCGGCGCCCACCGCGACCACAAGCAAATGGCGGCCCTGCTCAAGCGCGGCCTGAGCGATGCCTTCCGCCAACTGGCTGACCTCAAGCCCACCGAGCTGCTGGACCGCCGCTACGAGCGCCTGCAAAGCTATGGCCGTTTCTCGGACACCAAGGCTGAACACTGATGTGTGCTGCAGCGCGCATCTGATGCTGCGCCGCTGCTGCCAAGCCTCCCTTTGCGGAGGCTTTTTGCTAGGGGGCGGTGGCCATGGCTGAGCCCGCTATTCTTGCGGCCTTGAAGGGCTGGCAGCCTGCACTGCCGCTGGCCGTGGCCTACAGCGGCGGAGCGGATTCGACCGCCTTGCTCTGGGCCTGCCAGCAGCGCTACCCCGGCCAGGTGCATGCCATCCATATCAACCACGGCCTGCAGGCGGCGGCCAGTATTTTTGAGGCGCATTGCCGCGCCCAATGTGCTGCTTGGGATGTGCCTTTGCAGGTGGTGGCGGTGAACGCGCACCCGCAACCCGGCCAGAGCCCCGAGGACGCAGCGCGCATTGCCCGCTACCAGGCGCTGGCCGGAGCTGCATTGGCGGCCGCTGAAGGCGGGCAGGGCGGTATCCAGACCATCGCACTGGCACAGCATGCTGACGACCAAGTGGAGACTGTTGTGCTGGCGCTGTCACGCGGTGCGGGCGTTGCCGGTTTGGCGGGCATGCGCCCGCAGTGGGAGCGCGCGGGGCTGCACTGGGCGCGACCTTATCTGGCGCTGGGCAGCGCGCAGATTCGCGCTGATCTGACTGCGCTGGGCATTGCCTGGGTGGAAGACCCCAGCAATACCGACAGCCGCTACACGCGCAACCGCATCCGCAACCAGGTGATGCCGGGCTTGGCACAGGCCTTTCCGCAAATCGCGCAGACCGTGGCGCGCAGCAGTGCCAATGCGGCGCAGGCAGCTGAGCTGCTTGACGACCTGGCGCGGATGGATCTGGCAAGCACCGGCGCACCGCCGTGCATCAGCGCGCTGCAGGCCCTGTCTGCCGCCCGCATGGCCAATGTCTTGCGCTATTGGCTGCGCAGCGCGCATGGCCAAACCCCCAGTGCTGCGCAGCTGGCACAACTGCTGCAGCAACTGCAGCGCTGCACCACACGGGGCCACCAAATCCATATAAAAGTGGGCCGTGGGTATATACAGCGCCACAGAGATGTCATCGATTGGTACAATCCGCCAGTTTTGGTCTGACTAATGTACGATTCCGACGGCGTGCCAAAACACTTTGCATCAACGCCGAGCTTCGTGTTTCGTCATCGTGATATTCAATGGCACTGATCGTTCATAAGTACGGCGGCACGTCGATGGGCTCCCCCGAGCGCATCCGCAATGTCGCCAAACGCGTCGCCAAGTGGGCAAGGGCTGGCCACCAGATGGTGGTGGTGCCTAGCGCCATGAGTGGCGAAACCAACCGTCTGTTGGGCCTGGCCAGTGAGCTGGCACCCAGCCGCGCAGACAAATCCTATTACCGCGAGTTAGACATGCTGGCCGCTACTGGCGAGCAGGCTTCTTCCGCCTTGCTGGCCATTGCGCTGCAGGCCGAGGGCATGCCCTCGGTGAGCTACGCAGGCTGGCAAGTGCCGGTGCGCACCGACGACAGCTACACCAAAGCGCGCATTGAATCGATCGACGACCAGCGCGTGCGGGTTGATCTGGATGCCGGCCGTGTGGTCATCGTGACGGGCTTCCAGGGTATTGACGCCAACGGCAATATCACGACCCTGGGCCGTGGTGGTTCGGACACCTCGGCTGTCGCCGTGGCTGCCGCCCTCAAGGCCGCTGAATGCCTGATCTATACCGACGTTGATGGTGTCTACACCACGGATCCACGCGTGGTCTCCGCCGCACAGCGCCTCAAGACCGTCAGCTTTGAAGAAATGCTGGAGATGGCGAGCCTGGGCTCCAAGGTGTTGCAGATCCGCTCGGTGGA
The DNA here is from genome assembly GCA_036667955.1 of Comamonas sp. Classification (GTDB taxonomy): domain Bacteria; phylum Pseudomonadota; class Gammaproteobacteria; order Burkholderiales; family Burkholderiaceae_C; genus Comamonas. Next base: position 42,274 of record JAVWTB010000023.1, read on the forward strand.
ATTTGCCGGCAAGTACAAAGTGCCTATGCGTGTGCTGTCCAGCTTCACGCCCTGGGATATTGCATTGGATGAAGAGGCCAAATCGGGCACTCTGATCACATTTGAGGAAGACGAAAAGATGGAAAAGGCCCTCGTATCGGGCATCGCTTTCAACCGCAGCGAAGCCAAAATCTCGGTCCGTGGCGTGCCAGACACCCCCGGTATCGCCTACCAGATCCTGGGTCCCGTGGCCGATGCCAACATCGATGTGGACGTGATCCTGCAGAACATCGGCAAGGACGGCAAGACGGACTTCAGCTTCACCGTCAACCAGGCTGACTTCAACCGTACCATGGAGCTGCTGCGCGAAGAAGTCGTGCCCAAGCTCGGCGCCGACGAAGTCATTGGCAACCCCAGCATCTGCAAGGTGAGCATTGTCGGTATCGGCATGCGCAGCCATGTGGGCGTGGCATCGACCATGTTCCGTGCACTGGCCGAAGAGGGCATCAACATCCAGATGATCTCGACCTCCGAGATCAAGACCTCGGTCGTCATCGACGAAAAGTACCTGGAACTGGCTGTGCGCGCACTGCACACCGCTTTTGGTTTGGATTCTGAAGAAGTTTCCAAATCGGCCTAAATTTTCAGGTTAGAATAGCTGTATTGGAAACGTGACCGAGTGGCCGAAGGTGCTCCCCTGCTAAGGGAGTATGGGGTGTAGAGCCTCATCGAGGGTTCGAATCCCTCCGTTTCCGCCAAGAATCAAACCCCTGAGTGCTCGCATTCAGGGGTTTTTCTTCGTCTGGGGGATGTGCTCTTAGCGCATCGCTGAATTGCTTCTTGTCGGGGTGTGGCCTTGGTGGAGATCGCAGCCTCGACTGCCGCACGTGTCCGTGACCAAGCGCCAGGCCTTGTTTAAGCGGTTCGATATGAAGGACGCCATCAATGTGCGTTGGCTTGCCTTCAGATCGGCAGTCACACAGCCTCAGGGCTGCGCGCTGCTCAGTTTCTTATCGACGCTGTAAGGTGGGATGGGAGGGTTCTAACGCGGTCAGTCTGCACAACAGCTGATTACGGCTCTAAGGCCTCACCCCGGCACCTGTAAACATACAAGCCCTCTTAATCCAGCCCGATGCTCTGCACAA
>JAVWTB010000024.1:0-41402 GCA_036667955.1 Comamonas sp.
CGCTACCCAGCGGCTTTTTTTATGCGCGCCGGGGTGCCGCACAGGGGGCATTGGCCGACACAGCGAGTGGCGCTTTATGCCTACCATGGGTCAAAACTACAGCCATAACACGATGAGACACCACCCTACACGCCACATGCGCCGGCTTGGCGCTGCTTGGCCATTGGCGCTGCTGCTCTGCGCCGCCGCCCAGGCCCAAACGGCCAATCCCCAGCAAGGCGAGCGGATCGCCAACAACGGCTTGCCGCCCACGGTCGCCTCTTGTGCAAGCTGCCATGGTGCCCAAGGCCAGGGCATGGCGGTGTTCCCACCGTTGGCGGGCCAGGGCGCAGCGTATTTGCGCAGCCAGTTAGAGGCGTTTGCCGATGGCTCTCGCAGCAACCCCATCATGGCGCCCATCGCCCAAGCTTTGAAAGCGCAGGAGCGTGCCGATGTAGTGGCTTACTTTGCCAGCCTGCCAACCGGCATTGCCGCCACCGCAGGCAAGGCCGATGCCAAAGACAAAGGCGCCTGGCTGGTGGAGCGTGGCCGACAGCAAGATGGCGTGCCCGCTTGTGCCAGCTGCCACGGGCCAGGCGGCGCGGGGGTGGGCGAGCATTTCCCGGCCATTGCCAAGCTCAGCGCCAGCTATATGCAAGCGCAGATCGATGCCTGGAAACAAGGCAGCCGCCCGCCCGGCCCGCAGGGCTTGATGGAGGGCATTGCCAAAAAGCTCAGCGCCGACGATGTCAGCGCCATCGCCCAGTACTACGCCGGCACATCCGGCACGGCCAAGCCTTAAGCGGAGCACCCCATGGACTACCAACGCCCCAACCATGTTGCAACGCCCGAGGAACAAGCCCGCACCCAGCACAATGAATGGCAAGCCCTCAAGATCTTTGTGGTCGTCGTCGTCGCCATCGTGCTCGTGGCCGCCATCAGCTTTGGCGTGCAGGTGAACAAGAGCATGCGCGAGCTGACAGATCCACGCCCTGCAGCAGCGGCCCCAGCCCCGACCTCCCGGCCAGCTGCGGCAAGCGCCAGCCCTGCGCCAACAACGCCTGTAGCTTCGCCATCGGATGCCGCGAAAACGGTTACCGCAGCTGCCACGGCAGCTGTCGCAGCAACCGCTACCGCAAGCACCACGGCCTTCAAGCCACCCGCAGTCGATGCCATCCCCGAAGGCCCCATGGGCGATGTGATACGCCGGGGCGAGCAGATTTTTCTGCACACCAGCACGCAGGCCAAGGCCTTTGTCGGCAACACCCTCAACTGCGTCAACTGCCACCTGGATGCCGGGCGGGCCGCTCATTCCGCGCCGCTGTGGGGCGCCTACACCCAATACCCCGCCTACCGCAGCAAAACCAAGAGCGTGGACACCTTCTCCGAGCGGCTGCGCGGCTGCTTTATGTACAGCATGAACGGCAAGGCCCCACCCCATGGCGATGAGGTGCTGGTGGCGCTGGAGGCCTATGCCTACTGGATGTCCAAGGGCGCGCCGGTGGGAGAGAAGCTGCCCGGCGCCAGCTACCCCAAGGTGGCCAAGCCCGCACAGGCACCCGACTACGCACGCGGCCAAAAGGTGTTTACCGCCCAATGCGCGCTCTGCCACGGCGATGACGGCCAGGGCCAGCGCAGCGGCGATGTGCAGGTTTTCCCGCCGCTGTGGGGCAAGCAGTCTTACAACTGGGGCGCCGGCATGCATGAGGTGGACAAGGCCACCGGCTTTATCAAGGCCAATATGCCGCTGGGCAAGGCCAATACCCTCAGCGACCAGGACGCCTGGGATGTGGCGACCTACATCAACAGCCACGAGCGCCCGCAAGACCCGCGCTTTACCGGCAACGTTGCGGACACGCGTAAACAGTTCCACGACAGCGAATTCTCGCTCTACGGTCAGACCGTGAATGGGCAGCAGCTGGGCCAAGGCGCCAAGTAAAAAAGCTGCCAGCGCCGCCCAGACGAGGGCATGCGTTGGCAGCTGCTCAGACCTCTCCAACCAGGTGCTTGCCGCTTAGCGCCAGGCACCTGCCGGTGATCAGCGCTCCACCGTACGGTTCCAGCGCTTGTTCCACTCGGGGCGGTCGGCGTTGACCACATCCCAGTCCACCGCCACCGCGTTCTTCAAGATGGCGTTCATCTTGTTCTGCTCTTCAGCCGGCTTGCCTTGCAGCTTGGTCTTGGGGTTCACGGGGTTGTAGCTGCCGTTCTCCATCGCCAGGGCCTGGGCTTCGGGGCTCACCAGGTATTCCACCAGCTTTTGGGCCAGCTCGGACTCGGGGTTGTTGTTGAGTGCGCACATGGCGGTCATCAGCACCACGGCGCCTTCCTTGGGCGCCACATATTCCATAGGGATGCCCTTGGACTTCATCAGCTCGGCCTGCGTCAAGGTGTAGGGGAAGATGGCGGCATCACCGGCCTGCATCATCTCCACCACCTTGGACGAATTGGGGATGTACTCCACCACATTCGGGCCAATGGTCGTGGGCCAGGCCTTGAAAGCCGGGTCCACGTTCTTTTCGTTGCCGCCCTTGATGCGGTTGAACATCAGGAAGGCATGCAGGCCAAAGGACGATGCCGGCATCGATTGCACGACCACCTTGCCCTTGAGCTTGGGGTCCGCCAGGTCGTTCCAAGACGTAGGCGCGGCCCAGCCCTTGTCGGCAAACATCTTGGTGTTGTAGGCCAGGCCGGTCAGACCCATCGACAAACCAATGGCGCTGTCCTTGATCTTGGCGATGTCCGGAATCTCGCTGTAGCCGGCAGCGGGCTTGAGCTTTTCGCACAGGCCCATGCTGATGGCGCGGTACATCACGCCGTCATCCAGGGTCATGACCTGCATCTGGGCCTTGTCCTTGGAGGCCTGGGCCTTGGCCAGGATGTCGGTCGAGGTGCCGGGCACCACGACGACCTTGACATTGTTGGCCTTCTCGAAAGCGGGGAACACGAACTGCGAGTAGGTGCGCTCCATGTTGCCGCCATTCATGCCGATGTAGATGGTTTTGGTCTGCGCCTGCACCGCGCTGGCCGCAGCCACCACAGAGGCCATCAGGGCGATGGCGCGCACAGGGGTTTTGAGGGTCGTCGTCCAAGAAGACATGTGGATTCCTTTCAGGTTGAACATGCGGGGTCGCTAAATCGGTCTATACGGAAAGCATCAATCGGCGTGCTGCTGCGGCCCTGGTCGATCAGCTCGGCCATCACATCGCCCACACCGGGGCCCAGCTGAAAGCCCCCACCGGCAAAGCCAAAGGCATGGTAGAGGCCGGCCTGGCGGCTGCTGGCGCTGATGATGGGCTCGTGATCGGGCAAGGCGCCCTCGTTGCCGCTCCAGGTGCGGATCAGCTGGGCGTTCTTGAGTTGGGGCAGCAGCTCCACCAGCTGCGGCAGCTGCGCCCAGACGGTGGTGTGGCGGTTGCGGGCGCGGGTGTCGTCCAGCACCAGGCCGGGCCCGCCACCAAACACCACATTGCCCCGGCGCACCTGGCGGCAGTAAATGCTGCCGCCCTCCACGCCCAGGCTCCAACGCAAAAAATAAGGCAAGGGCTCCGTCACGCCCATGGCAGGCGGGCGTATGCGCATGGGCACCGGCTCGCCGCACTGCTCGGCAAACTGGCCAGCCCAGGCGCCTGCGGCGTTGACCACCACATTCGCGCGGATCTCCATCTCGGGCGTGCGCACCACAAAGCGCTGGCCATTGTGTGCCACTTCCAGCACGGGCGTGTGCTCAAACACCTGGGCCCCCGCCCGGGCAGCCGCCGTGGCAAATGCGGGCGACAAGATACGCGGGTTGGCCTGGCCGTCATGGGGGCAGAACGAGCCGCCCACCACCTTGGCGCCGCCCACCGGAAAGCGCTTTTGCAGCGCTGCGCCATCGAGCAACTGCAGATCCAGCCCGCAGTCGCGCGTCTTGTCGGCATAGTGCAGCAGCGCATCCATATCCGCCTGCGAACGGGCAATCTTGAAGTGGCCCGAGCGCTCGTACTCGGCCTCGGTGCCGATCAGCGCGGTCAGCCGCCCCCAGTGCTGGTGGGCGCGCTGCGACAGCGGCAACATCGCCAGCGAGCGACCCTGGCGGCGCACGCCACCAAAGTTGACGCCGCTGGAGCGGGAGCCACAGAGATCGCGCTCGACCACCGTGACCTGGATGCCACGCTGGCGCAAAAACAGCGCCGTGCTGGCGCCCATGATGCCGCCGCCAATCACCACCACCTCAGTGGCCAGTTGCTTAACCATGGCTGGCCTCCTGGTCCTGCTGCACGACGGTCATGTCCAGCGGCAAAGGCTTGATCGGCGCCTGGCCCCGGATGCGGCCTATCTGCGCCACGGGCACCTTCAAGGTATCGGCCAGGATCTCGGTCGCCGCCACCCCGCACATGCGGCCCTGGCAGCGGCCCATGCCAACGCGGCACAGCGCCTTGATGCGGTTGATATCGCCCTGCGGCTGGCTGGCAGCCGTGCTGCGCAGCTCAGCCGCCGTGATGTTCTCGCAGCGGCAGACCACCAGTTCATCGGGTGCGCGCGCCGCCCAGTCTTCGGGGAATGGAAACGCCACCTCCAGCGCCTGGCGAAACTGCTGGGTCTTGTCCAGCTGCTGGCGCAGCCGGGCCTGGCGCGCTGCATCGGTCTTGATGCCCCGGTCCTGCAGCAAAGCCAGTGCAGCCAGCTCGCCGGACATCTCGGCCGCATCGGCGCCCATGATGCCGGCGCCATCGCCGGCCAGGTAGACGCCCGGCACGCTGCTGCGCCGGTCGGCATCGATCTGCGGCACATAGCAGCGGTGCAAGGGAGCAAAGGCGAACTCGCAACCCAGCAGGTCAGCCAGCTGGGTCTCGGGCCGCAGCGCATAGCCCAGGCCGATGGCGCTGCATTCGCTGCGCTGCTCGGCACCCTGCGCATCCTTCCACACCAGGGCCTGCACCCGGTCTGCACCTTCGGCGCGCAGCAGCTGCACCCCGTGGTGCACCGGCACATCGTGGAACATCAGCCAGCTCAAAAAATACACGCCCTTGGCCGCCACCGCAGGCTGGGCCAGCATGGCAGGCGCCGCCTTGTAGCGCTGCACGGCCGGGGCGGTGTCCAGCACCGCCAGCACCCTGCCGCCGGCCTTGGCATATTGGTAGGCCACCAGGTAGAGCAAGGGGCCGGTGCCGGCAAACACCACCGCGTCGCCAATCGCACAGCCCTGGTACTTGAGGGCCACCTGGGCGCCGCCCAGGGTGTAGACACCCGGCAGGGTCCAGCCCGGCAGGGGCAGCACGCGGTCGGTGGCGCCGGTGGCCACAATCAGATCGCGCCAGCGCAGGGTATCTGCCGTGCGCCACGCCGTGTGCAGCAGGTCCAGGGTATGGCCCTGGGCGTTCCAGACGAGGGTGTCGGGCCGGTAGTCCAGCTGCGGGCGCAGGCGGTCAAAGCTCTGGTGCAGGTCGCTGGCGCGGCCGGCCTCAAAGCCATACAGGTCCTTGGCACTGCGGCCAAAGCCCTCGGGCTGGCGGCGGTAGATCTGGCCACCGGCCTGGGGCGCTTCGTCAATGACGACCGGGCGCAGGCCGTGGGCCAGCAAGGTCTGCGCGGCGCGGATGCCGGCAGGCCCGGCGCCCACGATGACGGGCGGGCCGTCTGCGGGCCGGGGGTCGTCCAGGTAGAAATCGCTGCCGATCATGGGTGCACCTGGGTGGCATTTGTCGCGTTCGCAGCGGCCACGGCCTCTGCACTGGTACACACCTGCATGCCCGCTTGCAGCAGGGTGGAGCAGGCGCGCAGCTTGCGGCCGGCCTGTTCGCCGCCCAGGGTGACCCAGCAATCCTGGCAGGCGCCCATCATGCAAAAACCGGCGCGTGGGCTGTGGGCAAACTCGTGGGTACGCAGCTGGGCTGATTGGGTGAGCACGGCAGTCAGCACCGTGTCGCCCTGCAGCGCCTGGGCCGGCTGGCCGTTGAGCACAAAGTGCAGCGGCGAGCGGCCCTGTTCCTTGAGGCGCACCAGCTGGCCAGCAGGCAAAAGGGGGCTTGCGTGTGCCATGTTAGTGCTTGCCGATCAAGATGCGGTCCAGGCCATAGACCTTGTCGAGCAAGAGCATCAGCCCCAGGGTGACAAAGACGATCAGCGCCGATACCGCTGCCATCATCGGGTCCAGCGACTCGGTGGCATACATGTACATGCGCACCGGCAAGGTCACCGTGCTGGGCGAGACCACAAAGATCGACATGGTCAGCTCATCAAAGCTGTTGATAAATGCCAGCAGCCAGCCACCGGTGATGCCGGGCAGGATCATCGGCAAGGTGATGCGCTGGAATACCTTGGCGTTGCTGGCGCCCAGCGAGTAGGCAGCCTGCTCGGCGCTGTGGTCAAAGCCGATCAGCGCGGCCATCACCAGGCGCATGGTGTAGGGCATCACCACCAGCGCATGGGCAAAGATCAGCCAGCCAAAGCTGCCCTGGCCGCCCACCAGCGAGAACATGCGCAGCATGGCCACCCCCAGCACCAGGTGGGGGATGATCAACGGCGACAGGAACAGCGCCTGCAGCGCGCCGCGGCCGGGGATCTCATAGCGCACCAGCACAATCGCGGCGGGTACGGCCAATGCGGTCGAGATGGAGGCCGCCGCCACCGCCAGGCCCAGGCTGTTCCAGAACGACTGGACAAAGTCGGCATGGTGCAGCACCTGCTTGAACCAGCGCAGCGAGAAGCTGGTGGTGGGCAGGGTCAGGGTCTCGGCGGGAGTGAAGGCCACCAGGCAGACGATCACCAGCGGCGCCAGCATGAAGATGATGACCAGCGCGTTGAAGATGAGGGCAATGGGTCCGTTTTTTTGCATGTTCAGTTACCTCGCCTCTCAGCCCAGGGTCTTCTTGTAGCGGCCTTCAACCATGCGGTTCCAGCCCAGCATGATCACCAGGTTGGCAGCCAGCAGCACAAAGGCGATGGCAGCGCCCAGCGGCCAGTTCAGCTCGTGCAGGTACTCGTCATAGATCAGGGTGGCGACCATCTTGACCCGGCGCCCGCCCAGCAGGCCGGGAATCGCAAACGAGCTGGCGGCCAGGCCAAACACGATCAGGCTGCCCGAGAGAATGCCCGGCAGCACCTGGGGAAACACCACGCGGCGCAAGGTGGTGAAGTGCGAGGCACCCAGCGACAAAGAGGCGCTCTCGACCGACGGATCGAGCTTTTGCAGCGAGGTCCAGACGGGGATCACCATGAAGGGCAGCATCACATGCACCAGCGCAATGACGATGGCCGTCTCGTTGTAGAGCAGCTTGACCGGGCCAATGCCCACCAGGCGGAAGATGTCATTGATCAGCCCTTCGGGGCCCAGCAGCATGCTCCAGCCAAAGGCCCGCACCACCACCGAAATCAGCAGCGGCGCCAGGATGATCAGCAGGAAGATGGAGCGCCAGGGCGCACGCATCTTGCTCAGGATGTAGGCCTCGGGCGCGCCGATGGCGATGCAGATCAGGGTGACCAGGCCCGAGATCCACAAGGTGCGCCAGAAGATCTCGTAGTAGTAGCTGTCGGTGACGATGTGCACATAGTGCTCGATCGTGAAGCTGCCCGCGACCGGACCGCTGTCCACGTTGTAGGCATTGAAGGACAGGATGGTGGTCAGCAGCAGCGGCACCGCCAGCATCACCGCAAACAGCAGCAGCGCCGGAGCGCTCATGGCCCAGGGGGCCCAGGTGCGGCGTTCGCTCATGCGGCCACCCCGTCACCGGCGATCAGGCGCACATTGCGGTCGGACCAGTCGATGCCCACCTGGCTGCCCACTTGGTGGGGCGCCTCGCCATCGTTGGCCGCCGTCACGGTGATGCTGCCCAGCGGGCATTCCACGGTGTAGAGCCAGAGGTTGCCCAGGAAGAAGCGCTCGCGCACAGTGCCCTGGGTGCGGCCGGCCGAGCTGGCCGACAGCTGGATTTTCTCGGGGCGCAGGCCCAGCAGCAAACGCGTGCCGTGGCTGGCCGCTGCGGCCGGCACATTCTGCACCGCCATCTGCACATCGCCCACATGCGCCAGCCACTGGTCGCCCTGGGCATGCGCGGTGGCCTGCAGCAGGTTGGCCTTGCCGACAAAGGTGGAGATAAAGGCGTTGTGCGGGTGCTCGTACACCGTGTGCGGCGTGTCCACCTGGGTGATGCGGCCGGCCTCCATCACCACCACGCGGTCGCTGATCGACATGGCTTCGCTCTGGTCATGGGTCACCATGATCGTGGTCGTGCCCACCTTGCGCTGGATCTCGCGCAGCTCGAACTGCATCTCCTCGCGCAGCTTGGCATCCAGGTTGGACAGGGGCTCGTCGAGCAGCAGCACCGGCGGCTTGATGACCAGCGCCCGGGCCAGGGCCACGCGCTGTCGCTGGCCGCCGGACAGTTCGCGCGGGTAGCGGTCGGCATAGGGGCCCAGGTGCACCAGGGCCAGCGCTTCGCTGGCGCGCTCACTGCGCTCGGGCTGCGCCACCTTGCGCATCTCCAGGCCGAACTCGACGTTTTCGCGCACGGTCATGTGCGGGAACAGCGCATAGGTCTGGAACACGATGCCCAGGCCGCGCTCATTGGCCTTGGCGCGGGTGATGTCCTTGCCGTCCAGCTCAATGCGGCCTTCGGTCACATCCACAAAGCCGGCAATCATTTGCAAGCTGGTGGTCTTGCCGCAGCCCGAGGGGCCGAGCAAGGAGACGAACTCGCCCTTTTGCACTTCCAGGTTGAACTGGCTGACGACCCGGTTGGGGCCGTACTGTTTGGAGACGTTGTGGAGACGCAGAAAACTCATGGAAATCACCTCGGTGGCACGTGGTTGCGGGGCCCGTCAGCCATGGCGCCGGGATGGGCGACACTTGCAACTATTTGTCTATTTTCGGAATGTGTTTTGAATCCATACACGGTACAAACACTGATAATGGAAGATAAATTTGATTTATTCCGTTAAATGGAATAAAAATCGAATTCAATGCAAATTTATTCCGCCAAGCTATGACTACCGACACCCCGGACGACGCCAGCCACCAGCGCGGCACCTTGCACCGCAGCTTTTTGGTGATGCGCGCGCTCGCTGCGCACCAGACCGAGGGCGTGCGCGTAACCCACCTGGCCAAAGAGATCGGCCTGACCCAGGCGACCACGCACCGGCTGCTGCAGGGCCTGATCCAGGAAGGCATGGTTGAGCAGGACCAGGTGCACAAGCTCTACCGGCTGAGCCTCGATTTGTTCTCGCTGGCAGCCCAGGCCGGGGCGGTGAGCGACCTGCGCAGCCTGGCACGCCCCGTGCTGCTGCGCCTGTGCGCCAGCCTCAATGACACGGTGATCCTGATGGTGCGCTCGGGCTTTGACGCGGTCTGCCTGGACCGCATCGAGGGCCAGTTCCCCATCCGCACCTTTACCGGCGATATCGGCGGGCGGGTGGCGCTGGGCGTGGGCCAAGGCTCGCTGGTGATTTTGGCCAACCTGCCCGAGGCCGAGCGCGAAGAGGTGCTGCGCTTTAACCTGCCGCGCATGCAGCACTACAACGTGTATGACGAGGTGTATATGCGCACCGAGATCGACAAGGCCCACCGCCAAGGCTATACCGCCAAGAACTCCGGCCTGCTCGAAGGCATGGCCGGCCTGGCCGTGCCGGTGTTTGACCGGGGTGGCCAGGTGGTGGCCGCCTTGTCGATTGGCACGCATACCGCGCGCCTGAGCGACGAACGCCTGCCCATCGTGCGCGACATGCTGCTGCGCGAGGCCAAGGCACTGAGCGCGCAGGTCAACCCCTTTGACCCGACCTTGCGCCACCCCATGCATGCGCTCTCCACCGGGGACCGCACGCGCTCGATGTAAGCCGCACCAGCCTTAGCCACCTCTTTTCAGCCGTTCAAACCGACCCCCGCCATGGCCTCCAGCACCCCTTTGCACCTCATCATCAAAAGCGGCGGCAGCGCTGCGATCCCGGAATGGACGGCGCTGTTTGCCGAATTTGCACCCCATGTCGTGGTGCATGACTGGCACACACCGCCGGCAGACAGCAGCCTGGTGGATTTTGCGATGGTCTGGGAGCCCGATACCGGCGGGCTGGCCCGCTTTCCGCAGCTCAAGGCCATCTTCAGCTCGGCCGCCGGGGTGGACCATATCCTGGCCGACAGCCAGTTGCCCGCGCACACGCCCATCGTGCGCATGGTGACCGGCGAAACCCAGCAACGCATGGCAGAGTTCTGCCTGATGGCTACCTTGATGCTGCAAAAAAACATGCCCCGCGCGCTGGCCCAGCACCGCCAGCAGCAGTGGATCGAGTTCAACCCGCCGTTTGTGGCCAGCGAGCTGTGCGTGGGCATTCTGGGCCTGGGCACCTTGGGAGCCGCCGCCGCGCAGATGCTGCGAGCCGTGGGCTACAACGTGCAGGGCTGGTCGCAAACGCGCAAGCAGATCGATGGTGTGACCAGCTACTGCGGCCAGGCCGAGCTGCCCGCGTTTTTGCGCAGCAGCCAGGTGCTCATCTGCCTGCTGCCCGATACGCCGTCGACGCGCGGCATTCTGAATGCCGAACTGTTTGCCCAGTTGCCAGCCGGCACCCAGCTGGTCAATGCCGGCAGGGGCAGCCAGCTCAACAGCACCGATCTGGTGGCCGCGCTGGACAGCGGTCAGTTGGGCGGCGCGCTGCTGGATGTGACCGAGCCCGAGCCCTTGCCGGCCGATTCGCCGCTGTGGACGCATCCCCGCGTCATCCTCACCCCCCACATCGCCGCCAGCGCCAGCCGCCGTGCCAAGGCACGCCAGGTGGCCTTGTCGATGGCGCAGTGGCAGGCCGGGCAGGCGCTGGACAACTGCTTTGACCGGGTGCGCGGCTACTGATCCACACGGCAACACGGCGCCTGCCGCGCAGGCAAAACACCAGGCCGATTGCTGGCCCGATGTGCGGCCCGGTGCGCCGCATATCCGAGCGTTTTGCCGTGCCAAGCCCTTAGCTACATCAGGGCCGCAGAATTGCAGCTAGGATGCGAGCCGCCCCTCGTCTGCTCCCCCTTCGCTCCCATGTCCACCCCTCCTCTTGTGCCCAGCCAGCGCGCCACGCTGATTGGGCTTTCTGCCGTGCTCTGCTGGTCCGCTTTGGTAAGCCTGTTCCGCAGTGTTGCGGAGCACCTGGGGGCGATAGGCGGGGCCGCCTGCGTCTTCTCGCTCAGCGCCTTGCTGGTGACCTGGCGCTTTGGCCTGCCGCGCGCCGCGCAGCTCAAGGCCATGCACCCGGCCTATGTGCTGGGCTGCGGCCTGCTGTTTGTGCTCAATGAGATCGCTTTTTCGCTGTCACTGGGCTGGGCCAGCCACCGGGGCCAGACCTTGGAGCTGGGCATGATCAACTACCTCTGGCCCAGCCTGACCCTGGTAATGGCCACGGTGCTGGGCCTGCAGCGCTTTCGCGCCGGCCTGGTACCGGGCGTGTTGCTGTCCATGGCGGGCATTGTGCTGGTGGTCAAGGGCGACAACGCCCTGTCCCTGGCCAGCCTCTGGGCCAATGTGCAAAGCAACCCGCTGGCCTATGCGCTGGCCTTGTGCGCGGCCTGCCTCTGGCCCTGCTATTCGGTGGTCTCCAAGCGCTACACCCAGGGCGCCAATGCGCTGCCGGCCTTTCTCTGGGCCGTGGCCGCCGTGCTCTGGATCAAGTACGCGCTCAGCCCCGAGCCGCCTTTGCATTTTTCAGCCCCGGCGCTGCTGCAGCTGGTATTGCTCAGCAGCCTGACCGCCCTGGGCTACAGCTGCTGGGACCATGGCTTGCGCGCCGGCAACCTGACGGTAATGGCCGTGGGCTCGTACTTCACGCCCGTGCTGTCCGCGCTGGTGGGCACCCTCTGGTTGCAGGTGCAGCCCTCGTGGAGCTTTTGGCAAGGGGTGCTGCTGGTCACGCTGGGATCGTTGGTCTGCTGGTGGTACACCCGCAGCCCCACGGTGGCCGATGGCAAGAAGCTGGCCGGATAAAGGGGTAGCTGCCGCATGGATGCCGGTTTGGTATACACATGCAAACACCTAGGTAGCGCGCAGTGCCCCAAGCGGCCCGTCGCACTATAGTGGCTGGGTTGCCTTTCTCCATAGACTTCTCTGCGAACTGCCCATGGACTACTCCCGCCCCAACCATATCCCCACCGCCGCCGAGCAAGAGGCCGACAAACGCCTGGAGCTGCGCGGCCTGATTGCCTTTGCCGTGCTGACCGTGGTGGCCACCATTGCCGCTGCCCTGGTATTTGGCAGCCATATCGCCTGATGCCCCAGCCGTAAGCTGTAGACCCGGGGGTAGCAGCTGCTAGCGGCCAACCCGCCCAGCAGGGCTGCCCATTTCCCGCTAGGATGCAGGGCGCCTTCTATCCCTGCACCCGCCCGCGCCCATGTCTTCTGCTCCGCATTCCCCCTCCCCCGTCCCCTCGCAACGGGCCACCTGGATTGGCCTGTCAGCCGTGCTGTGCTGGTCCACCTCGGTGGGCCTGTTCCGCAGCGTCGCCGAGCACCTGGGCCCCATTGGCGGGGCCGCTGCGGTGTTCACACTGGGGGCCTTGCTGGTAACTCTGCGCTTTGGCATGCCGCGCCTGGCCCAGCTGCGCGCCATGCACCCGGCCTACCTCTGGGGCTGCGGCCTGCTGTTTGTGCTCTATGAGATAGCGCTGTCGCTGTCGCTGGGCTTTGCCAGCAACCGGGGCCAGACCCTGGAGCTGGGGATGATCAACTACCTCTGGCCCAGCCTGACGATTGTGCTGGCCACCGCCTTTGGGCTGCAGCGCTTTCGCGCAGGTCTGGTGCCCGGGGTGCTGCTGGCCATGGCCGGCATTGTGCTGGTGCTCAAGGGCGACAGCGCCCTGTCCATCGCCAGCCTCTGGGCCAATGTGCTGAGCAATCCGCTGGCCTATGGCCTGGCGTTCTCTGCCGCCTGGCTCTGGCCTTGCTATTCAGTCCTGGCCAAGCGCTATGCGCATGGTGCCAATGCGCTGCCGGCCTTTCTCTGGGCCGTGGGCGCGGTGCTCTGGATCAAATACGGGCTCAGCGATGAGCCAGCCATGCACTTTTCGCTGCCCGCGCTGCTGCAGCTGTGCATGCTCAGCGGGCTGACTGCTTTGGGCTACAGCTGCTGGGACCACGGCTTGCGCGCCGGCAACCTGACGGTGATGGCCGTGGGTTCCTACTTCACCCCCGTGCTGTCCGCGCTGGTGGGCACAGTCTGGCTGCAGGTCCAGCCATCGTGGAGCTTCTGGCAAGGGGTGGCGTTGGTAACGGCAGGATCGCTGATCTGCTGGTGGTGCACCCGGGGCAAATAGCCCCGCCTCCCGCCCGGTCAGCCTTTGCGGGCCGCCTCCAGCACCGCAATATCAATCTTGGTCATCCCCATCATGGCCTCGAACACCCGTTTGCCCGCTGCGCGGTCGGGGTCGGACATGGCCGCAGTCAGCATGCGGGGCGTGATTTGCCACGATATGCCCCAGCGGTCCTTGCACCAGCCGCAGGCACTTTCCTGCCCGCCATGGCCGACGATGGCGTTCCACAGGCGATCGGTCTCGGCCTGGTCATCGGTGGCGATCTGGAAGGAAAAGGATTCGTTGTGCTGAAAATGGGGCCCGCCGTTGAGCCCGATGCAGACAATGCCCGCCACATGGAACTCCACCACCAGCACATCGCCCTGCTTGCCATCGGGGTAGTCGCCCGGCGCGCGGTGCACGGCCCCCACCTTGCTGTCGGGGAAGGTCTGGGCATAGAACTGCGCTGCATCGAGCGCATCACCCTGGTACCACAGGCATACGGTATTTTTCGCGGTCATCGTCGGTCTCCTGCTTGCACAGACGCCTAGCCTAGCGCCTGGCAGCGGGCCTGCGGGTAGGACAGCGCTGCACAGCGATGCGCAGCCCCGCTGTTGGCGGGCAGCCCTCAGCCGCCGCTGCGCCTTTTCTCGCGCAGCATGAACAGGTACAGGCCCTCGACCTTTTCACGTGCCCAGGGCGTTTTGCGCAAAAACCGCAGGCTGGAGTTGATGCTCGGATCCAGGCAAAAGCAACGCACTGGAATGCGCTCACCCAGCTCTTCCCAGCCAAAGTACGCGACCAGCTCGTTCAAGATGCCCTCCAAGGTCAGGCCATGAAGGGGGTTGTTGGGCTGTTCGGCAGTGCTCATGGGCGCCATTGTCGCCCAGCAGGGGCGCAGTGTGCGGGGCTGGGGCTTTGGCTCAGGCGGCAGACACGTGTGGCCGGCTAATCCCCGTCCGCGCCACGCAGCACTTTACGCACGACATCGCCGCCAAAACCGCGACCGGCCAGAAAACGCATCTGTTTGGCCCGCTCTTGCGGGGTGTCGGGCGGCGTGCCAAAACGGCGCTGCCACACGATGCGGGCACGTTGTAGCTCAGTGCTGCGCAGGCGCTCGCGGGCATCCGCTACCAGTTCGGCATCCACCCCTTTGTGGCGCAATTCCTGCAGCACCCGGTTAGCGCCATAGCGGGCGGCCTTGGTGTGGATGACGCTGTCCACAAAGCGCTCGGCGCTGATAAAGCCCTTGGCTTCGAGTTCATCGAGCAGAGCGGCCAGGTCCTCGCCCTCTTCCACATGGGGGCCGAGCTTGGTCAAGAGCTCGGCGCGCGAATGCTCGCGCTGCGCCAAGTAGCGCAGCGCCCGGCCTTTGAGGGAGAGTTTGCTAAAGGACATGGATCCAGATTGCTATAAAACAAATAGCTGCTTGCGCACATCGGCTGTGCACAAGCAGCTATTTCAGACTTCGCTCTTTAAGGCGATCAGCCTTCCGTGCCGGTCGCGGCCGGGCCTTCCACCACGCCGTCCTCGGCGGGGCGCAGGCTGATGTTCAGGCTCTCACGCACCTTGTTCTCGATCTCGATGGCGAGGTCCGGGTTCTCGCGCAGGAACTCCCGCGAGTTGTCACGGCCCTGGCCGATCTTCTCGCCGTTGTAGGCATACCAGGCGCCGCTTTTCTCGATGATGCGGGCCGTCACGCCCATGTCCAGGATTTCGCCTTCGCGCGAGATGCCTTCGCCAAACAGAATGTCGAACTCGGCCGTCTTGAACGGGGGCGAGACCTTGTTCTTGACCACCTTGACCTTGGTCTCGTTGCCGATGGCCTCATCGCCGCGCTTGATGGTGCCGGTACGGCGGATATCGAGGCGCACGGAGGCGTAGAACTTCAGCGCATTACCGCCGGTGGTGGTTTCAGGGCTGCCGAACATCACGCCGATCTTCATGCGGATCTGGTTGATGAAGATGACCATGCAATTGGCCTTCTTGATCGTGGCGGTGAGCTTGCGCAGTGCCTGGCTCATCAGGCGGGCCTGCAGGCCGGGCAGTTGGTCGCCCATCTCGCCTTCGATTTCGGCCTTGGGGGTGAGGGCGGCCACCGAATCGATGACGATCAGATCCACCGCGCCAGAGCGCACCAGGCTGTCGACGATTTCCAGCGCTTGCTCGCCGGTATCGGGCTGGCTGATCAGGATATCGCCCAGGTTCACGCCCAGCTTTTGGGCATAGCTGGTGTCCAGCGCGTGCTCGGCATCGATGAAGGCGCAAGTGCCGCCGAGCTTTTGCATCTCGGCAATCACCTGCAGGGTCAAGGTGGTCTTGCCCGAGGATTCAGGGCCGTAGATCTCGATGACGCGGCCACGTGGCAAGCCGCCCACGCCCAACGCAATGTCCAAGCCCAGCGAGCCGGTCGACACCACCTGGATGTCCGAGATCGCTTCGCCTTCGCCAAGCTTCATGATGGTGCCCTTGCCGAACTGCTTTTCGATCTGGGCCAGTGCGGCGGCCAGGGCCTTGGCTTTTTCGCTGTTGGCTTCGGGCTTGGTGGCGGTAGCGTTCATGGATTTCTCCTTGCGTTTGATGGTCATGTCTTCGATCTAGAGATCCGACTGTTTGCATATACAGCCTGGATGCTTGAACAGTAGTTTATGGGATGGGTATATTTTATAGAAGCATTTTTTTAGTCAGTTTGCTTGACTATATGCACAATAGCGACTCTGCACTTTTTCAGCTGCCGGAGCCCCTCAGACCATGCCCATTCTTCTGCCCCATTTGCCCGACGACAGCTGGCGCCTGACCCACCTGGGCCGCTTGCTCGGCCACGCGATGCGCCGTTTTGATGCGCGGGTGCTGCAGCTGATGGCCCAGGATGAGGCCGTGCCGCTGGCGCTGTCGCACCTGGCCGAGCGCGACCAGGTCAGCGCCGCGCATATCCACATCACCCGGCACCTGTCGCTGGCCGGCGACCGCCTGGTGGACCTGGCTGCGCGCGCGGGCATGAGCAAGCAGGCCATGGCCCAGCTGGTGGACCAGTGCGAGGCCTGGAACCTGGTGACCCGCGAGCCCGACCCGCGCGATGCCCGCGCCCGCACGGTGCGCTTTACCGCGACCGGTTTGCTGTGGTTGCAGGCGTTTGAGCGGGCCGTCACCCAGGCCGAGGCCGAGTTCCGCATGGAGGTCGGCGAGCAAGTCGCCACCGTGGTCAAGCTGGGGCTGGAGGTGTATGGGGCGGACAGCTGAGGGGGTGCCCTGCCCGGCGGCAGCCGATCAACCGCGTTTGCGCTCGAACTTGTAGAACAGGTTGGGTTCGGACACGATGTAGATATTGCCAGCCGGGTCCATGGTCAGGCCTTCAGGCTGCGGAATCGTATCTGTCAGCCCACTCATGTCGGCCCACAGCGGCATCACGCTGAGCAAGTCACCGGCACGGCTGTACTCGTACAGCACTGAGGACTCTTCGCCCAGCAGCAGCAGGTTGCCACTGCGCGGATCCACCTCGACGGCGGCCAGATCGGTGCTGGGCAGCCCCTCCAACTCCCGCACCTCCCAGGTGCTGACCTTGGCATCGACCCGGCCGGGTTTGAGCTTGGACAGCGGCGCGTCCACCAGCAGTACCTGCATGGGCCATTTCTCCGTCACGGCCACCAGCTGCTGGCGCTTTGCGTCCCAACCCAGGCCTTCCAGCGCAAAATTCTTGAGGGCGATATCACCCAGCTGGACATAGGGGCTGTCCTGCAGCGATACCTCGGTGACACCTTGGCCAAACTGCACCCAGTGGATGCGGTTGCTGCGCTCGTCGGCAATCGCAAACCAATCCCCCTGGATATGGGCAATGCCTTCAGGGTCTCTGGCACCCTGCAGAGGCACCAAGCGCAGCAAGCGGCCATCGGTGCTCAGCTCGGCGATCTGGGGCGGCCGGTTGGTCACGGCAAACAAGGTCTTGGTTTCCGGGTTGAAGGCCAGGCCCGAGAGGTTGTCGGCAATACCGTTGACCGGTTTGGCATCGATGCTGACTTGGTAGTGGGGCAGTACTCCTGCAGGCACCCCGGCGACGGCCAATGGCGCAGCCTGGGCATGCCAGGGCAGCGCCACAATCTGCGCCCATTGCAGATACAAAGCGATCAACACCACCACGACCGCCCCGGCCCCCCAACGGCGCTGACGCAACGACGCCCGCCACCCCGACCGCATCTTTAAGCCTGCTTTCATTGACCTCCACCACTGCTTGAACGCCGCAACAAGCCACGGGCTGGTGCCCGTGCGGCCTTGTCGGGACGAGGCGCCATCCTACGCCAGGCGCATCACCGCTTGATGACGAAGTCCCTGGTTTTACGCCGCTGCAACAAAAAAGGGCCTGCCCCCCGGGTATTGGGTCCAGCTCCGCACCCGATGCGCTTTGGTCTACCCTAGTGCGGCCATCAAGGTCATGGCCTGTCCTAGAATCATCGACAGGGCGCTTATCACCCATACAACATCCATAGGAGACAGCCATGCGTATATTGATTGCCGAAGACGACCAAGTGCTGGCCGATGGCCTGCTACGCAGTCTCCGCAACTCCGGCGCCGTGGTGGACCATGTCGCCAGCGGCAGCGAGGCCGATGCAGCGCTGATGGCCAACAACGCTTTTGACCTGCTGATTCTGGACCTGGGCCTGCCCCGTATGCATGGGCTGGAGGTGCTCAAAAAGCTGCGCGCGCGGGGCTCGGCGATTCCGGTGCTGATCCTGACTGCCGCCGAGAGCGTGGACGACCGCGTACAGGGCCTGGACCTGGGCGCCGACGACTACATGGCCAAGCCTTTTGCACTGTCCGAGCTGGAAGCCCGTGTGCGGGCCCTCACCCGCCGGGGCGTGGGCATGAGCACCAGCCTGATCCAGCACGGCCCGCTGGCCTATGACCAGGCCGGCCGCGTAGCCACATTTGATGGCCGCATGCTGGAGCTGTCAGCCCGCGAGCTGGGCCTTTTAGAAGTACTGCTGCAGCGCTCGGGGCGCCTGGTCAGCAAGGACCAGCTGGTTGAACGCCTCTGCGAATGGGGCGAGGAGGTCAGCACCAATGCCATCGAGGTCTACATCCACCGCCTGCGCAAGAAGATAGAAAAGGGGCCCATCCGCATTGCCACCGTGCGCGGCCTGGGTTACTGCCTGGAAAAAATCCAGCCACCCGCACCCCACTGAGCCCTACCCAGCCACCCACCCACCCACCCGGCCACAGTGGGGCGATGACCGCCCCCGGCCTCCATCCACGCAAGGACAGCCTTGGCCCTGTTTCGCAGCGAGCAGCGTTCTTTGTTCGGTGAGATCCTCGATTGGATGCTCACGCCGCTGCTGCTTTTGTGGCCCGTGTCGCTGGCATTGACCTGGCTGGTGGCCCAGGACCTGGCCAACAAGCCTTTTGACCGCGCGCTCGAATACAACGCCCATGCGCTCGCCCAGCTCGTCGGCGTGCAAGGCGGCAAGACCTACTTCAACCTGCCCCAGCCCGCCAGCGAGATCCTGCGCGCCGACGATGCCGACACGGTCTACTACCAGGTCACCACGCCGGGTGGCATGTTCCTCGCTGGTGAATCCGCCCTGCCCCTGCCCGCCAAAGACCTGGAGCGCAGCATCGGCGTGGTGCAACTGCGCGATGGCGACATGCGCGGCATGGATGTGCGCATTGCCTGGATCTGGGTGCAGCTGTCCCTGCCCGAGCCCAATCTGGCGCTGATCCAGGTGGCGGAGACACGCGAAAAGCGCAGTGTGCTGGCGACAGAAATCATCAAGGGCGTCATGCTGCCGCAGTTTGTCATCCTGCCACTGGCGGTGCTGCTGGTCTGGTTGGCACTGGCGCGTGGCATCAAGCCGCTGCACCTCTTGGAGGAGCGCATCCGCGCGCGCAAGTCCGAGGACCTCTCGCCCATCCACCACAAGGATGTGCCGCTGGAAGTCGTGCCGCTGGTGGATTCAGTCAATGGTTTGCTGGAGCGCCTCAACCACTCGCTGGCCACCCAAAAGCGCTTTCTGGCCGATGCCGCGCACCAGCTCAAGACCCCGCTCGCAGGCTTGCGCATGCAGGCCGAGATGGCGCAACGTGCCGACGCCAAGGAAGACGACCTCAAGCTGTCCTTGCAGCAGATCGGGCGCTCGAGCATGCGCGCCACGCACACCGTCAACCAGCTGCTGTCGCTGGCCCGCGCCGAAGGCCCGAGCGCGCTGTTGCAGCGCACGCCCTGCAACCTGGCCGAAATTGTGCTGGACGCCATGCATGACGGCATCGACCGGGCACTGGCCAAGCACATCGACATGGGCTACGAAGGCATGCAGGTCGATGACCGCGAGGTCTGGGTCCATGGCAATGCCACCTTGCTGGGCGAGCTGGTGCGCAACCTGCTGGACAACGCCATCAACTACACGCCCTCCAGCGCCAGCGCGCCGGGCATCATCAATGTGCGCCTGATGGCCGACCGCTTTGGCCATGTGATCGTGCTGCAGGTCGAAAACTCCGGCCCCGGCATCCCCGAGGAAGAGCGCGAACGCATCTTCCAGCCGTTCTACCGCGTGCTGGGCAGCGAAGTGGATGGCTCCGGGCTGGGCCTGCCCATCGTGCAGGAGATCGCCCGCCAGCATGGCGCCAGCGTCACGCTGGACGATGCCCACCCGCGCCAGCCGCAGCGGGGCGTGGTATTCAGCGTCTGCTTTCCCACCACGCTGGCACCCTCCACCTCCAGCTGAACCAAGCTGCGATCAGGAGCAGCTGCGCAGGTCCTTGCCGTCCATCACATGCCAGCTTTGCACGCGCTTTTTGGTGGCGGCATCGAGCTTGGGCAGCCGCAGGCTGTAGCTGACGGTCTCGGGCCGCTCGACCACCACCTTGGCACCGCCCACGCCTTTTTTGCTGATCGCGGCCAGATGGCGCTCGGCCGCCTCTTCGCTGGAAAAACGCCCCAAGGAGATGCCGGGCTCCAGGCTGGCCACACGCGCCCGGTCGGTGCTGACATCGAGTGCGCGCAGTTCATCGCGGCGCGTATCGAGCGCCTCCTGGCTGCTGAACTTGCCGACATAGACCATCCAGCGGCCGGCGCTGGTGCTGGCATCGAGCCGCCAGCTGCCTTCGGGCAATTTGGCCAGCTGCAGGCGCAGCGCATCGACCTGCTTGGCATCAAAGCTGCCAGCCACCAGGCATTCCTTTTTCTCGGGTTTTTCAGGCTTGTCTGCCGGTTTGTCCTGGGGCTTGTCTGCGGGTTTCGCGGCCACTTTGTCAGCCTCGGTTGCGGCCTTGGCCGGCGTCTCGGCCGGCTGCTCGGCAGCGGGGGCAGGCTCGGGCAGCGAAGCAGCCTCGGCGGAGGCATTTCGCGCCTGCAGCTGTTGCGTGTCCTTGGCCTCTTTGGCCTCCTGCGCGCTCAAAATCCGCAGCGCCTCGGGCTTGACCTGTTGCTGCACCCGCTCGGGCTCGGAGGGGTTGTCCGGCGCCCATCCCAGGCTGCGCAGCATGCCTTGCGAGAACGCGTAGTAGCCCGCATTGGCCAGCAGCAGCAGCACGATGGCAAAACGAATCATCTGCTCTCCCTGTGTGGTTTCACAATGCGTGGGGCTTGGGCCGCACGCTGATTTCCGAGCTGGTCACATCCACCACGCCCGCCGTGGTCTGCACACGAAAGGCGCCATCGGCGGCCACGCCCTGGGCCAGGCCAGTGCTGCCGTCGCTCAAGGCCACCTCGCGGCCGGCCAGCGCATCGCGTGCAGCATAGGCGGCCTGCAGCGGCGCAAAGCCCTGGCGCGCAAAAGCCGCAATGGCGGCCACCAGCGGCGGCACCACGGCCTGCAAGGCCTGGGGCGCATCCCAGCGGCCGTCCAGCATCTGCAGGCTGCCGGGCACGGTTGACAGGTCCTGCGCATCCGGTGCGCGCACATTGATGCCAATGCCGATGACCACATAGCGCTCGGCCTGCTGCTGCCCATCGCCCGCATGGCTGCGGGCCGAGACAAAGCTGGCCGTCTCCACCAGGATGCCGGCGAGCTTGTGGTCGCCGCTGAGCCACAGGTCATTGGGCCATTTGAGGCCAATGGTCGGCGTGCTGGAGCCGGCCTCGGGCAGCTGGGGCTGCAGGCTTTGGGCGACGGACACACCCACAGCCAGCGACAGGCCCGACCAGTCGGCCGGCGCCAGCGGCAGGCCCAGCGACATCAGCAGCGATGCACCGATTTCGCTGCGCCAGGGCTTGCCCATGCGGCCGCGCCCTGCGGTTTGCTGCTCGGCCACCAGCAAGATGGGCTCTTGCCGGCCCGCACGGGCGCGGCGCATCAGCTCGGTGTTGGTCGAATCGATGCTGGGCAGCACCTCGATGGTGAAGCCCGGCAGCAGCGGCTCGACCGCCTCCCAGATGGCTTCTGCCGGCCAGCGGATGGGTGTGTTCTGTGGCTCGCTCATGCGCCTGCCTTGGCGGCCTTCTGGCCCTTGCTCTTTTTGTCGGTCTTGGCTTTTTTGTCGCTCTTTTTCTTGCCTTTTCCAGCCTTGCCCAGGTCCTGGTCGCTCGCCTTGGTCTTTGGCTTTGCAGGCTTGTCGGCTTTGGCGGTCTTGTCGGCGGGAGCCGCCTTGGCCTTGCGCTTTTTGGGCAGCACCGGCTCGGGCAAATCCGATGCGGGCACCTTGGGCTTCCAGCCGCGCTTGGGCGCCAGCATCGTGCCCCGGCATTCGGCTGCGCCGCAGCGGCAGGCGTAGTCGGCCTTGAGCTTGGCGGTGTAGCGCTCTTCAATGATCAGGCCGTAGTCGTAGCCCAGTTCCTCACCGGCATGGATATTGCGCAGCGCGCTGATAAAGATGCGGTCATCGACTTCTTCGGCAAAGCAGTTGGGCTCGCAGCTGTGGTTGATCCAGCGGGCCGAGTTGCCACCATCACCACCGTCGATGACGCGGTCGCCATCGATCTGGAAAAAGAAAGTGTGGTTCGGATGCGCCGGGTCATGCGGGTGGCGGCGCTGGCTTTCTTCGTAGCTGATGACCTTGCCCGCATATTCGACAATGACTTCGCCTTCTGCGATATCCTGCAACGCAAAAACGCCCCTGCCGTGCACGCCCGAACGCCGTACCTGGATACGACGACCTGTTGAAAAATGGGGAACATGGTTCGGCATGGGATTTTTTCTGCTACTTTAAAAATAAGCACATGCGCATGTGCGCACACGTACACATGCAGGCGCCCGCGCACATGCGCGTAAAGCGTGCATTGTAAGAGCGTGCCCAAAGAGCCAGCAAACTACCGTGCTGGCAGACCCCAGTTTGATGAGAGTGAACCCATGTCCAAGACCCTGGTCATTGCAGAAAAGCCGTCCGTTGCACAAGACATCGTCCGTGCGCTGACGCCGGTGGCAGGCCAATTTGCCAAACACGACGACTACTTTGAAGCCGACACCTTCATCGTGACGAGCGCGGTGGGTCACCTTGTGGAGATCCAGGCGCCCGAAGAATTCGATGTCAAGCGTGGCAAGTGGAGCTTTGCGCATCTGCCGGTGATCCCGCCCTACTTTGAATTGAAGCCGGTAGACAAGACCAAGAGCCGGCTGAACGCCGTCGTCAAGCTGGCCAAGCGCAAGGATGTCACCGCGCTGATCAACGCCTGTGACGCGGGCCGCGAGGGCGAGCTGATCTTCCGCCTGATCGAGCAATACGCCGGTGGCGCCAAGGGTGGCCTGGGCAAGCCGATCCAACGCCTGTGGCTGCAGTCGATGACGCCCCAAGCCATCCGCGACGGTTTCAACAAGCTGCGCTCCGATAACCAGATGCTGGGCCTGGCCGATGCCGCCCGCAGCCGCTCCGAAGCCGACTGGCTGGTGGGCATCAACGGCACGCGGGCGATGACCGCGTTCAACTCGCGCGATGGTGGTTTCTTCCTGACCACCGTGGGCCGGGTGCAAACGCCCACCCTGTCGCTGGTCGTCGAGCGCGAAGAAAAAATCCGCAAGTTCGTCAGCCGCAACTACTGGGAAATCCACGGCGAGTTCAACGCCCAAGCCGGCGCCTACCCGGCCAAGTGGTTCAACCCGGCCTGGAAGAAAAGCGACGACGTGGAAGCCCGCGCCGACCGGGTCTGGAGCCAGCAAGAGGCCCAGGCCATTGCAGACGCCGTGCGCGGCAAAGCGGCCACCGTGACCGAAGAGTCCAGGCCCACCACCCAGGCATCGCCGCTGCTGTTTGACCTGACCAGCCTGCAGCGCGAGGCCAACAGCAAGTTCGGCTTCTCGGCCAAGACCACCTTGGCGCTGGCCCAGGCGCTGTACGAACGCCACAAGGCGCTGACCTACCCGCGTACCGATTCGCGCGCGCTGCCCGAAGACTACCTGCCCGTGGCGCAACAGACTTTCGAGATGCTGGCCCACAGCAATATGCAGCAGCTCGCACCGTTTGCGCAGCAGGCGATTGGTTCCAACTACATCCGCGCCAACAAGCGCATTTTTGACAACAGCAAGGTGTCGGACCACTTTGCGATCATCCCGACCACGCAGGCGCCCGGTGCCTTGAGCGAGGCCGAGCACAAGCTCTACACCTTGGTGGTGCGCCGCTTTATGGCTGTGTTCTTCCCCAGCGCCGAGCACCAGGTCACCACACGCGTCAGCCAGATCGACCAACACCACTTCAAGACCGAAGGCAAGGTGCTGGTCAAGCCCGGTTGGCTGGCCATCTACGGCAAGGAAGCGGCCCACGAAGTGGAAGACGCCAAGGAAGGCGACAAGGGCCAGAACCTGGTGCCGGTGCAGCCCGGCGAGAAGCCCAGCGCTGACCCGGTCGACCCCAAGGGCCTGAAGACCAAGCCACCTGCCCGCTACTCGGAAGCGACCCTGCTTGGCGCAATGGAAAGTGCCGGCAAGCAGATCGACGACGAAGAGCTGCGCGAAGCCATGCAGGAAAAAGGCCTGGGCACGCCTGCGACGCGCGCAGCCATCATTGAAGGCCTGCTGACCGAAAAGTACATGCTGCGCGAAGGCCGCGAGCTGATCCCCACGGCCAAGGCTTTCCAGCTGATGACCTTGCTGCGCGGGCTGCAGGTGGAAGAACTCTCGCGCGCCGACCTGACCGGCGAGTGGGAGTACAAGCTGGCCCAAATGGAAAAAGGCCAGCTCTCGCGCGAAGCCTTCATGGCCGAGATCCAGGCCATGACCGAACGCCTGGTCAAAAAAGCCAAGGAATACGACCGCGACACCATCCCGGGTGACTACGCCACCCTGACCGCTCCCTGCCCCAACTGCGGCGGTGTGGTCAAGGAAAACTACCGCCGCTACACCTGCACGGGCGTAGGCGGCGCGGGCGAGGGCTGCGGCTTCTCGTTCACCAAATCGCCTGCGGGCCGCACCTTTGAGGCCGGTGAGGCCGACCAGCTGCTGCGCGAGCGCAAAATCGGCCCGCTCGATGGCTTCCGCTCCAAAGCCGGCTGGCCCTTTGCCGCTGAAGTGGCCATCGTGCGCGACGAGGACAACA
This sequence comes from Comamonas sp., assembly GCA_036667955.1. Taxonomy (GTDB): domain Bacteria; phylum Pseudomonadota; class Gammaproteobacteria; order Burkholderiales; family Burkholderiaceae_C; genus Comamonas. The sequence continues at coordinate 24,668 of JAVWTB010000024.1, forward strand.
ACAACTACAAGTTCGAGTTTCTGTTCGAAGACAACAAGTCGGACGAGGAATCGGGCGAGCTGGTGGACTTTGGCAGCCAGAACACGCTGGGCGCCTGCCCCAAGTGCGGCGCGCCCGTGTTCGAGCACGGCGCCAACTATGTCTGCAGCAAGGCCGTGCCCACGGCCCAGCAAGCCACGCCCAGCTGCGATTTCAAGAGCGGCCAGATCATCTTGCAGCAGCCCATCGAGCGCGAGCAGATGGCCAAGCTGCTGGCCACCGGCAAGACCGACCTGCTCGACAAGTTCGTCTCCAACCGCACGCGCCGCAGCTTCAAGGCCTTCCTGGCCTGGGACAAGGAAGCTGGCAAGGTGAACTTTGAGTTCGAGCCGCGTGACAGCAAGTTCCCGCCGCGCAAGGGCGCAGCGACAAAGACGGCGACCAAAACAGCCACGAAGACCGCCAGCAAGGCCGGTGCCAAGGCGGTGAAGGCCACCAAGACCGCCACCAAAACGGCAGCAAAAACGGCGACCAAGACAGCCGCCAAAACGCCGCGCAAGGTGGCAGCCACCTTGACCCCGAGCCCCGCCCTGGCCGCCGTGATCGGTGGCGAAGCCACCTCGCGTCCCGAGGTCATCAAAAAGCTCTGGGACTACATCAAGGCCAACGGTCTGCAAGACGCCAAGGACAAGCGCGCCATCAACGCCGATGCCAAACTGCAGCCGCTGTTTGGCAAGGACCAGATCAGCATGTTCGAGATCGCCGGCATCGTCGGCAAGCATGTGAGCTGATGTCCTGATGCGCCACCACGCCCTAGCCGATACAGCCCGCCAAAAGCGCTGAGCATGAGCAAGGGCGAGCCACTGCAACTGCTGGCGCTGGCCTTTGGCGTGTATCTGCTGCTGGAGGCCAGCTTTCATGGCATGGCCTGGCTGCTGGCCCGCATCATTGACGGCCAGGCGCGCCGGCAAGGGCAGGTGACGATGCCCAGCCGGGCGCACTGGCAGGCCATCTTCTACCGCCTGTTTGCGGTGCTCGCGGTGCTGATGCTGAGCCACTGGTTCAGCCTGGGGTTCCAGGCACCCGATTGGCAGCAGTGGCTGCTGGGCGCGGTCATCATTGCCATCGTGCTGTCGGCCGTGATGCTGACGGATGCCTCCATCATCCAAAAGCTCAAAAAGGACAGCCAGCCGCATTTCAGCAATATGCAGGAGATGACCCTTTTGCACATACTGCGGCACCTGCCGGCGCACCGGCAGTGGTACTTCAGTGCCGCCTACCTGCCGTTGGCCCGGCGCCTCAATGGGAGCATCAGTGTCTTGGCCTTCTTGCTGCTGTACTTGGATTTGCGCTTCTACCAGCAGGGCTGATACAGTGCCTGCCATGCCCCAACCCACCCGGCCATTGCCATGTACCTGCGCCCGGCCCACCGCTTGCTGATCGGCCTGGCCCTGGTGGCGGCGGCCGCTGCGGCCGTGTACGCCTGGCGCGGCCCGGCGGTCATCGGTGAGGCCGAGCAGGCCGCTACGGCGCTGTGGCGCAAGGCCTCGGCACCCCCACCGCCCAGCGCCCAAGAGCTGCAGCGCAGCCAGGCACGGCGCGCGATGCCCGAAGGTGGCACGGGCCCGGCCCGGGCAGCAGCCCCGCGCAAATGCCAGCTGGGCGGCCAGACCATCTACACCGATGGCGCTTGCCCCGCAGGCAGCCAGGAGCAGATCGTGCCGGAGAACCTGTCCGTCATTCCCCGCTGAACCCGCGCCCCGCCAATACCGCAGCGCCCTGCACGCGCCGGTCATCTGCGCGATACTGCCTGCGCCATGCACACCGGAGCTGCATGGCACCGATCAAGGACAGGCGTGCAATCAGCGGACAAGCAATGGTTTGATGAGGCGTATTACCAGCGCTTTTATTTCGACAAGAAAACCAGTGTGGTGGACCCCGCCCATGCCGCGCGCCTGGGCGCCTTTGTCTGTAGCTACCTGCAGTATGTGCGCGTGCCGGTGCAGCGCGTGCTGGATGTGGGCTGTGGCATTGGCCTGTGGCGCGATGCGATTGCGCAGCACTTTCCGCAAGCCAGCTACCACGGGGTGGAGTACAGCGAGTACCTCTGCCAGCGCTACGGCTGGGAGCAGGGCTCGGTGGTGGACTATGCGCCGACCGATGGCCAGCCCTTTGACCTGGTGATTTGCCAGGGCGTGCTGCCCTACCTGAGCCCGGCCGATTTGAAACTGGCGCTGGCCAATCTGGGCCGCCTGAGCCGGGGCGCCCTGTACGTGGAGGCCGTGGCACGCGAAGACTATGAGCGCGACATCATCGACGACGAGTTGACCGACCCGCGCCTGTACCGCCACCGCGCCGAGCTCTACCGCCGGGGCCTGGCCCAGGGCTTTACCGAGCTGGGGGGTGGCGTGTGGCTGAGCCGGCGCGCCGAGGTGCCGCTGTTTGCGCTCGAAGTCATACAGAACTAAGCGGCGCTAAACCCGCTGCGCTGCTGGGTTGCAGGCTGCGACGACAATAGCGCCCGTGTCATCCCAGCCCTCTTCTCCTGCTGCCAGCGCCGCTGGCAGCCTCGTCCCTCATGCCGTCTCGCGCCTGCGCGCCGAACGGCTGCAGCGCAGCACACGCCCTTTTCTGGCCCGAGGCGGCCCCAAGGGCGAGCGCTGCGAGGGCTGTCGGCTGCGCCCCAGCCACTGTTTGTGCGCGCTGCGCCCCACCCAGGCCACCACGGCAGGCATGTGCCTGTTGATGCACGATGCCGAGCCGCTCAAGCCCAGCAATACGGGCTGGCTGATTGCCGATGTGGTGGCCGAGACCTTTGCGTTTGGCTGGTCCCGCACGGAGGTGGATGCGCAGCTGGAAGCCGTGCTAGCCGACCCGCAATGGCAGCCCTATGTGGTGTTTCCCCAAGAGTTTGTGCATGAGCCTGGCCGCGCCGTGCAGCAGCTGGCCCAGGCACATCCCGGCGCAGATGCAGCGCCAGCACGCAGGCCGCTGTTCATCCTGCTCGACGCCACCTGGCCCGAGGCGCGCAAGATGTTCCGCAAAAGTCCTTACCTGGACCGCTTTCCGGTGCTCAGCCTGCACCCCGAACAGATCTCGCGCTACCAGCTGCGGCGCTCCCGCCGCGATGACCATTTCTGCACTGCCGAGGTGGCCGCCCTTTGCCTGGATCTGGCCGGTGACCTGCGCGCCGCGCAGACCTTGGAAACCTACCTCGACATCTACACCCACCACTACCTGCAGGCCAAGCACCAGCTGCCGCCCCAGTGGGACAGCGCTGCGCACCAGCAGCTCCAACGCCTGCAAAACCCTGTGTGACAGCGTTGTCACTGTCGTATATACATAGCTAATCTGCTTGCTGTGGCAGCCACTAACCCGCGTCAACCCTGACAGGGTTAACCAAGAAAACCCTCGGTCCAACAAAACGCCAGGTTTGCCGGAGTTCTCCTACATATGCGCCTCTCCAGCGAGAGCACCGCGCACTAGACCCTTCCGAGACGATTGCGCGGCCGCCAAAACATTAGACCGTTTTTCAGAACAATCTATTCCGATTTAGGCTATTTATCAGCCACCCCGCACTGCATACACTAACTACATCGATCAACGAGAACCACACAAGGTGCACCGCACCACCCGTTGAGCGAACCAGCCCCTCATGGTGAGTCGCTGGAGTTCTCCAGGAGTTAAAAATGAACGCACGTATTTTCTCGATCGCCGGTGTAGCTGCTTTGATGTTGGGTGCCGGTGTTGCCCAGGCCAACCCCTTTGAAGGCGACCGCTCGATTGCCCCCACCGTTGCCACCACCAGCGCCGTGAGCCGCGCCGATGTGCAAGCGCAATTCGTCGAAGCCCAAAAGAACGGCACCCTGCTGTTCAAGGGCGACCAGTTGCAAGCCAATGCCTTTGAAAAGAGCGGCAGCAACCTGTCCCGCGCCGAAGTGGTGAAAGCCGCCCACGACGCACGCGTTGCCGGCACCTTGCCTGAAGGCGAAAGCTTTGGCGAGTAAGCCCAGAGACTAAATCAAGGCAAGAGCGGCACAAAGCGCTGCCGCTCTCGCCCTCCCGAATCAACAAAATGGGATACCGCAGCCACACCAGCGCAAATCAAAGATTTGCCACGGGGCGCGGGTCCTAGGAGAGAACCATGTTTGCACGCAATATGTCTGCTTTGATGATGGCCGCTGGCCTGGTGTTTGCCGGTGCTGCCAGCGCAGCCACTACCGCCCCCGTGGGCAATGGCTCGGACTACCCCGCCTACCCTGCTTCGCACAGCACCCTGACCCGCGCTGATGTGCAGGCCCAGGTGAGCGAAGCCCAGCGCAACGGCGCGATGGCCGTGATTGGCGACCGCCTCAACACCTACGGCGCAGAAAACCGCAGCTCTGGCCTGACCCGTGCGCAAGTGCAGCAGCAAGCCCATGAAGCACTGGTGGCGGGCACCTTGCCTGAAGGCGAATCCTTCGGCGAATAAGCGTTGAACCATGCGCCCTGCAGCACCGCTGCGCTGGGCGCATAGGTTTCAAGACTTGAAGAAACCAAGCGGGCAACCGCACAGCACCCACAACGCCTTGAGGGCCCCTCTGCAAAACTCCCTGCCTTGGACTGAACGCGGGCTCGCATGATCCGCGTCCATCCCACTGGGCGGGGGTTATGCAGAGGATCCCTGGTGCGTAGCCCGGCCAGACCTTGTCCCATTGCGTCTGGGCCGTGCTCTTGATAGCCACTGCTGCTAAGCCAGCAGTGGTTTTTTTACGTGTCAATCCAATGCAAAGCCGGTTTCGGTGATCTGCAGCTGCCCATTCTCGCCCTGCTGCAACCAGCCTTGCTCACAGGCATAGTCCAGCGCGGGCTGGTGCGCGTCTGCGCTGACGCCATGGCGTTCCATCACGTTGCCCAGGGCCTGGGCATCCAAACCATCGCCTGCCCGCAACAGCTCCTCATTCACCATCAGGTAGAGCAGATGTTTGGCGTTCTTGCGCGTTGCTTCTGTATCAGTCATCCGTGTATTCCTCCATTGGCATAAAAAAACCGCAACTCGGTTGCGGTTGGGGCTAGAGGCATTTACCGGGCTTTTTTCATCCAGTCCGACAGCTCATCGGCATGCTCTTGCTCCTGCTCCAGGATCTGCTCGATCAGGCGGCGCGTGGTGTGGTCCTTGTCACCGATCAAGTCGATCATCTGCGTGTAGGCCTCGATGGCGACACGCTCGGCCACCAGGTTGGCGCGGATCATGGCATGCAGGTCCATGTCGTCGTTGTAGTCGGCGTGGCTGCGGCCCGTCAGGCTGTCGGGGTTGAAGTCGGGCTCGCCGCCCAGTTGCACAATGCGTGTGGCAATGCGGTCCGCATGGGCCTGCTCTTCTTGCGCATGCACCAAAAACTCCTCGGCAATCGCCGGGGATTCCAGGCCGGTGGCGGTGAAATGGTGGCGCTTGTAGCGCAGGATGCAGACCAGCTCGGTGGCCAGCGAGTCATTGAGCAGGCGGATGATGTCCTCACGGTAAGGAGAGTCATCGGGCAGCACAGCGCCTTCTTCCAGGCTCTTTTTGGCGGCGTCGAGACGCTTGGTATCAAGCGCCAGCGGGGTGCGGGATTTATCTAGCATCGTGGCTTCCTTTGTGTGGGAGGTTGTTTTGTGAACACTACCCCTCCAAGGTAAGCCCGCAGCAGCCCCGCGTCTGTGAGACAAGGGCTACTGTACTTGCGCTAAAAGTTCAGAAACCTGCGCCGGGTTGCGCCAGGTACTCTTGCTCTTGCGCCGTGCTGCTGCGGCCCAAAATGGCGTTGCGGTGGGGAAATCGGCCAAAACGCGCAATGACGGCCTGGTGGCGCAGCGCATAGTCCCAGGTGCCCTGCAAGTAGGCCTGAAGCTCGTCGGGCGCTGGATGGCTGTCCTTCAACTGGGCAAACAGCTGCACGCTGCGCTGCTGCAGGGCGGGGTCCTCGGCGTGCTCCAGCGGCAGGTAGACAAACACCCGAATAACGGCGGGCAGCTGCTGGTCCTGCCCGCTGTCGCACAGGCCAAGCGCCAGCTGCAGCGCCAAAGGGTCGCCAGCAAAGGAGGCGGGGGTGCCCCGGTAGATATTGCGCGTGAACTGGTCGAGCAAGATGATGCGCGCCAGCGTCTCCCAAGCGCCTTGCGCCCATCCTTGCAAACCGCCGTGCAAGGCCGCTTGTACTGCAGGCTCAAAATGCTGGCGAATGCGGTCATCCAGCGCATCGGACTTGCTGAACCACTGCTGCTTGTGCTGCAGGGCTTCGCTATTGCTGGGGCGGGCGGCACCGAGCCAAAATTGCAAGACCTCGTCGGCAGAGGCAATGTGCGAGGATGCGGAAGCAGTGGTCATGGAACGGGCCTGTAGAGGGTCAAAAACGGTTTGTACCATGCAGAAACCACAAAGCCGGGCAAGGCCCGGCTTTGTTCTGGGTGGCAAAGGTTTATGCGGTTCGTGAGCCCGCTGGCTGTGCCATGGGCTTGCTGCCTGCGCGATCGCGCCAGACCAGGGCCCAGCGCTCCACGGTGTAGAAAGACAGCGCGGCAAAGGCGGCGGATATGGGCAAGCCCAGCAACACCACCCATTGCCAGTCGGTGTGGGCGCGCAGCAGGCGCACCACCGGGTAGTGCCAGAGGTAGATGCCATAGGACATCTTGCCCACCCATACCAAAACGGGCAGGCTCAGCATGTCAAACAACACCCCTTTTTGCTTGATCACGGCAACGATGACAGCGGCCGCCACCAGCTCCACCAAAGCAAAGCCCCAGAGCAGCGCGCCTGCGTCATCCCATTGGTAGCCGATCACCGCAAAGGGCAGCACCGGCAGCAGCCACAGCAGGTATTTCTGGCGGGCATGCAAGGCATCCATCCAGGCCGGGCGGTGCACGGCTACGGCTGCCAGCGCGCTGCCCAGCAGCATGCCAGTGGCGCGGGTGTCAAAGCGGAAGAAGATCTCATAGAACTGCTGACCCTGAGCCACCCAGTAAGCGCGCCAGACAAACATCAGAAGCACCAACAGCATGATCGGGCGCCACAGTTGCTTGCGCGCGGTGTGCGCCAGCAGCAGCACCAAGAGCGGCGGCCAGATTAGGTAGAAGTGCTCTTCGACCGAGAGCGACCACATGTGCAGCAAAGTGTCGGGACTGTCGAAGAAGGCAATACCGTAATCGGCCAGGTACAGCGCGGAGACCCATACGTCCTGGTTCACATCCTCGATGCCCGGCCAGATCAGCGGCGCAAACAGCCAGTACGCAGCCAGGAAGAGCAGCAAGGCCGGTGCCAGGCGCACAAAGCGGCGCTGGTAAAAGCGCCAAAAATCCAGCCGACCCGATTGCTGGTGCTCCTTAAGCAGCAGCGAGGTGATCAAAAAGCCGCTGAGCACGAAGAACAGGTCCACCCCAAAGAAGGCGCCATCGAACATCGGCGCATGGGCGTGAGACAAGAACACCAGGACAATCGCCACTGCGCGCATACCGTCCAGCGCAGGGTTGTATTTCAAACGGAATCCAGACAAAACCAATGATCTCCCATCAACCGCAGCGGGCCATTGCCTTTGCTGCACTCCCAGACTTGGTGCCATCTATGCGCTGCTGAGGCCATGGCCCGAAGGCCTTGCCAAAACAGCGCGTGCTGGGGAAATAAACATCTGTGCTTAACGCGCCAAGCGGCACTCAAGCTGACCGGGCGGGCCTTGCCAGGCCCTGTTTGACCCTGGCTGGCAGGACGCAGCGGAGAAAAAATCTGTTCAGCCAAGCTGCGACGGATAAGAAGTGCAGCCTATAGATTTAGTTCCGGGATGGATGCTTTATTTTGTGACCAATCCCCACATATCGCTGCAGCACGCTTGCCTGTGCTTTGCTCTGGCTGCCCCTGGCTCCACCTGCCCTGCCGCTTTCTCGCGCCTCTCTCTGCAGCCCTTCGCCATGCCTGGGCTAGCTGCAGGCCTTGCACCCATGCAGCGCCTGCACAGCGATGATCGCCCGCAGCGCGGCACGCGCCCTGTAGGAAAAGCCCCAGCACAGCCGTCAGCACCCGGGCGAGAATTGTGCCAGCAACCCGCAGGGTTCCAACGCAAACAGGGCGCGTAGGCTGACAAAAAATAACATTGCAACGGCAAAAACTGCAGGTCATGGCTCGACGGCCGCGCGGCTGCTGCCAGGGTGACAGCTTGCGTGCTAACCCCCGTGCAAGCACACGCCGCTTTGCGTACGCTCGGTACACGCATTCTCATCTCCCATGAACACCCCAGCCCTTCACCCCCAACCCCATCTTCAGCACTACCAGCAGTGGCTCAGCCAGCAGCACGGCCTGCAATTTGACAGCTACGAGGCCATGCATGCCTGGTCGGTCGAGCACCTGGCTGCATTCTGGCGCAGCATCTGGGATTACTACCAGCTCGAATCCCCCAGCGCCATTACCGAGGTGCTGAGCAGCGACCCCATGCCCCATGCGCGCTGGTTCAGCGGCGCCCAGGTCAGCCTGCCGCGCCAGCTGCTGCGCCATACCGCAGCGGCGCAACGGGCCGGTGTGCCGGCCATCGTCAGTGACAACGAGCTGGGACAGGTGCGTGAGATGGCCTGGCCCGAGCTGCAGCGCCAGGTGGCCTCCGTCGCGCTGGCGCTGCGCGGCCTGGGCATTGGCCGGGGCGACCGCGTGGCCGCCTACCTGCCCAACATCCCCGAGACGGTGGTCGCCATGCTGGCCTGCGTCAGCCTGGGTGCCATCTGGAGCGTCTGCGCACCCGACATGGGCGTAGCCGCTGTGGTCGACCGCTTCAAGCAGATCGAGCCCAAGGTCTTGATCGCCGTCGATGGTGTGTACTACGGCGGCAAACCGCTGGACCGCAGCGCCGTGGTGCAGGCGCTTCTGGCCGAGTTGCCCACGGTGCAGCACTGCATTACCGTGCGCAGCCCGTATGCGGCGACGCAGGTAGGCAGCCACAGTTGGGACTGGGCCACCAACAGCCAGGATGCGCAGGCCGTGGGCGCCTTCGAGCCTGAGTGGCTGCCCTTTGACCACCCCATCTGGATCGTCTACTCCAGCGGCACCACGGGGCTGCCCAAGCCCATCGTGCATGGCACCGGCGGCATCTTGCTGGCCCTGCATGTGGCGGGGCTGCACAACGACCTGGGCGCCAGCTACAGCGACAGCCACGCAGGCGAGCGCTTTCTCTGGTACAGCTCCACCGGCTGGGTGATGTGGAACATCCAGGTCAGCGGCCTGCTGTTTGGCACCACGATCACCATTTTTGATGGCCACCCGGCCGGCAGCAGCAGCCAGCCTGACTGGGGCGTGCTGTGGCGCTTTGCCGCGCGCCACCACACCACCATCTTTGGCGCAGGTGCCGCCTATTTCAGCAACTGTATGAAGGCCGGCCTCGACGTGGGCGCGATCGCTGGCCTGCAGCAGGTGCGCACCTTGGGCAGCACCGGATCGCCGCTCGCGCCCGAGGTACAACGCTGGGGCAGCGCCCAGCTGCAGGCGGCAGGCGCAGGTGAGGTCTTCTGGTGCAATATCTCGGGCGGCACCGATTTTTGCGGCGCCTTCATCGGCGGCAACCGCAGCCTGCCCCAGGCGCCCGGCCGCATGCAATGCCGCTGGCTGGGCCATGCGGTCGAAGCCTGGAACGAACAAGGCCAGCCGGTGCGCGATGAGGTGGGCGAGCTGGTCTGCACGCGGCCCATACCCTCGATGCCGCTGTACTTCTGGAACGACCCAGGCCAGCAGCGCTACCTGGACAGCTATTTCGACCACTGGCCCGGCATCTGGCGGCATGGCGACTGGATTCAAATCAACAGCGACGGCAGCTGTGTGATCTATGGCCGCAGCGATGCCACCATCAACCGCCAGGGCCTGCGCATGGGCACCAGCGAGATCTACAACGCCATCGAGGCGCTGCCCGAGGTGCAAGACTCGATGGTGATCGACTTGGAGTACCTGGGCCGCGACAGCTATATGCCGCTGTTTGTAGTGCTGCAAGACGGCTTGGTGCTGGATGCCGCGATCCAGGGCCGCATCGAGCAGGCGATACGCACCGCGCTGTCGCCCCGCTTTATCCCCGACACCATCGTGCAGGTGACCGAGGTACCGCGCACCTTGACCGGCAAGAAGCTGGAGCTGCCGATCAAGAAGCTACTGCTGGGCCAGCCCGCGCAGAAGGTGCTGAACCCGCAGACCATGGCCAACCCCGGCTGCCTGCCCTGGTACGAGGCCTTTGCAACGCAGCACCTGGCGCGGCACGGCCAGCCAAGCGCTGGCTGAAAGCCCTGCGCTGCAGCGATGGAAGGAGGGTGCGATAATGGAAATCTATCGAGATGCACCGGCTGGGACCGCCAGCCTCGGCGCCTGAGCCCTAGGGCCCGCGCCACAGCGCCTTCTCCCCATCGACCCTCTTCATGAAGACACGCCGGCCACCCGCCTGCGTGTCTGCAACGTGTATGCCTTCATCCATTTCCCTGCGCCTGGTATTCATCCTGGGCTTGTTATCCGCTATTGGCCCTTTTGCCATCGACATGTACCTGCCGGCCTTGCCACAGATTGGCGCCAGCCTGCAAGCGCCCGTCGGAGCCGTACAGGCCAGCCTGACGGCCTTCTTCCTGGCGCTGGGCGTGGGCCAGCCGCTGTTTGGCACCCTGGCCGACATGTGGGGCCGCAAGAAACCGCTCTACCTGGGCCTGGCTGTCTTTGTGCTGGCCAGCGTGGGCTGCGCGCTGGCGCAGGACATCCACACGCTGGTGGTGCTGCGCTTTATCCAGGGCCTGGGTGCGGCAGCGGGCATGGCCATTCCGCGCGCCGTGGTGCGCGATCTGCACACCGGCCACGAGGCCGCCCGCATGATGTCGCTGCTGATGCTGGTGTTCAGCGTCTCGCCCATCCTCGCGCCGCTGGCTGGCAGCGGGGTGATTGCGCTGGGCGGCTGGCGCATGGTGTTCTGGGTGGTGGCGGTGGCCGCCCTCATCGGCATGGTGGCCATGGCGCGTGGCCTGCCTGAGACCCGCGCTGCCAGCAGCGGTGTCGACAGCAGCCTGGGCGGCGTGCTCAAAGCCTATGGCCTGCTGCTGCGCGACTGGCATTACCTGGGCCTGGTCTTTATCGGCGCCTGCGCGATGGCCGGCTTTTTCGTCTACCTGGCCGGCTCGCCCTTTGTGCTGATCAACCACTATGGCCTGAGCACCACCCAGTACAGCCTGGCCTTTGCGTTCAATGCGATTGCCTTCATTGGGGCTGCGCAGTTCACCGGCATGCTGGGCAAGCGCTATGGCCTGGTGCCTGTGGTGAAGCTGGCCGCCAGCGCCAGCGGTGTGGTGATGTGCTGCCTGCTGGCCTACTACCTAATGGGCGGCGACCAGCTCGCCGTGTTGATTGGCCTGTACTTTGTCGCCAGCGGCTTGATGGGCCTGGTGATCCCTACGACCTCGGTGCTGGCGCTGGAGGCGCATGGCCAGATCGCTGGCACGGCCTCGGCCTTGCTGGGCACCTTGCAGATGCTCACCGGTGCGGTGGCCATGCAGATCGTGGGCGTGTTCTCCAGCGGCAAGCCGCTGCCGATGGTGGTGGGCATGGCCACCGGCGCGCTGTGTGGCGTGCTGCTGACCTGGATCACCTTGGGCGGCAAACGCGGCGCCAAGGTATGACACTGGCCATGACAACGCCCCGCATTAGCGGGGCGTTTTTACTTTGGGTTCTTAAACCTTGGGCTGGCGGTAGGCCAGGCAAAGCTTGTTGCCGTCCGGGTCGCGCAGGTAGGCCAGGTACAGGGCTGCAGGGCCTTCGCCGCGCCAGCCTGGTGGGTCTTCACAGGTCACGCCGCCGTTGGCCAGGCCCGCAGCATGGGCGGCATTGGCTTGCTCGGGGCTGCTGGCGGCAAAGCCGGTGGTGCTGCCATTGCCCAGGCAGGCAGGCTCGCCATTGATGGGGGTGCTGACACTGAAGGTGCCGCCATTGCCGCGCCAGAAATAGCGGTTCTTGTTGGCCGCGCCGGCGGGCACGCCCAGCTCGGCGAGGAAGGCGTCGTAGAACTGGCGTGATTTCTCCAGATCGCTGGTGCCGAGCATGATGTGGCTGAACATGGGAGTCTCCTTGCAGGGGTGGGGAAAGATCGGGCAGCTGCCACTATAGCGGCGCTTGCGGGCGGCTGAGAATGCGCGCTTGTCGCGCAGTATCCACCATTGCCCAGGCCGGTTTGCAGCCAACACCAAACAACCACCGGCCGTGCGGCGACAGCTGCTTAGCCCCTGGCCCTGGTCACCTGTCCCCGGCATGCCAACCACCAACTACGCACAGTGGCTATAGTCGCCCCCAAGCTTGCTAGAGCAGGCTGCATGTGCCCGGTCCTGGTGCGCAATCCAAACATGAATTTACAAAATATTCTCGGCCCGCAGGCCTCGTCGCATCTGCGTTTGATTGGCATGGCCGTGCTCTGGGGCGCCTCCTGGCCCAGCGGGCGCATGGTCGCCCAGCATATGCCGCCGCTGGCCGCATCGGGCCTGCGTTTTGTGCTGGCTGCGCTGGTACTGCTGGTGTGGCTGTATGCGGCAGGCGGTATGCCCGGGCTCAGGCACTGGTCGCCCAAGCGCTGGCTGGGCATGGTGGCCGCAGCCACCACCGGGGTGTTTGGTTACGCTGCCTGTTTTTTGAGCGGCCTGCAGTACCTGCCCGCCAGCAAGGCGGCCCTGGTCATCACGCTCAACCCGGTGCTCACCTTGCTGCTGGCCGCTTGGATCTTTCGCGAGCGCATCAACCGCACCATCGCACTGGGCATGGCCCTGGCTGCGCTGGGCGCCGTGCTGGTCATCTCGCATGGTGATCCCGCCCAGTTGTTGGCCGGCGGCCTGGGCAAGGGCGAGCTGCTGATTCTGGGCTGTGTGGCTTGCTGGGTCAGCTACACCTTGATAGGCCGGGCCATTCTGGCCGGGGTCGATGCGCTGTCCACCACGGCCGTCACCGCCACCATGGGCGCGGTGATGCTGCTGGTCGCCAGCCTGGTGGTGGAAGGGCCGCAGGGCATGGCCCAGGCTTTGGATGCCGGCTTGCCCGCCTGGGGCGCCTTGTTGTTCCTGGCCTGGGGCTCCACCGCCTTGGCTTACGCCTGGTATTTTGATGGCGTCAAGGCGCTGGGCGCCGGTGCCGCATCGGGCTATATCACCTTGGTGCCGGTGATTGGCGTGGCCTGCTCGGCCCTGTGGCTGGGGGAGCAGATCGATGCATCCATGCTGGCAGGTGGCGCGATGGCGATTGCCGGTACCCTGGTGATGAACTGGGGCCGTCGCCCGTCGCGCAAGCCTGCTGCGGCGGCGGCAGCGCGCTAATCTCCCTTTTTCGCCTCAATCTGCCAGCGGATCCTGGGCCACGTATTCCGACAGCTCCGCCCAGGGCTCGTTCATGAACTGCTGGGCGGCATAGTCCATAAAAGCCTGCACGCGCGCGGGCCGGCTGCGGCCCGGTGGGGTGACGATGTTCAGCGACAGCACATCGGCCTCCCAGCCCGGCATGGCGGTCTGCAGGCTGCCATCGCGCAGCTCCTGCCACACCAGAAATGAGGGCTGCAGCGCCAGGCCCATGCCGGCGAGCAGCGCGGGCTGCAGCGCCTCGGCATTGTTCACCTGCATCTGTATCGGCATCACCTGCGTGTACTCGCCATGCCGCGCATGCCGAAAGCGCCAGCTGCTGCCATAGCGCGCCAGGCTGTACTGCAGACCCTTGTGCTTGGCAAGATCGCGCGGGTGCGTGGGGTGGCCATAGCGCTCAAAGTAGGCCGGTGACCCCACCAGCAAGATGCGCACCTTGCACAGGGTGCGCGCAATCAGGCTCGAATCGCTCAGGTTGGCAATGCGCAGCGCCAGGTCAAAGCGGTCGCGGATCAGGTCCACCTGCTCGTCGGCAAAGTGCAGGTTCAGCTCCACATCCGGGTGCATCTGCATGAACTTGGGCAGGATCGGCGAGAGCCGCGCAATGCCAAACGACATGGGCGCGGCAATGCGGATCTGGCCGCGCAGGCTGGTGGAGCGATCTGTTATGTCGGCCTCCACCGCCTCGCCTTCCTGCAGGATCCGCGTGGCCCGCTCTAGCGCGCTGCTGCCGGCATCCGTCAGCGCCATGCGGCGTGAGGTGCGGTGGAACAGGCTGGTCTTCATGCGGCCTTCCAGCCGCGTGATGGCCTTGGACACCGTTGCCTGCGACAGCGCCAGCTCGGCAGCGGTGCGGGCGAACGATCCCGTCTCCGCCACCTTGGCAAAAATGGCCCAGGCCTCCAGGTCAGGCAGCTTGCTCATCGGTACATCGCTTTCTTGATCACATCAAATATGGAATGAATGCTTTTCTATATTTTCTATTTTAATCATAGTCAAGGCGACCTACACTTTCTTCATCGACGACAAAACACCTGGAGAAAGACATGATTGAACGACGCAGCTTTGACAGCCTGGGCGGTGCCAACCACGGTTGGCTCGATGCCAAGCACCACTTCTCTTTTGCAGAGTACCGCGATGCCCAGCGCGTGAACTGGGGCGCTCTGCGGGTCTGGAACGATGACACCATCGCACCGCAAACCGGCTTCCCGCCCCATGCCCATGCCGACATGGAAATCATCACCTATGTCCGTGAAGGTGCCATCACCCACGAAGACAGCCTGGGCAACCGGGGCCGCACCGAAGCCGGTGATGTGCAAGTGATGAGCGCCGGCAGCGGCGTGCGCCACTCGGAATACAACCTGGAGTCCACGACGACCCGCATCTTCCAGATCTGGATCCTCCCCGACCGCCAAGGCGACAAGCCCAGCTGGGGTGCCAAGCCCTTCCCCAAGGGGGACCGCAGCGGCAAGTTCGTGACCCTGGCCAGCGGCATGGACGGTGATGGCGATGCCCTGCCCATCCGTGCCAATGCCCGGGTGCTGGGTGCCACGATCAAGGCCGGCGAAAGCCTGGACTACGGTTTTGCGCATGCCGACCGCTACGGCTACCTGGTCCTTGCCAAGGGCAGTGCCTCGGTCAACGGTGTGGCGCTGTCCAACCGCGATGGTGCCGCCATCCATGGCGAGACCACGATCCGTATCACCGCCACGGAAGACACCGAGATCGTGCTGGTGGATGCACCGGCCCTGAACTGAGCACCTGTAGATCCTTTGTAGACACCGTCCTTCCCGTTTTTAACCTTCCAAGAGCACACACCATGACCAACAAGCAATTCCTCGAAGTCCTGACCCCCGCCAACAGCCAGATGATCTTCATCGACCAGCAGCCCCAGATGGCCTTTGGCGTGCAGTCCATCGACCGCCAGACCCTGAAGAACAACGTGGTGGGCCTGGCCAAGGCGGCCAAGGTGTTCGGCGTGCCGACGACGATCACGACGGTGGAGACCAACAGCTTCTCCGGCCACACCTACCCGGAGCTGCTGAATGTGTTCCCCGGCAACGCCATCCTGGAGCGCACCTCGATGAACTCCTGGGATGACCAGAATGTGCGTGATGCGCTGGCCGCCAACGTTGCCAAGGGCCACAAGAAGATCATCGTCTCCGGCCTGTGGACGGAGGTTTGCAACACCACCTTTGCCCTGAGCGCCATGCATGACGCCGGCTACGAGATCTACATGGTGTCCGATGCCTCCGGCGGCACCTCGCTCGAAGCGCATAACCAGGCCATGCAGCGCATGGTGCAGGCCGGTGTGGTGCCCGTCACCTGGCAGCAGGTGCTGCTGGAATGGCAGCGTGACTGGGCCAAGCGCGAGACCTATGACGCCGTGATGGACATCGTGCGCGAACACTCCGGTGCCTATGGCATGGGCGTGGACTACGCCTACACGATGGTGCACAAGGCGCCAGAGCGTGCACAGCACGGCAACACCATCGGCCCCAAGCCCGCTGTTTAATCGCTTTTAGGTTGCGGGCCTGTGTATGCAGGCCCGGCCCCCGCTGCCCCGCCATCCCGCACGATTCGCCAAACGCCCGCCACCGCCATGACCACTTCCAGCCCCGACACCATTTTTCACAACGGCCGCTTCACCACCTTGAACAAGGCCCAACCCACGGCCAGCGCCGTGGCCATCCGCGATGGCAAGTTTGTGGCGGTGGGCAGTGATGCCGAGGTACTGGCGCTGGCCAGCAGCGGCACCCGCAAGATCGACCTGCAAGGCCGCAGTGCGCTGCCCGGCCTGTTTGACAACCACACCCATGTGATCCGGGGCGGTCTGAACTTCAACATGGAGCTGCGCTGGGACGGGGTGCGCTCGCTGGCCGATGCGCTGGAGATGCTGCGCCAGCAGGTGGCGATCACGCCGGCACCCCAGTGGGTGCGCGTGGTCGGAGGATTTACCGAGCACCAGTTTGTCGAAAAGCGCCTGCCGACCCTGGCCGAGATCAATGCGATTGCGCCGGACACCCCCGTGTTCCTGCTGCACCTGTATGACCGCGCCCTGCTCAACGCCGCTGCGCTACGCGCCGTGGGCTTCCACCGCGATACGCCCCAGCCACCGGGCGGAGAGATTGTGCGCGACAGCCAGGGCAACCCACAGGGCCTGCTGCTGGCCAAGCCCAATGCCACCATCCTCTATTCCACCCTGGCCAAGGGCCCCAAGCTGCCCTTTGAGTACCAGGTCAACTCCACGCGCCACTTCATGCGCGAGCTCAACCGCCTGGGCGTCACCGGTGTCATCGACGCCGGTGGCGGCTCGCAGAACTACCCCGATGACTACCAGGTCATCGAAGCGCTCAACCAGCAAGGCCAGATCACCGTGCGCCTGGCCTACAACCTGTTCACGCAAAAGCCCAAG
>JAVWTB010000025.1:0-41026 GCA_036667955.1 Comamonas sp.
CGCGTGGCAGGGTTTTGCCCAGCCTCGCGGGTCTTGACTGCGCCAGCCACGAGCTCGGCCAGATCGGAAGTGGTGGTGACTGGCGAGCCAGCCTCCCGCCGCGCAACAATCGCCTTTGCAATGGGCCCAGCAAACCGTTCTTCACCGAAGTCACGTATCACCTCCGCTATTTGCTGTGTTTCCGCCTCTTGCAACCACTCGGCCACGCTTTGGCCCCGGGTGGTATCCATGCGCATATCGAGCGGGCCAACGAAGCGGAAGCTGAAACCGCGCTCGGGACTGTCAATCTGCGGGGAGCTGACCCCCAGATCCAGCAATACGCCCGCCACCGAAGCGGCAGGCAATTGCGCCATGTGGCTAAAGCCCTCATGGCGAATGGAAAAACGGGGATCGGCGATCTTGCCTGCCTCGGCAATCGCCTCCAGATCCTTGTCAAAAGCAATGAGCCGGCCCTCGGCCGGCATCTTGGACAGCAGCAGGCGGGAGTGCCCACCTCGGCCAAATGTCCCATCCACAAAGACTGGCTCGGTCTCTATTGCCGTCTGTAAAAGTGCGTCAACGGCCTCGTTCAGCAGGACCGTGGTGTGCAGGTAGTTATTGGTTTCCACATGCACCTCAGAATGCAAAGTTATCCAGGGCATCGGGCGGCAGATTCTGCAGGGCTTCCGCCTCCTGCTTCTCATAGGTCGCCTTGTCCCACAATTCAAAATGGCTGCCCATCCCCATCAGGATGGCATCCTTGGTGATGTTGGCGGCAGCACGCAACTCGGGCGACACCAGCACACGGCCCGTGCCATCCATCTCCACATCCATGGCACTGCCCAAAAATATGCGTTTGAGCACCTGCTCACCCATCTTGACCTGCGCCATGCGGGCACTGAAAAGCGCCCAGGCATCCTGCGGAAAAATCATCAGGCAACCATGGGGATGGCGGGTGATGGTCAAGGTCGCCCCCGGCTTCGTCAGCGCGTCGCGATGCCGGGTCGGTATCGATAACCGCCCCTTGGCATCAAGACTGAGTGAAGAAGCTCCTTGAAACACGGCGTGGACTCTGGTTGAGGTTTCGGAGGAAGACAAGTGCACTTTTTCCCACAAAACTGCACTTTTCCCCACTGTATCAGGATTTCCAGATGGCGCCACACTTCAACACAATGATTTGCAATGAAAATACAAGTAAATCAATAACTTATAACGTACTTCAAGCAAAAACCGCTATGAAATTCTTCTTATTTGATAGGCACTTACAATCACCTCTATATCCAGACTCTGAGCTATCCACCGACGATAGGGGATATGAAATTCCATGTCATCTGTTACAAATGCAGTACTTGGAACGGCGGGCTGCGAGTGGTGCCTGGCCCAAAAGCAAGTGCCCGCCAACTGGGGCGGGCACGGGTCGCAGGATGGCCGAAACCTGCGCTGAATGCTACAGAATGTAGCGCGACAAATCCTCGTTCTGGCTCAGGGACTGGAGCCGCTTATCCACATAGGCGGCATCAATGACCACGGTCTGCCCGTCCAGCTTGGTCGCATCGAAGCTGATCTCTTCAAGCAGGCGCTCCATCACCGTCGCCAGGCGGCGTGCGCCGATGTTCTCGGTACGCTCGTTGACATCAAAGGCAATGCGGGCCAGGCGCGTAATGCCTTCGGCTTCAAACTGCAGCTTTACACCTTCGGTAGCCAACAAGGCCTCGTATTGCTTGATCAAAGATGCATGGGTCTGCGTCAGAATCGCCTCGAAATCCTGCACCGACAGCGAACCCAGCTCCACCCGGATGGGAAAACGCCCCTGCAGCTCGGGGATCAGGTCACTGGGCTTGGACAGGTGAAACGCACCCGAGGCAATGAACAGAATATGGTCGGTCTTCACAATGCCGTACTTGGTGGACACGGAAGTGCCCTCGACCAAGGGCAGCAGATCGCGCTGAACCCCTTGGCGCGAGACATCGCTGCCGCTGGTTTCCTGGCGCGTAGCGACCTTGTCGATCTCATCGATGAAGACAATGCCGTTTTGCTCCAGATTCTCAATGGCACGGGATTTGACATCGTCCTCGTTGACCAGCTTGGCAGCCTCCTCATCGGTGATGAGCTGCAGCGCTTCGCTGATCTTGAGCTTGCGGACCTTGCGTTTTTCCTGGCCCATCTGGCTGAACATGCCGCGCAACTGCTCGGCCATCTCTTCCATACCCTGGGGACCGGTGATCTCGATCTGGGGCTTGGCTTCGGCCACATCGATCTCGATCTCCTTGTCATTCAGCTCGCCCTGGCGCAGCTTTTTGCGGAACACCTGGCGCGTGCCGGTATCGGGCGCAGCCTCACCAGTGCGGGCCGGTGGCAGCAGCACATCCAAAATGCGCTCTTCTGCCGCATCCTCGGCGCGGGCGCGCAGCTTTTTCACATCCGATGCGCGGGTCTGCTTGACAGCCACTTCGGCCAGGTCGCGGATGATGGCATCCACATCCTTGCCCACATAGCCCACCTCGGTGAACTTGGTCGCCTCGACCTTGATGAAGGGCGCATCCGCCAGCTTGGCCAAGCGGCGTGCGATCTCGGTCTTGCCGACGCCGGTGGGGCCAATCATCAGAATGTTCTTGGGCGTGATTTCCTGGCGCAGGCCATCGGCGACCTGCTGGCGGCGCCAGCGGTTGCGCAACGCGATGGCCACGGCACGCTTGGCGTTGGCCTGGCCAACAATGTGGTTGTCGAGTTCGGAAACGATTTCCTGGGGCGTCATCGAAGACATAGAGCAAAAATCCGGTTGGCGATCATTCGAGGAAGGGACGCAGGCAGCCTGCCCGCTGCACTTACAGGGTCTCGATGGTGTGGTGCATATTGGTGTAGATACAGAGCTCACCGGCAATCGCCAGCGACTTGCGCACCACGTCTTCGGCCGACAGCTCGGTGTTGTTCAGCAGCGCCTTGGCCGCCGAATGCGCATAGGCGCCGCCCGATCCGATCGACACAATGCCCTGCTCGGGCTCCAGCACATCCCCATTGCCGGTGATGATCAGCGAGGCTGAGTGGTCAGCGACGGCCAGCATGGCTTCGAGGCGGCGCAGCACCCGGTCGGTGCGCCAGTCCTTGGTCAGCTCGATGGCGGCACGGGTCAAATGGCCTTGGTGCTTGTCCAGCTTGGCCTCAAAGCGCTCAAACAAGGTAAAGGCATCGGCCGTGGCGCCGGCAAAGCCCGCCAGCACTTTGCCGCCGTAGAGCTTGCGCACCTTGCGTGCAGTGCCCTTGACCACAATGTTGCCAAGCGTGACCTGGCCGTCGCCGCCGATGGCGACCTGGATGCCCTGCGGGGTTTCGCGCCGAACGCTGAGGATGGTTGTGCCGTGATACTGTTCCATAGTCCTGCCTATATAGAGCCGGGAGGCCGTTTTCCAAGGCACCGGCAGCGCAGCAGCCATAAAAAAACGCACCCGGGGGTGCGTTTTCGCCCAACACCGCTGCCAGTGTTAATTTTCGCGCTGGTTGACGATGGAATGCTCGTTGATGCCGATCAGGTTGAAAAACACCGCATTGAGCCGGTGCAGGTTACCAAAGCGCACCAGCACATTTTTCTGCTGGCACTCGGCCACCCAGTTCAGCACCGATCCGGCAGCGACAAAGTCGATGCGCATCAGCCGATCGCAGCGCACCGTGAAAGGCCGGCCAGGCTCTACCATGGGCGTGAAGGTGTCGAGCTGCTGAGACACGTCCCCCTCGACAACCCCTTCAAGCACGGCCTGCGGGCTGTCGGCGACCAAGGACTTTCGCTCCGGCAGATCCAGCGCCAGCACCGAATCGCGCGCCGCAGGCACTCCTGAACGGGCACTGTCGCTGCTCATCTCCAGTTTGGGTGGCACCCAGGACGGCGGAGAGACTTCATAGGTGATGCAGTAGTCCAGCGCCGCAGCTTCAAAATCCTGCTCCAGCTTCAGCACGCGCAGCAATGCCAGCCGCAGCGCCCAGCGGTCTTGCGCCACCTCCTTGTCACCCACGGGCGTCAGCGCCTCCAGCACCGACAGCAAATGGTCAGTGCCGATAAACACCACGTGCACCTCCGCCCTCTCAGCCCAGGCCCGGAACTGTGCAAGCAAAGGCTCCACCGCCTCGTCGCGCAGTTCGGTCACGCGGGACCAATTCAAGGTCCAAGGCGGCGCAAAGCGCTTGAGATTGCCCAGCAAGCCGCTGAGCGCTGCAGCACTGAGCACCGGTGGTGCCTGCCAGTTGAGCAGCCGGGTTTCGGCGCCCGGCGCCTCTGCGGTTTGCTGGGCCTTAGCGCCCAGCTCTTGCGGCATCGAAAACCACACCGGCGCGGAGCGGCCATATTTGCTGGCAAATTCAATGGCGTGGAAATCAAACTTGGTCTGGTCGCCCATGGCCCGGTACAGGTCAAACAAGGTCAGCCAAATCGTCAGCTGCCCCATCAGGTCGCCCTTGCGCTGCTGCACCAGCGCCAGCAGCGAGGCTTCCGCCCCCGCAGCATCGCCATTGGCAAACAGCACCGCCGCCTCTTCAAGATCCGTGTCATGGATAAAGCGCCCCGACTCCACCTGCGCATCGTAGGCGGCAGGGGGCAAGGTCGCGGGGGCGGCCATGCTGACCGCAGGCGGGGCAGCGGCCACGGGTGTCTCGGCAACCAGGGGCTCTGCAGGCGCTGCCACAGGCGCGGCAGACTCCTGCGGCGCCGCTTGCGCCGCTGCGGCCTGATTCGCCGCAGCTGCAGTGGCGGCATCGCCGGCCCACCATTGCTTGGACATCTGGCGCTCGATCTGGTTGATCTTCTCGATGGTGTGCGCAGGATGCGCGGGCTTGCCAGCTGCGGCCTGGGCGCCATCGGGCGCCACGCCGGCTTCGAGCATCGCCGCTGAGCTGGCCGCGCTCAAGCCATCTGCCCCGGAGGTGCTGGACTTGTTGGCTTCACGCCGTATTTTGCGCAGTTGGTCGAACTCCAGCTTGCGCACAAAATCATTGCGGCGCTTGCGCTCCATGATCTCCTTGAGCGCCTGCTTGGAAAACTGGGCTTCCGGATTCTCCGGCTCCGGCGTTTTGTCCAATTCCGACCACTGCGTGGTCGGTTTGGTTACAAAGCGCACCACCTTGGACAACAAACCCTTGTTTGGCTTATTAGCCTCACTCATGGTCACTCCCTCCCCTTGCGTGTCCGGTGCGCTGCCTCAGCTTCAATCACCAAACATTTTTTGTTTCAATTCACGGCGCTGCTGCGCTTCCAGCGACAAAGTGGCCGTTGGACGGGCCAGCAGACGACCCACACCGATGGGCTCGCCGGTCTCATCGCAATAGCCATAATCGCCCGCATCGATGCGGGTGATCGACTGGTCGATCTTCTTCAGAAGCTTACGCTCCCGGTCACGCGTGCGCAAGACCAGTGCATGCTCTTCCTCAATGGTAGCGCGGTCTGCAGGATCAGGCACCACAACGGTATCTTCACGCAGGTTTTCCGTCGTGGCGTCGGCATTCATGTGGATGCCGGTCTTCAACTCCACCAGCTTCTTGCGAAAAAACGCCAGCTGGATGTCGTTCATGTATTCGCTCTCCGGCATCGACAGCACCTCATCGTCAGTGAGGGTGTCTACCGTTTTCGACTTCCAAGCATTGGCCAGCTTAGCGTCGCGTTTAGGGATAGTTGGCGTTGTGGTAGGCATAGTTCTCTCGACTGGCTAGCGCCGTTCTTACAGGCGACGGATGTCCGTCTCGTTACAAAAGAGGTGCCAAGCCCAACAGGCTCAGCTCCCCTGATCCACTGACCCCAGCCCCATCGGGGCTCGGGCGCATCGGCGAAGTTGGGCGCGTGCCCGCTTTGCTGCATTTTGGGCCGCGATTGTATATGCCATCCATAGGGGCCAACAAGTGCGTGCAGCCCAGATGCAACGCGGGGTTTCCCGAAGCTCATCCCCCCGGGTAGGCCCCGCAGCCGGTCAGGCCTCCACGACGCACTGGTCCAGGCCCTGTCGCAAGATGTCTTGCGGCAGGTCAATGCCGATGAACACCATCTTGCTCTGGCGGCGCTCGTCAGCCGCCCATTCTGGGCCCAGGTCACTGCCCATCAACTGGTGCACGCCTTGGAAAATCACCTTGCGGTCGGTGCCCTTCATCGCCAGAACGCCCTTGTAGCGCAGCATGCGCGGGCCATAAATGTTCACAATGGCGCCCAAAAAGTCTTCCAGCTTGGCCGGGTCAAAGGCCTTGTCCGCACGGTAGACAAAGCTTTTCACATCGTCGTCATGGTGGTGGTGGTGCGGGTGGTTGCAGTGCTCGCCATGCACGTGTTCCTCGCCATGGTCGTGGCCGCAGTTTTCGTCGTGCACATGGCCGTGGTCATGGTCGTGACCGCAGTTTTCATCGTGAACATGGCCGTGGTCGTGCTCGTCTTCCTTGAGGAAGTCGGGGTCGATATTCAAGGTGGCATTCAGATTGAAGCCACGCAGGTCCAGCACGTCCTTCAGCGGCACATCGCCAAAATGCACGGCACGGATAGGTGCGCGCGGATTCATGTGCTTGAGGCGGTGAACCAGCGCATCCTTGTCGGCCTCGCTCACCAGGTCGGTCTTGGACAGGAAAATCTGGTCGGCAAAACCGACTTGGCGACGTGCCTCCTGGCGGGTATCGAGCTGCTGACCGGCGTGTTTGGCATCCACCAGGGTGATGATCGAGTCGATCAAATAGGTTTCCGCAATCTCTTCGTCCATGAAGAAGGTCTGCGCCACGGGGCCGGGGTCCGCCAGGCCGGTGGTTTCGATCACGATGCGCTCAAAATCCACCAGACCCTTGCGGCGTTTGGCGGCCAACAGCTGCAGCGCCTCGCGCAGGTCTTCACGGATGGTGCAGCAGATGCAGCCATTGCTCATCTGCAGAATTTGTTCCTTGGATTCCGTCTTGAGGATATCGGTGTCGATGTTCTCTTCACCGAACTCGTTCTCGATCACGGCAATCTTCATGCCGTGCGACTCATGCAGCACACGCTTGAGCAGCGTGGTTTTGCCCGAACCCAAAAAACCCGTAAGGATGGTGACTGGAATGAGTGACATAGAACCCCTGATAGTTACACAAAAGGCAGCAGCCACAAGCCGCGCCCTGCGCAGACTTGCCCGTCCGCCGGCCCTGCCGCCAAAGTGCAGGCCTTTGTATCAAACACCGTCATGTGAGGCCATGCCAGGCAATATCAAGACACCGGCAGGTAAATTCTGCTGGCATGCAGACAGCCGGCTATTGTGGCACGGTTTGCAGGGCAGACTGCTTCTGGCCTTGCCAGCAACCAGCCCCTGTGCCAGCCGCCAAAGAATGCTATCAAAAAAGTAGCGAAATGCGTCTGCATTGCATCTGCCATGCGCCGACGCCACCCGCCCAATGCCTGGCGATGTCAGAAGCGCTCATACCCTTGCAGGTAGCGCCACTGCCCCTGGGGCAACTTGCCCAGAGAAATGCGGCCGATCCGCAGGCGTTTGAGCTCCACCAGCTCCAAACCCAGGGCTGCGCAGATGCTGGCCAACCACTCGGGCGCGACGCGCTTGAGCGCAAAGCGCAAATGGGTTTCGTTCTGCCAACTGGCCTTGAGAGGCGGCAGACGGTCACCGTCGATATACAGGCCATTGGCTAGCAAGGCCAGGCCATCGTCAATAATCTGGCCACGCACCTCGGCAAGAAACTCCTGCTCGATCAGACCAGCATCCTCCGTCAGATGGCGGATGATGCGCGCATCCTGGCTGTAGACCACCAAGCCGCTGGCGGCGCGGGGCATGGGCAGCACAAACTGCTGGTGGCGAAAATGGCGTGCCACCGGCACCATCGGCTGGGGCGTATCCACATCCGCCAGATGCGCGGGCACGAGAAGGTCCATTGCACTGCCGCCTTCGCGCCCCGGCTCTACCGGGCGCAGACTGTAGCCTGCGGGTTTGTGCAGCAACAAGGTGACGGCCTGGATCGGTCGCAGATGGGCACCCGGCTGCAAGGCCACGGTCTGGCCCGGCAGCACACGGGCGCCGGGCGTGTCCTGCACCTGGCCATCCACCGTGACAAAACCGGCGTCAATGTAGTGCTCGGCCTCGGCGCGCGAGCAACCGATGTCGCTCGCCAGGCGCTTGGACAGGCGGATGGCTTGGGGGTCTAGAGCTTGCATGGGGCAGCAGATCTGCGGCTTGGCGCGACAGCGCGCCATCCGCTCCTTAAAAAATAGCAAAAGCCCTGCATTCGCAGAGCGCAAACGCTATTTTAATCGCCTGCCATGGCTCGCGTTGCGCTGCAGCCCTTCGCCGCATGTCTGCAGGCGCTCAGGCCGGTGCAAAACGCAGGCGAAACCGAGCCCCGCCTCCGGGCGCGCTTTCAGCATGCGCCACCCCGCCTTGCAGCTCGGTCAGCGCCTGCACGATGGACAGCCCCAGCCCTGAGCCCTCTCTTTTGCGCCGGCCCGGCGCCATCGCAAAACGCCTAAAAGGATGCGTACGCAGCTCCGGCGGCAGGCCCGGCCCGGCATCGCTGACCAGCAACTCGATCCAGATGTGCCCTTGCCCATCACGCATAGGGCGCACCTCCACCTCCAGCCAGCGGCCGCTGGACGCATGGCGCACGGCATTGCCCACCAAGTTGGCAATGATCTGGCGCATGCGCAAAGGGTCGGCGCGGATGGTGCTGACGGCATCATCTTCCGGGAGCACCTGCGACAGCGCCATCTCGGCCTGCTGCAATTGAGGCTGCAGCTCCTGCAGACTCTCGCGCACCAGCGCAGCCAAGCTCAGACGCTCCTTGCGCAGCGACATTTCACCGGCCTCGGCCATGGCCAGGGTGTGCAGATCGTCGATCAAGCGGCCCAGGTGCTCGGTCTGCGCCAGCAGCAGCCGAAACTCCAGCTCGCTGGGCGCGATGACGCCATCGCACATGGCATGCAAATGGGTCTTGAGCACCGACAGGGGCGTGCGCAGCTCATGCGAGATGGACGCAGCCGAGGCCTGCCGCTCGGCATTGAGCTTTTGCAGTGCATCGATCATGGCGTTGAAGGTATGCACCACCTCCTTTAACTCGCCATGCGCGCCCTCTTCGACCACGCGCGTCGAGCTGAAATCCCCATGCGCCACGCGCTGCGCCACCTCCACCATCGACGCCAGCGGCCGCGTGATGTAGCGCGAAACGAAAAAGCCCATCGCCAGGCCAAACGGCAGGCAGACCAGGAGGCCGATGAAGAGCGACACCTGCTCGCCAAAGAACACCTCGCCGCGCCAGTATTCGCCATAGATCTGCATGGCACGCGGGCTGTTGTCCAGGTCGCGCTCGATCAGGTCGTCCAGCTCCACCCGCACCGAGCTGGGCAGGCTTTGGTAGAACTGGTTGTACTGCACCGCATTAAAGGCCCAGGCACAGGCGCTGAGCAGCGCAATGGTGCTGAGCAGGGTGCCGGCAATCCAGAAGCCAAAGCGGACCCAGATGCGGTTCAGTCCCCGGGCCATAGGCGGTATCCAATGCTGCGTACGGTCTCGATCAGCTCCTCCTGGCCTGCCAGTTGCAGTTTGCGGCGCAGCTTGGACAGGTGCGAGTCAATCACCCGCTCCAGCGCGTCGCTCTCGGGCAAGCAATGCTCGATCAGCTGCGCGCGCGAAAAACAACGCCGCGGCTGCGATGCCAGCAGGGCCAGCAACCGAAACTCGGTCAGGGTCAGCGGCAGCGGCGTGGCCATGCCTTGCGCGTCATACACCCGGGCGCTGTGCTCGTCCGGGTTGATCTCCAGCGCCCCAACGCGGATCGGCGCCATGGGCGCAGATGCGGCCTTGGGCTGGCTGCGGCGCAATACGGCCCGCACCCGCGCCACCACCTCGGCCGGATTAAAAGGCTTGACCACATAGTCATCCGCCCCCAGGCGCAAAGCCACCAGCTTGTCCACATCGTCGGCCAGCGCCGTCACCATGATCACCGGGGTCTGGCCCTGATCCCGGATAAAGCGCAGCACATCGACACCGTCCATGCCAGGCAGATGAATATCGAGCAGCACCAGATCGGGCTGGTGCTGGCGAAAAAGCTGCAAGGCTTGCTCACCGTCGCGCGCATGCAGGCTGCGCAGGCCGTCGCGCTCCAGGTAGGCGACAAGAATCGTGGCGATTCCCGGCTCATCCTCCACGACGAGCACCAGCGGAACCGCCACCGTTGGAGTGGGTAGTTTCATCGCGGACTGCTTCCAAAAATAGGGGCATGCGGCACAGCCTCAGAGGCGCGCACACGCTGTTGAAACAAGCCATTATGACTGTGCTGCCAGCCGGTTGCACGCCCTTGCCGCCTCCATGTTTCCTCCATCAATTGTGCAAGCTTGCGCAAGCTTGGCGGGTTTGAATCAAGCGCATATTTGTCCCGCCTCTGCGGTCTGGCCACTGCGGTCAACTCCGGCCATGAACCGACTCCATTGCACGTGAAACCCCTGTTCTGCAAAACACTGCTCATGCTGGCCCCGGCTGCTTTGCTGGCCGGCTGCATGACGCCGCCGCAACCCCCGCTTGACCAAGACACCCCTGCGCAATGGCGCCAGGCGGTCAGCGCGGGTGCCGATGCGCGCACCATCCGGGCTGCGGATTTGGCCAGCTGGTGGACGCTGCTGGCCGATCCGGCGCTGAACGCGCTGGTTGAGCAGGCCCTGGCCCAGAACCTGGACCTGGCCCAAGCGCTGGGCAGGCTCCAGGCGCAGCGCATTTTGCTGGGCATTGCCACCGCCGCCTACAAGCCGGAAGTCAGCGCAGGCGTGCGGACCTTGCAAGACGTGGCCGCGCTGGACTCCTACTTCCATGCCAGCCTGGACGTAAGCTGGAACCTCGGCCTGTTTGGTGCCTATGAATCCAGCGCGCTCGATGGCCAGGCGCAGCTGCTCAATGCCCAGGCACAACTGCAGGCCGCCAAGGTCCAGTTGATCGCCAACGTGGTGCAGCGCTATCTGGAAATCCGCGTCGCACAGCAGCAGCGCTTTTGGCTGACGCAGCAGCTGCAACTGGACGCACGCCGCCAGCAGCTGCAGCAGCTGCGCGTGCAGCAGCACATTGGCAGCGCCGATCTGGTGCAGCAAGCCAGCCTGGAGCTGGCGCGCAGCCGCAGCCAGGAGGCCGACCTGCAACAGCACCAGGCACGCGCAGCGCATGCACTGGCCGCGCTGCTAGGCCGCAGCGAGCCCGATGGTGCATGGTTGGCGACCTCCTCGGCGCCCTCGCTGCCCGCCACCGCCGGGCTTAAGCTGCAGGTGCTGCCCGCTGAGTTGCTGCGCCACCGCCCCGCCATCCTGGCGGCCGAAGCCGGTGTGCAGCGCGCCGCAGCCGCTGCCGGCCTGTCAAACTCAGCGCTGTATCCACGCTTTGCGTTGGGCGGCTCACTGCTCTACTCCTACAACCTGACGCAAAACCGGCGCTCCAGCTCCAACCACGTGCCCATGTTGGGCCCGGTGATCGACATCCCACTGCTCGACTGGGGCCGCAGGCGCGCACAGGCCGATGCGGACGAGGTGCAGATGAACAACGCCGTCAAAGCTTACCGGCAAAGCGTTCTGGACGGCATTGCCGAGGTGGAAACCGCGCTGGCGGGCCTGGCCGCCCAACAGCAACGCCAGCAGTCGCTGGACACCCAAACCGCCTTGCTGAGCACACGCGTCCAGCAGTTGCAGCGCCGCCAGCAGCTGGGCCTGGCCAGCGAGCTCGAAACCATGGAACCGCGCCGCCTGCTGCTGCTGCAGCAAAGCCAGCAAGGCGTCGCCCAGGCGGCGCAGGCACTGGCCTGGGTGACGCTATTCCAGGCCCTGGGCGGCGCCCCCATGCCGGAGCAAGCCCTGCCTGGCGCAACCGAGCCCCTGCCATGATTGCCCTGGCGCGCAAAACCCTGGTCTACGAATGGCGCCGCTTTGTGCCCTCGGTCTTTGCCGTGGGCTTTGCCGGTGTGTTGCTGGTCATGCAGGCGGCGCTGGTGCTGGGTATTTTCAGCTCGGCTGCCATCTACATCACCGCCAGCTCTGCCGACCTGTGGGTGGGCTACCCCGGCACACAAAGCGTGAACTTTGGCCGCAACATCGGCCCCGATGTGGAAATGCGCCTGCGCACGGACCCAGATATCCTGGCCGTCGAGCCCTTCGTCTGGGTGGATGGCGACTGGCGTGCCAGCCAGGGCGTTGGCCAAACCGTGGGCGCGGTATCGGTCTACCTCTCGGGCATCTCCACCAGCAATACGGCCATGATGTTCGACCGCGTGATTGCCCCATGGCAGCGCAAGCTGCTGCGCGAACCCGGTGCCGTCATTGTTGACCGCGCCGACCTGGACAACCTCGCTAGCAGCGAAGGCGGCACCGCCTGGATCAACAACCAGCGCGTGCGGATCGTGGCCGCCGTCGATGGGCTGCGCGGCCTGGGCGGCATCAATGTGCTCGCATCGCTGGAGAGCGCCCACCAGATCGCGGGCAGCTCGCCCAACCAGGGCAGCACCTATCTGCTGGCCCGGGTGCGCAAAGGGGCTGACAGCCATGCCGTGCAGCAGCACTTGAGCAGTGAAGCCCGCAGTTTTGGCCCGCACGAGGTCTGGACCGCCAGTGCCTTTGCGCACCGTTCGCAGCGCTACTGGATGCTCGATACCGGCGCCGGCGCAGGTGTGCTGTTCATGGCCATAGTCGTGTGCCTGGTGGGCGCCGTCGTCACCAGCCAGTCGCTCAAAAGCGTGGTGGCGGGCTCGGTGCGCGAATACGCGGTGCTCAATGCCTTGGGCGTGAGCCGTGCTGCACTGGGCCGAATTGTGGTCGAGCAGGCCTGCTGGATTGGTGCTGCCGGCCTGCTGCTCACCAGCATCGCCAGCCTGGCCCTGGTCTCGGTGGCGCAGGTCTACCGCGTGCCCGTCGCACTCAACCTGCAAGCCGCGCTCGCCTGCGCTGCCTTGGTCGCCACCTTGGCTCTGTTGTCCGGTCTGGGGGCCATGCGCGTGCTGCTGCGCACCGACCCAGCTACCTTGCTGCGCTGAAAGAACTGCCCATGCCCATCAGCGCCCTCCCTCCACCCAGCCTGCAGGCCGTTGGCTTGCGCAAGACCTATGTCTCGGGCGCCATCAGCGTCCAGGTTCTACAAGACCTGTCGGTGGATTTGTACTCCGGCGAGCTGACCTTGATCTCCGGCCCTTCGGGCTGCGGCAAAAGCACCTTGCTGTCCCTGCTCTCGGGCCTGCTCACCCCGGACCAGGGCGAGACCTTCGCCCTGGGCCAGAACCTGACCACCATGCCCCCCCGCGAGATGGAACGCTTTCGGCTGCTGCATACCGGTTTTGTGTTCCAGGGTTTCAACCTTTTTCCGGCGTTGACAGCCCTGGAGCAAGTGCAACTGCCACTGGGCTATCTGGGCATACGGCGCAGCGAATCGCTGCGCCGCGCGCAGGACGCCCTCGAAGAAGTCGGCCTCTCCCACCGCGCCCATATGCGGCCCGCCGAGCTGTCTGGCGGCGAGAAGCAACGCGTGGCCATTGCCAGAGCCCTGGCCAAGGCGCCTCAGCTTTTGTTTGCCGACGAGCCGACCAGCGCGCTGGATGCCGAAAGCGGCCAGCGCGTGATCGACATCCTCCATCGCGTTGCACGCAGCCACGGCAGCACCGTGCTGTGCGTCAGCCACGATCCCCGCCTGGTCGGCCATGCCGACCGGGTGCTGAACATGGAAGACGGCACTGTGTACCGCGACCGACGCCAATCCACCGTGATAGAGAACTAAGCCGTGACCAAGACCTCCCCCACCCCTTTGTCCTCGCCGCATACATGGCTGGCGCTGGGCCTGATCGGCATGGCAGCGCTGGGCTTGACGGCATGCACGCCAGCGGCCGACAGCCCGCCTGTCAATACGGCCACCCAGCAGCAAAACCGTCCCCCGGTTGCTGTCGCCAGAGGAAAAATCGAAGTCGATGGCGGCCTGCTGAATCTGGCCAGCGCCATCGATGGTACGGTGCAGCAGATCGCCGTCCGCGAAGGCCAGCAGGTGCAGGCCGGCCAGCTGCTGCTGAAAGTCAACGACCAAGACCTGCGCGCCGAACTGGCTGTGGCCCAGTCCGCGCACCAACTGGCCCAGGCCAAGCACAAGGCGCAGGCAGCCAGGCTGCCGGCGTTGCAAACCCAGCTCAAGCGTTTGCAGGCAGCCGCACGCGATGGCGCCGCTGACATGCAGGAGGTGGACAACGCGCAGACCGCGTTGCGCAATGCGCAATCAGAGGCCGATATAGCGCAAGCCGAGGTGCAGTTGGCCCAGGCCAAAACGCAACAACTGCGCGACCGCCAGCGCCTCTACCAGCTGAGCGCTCCTGAGGCAGCCACCGTCGTGCACCTGCATGCCCAGGTCGGCAGCCAGGTGCACACCAACCAGGCAACGATGCGTTTGCTGCCGCAGCGCCCGCTGCGCATACGGGCAGAGCTCAACGAAAGCTTTGCCGGCGCGGTGCAAAAGGGCATGCGCGCCACGGTGGTGCTCGACAACGACAGCGCCACCCCGCTGCCCGAGGCCCGGGTGCTGCGCATCAACCCCATGTATGGGCCCTCGGCGTTGCAGGACGATGCGCAACGCGGGACGCTGCGCGTCGTCGAGTGCGTGCTGGAATTTGAGGCCCCACCCGGCAACCTGCGTGTGGGCCAGAACGTGAGAGTGAGCTTCCATGAATAAACACATCCTTTGGCAAGCGCCCGCTTGCCGCAACGCGGCCGGCTGGATGGTCCAGTCCGATTTTGACGGCACAATCAGCCTGGTCGATGTCAGCGACAGCTTGCTGCAGCGTTTTGGCATGGCCGGCTGGACCGCCTTAGAGGCCGCCTGGGAGCGGGGCGACATTGGCTCGCGCGCCTGCATGCAAGGCCAGGTGGCGCTGCTGGACATGAGCCAGCAAGAGCTGGACGCGCACCTGGACGGCATTGCCATCGACCCCGGTTTTGCCGGCTTTGCACAAGCGGCACAGGCCCTGGGCCTGCAGGTGCAGGTGGTCAGCGACGGCATCGACTACGCCATCCACCATGTGCTGGCGCGCCACGGCCTGGGCCACCTGGAGGTGGTGGCCAACCGCCTGGTGCAGTTGGACACACGCCGCTGGGCACTGGAGTCGCCCTGGTCCAGCCCGCACTGCAAACGCGCCAGCGGCAACTGCAAATGTGAGCGCCTGGCCGCGCAGGCTACACGGGTACTCTATGTGGGTGACAGCAGCTCGGATTTCTGCGTCTCGCACCAGGCCGACTATGTGTTCGCCAAGTACCGGCTGATTGACCACTGCGAGCGCCATGGCATTGCCCATGCGCCTTTTCACAGCTTCAGCGATGCCACACCCATGCTGACGCAGTTCATGCAGCAGCAGGAGATCGCGGCATGAATTCCGCCCTCGATATGCTGTGTCTGACGCCCCATGAATTCGTCATGCCGGGCTCCGGCCCCGCAGCGCGTACCGGCGTACTGCTGGTGCATGGCCTGACCGGCACCCCGGCCGAAATGCGCTTGCTCGCCAAGGGCCTCAACCGCGAGGGCTTTACCGTCTACGCCGTCCAACTGGCAGGCCACTGCGGCAGCATGCAGGACCTGGTCCGAACCCGCTGGACGGACTGGCTAGCCAGTGTGCAGTCCGCATTGCTGCGCTTTGCCCCACATGTCGACCGGGTGGTAGTGGGCGGCTTGTCGATGGGGGCCTTGCTGTCTCTCGCGGTGGCCGCCTCGCACCCGCGCCAGGTGGCAGGGGTGGCGGCGCTGTCCACCACCTTCCGCTATGACGGCTGGAGCATTCCGCGTTACACCAAGCTGGCCTTTCTACTGCCACTTTTTCGCCTGCTGGGCATTGGCCGCCACCGGGTGTTCATGGAAGCGCCGCCCTATGGCATCAAGGACGAGGCCTTGCGCGCAAGGGTGGTCGCACAAATGCACAGCGGCGACAGCGCTGCGGCCGGCCTGCCCGGCAACCCTTGGTGGTCCATCATCGAGCTGCGCCGGCTCTCTGCCCATGTCCGCGCCCACCTGCATGATCTGCGTGCCCCCTGTCTGGCCATCCACGCCAGAGAGGACGATATCTCCCACCTCTCCAATGCCCAGGACATAGCCACTGGCGCAGTCCATGCGCAGGTAGAGGTCGTGCTGCTGGACAACTGCTACCACATGATCACCATCGACCGCGAGCGCCGCACGGTGATCGCCAAGGTGCATGACTTTGTGGTCCGCATTGGCGGCACGCCAGCACAGGCGGCCGCATATGGGCAGTGAGATCACGCCCCTGGTGATCAGCCTGTGGCTGATCAATGTGCTGGTCGACAGCGGCGGCCAGTTGGCCTTCAAGGCCGCTGCCAGCCAGACCCCGAGCAGCGCCACCGGCATGGCGCACTGGCGCTTCATGATGGCGCGCCCCTGGATCTGGATCGGCGGGGCCTGCTATGTGGTTGAATTTGTCGCCTGGCTGGCCTTCTTGTCGCTGGTACCACTGTCCGACGGCGTGCTGCTGGGCAGCATCAATATCGTGGCCATCATGGTGGCCGGGCGCCTCTTTTTCAAGGAAAAACTCGCACCCATGCGGGTGGTAGGCATCGTACTGGTCTCCATCGGCGTGGCCGTGGTGGGCCTCAAGGGCTGATGGCATGAAGCGCTTCTACATTGTGGGCTTTCTGGTGCTGATGGCCTTTGACACCCTGGCCCAGCTGAGCTTCAAGAAAGCAGGCGATGCCGCACTGCCGCTGGAGTTCAGCCCTTCATGGCTCTGGCGGGTGTTTGCCCAGCCCTGGATCTATGGCGCCTTGATCGGCTATATCGGCGCCTTCTTCACCTGGATGCATCTGCTGCGGCGCGCGCCTGTCGGCCCCGCTTTCGCCGCTTCGCACCTGGAGATCATCTCCGTGATGGTGCTGTCCCATTACCTGTTCCAGGAAAACATCGGCATGCCTCAGATCCTGGGCTGCATATTCATCGTTGCCGGCATTGCCTGCCTGGCGATGAGCGAAGCCCAGGACCATGGCGCCGCCGAGCCCACCGACCCGGCAGACAGGGCTGGGGGCGCCAGCGCGCCCGCACGCTGATGGCATTGACCGGCCAGGGGCACAGGCGATGACAGCGCACCGCATCTCCGTCCCACCCACCGCAGGCCTGGCGCTGCGCTGGTCCGATCTACGCCCCTGGGGCGACGCGCGCCTGGACCGGGCGCTGGCCGCCTGGCTGGGTGTGAACGATGTGCTGCTGGAATGCTCCGGCACCTCGGCACTGATGCTGGCACTGCGCACTCTGCGGCAGCTGGCGCCCGATCGCTGCGAGGTGGTAGTACCCGCCTATACCTGCCCCTTGGTGGCGCTGGCCGTGGCCCAGTGTGGCCTGCAGTTGCGCCTATGCGATCTGTCGCCCGATGCACTGGATATGGATAGCAGCGCACTGCATGCGCTGATAAGCCACCGCACCCTTGCCGTGGTGCCCACCCACCTGGGTGGCCGTGTCGCCGATGTTGCCAGCGTGCTGCGCTGCGCCCAGGCCTGCGGCGCCTATGTGATCGAAGATGCCGCCCAGGCGCTGGGCGCCAGGGTGCAGGGGCGCAGCCTGGGCTTGCAGGGCGACATCGCGCTGTTCAGCCTGGCCGTGGGCAAGGGCCTGTCCACCTATGAAGGCGGCGTGCTGCTGGCACGCGACCCCGCGCTGATGGCGGCGCTGCGTGCGCAGCACCAGCAATCGATACGGCCCCACCTGGGCTGGGAGTTGCGCCGCAGCCTGGAGCTGCTGGGCTACGCCGCCGCATTCAGGCCCGCCTTGCTCGACCGGGTCTACGGCGCCCCTCTGCGTCGCAGCCTGGCACGGGGCGACTGGGTGGAAGCGGCCGGCGATGATTTCGACCACTTCATCCCGCAGCACAGCTTGGGCGCCTGGCGCCAGCGCGTAGGCTTGCGCGCACTGGCGCGGCTGCGCGGGCACTGGGCGCATGCACACCAGCAGGCGCAGCAGCGCATCGCCCAGCTGCGCGCGCTGCCCGGCTTAGAAGTGGTGGGCGATACCGCCCCACAGGCACAGGGCATATGGCCGGTGATTTTGCTGCGCATGCCCAGTGCCGCCCATCGCGATGCGCTGATGCGGGCGCACTGGGCCAGCGGCTGGGGCCTGTCGCTGCCATTCACCCACATCCTGCCCGACTACGCGCGCTACGCACCCGTGCTGGGAGACGCCGTGCACGACCCGGTGCCACAGGCGCGCGACTGGGCCCAGCGCCTGCTGGCCATCAGCAACAGCGCCTGGCTCAGCGATGCCCTGTTTGCCCAGCTGCTGGACGCGTTGAAGCAGACAAGGCCGCCATCAGCCGCTGGTTGAATGCATGCTGCCCTGCTTGCGCCTGGGCCAGCGCCTGGGGACTGATCGCCGTGTCCTGGCCATCGCCGGCACTCAGCCAACGTTTCCACCAGGTGGCATAGCGCCAGGACGAGATATCGCCGGTGACATCGCTGCCCGCCAGCTGACCGTCCAGGGCCGCCATGATGCGCAGGGCCTGGGCCTCAAGCATCTGGCCCTGGTCCCAGTTGGTGGTCACCACATCGGTGGAGAACACATCCTTGTCGATGCTGAGGTAAGTACTCTGGCGCTCAGTGGCCAGAGCAGCGGTCAAGGCATCGACCAGGCCATCCATGCTGGCAAACGGGCGAAAGGCAGCCGCCATGCCCAGCCGCCGTGCCCAGCCTGTGTCCACGCCGCAGCTCCAGTAGCTGAGCTTGCCTGCGCGCAGGGGTGTCAGGTAGTTCTCCCAGGCATGACCGGCGCCAATGTCCTGTGAGGTGATGCCCGCCACATGCACATGCGATACCGCCGGGTGCATGGCAATGCGCCGCACCCAGGAGCCGCAATGCACGCCCCAAGGAAAGCGCATGTTGTCAGGGTGGTTGTCCAGCACCACCACGCGCAGCGGGCGTGCCGCCGTAAAGCCCTGGCGGGCGATGCAATGCGCGATCAGCAGCCAGGAGAGGTGGTGAAAATCGCCACTCCCCATCCAGGCCGTGCCATGCTGCGCCGGCAGCTGCGCCTGTACATGGCGGCTAAAACGCTGGTAGACGCCCAGCGATGCCCCAAAGCGGATGGCCTCCTGCCAATCGCCCAGCAGCAGGCGCAGCTCCCCGGCCAAGGGGCCGACGGAGCCATCGACATCCAGCACCAAGGGGTTCATCGCTGCTCCTGCCATGCACGGTCGCTTTCAAAATGCCGGGAAAACCGCCGCCCCAAGGCCCGCAGCAGCGGGTTGCGGATGTAGACCGCATGCTGGGTGAACGTGAAGCTGGCGCCAAGTTGCGCCTTGACGTCGGGATCGGTCCAGCCGGCGACATAGTGTGACAGGCCGCATTCCAGCGCATATTCCAGATTCACCATCCAGCTGACGAAGTACAGATTGGTCTGGCGGGCGCGCGGGTAGGACAGGCCGATGTATTTGTCGACCAGGCGGCCGTCATGCGCAAAGCACAGGTTCCAGCCCAGCAAGGCACCATCCTGCGCATCGCGGTATTCAAATACCAAACCCTGGTTGCTGGCATCGCGCAGCACTGCGGCAAAAAAGCTGCGGCTGAGCTTGTCAAAATGCAGCGCGCTTTGCGCATACACGGCTTCGAACAACACATAGTAGGCATCGACCAGGGCCTCGTCCGCAAAGGCCGGGCCGGTGGGAATGCGGCGGATCTGCAGCTGGCTGCGGCTCTTGAGCTTGCGGCGCAGGTCGGAGCGCCGGTTTTTAGACAGCCGCGCCAGGTAGGCGTCGATGCTCTCGAAATCGATTGGCACATAGGCCAGCGCCTGGCCTTCCACCAGGATAAAGCCCTCATGCTGGAGCGCCTGGGCCAGCCGGTGGGCATCGGCATTGTCATCCGGCGGCAGCAGCGGCGATGCCTGCGGCAGGTCCTTGACGATGGTCAGCATGCAGCGCCCCGCATGGCTGCACAGCTGGCTGGCCAGCTTGTCCATCTCTACCTCTGGGGGCAGCACCAGGTACTCGCTCAGGGTCGAGCCTACAAAATCGGTCCGCAACCGCAGCCGCCGTGACAGCCAGGCGCCCCCAGGCCATTGCAGGATGCGGCGTTTGACGGCCTCATCGGCCGTGGTCAGCAGATCGAAGGGCGCGCGAAAGGCCGGAAAAGGCCGGTCCGACAACACCGCAAAGCCCTCAGGCGGATGCGCGGCAAACTGCCGGATCAGCGCAGAGGGCTCCAACTGGTTGCGCGAAGGGCGCAAAGACTCGCTCAAGCTCAGGACCGCTTGGCCAGGCTGATCAGCTGGTCGAGCAGCACCAGCGCTTCATCGATCTCGCTGCGGCTGATCATCAGCGACGGCGCGAAGGTGATCACGTTCTTGTAGTAGCCGCCCACGTCCAGCACCAGACCGCGTTTTTGGCCTTGGTACTCCAGCTTGCCTTCCAGGCCCAGGTCCACCATCTTGTCCAGCAATGCCTTGTTGGGGGTAAAGCCATCGGCCGTGCAGATCTCGGCGCGCAGTGCCAGGCCCATGCCATCGACATCGCCGATCTCCGGGTGGCGCTTTTGCAGCTGTTGCAGGCCATCGAGGAAATAGGCACCCGATTCGCGCACCTGGCGGCCAAAGTCCATCTCGTGGGTCATTCGCATGACCTCCAGGCCCAGGGCGGTGCCCAGCGGGTTGGCGGCAAAGGTCGAGTGGGTGGAGCCTGGTGGGAAGACGGTCGGGTTGATCAGTTCTTCGCGCGCCCACAGCCCGGACAGGGCGTTCAGGCCGTTGGTCAGTGCCTTGGCAAACACCAGCACATCGGGCTTGACGCCAAAATTCTCTACCGACCACAAGGTGCCGGTGCGCCAGAAGCCCATCTGGATCTCATCGACCACCAGCAGCACGCCATGGTCATCGAGCACCTTCTTGAGGCCTTTGAAGAAATTGGGCGGTGGCACCACATAGCCGCCGGTGCCTTGGATCGGCTCCACATAGAAGGCCGCGTACTCGCACTGCTGGGTCTTGGGGTCCCAGACGGCGTGGTATTCGTTCTCGAACTTGCGCGCAAACTCCTGCACGATGGACTCCGCATACTCTTCGGACGTCATGCCCTTGGGCCGACGGAAGGGGTAAGGGAAGGGAATGAACTGCGCC
This sequence comes from Comamonas sp., assembly GCA_036667955.1. GTDB lineage: Bacteria > Pseudomonadota > Gammaproteobacteria > Burkholderiales > Burkholderiaceae_C > Comamonas. The sequence goes on from JAVWTB010000025.1 coordinate 21,048, forward strand.
CGGTCGCTGAAGTGGCCAAAGCGGCGGCGGTAGCGGTAGCTGGAGGTGATGCTGGAGGCACCCAGGGTACGGCCGTGGTAGCCGCCTTCAAATGCAAACATCAGGCTTTTGCCATTGGTGGCATTGCGCACCACCTTGAGCGAGTCTTCAATCGCTTGGGCCCCACCCACGTTGAAGTGCACACGGCCTGGCATGCCCCATTTTTTCTCGGCATCCTGCGCGATGAACTTGGCCAGTTCGATCTTGGTGGGGTGCAGGTACTGGCTGGCGACCTGGGGCAGCTCGCGCAGCTGCTCGATCATCTTGTCTTCCAGGCGCTTGTTCTTGTAGCCGAAGTTGACGGCCGAGTACCACATCTGCAAGTCCAGGTAAGGCGTGCCCGTCTGGTCATACATGTAGCTGCCTTCGCAGCCGGTAAAGATTTTGGGGGGATTGACGTAATGGACAGTGTCGCCAAAAGAGCAGTATTGGGCTTCGTCAGCCAGCAGTTGTTCGGTATTGAGAGTCACAGCGCAAGGCTCCAGATTTGAGTCCCGCAAGTCTGGCGTCGCAATGTTGTGGCTCAGCCTACGTTGTTTGTAGGATTGATGGAGATCTTGCCCGCTTGATGGACGACTGCCGCGGCCCGGTTTGGTGCTGGCTGGCGCAGGGTGTACCATGATTGCCAACCATGGCCGCCCGACGGGCGGCCGATGCACTTTGGCCCCTGGCCCCTTCTCCATGAATAGTCCTCACAAACGTTTTTCGATGATTCGCGAGTTCCACCTCGCCGACTGGTTCACCCTGGGCAATGCCGTCTGCGGCGTCGGCGCCCTGTTCTCGGCGATGACCTTTTTGGAAACCGCAGACCGCCGGCATATCTACTTTGCAGCCGCCCTGGTGCTGGCGGCGCTGGTGTTCGATATCTTTGATGGCCGCATTGCCCGCTGGCGGCAGAAATCATCGGCCATGGGCCGCGAGCTCGATTCGCTGGCCGATGTGATCTCTTTCGGTGTGGCGCCCGCCATCATTGCTTATGCCTGCGGCATGCAAGGTCTGTGGGACCGTATCGTGCTGGGTTACTTCGTGGCCTGTGGCGTCTCGCGCCTGGCACGCTACAACGTCACTGCGGAGTCGCTGTCCGAGGGGCCATCGGGCAAGGTGAAGTACTTTGAAGGCACCCCCATTCCCACCTCCATCGTGCTGGTGGCGCTGTTGGCGCTGGCCGCTGCGATGAACGCGGTGCGCGCCGACCTGTGGATGGGCAAGGTGCTGATTGCGGGCTTTACCCTGCACCCACTGGTGCTGGTGTTTGCCGTGTCCGGCTCGCTGATGATCAGCCGCATCAAGATCCCCAAGCTCTAAGAACCTGTTCAAAGTCTCTACGCAGCCGCGTTGGAGTGCAATCGGGATGAGTTCGAAGGGATGGTCCGCAGCTTGCACCGGGGTGCAAGCAAGGGCCAGCGCGCAGAAATCGCCCGATTTCACTCCAACCCGTAGGGACAGTGGCTTTGCGGCCGCCCGGGCAGGGGCGGTCAGCGTCGTTGCAAATCCTCGCAATAGCGCGGCTATTGCTGCGGTATTGCGCCTCGCATCCCATCCCGCAAAGACACTGTCGCGGCGCGAGGAGACATTGAACAGGTTCTAAGCGAACTTGGGCGCAAGGCCCAAGTCTCCCTCACATCCCGCGAATATGCTCCACATGGGCCAGCAGTGAGCGCTTGGCCACCGGCCACAGCGGCCGGGGGGTATCGGCATAGGCGATGGCCACCCAGTCCTCCGGTGTGCCGTCCGGCGCCTGGGTCATGGCCTTGCGCACCTTCTCTTCACGCGCCATGCGGTGCGCATGCAACTTGGAAATCACCTGCAGCGGCTGGGCCAGCACATAGCCATGGGCCGGCAGGATAAAGCCGATCTGGCCTTGTTCGCAGGCCAGGGCCAGCTTGGCGAGCGAGGCCAGATACAGCCGCATATTGCCATCGGGCGGGTCCACCACCGTGGTGCTGCCGTTCAAGATATGGTCGCCGCTGAACAGCAGCCCATCTTCTTCCAGCACCAGGCAGACATGGTTGGCTGCATGTCCGGGCGTGTGCAACACACGCAGGCTGTGGCTGCGCGCTGGGTCGCTGGGATGCGCCAGTGACAGCAGCTGCCCATCATGCAACTCCTGGTCTGGCGTGAACTGGCTGCCGGCCCTTGCGGTGCAGGCCGACGCCAGCCCCCAGATCACAGGCTTGCTGCGGCCCCCTTGCATCACCAGCGCCTGCAGCGGCGCGGCTCCCGGCGAATGGTCAGCATGGGAATGGGTACAGACAATGGCGCGGATATCGCCTCCTGTGGCAGCCAGGATGCGCATCAGGTGCGGGTCATCTTGCGGCTGCGGCTTGGGACCGGGGTCGAGCACGATATAGCCGGTCTCGGCATCGCCGATCAGGTAGGTATTGGTGCCTGGCCCGGTCATGGTGCCGCCGTTATCCGCCGTCAGGCGTTGCACATTTTTGAGCAGCGGCACCGGCTGCGCACTCTGCCAGCCGACCACATGGTGCAGCTGTCCATCAGGGCAGACCATGGCCAGCTCGCCATAGGCGGTCTCATGCTCCATGAAGCGCCGCACTTCGCCATCCACCACCGCGCCACGCGGCATGGACTGCCACAGCCATTGGCCCGGCTGCACCTGCTGCAACGACTGCAGCACATCGAGCAGGGCCTGCACCGTCGGGTAGGCGGCCAGGCGCTCCAGGGTGACGCGGGTGGGGAACATCACCGTCATGCGCCCCTCGCCCGCATGCTGCAGTGCCTGCGCAGGGTGTACCCACAGGGCTCCGAACTGTTCGCTGTCATCGGTCACCGCCTCCTGCCCCTCGGGCATGCGCGCCACGAAAAAGGGCACATCGAAGCGGATCGGTATCTCCTGCGCGGCCGTCCAGCGCGCCAGCGGCCACAGGGCATCGGCTGCCAAGCTCAGCCCCAGCGCAGCGCATTGGGGCAGCAAGGGTTGGCTGCGATCGATGCCAGCCACCTCGGCCTGGCTGGCCCAGCGGCCATCGGCATGGCGGGCCAGCAGCACGCCCATCTCTTCCAGGCTCTCGCGGATGGCGGCCTGGGCATAGGTCAGCTCCTCGCTGGTCTGTGCCGTGCGGCGCGCCAGCAGGTCGTGGTTTTCTGCGTCAGCGGCATCCACGGAGCCGCCGGGGAACACATAGTGCCCGGCCGCAAAACGCGCCTTGTCGGAGCGGCGCGACATCAGCACTTCCAGGCGGGTGGCACCCGGCCCCGCTTGCGGGTCAGGTGCATCGCGCAGGAACAAGGCGGTGGCGGCTGCACGGGCCGGCACGGGCTCGCGTTGCACATGGAGTAGCTGGCTGGTTCGGGTCATGCGGCCCATTATCAACACTTGCATGGCCAGCCCGTGTCACCCGCAGGGCGCTTGCGCAAGCCCAGGGCCACAGTCTGTCCGCATCTGCAACCTCGGGGCCGGTTGGCATTGATGCGTTCTCAAACCCTCTGCCCTGCTCGGCATCCGCCCGGGCCCAAAAAGCGATAATGGGCAGATGGACATCCGTTTTACCAAGATGCAAGGCGCCGGCAATGATTTTGTCGTGCTCGACGAGACCGCCGGCCCGCTGGGGCTGCGCGCCGACCAGTACCGCTTTCTGGCCGACCGCCATTTTGGCGTGGGTGCCGACCAGATCCTGACGGTGCGGCCCGCGCCGGCCCCTGGGGTCGATTTTGAATACATCATCCATAACGCCGATGGCGGCGAGGTGGAGCAATGCGGCAACGGCGCGCGCTGTTTTGCACGTTATGTGTATGACAAGGGCCTGACCGACAAGCGCGCGATCCGGGTTCAGACCCAAAAAGGCGTGATCGCCCCCGAGCTGATGGCCGATGGCCGCGTGACCGTGAACATGGGCCAGCCCCGCCTGGTGCCGGGCGATGTTCCCTTCAACACCAGCGGCCTCACGCCCGTGGCGCAGCACCAGACCCAGAAATGGCCGTTGGCGCTGCAGGTGCCCAGCGATCCAACCACGGTATTTGTGGTGCCCGTGTCCATGGGCAATCCGCATGCGGTCATGCTGGTCGACGATGTGGATAGCGCACCGGTCGCATCGCAGGGCCCTGTGTTGGAGTCCCACCCCCGTTTCCCTGAGCGCGTGAATGTCGGCTTCTTGCAGGTGCAAAGCGCGCAGCAGGTGCGGCTGCGGGTGTTTGAGCGCGGCAGCGGCGAGACCCTGGCCTGCGGCACCGGCGCTTGCGCGGCCGTGGTGGCGGGCATCGCGCTGGGCCTGCTGCAAAGCCCCGTGGATGTGCAGACCCGTGGCGGCCTGCTGACCATCGCCTGGAGCGGCCAGGCAGCCGATCCGGTGATGATGACCGGCCCGGCCACCACCGTGTTTGAAGGGCAAATCCGCATTCCCGATTAGTCCCCCGCCCTGCCCCTGCACCTTGCGGATACCGAATGACGAGGCGGCCCCCGTGCCGATACGAGAGACACCGATGAACGCCAACAACCAGGTTCCCCCCATTACTGAAGAAGACATTGCCGAGTTCCTGGTGCAGACACCGGATTTCTTTGAGCGCCATGCCCAGGTGCTGACCGGCGTACACATGGTCAGCCCCTATGGCCACCGTACCGTCAGCCTGCAAGAGCGCCAGGCCGAGATGCTGCGCGACAAGATCAAGGGCCTGGAGCACCGCATCATGGACATGATGCGCAACGGCAGCCAGAACCACCACACCATTGACCGCATCCACCACTGGACCTGCGATGTGGTCAAGACCCGCAACCCGTTGCAGCTGCCTGAGGTGATTGCCGACAGCCTGGCCCAGCACTTTGAGGTGCCCCATGTGGCGTTGCGGCTGTGGGATGTAGCCGAGACCTACCTGAACGAGCCCTTTGCCCAGGGCATCAGCGCCGACGCCCGCAGCTTTGCCAGCTCGCTGTCTACCCCCTACTGCGGCCCCAATGTGGGCGTTGAGCCCGCCGGCTGGCTGCCCCACAGCAGCCAGGTGCAGTCGGTGGTGCTGCTGCCGCTGCGCGATGGCGCCATCCTGGGCGACACCCCCGCCTGGGGCCTGCTGGTGCTGGGCTCGCCCGACCCTGCCCGCTTTGAGGCGGACATGGACACCCACCTGCTCGAACGCATTGGCGAGATTGCCGCCAGCGTGCTCTGCCGCCTGCGCTAGCCCATGGATACACCGGCCCCTCTGTGCGCCCCCATGCTCCAGTACCTGGAGCATGTGCGCGTGCAAAAGCGGCTGGCCGCACGCACGCACACGCTCTACACCCTGGATTTACAGCGACTGTCGGCCATGGCGGCCGAGGCCCACACCGAGGTACTGCAGCTCGGGCCCCAGCATATCCGCCGCTTTGTGGCGCAGATGCATGCAGCGGGCCGCAGCGGGCGCGGCATTGCCTTGATCTTGAGTGGCTGGCGCGGCTTTTACACCTGGGCCGGCCGCGAAGGCCTGGTCGAGCGCAACCCGGTGCAGGACGTGCGCGCCCCCAAATCCCCCAAACCACTGCCCAAGGCCTTGTCGGTAGACGATGCCGTGCGCTTTGCCGAAACCAGCCATGCCCAGGGCGACCCCTGGGTGCAGGCCCGCGACAGCGCCATGGTCGAGCTGCTGTATGGCAGCGGCCTGCGCGTGGGCGAACTGGTGGGCCTGGACACCGCCGCCAGCGTGCAGGCCCATGGCTGGATCGACATGCAAGCGGCCGAGGCGCATGTGCTGGGCAAGGGCAGCAAGCGCCGCATTGTGCCGGTGGGCAAAGCCGCGCTGGCGGCGCTGGCCACCTGGCTGGCCCTGCGTGACCAGGTGGCGCCCTGCGATGCAGCACTGTTCATCGGCGTGCGCGGCGCCCGGCTGTCGGCCGCCAGCGTCTGGCAGCGCCTGCGAGAGCGCAGCCTGGTTGCGGGCATGACCACGCCGGTGCACCCGCACATGCTGCGCCACTCCTTTGCCAGCCATGTGCTGCAATCCAGCCAGGATTTGCGTGCCGTGCAAGAGCTGCTGGGCCACGCCAGCATCACCACCACCCAGGTCTATACCCGGCTCGATTTTCAGCACCTGGCCCAGGTCTACGACCAAGCCCATCCACGCGCGCGCAAAAAGGACTGAGCCCCCTGGGCACAGAAAGACAAAACGGTCACCGATCTGCATCGCTGGCCGTTTTGTACGCTATCAAAGTGTGAAGTCTGCCGATAAGCCGGATTCTGTGCACCTGGGTTGCCCCAGGCGTGACCGCCATTACTCTGGGCCGGGTGTCACCACCACGGCTCGACGCTACCTACCCGCCAACTCTGCGGAACCACATCAACGCTGGCCTACTTGGTATTGCTGCGCGTAGAGATTGCCCGTTTCACCCCCGGTGGTCTACCTTGCGGCACTCCCCCGGGACTCGTCTCTGTTGCTCTGATCCTCACCTCACGGTGGGCAGCCGTTAGCTGCTACGCTGTCCTGTGCAGTCCGGACGTTCCTCCAGTGCGGCCTTTCGGCACTTGCACCAGCGGCGGTCTGGCAGGCTTCACAGGCGTGATTATTCCACCGAATGCCCACTGCCCGCGCCAGCGGCCCAAATACTGCATGCCACTGCCGGGAATATGCCAGTCAGCGCAGCGCTATTCAACCACTGCGCTGCTGAACTCGCGGCGGAACTGCTCGGGCGGCATGCCCGCAGCGCGCTGAAACATGGCGATAAAGGCCGAGGCCGTGCTGTAGCCCAGGTCAAAGGCAATCTCCTGCACCGTATGCCCTTGCCCCAGGGCATCCACCGCACACAAATGGCGCAGGCGCTGGCGCCATTCGGCCAAGCCCATGCCCAGCTCCTGGTGGCAGTGGCGCGCCAGGGTGCGCTCGGTCATATGCACCGATGCCGCCCAATCGGCCATCGTGCGGCGGCTGCCGGGCTCCGCCTTCAGGGCATCGAGCACGGCCAGCAGTGCCTTGGACTGGGCGGATGGCAGAAAACTGTGCTCGGGCGGTGCCAGCCGCAGCTGGTCGACCATTACCTCGGCCAGGCGCAGGTCTTCGGGCGTTGCGGGCCGGCGTATGTCACGTTGGGCCAGATCGGCCAGGATGCTGCGCGCGATGGCGCTGATGCGGATGATGCAGGCATGCGCAGGCAGGCCCGTGCACAGCGCCGGCTGCACATAAAACGAGCGGTAGACGGCCGCCTGCGGCACATAGCAGTTGTGCTCCACCGCTGGCGGAATCCAGATACCGTACTGCGGCGGCGCCACCAGGCTCCGCCCTTGGGTGACGATGGTCATCGTGCCATGCGATGTGTAGTTCAGATGCCCGGGCCGGTGGCTGTGCGCATCGGCAAAACTGCCGGCGGCAAACTCGTCATAGCGCACCAGATAGGGCGCCGTCTCGGCATCCACGTCATAGATTTTCAGTGCCTGGCCTGTCGCCATCCTGGCCTCCTTGCCTGCCGCACCGCGCAATATGTCTGGCTTAGTGCTTTAAATGTCAGATTACAGCTATAGGCTTTAAACCCGCCACAGCGATGATAGCAGCCAGATGTTTTTGAGTTCTTGACATATGCAATACCTGTATCCGCTGCTCGCGGTCTTGATCTGGTCGGGCAACACGGTGGTCAGCAAACAAGCCGCTGGCGCCATCGCACCCATTGAAATCGGCTTTCTGCGCTGGGTGCTGGCGGTGCTGCTGGTCACCCCCGTGCTGCTGCCTGCCGTCTGGCGCAACCGGGAGGCCATTCGGGGCCATGCCGGGCAAATCCTGGTGCTGGGCGTGCTGGGCATGGTGGTCTACCAAAGCTGCGCCTACTTTGCCGCCGCCTACACCACCGCTACCCACATGGGCATCATCCTGACCTTGTCGCCACTGGTGGTGCTGGGCATCTGCGTGGGCCTGCTCGGCCAGGTACTGACAGCCGGCGGCGCCGTCGGCTCGATGCTCGCCTTTGCCGGCGTGGTGCTGGTGATCAGCGAGGGCCATCCCAGCTCGCTGCTCGACCAGGGCATCAATCGGGGCGATCTGCTGATGCTGCTGGCCTGCCTGGCGTATGCGGCCTACAACATCTTGCTCAAACGCTGGGCCATGCCCAAGGTGCCCAGCTGGCAGCTGCTGTACCTGCAGATGGTGGTGGCCATGTTCGCCCAGCTGCCGTTCTACCTGGCATCGCCCAAGGTCGGTCTCAATGCCGACAACTGGTACCTGGTCGCCTATGCCGGCACCATGGCCTCCATCGTCGCCACCTGGATGTGGATGACCGCCGTAGCCAGGCTGGGCCCCAGCCGCTCAATCATGTTCTTCAACCTCACCCCGCTGCTGACCGCGCTGATCGCCTCGGCCTGGGCCAAGGAGCAGTTGCACAGCTATCTGTGGATTGGCGGGGCGATGACCATTTTGGGCGTGCTACTGGCCGAGCTGTGGAAAACGCCGCTGCGCCGCGCCAGAGATGCGGCCAGCAGGGCCGCCTGATCTGTCAGCCCATCGATAAGAGGTCGTAGATGATCCTGGCCATCAGCCCCAGCAGGCCGCAGACCGATACCAGCATCAGCCAGGGCGCCCAGGCCCTGTCGCGCCAAGAAAAGCCCAGCATCAGGCTGACGCAGCAAATACCCAGCAAAACCAGGGTGGTGTTGAAACTCAGCAAACGGCCTCCGTGCACAGTGATGTGGATCAGCGGCCATCTTCGGCGCATTGGCCGGTTTGCTGGTTGACGGCCATCAAGGAATGCGGACGCGCCTAAGCCCTCCGCCTCCTTCCCGCTAAGAACATCCTTGGCATATTGATATTCCAGATGGAATGATCAACTGCGTCACAATGGTTTGATCATTTCCCCCCCCCTATCCCTTGATCCGCTGGAGGCTCCATGAAAGTTGAGAACATTCTGCACACCATTGGCAATACGCCGGTGGTCCATATCAACCGCCTGTTTGGCCCTGGTGCCCAGGTCTGGATCAAGTCCGAGCGCAGCAACCCGGGCGGCTCCATCAAGGACCGCATTGCGCTGGCCATGATTGAAGATGCCGAGAAATCCGGCGCGCTGCAGCCCGGCGGCACCATCATCGAGCCCACCAGCGGCAACACCGGCGTGGGCCTGGCCCTCGTTGCCGCCGTCAAAGGCTACAAGCTCATCTTGGTGATGCCCGAGAGCATGTCCATCGAGCGTCGCCGTCTGATGCTGGCCTATGGCGCCAGCTTTGACCTGACCCCCAAGGAAAAAGGCATGAAGGGCGCCATCGCCCGCGCCGAAGAGCTGGCGGCCCAAACCCCCGGCTCCTGGATTCCGCAGCAGTTTGAAAACCCCGCCAACACTGCCGTGCATGAGCGCACCACCGCCCAAGAGCTGCTGGCCGATTTCCCCGATGGGCTGGATGTGCTGATCACCGGTGTGGGCACCGGTGGCCACCTTTCGGGTGTGGCCCATGTGCTCAAGGCCAAGTTCCCCCAGCTCAAGGTCTATGCGGTCGAGCCCACGGCCTCGCCGGTTATCTCGGGCGGTCAGCCAGCCCCGCACCCCATCCAAGGCATTGGCGCCGGCTTTATTCCGCGCAACCTCGACACCAGCGTGCTCGACGGCGTGATCCAGGTCGATGCCGAGCCCGCCCGTGAATACGCGCGCCGCGCCGCCCGCGAAGAAGGCCTGCTGGTTGGCATCTCGTCTGGTGCCACCTTGGCCGCCATTGCGCAAAAGCTGCCCGATCTGCCAGCCAACGCCAAAGTGCTGGGCTTTGCCTACGACACCGGTGAGCGCTACCTGTCGGTAGAAGGCTTTCTGCCCGCCTGATCACCGCAGCCGCCCATCCCCACCACCCGCAGCCCCTGGCATCCAAGCCAGGGGCTTTTTTATTACCTATCGTCACATCAAAATGGATAACCATTATTAATTTAATCGACCAGCCATGCCATATTTCAGGCCGAGCGCGTTTTCTTGCCCAAACGCCTGCCGGATCCTTTTCCGGTTGCGCTGCTGATCTTGGCCCGAGCACCTGGCCCGTTGCCAGAAAACGCGCTCCCATCTTGTCCACCCAAAAACTTCCCAACACCTGGAGAGACCGTGATGCAATTTTCCTGGAACGATCCCACGGCGATCATGTTCGCCATCTACCTGGTGGCCATGCTGGCCATTGGCTGGCTCGGCTACTTGGGCACCAAGAACCTGTCCGACTACATCCTGGGCGGCCGCAGCCTGGGCAGCTTCGTGACAGCCCTGTCGGCGGGTGCATCGGACATGAGCGGCTGGCTGCTCATGGGCCTGCCGGGCGCGATCTACGCCTCCGGTCTGTCCGAATCCTGGATTGCAGTCGGCCTCATCTTCGGCGCCTACCTCAACTGGTTTTTCGTCGCTGGGCGCCTGCGCCTCTACACCGAGCGCGCCGGCAATGCGCTGACCTTGCCCGACTATCTGGCCAACCGCTTCGAGGACAAAACCAATGTGCTGCGCATCGTCACGGCGCTGGTGATCCTGGTGTTCTTCACCTTGTACTGCGCCTCAGGTGTGGTGGCGGGCGCTCGCCTGTTCGAGAACATGTTTGGCATGAGCTAAAGCACCGCGCTGTGGGTGGGCGCGGCTTGCACCATCGCCTATGTGCTGATTGGTGGCTTTCTGGCCGTGAGCTGGACCGACACCATCCAGGCCTCGCTGATGATCACCGCACTGATCCTGGCGCCAGTGATCGCCTGGCTGGCCGTGCAAGGCCAGTTGCAGCCCGGCCAAGACCTGCATACCATCGTGGCCGCCGAGAAGTTCGATCTGCTGCGCGGCGCCAGCGTTGCCGGTATCGTCTCGCTGCTGGCCTGGGGCCTGGGCTACTTCGGCCAGCCGCATATCCTGGTGCGCTTCATGGCGGCCTCGTCGGTGCAGACCATTCCCTCGGCACGCCGCATCAGCATGGGCTGGATGATTCTCTGCCTGGGCGGTGCCGTGGCCGTAGGGTTCATCGGCATCCCGTACTTCGCGGCCCATCCCGAAGGCGCAGCGGCGGTGAATGCCAACGCCGAGACCGTGTTCATCGAAATCGCCAAGCAGCTGTTCAATCCTTGGATCACCGGCGCGCTGCTGGCGGCCATTCTGGGGGCGGTGATGAGCACGCTGTCGTGCCAGCTGCTGGTGTGTTCCAGCGCGCTGACCGAGGATATCTACCGCGTCTTCCTGCGCAAGCAGGCCAGCCAGACCGAGCTGGTGTGGGTCGGCCGTGCCATGGTGCTGCTGGTGGCTCTGATTGCCATTGTCATCGCGAGCAACCCCGAGGCCAAGGTGCTGGGCATGGTGAGCTATGCCTGGGCAGGTTTTGGCGCCGCGTTCGGTCCGGTCATCATCTTGTCGCTGTTCTGGGGCCGCATGACGCGCGGCGGTGCACTGGCCGGCATCATCGTCGGGGCCGTCACGGTGCTGGTGTGGAAGCAGTTTGGCTGGCTGGGCCTGTACGAGATCATCCCGGGCTTCATGCTGGCCTGGATCGCTACCGTCGTCGTTAGCCGCATGGGCCCACCGCCCTCACCGGCCATGCAGCAGATACATGCCGAGGTGGAGCGCGAGTTCGCCCAGTTGTCCCGCTGATTGGCAGCGCTGCGGAACAACAAAAAGGAGCGTGCCAGGCACGCTCCTTTTTTGCGGCGAGTGGCCGAGGCCTTCAGGCTTCCGTCACAGGGGCCAATCCAGCGCTGTCCACCTGGGCTTCCAGGCGCTTGACGCGGCTCTTGCGCCAGGCCGACCAGGTCACCGCAGCGAGCAAGAACGCGCTGATGCAGACAAAGGTGGCACTGATGGGGCGCTGCATGAAGACCATCATGTCACCCCGGGACAGCAGCAGCGCACGGCGGAAGTTCTCCTCCATCATGGGGCCGAGCACAAAGCCCAGCATGATGGGTGCGACCGAGAAGTCCAGCACCATCAAGATGGCGCCGATGATGCCGAAAGCCAGCACCTCCCAGATATGGAACAGGCTGTTTTGCGTGGTGAACACCCCCACCGCGATGAAGAACATCGCCGACGGGAACAGGTACTTGTAAGGCACGGCCAGCATCTTCACCCAGACGCCGATCAGCGGCACATTCAGGATCATCAGGATCACATTGCCGATCCAGAAGCTGGCAATCAGGCCCCAGAAAATGTCCGGATGCTCGCTGATCAGCTGCGGGCCAGGCTGGATGCCCTGGATCAGCAGCGCGCCCAGCAGCAGGGCCATCACGGCGTCGCCCGGAATGCCCAGGCTCATGGTCGGGATGAAGTCCACCTGGGTCTTCGAGTGCGCCGAGGCCTCAGGGGCTGCGACGCCAGCGATCATGCCGGTGCCAAAGCGGCTGGGGTCCTTGGCCACCTTTTGCTCCAGCGCATAGGCGATGAAGGTGGTGATGGTTGGGCCTGTGCCGGGCATGGCACCAAACAGCGTGCCCACGGCTGTGCCGCGCACCATCGGCCAGAAGGCCTCCTTCAGCTCCGCCATCGAGGGGCGCATGTCACGGATGCGCATCTTGGTGTTGCTGGTGATGGCCTTCATCTTGTTGACGTTCAGCAGGAAGTCGGCAATGCCGAACAAGCCCATGGCCACGGCCACCATCTCCAGGCCATCGCTCAGATCAGGAAGGTCGAAGGCAAAGCGGAAGGTGCCGCTGTTCACGTCGGTGCCAACGATGCCGCAGAGCAGTCCGAACAAGGTCATGGCCACACCCTTGAGCGGCGAGCCGCGCGACATAGTGGAGCCCGCCAGCAAGCCCAGCAGCATGATGGAGAACAGCTCGGCCGGGCCAAATTTGAAGGCGATCGTGGTCAGCAACGGCGAGGCGAAAATCATCACGATAATGCCGACCGATGCGGCAAAGAACGAGCAAATCATCGTGATGCCCAGCGCCGTTCCGCCCTTGCCTTTCTTGGTCATCGGGTAGCCGTCCAGGCAGGTCACTGCATGGGGCGGGTGCGAAGGCAGGTTCAGCAAGATGGCGCCGATCGCGCCGCCGTACTGTGAGCCGTAGAAGATGCCGGCCAGCATCAAGATGGCGGGCACCGGTTGCATGGTGTAGGTCAGCGGCAGCAGGATGGAGATCGCCGACAGCGCGCCCATGCCCGGCAGCACGCCAATCAGGTTACCCACCAGCACGCCGAAAAAGGACCACATCAGATTGTGGCCCTGGAAGGCGATGCCAAAGCCGAACCAGAGGTCTTGCAGTGCTTGTCCCATGGCTTACATCCCCCACCTGACCAGCGGCATCTGCACCTGCAGCGCCCACCAGAAAATCACCACGGCGACGATCATCATCGACATGGCCAGCACAAAGCAGGCCATGATGCTGTTGCTGCGGTCGCCCAGAGCGCAGATAAACACAATGGCAAAGGTGGCGGGCAGCAGGCCCAGGTATTCGCCGCAGAAGTAGAAGGCAATGGTGCCCAGGATGATGCAGACCGCACCCCGGAAGTCCGGAATGTCATGCTTGTGCCCGACCAGCGCGGCATCGCCGCCAGCGCCTTTTTTATTGGCCGTCAGCGCAATCAGCACACCCGTCAGCGCCAGCAAGATGCCCACTGCAAAGGGGAAGTAGCCCGGCCCCATATGGTCCAGGGAGCCAATGTTGTAGCTCTGCGCCGCATAGGCCGCACTGCCACCGATCAGCACCATCAGCGCGCCGCCGTAGTAATCCTTGTTGTAGGTTTTGCCTGGGGCGCTCATGGTCGCCCCCTGGCGGGCACAGCGCGCCCATGCACACCCCGGAGGGTGGTCCAGCATTCACACATCTTCGTCTCCTTCTTTTACAACTTTGCGCAGAAAGTCTAGAAAACGAAGCTGCCAAACAGCTGCCAATCCGGCAGTCAACACCAAAAATACGTAGATCTACTTAGCCAAAACAGTCCCGCAAAAGACAGCGGAATCAGCCACTTGCTGCGGCCAGCGGCAGGCGTACACGGACCAGCAGCCCCGGGCGGCCATCGCCATCGGGGGCATTCCCGTCTTCCAGCAGCAGCTCACCGTGAAAGCGCTGCACATAGGCCCGTGCAATCGCCAGCCCCAGGCCCGATCCACCAGGCGCTTGCGCGGCATCGGCTTGGAGGCGGCTAAAGCGGGCAAAGGCCCGCTCGCGGTCTTCGGGGGCAATGCCGGGGCCATCATCCTGCACACGGATCTCCACCCAGCCCGGCGCACGCAGCACCGCCACATTGATATGCCCCTGCGCCGGGGTGTAGACGATGGCGTTGTGGACCAGGTTGGCGAGCAACTCATACACGGCGGTAGCGGCAGCCTGCACGGGCGCAGCCATCGGCGCCGCCCGGGCGTGTGTGCCATCGCTGTCGGCAGGTTCATCCTCATCAAAATCCTGCCCCCGCACATCCGTCCAGCCCAGGTCCTGCTGCTTGTCCAGCGCCAGCGGCAGGTAGGCCAGCACCACCTCGCGTGCCACCGCATTGGCATCGCAGAGTTCGGCCTCCCTGCTGATAGCCACCGCAGGCTGGCTGGCATGGGCCAGCGCCAACAACTGCTCGGACACGCGGCGGCCCCGCTGCAGTTGCTGGAGCATGCTGCGCAAGGTTGCCTGCACGGCCTCGGGATCGGTCTCGCGCAGGGCATAGCCGGCCTGGGTGGTCAGAATGGCCAACGGCGTGCGCAGCTGGTGCGAGGCATCGGCCAAAAACTGGCGCTGCTGGGCCAGCGCATCGCGTTGCTGCGCCAGGTGCAGGTTCATCGCATCGACCAGAGGGCGCACTTCGCCGGGCACGTCGGCGGTGGCCAGCGGCTCCAGATCGTCGCTGCGGCGCTGCTGCACGGTGCGGCGCAGCGCCTTCAGTGGGCGCAGGCCCCAGGCCACGCCCAACCACACCACCAGCACCAAGACCAGCAGGGTGCGGCCGTCGCGCAGCAGGCTGTCCCACATGAGGCTGCGCACGGTACGCTCGATGCCCGCGCTGGTCTGCGCCGACTGGATCAGCACCCGCCATTCCTGGCCCGACCGGTCATGCAGCACGCGCAGCAAGGCCAGCACGCGCACCGGCTGGTGCTCCACCTCAGCGGCATAAAACACGCGCGTACCGTCAGCTGCCGCGCGAAAAGGCCGGCCCGCATCGGCCGGGTCATGCGCCGGCTCTGGAAACTGCGCCGCGCCCAGCAGCAAACGGCTCTGCGCGCCATCCGGCGTCTGCAGCTGCACGCGCAAGAACTTGCGCCGGCTGCTCACGGCCTCGAACATCGAGATGATGTGCAAAGGCCCGTCCAGGCTCAGCTGGCCTTCGCCGTCCCAGCCCAGGCTGTCCGACAAGGCCTGCGCCGGCTCCAGCAGGCTCTGGTCGTAGGCCTGGGCCAGCTCCCGGCCCAGGCTGACGCTGTCACGCCAACTGTCCAGCACCAAGAGCGCCGTCAGCACGGGCACCAGCACCCACAAAAGGCGCAGCCGCAGGCCATGGGAAGCGCGCAAATGCCAGGCCATGGCGGCTAGGTGGACAGGGTCGCGCCCGGGCTATGAGGCGCCGTGGATTCGAGCATATAGCCCAGGCCCCGCACGGTGACCACATGCACGTCGGCACCCGCCAGCTTGCGCCGCACCCGGTGCAGCACCTGCTCGATCGCATCGGGGCTGACTGTGCTGTCTTGCGGGAAGACCTTGGCGCTGAGTTTGGATTTGCCGACGGGCGCGCCGGTGCGCGCCATCAAGGCCTCCAGCGCCGCATGCTCGCGCGGGGTCAGCGCCAGCATCTGCTCTGCCAGCCAAAAGGTGCGGTGGCTGCTGTCATAGCGCAAGGATCCGCATTGCTGCACCGCCTGCACCCTGCCCTGGCTGCGCCGGTACAGGGCCGCCAGGCGTGCCTCCAGCTCGGCCACTTCAAAGGGTTTGGTCAGGTAGTCGTCGGCGCCTCGGTGCAGGCCTTCCACCCGGTCCTGCACCGCCCCTTGCGCCGTCAGTACCAGCACCGGCTCGCGCCGGCCCTGGGCGCGCATGGCGGATAGCCAGTCAAAGCCATGCTGGTCGGGCAGTTGCAGATCCAGCACCACGACGTCAAAGGGGTCGTCCTGCAGCAAGCGGGTGGCCATGGCGGCATGCGAGGCATGCACGGCCTCGATGGTCGATTGTTTGAGCGCGCGCACCAGCCAGGCCGCCATTTCCAGCTCGTCTTCAATCAGCAATATGCGCATGCTCAGCCGCCCGCTCGTGGAGCCACAAAGAGCGCGATCATACGCCTATGGACCGGTGCGCGGGTGTGCCGTGGGCGTCGCTACTCCTGGATCGGCGAGGGGATGCCAGGCGTGGGCACCGGTGGCGGTTGGATGGGAGCGGGGTCTTTGACGGGCGGCGCTTCCGGGTGGCGGGGGTCAATATGCATCAAAGGCTCCTTGAGAATCATCTCAGGGCATTGTGCCCAGGCCCGGCAGAGCGCGCTGTCAGCAAACGCCCTGCCATCACCGATCAGCGAGCCAGCACCGGCGCCAGCGCCTTGCCGGTATGCGTGCCCGCCTTGACCAGGTCCTCAGGTGTGCCCGTGGCCACAATGCGGCCGCCGGCATTGCCGCCTTCCGGCCCCAGGTCGATCACCCAATCGGCCTCGGCGATCACATCCAGGTCATGCTCAATCACCACCACGCTGTGGCCGGCATCGACCAGTCTGTGCAGCACATGGATCAGCTTGTCCACATCGGCCATGTGCAGGCCCACGGTGGGCTCATCGAGCACATACAAGGTGTGGGGTGCCTTGTTGCCCCGGCGCGTGATGTCATCGCGCACCTTGGTCAGCTCGGTCACCAGCTTGATGCGCTGCGCCTCGCCACCCGACAAGGTGGGCGAAGGCTGGCCCAGGGTCAAATAGCCCAGGCCCACATCCTGCAGCAACTGCAGCGGATGGGCGATGCTCGGCATGCTGGCAAAGAAGGCCACGGCCTCATCCACCTCCATCTGCAGCACCTCGCCAATGCTCTTGCCGCGCCAGGTCACCGCCAGGGTTTCGGGGCTGAAGCGGGCGCCATGGCAAACCTCGCAAGGCACCTTCACATCGGGCAGAAAGCTCATCTCGATGGTGCGCATGCCCTGGCCTTCACAGGCGGGGCAACGGCCCTCGCCGGTGTTGAAGGAGAAGCGCCCCGCCGCATAGCCGCGCGCCTTGGCCTCCAAGGTTTCGGCAAACAGCTTGCGGATCGTGTCCCAAAAGCCGATGTAGGTGGCTGGGCAGGAGCGCGGCGTCTTGCCAATCGGTGTCTGGTCCACTTCCAGCACCCGGTCAATGCCTTCAAAGCCCTGCAAGCCCTTGCTGCCGATAAGGGCGGGTGCCTTGCCGGCATCCATGTCATCGCGCCCGGCCTTGGTCGAACGCTGGCCCACCCAGGCGGCCACATTGGTCAGCAGCACATCGCGCGCCAGGGTGGATTTACCCGAGCCCGACACGCCGGTGACCGCCACCAGGCGCTTGAGCGGCAGGCGCACATCCACGTTCTGCAGGTTGTGCAGGTTGGCACCCAGCACCGCCAGCCAATGCAGCGGCGCCATGGCATCGGCGCGGGCCGGCGCGGCCAAGGCCGCATTGGCCTGGGCGCTGTCGGCGGCCAGCGCTGCGGCAAGGTCTGCAGCGATCTGCTTCTTGGTGCGCTTCTTGGCGACGGGCGCTGCCTCGTCTGCGGGCGCTGCCAGCAGCGCATCGGCCACGCCATGCACCAGGCGGCGGGGCTGGAAGGGGTGGCGCATGGCATGCAGCAGGTAGCGGCCGGTTTGTGAATCGGGCGCATCCATCACATCCTGCGTTGTGCCCTGGGCCACCAGGCGGCCACCACGCTTGCCAGCGCTGGGGCCAATGTCGATCACATGGTCGGCGCGGCGAATGGTGTCTTCATCGTGCTCCACCACCACCAAGGTATTGCCCTTGGCGCCCAGCTTGTGCAGCGCATTGAGCAGGATGTGGTTGTCACGTGCATGCAGGCCAATCGTGGGCTCGTCGAGCACATAGCACACCCCTTGCAGATTGCTGCCCAGCTGCGCGGCCAAGCGGATGCGCTGTGCCTCGCCACCCGACAAAGTGGGCGCACCCCGGTCCAAGGTCAGGTAACCCAGGCCGACCTCTTCCAAAAAGGCCAGGCGGCTGTGGATCTCGGGCACCAGATCCCGGGCAATATCGCTTTCGCGGCCCGACAGTTTCAGGCTCTCGACCCAAAGCCGCACATCGGTAACCGACAGCTGGGCAATGGCGGCGATCGACTGGTCATGGAACAGCACCGCACGGGCGGTCGCATTCAGCCGCGTGCCTTGGCAGGTCGGGCAGGTGGTTTCGCCCACATCCTCGGCCTCGGGCTCCTCGAAGCTTTGCTCGCGGCCCCGGTTGTCCTGCGCCATGACGGAATCGTCATACACCTTGCGCTGGTCCTTGGTCAGCTTGACGCCGGTGCCCACGCAATCGGGGCACCAGCCGTGCTTGCTGTTGTAGGAGAACAGGCGCGGATCCAGCTCGGCATAGCTGGTGGCACACACGGGGCAGGCACGTTTGGTGGAGAACACCTGCAGTTTGCCGATGGCCGCCGTATCACTGCCCGCCTGCATGGCGACTTCCAGGGTATCGATGGCGGACAGCACATGCAGCACGCCCTTGCCCAGCTCCAGCGCGGCCGCCAATTTTTCGCGCAACAAGGCTTCGTTCTCGGGCTTGATCGCGATGCTAGCCACTGGCAACTCGACCGTGTGCTCTTTGAACCGGTCCAGGCGCGGAAAGCCCGTGGTCGGCAGAAACTGGCCATCGACGCGCAGATGGGTGTAGCCACGCGGCCGCGCCCAGTCCGCCAGCTCCGTGTACACGCCCTTGCGGGCGACGACCAGCGGCGCCATCAGGCCAATCAGCTGGCCGCGGTACTGGGTCATCAGCTGCGCGGCAATGCTCTCGGGCGTTTGCGGCTGCACAGCGGCGCCATCCTTGGTGCAATGCTGCACGCCCAGCTTCACATACAGCAGGCGCAGAAAATGCCATACCTCGGTGGTGGTGCCCACGGTGGATTTGCGCCCGCCGCGCGAGAGGCGCTGCTCGATCGCCACGGTGGGTGGAATGCCGTAGACCGCATCCACCTCGGGCCGGCCTGCCGGCTGCACGATGGAACGCGCATAGGCGTTCAGCGATTCGAGGTAGCGGCGCTGGCCTTCGTTGAACAAAATGTCAAAGGCCAAAGTGGACTTGCCCGAGCCCGAGACGCCGGTCACCACATTGAACTTGCCACGCGGAATATCCACGCTCAAATTCTTGAGGTTGTGCTCCTTGGCATTGATGATCTGGATGCTGTTGCCCGGCCCGGGCAGCGCGGCGCTTTGCGCAGGCGCTGCCAGCGCATAAGCGGCACGCTGCTCACGCACTTCATGGGGCTGGCCGTCTCCGCGCTCGCCCAGCATGGCCAGCTCGTAATCGCGCAGCGCCTGCGCGGTGTAGGAACGGCCAGACTTACGCACCTCCTCGGGCGTGCCCTCTTCCACCACCTTGCCGCCGTCTTCGCCGGCATCGGGGCCCAGGTCGATCAGCCAGTCGCTGGCACGGATCACATCCAGGTTGTGCTCGATGACGATCAGCGAGTTGCCCGCCTCCAGCAGCTTGCGCAGTGCGCGCATCAGCTTGGCAATGTCTTCAAAGTGCAGGCCGGTGGTGGGCTCGTCAAACAGGAACAAGGTGCCTTTGCGCGCCAGCGCCTGTTTGGATTTGGAGGCCGTCTTGGCCGCATCGGCCAGAAAGCCAGCAAGCTTCAGGCGCTGCGCCTCGCCACCCGACAAGGTCGGCACCGGCTGGCCCAGCTTCACATACTCCAGCCCCACATCCACGATGGGCTGCAGCGCACGGATCACGTCGCGGTCTTTGGCGAAGAGCACGGCCGCCTCGCTGACGGTCAGCTCCAGCACGTCAGCCACATTCATCAGGCGGCCATCGCGCTCAATGCGTACTTCCAGAATCTCGGCGCGGTACCGCTTGCCATCGCAGTCGGGGCAGCGCAGGTACACGTCGGAGAGAAACTGCATCTCCACATGCTCAAAGCCGGAGCCGCCGCAGGTGGGGCAGCGGCCATCGCCGCTGTTGAAGCTGAACTTGCCGGCGG
>JAVWTB010000026.1:0-37717 GCA_036667955.1 Comamonas sp.
GGTGACTGGTCGGTGTTTGTCACCCGTCCGATCTCTGCCGGTCTGCTGATTGCAGCTGCCATCTTGTTGATCGTGGTCTGCTTGCCAGCCGTGAGCAAACGACGCGAAGAGGCCTTCGTCGAAGAAGACTGATCGCCCGCAGCCATGCTGCAATACTGACAAAGGCACCTTCGGGTGCCTTTTTCCATTTGTGCAGGGCAAGAATGTCGCGGCTATCGGTGATAATGAGAGTTATTCCCATCTGAAGGGCGCGAGCCACACCGCCGATGGAGACCTTGGCTTTTCATGGGGCAACGCCCGTTCGTGCTGGAGCACTACTACCGAGAACTGCTGAATTTCTGCCTGCGCAAGGTCCGAGACCGCGACACCGCGGCTGACCTGGCGCAGGAGAGCTATGCACGCGTGCTGACCATGCAGCGCGCTGGCAAGGTGATCGAGCAGCCGGCAGCCTTGCTCAAGCAGGTGGCATTGAACGCCAAGATCGACCTGGACCGACGCGCCCAGCTGCGCCAGCATGACGACATCGATGCGCTGGACGAGGCCCAGCAACCAGCCAGCCCCCAGCGCCTGCAGCCCGAGGCGGCCTATGCCTCATCGCAAACGGTGCAGGCCTACCTGGCCACTATTGATGCCTTGCCGCCGCGCTGCCGCGAGGCTTTTTGCATGTACCTCTTCGATGAGCTGGCCAACCAGGAGATCGCCGAGCGCATGGGCGTGTCGATCAGCATGGTCAACCAGTACATCAGCCGTGGCAAGATCGCTTGCGCTGCCCGCAAACAGGAGCTGGACCATGGTGATTGATCCCATCCGGCTGGGGGCCGACATGCAGTTTTTCTGCGCCCATGCGTCTATAGCTTTGAGATGAGCCGTTTTTCCACCTTGCCCTCCCATGCTTCTGCCCCGCCTTTTGACGAGGCAGCAGAGGCGCGCGCGCTGCAGGCCTTCTTGGGCGACCAAGATCCCGTCGATGTGCAAGCGGCGCAGTGGCACACCCGGCAGGAACAGGGCCTGAGCGATGGTGAGCAGGCGGAACTGTTGCAGTGGCTGCAGACCAGCACCCGCCATGCCGAGGCCTTTGGCCGGATCGAGACGGGCGTTGCCCGTTTGCGCGCACTGCCTGCCAACGAGGTGGCCCAGTGGCGGGCCAGCCAACAGGCCAGCCAGCCTGCAAGCGCCGCAGCTCCCCCCAAGCCTGCACCGGCCAAGCCAGCGCCCGCCCGCCCACGGCCATGGTTTCAGGTGCTGCTGCCCAGCCCGCGCGCCCTGGCCTTGTGCACAGCGCTGTTGATGGCCCTGGGTCTGGGTTGGCAGCAGTGGACGCAGCCGGTCTACAGCGCACACTATGTTGTCGAGCGTGGCCAGCGCCAAAGCTTGCAGCTGCCCGATGGCTCCACCTTGGAGCTGGATGCCGATACCGATGCACAGGTGCGCCTGTACCGCAACCGGCGCGAGGTGCAACTGGCGCACGGCCAGGCCATGTTCAGCGTCGCGCCCGATGCCAGCAAACCGTTTGAGGTGCAGGCCGGCCCGGCAAGGGTCACCGTAGTGGGCACCCGCTTTTCGGTGCGCTACCGCCAGGATGGCATCGGTGCCGGCCAAGTGCAGGTGGAGGTGCAAGAGGGGCGCGTGCGCGTGGCCGCCGCACAAGCACCGCAAACCGCGCTGCTGCTGACGGCGGGCCAAACCACCCAGGTGGCTGCTGATGGCCTGCTGGCACCCATGGGCAGCGTGGCCCCCGACAGCGTAGGCCTGTGGCGCAAGGGCTTGCTGCGCTTTGACCACACCCCCCTGGCCCAGGCCTTGCAAGAGATGGAGCGCTACGGCCCCACGGGCCTCATGGTGCGCGATCCCGCCGTGGCCGCGCTGCCGATTGGCGGCAGCTACGCGACGGCAAGGCCAACAGAGTTTGCCAACATGCTGACCCTGGTGCTGCCGGTGCGCCTGGTGCCCGGCACCGATGGCCGCGCCGAGATCGTCGCGAAGTTCGAAAAAAAATAATTCCAAAAAATGCAAAAAGCGGGGTGCAGTTCTGTGCTGGCCGTGCGTCATAGAAGGTAATGAGATTCATTTACTTCGTTGTCTGACCATGTCCAAAACCCTTCCGTCCTTCCGTTCTCCTTCCCGTTCGACTGCCGCATCGATCGCCAGGATGGCCCGCTTCCACCCCGCACCCTTGGCCCTGGCCGCCGCACTGGCGCTGGCCATGCCGCTGGCCGCACATGCGCAAGCGGCAGCGCCCGCCAACCAGGCCAGCAGCCTGTCGATTGCGGCGCAGCCGCTGGGCGCTGCGTTGCAGGCACTGTCGGCAGCCACGGGCGTGTCTATCGGCTTTGCACCAGCGCTGGTCGAGGGCAAGACAGCCCCCGCCGTCTCGGGCTTGCTCACCCCGCAGCAAGCGGTTGACCGCCTGCTGGCCGGCAGCGGTCTGATGGCGCTACGACAGGGCGAGGCCCTGGTGATCAAGGCCACGCCATCGGCTGCCGACACCAGCACCTTGCCGACCGTGACGGTCACCGCGCAAGGCGAGCGCAACGCGACCAGCGAAGGCTCGGGCTCGCTGGCGGCCTCGGCGGTCAGCATCAACAAGGGCGACCAGGCGCTCAAAGACATTCCGCAGTCCATCAGCGTGATCACGCGCAAGCAGCTCGACGAGCAAGGCATCAGCGACCTGCGCGATGCGATGAACGCGGCCACGGGCACGATGGGTGTCAAGGGCGTGGGCCAGGGCATGGTGCTGTCCTCGCGCGGTTTCCAGATCGATGCCTGGCAGTACGACGGCGTGGCGATTCCGCGCAACCACTACTCGCTAGGCAACTGGAGCGCCGAGGGCATGGCGTTCTACGACCGGATTGAGGTGCTGCGCGGTGCCTCAGGCCTGCTGCAGGGCACGGGCAGCCCGGGCGGCGCTGTCAACCTGGTGCGCAAGCGCGGCCAGCGCGAGAAGACCGTCACGGTCACCGCCCGCGCCGGCTCCTGGGACCGCTACGGCCTGCAACTCGATGCCGGTGGCCCGCTCAACGACGAGGGCACACTGCGTGGCCGCCTGGTGGTGGACGAGGCACGTGGCCACTCTTTCGTCGACTATGTGAATGAGCGCACACGCTCGCTCTATGCCGCGCTGGACTATGACATCAGCCCCGACACCACGGTGGGCTTGGGCGTGAGCCAGCTCGACAGCAAGGGCCGCCCTTTCATCATGGGCCTGCCGTTGTACGCGGACGGCAGCATGACCGACCTGCCACGCTCCACTTTCACCGGCTCCGACTGGAACCGCTCGAACGTCAAGCAAACGACGGTCTATGCGGATCTGAACCACCGCATCAACAACGACTGGAAGCTCAAGGTCTCGGCCTTGCACATGAGCGAGCAGAATGCCTCCTTGCACCAGCGCATGACCGGCAAGGTCGAGCCCGGCGGTGGCGGCGTGACCTATGACAACTGGTACACCGATTTCGACCTCAAGAAACTCGCCTTTGATGCCTTCATCAACGGCCGCTTCGATCTGGCGGGATTCCGCAACGATGTGACCGTGGGCGCCAACTATTCCAAGTACCGCTCCAACGATGTCTATGCCCGCACCTTCACAGCCGGCGCCAATATCTTCGACATCGACCACCACCGCCCCGAGCCGACCTTGGACAGCCTGCTGGCCGCCGGTGGCCGGCAGTGGAAGTCTGCCTACGATGTGCGGCAAAAAGGCATCTATGGCAGCTTGCGCACGCGTTTGACAGAGCCGCTCACCGCGATTGTGGGCGCTCGCACCAGCTGGTATGACTCGCTCTACACCAATGCGGTCAATGGCGAGCGCCAGGTCATCACCACCTCCGGGGAGATCACACCTTACGCCGGCCTGGTGTATGCACTCACCCCCGAATGGTCGCTGTACGGCAGCTACACCAGCGTGTTCGAGCCCCAGTCCGAGCGCACGGTGGACGGCAAGGTACTCGACCCGATCACCGGCAGCAACTACGAGCTGGGCATCAAAGGCGAGCTGATGAATGGCAAGCTCAACACCTCGCTGGCGCTGTTCCGCTACGACCACAAGAACCGGGCCGTCAACGACCTGGCATCGGGCTTTGCCTGCGACGGCTGGTACTGTTCCACCTCGGCCGGCAAGGTGCGCAGCCAGGGCGTGGAGGCCGAGGTGAGCGGGGAAGTGGCGCGCGACCTGCAGGCCATGGTGGGCTACACCTTCAACACCAGCAAGTTCCTGAACGACCCGACCAACCAGGGCCAGGTCTTCAGCACTTGGACGCCCAAGCACATGCTGCGCGCTTGGCTGTCTTACCAACTGCCCGGCGATTGGAACCGCCTGAGCGTGGGCGCTGGCGTCACCGCGCAAAGCCATACCCTGAGCTATGACCGCTCGTTCAAGGTGGCCGGCTCCACCATCACCAGCCTGCGCCTGGCTTACCAAGCTACGCCCGAAGTCAGCGTGGCCCTCAACGTCAACAACCTGTTTGACAAGCGCTACCTGCTGCCCGGCTTTGTCGGCTACACCGGCGGCACCTATGGCGATCCGCGCAATGCCATGCTGACCTTGAAGTACACGCCCAAGCTGTAAAGGCGCCGCGCCTGACCTGGCCAAAAAACGGCAGTGTCCGGGTTTTGGCCAGGCCAAACTGCGTTAGGCTGCGCGTTGCGATCTGCAAGCGGTGGTGAGCCCTGCATGGACCGTCCATCGCCGTCCATCACCGTTTGCACCGGGGCCCGCAACGGGGCACCGCGCGATTGCCCCCAGAGCCAGCACATCCAGCGCGCATGCTTGCACGGCATGCAGCCACTGCTTGCCAGCCAACAAAGCCAGTCAACGAGGAGGAGCCCATGTCCAAAAAAACCACCCCATCCACCCTTTTCCGTCAACTGCTGGGCGCAGCCCTGGCCGTGTCTGCCAGCGTCGGCGCCATCTCGCCCGCCCATGCCGATTACCTGTGGCTGCAGACCGAAAACGGCCAGACCCGCGCGCAGGTGGGCGAGCTGCACAAGACACCCGGCCCGCTGAGCGCGTTGAGTGAGCCCCGCCAGGTGGTGGCAGAAGGCAAGAGCGTGCCGGCATCGGCCGATCCCTATGTGCTGACCCAGGAAGAGGGCGCTCCGGCCGACCAGCGCTTTGCAGCCACCCGTGCCGGCAGCGATGGTGTGCTGACCTACTACCAGGCCCGCTTTGGCCGCCAGGAGACCAAGGCCGTCAATGACCTGGAGCTGGTGCCCACCACGCCGCAGGGCAACACCTACCAGCTGATGTTCAAGGGCCGGCCCGTGGCGGCCAGCCAGGTCAATGTGGACACCAGCGAAGGCTGGCGCCGCGTGCTGGCACCCTCTAAGGATGGCACTGTGAGCTTTACCCCGTCCTTCCCCGGCCTCTATGTGCTGGAGGTAAGCGCCCGGGTCAACAATGGCAGCGTCAAGATCGATGGCAAGCAGTACGACGATGTCCGCCACACCGCCACCTTGAGCTTTGAGGTGCCGCAGTAAAACTGCAGATCCGTGGGCAGGGGCCCTGGCCCCATTCATCGCCCGCCTGCACAAGTATTGGCTTGGCACGACAATTGCGGCAGGTTGACCACCGTCTGGTCATAGCCGTCTTTTGTCTTTCATGAAAAACCTGCCCCTGTTGCAACAGCACGACCTGCGCCGTGCGCTGCACAACGAAGTCCATTCCCGCCCCCCGGAAGCCCTGCCCGACAACACCGCCGTGTTCTGCACAGTGATGTGGGCGGACGCCACCGAGCGCGCGGCCAGCCGCCAGTGGCTGCACCAGCTGCTGCGCGATCTGCAACTGCCCGTGCCCGATGCCGAGGCCAACCACCTGCGCCTGGACCTGGGCAATGGCCGCCTGCGCTGGGAGCTGCACACCGAGTTTGTCTCCTGGACCTGGATGGTGCCCATCCGCCCCGAGGCGCTGGACGAGGCCGAGCTGCCGTCTGCGAGCGATTTGGTGCCCGCCCAGTGGCTGGCCGGTTTGCCCGGCCGCTGTTTGCTGGCGATGAACGCCTGGGTGCTGCCCGCATCGCCCGCGCTGGAGAAAAAGGTCGAGCAGCGCTGGCTGTACGAGGACAAGCTCGTCGCCTCCCAGGCCTCCGACCAGAAGGCGCATATCTACACCGATTTCTCCATCCATTCGGATGGCGCATCGCGCCTCTTTGTGCTCAATCAGGGCCTGTCTGCCGCGCGCAATGGCCGCCTGGTGCAGCGCCTGCTGGAGATCGAAACCTACCGCATGGCCGCCTTGCTGGGCCTGCCCGCAGCACGCGAGACCATGGAAAAACTCGCCAGCACCGAGACCGAGCTGGCCGATCTGTCGGCTGCCATCCGCAGTGCCGGTGCCGCCAGCGAGCCGCAGTTGCTCGACCAGCTCACCCGCCTGGCCGCGCAGGTCGAGAGCCAGTATGCCGCCCACCATTCGCGCTTCTCGGCCAGCACCGCCTACTTTGCGCTGGTGCAGCAGCGGGTGGGCGATATCCAGGAAACGCGCCTGGGCAGCTACCAGACCATTGGCGATTTCATGGACCGGCGCCTGACCCCCGCGCGCAACACCTGTGTGTCGGCGCACCAGCGGCTCGAAGCCCTGTCCCAGCGCGTATCGCGCCTGAGCAACCTGCTGCAGACGCGGGTCGATATCAGCCAAAAACAGGGTCGCCAGGAGGTGCTGAAAGCGATGAACGAGCGCCAAGGTCTGCAGCTCAAGATGCAGTCCACGGTCGAAGGCCTGTCGGTCGCAGCCATCACCTACTACATCACCGGCCTTATCAGCTATGTCGCCAAGGGCCTGCAGAAATGGGGTTGGCCACTGTCGCCAGAAACGACGGCGGCGCTGGCCATCCCGGTGATAGGCTTGGGCGTCTGGTGGTCGATACGCCGCATGCACCACCGCTTGTTCCATGGGTCGGCCCACCAGCACTGACTGGTTCTTGGAGAGTTATCTTGTCTGTTTCTGTTGCACCCGCTGCGGTGCTCACGCCCAGTGTGCGCCGCACCGGCATGGTCTGCGCTGTGGTCGGGGCGATTGCCTTCAGCGGCAAGGCCATCATCGTCAAGCTGGCCTACCGCCATGGGGTGGATGCCATCACCTTGATCATGTACCGCATGCTATTTGCGCTGCCGCTGTTTGTCATCATGGCCTGGTGGGCTGGGCGGGGCAAACCGGCGCTGTCGCTGCGCGACTGGCTGGCCGTGGTGGCCCTGGGCTTTTGCGGCTACTACCTCTCCAGCTACCTCGATTTTGCCGGGCTGAGCTATATCAGCGCCGGGCTGGAGCGGCTGATCCTCTACCTCAACCCCACCTTGGTGCTGGCCTTGGGTTGGCTGCTGTACCGCAAGGTGGCCAGCGGCCGCCAGCTGCTGGGCCTGACCATCAGCTATGCCGGCGTGATGCTGGTGTTTGGCATGGAGTTGTACACGCACGGCGCCGGCCAGCAGGTAGGCCTGGGCGCCACCCTGGTGTTTTTAAGCGCCGTGAGCTATGCCGTCTACCTGGTCTACAGCGCCCAGTATGTGAAGCGCCTGGGCGCCTTGCGCCTGGTGGGCCTGGCCACCAGCTTTGCCTGCCTGTTCTGCATTGCGCAATTTTTGCTGACCCGGCCTTTGCAGGCCGCGCAGGTGGATTCGGCCGTCATCTGGCTGTCTGTCCTCAACGCCACTTTGTGTACCGCCGTGCCCGTCCTGCTGGTGATGCTGGCCGTGGAACGCCTGGGCGCTGCCACGGTGGCGCAGACCGGCATGATCGGCCCGCTGTCCACCATCCTGATGGGCGTGTGGCTGCTGGGCGAGCCGCTGACCCCGGTGATGGTGGCTGGCACCGCGCTGGTGCTGACGGGCATCTACGTATTCACCCACCAAGTCAAAAGGCCATAAAGGGCATGGGCAAGGGCTCCAACGCCCATGCTATTTGTGGCATAGCATCGATACCCACAAGGAGATTTGAATATGGATTTAGGAATTGCCAACAAATGGGCACTGGTCTGCGCGGCCAGCAAGGGCCTGGGCCGTGGTTGCGCGCAAGCGCTGGTCAATGAGGGCGTCAACGTGGTGATCAACGCCCGCGGCGAAGAGGCGCTGAAGGACACCGCCCGCCAGCTCAAGGTGATGGCCGCCATGTGGGCCGCTGCTGCCCCCGGGCGCGTAGCACCCCAGGTGATTGCCGTCGCTGCGGACATCACTACCGAAGCCGGCCGTGCCGCTGTGCTGGGCGCCGCAGGCGGCCCTGGTCTGCGCTTTGACATTCTGGTGAACAACGCGGGTGGCCCGCCACCCGGTGATTTCCGCGACTGGGACCGCGAAGCCTGGATCAAGGCGCTGGACGCCAATATGCTCAGCCCCATTGCACTGATCCAGACCTTGATCGATGGCATGGCCGAGCGCGGTTTTGGCCGCATCGTCAACATCACCTCCAGCTCCGTCAAGGCGCCTATCGATATCCTGGGCCTGTCCAACGGCGCGCGCAGTGGTTTGACCGGCTTTGTCGCCGGCGTGGCGCGCAGCCCCATCGCTGGCAAGGGCGTGACCATCAACAACATCCTGCCCGGCAAGTTCGACACCGACCGCATTGCGGCCACCATCTCGGCCACCGCCAACAAAACGGGCAAGAGCGAAGCCGATATCCGCGAGCTGCAGCAAAAGCAGATTCCTGCTGGCCGCTACGGCACGGCTGACGAGTTTGGTGCCATCTGCGCTTTCCTGTGCAGCCAGCAGGCGGCCTATATCACCGGGCAAAACATCCTGCCCGATGGTGGCTCCTACGCCGGTACGTTCTAAACGTCGCATTCCACCAAGCAAAACCGCTCGAGCAGATGCCCGGGCGGTTTTTTTATGCGTGTACCTTAACGGTGGCGATCAGGCTTGGTCGTCGTCAAAGAAGTCAAAGCCATCGTCACCGTTGTCATAGTCCGCAACGTCTTGGCTGTTGCTGTTGCTGTTGTTGTCCGCATCCGGCATCCAACGGTTGGCAGATGGGTCCACATGGTCGCGGCCGGCCTGCTGGGCGAGCTGGTCGAGGCCGCTGTTGTCGCTGCTGGCCGCAGCGGTGTCGGTGCTGCTGGCTGCCTTGCTGGTGTCGGAGGCCGCCTGTGCGGGGTTGCTGGCTG
Organism: Comamonas sp.; assembly: GCA_036667955.1. GTDB lineage: Bacteria > Pseudomonadota > Gammaproteobacteria > Burkholderiales > Burkholderiaceae_C > Comamonas. The sequence continues at coordinate 9,084 of JAVWTB010000026.1, forward strand.
CCTGGGCCGGGTTGCTCCAAAGGTGGCTCAGGCCATTGAACAGCAGCATGCCGCCGGCCACGCCTGCCACCGATGCGGCAGCCTGGCCCAAAAAGCCGCCCGCTGCCGAGCCAGCCGTGGGCTGCGCAGGCACGGGCTGGGCGGCCGGTGCAGCGAGGGCCGCGCCAAACCAGCGGCCGCTGCTGGCCGGGGCTGGCGTATCGCCATAGCCTGCGGGCGCAGCGCTGTTTGGCGGATAGCTGGGGGCATAGCCTGCTGGGCTGCGGCTGGCCAGGTTGGCATCCGGGGTGCGGCCAAAATGCGTGTCCAGCCCTGCACCTAAAAAGCTGGTACTGCTGCCGCCAGCAGGTTTGGCAGCAGCTGCCCGGGCCTCGGCCAGTTGTGCCTGCAACTGTGCCTCTTGCTGCTGGGCCTGTTGCAGCGCCTGCTCCAGCAGCAGGCTGCGCTGGGTCAGCCAGTACAGCGCATCCGGGCTTTGCTGGGCCTGCTGGCGGATGCAGGCTTCGGCCTGGCCTTCCTTGGGCTGGCCATCGAGCTGGCGCAGTTGCTGGAAGAGGTTCTCAATCAGGGCTTGTTCTTGCGCATTCATCTCGGCGTCCTTGCGATGGTGGTGTCACCGCATATGGGTGGCACTGTGCGCCCGCGCAAGGGCGCTAGTGTGAAGGGCGCGTTCTATCGGTAGCAGGTTGTAAACGGCGCGGTCGCCGTGCATCATGCCCGGCGCGACGAGATCACAATACCGGCAATCACCAGCACAAAGGCCGCAGCGTGGTAAAGCTGGGGCGGCTCACCCAAAAAGGCAGCGGACAGCACCGCGGCAAACAGCGGTGTCAGGTTGCTGAAGAAGCCCGCCACGGTAGGGCCCACGCGCTGCACCCCCACGCCCCAGCAGCGGTAGGCCAGAATGGCCGGGCCAATGACGATATAGGCAATGGCCCAGAGCAGGCTGCTATTGATCTGCAGCTGGCTGGCACCCAGCGCCCATTCAGCCCCGGCAAACAGGCCCGACCACAGCAGGCCAAAGGCCAGCTGGGCCATCAGCAGCAGCGCCCACTGGCTTTTGATGCCGGCGGGATCAGGGGTGCGCACCAGCAGCCAGGTGTAGAGCGACCAGCAGGCGGTGGACAGCAGCATGAACAAATCGCCCGTCACCAGCCGCAGCTGGCGCAGCTGTTGCCAGTCGCCATGGCTCAGCACGACCAGCACACCGCTGATCGAGAAAAAGGCGCCCAGCATTTGCGGCCGGGTGATGCGGGTCTGGAAGAACAGCATGCCAAAGGCCATCATCCACAGCGGCATGCTGGATGCCACCAGGGTCACATTGATGGGACCCGAGGTTTTGAGCGCCATGTACTGGAAGGCGTTGTAGCAGCCAATGCCCAGCAGGCCGATGACGGCCCAGCGCTGCCACTGCGGCCACAGGGGGCTGGCCCGGCGCAGCAAGGGGTAGGCCAGCGGCAGCAGAATGGCAAAGGCCAGCAGCCAGCGCACAAAGTTCAGCAGCATCGGCGATACCAGCTCATGCACCAGCCGGCCCACGACGGCATTGCCCGCCCACATCAGCGGGGCGGCGGTCAGCAGCGCCATGGTCGACGGTGTCAGTTTTTGTTGCATGGCCAGACTGTACATCCCCGTGACAGCGGGCTTGGTGAAAGCGTGGCAGCATGGTGACTGGTGGTAGCAAGAATCCCTATTCAGGAGAATTTCCATGTCTTTGGCAGTACAGATTGCGCGCAATGGCGGACCCGAGGAGATGAAACTGGTCGACGTGGAGGTCGGCGCGCCCGGCCCCGGTGAGGTCCGCATACGCCACCATGCCATCGGGCTCAACTTCATCGACGTCTACCAGCGCACGGGCCTCTACACCCTGCCGATGCCTTTGAACCTGGGCATGGAAGGCGCCGGTGTCGTCGAGGCCGTGGGCGACGGCGTGCAGCACCTGAAGGCGGGCGACCGCGTGGCCTATGCCAGCAACCCGCCCGGCAGCTACAGCGAAGTGCGGGTAATGCCCGCCACCTATGTCTGCCAACTGCCCGACAGCATTGATTTTGAAACCGGCGCCGCGATGATGCTCAAGGGCCTGACCGCCCAGTACTTGCTGCGCCAGGCCAAGCCGGTCGAAGGCCTGCATTCAGGCGACTTTGTGCTGTTCCATGCCGCTGCCGGCGGCGTCGGCTTGATCGCCTGCCAATGGGCCAAGGCCCTGGGCCTGCGCCTGATCGCTACCGCAGGATCGGACGAAAAATGCCAGCTGGCCCTTGCCAATGGCGCCGAGGTAGCCATCAACTACCGCACCGAGAACTTTGCCGAGCGGGTCAAGGACATCACCGCCGGCAAGGGCGTCAAAGTCGTCTATGACTCCGTCGGCAAGGACACCTGGGAGGGCTCGCTGCAGTGCCTGCGCGCCTTTGGCCTGATGGTCTCGTTTGGCAATGCCTCCGGCCCGGTGCCACCTTTTGCGCCGGCCATCCTGGCGGCCAAGAGCCTCTATGTCACCCGCCAGGGCCTGTTCACCCATCTGCGCTCGCGCGAGGCCTGCCAATCCATGGCCAACGACCTGTTCGCCGTCGTCGGCACGGGCCAGGTCAAGATCCACATCGCGCAGCGCTTTGCGCTGTCCGAGGTGCAGGCCGCGCACCGCGCGCTGGAGGCCCGCAAGACCACGGGCAGCAGCATCCTGCTGCCATGACATTCCCGTAGCCGATGCGGGCATCGGGTTTTGGGTGGGCGCGGCCTGCCCCCAGGCGCAGATGGACTAACATCCATCTGCTTTTATTTTGATAGTGCCCCATGTCCCCTGTTTCTCCCCCGCTGTTCGCGCCCCAGCCGCCCACCTGGCTGGCTGCTGCGCGCTCGGCCATGCAGTCGCCGCCGCGCAAGCCGCGTCTGCCGCTCTGGGTCAATGGCCAGGCGGTTGGCTCGCTGGTGGAGCATTTCTTGATCGAGACCGGCATTGCAGGGCGCCTGGGCGGGGATGCGCTGCTGTCCAAGCGTGAGCGCTCGGGCACGGCGGTGTGGCTGCTCGAATCGCCCACGCAAGATGCGACCGCGCTGATGGGACGCCTGGCCGATGCGCTGCGCGATGCCGGCCGCAGCGGCCCCTGGCGCAACGAGCAGCTGGCCGTGCAGGCAGTCGATGGCAGCCGCATCGGCACGGTGGAGCGCGGGGCAGTGCGCGTGCTGGGCATTGCGACCTTGGCCGTGCACCTGGTGGGCATCGCACCCGATGGGCGCCTGTGGGTGCAGCAGCGCGCGGCCAACAAGGCCAACTACCCGCTGCACTGGGACACCTTGATGGGCGGCATGGTCTCGGCCCAGGACAGCCTGGAGCAAGCGCTGGCCCGCGAAACCTGGGAAGAGGCCGGTCTGCAGATCGCCGATCTGCAAGGCCTGCGCCATGGCGGCGTGCTGCGCTTTCGCCAGCCCGACAGCGATGGCGGCGACGACCTGGGCTATATGTACGAAGACATCCACTGGTATGCCGCCACCGTGCCCGAGGGCACAGAGCCCCGCAACCAGGATGGCGAAGTGGCGCAGTTTGCGCTGTGGCAGGCGGGCGAAGTCCAGCAGCAGCTGGCGCAGGCACGATTTACGCCCGAGGCCGCCTTGGTCTGGGCCGGTTTTGCAGATTGGACGACATGACAGAGACAGCGAACAAGCGGGGCCCCCAGGTACAAGCGCCCAAGCAGGTGGTGGTGGTGGGAGCCGGTGTGGTGGGGGTGGCCACGGCCTTGGCCCTGCAAAGCTATGGGGTGTCCGTCACCCTGATTGATCGGGGCGAGCCCGGCATGGAATGCAGCTATGGCAACTCCGGCGCCATCAGCCCCGGCTCGGTCGCGCCGCTGGCCTTGCCGGGGGTGTTGAAGACCGTGCCCGGCATGCTGATGGACCAGGACGGCCCGCTGTCGATTGGCTGGAAGCACCTGCCCAAGGCGGCATCCTGGCTGGTGGCCTTTGCGCAATCGGCCGAGCCCAAGCGCGTGGCCGCTGCGGCCGAGCGGCTTAATGACCTGTACCAGGGCGCGGTCGATGCGCATGCCGCGCTGGCGCAGAGCCTGGGCGTGTCCGATCTGTTCATGCGGCGCGGCCATCTGCACCTCTACCCCGATGCTGACTATGCGCAAAAAGATGCCACCGGCTGGCAGCTGCGCGCCAAATACGGCTACCAGGTCGAGGAGCTGGACCGCGCCGGTATCGAGGCGCTGGAGCCGCATGCACCGCAGGGCTATGCCCATGGCCGCTACCTGGCCGACCACGGCACCATCCTGAACCCGCTGCGCTATGTGCAGAGCATGCTGCATGCCTTTGTGCAGCGCGGCGGCAAGCTGGTGCGGGCAGAGGTCAAGGCCATCCGCCCCGATGACAAGGGCTGGGCCGTGCGCACGGGCGATGCCGCGCTGGATGCGCAGCGCTGGCCGCATGTCGTCGTGGCCGCTGGCGCCTGGGCGTCTGCGCTGCTCAAGCCGCTGGGTATGCTGCTGCCGATCGAATCGCAGCGCGGCTACCACGCGCAGTTTGCCGGTGCCCAGCACCTGGTCGAGCGCACCGTGGTGCTGGCCGACAAAAAGGTGTTTATCGCGCCGATGGAAGGCGGGCTGCGTGTGGGTGGCACGGTCGAGATCGCCGGGTTGAAGGCGCCCCCCAACCCGCGCCGCGCCGCTGGCATTGAGCGCATTGCGCGCGAGGCCTTCCCGGCGCTGGCAGGCCTGGAGGCCCAGCACTGGATGGGCCACCGCCCCTGCCTGCCGGGCTCCGTGCCCGTGGTCGGCCATATCGATGCGATCCAGGGCCTGTGGCTGGCCGTGGGCCATGGGCACCTGGGCCTGACCGGCTCGCTGCCGACGGCGCAGCGCATCGCGAACGGGATGTGCGGGCCGCAGGCGCTGCCTTTCTGGCAGTTGCGCACTGCCGGCTAAACCGCAGTGGCGCGGCTGATCGTTTGTACGCTCAGCCCATCAGCTGCGCCAGCCTGCGCACCGCCGCCGGTATTGGCGCAATCACCGGCAGATGCAGGCGCTCGGCCAGCGCAATCGCCGCCTGGCCCAGCGGCCCCCCGCCAATGATGACGGCCTGCGCACCATCTTCATCCACACAGCGCTGCACGGCCAGCGCCAGTGCCTCTTCCAAGGCCTGGGCATCACCGGCCAAGGCACGCGGGTCGCCCTCGGTCAGGCGGATGCCGGTGTAGAGATGGGTCAAACCCACCGCAGCCACCCGCCCGGCAATCGGCTCCACCAAATCGGGGGTGACGGTAGCAATGCCAAAGCGCCGGCCGCCGCTGGCGGCCTCCAGCATCGATGCCTCGGCAATGCCGACGACCGGCACGCGGCTCAAGGCCCGCAGCCGCTCCAGCCCTGGGTCGCCAAAGGCGCTGATGATGATGCCAGCGCAATCACTGGGCGCCTCGCGCCAGCAGTCTTCCACCTCCAGCGCGGCTTGCGCCAGCTCGGTGGCATTGACGATCATCGACGGGCCCTTGCCGGCGGTGCGGGGCAGAATCTGCCACTGCGCGGGTGCAGCGCGCTGGGCAATATCGGCCATCATTGCGGTGGTGGCCTCGGAAGCATTGGGATTGATCAGCAGGATTTTTGGCATGCAGCAAAACTAGGATTGGGGCGTGGCAGGCGTGCCAGCCAGTGGTTCGGCATCGGGGGATTGGCCATAGGTCTCGGGCACGCTTTGCACGCTGATGATGAAGACCAGGTACATCGCAGCGGCCAGGCCAAACACGCCGCCCAGGCCAAAGCCGTCAAACAGACGGCCAGCGACCAGGGGCATCAGCGCGCCCGCTGCCGTGCCGGTGGCGAGGATGAAGGCGGTGCCAAAGGCGCGCACACGGGTGGGATACAGCTCGGGCGCATAAATCCAGATCGTGGTGTTGAGCAGCAGCACAAAGAACTGGAAGGTGGCACCCGCAATCAGCAGCACCACAATGCTCTTGGCCGCAAAGCCAATCGTCAGCGCCGCCAAGCAGGCGCAGATGGCACCGGCGGTCAGCACCCGTTTGCGCGGAAAGTGAAAGCCCAGCGCCGAAGCCGCAATCGCACCCAGCAGGCTGCCGCTTTGCATCACCATCGTGAACAGCAGGCTCTTGGACATGCTGTAGCCCAGGCCCACCAAAATGGTTGGCATCAAGGTCAGCACCGAAATCTGCGCGCCATAGGTCATCCATATCGTGATGCACAGCGGCACCGTGCGGCGCCCAAGCGCGCCCCGGAAGATCTCCGTCACCCGCACCTTGATCTTGGCCGCCGTGGTGCTGCTGCCGTCATCGCTGATATAGGGGTGGGTGGCTTGCGCAGCGCCTGCCAGCTTGCCCGATGCCAGGCGCGTCAGCACCGCATTGGTCTCGGCAATACGGCCTTGCGACAGCAAAAAGCGCGGCGTCTCGGGGATGTAGCGGCGGTAGAACGCGGCCAGCAGCGCCGGCACCATCAGGCAGACAAACAGCCAGCGCCAGCCGTTGTCGCCGGGGAAGAGCCAGAACACCAAGAGCCCAAAAGCCGGCGCCAGAAAATTGCCCAACCCGCCCGCGCCCACATTGACCAGGCCCACTGCCGTGCCCCGGAACTTGGACGAGCAGAACTCGGACAGCATGGTGACCGCAATCGCAATCTCTCCACCCAGACCAAAGCCCACCACGGCGCGGCCCAGCGCCATTACGGCCAGGTTGGGGGCCATCGCGCAGATGCCCGCACCAATGGTGAACAGCAGCAGGTCCACCGTCAGCATCACGCGGCGGCCATAGCGGTCGGCGATAAAGCCCGAGATGATGCGGCCAATCGCCGCGCAGGCAAAGGTCACCGAGTTGAGCATGCCGATGTCCGACGCCGTCAGCCCCCACTGCTCCTTGAGCATGGGCCCGATGATGCCGACCGCGTTCTGCTCGAAGCTGTCAAACAGGCAGCCAATCAGGATCAAGAAGATGATCGTGTGGTGCGAACGGGTCACCCCTATCTTGTCCAAGGCCTGGTCGAGTTCGGCCACCTTGGGAGAGTCGGGTGCAGAGGAAAGTGCAGGTCCACCAGCCATTGAAAGCTCCTTGAGAAGAGTCGTACTTGCTCGAATCGGATCGCTGCGCCAGTGTTGGGCAGATCATCGATCTTTGGTATAGGTATTTCACTAATATGGTGCATGTGAAATTGAAATTTCATGCGCCAGACAAGCTAAAGCAAGCAACGTGCCATCTATCTCGGCATCGGGGAACAGGGCGGTGGGGGTGGTTTTCTCAAGGCAAGTGCGCAGCAGCTGCTGCACCGGCGGCGTAAGGAGCCACAAAGTGAGAGGCTGCGATCCATGAGGTGAAGGCTGGTTCCGTCAGGGTGCAATCAACCCAGCTGCCGGAGTTGCGGCGACTGGCCTGCTGAGTGACAGTGTTTGTGCGAACGGTTTGATGGGGCTTTTGACTGTCTCTGAACGACCTACAGTAGTCATGCGTTCTGACTAGCTAAATGCTATCTTTTTTAAAGCAAGGATGCTCTTTCCCTTCTCTGGATTTTCGGGCGAAAAACACTGCAGCGAGCCATCCTGAGAATCAATGAACAACCTTCCACAAGATCCACATTGCCACATCGTGCGGGCTGGCGTCTGGACTATTTTTCTTGCGTGCATGTATGCATCGTCTTGGCTTAATTTGCCGCTGAAAATTGAATCAATGATTGCACTATCGAGAGTGTCAAACACATCGAGCCAGCCTTGATCAGGCGTTATGTGTGCTTTGTTGGGTAAGCAGTCCGTACCATCAACAATGAACGAACCACAGAGGCATTGAATTTTCAAAGTAGAGCCTTGCGCTAGTATTAGCGGAGTATTTTTTCTGTATGTTAGAGCCCAGTCGATAGACTGTAAATTGCCGATATGCTAACGTTGCAGTCCGACGCTCAGTATATATTGAATGCGCCGCTCAGTTTTCTGAATTATATATATTTGGAGAGTATCGTTCCATATATGTATCTGGATATAGCGGGGATGTAAATCCATATTCCTTATATAAGCCATGGGCGTTGCCGGTGGCTAAAGTGAAACGCCGTAGCCCCTGAAGTAGAGGATGAGATAAAACAGCTCTCATTAGAGCTTTACTATAGCCGTTCCCACGGCATTCAGGAATAACGAAAACATCAACAAGATTGGCAAATGTCGCGCTATCCGTGATGACACGACAAAATGCTACTTGTCGATTTTCTATATAGCCCCCAAAGCATAGAGAGTTGTCAATTGCTTTGCGCAATAATTCCAGTGGAATATTCTTGGCCCACGGAGTTTCAGTGGAAAGAAAGCTGTGAATCAAAAGGATATCCAGCTCTTTCTTGTCGGTTGAAATGCGTAAATCTTTCATGATTGAATACCTCGTCAGCGCATGTCATATTGGTTGTCAGCTTCTGGCCGGAGGACTAGACCACCACCGCAAGAAAATTAGCTGCAGACTTGCTTATTCATTTGTTCTTGCATTGTGGGCTTCTTGCCGATTGTGGCGTCGTAAATCTAACTACTTTAGCCGAAGCTCAACGTGCACAAATCCGGTTGAGTCTGGAGCATCTCTGACTTCAAGGTAAGACTGCGTGCGAACCAAGTCGCTAAGCTTTTTAAAGCCGTAGTTACGTGGATCGAACGAGGTATGCGTCTTTCCTAATAGGCTACCCACGGTTGCTAGTCGGGACCATCCGCTATCGCGTGTGGTTTCTCGAATTGCGTGGACAAGTAGCTCCTTCAGGTCAGGGACGTCGGCGACTTTTGCATGGGCTGTTGGTTCTGCGGTAGCCTTTAAAACCTCGAAGAAAATGAACTTGTCGCACGCGGCAATGAACGGCTCCGGAGTTTTTCGCTCACCCATGCCATAAACAACCTTACCTGCTTCGCGCAAGCGAGTTGCAAGTCTTGTGAAGTCACTATCACTTGAGACAAGGCAAAAGCCATCTACGTTTCCCGCGTACAGCAGGTCCATCGCGTCGATGATGAATGCGGAATCAGTTGAGTTCTTGCCTTGGGTATAAGAAAACTGCTGAATAGGTTGAATTGCGTGTTTGTGAAGATGTGCCTTCCATCCAACAAGATTTTGCGTTGTCCAATCACCGAAGGCGCGCTTAACTGTCGCGATGCCGTACTTGGTAACTTCCTCTAGTACTTCCCTCGCCACAGAACTTGAGGCGTTGTCAGCATCAATTAGAACCGCGAGTCTTGCCGTATCGGTCATCTCAGAACACCTTCATATAGAAAAATAAAAACCAGAGTTAGCTATTGGCCGTTACCAGTACCTATCGTACTTGGCAGTCCATCCATCGTAGATCGTGTAGGTTATTGGAAAAATCTGCTCTTCGAGCACGCCTAGATGTCGAGCTAGGCGGGCCGCTGTTTCCTGTCCTTCGCGTTTCATGTTCAGGTTGAATTTCACTGTCTCATCGCCACAGAACACAGCAAACGCAAAACCGCCGGCCATGTAACCCGGAAAAATGAGACCTCAAGGCACGCGTGTTTCCGCGCCAACATAGGGTCCGCGAACCATACCCGCCTCCGCGGTGGCCAGGTAAGGTCACCTGGTTTCTGGCACCCAGCTGCAAAACTGTGTTGCTAGTCGCAAACAGTACGACGCCCTAGGGGGCCGCTGCACAAAACAGGTGCGTCCTGCAAGACATCAAAACTCCTGGTGCTGTTCATGCTGCTGCTCAATGGCAGCCAGGCGCTTGCGCCCCGGCGCACCAGCTGCCTCCAGCACCATCGTAGCCAGCAGGTCGCAGACCGCCATCACGGCCACATGGTTGTCCAACAGGCCTGGGCCGTGGCAGTCGCACTGGATGGACCAGGTGGCAGCCGCATAGTGGGGAGAGGTCTGGTCGCTGACCAGCAGCACCGAGGCGCCGGCCTTGCTGGCGCTGGCCAGCAGCGCGGCCATTTGCCGGGTTTGGCGGCGCATGCCAAAGAGGATGACGCAGTCGTTCTTGCCCAGCTGGGCGGTGTACTCGGCCAGGGTCTCGCCCGGGCCGGGCAGGGTAGTTACCTGGGGCACCACCTGGATGATTTGCCAGCGCAGGTACTGCGCAAAGGCATGGCTGCTGCGGCTGCCAAAGATGAGCACCTGGCGCGCGCCGATGATGGCTTGCACAATCTCGCTCAACTGCTGCTCGCTCAGCTGATCCAAGGTATTCGTCAGATTGGCCAGCGACCGCTCGCGGTGCGTGGCCAGCATCTGCCCGCGCTGAAAAGCCTCGGCCGCCGACTGGAACAAGGGGGAGCCGCTTTGCTTGTCCTCGCGCACCTGGCGGCGGGCTTCTTCGTAGTTCTCATAGCCCAGGCGGCGGATAAAGCGGCTTACCGTCGAGGGCGATACCTTCGCCAGCTGGGCCAGTTCATTGCCGGCGTAGCTGGCCAGCTCACCGGGGAACTCCAGCACAAAGTCGGCCAGTTGCCGCTCGGTGGCGGGCAGTGCCTGCAGGTGCTGGCGCACCCGCTGCAAAAAGGATTCGGTCGCTTGTGGTCGCATGGCGTGGCTGCGGGCACAGAGGCCTGCGGCTAAAGGGGGGATGAGGGGATTCTAGGGCAGCCCATTCACCCGGGCAGCGCTTAATGCGGCTTGGCCAAATAAGGCTGCAACCAACCCAGGCCATCAGTCGTGGCATGGGGCGCAGCACCCCGTGCAGGCTTGTACTCGCAGCCAATCCAGCCGTCGTAGCCCAGGCTGTCCAGCAGCGCAAACAGATAGGGGTAGTGCAGCTCGCCCACATCGGGCTCATGGCGCTCGGGCACGCCGGCAATCTGGATATGGCCGACCCGGCCGGTGGGCAGGTACTGGCGGATCTTCATTGCCAGGTCGCCCTCGACGATCTGGCAGTGGTAGAGGTCCATCTGCACTTGTACATTGGCCGCACCAATTTCGGCGACCAAGGCATGGGCCTGGTCCTGGCGGCTCAGGAAGAAGCCGGGCATATCGCGGCCATTGATGGGTTCGAGCAGAATGCGCAGGCCCTGCGCCGCCGCCTGCTCTGCCGCATGGCGGATATTGGCGATGTAGGTGGCGCGCACGGTAGCAGTATCCACGCCCGCAGGCACCAGGCCGGCCATCACATGCAGGCGCGGGCATTGCAGCGCCTGGGCATAGCGCAGCGCTTGCGCAATGCCGTCGCGGAACTCGGCCTCACGCCCGGGAATGCAGGCAATCCCCCGCTCGCCACTGTCCCAGTCACCCGGCGGCGCATTGAACAGCACTTGCTGCAGGCCCTGCTGCTGCAGCAAGGCTGCTAGCTGCTCGGGCGCGTAGGCGTAAGGGAAGAGGTATTCCACCGCAGTGAAACCATCGCGGGCGGCAGCGGCAAAGCGGTCCAGAAAATCCAGGTCGTTGTAGAGCATGGACAGGTTGGCGGCAAAACGGGGCATGGGGTGCTTTCTAAAAGGGCTGCCTGCTGGCAGGCGATCCGCGTGCGGCAGGCAGGGGTGGGGCTTTACCAGTGGGCGCCAAAGCTCTGGCGTAGCTCGTCAATCTGGGCGTCGCTCAGCGGCGCGGGTGGCTGCTGGCGGCACTGGTTCCAGAGCAGGGCCGTTTCTTCCAACTCTTCCAGCGCGGCCATGGCGGTAGCGGGGCTCTCATGCCAGACATTGGGGCCCAGGCGTGCCAGCATCACGGCGCGGATCGGTGTGCCGGCGGCGGCGTACTGCGCAATCGCCTCGGCCACGGCCTGCGCCGCATCGGGCGAGCCGGGGCGGTGGTAGGGGATATGCGGCACATGGCCCACCTTCATCACAAAGTAGGGCGTCAGCGCGGGCAGCAGCTCGGCAGCAGGCGCCACACCCGGCACGGCAGTGGCTTGCAGCGAGCAGGCCACCAGCTGGCGGCTGTGGGTGTGGATCACGCAGCCGGCGGGCGTTGGCGTGTGGGCGCTGGCCTCGTAAATGCGTCGGTGCAGCACGATGGTCTTGCTGGCGCGATCACCGCTCAGCTGCTGGCCTTGCAGATCGAGCTTGGCCAGGCGCTCGGGCACCAGCTGGCCCAGGCTGGCATCCGTCGGCGTGATCAAAAATCCATCCGCCAGGCGCACGCTGATATTGCCGGCGCTGGCATGCACATAGCCGCGCTGGAACAGCGATGCGCCTACCCGGCAGATCTCGGCGCGGGCGCTGGGTTCGTCCATAAAGACCATGGTGTTCAGCCTTGCAAAGCGGTGAAAGCTTTGCTGAAAAAGTCGGTGCTGCCAAAGTTGCCCGATTTGAGCGCGATGTGCAAGCCCTCCGGCGCTGCCGGGCTGGCCGCATGGCACCAAGGCACACCCGGGTCAATCTGGCCACCAATGCGCATCTGTGCAATGCCCAGGGCCTGCACGCAGGCGCCCGAGGTCTCGCCACCGGCCACCAGCAGCTGCCGCACGCCCAGCTCCACCAAGCCGCGCGCAATGGCGGCCAGGTTTTGCTCAACCAGCGCACCGGCCTGCTCCACGCCCAGCTGGGCCTGGATGCTGCGCACATCGTCCGGCTCGGCGGTGGAGTAGACAAGCACCGGGCCGCTGGCCAGATGCGGTCGCGCCCAGTCCAGCGCCTCGTGCACGACATCGTCACCAGCGGCCATGCGCAGTGGCTCGATCGCCAGGGCAGGCCGGCCGCTGGCGATGAAATGCGCCACTTGGGCATTGGTCGCCACCGAGCAACTGCCGGACACCACCGCCTGCAGCCCGCTGGCCGCAGGCAAGGCGGCAGCCTGGTTGCTGGGCTGCAGGCCAAAGTTGGCGGGCAGCGCAATGGCGACGCCCGAGCCGGCCGTCACCAATGGCAAGTCCGCTAAAGCTGGGCCCATGCGCAACAGGTCGTCGTTTGATACCGCATCGACAATCGCAATGCCCACGCCCTCGGCCTTCAGCGCCGCAATGCGGTTGCGGATGGCGTCTGCGCCCTGTGCAACCACGCTATGGTCCATCAAGCCCACCTTGCGCCGGGTTTGCGACTGCAGCACGCGCACCAGGTTGGGGTCGGTCATGGGGGTGAGCGGGTGGTTCTGCATGCCGCTTTCGTTCAGCAGCACATCGCCGGCAAACAGATAGCCTTTGAAGACGGTGCGCTTGTTGTCCGGAAAGGCAGGGGTGGCGATTGTGAAATCGCTGCCCAGCGCATCCATCAAGGCATCGGTCACCGGGCCGATATTGCCGGCGGGCGTGCTGTCAAAGGTGGAGCAGTATTTGAAATAGATCTGCTGCGCGCCCTGGCTTTGCAGCCAGCGCAGGGCATCGAGCGACTGGGCGACGGCCTGGTCGGCGGGGATGGTGCGCGACTTGAGGGCGACTACCACAGCATCCACCTCGGTATCCAGCGGGCCGCTGGGCACGCCAATGGTCTGCACCACGCGCATGCCGGCGCGCACCAGGTTATTCGCCAGGTCGGTGGCGCCGGTAAAGTCGTCGGCAATGCAGCCCAGCTTCAAGGTGGCGTTGCTCATCGCTGGCCTCCGTCATTGGCAGCTTGGGGCAGGGTGATGCCGGGGAAGATCTTGATCACCGCGCTGTCGTCTTCCTTGGCGTAGCCTGCGGTGGAGGCTTGCATAAACATCTGGTGCGCGGTGGCTGCCAGCGGCAGCGGAAACTTGCTGGCGCGTGCGGTATCCAGCACCAGGCCCAAGTCCTTCACAAAGATATCGACGGCCGACAGCGGCGTGTAATCACCCGCCAGTACATGGGCCATGCGGTTTTCAAACATCCAGCTGTTGCCGGCGCTGTGGGTGATGACCTCGTAGATGGCCGCCGCGTCCACCCCTTCGCGCAAGCCCAGGGCCATGGCCTCGGCTGCCGCGGCAATGTGTACACCCGCCAGCAGCTGGTTGATGATCTTGACCTTGCTGCCCGCACCGGCCTTGTCGCCCAGGCGGTAGACCTTGCCGGCCATCGCATCGAGCACATCGCCCGCTGCCGCATACGCTGCCGGGGTGGCCGAAGACATCATCGTCATCTGGCCGGCCGCCGCCTTGGCTGCGCCGCCCGAGATGGGGCCATCGACATACAGCACACCGCTCTGGGCCAGGCGTGCCTCCAGCGCGATGGACCAGTTCGGGTCCACCGTGGAGCACATCACAAAGGTGCTGCCGGGGCGCATGGCCGCAGCGGCGCCATGCTCGCCAAACAGCACGGCCTCGGTCTGCGCGGCGTTAACGACGACGGACACCACCACATCCACCTGGGCTGCCAGCTCCGCCGGGTTGGCGCAGGCCACACCACCGGCGCTGGCAAAGTCTGCCGCTGCGCCGGGGCGCACATCGCAGACATGGACCTGGTAGCCCCGGTTGCGCAAGGTTTGGGCAATGCCCAGGCCCATGGCGCCCAGGCCGATGACGCCCACCTTGGCGTTCTGTGCTTGTGTAGTCATTGGAGAAGCTCCCGTGAATCAGAGATAGAGAATGCCCGGCGTGGCGCCGGGGCACAAGAATGCAGGCTACAAATCAAACTGCGGATCAGGCCACCAGCGCCCAGACCAGGCAGGTCAGCGCAAAGCCGACGACGCCCAGCACGGTGGTCAGCACCGTCCAGCTGCGCAGGCCATCAGCCACGCTCAGGCCCAGGTAGCGGGTCACAATCCAAAAGCCCGAATCATTGACATGCGACAGCCCCAGGCCGCCAAAGCCGATGGCCACCGTCAGCACGGCGACCTGCACCGCGCTGTAGCCACCGCCCTGAATGCTTTCGGCCAACAGGCCGCAGGTGGTGAGAATGGCCACCGTCGCCGAGCCCTGCGCCGCGCGCAAGGCCAAAGAGATAACAAAGCCCAGCAAGATCAAAGGCAGGCCCGTGCCCGACAGCGCCTGCGACAGGGCGGTGCCGATGCCGCTCACCGTCAGCACCTTGGCAAACACGCCGCCGGCGCCCGTTACCAAAATCACCGTGGCCGCTGCAGGCAAGGCCGATTCCATTACCTCATTGGTGCGCTTGCGCGTCCAACCCAGCGGGCGCACCAGCAGCACAAAAGCCAGGCCAATCGCCACCATCAGCGCAAACACCGGTGCGCCGGTAAAGGCCAGAAAATCCCGCAGCGCATCGCCCTTGGGCAGCATGGTCGCCGCCGTGGTGCCCAGCATGATGAGGGCGAGCGGGGCCAGGATCAGGGTCAGCACGGCACCCACGCCCGGCAGCTTGGCGGCAGGGGTATCGGCGGCATCGCTGCTCCCAAAGTTGCGGAACTGCGCTTCGGCCTCCGGCTGCATCGCATAGTGGCGGCGGTTCAAGTACCCGCCCACCCACTGCGCCACAAAGGCCAGCGGAATGCAGATGCCCAGCCCAATCAGCGTGATCCAGCCCACATCGGCCGACAGCACCGCTGCGCCACCCACAATGCCCGGGTGCGGTGGAACGACCACATGGGTGGCCAGCATGATGCCGGCCACCGGCAGCCCGTACTTGATGGGGCTGACACCAGCGGCTTTGCAAAAGCCATAAATGATGGGGATCAGGATGATGAAGCCCACATCAAAAAACACGGGGATCGACAGCACCAACGCCGCCGCCGTCAACGCCGCCGGTACCCGCTTGGGGCCCAGCAGCTGGCTAAAGCGCTGCGCCAGCGTATTGGCTCCCCCCGATACCTCAATCATGCGGCCCAGCATCGCCCCGAGCGCCACCAGGATCGCCACCGATCCCAAGGTGCCACCCATGCCCGCTATCAAGGTGGGGATGATCTCGGCGAGCGGTATGCCCGTTGCCAGTGCCACCAAGAGGCTCACCAACATCAGCGCCACAAAGGCATGGATTTCAAATCGGATGATCAGCAGCAACAGCGCAGCAATGCTGGCGCCGGCAATGCTCAAAAGGGCAAAGGTCGTCATGTGTCAGGACTTGTCTCGTTGACTTATTAGAGGAACCTCCCGGGCCTTGCACCCGAGGGGACTGGTATGGTTATCATACAAATTTTGCCGGATCATAGCATTGGGCTGAAACGAGTTTGCACCGTACTTTCCCGCGATGGTGCAGGGTTTTTGCGCGCGATTGCCAAGCGGATGCGCGTCGGCTATACGCGTAAAAAAGGCGCCGCAGTTTGCACTGCAGCGCCTTGTGTGGGGTGCCGATCGTGGGGGCTAGTCCCTAGCCTTGGCGATCTACCCAGCTGAATAGCTTCTAGGCCATGAAGCCATCAAGCCAAGGTGCGCAACTTCGGTTCGCGTTCCCAAAAGCGGGTCTTCGCGCCCTTAATAAACCCGGCCACATCCTTGGGGTCAAACACGCCGTCATCCGGCTTCACACCGGCGGCATCCAGGATCAAATGCGTGGCCTTGCAAGCCGCAATCGCCTTCAGGTGCCCAAAGGCATCGCGGAACCAATCTTGCGCAGCGCTGTCCTTGCTCAGCATCTCGCCCGATGCCATCGGGATGACGGAAGCCACGGCATCAAACTGCGCCGATGGCGCGCCGGCCAGCTGGGCATCGGCGGCGATGTGCTTGCCGTCGCTCAAGGTCGCGCCACCAATCTTGGGGGCGATGATCTTGACCATGGCCTTCTCCGCCAGGATGGCTTTTTGCAGCGCAGCCACATTCTCGGCGTTGGAGCCATCGTCCACCAGGATCGCGACGCAGCGGCCTTCCAGGGTTGGCTTCATGCGGTCGATGATGCGCAGCGCAGGGCTGGGGGGCAGGTCTTGCACGGGCACCGCTGGCTTGGCCGGTTTGGGCAAGGCAGCCAGGCCCAGGCCCTTGGCCACGCGCTTGCCCAGGTCGCTGTCAATCACCAGCAGATGGGCGACCATGGCTTCACGCACATGGGGCGTTTGCACCTTGGACAGCTCAAACACCAGGGCGCTGGCCATATGCGCCTGCTCCAGCGCGCTTTGGCTGGTGTAGAACATGCGGGCCTGGCTGTAGTGGTCGGCAAAGCTCTCGGGGCGGATGCGGCTCTTGGCATCAGCCTCAGACGGCTGCGCAAAGGAGCGGAAGCCTTGGGCACGCGATTCGCGTGGCGAGTTCGGGTCCAGGCTCGATGGTTCGTACGCCACACGGCCCTTGGGCACCTCGGTCTGCATATGGCCATCGCGCTGGGTGTGCGCAAACGGGCACTTGGGCGTATTCACGGGGATCTGCGTAAAGTTGGGCCCGCCCAGGCGCGACAGCTGCGTGTCCAGGTACGAGAACAAGCGCCCCTGCAGCAAAGGGTCGTTCGAGAAATCAATGCCGGGCGGCACATTGGCCGGGCAAAACGCCACCTGCTCGGTTTCGGCAAAAAAGTTGTCTGGCCAGCGGTCCAGGGTAAAGCTGCCAATCTTGGTGAGCGGAATCACCTCTTCGGGAATGATCTTGGTGGGGTCCAGATGGTCATAGGGCAGGGCATCGGCCTCTTCCTGCGTGAACAGCTGCACAAACAAATCCCAGGCGGGGGCATGGCCGGCTTCAATCGCCTCAAACAGGTCACGGCGGTGAAAGTCGTTGTCGGCCGCCTGCAGCTTGGCGGCCTCGTCCCACACGGTGGACTGGATGCCCAACTGCGGGCGCCAGTGGAACTTCACAAAAGTGCTCTCGCCCTTGTCGTTGACGAGGCGGAAGCTGTGTACGCCAAAGCCTTCGATGGTGCGCAGGCTGCGCGGAATCGTGCGGTCGCTCATCGCCCACATGATCATGTGCATCGATTCGGGCATCAGCGAGATGAAATCCCAGAACGTGTCATGCGCGGTAGCCGCTTGCGGAAAGCCCCGGTCGGGCTCCATCTTCACGGCATGCACCAAGTCGGGAAACTTCATCGCATCCTGGATAAAGAACACCGGAATGTTGTTGCCCACCAGGTCCCAGTTGCCTTCTTCGGTGTAGAGCTTGATCGCAAAACCGCGCACGTCGCGCGGTGTATCGACCGAGCCGGCGCCGCCCGCCACGGTGGAGATGCGTGCAAAGATCGGCACCTTTTTGCCGACTTCGGTCAGCACCTTGGCCGTCGTGTATTTCTTCAGCGACTGGCTCAGCTCAAAGTAGCCATGTGCCGCCGTGCCGCGTGCATGCACGATGCGCTCTGGAATGCGCTCATGGTCAAAGTGGGTGATCTTCTCGCGCAGCACAAAGTCTTCGAGCAGGGTGGGGCCCCGGTTGAAGGCGCGCAGCGAGTTCTGGTTGTCGGATACCGGAATGCCTTGCTGCGTGGTCATTACCGGGTGGCCGTCACCGGCCTGCTCATGCAGCTCGCCTCCAGCGCCTTGGGTGGGTGCGGTAGACGAGGTCGATTTGCGAGTGGTCATCGTGGATCTCCGTGGGGTTGGCGTTGTTCTAAGCCGGTGGGCTTGAACCCCTAAGGATGACAGTTGCACCACGCCGCGCTTGTAGGCATTTGGAGGGCTTGGCTGTATGCGGGCTCTGAGGTGCGCGCCTGCGTCCCGTGCCAGCAAGGCGAAAAAAGGCCGCTCAATGAGCGGCCTTGGAGGGGTTGGCTTGCTGCGCCTGTCTGTGCTTCTCAGTGGAAGAACAGCGCAATCAAAATAATGATCGGGATCGGCACGCCAATCAGCCAAAGCAGGATGGATCGCATGGTGTTTCCTTTCTAGGCTTGCCCGCAGGCAAAGGTTGTGTTCAGGTGAAAAAGATGGTTAGTTAAGCGTCGCGCTGGCGGCCGCCAAAGGTGGCAGACAGGCTGCCCACAAAGGCACCAATCAGCAGCACCACAAACATCCACAGCAGCGAGTAAGCGGTGGCCTTGCGGGCCTGCTCAGCCGCTTGCTTGGCCTTCACTTCGGCATCCTGGGCGGATTGCTTGGCCTTGTCGATTTGTTGCTTGACCTGGTCGTAGGTGGCTTGCACCTTCTTCTCGGACTCTTCCTGGCCCATGTCGCTGCGCTGTGCCACCAAGCGGCCCAGGTACTGGCGGTCGTCGTCCGACAGCGAACCGGCTTGCAGCGAGTGCACAAACACGGTGCTCATCTGGCTGGCATCATCGGCGGCGGAGCGGGCCTTTTGGGCGACGTTTTGCGCGCCGTCCTTGATGTCCTGCTTTTGCTGCTCGGTGGGGCCACCTTGGCGCAGCAGGCTGTTGATCCAGTAGTTCAGGTCCGAGCCCGATTCATTGGCCTTGCCAGCGGTCACGCCGGCGGCGCCGCTCAGCGCTGCAGAGGCGGCACCACCGATAACACCCGTGGCACCACTGGCCGCACCGCCCACCACTTGGGCTGCGCCGCTCACCACAGCACCAGCGGCCTTGGCCGTGCCGGTAATAGCCGCACCGGCCAGCGAACCGGCCACCGCCACCATCAGCATGGTCGCCAGTGCCCAGGCTAAAAAGCCGTGTGCCGTGTCGCGGAAGTACACCTCATCGGTGTGCACGCCTTGCCACTTGGTGCGCAGGCGGCCTGCAATATAGCCACCGACGCCAGCCGAGGCCAGCTGCGTGAACACCAGCCAGGCGACTGCCCCCCAGCCAATGGTGTCGCCATCCGCGCCCCGGCCGGACCAGACCGACACCGATGACAGGCCCAGCCCGATGCCGAGCATAAACAGCAGCAGCGACAGCACCGCTGCTGCCAGCGCCCCCGCAAAAATGGCGGCCCAAGATACCGCGCTTTCACTGTGCCCCGCGATAGCGCGTGGTACGGCGCCAGCGACGATTCTGTCGTCCTCTACGTATGTGGTGGTAACCATTGCTATTCCTTGTTAGATAAGGCTTTCATTCTGCTTTTTGGCCTTGAAATTCTTGTAGGCGAAATGCCGTGCTGACCGTGCGAAGTTGGCGGTTTACTGCATCAGCCGATCTGCGCAGAGGGGCGCCTGGCTTGGCTTTATCGAGTGTGCAAGGGTGCAGAAGAGCGCAACCGGATGCCAAGAACAAAGCCGTCAATACACCGCCACCGGCGCCTCGCCGTCATCGGCAAACACCCAGGCATGCAGCGGCTGCACGGCCATCGGCCCCGAGCCGGTGAACTCCGAGAACGCCGGCAGATTCAGGTAGGGCGCTGAGTAGGCCAGGCAGGGCAGGCGTTTGCGCATCTGCGGCACGCGCATGGCCGGGTGGACGTGGCCGTGGATATTGAGCGAGAAATGCCGCACCCCGGCACCCAGCGGTTCGTGGCTCAGCAGCACCTGGTGGCGGGGCAGGTGGGTCTGCACATCATCGAGCAGCAAGGCCTCGGTCTGCAGGTAGCGGTCATGGTTGCCACGGGTCAATAGAAAGCGGGTCTTGAGGTTGGCGCGGCGCAGGTTTTGCCACAGCTGGAAGGTGTCTTCGCCAATAAAGCGGCCGTGCACAAAATCGCCCAAAATCACCAGCTCCTGCGGCTGCCACTTTTGCAAAATCTGGTGCAGGCGCAGCAGGTCTTGGCGTTGCACCTCCAGCGGCACGGCCACGCCCCGGCGCCTAAAGATATCGCTCTTGCCCAGGTGCAAATCCGCAATGATCAGCATGCTCTCCTGGGGCCAGAACAGCGCCCGCTCGGCCAGTACCAAAAACTCCATGCCGGCAATGCTGGCGGCGACATGGTCTTGCGGCGACGGGGATAGTTGAATCGGAGAGAAGAGCTGGGCGGAGTGCGTACCTGCCATTAAGAACGGTCCTCTGGTTGCAGGGGGCGGCGCACGCGGCTGGCCGCTCCCGGTTTGCGTGCGCCCGGGTGTGGCGCCGCCTTTGGGTGGGTGGTTTCGCCAGGGCTCTGGCGCTCCTGTTGGGTGGCCATGCGGCGCACCTTGTCTTGCCAGGTCTCATTGCTGAGCTGGCCACGAAAGCTCTCCGCCCACAGCCCAAACGAGAAGGGCGTGTGTTTGGGCGGAAAGCGCAGCGCTATCTGGCGCCCCGCAATGCTGGCCAGCAGCCTGTGCATGGTCGGCAAATGCAGCTCCTGGTCCAGCGCCTCCTGGCGGGCCTGACGCAGCAGCAGGTGCTCGGGGTCGTACTTGCTCAGCACATCAAACAGCAGACTGGCCGATACCTGCAACTGCCGGTCGCTGGCACGGCTTTTTTTGCCCGGCACCTTGGATTGCACCAGGCCGGCAATTTGCGCAATTTCTTTAAAGCGTTTGCGTGCCAGCTCGCTAAAGTTGACGGCAGAGCGCAGATCGCTGTTGAGGCCGTCCAGCTTAAAAATCTCCGCCCAGTCCACCGCATTCGCGTCAATGGGCAAGGTGGGCTGGATCATCAGCCCGATCTCATTGCAGGCCCAGGCAAAGGTGTTGGGCTGAATGTGGGCCAGGCGCGTGGCAATCAGCACCGCCAGCCCTTCATGCGCGACACGGCCGGCAAAGGGGTAGACAAACAGCGGCGCGGCCTTGGCGGCTTGGGTGTTGCCGACTTGCTCAATCAGCAGCTGGTCGGCGCCCGGCACCAGCGAGCGCTGGCTTTGCAGCTGCAGCAAGGGCTGCAGCCATTGCAGCTCGCGGGCATGGGGTGCGTCATCCTCCGCCGGGCTGGTGGCGGCCTGGCTGAGTAGCTGCTGCATGCGCTCGCCCAAGGATGAGGACATCGGCATCAACGATCCGGCCCACGCGGGGGTCAGCAGGCCCACTTCGGCACTGCGGCGCACCCAGGCGGTGTTGTTCTCCAGCCGCACCAGCACCAGGCTGCGGCCGGCAAAGTTAAAGACATCGCCAGCGCTCAGCCGGGCCATAAACGCCTCTTCGACCGAGCCCAGCCGCGCGCCCCGCAGGTACTGCACATTGACGGCCCCATGCGCGGTGATCGTCCCAATCGACATGCGGTGCATGCGCACTACGCCGGTGTTGGCCGGCTGGCACGGGCCATCGGTACAGTGCAGGCGCTCGTACTGCGGGTACTGCACCAGAGAATCGCTGCCATGCTGCAGAAACGCCAGCACCGACTGCCACTGGGCATCGCTCAAATCACGAAAGGCTGCTGTGCGCCTTACCTCCGCCAACAGCTCCGGCGGCCTAAAGCCCCCCGCCAGCGCCGCGCTCATTGCATGCTGGCTCAGCACATCAAAGCACAGGCGCAGCGGCTCGCGCCGCTCATACACCTGGGCCTCGGCCAGCTCGCGCACGGCGGCAAACTCGGCCAGGTCCATGGCCTGGGTGGCGACGGCCTCCACATGCACAGCAGCGCCGGGCCGGTGCTTGGCGCGGCCCGCGCGCTGCACCATGCGCGCCACAGACCGCGCCCCGCCAATCTGGATCACGCGCTCGACTGCCGGGAAGTCCACGCCCAAATCCAGGCTGCTGGTCGCCACCACACAGCGCAAGCTGCCTGCGCGCAGGCGCTGCTCTACCGACTGCCGCACCCCCTGGTCCAGCGAGCCATGGTGGATCGCCAGGGTGTCCGCATCTTCCGGCCAAATACTCGCCAGCGCCGTGTGCCACAGCTCGGCCTGGGCGCGGGTGTTGGTAAACACAATCGTGCTGGGTACGCTGAACACCAGCTTGGCCACCTCACCCAAATTGGCCAGGCCCAAGTGGCCCGCCCATGGCATGCGTGTGCCCAGCGGCGGCGTAATGCTGTGCAGATGAAAGGGCTTGGGCCGCATGTCCTGGACCAGCGCTGGCTCTTGCACCTGCCAGGCGCTCAACAGCACATCGCTGGCCTCTTGCAGATTGCCAATCGTCGCCGACAGGCCCCAGACCTGCGCGCTAGGTGCCAGCGCCTGGATGCGTGCCAGGTTCAGCTGCAGCAACACCCCGCGCTTGCTGGGTAACAGCTCATGCCACTCATCCACCACAATGCAGCGCAGCTGGCTGAATTGTTCGCGGCTTCGTTCATGGCTCAGCAGCAGCGCGAGCGACTCCGGCGTTATCACCACCAGCTGCGCCTTGCCGGTATCGGTCAGGCGTTTGTCACGTGCTGTGGCGTCGCCTGTGCGCATCGCTACTTGCCAATCGGGAAGGACGGCGGCTACCGGGCCGGTAATGCGTTCGCGGGTATCGCTGGCCAGGGCGCGCAAGGGCGTTACCCAGAGCATGCGTGGCCCATGGTTGGCACGCCCTTCAGGCGTCTCGGCCTGGGCCATCGCCTGCATCAAAGGCCCGCCCAGCGCCGCTAAGGTTTTGCCCCGGCCGGTGGGGGCCGATATCAAACCGCTGTGCCCATCTGCATACGCGCGCCAAGCCTGCTGCTGGAAGACCGCTGCGCCAATGTCCTGCTCCTTCAACCAATCGCGCCAACGCTTGGCCGCACGCTGCATCGCGCGGTCGCTGGGGGCCGTGCTGTGGTCAAGATCAGCCATCGGCCAACTCCAACAAAGCGCTCAGCTGGTCGGCGTCTTGCGCGGTCTTGTCCTCGCGCCAGCGCAAAATGCGCGGAAAACGCACCGCCACACCGGATTTGTGGCGGGTGGAGCGGTTCACGCCTTCAAACGCAATCTCAAATACCAGGCTGGGCGTGACCGAGCGCACCGGCCCAAAACGCTCCACCGTGTGGCTGCGAATCCATTTGTCCAGCCGCAAAATCTCCACATCGGTGAGGCCCGAGTAGGCCTTGGCGACAGGCACCAGCACATCGCCGCTCCACACCGCAAAGGTGTAGTCGGTGTGCAAGGTGCTGCGGCGGCCGCTGCCGCTTTGGGCATAAATCAGCACCGCATCAATGCTGAACGGGTCCACCTTCCACTTCCACCAATCGCCCCGGCGCCGGCCTTCCTTGTAGGGGGAGGCCAGCGCCTTGAGCATCAGCCCTTCGGCATTGCGTTCCGCAGCGGTGTTGCGCAAAGGGGCCAGCGCATCCCAGTCATCAAATGGCAGTTGGGGCGACAGGCCCAGCGCGGGCAGCTGGGACTCGTTGATCACCTGTTCCAGCTTTGCCCGGCGCTGCTCCAGTGGCTGGGCGCGCAGGTCTTCGCCTTCAAATTCCAGCAAGTCATAGAACAGAATGCGCGCTGGCACCGTCTGCATCAGCTTGGGCGAAGGCTTGCGTTTTTGGATACGGCTTTGCAGCGCGACAAAGCCCAGCGGCTTGTTCTGTTCGTAATCCCAGGCCAGCAATTCGCCATCGAGCACCATGTCGCCCGGCAACAGCGCGGCGGCGGCTTCCAGCTCGGGAAAGCGGCCATCCAACCGCTCCTCGCCGCGCGACCACAAATAGGGCGCATGGCCTTGGCGCCGCACCAGCTGCACGCGGATGCCATCCCATTTCCATTCGGCCAGCCAATCCTTGGGGTCGCCCAGTGCGTCTGGCTCTTGCGGCAAGGGGGAGGCGAGGTAGAAGGGGTACGGCTTATCCAGCAGCTGCGCGCTGGTGTCCGGGTCCATCAAGGCCTCATAGGCCTGGGCGCTGGGCAGCCATTCGCCGACCATGCGGTGCGCCATATCGGCGGCAGATATCCCCACCAGGGGCGCCAAGCTGTTTTGCAGGCTGCGCTTGTTAACGCCTGCGCGCAGCGATCCGGTCAGCAGCTTGTTAAAGACCAGGCGCGAAGGCGTATCCAGCTGCTGCCAGGCCTGCTGGATCGCGCGCTTGCGCTGCTCGGTATCGGCGGCCACCAGCGGCAGTAAAAATTGCTCAGTCCATTCGTCCAGACGGCTGTCGTTGTCGGGAGGCTTGAAGGTTGCGCCCAGCAAGGAGGCATGCCAGGGCGCATCGGCATCCGGGGCAACAGCAGCGCCAGGCGCAGCCACCAGCTCAGGGTGGTTGGCGCTTTGCTTTTGCCAGGCCGCTACCAACAACGACAAAGTCTCCGCCAAATCGCCCACCTGGCGGTAGCTCTCTTCCACCAGCCACAGCGGCAGGGCGGTCAGCTCGCTCACCCAGCTGCGCAGCTCCGTGGTGGTGGCCAGCCGGTTCTTGCCGGTGTTAACCTTGCCGCCGCTCAGCACATAGACGGCCCAGGTCGCCTCGGCCGCAGTGGTACCGGCAAAGTACTGCTGCAGTGCGAGCTCGCGGTCGCGTGTGCCGGAGGCCTCGTCCAGCAACTGGTACAGCGCCACAAAGCGATTCATTCGGCCGCCTCCTCTTCATCGCCGTAGGCGGTGCGCAGGCGCTCGGCCTGTATGCCCAAGCTCTGCAGGTAGGGGATCAGCGCATCGGTATTGCCATGGGTGGCCAGCACCCGCTGGGCGCCGCTCTCGGTAATCGTGTCGACGAGTTCCTGCCAATCGGCATGGTCCGATATGACAAAGCCGCGCTGCATATTGCGCCGCCGCCGGTTGCCGCGCAGCAGCATCCAGCCTGAGGCAAAGCCTTGCTCCACCTGTTTAAAGCGTTTGAGCCAGACGGAATCTTGCGCGGAGGGCGGTGCCAGCACCATGCGGCCGGCAAAATCGGTATCGGTGGGCACATCGGCCACCATCTCGGTAGCGGCCAGCGCAATGCCCGCCTGCCGGTAAATATCGGTGCCGCGCGCCATCGCACCATGCAGCAATACGGGCGCATCCAGCTTGCCTGCCAAGCCCGCCAATACCCGCTGGGCCTTGCCCAGGCTGTAGGCATACAGCACTGCCGCCTTGCCTTGCTCCTTGCAATGCGCCACCCAGCGCTCAATGCGCTCCACCTCATGCGCCATCGTCGGCCAGGCGTACACCGGGTAGGCAAAGGTCGCCTCGCAAATCAGGGTGTCGCAGTGCAGCAGCTCAAAAGCCTCGCAGGTCGGGTCTGGCTCACGCTTGAAGTCGCCCGTAAACACCCACACAGCGTCGCCGTGCTGCACCCGCACCTGGGCCGAGCCCAATATGTGCCCAGCCGGGTGCAGCGATACCTGCACTTCCCCCATCGTAATCGTCTGCCCAAACGGCAGCGCATGGATGCTCTGTTCCCCCAGCCGCCATCGCAGTATCGGCTCGCTGGTCGAGCTGCAGTAGTACTCGCCCATCCCCACATGGGCATGGTCCGAATGGCCGTGGGTGACGAATGTGCGGTGTACCGGCTTCCAGGCATCAATAAAAAAATCCCCAGCCGCGCAGTACAGACCTTTGTCGGTCAGGGTGATGACGTCAGCGGGTGGGGCGTTGGCAGATGCAGAAGCAGCGAGCATGGGCAAATTCTGCGGCTGCTGGGGAGGGGGTGGGCGTCAGAGTTTGCCTTGTTGGGGTGCGGGAGTGGCTACCGTAGTTTGAGGATATATTAATAAAAAAATTTACGAATAAATAAAAATATATAAATTCGAATAAATTAGGTGTGATTAAGTGATTTTGATGAAGGTGTTTAAAGTAGTTGAAAATTTTTACTCTGCATAAAATAAAAGCTCCAAAAGAGAAAAATTAACTGTTAATAATACGAAATATCTTTTGAATAGTCATTTCCGATTTGGCGTAATTTGATTCGGCCGTTTGTTTTGCGATCGGTATAGTAGTAGCCGCTAAGCTCAAGAATTTTTTTGCCGTCCACATCCACGTAACGTATATCAAATATTGTCGATCCGGTGTATACCTGCCAGTCAGGGTTTTTGGGAGTTACTCTATGAACATAATATAGTCGGCATTGTCCGCTTTCGCTTACAGGCGTGGACTCTATAGTTATTGATTTCGAGGTTGGTGTATGCAGATCGATTTGGGTATGACTAATGTTTTGTCTAATTATTGCTCTGGCAGCTAGTCTTCCTCCTGGATAAGTTATTTCGCCCCTCCAAGCTCCATTAATATCTGGGAAAAGTGATCCATCGAAAAATTTAATAGTGGCCCAGATTTTCCGAGAGATTGAATTATTCCCGATTAAAAATATTAAAAATGCTGCTACCGCTGAGGAGATTGCCGATAGTTTAAATATGGATGTGGTAGGCCAAAAATGAAGTATGGCTGCATATGTGGCAATGCTAAAAAATACAGTCAAGCCAACTAAGAATTTAATTAATATTTGAAAATTTATAATTCTAAACATTATTCTGCCAAATCTTTGTAATTATATATCTGGGCTTTCCCATTACTTTTTGCACTCATTAATGCAATATATGATTCACGAAGGGTGCTGCCAGTGCCTGCTGAAAATGTAGCACATTTACTACCAATGTATGAAATCTCTCTAAAAATATCTCTTTCGCTTTGTGTAATACTGGAGTGCCCAGCTACTCCATCTGCACCGCAAAAGATTATTGAAAATCCTATGCTTTCTAAATAATTCGCGATATCCTTAGTTGTTTCAATCATGGATTGATTGAGTTTGGATAATGATTCAATATCATTGCTTAGATAATATTTGGTTATTTTTTGGCCGATGTCATCACCATCAATTGTTATGAAGGTAGAATTTTTCATATAAAGCTTTTGGTGTATACCATGTTTTTTGTAAATGCTGAAGGAGTTTGCGTATTCCTTTTGAGTTACATTTGATTTTTTTCGCGAAACCCTTTTTGTTGATTAACTTTATTTACAAATGTCATTACTTCTACTTCTTCTGAGATATTGGGATATAGTTTTTGCATGCAATAATTTACAACAGAGAAAGCTTGCAAAAGTTCTTCGCGCTCTATGTCTATAGATCCATGGCTACCATCATTTCCCATGTGTCTTATACTATTTAAAGCATCTTTAACCTCGAGGTGTTTGGGGTCGCTTAGTTGATTGATTCGGTGGGCTAGCGCAAGCCTTCCACCGTTTGCGTTGATTCTTGTAACTCCTAAGCCATCTAATAAATACTCAATACTCGTTCTGAGTCGGTTTACGCAAGACCCTGAATCAGACCAGAAAATTTGAAATGCTTGCTCCAAATGCATCATGACATCCGGGGGTACTTCTGAGGACACATTTGGGTTTATTATTTTAAGAGGTGGCTGAAAGAACTTTGGTGTTAATATGGTATCGTAGCCCCCGCCCTCTTCATCGTAGTATTCTTCGATGTTGCCTACTCCGGTGACTACAACAAATTCTGAGCAATTCTCGCAGCCTAAAATTCCCGTGAATACATAACGTGAGTATTCTGGTTCAAACCATTCTTCATTAGAATCTTTTTGAGTGGCAGCATCGCTGTGAATTAAGAATTTATTTACGAGCTTTAATATTCCAATATCACAAGATGGACAGTGCCAGCGAGGCTCTTGCCCCATAATAAAATTCTTTGTCAGATATTTATTATTCATATTTCAATTGATTTGTATTTAATGTTAAATAACCGAGTTTATAAGCGGTTCGTACTTGCTTCTGGAAGTAATAACATCGAATCTATTATTCACTGTATCAACAACACCTTCGCCAACCGCTCCCCATCCTGCCGCCAAAACGCTGGATCCGCCTGCCGGATCCGGTCAATCGCGTTATTCATATGCGCCGTCGCCGCAGCCCGTGCAGCCGCCGGGTCACCCGCCTCAATTGCCTCCACAATCCGCGCATGCTCTTGGGTCACCGCTGCCGCAAAGTCCTGCCGCCGCGCCTCATTCGCGCGGGTAATGCGCGTGGCACCCGCCAGCACCTGCGACAGGTAGTCCAAGGTACTGAGCAGGAAAGGGTTGCCGGAAGCCTGGGCGATGACACGGTGCAGGGCGACGTCTTCGGCTACGCCGTCTTGGCCATTGGCCACCGCTTTGGCCAAGGCCTTGACGCCAGCGCGGATGCGGCGCAGATCGGCGGTGCTGCGGCGGGCAGCGGCCAGTTCGGCCACTTCGGCTTCTAGCGCGCGGCGCACTTCTACGATTTGGATGACGGCCTCTTGCGAGGCGGCATGGCCTTTTTCCAGGTCCAGCGGTTCAGCCCGGGGCGCTTGCACAAAGACGCCGCTGCCTTGGCGGGAGGCGACGAGGCCGCTGGATTTGAGGCGGGACAGCGCCTCGCGCACTACTGTTCGGCTTACGCCAAACTGCGCCACCAACAACAGCTCTGTGGGCAGGCGGTCGCCCGGTTGCATTTGCCCTTGCCGAATGCTGGCCTC
>JAVWTB010000027.1:0-37215 GCA_036667955.1 Comamonas sp.
ATACCTTGCCAAGGTATAGGTCGACGGTTCGAACCCGTTTTCCCGCTCCAGTTTTCTAAAGCTGGTGTGATCTTTGTTCATGCTAGTTTTTGCGGGAATAGCTCAGTTGGTAGAGCGATACCTTGCCAAGGTATAGGTCGACGGTTCGAACCCGTTTTCCCGCTCCAGTTTCAAAGCTGGTGTGATCTGTGTTCATGCTGGTTTTTGCGGGAATAGCTCAGTTGGTAGAGCGATACCTTGCCAAGGTATAGGTCGACGGTTCGAACCCGTTTTCCCGCTCCAACACATCGCAAAAAAGAGTCTTCGGGCTCTTTTTTGCATTTCAGCGTCTGCTTTTTGGCTGGCCGCTCAGCGCCCATCTTGGCTGGGCGTCGCTCGGTAACATCGCTGTCTTTCTTGCTGCTGCACATCTTCGCCTGTCCAGCGCCAACCAGCGAGCCGGAGCGGCTAGAATGGCAGGCTGCGTGCCTCGATGGTGAAATTGGTAGACACCCGGGACTTAAAATCCCGTGCCGCGAAAGTGGCGTGCCGGTTCGATCCCGGCTCGAGGCACCATTAGCGTTATGAATTCAAACGGAATTTAACGCTGCGCGGTCAAATCCGTGAAGCCTATAAATTCCCGGATGCACACCGGGAGACGCCCAACAAGGCACTGTGCACCTTGCACCAGAACGGCTGCTCACTTCTCCAACACCTTGCCTGCAAAGAACACACGCTCGATCTCTCTAAGCGTCCCGGTTCCAATCGTGCGGATCCTCAATAGCTTGTGCGGGTAGGCCTCACGAAGCTGCTCTGGCGTCTTGATGCCTGCGCGCGCCAGCGCACGTACGGTCACGAGAGGCAGCTTGCCGTTCAACGAAGAATCGTGGGCAAACCGTATGGCAGGTACCGCAAAGTCCGGCTCAAAGCACTGGCCCGGGAAAAATGCCCTCTCGATCTTGCGAAACCGCAGCATCCCAATGCCATGCATTCTTAGCAATCCAACCGGGTAGGCTTGTTGGATGGCTTCAACGGAAGCTATTCCATTTTTTGCCAGGATTCGGATGATGCGGTCTGAGAGCAGACCGTCTAGGGGCGTGACCGAGAAGGATGGGTGGTTGCAATCATTTGACATCCGACCAGATCGTAGTGCCTGGCACCGGAGGAGGATGACGGCGCACAGGGGGCACATTCTGTAGGTCTTGGTAGACAGCGGCCTTTCAGCGCCGTCTTTGGTTCAACCAGTAACGGCCGACGTGCTTCAATCGCGCAAATAGCGCTTCTTGCCGCTGTCTCCCGAACTGGCGCGCCTGCCGTTGGCGCTGCGTTGAAGGCCTGAGTAGGGAGGGCCTATTCAGGCTGCTCCAGCGATGTCAGCAGCGCATCCGCATTGGCATAGCCCGCCGCCTTGGATCTTTTAGCCCAGAACAGCGCGCCCGCATGGTCCTGGGTATAGATGGCGCCTTGTGCCAGGTTGTACGCAGCTGCCCCATCCCCCAGGTCAGCGGCCAGGATGAGCCAGTCCCGCGCCTGGGCATCGTCGTTCTCTACCGAGCGCAGGTGCTGGTAGACATTGATGGCAGCGCGCTTGTCGCCTGCCTGGGCCAGGCGTTTTTGGCGCAGCAGCTCGGTCTCCGACATGCGGGCGATGCCGGCGCTGTTGGCACCCGGCTCGTAGTGGATGCCCGTGGGCGGGGCGGGCAGGGCTACATAGGGGATTTGCTTGCAGCCAGTGCTGGCCAGCACGGCCAGCAAGGCGAGTGGGAGGGCAATGAGGGACATGCGCATGGCCGCATTGTGGCAGCTTGTAAAAAGCTCAGCGCACAAAGGTGGAGGGCTGCAGATCCGGTGTGGTGGCCTTGCGCCGTTCCAGCCAAAAAGCCTCGTTCTTCGTCAGCATCTGGAACTCCTGCGCATCCTGCAGCTTTTGCGCTGCATCCATGGGCCAGTTGGGGTTGTAGATCAGCTCGCGCGCCAGGGCCACCAGGTCGGCATGGCCCTGGTTCAATATGGCTTCGGCCTGTTGCGCATGCACGATCAGGCCCACGGCCATGGTGCGCGCGCCGGTAGCGGCCTTGATGGCCGAGGCCAGTTCCACCTGGTAGCCATAAGTGGCTGATTGGCCGCCCCGCAGCGGGGAGCCAGCAATGCCACCCGATGAGCAATCGATGACATCCACCCCCAGCGGCAGCAGGCGCTTGACCAGGGCGATGCTGTCTTCCAGCGTCCAGCCGCCGGGCGCGCCATCGCTGCAGGACAGGCGCACAAACAGCGGCAGCCCCGCCGGCCACACGGCGCGCACCGCTTCGACGACGGTCAGCAGCAGGCGGCAGCGGTTGTCAAAACTGCCGCCCCAGGCGTCGCCGCGCTGGTTGGCCAGCGGTGACAGAAAGCTGTGCAGCAGGTAGCCATGGCCGGCATGCAGCTCCAGCACCTGGTAGCCCGCCTGCGCGGCGCGGCGGGCGGCGGCGGCAAAGGCTTCCACCACCTGCTGGATGTCTTGCAGCGACATGGGCAGGGGCGTGTCCAGGCCCTTGCCCGCCGGGATGGCACTGGGGCCTATCGGCATCCAGGCATCCCAGTCGGCGATGTCCGGCTGGTAGGGCAGGGCGCCCCGGCCCTGGGCGGGGGTCAGCTGCCGGGCCTTGCGGCCGGCATGCATCAGCTGGATGCCGGGCGTGGTGCCGCAGTCGCGCATCAGCTGCACGATGCGCTGCAAAGGCGCGACCATGTCGTCAGACCACAACCCTATGTCGCCCAGGGTGCCGCAGCCGCGCCGCTCCACCCCCGTACCTTCCTGGAACACCAGGCCGCTGCCGCCTGCGGCCAGGCGCCCCAGGTGCATCAGATGCCAATCCTGGGCCTGGCCGTGGCGGCCCTGGTACTGCCACATGGGGGCGGCGACGATGCGGTTCTTGATCACAACATCGCGCAGCGGCAAAGGGCTGAAAAGCTGGGTCTGGGCCATGGTGCTGCGGCCTACTTCTTGACGAGTGGGCAGGCCGATTCGGACAGCGGCACAAAGGCCTTGTCGGCCGGCACGGTGCTGATGACCTTGTAGTAGTCCCAGGGCGCCTTGGACTCTTGCGGCGACTTGACCTGGAACAGGTACATGTCGTGCACCATCATGCCGTCCTCGCGCAGGCGCCCGTTCTTGGTGAACACGTCGTTGATCGGCATCTCGCGCATCTTGGCCATCACTGCCTTGGCATCGGTGCTGCCAGCGGCCTCCACGGCCTTGAGGTAGTGCTTGACGGACGAGTAGGCGCCCATCTGGCTCATATTGGGCATGGCATTGACCTTGGCAAAGTACTTCTTCGAGAACGCGCGCGTCTCGTCATTCATGTCCCAGTAAAAGGCCTCGGACAGCAGCATGCCCTGCGCCGTCTTGAGCCCTACCGAATGCACGTCGTTGATGTACATCAGCAGCGAGGCGAGCTTTTGCTTGCTCTCGGGGGTGATGCCAAATTCGCGCGCGGCCTTGATGGAGTTGACCAGGTCATTGCCAAAGTTGGCCAGGCCAATCACATCGGCCTTGCTGGCCTGGGCCTGCACCACGGCAGACGAAAAGTCCGAGCTATTGAGCGGGTGCCGGGTCTCGCCGATCACCTTGCCGCCAACGGTGCTGATCGCCTGGGTGGTGGCCTTGACGATGTCGTAGCCGCCCGAGTAATCGGCGGTCAGAAAGTACCACTGCTTGCCGATCTTCTCGGCCGCCGCCTTGCCCACGGTATTGGCCAGCGCATACGAGTTGTAGGCCCAGTGCGCTACCGTGGGGGCGCACATGTCGCCGGTAATGCGGTCGCTGGCCGGCCCGCTCATGACCAGCACCTTGCCTTTTTCCTTGGCGATGTTCAGCACCGCCAGCGCAGCGGCCGAGCCGCCCACGTCCTGGATCGCGTCCACGCCGTTGTCATACCATTCGCGGGCCTTGGCGGCGGCGGAATCGGCCTTGCTCTGGTGGTCAAAGGTCAGCAGCTCAACCTTGCGGCCCAGCACCTGGCCTCCTGCCTCGTCCAACGCCATTTGGGCGGCTGCGATGCTGCCCTTGCCGGTGATGGCCGAGTACACGCCGGATTGGTCGACGATCAGGCCGATGCGCACCGGTGGGCCTGATTGCGCCATGGCGCCCAATGACAGGCACAGCAGCGTTGCGGCCAGGCCCAGGGGTTTGAAGGGTGTCCGCAGTGCGGGAATGTGAGAAATGTGCATGGTCTTGTCTCCTGTTTAGCTTGTTGTCAGTACCTGGGATTCGCGGATCATTTGTTGCCAGCGCAGGCGCTCGGCCTGCAAAAATTTCTCGTAGGCCTCGGGGCCCTGGGCGGTGACGGAGACGCCTTGTTTCTCCAGCAGGTTTTTGAGCTCGGGCGCCTGCAGCTGGGCCACGGTGGTGCGGGCCAGGCGCTCCACGACCTGGGCGCTGGTCTTGCGCGGCACAAAAAAGCCGTTCCAGATCGGCGCGGCATAGCCGGGGTAGCCCAGCTCGGCCACTGTGGGGATCTCGGGCCAGGAAGCCATGCGCTGCGCGCTCAAGGTGGCCAGCACGCGCAGCTTGCCGGACTGCACCTGGGGCCGGGTGAAGAGGGCCGTCATCATGCCCATGTCCACCCGCTGCTGCAGCAAGTCTGGCAAGGCCGGGGCCTCGCCCTTGTAGGGCGCATGGATCATTTGCGCACCGCTGAGTTTGCCCAGGTACTCCATGGCCACATGCAGCGGGCCCAGCGGCCCGGTCGACATATAGCGCAGCTTGTCCGGCGTTTTCTTGGCATCGGCCAGCAGCTCGCCCAGGGTCTGGTAGGGGCTGTCTTGCGCTACCACCAGCACATAGTCCACATTGCAGATGGAGGCCACCGCAGCAAAGTCGCGCTGCGGGCGGTAGGCCAGGTCGGGCATCGTGTGTTCGAGCACGATATTGGTGCCCACGCCGCCCATCAGGATGTTGTAGCCATCGGGTTCGGCATGCGCTACCTGGGTGGCACCGATGGCGCCGGCAGCGCCCACCTTGTTGTCGACCACCACCGGCTGGCCCAGGCCCGGCTCCAGCGCCTTGGCCAGCAGGCGGCCCAGCACATCGGTGGCGCCACCGGCTGCAAAGGGTACGACCAACCGTACCGGTCGAGACGGGTAGGGGCTCTGCGCCCAGGCCTGGCTGCCCGCCAGCAGGCCGCCGGCGCCCCAGGCTGCGCTGCGCACCAGCCACCGCCGTCTTGCGTGACTAGCCGGTGTGCCGGTGGGGGAAAGCTTGTTGTTCATGGCATTGTCTCCGTTTCCTTTTTTGTGGTGTGCCGTGCCCTAAGCAAGATGGGGTGTGGCTGCTATAGCCGGGTTGCGCTGATGGTCAGCCCTCCATCGATATGCAAGGTCTGGCCGGTGATGTAGCCGGCCAACGGGTGCAGCAAAAAGTCGATCGCATGGGCGATCTCCACCGGCTCGGACACCCGCTGCAGCGGCACGGCGGCGAGCAGCGCTTCGGTCTGCGGCGCGCCGGGCGGGCTGGCGGTTTTGAACAGCTCGGTGGCCACGGGGCCGGGGGCAATCACATTGACCGTTATCTGGTCCGTGGCCAGCTCCAGCGCCCAGGTGCGGCTCATGCCGATGACGGCGGCCTTGGTGGCGCTGTAGGCGGTGCGGTTGGGTTTGCCCAGCGCAGCGCGCGAGGAAATATTGACGACCCGGCCAGCCCGCGCCTGGCGCATGCCCGGTAGCAGCGCCTGCATGCACACCAGGCAGGCGTTCACGTTCAGCGCCATGGCCTCGTTCATATCGGCCACGCTGGTGTGCGCCAGGTCGGTGGTGTGCGCCAGCGCGGCGTTGTTGACCAGGCCGTAGAAGGCCTCTTGCGCGGCCAGTTCGCTGACCAAAGCGCGGGTGCCTTCCAGGTCCATCAGATCGCAGGCGATGAACTGCTCATCGGCCCGGGCATCGGCGGGGATGCTTCTGGCTAGCCCGGTGACCTGGTAGCCCTTGTCGGCCAGGTAGCGCATGGTGGCGCGGCCAATGCCCCGGCTGGCGCCGGTGATCAAGACGCGGGGTTTGCGGGAGCTGTCTGTCATGCCAGGCCTTTCAGAATCTGTCGACCGATGATGGTCTTTTGCACTTCGGTGGCACCTTCGTAGATGCGCATGGGGCGGACTTCGCGGTAGAGGCGCTCGACCACGCTGCCGCAGGTGATGCCCATGCCACCCCAGAGCTGCACCGCCGCATCGACCACCTGGAAGGCGGCCTCGGTGCCCTGCATCTTGGCCATGGCCGCTTCGGTGCTGATGCGGCGCTGGCGCACATCGCGCAGCCAGGCGGCCTTGTGCACCAGCAGGCGTGCTGCTTCCAACTGCGTCGCCATGTCGGCCAGCTTGTGCTGCACGGTCTGCATCTCGGCCATGGCCTGGCCGTAGAGCTGGCGCTGGCTGACCCGGGCCAGGGTTTCGTCGAGCGCGCGCTGGCCCATGCCCAGCGCGGCCGCGCCCACCGAGCTGCGGAAGATATCGAGCACCCCCATCGCCACCTTGAAGCCCTCGCCCGGCTGGCCCAGCAAGCGGTTGGCGGGCACCTTGCACTGCGCAAAATGGATCTCGGCCAGCGGATGGGGCGCGATGATGTCGATGCTGCGGTGGATGCGCAGGCCCGGGGTGTCGGCATCGACCAGCAAGGCCGACAGGCCGCTCGCGCCCTTGGCCTCTTCGGTGCGGGCGATGACGACGTAGAAGTCCGCAATGCCGCCGTTGGAGATATAGGACTTGGCGCCATCGAGCAGGTAGTGGTCGCCCTGCAGCACCGCGCGCGTCTTGGTGGCGGCCACGTCCGAGCCGCCATCGGGCTCGGTCAGTGCAAAGGCTGCCACCTTACGGCCTTCGCTGCAGGCCTGCACATAGGGCGCCACCAGCTGCGCATCACCCTTTTGCCAGAGCGCTGCGCTGCCGATGCCCTGCATGCTGAAGACAAAATCCGCCAGCGGCGCGTAGTAGCCCAGGCATTCGCGTACCAGGCAGATGGCGCGCAGGTCCACCGCTGGCGCCATGCCATCGGCCATTGCCGGCGCCGCGTATTCCAGCAAGCCATGCTGCGCCAGGCTGTGCAGCCAGTGGGCGCACTCGTCCAGCAGATCCTGCGGCGTTTCATCGGCCAGGCGCTCGCGGTTGTGGCTGATCCAGCGGTTGAGCCGGGCAATGACTTCGGCATGCCGCTCGTCAAAAAAGGGCGTCTCGGCCAGGGTCCATTCCTGCTTCATGCGGTGGCCTCCTGGGCGAGCAGGCTTTGCGCCAGGTCGCGCAGTTCATTGCGTTTGACCTTCTTGCCGTTGGGCCCCATGGTGTAGGGAAAGGTCTCGACGCGGAAGATGCGAATGGGCACCTTGTAGCGTGCAATCTGCTGCTGCAACTGGGCCTTGATGGCCGCCTCGTCCCAGCGGCTCTCCACCGTGTCGCTGGGCTCCAGCACAAAGGCCACTGGCCGTGATCCGCCCGAGGCATTGACCGCCACCACCTGGCAGGCGCTGGCGCCGCTGAGCGCCATCACCGCTTCTTCAATCTCGGCTGGGTTGACCAAAAATCCGCCGATACGCAGCACATCGCCCAGGCGCGAGATGTGCGTGAAGCCGCCATCGCCATTGAGGTAGCCCAGATCGCCGGAGCGCAGGTAGCCGTCATCGGTGAAGGCCTGCTGCGTGGCCTGCGCGTCGTGCAGGTACTGCTGCATCAGGGTGGGGCTGTAGAACTCCAGCTCGCCGGGCTCTTGCGCCTCGGCAATGGCCCCGGTCTCCAGGTTGCGCACGCGCACCCGCGCTTGCGGGCAGACGGGAAAACCGCCGGACTGGGCGCGCCGTGGCAGGGGCGCAGCCGGGTCCTGGTGGGCAAACAGCGCAAAGGTCTCGCTCATGCCAAAGCAGCCGACCATCGGTATGCCGAACTGGTGCGCGCGGGCAGGCAGCGCATCCAGCCCGGGCACAAAGTTGGCATGGCCAAAAAAGCGCAGGGCCTGCGGTTGCCAGCCTGTGGGCAGGTCGGCAATGAGCTTGTCGACCATGTCGTTGGTGCCAAACATGTGGGTGATGGGATCGCCTTGCAGGCAGGCCGCTGCGCGCGCAGGCTCGAACACCTCGTGCAGCACCAGGCAGGCGCCTGCGGCCAAGGTGGCCATGGCTGCCGTATAGCCAAAAGCCCCGCACAGCGGCAGCGCCAGCAGGCTGCGGCAATCGCTGTCGATGCCAAAGCCCGGCGCCACATCCTGCGCATGCTGGGCCACGCTGGCCTGGCGGTGCACGATGAGCTTGGGCTGGCTGGTGGTGCCCGACGACGACAGGATGATGCAGGTCTGTTCGCCCTGGCAGGCAGTGCTGTGCGGCGGTGTTGCAGGCGCTGTCATCAGCATTTGCCAGGGCTGGATTGGCAGCGCCGTGCCAGCGGCTTGCATCGGCGCGGCTGCCGAGGTGGGCGGGCCCAGGCTGGCATCGATCAGGCACTGCAGACTGCCGCCTCGCTGCGCCAGGATTTGCTCCAGGCTATTGCCGGGCAGCAGGCTGGCTGCGCTGGCGGCAGCGCCATTCATAACCGCCAGCGCATTGGCGGTGGCGCGGTCAAAGGCCAGCGCCTTGCAGGCGGAGCGGTCGATAAAGCTGCTGATCTCCTTGACGCCCAGCTTGAGGTTCAGGCTCAAGGTGGTGATGCCCAGCTGGGCGCAGGCCAGGTGCAGCAGCAGCCAGTGGGGGGTGTTGGGCAGCCACAGGCCCAGCACATCGCCGGCGGCCAGGCCCTGCTGCTGCAGCCCGTTGGCGCATTGCTGTACCTGGCTGCGCAGCTGCGCATAGCTGTGGGTGCTGCTGCCAAACTGCAGCGCGGCGGCGTCATCTGCGCCCAGTGCCAACAGGCTGCGCACATCGTTTGCCCGCGCGCTGCTGGGCGCGCTGGCCATTGCTTGGAGTGTCATACGGCGGCCTTCAGACGGTGGCCACCGGGGTGACGGGTGAGCCCACGGCACCGGGCAGGCGCAGCGCAGGGGCGGTCAGCATAAAGCGGTAGCGGCCATGGGCCTGCAGCCACTGCGCCAACGGGTGCAGGTACCACAGCTCGCCAAACGGCATACCCAGCTTGAACAGGCAGAGCTCATGCAGTGGCAAAAAGGCGCATCTGCCATCGGCCGGCCGACCGGGCACCGATTCGATGCCGTAGTTGTCGGCCACCAAGGTGGTGATGTGGCTGTCGATGATCCACTGCTGCAGTTCGGGGCAGCGCCCGTCAAGTACCGCGCCGACGGTCTCGGGCATGTCGGGCTTGGGTGGCCCATCGCAGGCCAGTAGCAGTTCGCTGAAGCCAGTGTAGAGCGCCACGATGTCGCCCTTGCTCACTTCGATGCCGTCGGCCTTGAGTACCTCCTTGAGCATCTTGCCCGACACAAGGGTGTGGCCGTCGCCAAAGTGGCGGCGCAGGTTGACCAGCACGCCCCGGCCCTGGATGGCCTGCTCGGCCAGGCGCTCCACGCCCAGCGCCTTGGCGCGTGACTGGCCGCCCATGTCCGGCAGATCATCGGGCGCCAGAATGTCGATGCCGGCCTGGAAGCCGTTGTAGTAGACCAGCTCGTCCACGCCATCGCCATTGATGTCGAAATGGCTACCCACATGCGACAGCGCATCCCACTGCGTGGAGTACTGCAGGTAGATCTCGGCGTAGTCGTCGCTGACCACATCGGTGTAGTTGGGGTTCTCGCGCGAGAGTGCAAAGTTCAGGCCCGGGCCCAGCGGCCGGCGCGAGGGCTTGATGACTGGCGGATGGCGGCGTGGGTTGAGCGCATTGCCACCGGGCTTGTCCAGCGGCAGGCTCAGGCAAAAGCGCTCGCCCGTCTGTATTTCCAGCGCCGCTTCTTTCACCTTGTCCGCCGTCAGGTAGTTCAGTCGGCCGAGCTGGTCATCGGGGCCAAAGTCGCCCCAGTTCGATTGCGCGGGGCGCTGGGTCCAACGGGGCGAGCCGGCGCTGCCGACAACAGGGGCAAGGTGCGGGGCATGTACAGGGCGGTAGGCGTTCATAGGGTTTTCCAGATAACGGGGGAGACAGCGCGCAGCAGCGATCTGCTTTAGCTTGTGCGCACCTCAAGAGGGACGAGCAACTATGAGACGGGAAGCGCTGGAATGGCAAAAGCTGGCAGCAGGGATGTTCACGATATGAACTCAGGTTTTCCCGGAGCGCAGAGCCCTGCGCGCCTGGTCAAGGTGCTGCGTCTGCTGGCGCACCACCATGTGCAAGGCCTGTCGATTGCGGAGTTGACGGCGCAGTCCGGGCTGGATCGCTCAACGGCGCGGCGGCTGCTGATGGTGCTGGCCCAGACCGGCTATGCGGCCAAGGATGCGGCGTCGGGCCGCTACCGCCTGGGGGTGGAGGCGATGCTGACGGGCCTGGCCGCCATGGCCAAGCCGCCGATCTTCGAGGTCTGCCACCCGGTCATGGTCAGCGTGGCCAGGCGCAGCGGCGATACGGTGTTTCTCATCATCCGCGTGGGCGACTTTGCCCACTGCCTGCATGTGCAGCCGGGCAGCACGGTGCTGCATGCCCACAGCCTGATGACCGGG
The DNA here is from genome assembly GCA_036667955.1 of Comamonas sp. Lineage (GTDB taxonomy): Bacteria > Pseudomonadota > Gammaproteobacteria > Burkholderiales > Burkholderiaceae_C > Comamonas. The sequence continues at coordinate 10,532 of JAVWTB010000027.1, forward strand.
CAGATCCGCCTGCTGGGTCAGGGAACGGCCAGCCTGGCCTTGGCTGCCAGCCTGCGCGATGCCGAGCTGGACCAGATCTACCAGCGCCGCCGGCTGGACTACGAGGCCGTGGGTATCAGCCAGGAGCGCTTGATGGACATGGTGCGCCAGACCCGCAAACGCGGCCATTCGCTCAGCGTCAACCTGCTGACCTCGGGTGCCACCGGCGTGGGGCTGGCGATCGAGTTTCAGACTGCCGACATGGCCCACAGCGGCCCTACAGCCCATATCGCTGCCATCAGCGTGGCCAACCACGATGCGCAGATGGATGCGGCCCACCAGGTGCTGGCCTTGCAGATCTTGCGCGAGGAGCTGCTGCAGGCGGGCATTGCGCTGGTGGCCGCCCCCAAAACAGGCCAGCCGCGCTAATGGGCGGGCTTGGCCTTTTGCCGGGCCCTTGATGCCGGGGGGGCGGCCGCGAAACGGCGCAGTTCTTCTTGGCTGAGGATGTACTGCGGGTTGTCCACCAGACGCTGCACCGCCAGATCGATAAAAGCGCGTGCCCGTGCGGGTTGAGAGCTTCTGCTGCCAAAGTACACAAAGTAGTGGATGTAATCGGGCGTGTGCTCGACCAGCACCGGCACGAGGCGCCCGTCGCGGATATAGGGGGCGGCCGTCACGCCTGCCAGTTGGCCCAGTACCTTGCCGCGCAACACCGCCTCCAGCTCAAAGCCTTCGTCATTGCTGCAAATGGCGGGCACCACGGGGATGTCCACGATTTGCTCGCCCATCAGCACATGCCAGGGCAGGACCTTGCCAGTCGCGGGGTGGCGGTAGGCACTGCATCGGTGTGCTTCCAGCGCGCTGAGCGAAGGCGGCGCACCGTGCTGCTGCAGGTAGGCGGGCGCTGCGCAGATCACCATTTGCAGGGCAAATAATTTGCGTGCAATCACTCCCTCATGCGCCGATGTGCCCAGCCGGAAGCCCACGTCCACGCGGTCCTCGACCCAATTGCCCACGCGGTCTTCCAGCAGCACATCGGGTTGAATGCCTGGGTGCTGGTCGCAGAATTCCTCCACCAATCGCCATAGGATGGGCCCGAATGTGCTGCGCGGCCCGGCGATGCGCAAGGGGCCTCGGAAGTCGTCTTTGCCTTTGCGGGCATTGTCCAGCGCCCGTTGCATGCCTTGCACCGACGGCTGCACCTCCTCCAGTAATCGCTGGCCGGCATCGGTCAGCGACATCACCCGGGTGGTGCGGTGGAACAGACGCGCATCCAGATGCGCTTCCAGCTGGGCCAGCGCTTTGCTTGCGGCCTGGGGGCTGATACCCAGGTCCATGGCAGCTTTACGCAGGCTGCCTAGCTCCGCGGCCTTGATGAAGGTGGTGATGGACCGCAGTTCGTTGAGTGCCATGCCTTTGCTTCCTTTGGCTCGTATTGTCATCAATTTGATGTGAATAAATCAACCTATTCACCACTATTCAGTATGAACGCGCTTGCTTAAAGTGGGCTCCATCGCGCACCGTAAGCGGCAGGGATAGCCCAGCTTGCCTTGGCAGCGCCGCCCTCAATCACCGGAGTTAACCACTATGAAATCACTGCTTTGCATCGCGCTGACCGGTGCCGCGACCAGCGTAGGAGCGCAGACACAGAGTGGGGACACGCGCACAGCCTCGGTGGAGGTGCGCGCGGCTGCCACCCAGCCCGCAGCCATTGGATCGGCAGACAGCTTCAGAGGATCGGTGCGCATCACCACGCCCTTCAGCGCGCCAACGCCTGGCCGTGCCGGTGGTGGCACCGTCGCCTTTGAGGCCGCTGCGCGCACGGCCTGGCACACCCATCCGCTGGGCCAGACGCTGATCGTGACGCAGGGAGTCGGCCTGGTGCAACAAGCGGGGCAGCCGGCACGTGCGATGCGCGTGGGCGATGTCGTCAGCATTCCCGCCAACGCCCGCCACTGGCATGGCGCAGGCCCAGGTGGCGCAATGGTGCATGTGGCCATCGCAGAAAAGCAGGACGGCCAATCGGTGGCCTGGCAAGAGCAGGTGAGTGACGACGACTACCAAGCAGCCTGGAAAAGCGCGGGTCTGCAGCAGGCCGCTGCGCTGCAGGTGCCAACACGCCATTGCCCCGGCGCAGACACACTCAGTGCCAAACAACGGGCGATCCCCTTGATCGCCGCCTTTACCGCCAGCAGCGATATGGCGCAACTCGATGCCGCCTTGCACCAGGGCCTGGATGCGGGGCTGAGCATCAGCGAGACCAAGGAACTGCTGGTGCAGCTGTATGCCTATGTGGGCTTTCCCAAAAGCCTCAATGCGCTGGGGCAGTTGCTGAAGGTGGTGGATGCGCGCCAGCAACGAGGCATCCAGGATGCGGCAGGCGCAGAGCCCAGCCGCGCCGTGGCGACTGGTGAGGAGCTGGTCGCCCTGGGGCGCAGAAACCAGACGGAAATCTCGGGTGGCCCAGTGCAAGGGCCGGTGTTTGCGTTTGCGCCGGTCATCAACCAGTTTTTGCAGGCGCATTTGTTTGGCGACATCTTTGAGCGTGACAACCTCGATTGGCAAAGCCGCGAGTTGGCCACCGTTGGCGCCCTGGCAGCCACCCCGGGCGCCGAGGCCCAGTTGCGCTCGCACATGCGCGCCAGTCTGCGTGTGGGGCTGCGCGCATCGCAGTTGCGGGAGCTCATTCAGGTGTTGGCGGCCAGTGGCCAGGCGGCGAGCGCCGAGCGGGCCCAAGTCGCTCTGGCCCAGGCGCTGGCAACAAAAGGACAACCATGAACATCTCCCAACTTTTGTGCACGACGGCGCTGGTCACCGGCTGCGCCACGCAGTCTGGCCCTGCTACTGCGCCACTACAGATCCAATCACAGGGCAGCTTTGCCGTGGGCGGTGTGGTGCAGCAGACCCCCGGGCGCTATGACAACAACCAGCCCACTGCCGCTGGGCAGAGTTTGCATGGCGACCATTTGTATGCCTTCTACCAGGTGCCGGTGCATGCCAAGCCGCTGCCGATCGTCATGCTGCACGGGGCTTTCCAATCTGCACGCAGCTGGGAGAGCACGCCCGACGGGCGCGAGGGCTTCCAGACCTTGTTTTTGCGGCGGGGTTTTTCGGTGTATTTGGTCGACCAGCCACGCCGTGGGCGCGCCGGCAACAGCACCGTGGCCGCCACCGTCGAGCCCACACCGAATGACCAGCTGTTCTTTGACCAGTTTCGCCTTGGCCAATGGCCCCAGCGATTCGAGAATGTGCAGTTTGATCCGTCGCCTGAAACCTTGAACCAGTTCCTGCGCTCGATCACGCCCAACACTGGCCCTTATGACGCGGGCGTGATTGCCGATGCCATGTCTGCACTGTTCTCCAAAGTGGGGCCCGGCATTTTGTTCACCCATTCGCAAGGTGGCGGGCCTGGCTGGCTGACCGCCATTCGCAACCCGCACGTCAAGGCCATTGTCGCTTTTGAGCCGGGTAGCGGCTTTGTCTTTGCGCAGCAGGATGCCCCCGAGCCCATGCCCAGCGCCGCAGGCAGCTTGGCGCCCGAGATCGTGCCGCTGGACGATTTCTTGAAGCTGACCCGCATTCCCATCGTCATCTACTACGGGGACAACTTCCCCACCACGCCGACCGCAGAACGTGGACAAGACAACTGGCGCGTTCGCTTGGCGATGGCCCAGCGCTGGGTGGCTGCTATCAACCTGCACGGCGGCAACGCCCAGCTGGTGCATCTGCCCAAGATTGGTGTGCATGGCAACACGCACTTTCTGATGTCCGACCTCAACAACCGCGAGATCGCGGAGCTGGTGGGGCAATTCCTCTCAGCACAGCAGCTGGACTGATCAGCGCGCAACGTCCTGTCCTCCCACACCGAAAGGCCTTCTCCAATGACCCTCCTGACCCGACGCGCGCTGATGACGCAATCCGCGCTTAGCCTGTCCCTGACCACATTAGGAATTTCCACCATGACTACCACCACAGCGGCCGCTGCGGATGCCACTAAAAATCCCTTCACCTTGGTCTATGCCGGCGCGATTGCCAAGAACGAAGTAGGCAAGGTCAATATCCATCCGGTGACCTACCCGCTCAATGGGCTGGATATTGCGGCCAATGTCTACACCCCCGCCAACTACGATCCCCAGCAGCCGTACCCGGCGATTGTGGTGGCGCACCCGAATGGTGGGGTCAAAGAGCAGGTAGCGGGCCTGTATGCCCAGCGTCTGGCAGAGCAAGGCTTCGTCACCATCACCGCCGATGCAGCCTACCAAGGCGGCAGCGGCGGTCTGCCGCGCAGCACCGACAAGCCCCAGTTTCGTGTGGAAGATATCCACGGCATGGCCGACTTCATCACGCGCTTTGCCGGTGTCGACCCGCAGCGCCTAGGGCTTTTGGGTATTTGTGGGGGTGGCGGCTATGCGCTCTCGGCGGCCAAGTCGGACAAGCGTTTCAAATCAATTGCCACCTTGAGCATGTTCAACTCCGGGCGGGTGCGCCGCAATGGCTTTGCCGATTCGCAAATGGCAACGGTGCAGCAGCGCCTGCAGCAAGCCAGCGATGCGCGGGCAGCGCAAGCGGGGGGCGGCAAAATTCTCTACGCGGGCGATGCCGACATGAGCGATGCGCAGATTGCCGCGCTCCCGTTCGAGATGTACCGCCAAGGCTACGAATACTACTGGCGCACCCACGCGCACCCCAACTCGACGTTCAAGTACACCACGAGCAGCCTGTTGGACCTGATGCGCTGGGATGCGACCGACCAGATCGCGCTGCTGGAGCAGCCCTTGCTGATGGTGGCGGGGACTGCCGCCGACAGCCTGTACATGACCGAAGACGCCTTTGCCAAGGCCACTGGCGCCAAGAACAAGGAGCTGTTCAAGATCGAAGGAGCCACCCATATCGAGACCTACTGGGTGCCCAAGTATGTGGAGGCGGCGCTGGGCAAGATGGCGCCGTTCTACCGCAAGACGCTGTAATGGCAACCGCCTCCCGCTCCACCCGACGGGCGCTGTTAAGCACCCTAGCCAGCCTACCGCTTGTGGCTGCATCTGCAGAACAGATTCGGCCCGATGGCAGTGGTGGCAAGGTGCTGGTGGCGTATTTTTCAAGGACGGGCAATACACGCGTTATTGCCGGTCTGATACAGCGAAGCCTGAAAGCGCAGATCTTTGAGATCCAGCCCGCTACCCCGTACCCAGACGACTATCTGGAGACGGTGGAGCAGGCCCGGCAAGAGCGCGATGCGGGTCGCACCAGGCCTTTGATTGGCCAAATCGATGCAGGGGCCTTTGACACGGTGTATTTGGGTTTCCCCATTTGGGGTGAAACAGTCCCCCCCGCGGTGCTTGCGTTTCTGGCATGGCAAAACTGGCAGGGGAAATCCTTGGTGCCTTTCCAAACCCACGGCGGCTACGGGCTGGGCAACAGCCAACAGGTGCTGAGTGGCTACCTGTCCCAAGGCAGATTGCACCCCGGCTTTGCTATGGAAGCCGACCAGGAGCGGCGCACGATGACCCAGGTGGGGGAGTGGTTGCAGACAACTGGCAGCAAGCCACGCTGAGGGTTTGTCGCGTAGGACGACAGCGCAGAAGGCCAAATGTGTCGCATTTTGGCGGAACCACGGCAGCGCACAGGGCTCCAAGTGCCTTCCTTTGTGCACTTTTTATGCGGAGCCCCGATCCATGACGACTGAAGAAATTCGTGCCACCTTGACCCTGTGCCTGCTTGCCTCCTTTGCCGATGGCGAGAAGCACGAGCGCGAGCGCGAGCAGATCCGCCAGGTGGCTGAGGGCCTGGCGGCCGATCAGCAGATCAACCTGCCCCATCTTTACCAGGATGTGCTGCTGCGCCGTGTGCAACTGGGCGATGTACTGGCCCAGTTGCAGACCACCGAGGCGCGGCAGCTGGCCTATGAGATGGCACTGTGCGTTTGCGAAGCGGATGGCAGCACAAGCCCCAAGGAAGCGGCCTTTTTGGCGCAGCTGCGCGAGGCCTTTGGCACGGCTGGGCAGGCATCGCAGCCCGCTGCTGCCCTAGCACCCACCGTGGCTGCGGGTGTCGCAGCAGGTGCTGCATTCGGGACGCCGCCTGCACAAGCGCTGGCCGGCAACCTGGTCGACGCGCCGTTGAATGCCGCTTTGCCCGAAGCCCCGCTGGCGCTGACCGAGCCGGCGCCCCACCCGGCAGCGGCCGACCCGCTGGTGCCGGCACAGACCGAGCGCCGGCCATCCGCCTTGTCGGTGGAAGCCATGGATCAGAAGATCCTCAAGGCCTCGATCCTCAATGGCGCGATCGAGCTGCTGCCCGAGAACCTCTCGACTCTGGCCATCATTCCGCTGCAGATGCGCTTGGTCTACCAGATTGGGCAGAACTATGGCTACGAGCTGGACAAGGGCCACATCAAGGACCTGCTGGGCGCCCTGGGCGTGGGCCTGACGTCGCAGTACCTGGAGCAGGCCGGGCGCAAGCTGTTGGGCGGCTTGCTGGGCAAGGCGGGCAAGGGCCTGCTGGGCGGCCTGGGCCGGCAGGCGGTGAGCAGCGGCATGAGCTTTGCCTCCACCTATGCGCTGGCCCATGTGGCCAACCAGTACTACGCGGGCGGGCGCCAGCTGTCGACCGACATGCTCAAGAACGCCTACCAGCATGTGATGCAGGACGGCCGCCAGCTGCAATCGCGCTACCAGGCGCAGATGCAGGAGACGGCCAGCGGCCTGAACACGGCCAAGATCCTGTCGATGGTGCGCGGCGGCCAGTAAGCCGGCTGCTGGCCTTGGTCTGCAGGGGGCGGCTTGGTCTCAGCCCTCGCCCGGCGGTGTTCAGCGCGGTGAAAGCGGGGTTCAGCGGCACGGAACGCTTGCACCGGCTGGGTTCAGGGCCGCCTTAGGCCTGCAGCCCATGCGCTGCTGTAGGCCTGTTTCTCTGGATGGTGTAGGCCTGGTCGTGCGGCGGCAGTGCAGAGCCGGGCCTTGTCACTGCGCCCAGGCCGGGTGCTTTTCCCCTGTCACTGGCTGAGTTTGCAGGTGGGCCTTGCCGTTACCGCCATGCCTGCGGCGCGTCTTCACTGTGCAGAACCGCTTGCCAAGGCGCATGGCTGCTGGGTTTGGGTGGACTGATGGCGCAGAAAATATTTACAAAAGATGCAAGTTAACGCCTTGGTGCAGGGCGCGAATGACTCCGGGAAACCTCTATAAGTCTTTGTAGTTGCTGAGCATGAAGCCATAGCTTGCCTCTGCTTAGGCTTATATATCGTTTCAATAAAGTAATTTACGCTTTACAGGAATTAGCAGTACCTTTGTCTTTGTGAGTAGTTGTGTTTGTATGAGCAATCAGCAGCACCTGTCCTCGACCGCCGGTAGTGAAGGTCTGAGCAGATCACACCGACACGGGCGTTCTGGCGTGGTGCAGAAGGAGACGCTATGAAACCGCTTGGTGCACAGAGAGCCATCCGTCGTCTGCTGTATGGGGGGCTTGCCAGCATGGCCCTTGTCTGCAGCGTTTCCGCCTGGGCGGCGTCCTCCGGAACGGGCCGGGCCTATGGTCTGTCGGTCACTGCCGATGTGGTCGGCGTGGGACTGGGTATCCCGGCCGCCGATACAGGGCAGAAAAGTGCACCACCGGATTTCAACACCCCCGCCTCCGTCGCCAACGTCGGCGTCAGTGCCGGGATCCTGAGTGTGGGTACCGGTGTCATTAATTCCTCGACCCAGAGCACGCTGGCGCAAAACAGTGTGGTGTCCAATACCTCGGTCAATGGGCTGAACCTCACCCTGGCAGGTTTGGCGCTGGGTGCCAATACCATCAGCTCCGAAGCGCGCATGGCCTGCGTGAACGGGGTGCCACAAGGCTCGGGCGATGCCCAGATCCTCGGCGGAACCGGGGCGCTGAGCGGCGTCAGTGCGGCGGTCAACGGCCTGGTTAACCTGACCATCGGTTTGCCGACCTTGGGCACGGAGGTGGGCGTCAAGCTCTATACCAATGAGCAAAGCCAAAACGCCACGTCGATGAGTGTGACGGCGCTGCGCATTGAGCTGGTGGCCAAGGCGCTGACCATTCCGTTGCTCAGCGCCTCGGTGATTGTCGGCAACTCCACTGCCTCAATGCCCGATTGCAAACCGACCGTCACCCTTAACCCCTTGCCACCGATCACCGTGAGCAACCAGACTGCGGTACCTGTCAGCGGCAGCTGCAGTGCTGGCAGCGGCAATGTGGGCATCACTTCCAGCCCAGCAGGTGTGAGCCAGTCTCTGCCTTGCACGCCGGCCGGCAGTTTTAGCGGTAGCGTGAACGCCCAAGGGTTGCCCGATGGTACGGTGACCCTGACGGCCACCCAGACCGCATCCTCGGTGACGGCGTCCGCAAGCCAGACAACCACCAAGAGTTCAGGCTCAGTACCGCCCCCGGTAGTGACGGTCTCTGCAGCACCTGCGATCAATGCGGCCAACCAGGGCGCGTACACGGTCTCCGGCAGCTGCTCGGCCAATGGACAACCGGTGGCCATCATGGTGGGCTCGGTGCCAGCTTCTGCGGTATGCGGTGGTGGCAGCTGGTCGGCCTCGGGCATTAATGTGAGCGGATTGCCCGATGGCGCGGTCACGGTCACGGCATCGCAGACGGTAGGCGGCCAAACGGGTTCGGGCAGCCAGGTCACTGGCAAGGATGCGACAGCGCCTTCGGTGGCCATCACCTCGGCGCCCGTGATCAATGCGGCCAACCAATCATCGTACGGCGTGACGGGCAGCTGCTCCGAGAGCGGTGTGGCCGTGTCTGTGCGCGTGGGCAGCGTGGCTGCGGTGCCCTCGCCGGTCTGCAGCAGCGGTATCTGGTCGGCCTCGGGCATGGATGTCAGTGGCCTGCCTGCAGGCGCAGTCACGGTCAGTGCAATGCAGACTGACGCGGCCGGCAATACCGGCAGCGCCACCCGCGCCACCAGCAAGGAAAGCACGGCCGCTGCGGTCACGGTGAGCGTGGCTCCCCGGATCAACAACGGCAACCAAGGCAGCTACAGCGGTGTCTCCGGCACCTGCAGTGCCACGGGTGGCACGGTGACGGTCGCCATTGGCAGCGTCAGCAGCACGGTGGCCTGCAGTGGCGGCAACTGGTCGCTGAGCGGTGTGGATGTGCGCAGTCTGCCCGATGGCACGGTGCTGGTGAAAGCCTCGCAGACGGTGGCTGGCGCGGTCATCTCCGGCTCGCTCAACACGACCAAGGACACGACTGCCCCTGCGGTCTCGATCACCACGGCCCCGACCATCGACGTGTCTAACCAGGACGCCTACAGCCCGGCGGGTACCTGCACCAGCGGTGACGGTGCGGTGACGGTGAGTGTCGGCGCGGTACGCGTGACGGTGGCCTGCGTCAATGGATCCTGGACTGCGCCTGGCATGCAGGTGGGCGCCTTGCCCAAGGGCCCTGTCACGGTGACCGCCTCGCAGACCGACGACGCAGGCAACACCGGTAGCAGCACACGCCAGGTAGACAAGACCTCGGACCCCAACGGCGAGCTGCCTGCCGGCCTGATCGCCGCCCAGAGCGGAACCTGGATCATCACTGAAGAGCTCAATGGCGAGCCAGGGCGGGGCATGGGCATCGACATCCAGGATGGGGTCTTGTTCATGCAGGTCTACAACTACCGTGAATCCGGTGCGCCTACCTTCCACACGGCGCTGGGCACCCTGGTAGATAACAAGGTCACTGCGCCGCTGTACTTCTACGAAGGCGGACGTTTCTTTGGCAGTGAACCACGCGACGGCCATGAAGCGGGCAGCCCCGGCAATGTGGTGATCACTTTCACCAGCCGCAGCACTGGAACCATCCAGTTCCCTGGCGAAACGACCAAGGCCATGCAGCGCTACGACTACGAAGGCACGCCCGCTGGTGTGTTTTCCGACCCCGCATTTGTCGACCGCTGGGCCATGGTCGAGTTCAACAGCAACCACCAGCCGGTGCGCAGCTGGTGGGCCGATATCGGCAGCAGTGCGCAGGTAGCGATGAGCAGTGACCTGGCAGTGGCCTGGCCTTATCCCGCTACGGTGGCTACGACGGTCTACGGTTTTGGCGGCACCTTGAGCGGCAACGTGGTCGCCCAGTGCAGCTACGGTGGCAGCGGTCTGGTGTTTAACTGCTCGGGCAACCGGCTGACCGCGAGCAGCGGTGGTGCGGTGATCGCGCTGACCCTGCACCGGGGTGTAGACCAGCTGAGCGGTACCGTGCGTGAAGGTGGTGGCGAGGCCCGGCGCCTGGTGGGCTTCCGCGTGGCACGGGCGGCCTACACCCGGCAGGACAACCAGAATGTGCGCACCAGCTACTACGCACCGGGCTATGCACCAGAGTCGGGCACCTGGGTCGTGAGCAATGAGCTGACGGGCAGACCTGGTCGGGGTATCTCCATCGAGCTGCAAAAACCGACCAACAATGAGGACCATATGCTCTTCATGTCGGTATACAACTACGAGAGCAATGGCCAAGCTAGCTTCCACAGCCTGTTGGGCGCGCACGATGCATCTACCACGCCGGAGCCCAACACCCCTGATCTGCCAGCCGTGCAGTACCAGGGCGGGCGCTACTTTGGTGGCCCGGCTGCGATTGCCCGGTTCAAGGCCGATGCCGGCTTGGCCAAGTCGATCCACTTCACAGCGCCATCGATCGGGACGATTGCCTTCCCTGGTGAACAGCCCGTGCAGATCGAACGCTTCTACTATGGAGTGAACAAGGGCTCGGCCCAGGCGCTGCGCGGATCCTGGGTGGTGCTGTCCTCCAGCGCTGCGATGCCAAGCCGGATCTTCCGCTTCCAGACACGCGATCAGAACTCGGTGATCGATACCGACTCGGGCTATGTCTGTGTCGCTGAGGTGCTGCGCCAGTTCAACTTCCGCTGCAGCGCGCCGTCCGGCTTGCCCGTGTTCCGGTTCGTGGCTGGCTTCTACGGCGCCAGCACCGGCATTGTGGGCGATGCAGTGGATGCCCCCACGATCACCGTGGTGCGGGTGACCGACCAGTACGGCGAGCTGGTGCAGGCCGGCGACTGAAGGCAGTAACCCCCACCGCTGGCTTGCCCTGGGCAGCAGCGGTGGCCGCTGACCCTGCAAAACCAGGCCTTGGGGCGGAACTGTTAAAATGCCCAGGCGCCATGCATTACAGAGCAACGGTTTCGCAGAAAAACACTGCAAACCGTTGTTTTTTATTGCCCGCGCCACAGGTGCTGCGCAGCTTCCATCGGGAAGCTGGCAGCAAGGAGAATGGTTTGGGGATCCTGGCCGGCACCGGCGATGAGACCATGCGCCAGCCAGCAGGCATCCTGCTGGCTTTTTCTTCGTCTGTGGTCGACAAACCGGGCACAATGTCCGATATTGTGGATACTGCGCCGCTCGGGTGGGTGGCGCATGGAGAGTCGCTGGCACCGGCCCTTGCAGATGATGAATGTGCAGGCGGGTGTTGGCGCCTTGTGGAGGCGATGCGGCGTGCCGTGTCATCAGGCGTGGGGTTGCAAGCACAGGCGAGCAGCCCCCATTTAGGAAGGTACAGAACATGCCCAGTTACAACCCACCCTTTGAGATCCATGTCCACGGACAAGTGCAGCTGCGTGCCGATGTCGGCTTTGACCAGTTGCAAGAAGCCTTGAAGCCGCTGTGGGCCTATGCGGGCGCCAAGTCGCTGGTCGATGGCTCCGAGAGCGCCTACGACGAAGAGCCGGGCATTTTGTTCGAGCCCAAGGACCATATGCTGCAGATGTGCTGGACGGTGCGCGGCGACGATGATTTTCGCCAGTCTCTCGATGACATGTGCATGAACCTCAACGAGCTGGCCGACCAGGGCTCGGCCATTGAGGTCACCTTCTATGATGCCGAGTTCGACGACGAAGAGCAGGACCGCAGCGCCGAGTCGCGCGACGACTTCATGATGCTGTTTGTGGGCCCGACGCCTGCGGCCATCATGCAGGTCCAGCGTGACATGCTGGTGCAGGATGTCGTGAGCACGATGGAGCGCCATTTTGATGCGGGCGAACTCGTCGGTGTGGTGGGCGAGATCGACAAGCTGTTCAGCCAGCGCTTTGATGCCCTGGTTGATTCGCTGGAGATCGGCAAGCCCCCGCGCGGCACCGGTGGCCCAGGCGGCGGCCATGGCAGCGGCGGACGCCGCCCGCGCCATTTGCATTGATCCATGATGGCCTGCGCCTGCAAGGGCGCAGCGCCTGTTTGTCATTCCAAGGCAGCCGCTGTGCTGCCTTTGTTGTTGGTCTGTCCATGTCTAGCCCTGTCTTGCTTCCCTATCTGCAGTCCTACCCCGCCAGCTTGCAGCAGCAGGCCGGCAGCTTGTTGCAATCGGGCAAGCTGGGCCAGTGGCTGCTGCAGCGCCACCCGCAGCCGCATCAGATGCGCTCCGACAAGGCCTTGCATGCCTATGTGATGGGGCTCAAGGGCGAGCACATGCGTAACAGTGCCGCCTTGGCCAAAGTGGTGTATGACAGCAAGCTGCAGCTGGTCTACCAGGCACTGGGCATCCATGTGCGCACGGGCAAAAACCACGGCGGCAAGACCCAGTCACGCCATGAGATCCGCATTGGTAGCCTGTTCAAGCACGCACCCGAGTCCTTTTTGCGCATGATTGCCGTGCATGAGCTGGCGCACCTGCGCGAGTCCGACCACAACAAGGCCTTCTACCAGTTGTGCGAATACATGGAGCCGACCTACCACCAGCTGGAGCTGGAAGTGCGGCTGTACCTGACCTGGCTGGACCAGGGTGGCCACCGGCTGTGGCAAGTGGCGGGCGAGGCCACCGACGCCGCGCGCTAATCAGCGGCCTGGCACAGCTGCGGCGGCAGCCCCAGCCACTGCGCGGCGGCGTACTGCAGCGCCTTCAGCTCACCCGTCGTCGTCAGGCGGCAGGCCTGGTCAGCGCCAGGGGCCTGCGCTGGCTTGCGCAGCATGCCGGTGGCATGCAGCAGGCTGTAGGTGCGGCGGGCTACCGGTGTGGCAGTGTCCAGCAGGCTGACTTGGTCGCCGACCAGGGCGCGCAAGGTATCGGCCACAAAAATGTAGTGGGTACAGCCCAGCACCAGGGTGTCGATCTGGCCGGGTTGGGGGCCAAAGGCGCCCATGGCGGCCAGATAGGTTTGGCACAGGCTTTGGATATGCGCAGCATCCGCTGCAGCATCGCGCCCGGGCCGGGTGCTGTCTTCAATCGCCCGCGCCAGCCCGTTGCAGGCTTGCACCACAAAGCGGGTCTGGGTGGCATGCGCCGCCTGCAAGGCGGCAAAGCGGCTGCTGCTGACGGTGCCCTGGGTGGCAATCACGCCCACCACATGGGTTTGGCTGAGTTGGGCGGCGGGTTTCAAGGCCGGCTCCACTCCAACGATGGGCAGGCCCGGGTGCTGCTCGCGCAGGCCTTCAATGGCGGCTGCCGTGGCCGTGTTGCAGGCAATCACCAAGGCTTTGATGTCGTGGCGCTCGCGCATCTGCTGGGTGATGTGGGCGCTGCGCTGCTGCACAAAGGCGTCGCCACGCTCGCCGTACGGCGCGTTGCCACTGTCTGCTATGTAGACAAATTGCTCATGGGGTAGCACATCGCGCAGCGCCTGCAGCACGCTGAGGCCGCCGATACCGCTGTCAAAAACACCAATGGGGGAGAGGGGGCTGGGCATGGGAGCGTGCAGGGGTGGAAGCGTTTAAAAAAGAGCGGGCGCGGTGATTGTAGGCAGGCTGCGGGTTTTATGCATCGACCGCGGCCAGCAGCATCAGGCAGGTGCAGACAATGCTGATCAGCCAGACCCCGAGCGCCACACCCAGCACATGGGGCCAGCGCGGCAAGGCCGGGCGCCAGCGCCGCAGCAGGCAGTGCAGGGGCGTGATGAGCAAAGCCTGCAAAAAGCTCGCGGAGATGAGGATGGGCCAGAGGCTGTCGCCATGGATGGCCTTCAGCAGCGCGCCGTCGCCCGCCCAGACAAAGAGCTGCTCGGCAGGCGCGTAGCTGGCAAAGCCCGGCAACCCCAAGCTGACAAAGGACAGCAGCAGGCCGCCCAGGCTCCACATCAAGGGCCTGCGCTGGGCGCGCGTCCACTGCCACAGGGGCTGCAAAAAAGGCATGGCGGTATTGTGCCCCTGAATGGCGGCGGCATGCCCAGGCGGTCCGAGGGGCTGCAGCGATGCCCGGTATTTTTTGGAAAATTTCCCCTTATACGGCGCATAGCCTTGGGCGCCGGTGTATAAATTTGCCCTACCAATCTGGGCTTTGCCCGGCATTGTTGCCAGCAGCGAAAGTTGCTGCCCAACCAACAACTAGGAAAACGCAGCCATGGGCGCGCAATGGAAAGCAAAGGGCAAGGCGCTGGTCGCCGATGCCAAAGGAAAACTCTTTGGCAAATTGGTCAAGGAAATCACGGTGGCAGCTCGGCTGGGTGGCGGTGATGTGGGCAGCAATTCGCGCCTGCGCATGGCCGTCGAAGCCGCCCGCAAGGCATCGATGCCCAAGGACACCTTGGAGCGCGCGATCAAGAAGGGCTCGGGCGCTGGCGCCGACGCTGTGAACTATTCGACCGTGCTGTTCGAAGGCTATGCACCCCACCGCGTGCCGGTGATGGTGGAATGCCTGACCGACAACCCCAACCGCACGGCACCCAATATGCGCGTGTGCTTCCGCAAGGGCCAGCTGACGGCGGTGGCATGGGATTTTGACCACGTAGGCATGGTCGAGGGCGAGCCTGAGAATGGCGCCGATGTGGAGCTGGCCGCGATCGAAGCCGGTGCGCAGGATTTTGAGCCCGGCGAAGAAGAGGGCGTGACCCTGTTCATCACCGAGCCCACGGACCTCGATACCGTCAGCAAGGCCTTGCCCGAGCAGGGCATCAAGGTGCTGTCGGCCAAGCTGGGCTACAAGGCCAAGACCCCCATCAGCATGGGCAGTCTGCCTGCCGAGGCACAAGAAGAGGTGCAAGCCTTTTTGGCGGGCCTGGAGAACGACGACGATGTGCAAAACATCTATGTGGGCCTGGTGGACTGAGCGCTGCCATGCAACCTACCCTGAAACGGCCGATGCGGCCGTTTTTTATGGGCGGCCGCGAAGGCGGCGTAGGCAGTTTGCGCTTCTTCATCATTTGCCCATTGACATGCAGGGCCAGATATGCAGAAATTCGTTTGCGCTGGTCGTCGGCGTAGTTTAGATAAGAGCCCATTCCATGAAAAAACTCATCGTCCTTGCCAGCATCGCGTTGGCATCCCAGTTTGCATTGGCTGCCGACAAGGCCCCTACCGCCCAGCAGCAGCTGATGGGCACCTGCAACACCGAGGCCAAGACCAAGGAGCTCAAGGGCGATGACCGCAAGGCCTATATGTCCAGCTGCCTGTCCGACGGCCGCAAGCGCCAGCAAGAACGCATGAAGACCTGCAACGTCGATGCGACGGGTAAGAAGGGCGATGAGCGCAAGGCTTTCATGAGCGAGTGCCTGAAGAAGTAAGCACTTTTCCGATCCGGCGCTGACGCGCTGGGACTGCCGAACCGGCAAGAAAAAACGCCAGGCATGCGCGCATGCCTGGCGTTTTGCGTTGTGGGCCCGGAAGGCCGCACAGGTCGCTATGCGGATCGTTTAGAAGCGGTGGCGGATACCAACGCCAAAGCTGGTGCCGTTGCCAAAGTCCTTGACCTTGTCGTACATCACGATGGCGTAGCCATCGGTGCGCTTGGAGAAGTCGTAGTTGTAGCCAACGGAGACGGTGTCGCGCTTGGCATTGCTGTCCTGCAGCTTGCTGTGCGCCCAACCGGCGAGGATGCGGCTGGTGGCGCCCAGTGGTACCGTGGCGCCCAGGCTGGCGGTCTTGATCTTGCTGTCGGTGTCCTTACCGGTGGTCTGGCCGTAAGTGGCATAGGCCTTGGCAAAACCGGCGTCATAGCTGGTGCCGACCATCCAGTTGCGGTAGTTCTGATCCAGCACGGTCGGGACGGGGTTGCTCAGGTCCACAGTTTCGTAGAAGGCGGTGACTGCCAGGGGGCCGCTGGCATAGGTGGCGTTCAGGCCGATGTTGTTCTTGCCACCTTCGCCGGCTTGCTCACCAAACTGGTAATGCAGGTTGCCGCTGAAGCCACCCACTTTGGGCGTGCTGTAGATCACCTGGTTGCCCCAGCCGGTGTCCGACGGGTTGCTCTTTTGCCAGCCGCTCTTGTTGAACAGCGACACGTTCTGGTGCAGCACCAGCGGCGAGAAGGTGAACGAATCCCCAAAGGGGTTCATCGAGATGGTGGGCACAAAGTTGGGTGCCACGGTGCGGCCCAGGGTAACGGCGCCAAAATCGCCCGACAGCGACACCAGCGCATCGCGCGACCAGAAGATATCGCCGTTGAAGCGGCCGGGCGTGCCGGTGTCCGCGCGCATGAAGCTGGTCAGCAAAAAGCTGGCCTTCAGACCGCCGCCCAGGTCTTCGGTGCCTTTGAAGCCAAACCAGGAGGTGGTCATGCCACCGCTGCCCAGGGTGGAGGTGCGGCCGTCGTCGCCGGGGGCCTTCATCGAGCCGATATACATATCGACCAAGCCTGTGGCTGTGACAGACGATTGGGCCTGGGCCGCAGAGGCACAGGCGGCCATCACGGCCAGGGCGAGCAGTTGTTTGTTGTTCATGGCAGTCCTTTGTTACAAGCGTGTGAATTTGTGAGAGCGGTGCATTGTGAAGTCAGCGCCGACGTCTCTGAGCAATATGTGTGCCAAACGATAAAAAATCCGCTGGTAAAGACCCGAGGTGTGGCGTGTACGCCGCATATCAGCGGTATACGGTTTTTGAATGGCACTTGGACGCAGTTGCTGGCTAGGGCTAGGTATTTGGGTTGGGGACCGAAAGCTTTCTGATACGGAGCACCGGCAAGGATTGATGTAGCTCAATGTGCGTCCGGCGCAATCACGGCAAAGTGCGGACCATGCCTGACTCACTCCGCCTGGATGAATTTGCCCTGACCAGCACCAGCGCTGGTGCCTTGCTGCGCCAGCGCCACCAGCCGCTGCTGGAGGCGCTGTACCTGGAGCGGGGCTCCGTCGCCTTTGGCGTCCAGGAAGAGGGGCGCATGCGCCATCTGCTGGGCGTCATGGAGGGGCCGTGCTGGCTCGATGCTGCCCCCGCGTTGGCGAGCCAGCCTTGCGCGGTGGACATGGTCGCCCAGACGTCCGTGCAGTGCCGCGCCGTGCCGGTGGCGCATTTGCGCAGCTATCTGCAGCGCTGGCCGGCGGAAGCCCAGGGCCTGGTGACCAGCATGGCTCAGGGATACTGCCAGCAAGCGGCGCTGGCCGTCAGCCGGGTGGCACAAGACGCCGTGGCCCGCTGCGCCCAGTGGTTGCTGCAGCATGCCGAGCCCGGCGATGGGGGCCTGCGCGTGCGCTTGGCGCAGTCCAAGCGCCAGATTGCGGCCCATCTGGGCATTGCGCCCGAGACCCTCTCGCGCGTGCTGCGCCAGCTGCGCGACCAGGGTTTGCTCGACGGCCTGGGCAAGAACCTGTGGCTGCCGCAGCCCGAATCCTTGCGCCAGCTGGCCAAAGCCTGAGCGGCATTGCCGCCCCGCCTTTCAAAACACCACAAACCGGCGCCCGTAACCCGGGTTTTGTCCGTACGGTCTTTTACCGATACCGCAGGCCGTTGCAAACAGCGAACATGTGCGCACCTGAGAGGAGGTACCACATGCCCCAGTTTGTTAAATGCCATTACCGCGCGCATGCCGCTGCGGTGGCAGGGTAGGGCGGCATGGAGGGGAGGGATCTGTATCTGTACCGCCCGCCTGGTGCCACGCCGCAGCTAGAGCCGCCGCGTGATGCAGCCGGGCCCTGGCTGTGGCGCCTATGGCTGGCCGTGCCCCTGATGGTGCTGCTGGGGGCGGCACTGGTGCAGTGGCTGGCCATCCAGACCAGCCAACAGGCGGTGATCAGCCAGCTCTCGGCCCAGCAGGCCGACGAGACCGAGATGCTGGCCAAACTGATGGGCAGCAAGCTGGAGCAAAGCCAGAAAGTGCTCAGCAGCTTGGGCGAAGCCGCTGCACCCTGGGTGCAAAGCCCCGAGTCACAACCGCCGCCGCTGCTGGACCAGGGCCTGGCGGCCCCCCGTTACTTCGACAGCCTGGTGTTTGCGCGTGGCGCACAGGTGTTTCGGCGCCAGGTGCGCGATGCTGGGGAGGGCGATGCGGCCGTCGAGCCCACCGAGCGGGATTTGCTGCGCCGCGTGATGGTCGATGGCAAACCCCTGGTTTCCGAGCCGTTCAGAAGTGCGCCGGGCGGGCCCAGCATTGCACTGGGCATTCCGCTGCGCGACAAGCAGGGGGCCGTGAAAGGCGCGATGGCCGGGGTGCTGCGCCTGCAGTCGCAAAGCTTGCTGCCGGTGTCCTTGGCCATGAGCCCGCCAGACAGCGGCCAGCTGGTGCTGATGACCTCCGCAGGAGTGCTGATTTCGCACCCCGACCCCTCGCGCATTCTGGAGACCATCGACAACGAAGGCCTGCTTGCACAGGCCTTGCAACGCTGGCGGGACCATGCGGCCAGCGGCGCCTTGGGCGCCCAGTCCTGGTGGCTGGCGCCGCATTTGGTCAGCGTCGCACAGATGCCAGCGGCGCGCTGGTTGGTGGTGCGCGTCATGCCGCATGACCAGAGCCTGCAAGCCTGGGGCCGGCAGTGGCGCAGCTGGTGGTGGTTGCTGGTGGTGCCCCTGGCGCTGGCTGCACTCGCCTGGCTGTGGCTGTGGGGGCATACCCGGCGCTTCAGGCTGTTGGTCGCGCAGACCCCGCTGCCCGTGGCGGCGGCTGCGCAGATGGGCGCTGCCACCGACGAGATCGACCGCATCGGCATGCACCTGCAGGAGCTGCACCGCCAGCGCGATGCGCTGGCCGAGCAATTGCGCCAGCAGCAGCAGCTGGCTGAGGGCGTGCTGGCGCATGCCCGCTTCTCCTTTTTGCTGCTGCGCGGCAACCAGATCCAGGAAGTCTCCCAGGCGCTGGCCCATTTGCTGGGCTACAGCCGCCAGGACTTGCTGGGCCAGCCGGTGCAGATGCTGGCCATGGCCGACCGCGATTTTGAACTGGCCTGGGAGCAACTGGCCCCAGAGCTGGAACGCCTGGGCAGCGCCGAGGCCAGTGTGGTGCTGCGCCACCAGTCAGGTGCGCCCATCATGGTCAGCCTGCAGCTGGTGCGCATCGCCGATGCGGCGCCTGCCACCTGCTGGTGCTTTGTACGTGCCGGCCAGGCCCGCGTCGCAGCGCAGTCGCCCAGCCGCATGGACAAGCTCACCTTGCTGCCCAACTACGAGGCCTTGCTGCTGCACCTCACGGCCTTGCTGCAGGCGCGGCGCGAGGGGCTGGACCAGTCCTCGCCCAGCGCGCCGGTGCTGTTCTATGTGAATGTCGACAATATGTCGGCCATCAATGCGCTGGCCGGCCATGCACAGGGCGACCTGGTGCTGCAGCATGTGGCGCGCCAGTTGCAACTGCTGCAGCCGTTTCAGGGCTATGCGGCGCGGGTGGCGGGCGACAAGTTTGCGCTGGTGCTGCGCCAGTGCAGCCCGGAGAAGGCCCATGAGCTGGCCTCGCAGCTGTGTGACACCTTGCAAAACTGGCAGCCCCAGCTGCGCAGCAAGCATTTTGTGGTGACGGTCAGCATTGGCCTGCTGCAGATCGATGCCTCGTTTGCCGATGCGCTGCAGGCGGTGCGGGCTGCCGACATGGCCAGCTATGGTGCCAAGCGCCAGGGCGGCAACCGCGCTTGCTGGCGCGAGGCCAAGGTCGCATGAGGCGCAAGGGCCGCAGCTTGGGGTAACAACCGGGATGGCTGGCAGGCGCCAACTGCTAAGCTTGAATGTCCCCATTCAAAGCACCCGCATGCGCGACCAAGCCCTGTTTGACAAGATTGACCTGCACCTGATCCGGGTGTTGCACATGGTGCTGACCGAGCGCAGCGTCTCGCGTGCGGCCTTGCGTCTGGGCATGTACCAGCCGGCGGTGTCGGCGGCGCTCAAGCGCCTGCGCGATCTGGCCGGCGATCCCCTCTTGGTGCGCTCGGGCGCAGGCATGATGCCCACGGAGACGGGGCAGCGCATGATGGAGCCGGCAGCCGCCATCCTGCGCGCAGCCGAAGGCCTGTTCAGCGATGTGCGGGGCTTTGACCCGCAGACGGCCACCCGCACCTTTCGCATTGCGGCCAGCGATTATTTCGACCCGCTGTTTCTGCCCGCCCTGGTCGCACGCATCAAGGCCGAGGCCCCGCTGTGCGTGGTGGAGATCTACCCGCTCTCGTCCGAGACCCATTACCACGCACAACTGGCCCATGGCGACATTGATGTGGTGGTGGGCAACTGGCTCCAGCCCACGGATGACCTGCACATGACCAGCCTGATGAGCGATGCGGTGGTGAGCATGGTCAGCCGCCGCCATCCGGCCGTGCGCCGGGGTTGGGATGCGGCCGCCTGGTTGCAGGCCGAGCACATTGCGCCCACGCCCACCCACCCGGGTGCGCGCGGCATCATCGATGCGCGGCTCGATGCGCTGGGGGTGCAGCGGCGCATCATGGCGCGCTGCGCGCATTTCAGCGCCATTCCGGCGATGGTGGCATCGAGCTTGCTTGTGCTGACCACGGGGCGCCAGTTTTGTGAGCGCTTTGTCGACAAGCTGGAGCTGGCCATTTTGGACTGCCCGCTGGAGCTGCCCCCGCTGGACTATTACCTGCTGTGGCATGCCCGCAGCCATGCCTCGGATGCCGCCATCTGGCTGCGCGCCTGCCTGAAAAAAACAGCGCTTTCTTTGCGCAGTCCCTTGGGCCCTTCGGTGTGAGTGCGTGCATCTTCGCGTTAAATGCCCGCCCCGGGTAACAATTTGAGGGACAATTGCCGCCCATGAAAGAACAGACCCCGACACCGACAACCGATGGTGATACGCCACGGTTACAGCTGATCGGTATCACCAAGCGTTACCCCGCTGTTGTAGCCAATAACAAAGTATCGTTGACGGTGCGCGCCGGAGAGATCCATGCCGTGCTGGGCGAGAACGGCGCGGGCAAATCCACCTTGATGAAGATCATCTACGGCTCGGTCAAACCCGATGAGGGGCAGATCCTGGTCGATGGGCAGCAGGTGCAGATCCGCAACCCGCAAGAAGCTCGCCAGCTGGGCATCAGCATGGTGTTCCAGCATTTCAGCTTGTTTGATACCTTGACCGTGGCCGAGAACGTCTGGCTGGGCCAAAGCAAGAAGATGTCTTTGGCGCAAGTGACTGCTCGCATCCTGGAAGTGGCGGGCGAGTATGGTCTGGAGATTGACCCCTTGCGCCCGGTGCACAGCCTCTCGGTCGGCGAGATGCAGCGGGTGGAGATCATCCGGGGGCTGTTGACGCGGCCCCGGCTGTTGATCCTCGATGAGCCGACGTCCGTGCTTACTCCGCAGGCGGTTGAGAAGCTGTTTGTGGTGCTGCGCCAGCTCGCGGCCGAAGGCTGCAGCATTCTCTACATCAGCCACAAGCTCCATGAAATCCGCGCGTTGTGCACGGCCTGCACGGTGGTGCGCGGCGGGCAGGTGACGGGTGAATGCGATCCGCGCGAGCACAGCAATGCATCGCTGTCGCGCATGATGATTGGTGCCGAGCCGCCCCGCCTGGAGCTGCGGCCCAGCGAAGTGGGCGCTGCCGTACTGCAGGTGCAGCAGCTGCGCCTGGAGCGGCAAGACCCCTTTGGCATGGATTTGCAGGACATTGCGCTGCAGGTGCGCGCCGGCGAGGTGGTGGGTATTGCCGGGGTGTCGGGCAACGGCCAGCGGGAGTTGTTGTATGCGCTCTCGGGCGAAGACACACGCGCCGAGCCGCAGATGGTGCTGGTGGACCAGACGCCGGTGGGCCGCATGGGCCCGGGCCAGCGCCGCGCGCTGGGCCTGCATTTTGTGCCTGAAGAGCGCCTGGGGCGCGGCGCAGTCCCCAGCATGAGCCTGGCGCACAACTTGGTGCTGACCCGCAACGAGATGCTGGGCACTGCCGGTTGGCTGCGCATGGGCCAGCTCGATGAGATGGCGCGCAGCATTATTGCGCGCTTTGGCGTTAAGGCCGGTGGGCCGCAGGCGACTGCCCAGTCGCTCTCGGGCGGCAACCTGCAGAAATTCATTGTCGGCCGCGAGATCGACGCCAAGCCCCGGCTGCTGATCGTCTCGCAGCCGACCTGGGGCGTGGATGTGGGTGCGGCCGCGCAGATCCGTGGCGAGATTTTGGCGCTACGCGATGCGGGCTGCGCCGTGCTGGTGCTCAGTGAGGAGTTGGAAGAATTGTTTGACATCAGCGACCGCCTGCATGTGATGGCCAAGGGGCGCCTGTCGCCTTCGGTGGCCCGGGCCGATGCCTCCGTGCAACTGATCGGCGAGTGGATGAGTGGCCTGTGGGAAGGGCGCAGCGCTGCTGCTGCCGCCAGGGCTTCGGTCGAGATCCAAGGGGGCCAGCATGCTTAAGTTGGAGCAACGTCCCCAGGCCTCCCGTTTCTGGACCTTTGGCTCACCGGTGCTGGCCTTGCTGATCACCGTGGTGATTGGCGTGGGCCTGTTCATGCTGCTGGGTAAGGACCCTGTCAAGGGCCTGCAGGCTTTCTTCTGGGAGCCCATCAAGTCCGCCTATGCGCTGGGTGAGCTGACGATGAAGGCCACGCCGCTGCTGCTGATTGCGCTCGGCCTGGCGGTGTGCTTTCGCTCCAATGTCTGGAACATTGGCGCCGAAGGCCAGTTTGTGATTGGCGCCGTGGCCGCTGGCGGCATGGCCTTGCTGGCCGACAAGAACAGCGGCCCCTGGATCATTCCCGTCATCTTGCTCGCCGGCATGCTGGGCGGCATGCTCTGGGCCGGCATCGTCGCCTGGCTGCGTGACCGTTTCAATGCCAATGAGATCCTGGTCAGCCTGATGCTGGTCTATGTGGCCACCTTGGTGCTGGGCTACCTGGTCTATGGCCCCTGGAAAGACCCGATGGGCTACAACTTTCCGCAGACCAAGAGCTTTGAGAAAGTCACGCAGATCCCCAAGTTGGTGCAAGGCATGCGCATGAACATCGGTGTGCTGATTGCGCTTGCCGGTGCTGCGTTGCTGTGGGTTTACCTGTTCCGCACCCGTGCCGGGCTGGCGCAGCAGGTGGGCGGTCTGGCGCCATCGGCGGCGCGTTATGCGGGCTTTTCGTCGCGCAAGGCCTTGTGGACGGCATTGATGATCTCGGGCGCCACCGCGGGCCTGGCCGGCGCGCTGGAAGTGGCCGGCCCCTTGGGCCAGCTCACGCCCTATGTGCCCGCCGGCTATGGCTTTGCGGCCATCATCGTCGCCTTTGTCGGTCGCCTGCATCCGGTGGGCATGGTTTTCTCCGCGATTCTTATGAGCATGTTCTATATCGGCGGTGAGCTGGCGCAGTCGCGCCTGGGCTTGCCCAAGGCCTTGACGGGCGTTTTCCAGGGGCTGCTGCTGTTCACCTTGCTCGCTTGCGACACCTTGGTGGTCTACCGCCTGCGCTGGGTGGCATCGCGCGCGGCAGTGAAGGGAGGCCTGTGATGGAATCCTATGCACTGCTTTTGGGCGCAACCCTGAGCGCTGGCACCGTATTGGCGCTGGCGGCGCTGGGCCTGCTGATCAATGAGAAGGCTGGCATCGTCAACCTGGGGGCGGAGGGCATGATGCTCTGCGCAGCCATTGCCGGCTTTGCCACCGTGGTCCACACCGGCAGCACCTGGCTGGGCTTTGGCGCGGGGATGTTGGCGGGCGCGGGGCTGGCCGCCATCTTTGGCGTGCTGGTGATCTGGCTCAACACCAACCAGTACGCCACCGGCCTGGCGCTGTCCTTGTTCGGCGCGGGTTTCTCGGCTTTTGTCGGCCTGTCCTATGTGCAGGCCAAGCTGCCCAGCCTGCCCAAGTATGCGATCCCGGGCCTGGCCGATATCCCGCTCTTGGGCCCGGCGCTCTTTACCTTGCACCCGCTGGTGTATGGTGCCATGGCGCTGGTGCTGGTGATGATGTGGTTCCTCTACCGAACGCGCGCCGGCCTGGTGCTGCGTGCTGTGGGTGAATCGCCCAGCTCCGCCCATGCGCTGGGCTACCCGGTGCGCCGCATCCGCCTGATGGCGGTGGTCTTTGGCGGCGCGATGTGCGGCCTGGCCGGCGCCTATGTCTCGACCGTCTACACCCCCCTGTGGGTGGAAGGCATGGTTTCGGGCCGGGGCTGGATTGCGCTGGCGCTGACCACCTTTGCCACCTGGCGGCCTGCGCGTGTGCTGCTGGGCGCCTACCTGTTTGGTGGGGTGACCATGCTGCAGTTCCACCTGCAGGCCAGCGGCGTGCAGTTGGCTAGCCAGCTGCTGTCCATGCTGCCTTACCTGGCCACCATCGTGGTGCTGGTGCTGATATCGCGCAATCCGGCATGGATTCGCGCCAATATGCCAGCCTCTTTGGGCAAGCCGTTCTACCCAGGGTCATAACAACGATGACAGCGACCCGATTTTTGTCCGTTCTTCAAAAAACCAAGGATTCATCTATGCAAAACGTGCGCAAGCGCTCCGTGATCAAGCTGATCGGCCTGTCGGCCCTGTCTTTGGCGGCTCTGTCCGCCTGCGGCAAGAAAGAAGAGCCAGCGGCCCCGGCCGCTGCAGCCCCAGCTGCCGCCGCACCTGCCGCTGACAAGCTCAAGGTCAGCTTCATGTATGTCAGCCCCATCGGCGACGGCGGCTGGACCTTCCAGCACGAGCTGGCCCGCAAGGCGATTGCGCAGAAATTTGGCGACAAGATCGAGACCTCGATGGTGGAGAGCGTGCCCGAATCGGCCGATGCCGAGCGCGTGCTGCGCGACATGGCAGGCCAGGGCAACAAGCTGGTGTTTGCCACCAGCTTTGGCTACCAGGAGTTTGTGCAGAAGGCGGCGGCGGACCTGAAAGATGTGAAGTTCGAACACGCCACCGGCTACAAGCAGGCCGACAACGTGGCGGTCTACGACACCAAGACCTTTGAAGGCGCCTACCTGGCCGGCATCGTCGCCGGTTCAATGACCAAGACCAAGACGGTCGGCGTGGTGGCCTCGGTGCCGATTCCGGAAGTCGTACGCAACATCAACAGCTTTGTGCTGGGCGCGCAAAGCGTGGACCCGAGCATCCAGGCCAAGGTCGTCTGGGTGAACGAATGGTTTGCACCGCCCAAGGAATCGGAAGCGGCGACCAGCCTGATCAACGGCGGCGTGGATGTGATGTACCAGAACACCAACTCGCCAGCGGTGCTGAAGACCGCAGAAGAGCGCGGCGTCTACGCCTTTGGCAAGGACGGCGACATGAGCGCCTTCGCGCCCAAGGCGCACCTGGGCTCGGCTGTGATCGACTGGACGCCTTACTACAGCAAGGTGGTGGAAGACACGCTGGCTGGCAAGTGGCAGACGGGCAACTTCTGGTGGGGTGTGAAGGAAGGCGCCATGGACCTGGTCAAGATCGCCGACCAAGTGCCCCAGGAAGCCAAGGACAAGGTCGCCAAAGCCCGGTCCGGCATGAAGGACGGCAGCTTTGCCGTGTGGACTGGCCCGATCGTGGACAACAAGGGCCAGGAAGTGCTGGCCAGCGGCACGGTGGGCGATGACGCCTTCCTGCGCGGCATCAACTTCTATGTCAAGGGCATCGAAGGGGCGGTGCCTGGCGCCAAGTAAGCGCCTGGCATGCTTGCCCAGCGGTCGGGTATCTGCCTTGAGGCGGTGTCTGGCCGCTGGCACACAAACAACGGTGCAGCGCGGCGGCTTGGCTGCACCTGGAACCTGGCCCGATTTATGCATATATTGGCCGGGCGATGTTCCACCCGCTGCAGGGCTGCGTCGCGGCTTGCATGGCTCGACATTCCAACAACATTCGAGGACACACTGATGACTGATTTCCGTAAGCGTTCGTTGATCAAGGTTGCCGCACTGTCGGCACTGGCCGCTGCTGCTGTCGTAGGCTGCAGCAAGAAGGAAGAGGCGCCAGCGCCCGCACCGGCAGCTGCACCCGCCGCCGCCCCTGCTGCTGATCCGCTGAAGATTGCTTTTGCCTACGTCGGCCCTGTGGGTGACGGCGGTTGGACCTTTGCGCATGACCAGGCACGCAAGGCGCTGGAGAAGGAATTTGGCGACAAGATCCAGACCAGCTTTGTCGAAAGCGTGCCCGAAGGTGCGGACGCCGAACGCGTGCTGCGCGACATGGCGACCCAAGGCAACAAGCTGGTGTTTGGCACCACCTTTGGCTACATGGATGTGATCCAGAAGCTGGCGCCCGAGTTTGCCGATATCAAATGGGAACACGCCACGGGCTACAAGGTGGCCGGCAATGTCAGCACCTATGACAGCCGCACCTACGAAGGCGCCTATCTGGCCGGCATCATCGCTGGCGCGATGACCAAATCGAACACGCTGGGCGTGGTGGGCTCGGTGCCTATCCCCGAGGTGATCCGCAACATCAACAGCTTCACCCTGGGTGCGCAAAGCGTGAACCCCAAGATCAGCACCAAGGTGGTCTGGGTCAATGAGTGGTTCAGCCCTCCGAAGGAAACCGAGGCGGCGACCAGCCTGATCAATGGCGGCGCGGACATTCTGTTCCAGAACACCGACTCGCCGGCCGTGCTCAAGACCGCCGAAGAAAAAGGCAAGCGCGCCTTTGGTTGGGATTCGGACATGACCGCCTACGGCCCCAAGGCCCACCTGGGCTCGGCTATCATCAACTGGGCGCCGTACTACATCGACACCACCCGCAGCGCGCTGGAAGGCA
>JAVWTB010000028.1:0-36871 GCA_036667955.1 Comamonas sp.
CCCTCGATACGTAGAAAACTCATGTGAAACTCCGGGGCCTGCGGCCCGCGTGGGGCGGCGCGGCAGGCCTGTGTAGGGCGGCTGGCGGGTTAACGCCTATCCCTGGCGTCCTGAGCGGGGCCAGGGATGAAGGTTTAACGCTCGACGGTGCGGTTCCAGCGGTTAGTCCACTCCGAACGCTTGACGTTGACGATCTTGTAGTCCACGGTCTTCAGCTGGGCGATCTGCTCGGGGCCATAAGGCACTTGCTTGGCGACCTTGTCGTCCAACTTGACCTTGCTGTTCATGGGGCCCCAGGCCTGGGTCTCGGCGAGCGCCGTTTGCGACTCAGGCGTGTAGAGGAACTGCACGAACTTCTGCGCGCCGGCCTTGGGCTGCTTCTTGGCAACGGGGCAGACGGAGGTGAACAGCGCAAACGCGCCTTCCTTGGGGTAGACGAACTTCACGGGGAAGCCGGTATCGGCCAGCGCCTTGACGCGGCCGCTGCCCCAGACGCCGATGACGGCATCGCCGTTCTGGAACAGCTCGGTCATCTTGCCCGGCGACGGCTCCCAGGCCAGCACATTCGGGCCCACTTCCTTGATCAGCGCCTGGAAGCCAGGGTCGATATTGCTCGCGCCGCCGCCGTTGATTTCGGCAAACATCAGCAGCGTCTGCAGACCGTAGCCGTTGTTGATCGGCGGGATCACGGTCTTGCTTTTGAACTTCTTGTCCTTGAGGTCGTTCCACGACGTGGGAGCGGCCCAGCCGGCCTTCTTGAAGGCTTCTTCGTTGTAGAACAGGCCGGTGGCGATGACGCCCAGGTTCAGCGACTTGTTGCCCGCGGTCTTGGCCATCGGGTAGAGGTCGTTGTAGACCGGTGCGGCCTCGATATCGCCGCAGAAGCCGAACTGCACCGCCTGCTCCATCGGGCCGTCGTCCATCAGCGCCACGTCGTACTGGGGGTTGTTCTTTTCGGCCTGGAGCTTGGCCAGGGTGTCGGTGGAGTTGCCAGGCACGTAGATGACCTTGTTGCCGGTCAGCTTCTCATAGGCGGGAATGATCTTTTGCTTGAAGGCGGTCTCGGTCGAGCCGCCATAGCCACCGACATAGATGTCTTCAGCATGGGCAATGCCAGCGGTGGCAGCAAAGGCAGCAGCCAGGGAGAGAGCCAGACGGGATACGGTCATCGAAATTACCTCCAAAAAGTAAGTGGGGCTAAAGTGAAATTGAATCTGTCTGGTTCCCAATGATAGGCATCTGAGTGCAAAATTGAATCGGTGTATGCCTGCTTCAATGCCTTTATGGGATGGAAAATCGTTAATCGATAAAGTATTGAAATTTATGAATAAATATTAATTTTGTACACTATTGGATTGCATTAGGCCATCAACTCATGTCTTTACAACATGGATAAGAAGATCACACTGCGGCACCTGGAGGCGTTTCGGGCGCTGATGCTGCGCCGCTCGGTCACGGCGGCCGCCCAGTCGCTGGAGGTGACCCAGCCGGTGGTCACGCGGTTGATCGCCGAATTCGAGGCGCGCATCGGTGTGCCGCTGTTCGAGCGGGTCAAAAGCCGGCTGCAGCCCACCTCAGCGGCGACCTTGCTGCTGGAAGACGTACACCAGGCACTGATGGGCATAGAGCGCATCAGAAACATCTCCGAGAACGTGCGTTTTCGGCGCCTGCAGCGGCTGGAGGTGACGGCTGCGCCGGCCATGGCCACGTCCTTTTTGCCCAGCGCCATTGCCAAGTTCAGCGCCCAGTTCCCCGAGACCCTGGTGACCTTGCACATGCAGGCCTCGCCGGCCGCCTTGGACATGGTGCAGGCCGAGCGCTGCGATATCGGCTTTGTGATGCTCTCGCCCGACCACACGCGCTTCAAGGGGCTGGAGACCCTGGTGATCGGCAAGCTGGTGGTGGCGGTGCCGGCCGGCCACAAGCTGGCCCGCAAGAACAGCCTGTCACCGATCGACTTTGTCGATGAACCGCTGGTGTCGCTGCCCACAATGCTGGAGACCCGCACCAAGCTGGACAGCCTGTTCCTCGTCAACCGGGTGCAGCGCCGCGTGAACATCGAGACCCAGATCTCGTATGCCGCCATCAAGCTGGTCGAAGCGGGCGCCGGGCTGGCGATCATCGACCCGCTCACGGCCTGCAGCTACCACGGGCCCGATGTGAAGTTTGTGCTGTTCGAGCCCGCCGTCCCCTGCGAGTACTCGATGGTGCTCTCCAACCGCCATGCCTCCACCTTGGTGCTCAAGCCTTTTATTGACCTGGCCAAGGCGGAGATCAAGCGCATGCTGCCCAAACGCTGGATCCTTTAAGCGGCGCGCTTTACTCTGGCGTAATACCCGCCGCCTTGATCACCTGCCCCCATTTGGTGGTTTCCGTCGCCTGGAACTGCGCCAGCTCGGTCTGGCTCGTCGTCCAGGGCTCGGAGCCGGACATCTCGAAGAAGGACTTGGCAGCGGCACTGCCAACCGCCTGGCCCAGCAGCTGGTGCAGTTTGGCGCTGACGGCAGTGGGCACATTGGCAGGCGCATAGGCGGCAAACCAGTAGCCCATGTCATAGCCCTTCACACCGGCCTCAGCAATGGTCGGCACATCGGGCAGCTGGGCGCTGCGCTTTTGGGTGGAATAGCCCAAAGCACGCAGCTTGCCGGCCTTGATCTGCGGCACACCCGTGGAGACATCGGTGATCATCAGGTTGATCTGGCCACCCAGCAGGTCGGTGATGGCCAAGGGATTGCTCTTGTAGGGGACATGCAGGATGTCCACATTCGCCAGCTGCTTGAGCATCTCCCCAGCCACCCGGCTTGACGAGCTGCCGCTGCCAAAGCTGAGCTTGCCCGGGTTGGCCTTGGCATAGGCCAGCAGATCGCCCACCGATTGGTAAGGTGCATTGGCAGGCACCACCAGCACCTGGCCGCCCTTGCCAAGTCCGGTGATGGGTGTGAAGTCCTTGACCGGGTCATAGGACAGCTTGCGGTAGAGGTGGATATTGGCCGCATGCGTGGTGTTGGTGGTGATCAGCACCGTGTAGCCATCGGCCGGGGCCTTGGCAACGGCCTGCGCCGCAATCATGCCGCTGGCACCGGCCTTGTTCTCGACGATCACCGGCTGGCGGGTCTGCTCGGTAATCGCCTGGCCCAGCGCACGCGCCAGCTGGTCGGTGGCACTGCCTGCCGCAAAGGGCACCACAAAGGTGATGGGTTTGGACGGGTAGTCGCCCTGGGCAAAAGCCAGCGGGCTGAGGGCCAGGGTGGCGGCATAGGCCAGCAGGTGGCGGCGGGTGGGAAATTTCATCTTTTGTCTCCGGTTGGTTTTTTATTCGTCCATCTCAAGGCGCAGGGCCTACCAGATGGATTTGCAAATGCGCGGGCAGCGCAATCGGCATCTGCAGCACGCGAAAGCACAAGGTCTTGCCATGGCTGTCGAGGTTCAGCGCGTCGTTGACGCCGCCATCCAGCACCTCGTCCAGCACCAGGTTCATCGCCTGCAACTGGGGCAGCAGGTAGCGCTGCACCTGGCTCGGCTGGCGGTCGGCAAACAGCGCGGCCACGGCCGCTTCGGTGACTTGGTCACAGATGACCTCCCACAGCGCGGGATGCCAAGCAATCACGCTGATGTTGGAGCGGTTGCCCTTGTCGCCCGTGCGCCCGTGGGCCAGGCGGTACAGCGGGGTGGTGATCGTGTCATTCATGGGGTAGTGGCTCCGTCTTGAGCCCATTCAAAGCCCGTGGCAATCAGCTGCTGGGGCACCAGGCAGGACACCATGCCCAGGCGCTGGCGCATATGGCTGCGCACGCCTCCGCCCCCTGCCGGGCCGCAGCAGTACAGCGCATTCACCTCGCGCGGCAGGCGGGCGGCGGTGGCTTTGTCGGCATGCTGCCAGGCCATGCGCAGGCGCACATCGGGCGATGCGGTAGACAGGTCGGCACCGGCCAGCCAATCGCTGGCATCGTTGCCCCAGACGCTGGTCACGCCAATCAAGTCGCTGCGTATTGGCGCAATGCCCTGCAGGCGCTGGGCGACGGTCTGCGCCGCCAGCCGCGCACGCTCGGCCGCGCGGGGCCCGGCGTAGGAAATCTCGGCCTCGGCAAACCAGCCTGAGGCATAGCAGGTGTTGACCTTGAGGGTGTCGGGGCGTGGATGGCCGACGACGCCCTCCAGC
This sequence comes from Comamonas sp., assembly GCA_036667955.1. GTDB lineage: Bacteria > Pseudomonadota > Gammaproteobacteria > Burkholderiales > Burkholderiaceae_C > Comamonas. The sequence continues at coordinate 4,160 of JAVWTB010000028.1, forward strand.
CGCACCCGGTTCTCTCCCTCAGCCAGCACCCGGGCCTGGCTGATATCGGCCACCACATCGGGGGTCAGGTAGCAGCTAGGGTCGTGTATCTCGTAGAGCAGTTGCTCTTTGACCGTGGCCGGCGTGATGCAGCCACCCGTACCTTCGGGCTTGAAGATGCTGCAGTTGCCGCTGTCGTCGATTTCGGCTATCGGGTAGCCCAGCTGGTCCATGCCCGGCACGTCCTTGTAGCCCGGGTCGGCAAAATAGCCGCCGCTCACCTGGGTGCCGCATTCGAGCAGATGCCCAGCCATCGTCGCGCGGGCCAAGCAGTCCCAGTCGTCCCAGGCCCAGCCAAAATGCGCCATCGCCGGGCCCAGCACCAGTGAGGGGTCGGCCACCCGGCCGCAGACCACGATATCGGCGCCCGCCTGCAGGGCCTCGGCAATCGGCCGCGCGCCAATATAGGCATTGGCGCTGACCAGCGGCTGCTGCGGCATCTGCGCACCCAGCGCCTGGGCCAGCATGGGCCGGTGGGCCGGGCCACTCAGGTCATCGCCCTGCACCACGGCAATGCGGGGCGCGCGCAGGCCCAGGCTGCGGGCCAGCGCGGCAATGGCACGGGCGGCGCCTTGTGGGTTGGCCGCGCCAAAATTGCTGACGATACGGATGCGGTGGGCCAGGCATGCGGCCAGCACCGGGCGCAAAAACTCCAGCAGCAATGGCTCGTAGCCGGCCTCGGGATCGTCACGCCGGGCCAGCTGGGCCAGCGCCAAGGTGCGCTCGGCCAGGGTCTCAAAAATCAAAAACGCGGGCTGCTGCAAGGCCACCAGCGCCTGCACCACCGGCCCTGCCGCATCCACCCGGTCGCCCGAGAATCCTGCCGCGCAGCCAATCAGCATGGGCGCGGCCGCTTTGTTGTCTGTCTCCATAGCATCTCCTGCAGGCCACTATAGAAAATAGGCTCTATGTTGTGAAATCGATAATTGAGATTAATTAATCGGCAATACAAATGAATCTCTCTGCCCGCGACATACAGGCCTTTCTGGCGCTGGCCAGCCAGAAGAGCTTCACCCGCGCAGCCAGCCTCTGCCACCTGTCCCAGCCAGCCTTTAGCGCGCTGATCCGCAGCCTGGAGACCACGGTAGGCCTGCGCCTGTTTGAGCGCAGCACCCGGCATGTGCTGCTGACGCCGGAGGGCGAGCAGTTTTTGCTGTCGGCCCAGCGCATTGCTGCCGAATTTGCCGCCTGCGAAAAAGCCATGCGCGATACGGCCCAGCTCGCGCACGGCCGGGTGGCGGTGGCCTTGCTACCGTCGCTGGCTGCGGGCTGGCTGCCGCCGGTGCTGCGCCAGTTTGCGAGACAGCACCCTGGCGTGCAGCTGCAGGTCTTCGATGTGCTGTCCGAGCCCTGTATTGCGGCCGTGGCCAATGGCGATGCGGACTTTGCGCTGGCCGCCATCCGCGCCGATACGCCCGACCTGCGGGCGGAGCCCTTTTGCAGTGACCGCTTTCACCTGGTCTGCCCGGAAGACCACCCCTTGGCTACATTGGACGAGGTGCAGCTGGCCGACCTCAGCCCCTGGCCTTTCATCCACCTGGCGCGGCACAGCAGCGTACGCCAGTACCTGGATGCCGCCTTTTTTCCGCAAGCCATGCAGACCCTGGTGGAGGTGGAGCAGCTGGCCACCGTGATGGGCCTGGTCAAGGCGGGCATGGGTATCAGCGTGGTGCCTGCCCTCAGCCTGTTTCACTTCGCGCAGCCCGGCCTGGTCACCCGGCCCATGCACCTGCCGGGCATGGACCGCCAGATCTACATGGTGCGCAGGCGCGAGCCCAGCCTGTCCTTGGTAGCCCAGGCGCTGTACCAATTAATGCAACAAAAACGCCCAGATTTCTCCCATATTGCTTGAGGCCCTCTACACTGCAGCGCAGATGCCCTTGCCCGCCCCGCCCCTGTCACCACCCGCTGCCCACTCAGCGCCGCTGCCGTATTTGGCACTGCGCACGCGGGTGCTGTCCCTGCTGGCCTGGGCGGCGCTGTTTGCGCTGCTTGCGTGTGTGATGCGGGTGCTGCTGGATTACCCGCTGTGCGTCAACGACGAGAAAAATTGGATCGGCATTGCCCAGCAGCTGGACCGAGGCGTCGCCTGGCCGGTCTCGGGGCCCGCCTTTGTGAACACCTTGCGCCAGGCCGCCTGGTATACCGATTCCAGCCATGCCCAGGTGATGCCCTGGATGGGGGTCTGCGGGGTGTTTATCGTGGTGGGCGGTTTGAGCTGGGGCTACTACCGCCTGGGGCTCAAGACCTTGGTTCCCGTGTTTGCGACCCTGGCGCTGTCCAGCTATTTCTGGGCGCCCTTGCTGGAGGCACGCCCGCAGCAATGGGGCCAATTGGCAGTGTTTCTGGGCACCATCTCGGCCTGGCGCTGGCTGCAGCACCGGGGCGGCCTGGCTTTTTTTGTCGCCCTGCCTGCCGTGGCCTTTACCCATATCCTGAGCCACGCGGTGCTGGTCTTTCTCTGCCTGGTCCTGGTGGTGGCCCACAGCATGGCGCAGCGCCGCTGGACTTTGCGCCACCTGGTTGTCGCGCTGTTGGCCATCGCCAGCTTTACGGTCTATGCCTGGCCCGGCGGCCCCTACACCGATATGCTGCGCGACCTGCGGCAGGCCCATTTTCAGCACTGGCCGCTGAGCCTGCCTGCCTCCCTGGGCGTGCTGCTGCTGGTGGCGGCACTGGCCTGGGCCAGCCGCCGCTGGTGGCATGGCCAGGCCCATTGGCCGGCGGCTGCGGTGGCCGGCTTGCTGCGCCACCAGCGCGCTGCCGGATGGTCGCTGTGCATCGCTGCGCTGCTGGTGCTCACCATGCAAGCCTATCTGCTGCCACCTGCGGCTTGGGCACCGTATGGCGGCTCCTGGGTCCGGTTTGTGCTGTTCCAGTCCGGCAACCTGCTGTTTGCCGGTTTTTTGCTGGTGGGCGCCGGGCGTTGGCTCGGCGGCTTTCACCACAGCCGGATCGATCCGGGCATGGCCCGTTTTCTGGTCTGTGTGCTGGCGGGCATTGCGCTGCTAGGTCTGCTGTCGGTAGCCGCCTCCTGGTGGCTGCTGGACACCAACTGGTTATTGCGCGTGCTCAACTACGGCATCTTTTTTGCCGCCGTACCGGCTGCGCTGGGTATGGAGCATGTCAGCCGCCACTGGCCGCATTGGCGCCGGGGCTTGCTGCTGGGTATGGGCATGGCGGCCAGCGTGCTGGCGGTGGTACGCCCGCCGATGCTGCTGGGCTGCTGAGCCAGCGGCCCAGCAAGCACAGGGCAAGCGACAAAACGCCTAGGCCTGCGATGCGGCGCCGATACGCATGAACAAATGCCTGCCCAGCATCGCATGGCGCGCGCCGACCCAGGCCGCCAACTCTGCGCCGCGCAGCACCAGCGCGCCCTGCCCCAGCTGCAGATGGCGAACGCCACGCCGTGCCAGCCAGCGCTGCCAAAAGCCGGGCTCAGGGGGCGTGGCTGCAGTGCCACTGGTCTGGCCCCACAGATCAGCCGCCGCGCAGATAGACAGATCGCTCAGCCCCTGCTCTTCCGCCAGCCGCTGGATAAGCTCGATCACCTCCGGCCAACGCAGGTCTGCCAATGACACCGTTGCCAGCCCGTCTTGGGCTGGGCGGGCAGCCAGCGACTCCCCGCTGGCATCCACACACAACAGCAGGCGCTCAGGGTGGGCCGCCTGCCATTGCACCAGCGCCGGCCACTGGCCCGCTTGCTGCACCACGGCCACCTGCAATGTCCGGGCAGGCACAGCCACATGGGGCAACGCAGGCGCGGGCTCGGCTGCAGGCCGCAGGCTGTCATAGACCTCGGCAATGCGCCGCTCGCACTGGCCGATGCTGAAATAGGCATCGGCGGCCTGCTGCGCTACCAGGCCCCGCTCGGCCAGCTGCGCCTTGGCGGCCAGGGCCTGGCGTATGGCCTCTTTCCAGGCCTGCACCTGGTCGGGGGCATAGCACTGGCCGCTGCCCGACTGCCCCACCACCCAGGACATGCCCGAGCCATCGAGGTCTGACGCCATACAGGGCTTGCCATGCTGCATGGCTTCGATCAGGACCAGGCCAAAGGCCTCGGTGCGCTCGCGCGACGCCAGCGCAAAGATATCGCAGCTGTTGAACAGCGCATGCTTTTGCGCTTCGCTGACCTGGCCGAGCAGTTGGACGTTGGCGCAACCCTGCTGGGCACGCTCACGCGCAATCAGTGCTTCGAGCTCCTTGCGCTGCTCACCTTCGCCGGCAATCAGCAGTTGCACATCGGCAAAGCCCGCAACTGCCGAGATCAAGGTGTCAAAGCCCTTGTAATAGGTCAGCCGCCCGACCGACAGCACGCGCAGGCGCACATCGCCCCACAACGCGGCCGGCGGCGTCTGGGCCTGTTCCAGCGCGGCGGGGCCCAGCGGCTTCAAGCCCAGCGGAATGGCCAAGGTCTTGAACAGCCAGCGCTGGAGCGGAATGCTGGCGGCCATGTAAGGCGGCGATGTGGCCAGAATGGCATCGCTTTGCCGCAGCAGCTTGGTCTCGAAGGGTTTGTAGACCTGGTAGCACAGCTGCAGCAGGCTGTCCCATTTGGAGATCAGCACATCGGAGTGCCAGTGCGTCACCCAGGCCACCCGGCGCGCGGCCGGCATCAACAAGGCCCAGAACGCGGCATTGTTGGGCATGTGCAAATGCAGCACATCGGGCTTGAAGGCAGCAATGGCCCGGTGCAGCGCCAGCGGAAAACCCAGCGCTATCGGCGCAAACACCAAGGTGATCTGCACCGGCACGCGGATGAGCCAAGGCGGGTCATCGGGCAGTGGATCGCCATGCACCACCGCATAGGCGTCGATACCGCTGGCGCGCTGCTGCTCGATCAGATCGGCCAGAAACGATTCCATGCCGCCCCGGTACGGCGGATAGAACTTGCCCACATGCAGCACGCGCAATGGCGCCTGGCCTGTGCGCGCATGCAGGCGCGGCGCCTTGGGCCGGCCCAGCCAATGGCGCAGCATGCTACTGCCCGCCTTGCATTTGCTGCAGCAGCCGCTGGTAGACCGGGTTGCCCGGGTCCATCGCGCTGGCGCGCTGCATGTTGTGGATGGCCTGGGTCCGGTCGCCCTGGGCGCGGTAGACCAGGGCCTTGCCGTAATAAGCCGGCGGATTGGGCTGGCGCGCGAGCGAGGCATCAAAGATCTGCAAGGCCTGCGCAAAATCCTGCTTGCCGATCAGCGCAATGCCCAGGCCCACTTCCAGGCGGGTGTTGCCCGGCGATATCTGCAGCAAGCGCTGGTAGTTGGCGATGGCCACATCGTAGTGACCAGAGGGGATAGCCACCTCGGCCTGCTCCAGCAGGATCTTGGGCACCAGCAGCGCTTCGGGCTGCTGGGTCAGCGCCTTGGCGTAGGCCTGGAAAGCGGGCTCCATCTGCTGCGTCATCTTGTAGGCGGTGGCTTGGTGGTAGGCCAGGGCCGCGTTGTCAAAGCCCTGCTTTTGCGCAGCATCAAACGCCACCAAGGCCTCGGGATAGCGCTTGAGCAGCTCCAGCGCCATGCCCCGGTTGAACTGGGCCGAGCCCAGCGGCTCTTGCAGCGCCACGGCTTTTTCAAAATCCTGCAGCGCCTGTTCGTAAATCAGGTTCTCCATCAGGTCGGCGCCTCGGTTGATAAAGGGGCGCCAGCGGCCAAATGCATTGAAGGGGGCTTGCGCATCGACCTTCTGGGCCGCATCGCTCCAGGCGGTGTAGGGCGTCTTCAGGCTCAGGCTGCGCTCTGCGGCCAAGGCCGTCAGCACCAGGCCAGCCGCGCAGGCGATGGCCACCATCAGCTTGCGCGGAAAAAGCAACAGCACCAGCGCCAGCAAGGCGGGCAGCAGCATCGCCCAGACATAGCTGCGGTAGAGCACAAAGGGGTCTTGCAACCAGGCGGTGACAAACTCGGTGCTGAACAGCAGCGCCGTGCACAGCAGCACCAAGCCAACGAGGCCCCAGGCATCACGTTTGCGCAGCAGCAGGACGGCGCTGCCAATCACCAGTGCCACATAGCCCAGGCCACCCAGCAAATGGGGCAGGCTGCCAAAGCTCAGAGGAAAGACCGGGCGCAGGTCCAGCGCCATCCACTGCACATTGGGCAGCAGCCACAACAGGCCGTACTGGAAAAACAGCTTGCCCTGGTTGAGCAGGCTGAGCGGGTAGATCGACGAGGTGATGCCGGGGTAGAGCTGCTCCAGCTGGCGCACATAGGCCCAGGAGGTGTCATCGGTGGCCACCGCGCCGACAAAGGCGCCCAGCTGCGTCCACAGCAGCGCGGCTAACACGCCGATGAGCAGCACAATCGCCACGGCGATGGCCAGCAGCTTTTTCCAGGAGGGCCGTTTGACAAACACATACAGCGGCAAGGCCAGCGCCGGCAGCACCACCGCATGCTCCTTGCTCATCAAGGCGCAGAGCAGGAAAACCACCGCCAGCGCCGCCCATTGCAGGCCGGCACCGAACAAGGCCCGGATATAGGCCCAGCAGGCCAGCGCGGAAAACAGGGTCATCATCACCATGCTGCGCTGGACCAGATAACCCACGGCATATACGCCCACCGGGTGCACGGCAAACAGCGCGACAGCGGCAAAAATGGCGATACGGGTATTCGTCTCGAAACCCGGCTGCGCACGGGCTTCTTCAGAAAACTCGGTGTGTCTGAACAGTGCCGATACCAGCAGCCAAATGGCATAGCAAGTGGCCAGGTGCAGCAAGATATTGAAAGCGCGCTGCACGGCCATACTCTCACCAAACAGCGACTGCACCCAAACAAAACTGCCATAGGACAGCATGCGAACCTTGGGCTCGATCAAGCTGCCATAGCGGCCGAAAATGGTGCCATCGGTCAGACGGCCATCGTCAAATACCAGGCCGTTGTGCAGGCCCAGGCCATAAATCGTGAGGACGGCGGCCAAGAGCGCCAGCACGCCCAAAGACCAGAAAATTTTTGATTTTTGCATCGGCTCGTTGGCTGAGTAGTGCCCTCGCCCTGCGTTTACAGGGCCTGGACAACACCTGTGGCAGGTGCGCGAGCCATTCTAGAGGACTATTTACCCTCTGTATAAACCGCGCTGAGCGCTGAGCCAACAGCTCGGCCAGCGCAGCCCCCGATAATCCAGGCAGGATTTATTGCAAATCTTTGTGCCCATAGGCACAAAACCCCGGCTTAGGGCCTTTTTTGGGATGCAGGCGACAGGTCTCGGGTCGCTTGTCATACACGGTGCAACGCCGGGCCACCGGGTCGAGAAACTGGCAGTCGCCACTGGCGCGGCGCGCCATTGTGAAGATATTGTGCTTGGGGTTGTAATGGTCGATCAGCCGGGCCTTAAGCAGACGCTTGGCGATCAGCTTGTGCGCGATATTGTCGACCTCAAAGGCATCCACCAAGCCCAGGCGCACGAGATCGGGCAGCTGCACCTCCAGCGGCATGGTGCAGCAGTTGGCCGCGCAGCTGTCGCAGAGCCCGGACTTGTACTTGGTCCAGGTCTCCAGGCGGTCAACGTCAACGATTCGGATAGGGGATTTCATGGCGAGGGGGGCGCAGCGCAAGCGGCCTGGCAGAAGTGGCCGCTTATTTTTAAGGGTGCCAGTATCGCGCCAAAGGGATTTCTTGGGAGCGTGCTTGGGCATGGCAGCCCAGGCCGATACCGCCACTAGCCCTTTGTCAGCCAAATCGCCCCATCGCGCTCCTCGACGGCCACCGCATCCAAACTGGAGCCCCGACAGGGGCCGCCGACGCATTTTCCGGTATCGGGCTGGTAGATGGCGCCGTGGTAGGGGCAGAGGATGAACTGCCGGCCACTTTCCAGAATATCGCCGTCAAAATCCATCGCCACGCTGGCGTGCTGGCACTCGTTGATCCAGCCATGCAACTGGCCCTGCCAGCGGATCACAAAGGCCTTCTGGCCGTTGGGCAGCTGAAAGAAAAAGGGTTTGCCGTTGTCTTGCAGATCGGCACTGGCGCCCAGGGGTTCGGTGCCGTCAAACAAGATGGTGGGGGCGGAGGGCTCGGTCATAGCGGGCGCGTTGTTGTCGTCGTCAAAAAGAAAAGGCAGCCACCCCGTGCGCATCTGCACGCGGCGGCTGCCTGAGGGCCAAGGCTGCTTAGGCGGCTGTGGTCGGCATGCTGGCAATCACCTGGGCCACCGCGGCGGTCAGCTTCTTGGCATACGGCACATGCAGGAACTCATTGGGCCCGTGCGCATTGCTCTTGGGGCCGAGCACGCCGCAGACCATCATCTGCGCCTTGGGGAAACCAGCGCTGAGCATGCCCATCAGCGGGATGGAGCCGCCCTGGCCGATAAAGCCGCAGTCGGCACCAAAATGCGCCCGGCTGGATTGGTTGAGCGCGTTCAGGAACCAGTCGCTGGTGCTGGGCGCATTCCAGCCGTTGGCGCCATTGGCGCCTTCCCAGGTCACCTTGGCCTGGTAAGGCGCGTTGTCTTCGAGCAAGGCCTTGAGCTCTTGCATGCACTGCGTGGCATCGACCAGCGGGGGCAGGCGCAGGCTGAGCTTGAACGCGGTGTAGGGGCGCAGCACATTGCCGGCATCCTGCAGCGCAGGCAGGCCTTCGGCGCCGGTGACGGACAAGGTCGGCTCCCAGGTGCGCTTGAGCAGCGCTTGCGTGGGGTCGGTGGTGGTGGGCAGTGCAAACAGGCTGGAGCCATTGCAGTCAAAGTGCGCCCAGGGGAAGCGCTTGTACAGCTCCTCGCCCAGAATGCCGGCCGTCGCCTGCGCCTGGGCCAGGCGTTCAGCCGGCACCGCGCAGTGAAAGCTCTCGGGCAACAGGCGGCCGCTCTTGCTGTCTTCCAGGCGGTCCAGCACCTGGCGCATGATGCGGAAGGACGAGGGCACCACGCCCGAGGCATCGCCCGAGTGCACGCCTTCGGTGAGGATCTCCACCTTCAAGGTGCCCGCCACCATGCCGCGCAGGCTGGTGGTCAGCCACAGCTGGTCGTAGTTGCCAGCGCCGCTATCGAGGCAGATGACCAGGCCGACATCGCCCAGGCGGGGTTTGAGCATGTCGATGTAAACCGGCAGATCGCCCGAGCCGCTTTCCTCGCAGGTCTCGATCAGGCCCACAATGCGCGGGTGCGGCACATTCTGGCGCTTGAGCTCCTGAATGGCGGCCACGCTGGCGTAGGTGGCATAGCCGTCATCGGCGCCGCCCCGGCCATAGAGCTTGCCGTCTTCGTATTTGGGGGTCCAGGGGCCCAGGTCGTTGCGCCAGCCGGAGAACTCGGGTTGTTTGTCCAAATGGCCGTACATCAGCACGGTCTGTGTGCTCTGCGCCTGGGTGGCGGGCACCTCGAAGAACAGCACCGGCGTGCGGCCCGGTACGCGCACCACTTCCAGTGTCAGCCCCTCCACCTTCTGCGCCTCGATCCAGGTGGCGGCATTGCGCACCACCGTGTCGATGAAACCATGCTGCTCCCAGTTGTTATCGAATCCCGGCGATTTGGCGGGAATGGCGATGTAGTCGGTCAGCTGGCGAAGAATATCGCGGTCCCACTGCTGGCTGATATGGCTGAGGGCCGCATCAGCTTGCAGCTGGGTGGCGTCTAGGCGGGCGTTCATGGGTGAATCTCCTGGGGGTGCTGCCACGACAAGGGCAGCCGCAGGCATAAGCGTAACAGCGCAAGCGCCGCTCGGCTATCGCCCTGGGGCAAAACCCTGGTGCTGCAGCGCAGCGCTGCCGCCAGGGGCAGCGCGTTCAGGCGTGCTCGAAGTGGAACACCGCCGTGCCCGCGCGGGCATTGGGCAGCCAACGCCGCACCTCGCCGCCCTGCAGGCCAAAGCTGTCCAAAATCCGCAGCTTGTTCTTGAGGGCCAGCACCTCGAAATCCTTGAAGGTGCCGACGCGGATATTGGGCGTGTCGTACCACTGGTAGGGCAGGCGCTTGGTCACTGGCATGCGGCCTTGCAGGATAGACAGGCGGTTGGGCCAGTGCGCAAAGTTGGGGAAGGCCACCACGCCCTGCTTACCCACGCGTGCCGTCTCGCGCAGCATCACCTCGGCATTGCGCAGATGCTGCAAGGTGTCGATCTGCAGCACCATGTCAAAGCTGTTGTCCTCGAAGATGGCCAGGCCGTCCTCCAGGTTCAGCTGCAGCACGTTCACGCCCCGGCGCACGCAGGCGAGCACATTGGCGTCGTCAAACTCGATGCCGTAGCCGCTGCACTGGCGCTCGCGCTGCAGGTAGGCCAGCAGGCTGCCATCGCCGCAGCCCAGATCCAGCACGCGGGCGCCCTTGGGCACCAGGTTGGCAATGGCCTGGAAGGTGGAAGAGGACTCGGTCATGCTGCCTCCTGGGCGCTGGCATGGCCGGCCGTCAATTCGCGGGCCATGTTTTCAAAATAGGAACGCATCACGCCCATGTAGCGCGCATCGTCGAGCAAGAAGGCATCGTGCCCATGGGGCGCATCAATCTCGGCGTAGCTCACGGTGCGGCGGTTGTCGAGCAAGGCCTTGACGATCTCGCGGCTGCGCGCTGGCGAAAAGCGCCAGTCGGTGCTGAAGCTCACCAGCATGAAGCGCGCCTTGGCGACTGCCAGCGCCTGGGTCAGATCACCGCCAAACGACTTGGCCGGGTCAAAGTAGTCCAGCGCACGGGTGATCAGCAAATAGGTATTGGCATCAAAGTAGTCGCTGAACTTGTCCCCCTGGTAGCGCAGGTAGCTCTCGATCTGGAACTCCACATCCTGGGTGCTGTATTTCAGATCCAGCCCTTCGCGCAGCTGGCGGCCGAACTTCTGGTTCATCACATCGTCGCTCAGGTAGGTGATGTGGCCGATCATGCGGGCAATGCGCAGGCCGCGCTTGGGGATCACGCCCTCGCGGTAGAAGTGCCCGCCATGGAAGTCCGGGTCCGTCACGATGGCGCGGCGTGCCACCTCGTTGAAGGCAATGTTCTCAGCCGACAGACAGGGCGCGCTGGCCACCACCACCGCATGGCGCATGCGGTCGGGGTACTGCAAGGTCCAGGACAGCGCCTGCATGCCGCCCAGGCTGCCGCCCAGTACGGCGGCCAGTTGGGTGATGCCGAGGCGATCCAGCAGCAGCGCCTGGGCATCGACCCAGTCTTCCACCGTCACCACCGGGAAATCAGCGCCATAGACATGGCCGCCGTCCGGGTTCAGGTGCATGGGGCCGGTCGAGCCAAAGCAGGAGCCCAGGTTGTTGACACCGATGACAAAGAACTGGTTGGTATCGACCGGCTTGCCCGGGCCGATCATGTTGTCCCACCAGCCCTCGCTCTTGGCCTGGCCTTCGTAGTAGCCGGCCACATGGTGCGAGGCATTGAGCGCGTGGCAGACCAGGATGGCGTTGGAGCGGTCGGCATTGAGCTGGCCGTAGGTCTCGTAGGCCAGGTGGTAGTCGCGGATGGAGGCGCCGCTTTGCAGAGGGAGCGCCTCCGGGAAATGCATTGATTGGGGTGTCGCAACGAATGACATAAAAAACCCGGCAACGCTAAAAACGAGGCCGGGTCGATGGAGTGCAGTCGCCTACCGAGTCTTTAGCTGGATTTATAAAGCGCCCGCAAGCTGAAGCAAATCGGCGCCGTGAAAGATCAGTGTACTGCAAATCAGCGCAGAACGCCGGGCCTCAACTGCCGCCCAGGTACAGCCGGTTGGAGCTTTTGACCTCTTCCATCACCGCATAGGTGCGGGTCTCGCGCACGCCGGGCAGCTGCCACAACACCTCACCGGCAAAGTGGCGGTAGTGGTTCATATCGGCCACGCGGATCTTGACCAAATAGTCAAAGCCGCCGGCCACCATATGGCACTCCATGATCTCGGGCCGCACCTGCACCGCTGCCTTGAACTCGTCAAACACATTGGGCGTGGTGCGGTCGAGCAGCACCTCGATAAAAACCAGCATCGCCGCACCCAGCTTTTGCGGGTTCAAGCGCGCCTCGTAGCCGGTGATATAGCCCTCTTTGGTGAGGCGCTGCACGCGGGCCAGCACCGCTGTGGCCGACAGCGACACCGCCTCGGCCAGCTTGAGGTTGGAGATGCGGCCGTCGCGCTGCAGCACGGCCAGAATGCGCAGATCGATGCGGTCCAGGTCTTCCGGCGGGGCAATGATGGCGGTCATGGGCAGAATTTTCCACTACGGATGGCCCACATTATGGAGAGAAATTCAAACCACAAACGATCACACTGGCGCCATTCACTAGCTTCTTGCATACCGAGCCCGCCATGACTGCCAACTCCGTCGTTGACAACCTGTCCTCCACCACTGTCCCATTCCCAGCCGCAGACATCAGCCCGACTGGCTTAAGTGCTCCTGTTTTTAAGGAACTGGTGTCCGCACTGCAGCCGGCCACGGCCTTGCGTGCCGCCATCACCGCTGCTTACCGCAAGCCAGAGACCGAGGCCGTAACCGCACTGCTGCCCCAGGCCACGCCGCCGGCCGCCATCAGCCTGGCCGGCGATGCCTTGGCACTGCAGCTGGCCCGTGCGCTGCGCGAACGCAAGGCCGACAGCGGCCGCGCCGGCCTGGTGCAAGGCCTGCTGCAGGAGTTTGCGCTGTCGTCGCAAGAAGGCATTGCCTTGATGTGCCTGGCCGAAGCGCTGCTGCGCATCCCCGACAGCGCCACGCGCGATGCCCTGATCCGCGACAAGATTGCCCACGGCCAGTGGAAGGCCCATGTGGGCAAGAGCCCGTCGATGTTTGTCAATGCCGCCGCCTGGGGTCTGGTGCTGACCGGCAAGCTGGTAGCGACGCACAGCGAAGGCTCGCTGGGCCAGTCGCTCACCCGCCTGATCGGCCGGGGCGGCGAGCCGCTGATCCGCAAGGGTGTGGACATGGCCATGCGCATGATGGGCGAGCAGTTCGTCACCGGCGAGACGATTGGCGAGGCGCTGCACAACGCCGAGCGCCTGGAGGCCAAGGGCTTTCGCTACTCCTACGACATGCTGGGCGAAGCGGCGATGACCAGCGACGACGCCAAGCGCTACCTGCGCGACTACGAAAACGCCATCCATGCGATCGGCAAGGCCAGCAATGGCCGGGGCGTGTATGAAGGCCCAGGCATCTCCATCAAGCTCTCGGCCCTGCACCCGCGCTACAGCCGTGCGCAGTACGACCGCGTGATGGCCAAGCTGTACCCGGTGGTGCTGCAGCTGGCCGTGCTGGCCAAGGGCTACAACATCGGCCTCAATATCGATGCCGAAGAAGCCGACCGCCTGGAGCTGTCGCTGGACCTGCTGGAAAAGCTCTGCTTTGCGCCCGAGCTGGCAGGCTTTGCCGGCATCGGCTTTGTGGTGCAGGCCTACCAAAAGCGCTGTCCCTATGTGCTGGCCTTCATCATCGATCTGGCCCGCCGCAGCCAGCACCGGCTGATGGTGCGCCTGGTCAAGGGCGCCTACTGGGACAGCGAGATCAAGCGCGCCCAGGTCGAGGGCCTGGAAAACTACCCGGTCTACACCCGCAAGGCCTACACCGATGTGTCCTATGTGGCCTGCGCCCGCCAGCTGCTGGCCGCGCCCGATGCGGTCTACCCCCAGTTCGCCACCCACAACGCCCACACCCTGGCCACCATCTACCACCTGGCCGACCCGGCGAGCTACCAGCCCGGCCAGTACGAGTTCCAGTGCCTGCACGGCATGGGCGAGCCGCTGTATGAGCAAGTGGTGGGTCGCAACGCCAGCGAAAAGCTGGGCCGCCCCTGCCGCATTTATGCGCCCGTGGGCACGCATGAAACCCTGCTGGCCTACCTGGTGCGCCGCCTGCTGGAAAACGGCGCCAACACCAGCTTTGTGAACCGCATCGCCGACCAGGACATCCCCCTGGCCAAGCTGGTGGAAAACCCCGTCACCACCGTCCAGCAATGGGCGCAAAGCGAAGGCCAGCTGGGCCTGCCCAACCCGCACATTGCCCAGCCGCGCGCGCTGTATGGCGCCAGCCGCAGCAACTCGGCCGGACTGGATCTGTCGAACGACGACCGCCTGCGCGCGCTACAGCAAGACCTGCAGGCCAGCGCACAGATGGCCTGGCATGCCCAGCCCATGCTGGCCGATGGCGCACCTGCCTCCACACAGGCCAGCGAGCCCGTGCTGAACCCGGCCGACCACCGCGACCAGGTGGGCACCGTCACGCAGGCATCGGCCGAGCAGGTGGAATTTGCACTGGCTGCGGCCCAGGCCGCCGCCGCCCGCTGGCAGGCCACCCCGCCCGCCCAGCGCGCCGATTGCCTGGCCAAGGCCGGTGACCTGCTCGAAGCGCATATGCCCACCTTGATGGGCGTGCTGGTGCGCGAAGCGGGCAAGACCTGCTCCAACGCGATTGCCGAAGTGCGCGAGGCGGTGGACTTTCTGCGCTTTTACGCCGCCCAGGCGCGCAGCTGGGGCCAGGGCGACTACCAAGCCTTGGGCCCCGTGGTCTGCATCAGCCCCTGGAACTTCCCGCTGGCCATCTTCAGCGGCCAGGTTGCCGCTGCGCTGGCCGCTGGCAACACCGTGCTGGCCAAGCCGGCCGAGCAAACCCCGCTGATCGCCGCTGCCGCCGTGCAGGCGCTGTGGCAGGCCGGTGTGCCGCGCGATGTGCTACAGCTGCTGCCCGGCACTGGCGAGACCGTTGGTGCCCGCCTGGTGGCCGACAGCCGCGTGCAGGCCGTCATGTTCACCGGCTCCACGGAAGTGGCCCGCATTCTGCAAAAAACCCTGGCCCAGCGCCTCGATGCCCAAGGCCAGCCCGTCACCCTGGTGGCCGAGACCGGCGGCCAGAACGCGATGATCGTGGACTCGTCTGCCCTCGCCGAACAGGTGGTGGTGGATGTGCTGTCCTCGGCCTTTGACTCCGCCGGCCAGCGCTGCTCGGCGCTGCGCGTGCTCTGCGTGCAGGAAGAAGCCGCTGACCGCCTGCTGCACATGCTGCGCGGCGCGATGCAGGAGCTCAACGTCGGCAACCCCTGCCAGCTCAAGACCGATGTCGGCCCCGTCATCGATGCCGAGGCCAAGGGCGTCATCGACCAGCACATTGCCCGCATGCAGGCTGCTGGCCACCAGGTCTGGCAAAACGGCAGCGCCAGCGCGCCAGGCACCTTTGTGCCGCCCACGGTGATTGCGATCCACCAGCTGTCCGAGCTCAAGCGCGAGGTGTTTGGCCCGGTGCTGCATGTGCTGCGCTACCGCCGCGAGAACCTGCCCCAGCTGCTGGCCGACATCAATGCCACCGGCTATGCCCTCACCCTGGGCCTGCACACCCGCATTGATGAAACCATCAACCAGGTGGTCAACACTGCGCATGCCGGCAATATCTATGTGAACCGCAACATCGTTGGCGCCGTCGTCGGCGTGCAGCCCTTTGGTGGCGAAGGCCTGTCCGGCACGGGCCCGAAGGCCGGCGGCCCGCTGTACATGCTGCGCCTGCTCAGCCGCATGCCCGCCACGGCCACGGTCGATGCGCTGGCCCACCTACCGCGCATGGCGGGTAGCGAGGCGCCCGCCCCCGCCACTGGCCAGCGCGGCAACGCACATGGTCTGGAACAGGCCGATGCCGCACCCGCCCCTGCGCTGGAGGCACTGCAAAGCTGGGCTACGCAGCAAGGCCAGGGCGACCTGGCAGCCCTGTGCCAGCGCTACGCTGCCCACACCGGCCACGGCTTTGCCGCCGAGCTGCCCGGCCCGACCGGTGAGCGCAACCTGTATGTGCTGAGCGGCCGCGAGCGCGTGGCCTGCGTCGCCAGCAACAACACCCTGCTGCTGGCGCAGCTGGCTGCTGTGCTGGCGGTGGGCGCCACCGCCGTGTGGCCCGCCCATGGCAGCCATGCCAGCCTGCTCGCCCAGTTGCCCGCCTCCGTGCGCGCTGCGGTGCAGCTGTCTGCCCACAGCGGCGAGGCTTTCTTGCAGACCGAAGCCTTTGATGCGCTGGTTATCGATGCGGCCAGCGGCTGGCAAGCTGCCGGCAACAGCCTCGTCGGCCGCACCGGCGCCATCGTGCCGATGACGGCCCAGGCGCCAGACGGCAGCCTGCCGCTGTTCCGCCTGCTGGCCGAGCATGCCATCAGCATCAACACGGCAGCGGCTGGCGGGAATGCAAGCCTGATGACTTTGGATTAAGGCCATGCCTTGGGGCGCTACTCCATAGAAAAAGGGCTGGGATCCGAGGATCTCCAGCCCTTTTTGCATTTGCTTTTGAACAGCAGCGCTATTGGTATCAATCCATCGTCGTGAACAGCGCAGCCACCCCCAACACCAGGAAGATCACCGCGCAGACCCGGTGAATCCAGCGGATCGGCAGCTTCTTGACGATCTTGTCGCCGAACCAGACCACCGGCGCATTGGCCAGCATCATGCCAATGGTGGTGCCGGCGACCACCCAGTAATAAGAGGCGGGGTACTTGGCGGCCAGGCCCACGGTGGCCAGCTGGGTCTTGTCGCCCATTTCGGCCAGGAAGAACAGCACCAGGGTGGTGCCGAACACGCCCCAGCGGCCGCTGCTCTTGCCGGCCTCGTCTTCGTCGATCTTGTCGGGGATCAGCATCCAGCCGGCCATGAGGATGAAGGACACACCCAGAATCCAGCGCAGCACATCGGGGCCAAGCACGGTGGTGACCCAGGCACCGACGGCGCCCGCCAGCGCATGGTTGACCAGGGTGGAGACAAAGATGCCCAAGACAATGGGCCAGGGTTTGCGGTATTTGGCAGCGAGGACGAGGGAGAGCAACTGCGTCTTGTCGCCCATTTCTGCAAGGGCGACGACAGCGGTGGAGAGGAGAAAGGCTTCCATGATGGGGATCGTTATTGCAGCCGGATATAGCAAGACAGCATTGACCGCATCGCGACTCCGGCATTGGATCGCAACGTGGTCAATGGTCTCGCCCAGCTTCCTCATCACAAGGTGCTGTGTACGCCATAGGCCGCAAGGGCCCAAGTTTGTTGACGCACACTCCGCGGCGCATTGCACGCCCGGCAGGCTACTCCCCAAAGACTGGCGCATCATACGCCCAAAACTGATGCTGCGCCGCAACACCCACAGCCTCCAGGGAAAATACCAGGGTTTGCTTGCGGGTTCTGTCAACACAGCGTAAGGCGATTCGCTCATAATGGTGAAGCTTTGTGTGCCTCCGGGTACACTTGAGCGTGCGGTGATCCGTCTTGGAAGTTGTCACAGGTTTGTTGATTGCATCAGGCTCCATCGCTTTTTTTACTTTTTTCGGAGTCCTCAAATGGGCAACAAACTTTACGTGGGCAACCTGCCTTACTCTTTCCGTGACAGCGATCTGGAAAGCACTTTCAGCCAATTCGGTACCGTCTCCAGCGCCAAGGTCATGATGGAACGTGACACCGGCCGTTCCAAGGGCTTCGGCTTTGTGGAAATGGGTTCGGACGCTGAAGCACAAGCTGCTATCGAAGGCGTGAACGGCCAAGGCTTTGGCGGTCGTAACCTGGTCGTGAACGAAGCACGTCCAATGGAAGCACGTCCTCCACGCAGCGGCGGCTTCGGCGGCGGCGGTGGTGATCGCGGCGGCTTCGGCGGCGGCGGTGGTGGCCGTGGCGGCTTCGGCGGCGGCGGTGATCGCGGCGGCTTCGGCGGCGGCGGTGGCCGTGGCGGCTACGGTGGCGGCAGCTACTAAAAACATCGCATCCAAAACCCCTTGTGGGTTTTGACTGTCAGATGACGGGTTCGCCCGATAAAAAGGCCTCTTTGAGGCCTTTTTTGCGTCTGGTTGCAGCTTCTGCACCACACCTAGGGAGGATAACTATGCCATTTGCCATTTTTTTCCCAGAAAATAATGGATGGAGTACTACTTCATTGGGCTATTGCGATGCGTGAACGGTCTCGTTGTGACGCAAAGGACCACCAAATGGCTGAGGCCTTGCGCCCTACCGGGCACCATCGCATTATTTAAGAGTTATCAGGAGTCCCTCAAATGGGCAACAAGCTTTACGTCGGTAATTTGCCATACCAGGTTCGCGACATCGATCTGGAACAGGCCTTTGGTCAGTTTGGCAGCGTAACCAGCGCCAAGGTGATGATGGAACGCGACACGGGTCGCTCCAAGGGTTTCGGTTTTGTGGAAATGGGCAGCGATGACGAGGCCCTCGCGGCGGTCAACGGGCTGAACGGTCAGCCTCTGGGTGGCCGTAATTTGGTCGTGAACGAAGCGCGCCCCATGGAACCACGTCCTCCTGGCGGCGGCTTTGGCGGCCCCCGTGGCGGCGGCGGTGGCTTTGGTGGCCCCCGTGGTGGTGGTGGCGGTGGTTTCGGCGGTAACCGTGGCGGCGGTGGAGGCTACGGTGGTGGTGGTGGCGGCTATGGCGGCGGCGGTGGTGGTGGATACGGCGGTGGCGGTGGCGACCGTGGTGGCTACGGCGGCGGCGGTAACCCTGGCGGTGGCGGCGGCGGTTATGGTGACCGAGGTGGTCGCGATGGCGGCGGCGGTGGCCGTGGCGGCAATGACCGAGGCTTTGGCGGCGGTGGCGATCGTGGCGGTGAGCGCGATGGCGGCTTCCGCAGCCCCTACGGCAATGGCTCGCGCAACCGTGGTGGCAACCAGGGCTACGACAACAACGACGACTATTGATGTCTGCAGGCACACCCAGGCGGTGTGCCGGGCAGCAACGACAAAGCCCCGCGAGGGGCTTTTTTCATGCCTGTCCTAGGGCTTGCGCGGGTCCTGGCCAGGCATGGCATCCACCTGCTCGCGATGGCGGTGCTTGCGCGGGCGGTTGGCCAACGCGCGGTCATAGAGGGCATTGGGCAGGCAGCGCAACAGCCTGGCTACCCACGCCATTTGCCAGGGTATGACGGCATAGCTGCGCGCCTTGCCAATCACCGCATAGGCCTTGTCGGCAAAGGCCTCGGGCTGCATCAAGAACGGCATGCCGTAGCGGTTCTCGCGGGTCAGTGGGGTGGCCACAAAACCCGGGCAGATCGTGATCACTTGCACACCGCTGCGCTGCAGCTCCACCCGCAGGCTTTCGCAATAGCTGATGACGGCTGCCTTGCTGGCGCAGTAGGCGCCATGGCCGGGCAGACCGCGTATGCCGGCCACGCTGGCAATGCCCACCAGTTTGCCGCTGCCGCGCGCCTGCATGGGCCGCACAAAGGCGTGGAAGGTAGCGGCCATGCCGATCACATTGGTTGCATAGGTCTGGGCCAGCACCTCCAGGTCCTCGCGCTCTGCGGTATCGATGCCATAGCTCACCCCCGCATTGGCCACCACCACATCGGGCAGGCCCTGGGTTTGCAGGCATTGCTCGCAGGCGGCAATGGTCTGGTCACGGTCAGAGACATCAGCGCCGTAGATGGCATAGCGGCTGGCATCCATGCCCTGGGCCTGGGCCCATGCCTGGATCAGCTCGGTGCGGCGGGCCACCAGGGCCAGGCGGTAGCCTGCTTGGTAATAGCGCCAGGCCAGGGCCTGGCCGATGCCGCTGGAGGCACCGGTGATCAGCACCAGCGGTGTCTCGGCCATGGAGGTTTGCATGGCTGTGTCAGCGTGCCGGTTGCAGCACGCCGCGCACCCGGCCTTTGAGCTCGGCCACCTGGGTGATGTTGTTGAAGACCATGGAATCAGCCGTGAACCGGTCCTTGCCCCGAATGATTTCTACGGGCTTGTTCGAGCTCACCCGCTCCTCATTGACAAAGGCATGCAGGAACTCACCCCGGAACTCCATCTGCGGCGCATCCGCCTTGTTGCTGTTGCGCACCACCTTGGCATTGCCAAACAGCTGTACTTCCGAGCCATCGGCATTGGACAGCGCACGGTCTGCCGTGGCCACCGTGGTGGAGCCGTCCTGGCGCAGGGAGCGCAAGGTAGCGGTATCGATCTCCAAGGTGTCCGTGTCCATGTAGTGGCGCATCTTGCTGCCCTGGATTTCGCTGGTCAGCGCCCCCGTGCCGTCAAAGCTGCGCACGGAAAAATCGCGCATGTAGTAATCCACCTCATGGCCCGGCACCACGGCCTCGCGCACAGCTTGGGGCTTGGGCGCATTGCGCACCAGCCACCAGGTACCCAGGGTCAACAGCCCCATCAGGATCACCGGCAGGTAGATGGACGACAGGTCCATGAGGCGTCGCAGGCGTGATTTCATTGTCCGTACCGATCGAGCAAATTGACATAGGCGCCGCAAGCGGCCAGCACGGCATCACAGAGTTCGCGCGCCGCGCCCGCACCGCCGTGGCGCGTGGTGACCCAGTGTGCCACGCCCAAAACTTCGGGGTGGGCGTTGGCGGGTGCACAGGCCAGCTGGCAGCGGCGCAGCACAGGCAGATCCGGCCAATCATCGCCCATCGCGGCGGCCTGGTGCCAATCCAGGCCCAGCGCTTGCAGCATGGCTTGCGCTGCGGGCAGTTTGTCCTCGGTGCCGTAGCGCACATGCTCGATGCCCAGTGCCGCCAGGCGGTGGCGCAGCGGTGCCGAATCGCGCCCGGTGATAACGGCCGGCACAATGCCCGCCTCGCGCAGCATCTTGAGGCCATGGCCGTCGAGCGTATGGAAGCGCTTGAGGGTCTCGCCCTGCTCGCTGATGTAGAGCCCCCCATCGGTGAGCACGCCATCCACATCAAAAAAGACAATCTTGATCCCCTGGGCGCGCAGCAACAGCTCGGCCGGCCACTGCTGGGCGGGGGTGATCGGGGGCAGGTTGATCGTGCTGGCCATCAGATCACCTTGGCCCGCATCAGATCGCCCACGTGCACAATGCCCAGCAGGTGTTGCGCCGCATCGGTCACCAGCACGCTGGTGATGCGGTGCGCCTCCATCAGCGCAGCGGCATCGGCGGCCAATGCATCGGCCGCAATCTGGCGCGGCGTAGCATGCATCACCTCGGCAGCGGTCAGGCCGCGCAAATCGGCACCGGCTTCGATGCGGCGGCGCAAATCGCCATCGGTGAAAACGCCTTGCAGCAGGCCCTGTGCATCCACGATGGCTGCCGCACCCATGCCTTTGGCGCTCATCTCGCGCATCAGATCGCTAAAGCTGGCGCTGGGCAGCACGGTGGGCAGTTCTGCGCCGGTGCGCATCACATCCGATACGTGGGTCAGCAAGCGGCGGCCCAACGCACCACCGGGGTGCGAGCGGGCAAAGTCTTCGGCCTTGAAGCCACGCGCATCCAACAGCGCAACCGCCAAGGCATCGCCCATGGCCATTTGCGCCGTCGTGCTGGCCGTGGGGGCCAGGTTCAGTGGGCAGGCTTCCTTGTCCACCTGGGTGTTGAGCACCCAGTCGGCATGGCGGGCCATGGATGACTGCAAGTTGCCCGTCATCGCGACCACGGGCACGCCCAGGCGTTTGAGCACGGGCAGCAGCACCGCAATCTCGCCACTCTCACCACTGTTGGAGATGGCCAGCACCAGGTCCTGGCCCGTCACCATGCCCAAGTCGCCATGGCTGGCCTCACCGGGATGGACAAAAAACGCCGGCGTGCCGGTCGATGCCAGGGTGGCCGCAATCTTGCGCCCCACATGCCCGCTCTTGCCCATGCCGGTGACCACGACGCGCCCGGGAATGTGAAGCATGCGCTGTACCACATGGACAAAGTTGTCGTCCAAGCGCTGCGCCAGTGCCGCAATGGCCTCGGCCTCGATCGCAAAGGTAGACGCCGCCAGGCGCAGAATCTGCGCCGCTTCAACGAGGCGCTTGGGCTGTAGGGTGCTCATGGAGGCTGATTTTATCGGAGCGCCCGCGCCCCGGCGGGCGCAGGTCATTGTTAACAAGGCCAGCCCCTACGGCCGCAACCGGGGCACTTGCACTACCATGGCGGTCTTCCCTCCTACGGCCTCCACCATGCACGCTCCTGACGTCAACGCCTTTTTGCGTCACCACATCCGCACCGTTCCCGACTGGCCAGCGCCGGGCGTGCAGTTTCGGGACATCACCCCGCTGCTGCAAAACCCGCAGGTCTTCCATGTGCTGATCGATGCCTTTGTGCACCGCTACATGTCGCGCGACATGCGCCCCGATGTGGTGGCGGGCCTGGATGCACGCGGTTTTATCCTTGGCGCCGTCATTGCCTACCAGCTCAAGGTGGGCTTTGTGCCCATCCGCAAAAAGGGCAAGCTGCCCTTCACCACGGTGGAGGAGACCTACGAGCTGGAATACGGCAGCGCCACCGTGGAGCTGCATGCCGATGCGGTCAAGCCCGGCGACAAGGTGCTGCTGGTCGATGACCTGATTGCCACCGGCGGCACGATGATGGCCGGCAAAAAGCTGCTGGAAAGACTGGGCGCTACCGTGGTCGAAGGTGCGGCCATTGTTGATCTGCCCGAGCTGGGCGGCTCCAAGCGGCTGACCGATGCAGGCCTGCCGCTGTTTACCTTGGTGGATTTTTCCGGGCACTAACGCCTGCAAGGGTGCTGGCGCTCAGTGCAGATCCCCGTACTGGGTGTTGCTCAAGCCCCCGAAGGTGGTATCCGCCGTGGGGGCAGGCGCGCCACCCTGGCGTGCGGCATCGCGCGCTGCCTGGGTATGGTGCGCGGCGCTGCGCGCAGGCGCAGCCGGCACAATCGGCGCGGGCCGGGGAGCTGCACTGGTGGCACCCCGCTGGCTTGCCGCTGCACCATCGAGCGCGGGCACCGGGTGCAAAGCCGCCTCCAGCAAGGCCTTTTTGAAAGCCGCAATCTCCGCTTCATCGACCGGGTCCATGCCCAAAGGCACGGGCACCACCGCAGCCTGGGGCGCGGCAGCGGCCCCGGCGGTTGCAACCGCGCTCGGCGCTTTGCTGGTGGCCGCACCGAGCTGCGCGTTGAGGCGCCAATACACCGAGGTCACCACAATCTCGAAACGGGTCTTGGCAGAATAGGCAATCAAGGCCTCGATCTGGGTGAGCTTGTCAGGCGATGCGCAGTACTGCTGCGCCAGGTCGACCATCACAATGAACTGGGTGGCCCGCTTGTCGAGCGCCAGCACCTTGAACTTGTAGCCGGCCGACAAAATACCGGAACGCACCATCGACTCGCGCACGGCCGAGTAGACCATCTCTCGGCGGGCCGAGCGCTCCCCAGGCCGGGGGACTGCGCTGTCGTGCTGAGGCGCCAGCGCCCCAGCTGGTCGCGCGCCCACCAGGGGCGCAGACGATGCCAGCGCATCGGGCTGCATCATGCTCAGAGGCTCGGCAAACATGGTTTGCGGCCCCATGGCCACCATGGCCGGTTTTTTCCCCGGTCGATTAAACCATTTGGCAAACAAAGACATGCCACTCCCTACCTGGTCAGAATTCAAAACGGCGCACCCGTTTCATCACGCAACAAGCGTTTGTAATTGTAGGAAAGAGTATTGCATACACCGGCCAGAAAAGCGCGCGCCATTTGACCAATGCCAAGCTTTTATGTTGCAGCGACGCGGCGTTTGCGGTTGCCCAGGCGCTTGGCCAGCACCGATCCGGCCGCCATGGCCAGCGCCACCGCCACCGTGGGCTGGCGGTTGCACAACTCGGTAAAGCGGATGCTCGACAGCGCCCACAGGCGGGAGGCCGCTACCGCCTGCACCGTGGCATTGCGCGGCTGGTGCGAAAAGAACGCACCTTCCCCCACAATGGAGCCTGCGCCGACGATGGCCAGGCGAATGCGCTGTTTTTCGTCCTCAAAGTGCACGCTGAGGCTGCCGCTTTCGATGAAGAACAAGGTGCGCTCCTGCGTGCCTTGCTGAAACAGCACCTGGGATCCCGCCAGGTTCGACGGGGACAGGTAAGGTGCCAAAATCTCCCACTGCGCAGCGGTCAGCGGGTTGATCATGCTTTCCTCGTCCTGGCAGTTGTTGATGGCCGTCACCAGGGCACTGATATTGGTAGCGCTACTGAACATGAAACTCTCCTCCTCAATCCCGGTGGTGGGCCCACCAGTGATCTATCGATAAGCCAAACAATCTAACCGAGTGGCCGCACAACGGCCGGACAGCCAGGCAAATATTTGTAAGAAGTATCGCCTAGTCCACAATTCCTGACGAAGCACTCCGCCCCCTCTTTCTTCCCTCCCGAGACTTTTTGATTCCATGCATGCATTACTAGAGGCCATCGGCACCATGCCGGCAAGCCAGCAGGCGCAACGCCTCTTCCACGGCCGAGGCGGCCTTTTTCCCGGCTGCGAGCATCTGTCGCTGGACCTGTACCCGCCCGCCGTCGTGCTGACCAGCTTTGCGCCGCTGGCCGATGAGGCACTGCAAAGCGTGGGCGATGCATTGCAGCAGCGCTGGCAGCAGCTGTACCCGGGCGAGCCCCTGACCTGGGTCTACCAATGCCGGGCCTTGGGCGCCGCCGAAACCCGCCTGGTCCAAGGCAGCCTGCCCGAGCCGCATACCGTGCAGGAAGACGATGCCCGCTACCAGGTGCATGTGCTGCGCGGCCAAAACCATGGCCTGTTTCTGGACATGGCCGAGGGTCGGCGCTGGGTGCGCCAGTTCATCGCGCGCCAGCCCGACCCCGAGCGCTGCACCGTTCTCAATATGTTTGCCTACACCTGCGCCTTCTCGGTGGCGGCGCTGCAGGCGGGCGCCGGCCAGGTCGTCAATATCGACATGAGTAAGGCCGCGCTGGCCAGTGGCCAGCAGAACCACCGGCTCAACCAGCTCGCGGGCGGCCAGTTCTGGGGCCATGACATTTTCAGCAGCTGGGGCAAGATCACCCGCACCGGGCCTTACCAGCTGGTCATCATGGACCCGCCCAGCTACCAAAAAGGCAGCTTTGTGGCCACCAAGGATTACGCACGCCTGATCAAGCGCCTGCCCGATCTGCTGGCACCGGGCGGCTTTGCGCTGCTCTGCCTGAACGCGCCCGAGCTGCCGCTGGCCTTTTTGCAAGACCAGATGGCCGAGCTGGTGCCGGAGCTGGAGTTCATCGAGCAGGTGGCCAACCCCGCCATCTTTGCCGACGTCTCGCCGGACCGCGCGCTCAAGGTGCTGGCCTACCGCATGCCCAGCTGAGCCTGCGCCGTGGCCTGTAGAACCTGGTCAAAAACGCGCAGATCCAGAAACGGCATGCGCGGCGGCTGATGCTGCGCTATCCGGACTTTCCGGACAGCTCCACGCGGACGGAGAAATTCCTCAGATGCGCACTGGCGCTGCGCACGCGCCAGAACCTCGCATCACTTCCCAATACAAAAGCTGGAAAAAATCACCCCCAGCAGATCGTCCGACGTGAACTCCCCCGTGATCGCATTGAGCGCATGCTGGGCCAGGCGCAGCTCTTCGGCCAGCAGGTCTAGCGCGGGGCTGTCCACATGGAGCTGGGCGTGGGCGATGTCCAGGTGCTCTTCGACCTGTTGCAGCGCCTGCACATGGCGGGCGCGGGCGATGTAGGTGCCTTCGGCGGCGGGCTGCCAGCCGGCGATGCGGAGAAGCTGCTGGCGCAGGCTGTCGAGGCCATCGCCGGTTTTGGCGGACAGCACCAGGGGCGGCTGATCGCCCGCAGGGGCAGAAGCACCAGCAGCGGTGCAGAACTGCGTGGCGGCCTCGGCGCTTTGGCGGCGCGCCTCGTCGGGCGTCAGCGCATCGGCCTTGTTCCAGACCTGCAGCACCGGCACGCTGGCCGGCAATTGCTGCTGCAGGGTGGCTGCAATCGCGCGGTCGGCCTGGGCATAATCGGGCTCGGCCATGCGGGTCAGGTCGTGCAAAAACAGCACGGCATCTGCGGCTGCAATTTCTTCCCAGGCGCGGGCGATGCCGATGCGCTCGACCTCGTCGCTGCTCTCGCGCAGGCCGGCGGTGTCAATCACATGCAGGGGCACGCCTTCGATCTGGATGGTTTGCGTGACCTTGTCGCGCGTGGTGCCGGCAATGGGGGTGACGATGGCCAGCTCCGCGCCAGCCAGCGCATTGAGCAAGGAGCTCTTGCCGGCATTGGGCTGGCCGGCAATCACTACCTTGATGCCCTCGCGCAGCAAGGCGCCTTGGCGGGTGCGCTGCATGACGGCCTGCACAGTGGCGCGCAGCTGGTCCAGCTGGCCATAGGCATCGGCCTTTTGCAGAAAGTCGATTTCCTCTTCCGGAAAATCCAGGGTGGCCTCAACCAGCATGCGCAGGTGCACCAGCGCATCGCGCAGGCGGTGCACTTCCTGTGAGAACACACCTGTGAGCGAGCGGCTGGCACTGCGCGCCGCCGCCTCGGTGCTGGCATCAATCAAATCGGCAATCGCCTCGGCCTGGGCCAGGTCGATCTTGTCGTTCAGAAAAGCGCGTTCGGTGAACTCGCCCGGCTCGGCCAGGCGCAGGCCGGGCAGCAGCGGTTTGCCGCTGTCGGCCTCGGTCTGCGCGGCCTCCAGGCAGCGCGCCAGCAGCAGCTGCAGCACCACGGGGCCGCCATGGGCCTGCAGCTCCAGCACGTCTTCGCCGGTGTAGCTGTGCGGCGCGGGGAAATACAGCGCCAGCCCCTGGTCAATCGCCTGGCCGTCCGCCGCCTTGAAGGGCAGGTAACTGGCCTCGCGCGGTTTGAGCGCCTTGCCGCAGAGGCGCTCGATCAGCGGCCCTATCGCCTTGCCCGATACGCGCACAATGCCCACCGCTCCGCGCCCGGGGGCAGTGGCAATGGCAACAATCGGATCGTGGTGGCGGGCAAGCATGGCAGGTCTCTGGCGCAAGTGGGGCAAGCTCGACATTATCGGGCGGCAGAGCCAGCCGCCCGCGCCCCAGGCTATTGGCCCGCCTTGTGCCGCCTCCCCGGCACCATGAAAAAAGCCTGCTTGCGCAGGCTTTGGGGCTGTGGAGTGTGTAGCGAGTGGCTTACTTGACCGTGGTCCAGGCGGGGATAGGACGTGCATCGGCGCGGTAGACGGTCTCGATGCCCTTGCGCATGGCCCAGGGGAAGATCTGGTGGTGCACAGGGATGGTGTAGAAGTTGTCCTTGGTCATCTTCAAGGCGTCGTTGATCAAGGCATCGCGCTTGGCCGTGTCGGTCTCGGTCTTCATCGCGTCGATCTTGGCGTCCAGATCCTTGTCGGCAATGCGGCCGCCGTTGTACACGCCGCCGCCGGCTGTTCCCTTGCTGTGGATCAGCGCATCCAAGGAGTAGAGCGAATCAAACGTGGCCACACCCCAGCCGAACAGGTAGGCATTGGGCTCGGCGTTCATCACGCGGGTCACAAACTGTGCCATCGGCGTGGCCTGCAGGCTGGTCTTGATGCCGATGCGGGTCCACATCGCGGTGACGGCCTGGCAGATCGCCTCGTCGTTCACATAGCGGTCATTCGGGCATTCGAGCTTGAGGTTGAAGCCATTGGGGTAGCCGGCTTCAGCCAGCAGCTTCTTGGCGCCTTCGACGTCGTACTTGGCGGCACGCGTTTCCAGCTCCTTGCTCCAGCCATGCACCATGGGCGCGACCATGGTGCCGGCGGTGATCGACATGCCGCGCATGGTGCGCTTGTGCAGGCCGTCGGTGTCGATGGCCATGTACATGGCCTTGCGCACGCGCACATCCTTGATCGGGTTCTTGCCCGGCGTGCCCGCGCCTGGCAGCTCGTCACGGAACATGTCCAGACCCAGGTAGATGGTGCGGTTCTCAGTGCCTTCGAGCAGGCGCAGCTCGGGGGTCTTCTTGATGCGGTCCTGGTCTTGCGGTGGTGGATCGACCATGAAGTCGACCTGGTTCGAGATCAGCGCAGCAGTGCGGGTAGCGGCCGACTTGATAGGGGTGAAGATGATTTCGTCCACGTTGCCGGTGGGCTTGTCCCACCAGGCGGCATTCTTCTTCAAGGTCAGCTTTACATCCGGCTGCCAGCTGACGGCCACAAAGGAGCCCGTACCGTTGGTGTTGCGGCTGGAGTAGCTTTCTTCCTTGCCGGCGTAGTCCTGGGTCTTGACGGCGTTGTTCTTCTCAGCCCAGGCCTTGTTCATGATGCGCGCCTCGGTCAGCTCGCGCAGCAAGATGGGGTTGGGGCCCTTGAGGATCAGGTCCACGGTGAAGTCATCGACCTTCTTGACCTCTTTGATGCTCTGGGTGGCGCTCATCATGTTCGATGGCGGGGTCATGATGCGGGTCAGCGAGAAGACCACGTCATCGGCGGTAAACGGCGCGCCGTCGTGGAATTTCACGCCCTTGCGCAGTTCAAATCGCCACTGGGTGGGGGTCACCTCGGTCCACTTGGTGGCCAGCGCAGGCTCCAGCTGGAAATCCTTGCCGTAGCGCACCAGCGGCTCATAGACCTGCTGCAAGAAAGCATGGGTGGTCTGGTGGTTCTGTGCGTGCGGGTCCAGGGTCAGGATGTCATTGGCACCTGCCCAGCGCAAGGAGGCTGCCTGGGCTGCGCCCGCACAGAGCAACACCGCCAGCGCCAGCGCGCTAGGTCGAAAAACCGATACTTTCGCCATACCTGAACCCCTATTTTGTTGAACACATTTTCAAACAACTCATGCTAACGAAAAAACGGTCGCTAATGCGACCGTTTGGGAGGTGTATTCGGGAATGCCCGCCTAGGCAATCCCTGCATTGACAAATGCTGGCTACTTGAACTTCGGCAGATTGAACTGCGGTGGCACACCCATGCGGGTATTGATGATCCACTGCTGGGCAATCGACAGCACGTTGTTGGTCAGCCAGTACAGCACCAGACCGGCGGGGAAGAAGAAGAACATCACGCTGAACATCAGCGGCATGATCCACATCATCTTGGCTTGCATCGGATCGGGTGGTGCGGGGTTCAGCGCCGTCTGCAGCAGCGACGACAGAGTCATCAGCACCGGCAGGATGAAGAACGGATCGGGCACCGACAGGTCATGGATCCAGCCGATCCAAGGCGCATTGCGGATCTCCACCGACGACAGCAGCACCCAGTACAGCGCGATGAACACCGGAATCTGGATCACGATCGGGAAGCAACCGCCCATGGGGTTGACCTTCTCTTCGCGGTAGATGCGCATCATCTCCTGCTGCATCTGCTGGGGCTTGTCCTTGAGGCGCTCACGCATCTCCATGATGCGGGGGTTGATCGCCTTCATCTTGGCCATCGACGAGTAGGCCTTGGCATTGAGCCAGTAGAACGCAATCTTGAGCAGCAGCACCAGGGCCACAATCGACCAGCCCCAGTTGCCGATGAAGCTGTGCAGCTTGTCGAGCAACCAGTACAGCGGCTTGGCCAGAATCGTCACCCAGCCGTAGTCCTTGACCAGTTCCAGGCCGGGGGCAATGGCTTCCAGGGTCTTTTCGATCTGCGGGCCCACAAAGAGGCGCGCATCGATGGACTTGCTCTGGCCCGGTGCAATTTCGCCCAGGTGGGTGATCTCGCCAACCGAGTACAGGTTGGAGCCGGCCTTGCGCACGTAGATGTCGCGCTGCGTGCCCTGGGGCAGCAGCCAGGCGCTGGCAAAGTAGTGCTGGACCATGGCCACGTAGCCGTTGTCAGCCGACTTGTCCACGCTGTCGGTCTTGCCGTTTTCGATGTCCTTGAAATCCACCTTGTGGTATTTCTTGGCCTCGGTGTAAACGGCAGGGCCGGTGAAGGTCGAATAGAACGAGGATTCGCCTGGCGGCTTGTTGCCATCGCGCGTCAGCTGCAGGTACAGCTGGGGGTTGACCGCTGCCGAACCGGTGTTGACGACTTCCTGCTTCAAGCCAATGGCGTAGTCGCCGCGCTTGAGGGTCCAGGTCTTGACCAGCTTGACGCCACCCAGGTCGGGCGACTCGAACACCACGCTCAGCTCGTTCTGGCCATCGGCCAGCTCGCGCGGACCGGGCTTAGCGGTCATCGCCGTCTTGTGGGTCGGGAAGTTGCCACCGATCAGGCCGGTCTGGGCGACGTACACGCGGTTGGCGCTTTCGTCGAGCAGCTTGATAGCCTTGGTCTTGTCGTCCTGGTCTGCGTACTTGAGCAGCTCGGCACCCACCAGGGATGCGCCTTCGCTGTCAAAGGTCAGGCGCAGCAGGTCGGAGGCCACGGTCAGCTTTTCGCGGGCAGCAGCGGGGGCTGCTGTATCGGCCGCTGCCGTGCCGGGCACATTGCTGGCGTTGGCCGTCGCTGCCGGGTTGGCGCTCGCTGCTGGCAGACCGGTATCGGTACCGACTGTCTCAGCGGGCGCCTGGGCCGTCACCTCAGGTGTGGGGAAAAAAGTGGGTTTGCGACCATTGTGGATTTGCCACTTGTCCCAGAGCAGGACCAGGGAGAAACCAAATATCACCCACAAGATGGTGCGGCGAATATCGTTCATGAAGACTTCTCAGAGGGGGAAGAGGATGAATCGGCGGGAGTCACCAGACGACTGAACCAGCGGGGATGCGCGGGGACCGGATCAAGGCCGCCCTCGCACCAGGGATGGCAGCGCGCCAGGCGGCGCACTGTCAAATAGCTGCCCATGGCAGCACCATGCTGTTCCAGCGCCTGCAATGAATAGGCAGAGCACGTGGGCTCGAACCGGCAGGCAGAACCCAACCAAGGGCTCAGCAGCAGCCGGTAGCCACGCACCAAGCCCATGAGCAAGCGTTGCATCATACGCTAAGCGCCTTGGCGCCGTCGGCGCGCTCGGCTTTGGCCGGTTGGCTGTTTTTGTGCGCGCGCGCAAACAGCTGCATCAGCTCGGCCCGCACCGCTTGCTTGAGCACATCGGAGCTGGGACTGATGAATTGCTTGCGGTCGAACGTGCTGCGCAGGCGCACCACATGCGCTGCCACTGGCAGTTGCGCCTCATGCAAGGCAGCCACCGCAAATATCTGCCGCTTGATGGCATTGCGCGTCACAGCGCGGCGCGCCCAGCGCTTGGGCACCATGGCACCCAGCCAGGTCGCCTCAAACGCAAAAAGAGCCTGTGGCACAACCTTGGAAGGTTGGTCACCAGGCTCTGATGGAGCAGCGGTAATGCCAGCCGCGTCGGAAGCCAGAACCAGCCTGTGCAGCGCAAAATGCGCCGTCCGGGCAATGGTTCCGCCTGCCATGGCGGCCTGGAACTGGGGGCGTGTCTTAAGACGATGCATAAGTGTCACCCACTGGTGCAATACCTGGCACCCAAGAGGGTGCCAGCCACTCTGCCAGCCTTACAGGCCCAGACGCTTGCGGCCCTTGGCGCGGCGAGCGTTGATAACAGCGCGGCCACCCTTGGTCTTCATGCGGACGAGGAAGCCGTGGGTACGGGCGCGGCGGACTTTGGAAGGTTGGTAAGTACGTTTCATGATGCAATTCCTAGAGAGGCTTGGTTCCGGTTTGTTGGCAGCGTGCGTCCAAAAACGAACACAGAAGCGACCAAGCTCAAGACCTGCTCAAGCGCAACACCGGTGAAATAGTGCGCTCCACCCCCACTGGCAAGGCCCAAGCCTTGCGGCCAATTTGGATGGATACGCGCGTAAAATTCGCCCTGACATGCAGGGAAACCGCAAATTATCGCAGTGTTTACTGTCCTTGGCAATTACTTGGCTTTGTCCTCGGTTTTTTCTGTAATATGCGCAGACTTTTTGCCAAGTCGGCTGTCATCCGGCGCCGCAACCCGTCGATTGCCTTTTTGCAGACAAGTCCATTGTGTGGATAACTTTTGCACAAGCTACAATAGACAGCCGATCAACCTTCCCCCTTATCCACAACAACAACAGCGTGGGGGACGAATATTTCCGTGGGATAACAATGGATGAAGCCAGCCTGGGCCAAGGTTTGTGGCGCGCAGTTGTAGAGCAACTCGCCCAAGAAATGCCCGAGCAACAGTTCAACACCTGGATCAAGCCGCTGACCGCTGTCGTGTCAGATGACTTGTCCAAGGTCACGCTCTATGTGGCCAACCGCTTCAAGCTCGACTGGATCCGTGCCCAATACACCGGCCGCCTGGCCGCCATGCTGGAAGAAACCTACGGCCAGCCCGTAGCCATTGAACTGGCCATCGCCCAGCGCGATGCGGCCGTGCGCACCGTGGTGCGCCCACCCGTGCGCAGCGGCGGCCCCGTGGTTGCTTCGTCGCAAGGCAGTGGTACCTCGTCCGGCATGGGTCTGGGGCCTTCCTACGGGCCAGCCAGCCGCAACCCCGCCCAAGCAGCATCCCATGCTGCCGATCAGTACCGCAACAACATCCAGGTCAGCGATGGCGGCCCTGCGCCCGCCAACAATGGCCATGCCGAGGCGGGCGATACCGGCAATGCCAGCGGCAACTTCCGCAGCCGCCTGAACCCGGTGCTCACCTTTGACACCCTGGTCGAAGGTACCGCCAACCGCATGGCCCGCTCTGCCGCCATGCATGTGGCCGCATCGCCTGGTCATCTGTACAACCCCTTGTTCATCTACGGCGGCGTCGGTCTGGGTAAAACCCACTTGGTGCATGCCGTGGGCAACAAGCTGCTGGCAGACAACCCGGACGCCAAAGTTCTCTACATCCACGCCGAGCAGTTCGTCTCGGATGTGGTCAAGTCCTACCAGCGCCGCACCTTTGACGAGTTCAAGGAGCGCTACCACTCGCTCGATCTGCTGCTGATCGACGATGTGCAGTTCTTTGCCAACAAAGACCGCACGCAAGAAGAATTCTTCAACGCCTTTGAAGCGCTGCTGGCCAAAAAGAGCCACATCGTGATGACGTCGGACACCTACCCAAAAGGTCTGGCCAACATCCACGAGCGCCTGGTCTCGCGCTTTGACTCGGGCCTGACGGTGGCCATCGAGCCGCCCGAGCTGGAGATGCGCGTTGCAATTTTGATCAACAAATCGAGGGTCGAAGGCACCGAGATGCCCGAGGAAGTGGCCTTTTTCGTCGCCAAGAACGTGCGCTCCAACGTGCGTGAGCTGGAAGGCGCGCTGCGCAAGATCCTGGCCTATTCGCGCTTCAATCAGAAGGAAGTGT
>JAVWTB010000029.1:0-36148 GCA_036667955.1 Comamonas sp.
ATGGGCCTGCCGATTGCCAAGTTGGTGGTGGCCACCAACGAAAACGATGTGCTGGACGAATTCTTCCGCACCGGTGTCTACCAGGTGCGGGGTGCAGCCCACACTTTCGAGACCTCCAGCCCCTCGATGGACATCTCCAAGGCCAGCAACTTCGAGCGCTTTGTGTTCGACCTGGTCGGCCGCGACGGCGCCCGCCTGCAACAGCTGTTCGCGCAAGGCGTGGCCCAAGAGGGTCGCTTTGACCTGCAGGCCGATCCGGCTTTCCAGGATGCAGCGGCACGCTACGGCTTTGTCAGCGGCAAGAGCACGCACGCCGACCGCTTGGCCACGATCCAGGACACCTACCAGCGCTTTGGCCAGATGATCGACACCCACACCGCCGATGGCGTGAAGGTGGCGCGCGAGCACCTGGGTGCCGAGCCGATGATCGTGCTGGAGACGGCCTTGCCAATCAAGTTTGCCGCCACCATCGAAGAGGCGCTGGGCCGCTTGCCCGAGCGCCCCGCCAAGTTTGACGGCATCGAAGACCTGCCCAAGCGCGTGGTGGTGATGCCCGCCGATGTGGACCAGGTCAAGACTTACATCAAGGACCACTGCCGCTGAACAGGTTAATCTGCGCCTGCGGCCCCTGGCTGGGGCGCAGGCGTTGGCAGCTGGATCATCAAGGAGTGCGGGTATGCAGGTGGTGTGTTTTGCGGGCTATTCCGGCAGTGGCAAGACGACCCTGATCGAGCAGCTCATCCCCGTGCTGATTGCGCGCGGCCAGCGGGTGTCGGTCATCAAGCATGCCCACCACCGCTTTGATATCGATACCCCTGGCAAGGACACCTGGCGCCACCGCCAGGCCGGCGCCTATGAGGTGCTGGCCGCGTCCGACCAGCGCGTGGTGCTGATGCGCGAGCTGCCACAAGCGCAGGAGCCCGATGTGCATGCGCTGATTGCCCAGCTCGACAGCCGTGCCGACTGGGTGCTGGTGGAAGGCTTCAAAAACTGCGATCTGCCCAAGCTGGAGGTGCTGGCCAATACACCCGAGCCCGCAAGCAAGCCGCTGCTGTACCCGCAGGATGCGGCCGTGCAGGGCATCGTGCATTCGGCGGCCAGGGTACTGAACCCTCCCCCTGGCTTGCCGCTGTTGCCGCGCGACGAACCCGCGGTGGTCGCCCAGTGGCTGCTGGCCCACAGCGCCCGCTTTGCCTATACACCGCCCTGTGTGTTTGCCACCGATAGCGCCGGCTGAGTCTGGCGCAGCGATGCGCGGCCAGCACGGATGCGGCCGACAACCGAAGGAATGATTGCGATGAATACCCCGCCCCGTCCCCCTCTGAAATCACTCGATGCCGCGCTGGCCGAGCTGCTGGCCCACGCCCAGCCACTGCCGGGCAGCGAGCTGCTGGATACCTTTGATGCCGATAGGCGGGTACTGGCGCAGGACCTGGTTGCCGCGCTGCAGGTGCCGCCTTTTGACAACAGCGCGATGGACGGCTATGCGCTGCGCGCCGCCGACCTGAGCGGGCCCGAACTGGCCTTGCCGGTGAGCCAGCGCATTGCAGCGGGCAGCATCGGCGAGCCGCTGGCAGCTGGCACGGCCGCCCGCATCTTCACCGGGGCGGCGGTTCCACCGGGTTCCGATGCGGTGGTGATGCAAGAAGAATGCACGGTCCTGGACGATGGCCGGGTGCAGATCAACGCCGCCGTCAAAGCCGGGCAAAACATCCGCAAGAGCGGGGAAGACATGCCACTGGGCAGCACGGTGCTGACGGCTGGTACGCGCCTGGGCCCGGCCGAGCTGGGCCTGGCGGCCAGCATGGGCTGCGCCAGCCTGGCGGTGGCCCGCCGCCCGCGCGTGGCCTTGTTCTCTACCGGTGATGAGCTGGTCATGCCCGGCGATGTCGCGCCCCAGAATTTGCCGGCAGGCAGCATCTACAACAGCAACCGTTTCTTTTTGCGCGCCATGCTGCAGCGCCTGGGTTGCGAGGTGCAGGACCTGGGCATCGTGCCCGACAGCTACGAGGCAACCGTGGCAGCGCTGCAGGCGGCGGCGCAGCACAGCGATCTGGTGCTGACCAGCGGTGGCGTGTCGGTGGGTGAGGAAGACCATGTCAAGCCCGCCGTGCAGGCCTTGGGCAGCCTCGATCTGTGGGCCATTGCCATCAA
This sequence comes from Comamonas sp., assembly GCA_036667955.1. Taxonomy (GTDB): domain Bacteria; phylum Pseudomonadota; class Gammaproteobacteria; order Burkholderiales; family Burkholderiaceae_C; genus Comamonas. Next base: position 2,155 of record JAVWTB010000029.1, read on the forward strand.
GCCGGGCAAGCCCTTTGCCTATGGGCGCGTGGGCGCGGCCCATTTCATTGGCCTGCCGGGCAACCCGGTCTCCAGCTTTGTGACCTTTGCGCTCTTGGTGCGGCCTTTCCTGCTGCGCTTGCAAGGCGTACAGGCGCTGGCTCCGCAGGCGCTGGACATGCGTGCCGATTTTGACTGGCCGCGTGCCGACAAACGCCGCGAGTTCTTGCGGGTGCGCATCAATGCGCAAGGGGGGCTGGACCGTTTTGCCAACCAGGGCTCCGGGGTGTTGACCTCGGCCGTCTGGGCCGATGGGCTGGTCGACAACCCGCCCGGCCAGACCATTGCGCAGGGCGATAGCGTGCGCTTTGTGCCTTTTGCCCAGTTGCTGGGTTGAGTGGGGGATGCGATGACTTTGAAAACCGTACAACTGCGCTATTTCGCGGGTATCCGCGAGGCCATTGGCAGTGGCAGCGAGGCCTTTGCCACCGATGCCACCACGCTGGCTGAGCTGCGCGATGCCTTGCTGGCGCGGGGCGAGCCCTATGCCAGCTGCCTGGCGCGGGGCCGGGCCGTGCGCACCGCCGTCAACCAGGTGCTCAGTGAGGAGAGCGCGCCGCTGGAGGCGGGCTGCGAGGTGGCCTTTTTCCCGCCGGTGACGGGCGGTTAAACCGCGTCGTCTTCGGGCGGGCTGGGCAGCAGCAGCTCGGGCGCCCGCCACTCCAGCAGCTCCGCCAGGCGCAGCACCACCCAGCGTGCTTCTTCCGGGCTCACACCCGCGCCTTCGGTCTGTAGACCGGCATACATGGTCTGCAAAATGGCGCTCTCGGAGGGCGCACTTTGGTGGTAGAGAATTTGCGCCTGCTCCACCAGCATCTGCGCCAAATCCTCGCAGAGTTCGTAGCGCTGGGCGATCTCGGTCAGCGGCTGGCGCAAGCGCTGCTGGCGGCCCTGGAAGAGGGCGATGAACGAGTCAGGGATGAATATCTGGCTGCCGTCTTGCATGGCGTTCCGTGTGGTGTGGCTCGTGGCTTGGCGGCGTTTCAGGGCGTGAAGCGCTTTTCAAAGCGGGCCACATCTTCCAGCAGCTCAAAGGTCACCACCTGGCCCATTTTGCGGTCGCTTTCACGGCAGGCGGCATAGACGCTGGTCTTGCCCACCAGGTCCATCGCCGGGATGTCGATGATCGCGTAAGGGTAGGGCACGAACACATGGTGCTCGAACACAATGCGGTGCAGGTTGCGGGGATTGGGGTAGAGCAGGAAGCCGTGGGCTTGCAGGGTCTGGCTGGGCATGGAAACCATTCAAAGAGAAAGCGGATCTTGCAAACAGCGAGTCTGTGGCTGGGCTTGGGCTCAGCCAGAGGCAGGCATGCTGCAAAGGCTCTAGTGTGCCGCAATAGCGGCCTGGGTGCAGGCTGCCATGGTTTGTAGGCATGGCCTGGTGGGCATGCTAGGCTTGGGTTTTTCCGCTTTTTCGCTGAGAGCACGCCCATGATGCACACCCATATTGCCGTACAGACTGCTGACTTTGATGTGAGCCAGGAGTTGGGTCTGCTGCGGGCGGCGGATGGCCGCATTGGCGCCGTCTGCAGCTTTGTAGGCACCGTGCGCGACCGCAATGAAGGCAGCCAGGTGGCGACCATGGAGCTGGAGCACTACCCGGGCATGACAGAAAAATCGATCGCCCAGATGGTGGAGGCCGCCAGCCAGCGCTTTGACATCTTTGGCGTCCGCATCATCCACCGCGTGGGGCTGCTCGCGCCGGGGGACCAGATTGTGCTGGTTGCCGTGTCCTCGGCCCACCGGGGCGAGAGTTTTCAGGCCTGCGAGTTTCTGATGGACTACCTCAAGACCGATGCGCCGTTCTGGAAAAAGGAAGACACGCCTCAAGGCGCGCGCTGGGTCGATGCCCGGGTCAGCGATGAGGTGGCCATGGCGCGCTGGGGCCTTCCTCGGCGCTGAGGCAAGCTGCAGCGTTTCGCCCCCAGCTTGACCCAGCGCAAGCAACTGCGGTCGCATTCCTGCTGGAATGGCCCAGGGGAGCATGGCTGCCCCTGAGGGTACCCGCTGCCTCGTAGGACGGGGCGCACAAGGTGTATCGGTATGGGCTGACGCAGCTTATATGTGCAGCGAGGTTCTTGAAAATACGGCAGCCAGCGCAAAATATTCCCCAGTAACAATTGTTGAGTGGGGAACATTCATGCGAATCGACAAACTGACAACCAAATTTCAAGAAGCCCTGGCTGACGCGCAATCGCTGGCCCTGGGCAATGACAACGCCTATATCGAACCGGTCCATGTGCTGGCTGCCATGCTGCGCCAGCCCGAGGGGCCAAAATCGCTGCTGGCACGGGCTGGCGCCAATGCCACGGCGATGAGCACGGCGGCAGAAAACGCGATCAAGCGCCTGCCGCAGGTGCAAGGCCAGGACCAGGTGACGGTCGGCCCCGATCTGCAGCGCATGCTGCAAGCCACCGAGAAGGAAGCCATCAAGCGCGGCGACCAGTTCTATGCCGCTGAGCTGTTTTTGCTGGCGCTCACTGACGACAAAGGTGAAGCAGGCCGCATCGTCAAAGAAGGCGGTTTGAGCCGCAAGGCGCTGGAGTCCGCCATCGATGCGGTGCGCGGCGGCCAATCGATGGACAGCGCCGATGGCGAGAGCCAGCGCGAGGCTTTGAAAAAATACACGATGGACCTCACCGAGCGCGCCAAGCTGGGCAAGCTCGACCCGGTCATCGGTCGCGATGACGAGATCCGCCGCACCATCCAGGTGCTGCAGCGCCGCAGCAAGAACAACCCCGTGTTGATCGGCGAGCCTGGCGTAGGCAAGACGGCCATTGTTGAAGGCCTGGCCCAGCGCATTGTGGCCGGCGAAGTGCCGGACACCTTGCGTGACAAGAAAGTGCTGGTGCTGGACATGGCCGGCCTGCTGGCTGGCGCCAAGTACCGGGGCGATTTTGAAGAGCGCCTCAAATCCGTGCTCAAGGAAGTCGCCCAGGAAGAGGGCCGTGTGATTCTCTTCATCGACGAGATCCACACCATGGTGGGCGCCGGCAAGGCCGAGGGCGCGATGGATGCGGGCAATATGCTCAAGCCTGCGCTGTCGCGCGGCGAGCTGCACTGCATTGGCGCCACCACCTTGGATGAGTACCGCAAGTACATCGAAAAGGATGCGGCGCTGGAGCGGCGCTTCCAGAAGGTGCTGGTCAACGAGCCATCGGTGGAAGACACCATCGCCATCCTGCGCGGTCTGCAAGAAAAGTATGAGGCCCACCATGGCGTGGACATTACCGACCCGGCCATTGTGGCGGCGGCGGAGCTGTCGGCGCGCTATATCACCGACCGTTTTCTGCCCGACAAAGCCATCGACCTGATCGACGAGGCGGCTGCCAAGATCAAGATCGAGATCGACTCCAAGCCCGAGGTGATGGACAAGCTGGAGCGCCGCATGATCCAGCTCAAGATCGAGCGTGAGGCGATGAAGAAGGAAAAGGACGAGGCTTCGCAAAAGCGCCTGTCCCTGATCGAAGAGGATCTCGCCAAGATCGAGCGCGAATACGCCGATATGGAAGAGATCTGGAAGGCCGAGAAGGCCGATGCCATGGGCTCGGAGCAGCTGCGCAAGGACTTGGACCAGGTGCGCTTCCAGATCCAGGAAGCCACGCGCAGCGGTGACTTCAACAAGGTGGCCGAGCTGCAGTACGGCAAGCTGCCAGCGCTGGAAAAGCAACTGGCTGAAGTGCAGGCCGACGAGAACAGCGAAGGCGCCAAGACCAAGGGCCACAAGCTGCTGCGCACCCATGTGGGCGCCGAAGAGATTGCCGAGGTGGTCAGCCGTGCCACGGGCATTCCCGTGTCCAAGATGATGCAGGGCGAGCGCGACAAGCTCTTGCGCATGGAGCAGAAGCTGCACGAACGTGTTGTCGGCCAGGACGAGGCCATCGCTGCGGTGTCCAACGCCATCCGTCGCTCGCGCTCGGGCCTGTCCGATCCGAACCGGCCCACCGGCTCCTTCCTGTTCCTGGGCCCTACCGGCGTGGGCAAGACTGAGCTGTGCAAGGCACTGGCAGGCTTCTTGTTTGACAGCGAAGACCACCTGATCCGCATCGACATGAGCGAGTTCATGGAGAAGCACTCGGTGTCGCGCCTGGTGGGCGCGCCCCCGGGCTATGTGGGCTATGACGAGGGCGGTTACCTGACCGAAGCTGTGCGCCGCAAGCCTTACAGCGTGATCTTGCTCGACGAGGTGGAAAAGGCCCACCCCGATGTGTTCAACATCCTGCTGCAGGTGCTCGATGATGGCCGCCTGACTGATGGCCAGGGCCGCACCGTGGACTTCAAGAACACGGTGATCGTGATGACCAGCAATATCGGCTCGCAGCTGATCCAGGCGATGGTCGGTCAATCGTATGAGGATGTAAAAGACGCGGTCTGGGGGGAACTCAAAAACTACTTCCGGCCCGAATTCCTCAACCGCATCGATGAAACCGTGGTGTTCCATGGCCTGGATGCCCAGCACATCGAGTTGATTGCACGCATCCAGCTGCAGCAGTTGGAGGCCCGTCTGGCCAAGATGGACCTGCACCTGCAGGTCTCCGATGCGGCGATGGCCGAGTTGGCCAAGGTGGGCTTCGATCCGGTGTTTGGTGCGCGGCCGCTCAAGAGGGCGATCCAGCAACGCATCGAAAACCCGCTGTCGCGGCTTCTGTTGGAGGGCTACTACCCTCCCAAGAGCCTTATTCCAGTGACGGTGGATCCGGTGCAGGCACCCGGAGAGTTCCATTTCGGACGGGGTGCCGCAGCAGCCCAGTAAGGTGGGAGTGGCCATGCAGTAACCATGCATGGCCACCTCTCTTTACGCTGCGATATGCTTGTTGACACTGCCGGGGCTTGAAAAACTCAGGCATCGGCATAACATGGGTAGCAAGTGCTGCAATACAGCGATGAAAGGAAGTGCGTTGAACGAGTTGTTGGCAACCGTGGTGAGCTGGACTTTGCGAATTGTCATGGTCTTGGCGGGTCTGGTGTTTTTCGTCAGTCTCATGGTGGTGGCTGCCATTGCTGCCTTGCTATGGACGCTGCGCCTGCTCTGGGCCAAGATGACCGGCAAACCTATCGTTCCCTTCGCCTTCAAGATGAACCCGGCCACCGGCTGGACCACCGTTTACCGCAGCACCGCGCGCTGGTCGGCTAACAAGGGCGCCCGCAGCGCTGAGGCGGCGAGCAATCCTTCTGGTTCTGGCATGCGCTCGGCGGTGATCGATGTGACGGATGTGGAGCCGCGTGAGATCCGCTCACAACACTGACTGACCTGACAGGCTACGGCCTGCGGTTGTGCAAAGCCCGGTTGTGCCTGATGCAAACCGGGTTTTTTTATGGGGCGTTGAGTTATGGATGTGAGCGAGTTGCACAGCCGGTTTGCGGCCATGCGTACCGCCAGCCGCGCGCAAGCCGATACGCCGCTGCTGCTGCGGCGCGAGCGTTTGCTGCGCCTGCAAAAGCTGCTGTTGGACAACGAAGAGCGCCTGTGTGCCAGCGTGCAGGCGGATTTCGGTCAGCGCTCTGCGCGGGTGACCACGCTCACCGAATTGATGCCGCTGCACAGCCAGCTGCGCCAGGCGCTGCGGCAAATGCGGCGCTGGGCGGCCGCCCAGCGGGTGGCCACGCCTTTGCAGCTGTGGCCTGCCCGGGCCTGGCTGCAGCCGATGCCTTTGGGCGTGGTGGGCGTGATTGCCCCTTGGAACTACCCCTTGCTGCTGGCCTTGGGTCCTGCCATCAGTGCGCTGGCTGCTGGCAACCGCGTCCTCATCAAACCCAGTGAGTACACGCCCGAGACCATGTCCCTGCTGGCCGCGCTGGTGCCCAGCTACTTTGCTGATGATGAGCTGGCGGTGCTTGCCGGTGATGCCAGTGCCTCTGCCGAGCTGGCCTCGTTGCCACTCGATCACCTGCTGTTCACCGGCTCCACGGCGACGGGCCGCAAGGTGGCGCTGGCGGCGGCCAACCAACTGGTGCCGACCACGCTGGAGCTGGGTGGCAAGTCCCCTTGTCTGCTGGAACAAAGCTGTGACATCCAGGATGCCGCACGCAAAATTGCCCATGCCAAGCTCTTGAATGCGGGCCAGACCTGTATTGCCCCCGACTACGTCTTGCTGCCCCGCAGTAGCGCTGCAGCCTTTGTCGATGCCTATGCCCAGGCCGTTCAGGCCCTGTACCCGCAGCAGCAAGGCAACCCCGATTACACCTCGCTCATCCATGCCGCCCATGCCAGTCGGGTGCTGGGCATGCTGGCGCAGGCCGAGCAAGCGGGGGCGCAGGTGATCCGTCTGGAAAGCGGTGGGGACGCGGTGTCGCAAAGCCGGATCGGCGATGGCATCAGCCGCCAGTTGGCGCCCGCCTTGGTGCTGGGTGTGACGGCGCAGATGCAGCTGATGCAAGAAGAAATATTTGGCCCAGTGCTGCCGGTGCTGCAGTACGACGACCGCGAGGAGGCGATTGCGGCGATCAACCAGGGCGAGACGCCGCTGGCTTTTTACTGGTTTGGGCAGGACCGCCGGCAGGGCCTGGACACGGCGCAGCGGGTGCGGGCTGCCGGCATGTGCATGAATGACTGCCTGCTGCAGTTTGCCCATGCGAATTTGCCTTTTGGCGGTTGGGGCCACAGTGGCTGGGGCGCCATGCATGGCCACCACGGTTTCATGCGCTTTTCGCATGCCAAGCCGGTGCTGCGCCAGGGGGCCTGGTCTGCTGCGGCATGGCTGTATCCGCCTTATGGCCGGCGCTTTGATGCGCTGATGCGACTGCTTTACCGCCGAATAAAGCGCTAACTATTTGATTTTTATGAAGAGGTGGCGCTAGGGTAAACGCCTAGCGCAAATGTCTGCATTTGCAAACCCCTGCACAAATTGACCTACAAGGCCATTGTGGGGCTACCCAAATGATGTCAAGAGTGAGACAATGGCGGGCTTTCGCGCACCATATCTCTGCAGCGCGCTGTTCACGCGCTGACTCTTCCATATGCCCTTAAAAAAGCCATCAGCAATGCACGGTTGCTTGCTGATGCTGCGTGAGCCATGGTGTGTTGCAAGTGGATGGATGTTGAGCCTCAGGGTGCTCCATCAAAACACTTGACACCCGGCCGGGCGTGATGGTCGCAGTGTACGACGAGATATACGTGCTTTTTGGTTAATTCATTGATTTTTGTTTTCGGTTATCCATGTCTGAAACTATCCAGGTTCGTCCCGCAACTCTCCGTGATGCCAAAGCCATTGCCCAAATCCACGCTGCCGCTTCTGTTGAAAGCTATCGCGGCGTTTTGCCCGATGACCAGCTGAAATCCATCTCTTCTGTCGAGAAGCGCCAAGCTTACTGGCGCGAAGCCATTGAGTACTGCGAGCCCCAAGTCCAGGTCGCCGTGGAGAACGACAAGATTGTCGGTTTCATCGGTTTTGACCGTTCGCGCGATGCCAAGACCCGCCCTACCACGGGCGAAATCTGGGCCATCTATGCTGCCCCTACGCACTGGGACCAGGGCGTGGGTGTGGCGCTGTGGGATGCCGCCCGCGACGGGCTGTCTGAAGAAGGTTGCACCTCGGTGACGGCCTGGGTGCCGCTGCGCAATGAGCGCGCTCTGCGTTTCCATGAATCCGCCGGTTTCAAGCGCGAAATGTCGACCGCTAAGACGGCGACCGTCGGTGCCATCAAGATCGAAGAAGTGCGCATGCAGCGCTCCTTGATGAACCGCTGATTCTTGCAGGCCGGACGCGCTTGGCACCTGCTGCGGCAGGGCGAGCAGTGTCTTGCTCTCAAGAGGCCGTCTTGGACGGCCTCTTTGTTTTTTTCCCTTTGGCAGCGGCCCGGTGCTGGTCTGCCCCAGAAAGCATTTGTATGACCACTGCCCAACCAGAGCGTTTCGCCACCATCCACTGGGAGGAAGGCGGCGAGCCCCGCAGCGCACGCTGGCGCTGCGAGCGCGGCACGGCCCCTTCCGCCCGCGTCGTGCTGGCCGATGACACCATGCCGGCCGATGTGGCCTACCGCCTGGCTTGTGAAGGCACGGCGCTGCTCTGGCGCGGGGATTTCCAGAATGCCCGCATGCTGCTGCAGTCACTGGCACGCCGCCTGGACAAGACCGGAGAGCGCAAGGCCAAGAAAAAGCCGGCTGCCCCTTCCGCTTCCGGCATGCCCACGCCGCAGGTGGCATTGCCCTTTCACCAGCAGCGCCACTTGCAAGCCCAGCGCGCCCGCGTGCTGTCGATGGTGCTGATCGAGTTGGATGCGCAGTACGAGATTGCCCTGCGCCGCGCACCTGAGGTGCAGGCTCCCTGTACCGACGCCTGGGGCGCGCCCGAGGGCGATGGGGCGCAGGTCGTGTCCCTGCGCGAACTGCAGGCCCTGGTGGGCGCCCATGAGTGGCGCAAGAAGGGCGTGGAGATCCCTGCGCTGGCCAAGCTGGCGCCCAAGGGCTATGACCGCATTCACCCGCATTACGGTGTGTTCTCGCCGGTGCGCGGCGAGTATGTCGACCTGATCGCGCAAGCGCCACTGCCTACCGCACTGGCCAAGAAATCGCTGGCCTACGACATTGGCACCGGTACCGGCGTCATCGCCGCCGTGTTGGCCCGCCGTGGCATCCAGAAGATTGTGGCCACCGATACCGATCCGCGTGCGCTGATTTGTGCGCGTGAGAACCTGGAGCGCCTGGGCGTGGACCAGAAGGTGGAGCTGGCGCAAACCGATCTGTTCCCTGAAGGCAAGGCCGCGCTGGTGGTCTGCAACCCACCCTGGGTGCCTGCCAAGCCCAGCGCGCCGGTCGAGCGTGCCGTGTATGACGAGGGCAGCCGCATGCTGCGCGGTTTTCTGGCCGGCGTCTCCGCCCACTTGGCACCCGGTGGCGAAGCCTGGCTGATTCTGTCCGACTTTGCCGAGCACCTGGGGCTGCGCAGCCGTGAAGAGCTGCTCAGCTGGATCGCCGAGGCCGGCTTGCAGGTGGTGGGCAAAAACCAAATCCGCCCGCGCCACGCCAAGGCGCAAGACTCCGCTAACCCGCTGCACCAGGCCCGCGCGGCCGAGATGACGACCTTGTGGCGTCTGCAGGTGGGTTGGTAATGTCCAGCAAGAAGGCCGTGCCGCCCGCTTCGCTGCGATCCATGATGGGCTGCTGAACGGGGCGACAGATGCGATTGCTGCTGGCGCCCATGGAGGGCCTGCTTGATTTTGTGCTGCGTGATGTGCTCACCAGCCTGGGCGGTGCGGACCGCTGTGTGTCGGAGTTCATCCGCATCACCGGCAGCCTGCTGCCCGACAAGGTCTACCTGCGCACCATGCCCGAGTTGCGCAATGGCAGCTGCACTGCGGCCGGCACCCCCGTGCGTGCCCAGCTGCTGGGCAGCGATGCAGCAAGCATGGCGGCCAATGCCGCGCAACTGGCGGCGCTGTCGCCCGAGGGTATTGATCTGAACTTTGGCTGCCCCGCCAAGGTGGTTAACCGCCATGGCGGCGGCGCTGCACTGCTGCAAGACCCCACCGCCATCCATGCGGTGGTGGCTGCCGTGCGCGGCGCGGTGCCTGCAGCCATGCCGGTCTCCGCCAAGATGCGCCTGGGCTTCAACGACCGGGCGCTGATGCTGGACTGCGCCTTGGCCATGCAGGAGGCCGGTGCCTGCGAGCTGGTGGTGCATGGCCGCACCAAGCTCGATGGTTACCGCCCGCCTGCTTACTGGGACCAGATTGCGCGCATCCGCGAGGCGGTCACCATCCCGGTCGTGGCCAATGGCGAAATCTGGACGGTGGAGGATGCCTTGCGCTGCCAGGCTGAATCGGGCTGCCAGGACCTGATGCTGGGCCGCGGCATTGTTGCCGACCCGGGCCTGGCCTGGCGCATCCGCAAAGCCGTGGCCGAGCGCGATGGCCTGCCGATGCCCGATGGCCTGCGCAATGTGCAGTGGCCCGATCTGCTGCCCGCGCTGCTGCGTTTTTGGCAGCTGGTCTGCGACGACCTGGAGCCCCGCCAGCGCGCGGGCCGGTTAAAGCAGTGGCTGAACCTGATGCGCCGGGCCTTTCCCGAAGCGGAGGCCGCCTACCAGCATGTGCGGGTGATGACGGACCAGGGCGCGATCACCCTGTGGCTGGACGCGCTGCAGCAGCAAACCTGGGCTGGCGCCAACGCTATCACGCCATCACAGCAGTGAATCAGGGGTGAAGGGGCTGATGATCTTGAGCATCAGCCGCAGCGGCAGGCTGGCATCGGGCTCGGTGCGCTGGTCTTGCAAACGGGTGTTTTGCGGTGCCTCCCACAGCAGCTTGCCGTCTTTCAGCACCACATGCCAGGCGGCGCTCTCCAGCCCTTTTTCAATCATGCCCGCGGCCTGACCCGAGAGCTTGCGGCTGCGCACCAGCACGGCGATTTCGGTGTTCTGCAGCTTGGAGCGCTGGTCCAGGTTCATCGAGCCCACCACCAGCAGCTGGCCATCGAGCACCAGCACCTTGCTGTGCAGCATCACGCGGCGCCCTTCGCGAAAACTGTTCTGCCCACTGCCCAGGCCAAAGGCGGCGCGCAAGTCGCTCTCGTCGCTGACCAGCTCATACAGCTCCACCCCGTCACGCAGCAATTCCTCGCGGTAGCGCGCATAGCCGATATGGGCAATCGGCGCATCGTTGGACGACAGCGAGTTGGTCAAAATGCGCACGCGCACGCCTCTTTGCACCGCATCCTTGAAGGCCTGGCGCATCGATTCGCCGGGCACAAAGTAGGGCGAGACGATGAGCAAATCCTTCTTGGCGTAGGTGAGCAGCTGCACCAGGCCATCCACCACCGAATCCGCGCTGGGACTGTGGCCGGGGTGACGGGTTTCGGCCAGCGCGCGCAGCTGGTTCAGGCGCTTGTTCTCCAGCATGCCGGGCGCTGCGCTGAGCGGGTTGGTTTGCCCATCCGAATCGACCGCCGGTATCTTGCTGGGCGCATCGGCCAGCACCACCGAATGGGCCCACACCAGTGGCACCTTGCGCAAATCCACCGGCTGCATGTCCCAGGCGCGTTCGCGTTGCTCGGGTGTGATATCGCCATCCGGGCGCGGTTCGCCATCGGGCGGAGAAGGCCTTGCGCCGCCTGATGCGGCCTGTGCGGTTTGAGCAGCAGGCGCTGCCGAGGTCTCGGCCGCGTCCTCGTCATTGCTGCGCATCGCCCGGGTCTGGTAAGACTGTTGCATGTCTTCCAGCGCCTGCTTGCTGATCAGCGACTGCACCGGATACGCGCGCTCGTTGTTCCAGTAGCTGTCAAAGCTGCCGGACAGGTCCTGCACGGCCGGACCCATGATCAGCACATCGGTGTCCAGGAAGTTGGAGCTCTCGTCATTGTCGAAGTAGGCATCGCCCAGGTTGCGCCCGCCCATGATGCCCATCACGTTATCGGCCAGGAACAGCTTGTTGTGCATGCGCTGCTGGGCGCGCTGGAAATCGGTCGCGGCATTCCACATGCGGCTGATGGGCGAGTCGCGGTCGCCGGGCAGCGGGTTGAACATGCGCATCTCGATATTGGGCTCAAAGGCCAGGCGCATCACCTGCGCATTGCGGCCCGTGCCATGGAAGTCATCGAGCAATACCCGCACCCGCACCCCCCGGCGCGCCGCATTCACGACGCCTTCAAGCAAACGCGCGGTGCTGGCATCGGCATGGATGGCGTAGTACTGCACATCCAACGTATGTTTGGCGCCTTGCACCAGGGCCAGGCGTGCACCATAGGCCGCCTGCGCGCCGGCCAGTATCTCAAAACCCGATACACCCGACCCCGCCTTGCTCTCCGCCTTTTGGCGCTGTTGGCTGATCTGCACCAGGGCGCTGCTGGCCGCTGGCGGCTGGGCCAATGAGACAGGCCGGTCGACCTGGGTGGGAAGCTTGCTGGCGCAGCCGCCCAGCAGCAAGGCCGCGCACAGCACTGCCAGGCGGCGCTGCAGCTTGCGCATGACGGGGGTCTCCAGGGCGGTCAACAGAGACGGGGCAGAGGTCATCGGGGCAGTCGGCATGGCGGCGGGTTCTATCAGTGGGCTGGCGCTATTGTGCGTGAGCGCGGACGGTTGCGCAGAGCGGGCCACTGCATTGGCGGCGCTGTCGTACAGCCGCGCCCTGGATGCGTCGTGGCGCAGCAACGCATGGCCAGGCTGCTGGCGCTTGCCACCAGGGTTTGTGCGCGGGCCATGGCGCGGGGTGCATGGTTACGATAAAAAATCCCATTCCATGGCGATGTTTTGATAGAGAAAGGAGCCGCTCCCATGCGCAAATCACTGAGCTTTTACACACTGGCACTGCTGCTGGTAGCTATGGCGGTACCGCCCGAGAGCGCTTGGGCAGCGCGGAAAAAGAAGACCGAGGCGGCACAGGCAACCAGCAAGCCGGCCAAAGTGAAGGTCAAACGCCAGCGCAGCAGCAGCGCAGAAACCCCTGCCCAGCGTGACCGGCGCCTGAGCCGTGAATGCAAGGGCCTGCCCAATGCGGGGGCCTGCCTGGGCTATGCCAACTAGGTGCGTTGTTTAGAACAAGCCGTGGCCCTGGATGCGTGCGAGAACGCGCAGATCGGCGCCCAAGGACTGGATGCTGCGGATGTCCAAGGCCGCTGCCTGGTCCAGCCGCTGCAGTGCCATGCCGCCAAACGCGGGCAGCCCTTGGCCGACCAGCTTGGGTGCCAGGTACAGCAAGCATTCATCGACCAGGCCCGCCTGCAGCAGCGCACCATTCAAGATGCCACCGGCCTCCACATGCAGCTCGTTGACCTCCCGCGCGCCCAGGTCTTGCATCAGCGCGCCCAGATCAATGCGCGTCATGCAGCCCGCCATCTGTGGTGCCTGGGTTGGCAGCTGAATGACGGTGGCGCCAGCAGCTTCCAGTGCCGACTGGCGTGCGGTATCGCGGCGGTTGGTGTAGATCAGCACTTCGCGTGCGGCAGAAAAAATGCGGGCCTGCGGCGGCGTGCGCAACTGGCTGTCCAGCACCACCAGGCGCGGCTGCCGTGGCGTCTCTACATAACGCACGTCTAGCGCCGGGTTATCGGCCAGCACAGTGCCCACCCCGGTCAGGATGGCGCAGGCCCTGGCCCGCCAGTGGTGGCCATCGGCGCGGGCTGCCTCGCCGGTGATCCATTGGCTGCTGCCATCGGGCAAGGCCGTAGCGCCATCGAGCGACATCGCCGCCTTGAGCCGCACCCAGGGCTGCTTGCGCACCATGCGGCTGAAAAAGCCGATGTTCAGCTCCCTGGATGCCTCAGCCCCGTCCTCAGGTGCGCAGACCACCACCTCGACCCCGGCGGCGCGCAGGCGAGCAAAGCCCATGCCGGCCACCAAGGGGTTGGGGTCGGTGATGGCGGCCACCACCTTGGCAACCCCGGCCGCAGCCAGCGCATCGCAGCAAGGGCCCGTGCGGCCTTGGTGCGCGCAGGGCTCCAGCGTCACGTAGGCCGTAGCGCCTGCCGTGCTGTGGCCTCGAGCCACCGCATCACGCAGGGCCATGATTTCGGCATGCGGGCCGCCCGCGCGCTGGGTGTGGCCCTGGCCGATGACCTGGCCATCAGCGCCGACCAGGACACAACCGACGCGGGGATTGGGGGAGGTAATGAACAGGGCGCTGGCAGCCAGTTCCAGCGCAGTTTGCATCGGTTGATCAGTCATGGAGCCTTGTCGCAATAGGGCCTGTACCTAGACGCATGGCGGTCCATGGTGGACAGGCCTGGCGATTATCGGCGCAACACCGCGCCCTGTCTTTGCTGTCCTGTTTTGCAGCCATGCCGTATTTAATTTTTCAATGGCCAAAACCTTTACCTTGGCGCTAAAAAAATAAACAATTGAAATCATGAATTCAATTGTTTTAATTGATTTATTGCAGCGTAGGCCCTTGCAACGCCACAGGGGACTGACTGCGGTGGAGCTGCTGGTCGTCATCGCCCTGCTGGCCATCATTGCCAGCCTGGCGGTACACAGTTTCAGTGGGCTGCTGCAGCGCTGGCGTGTGCGGCAATCGCTGGAGGCCATGCATTCAGCGATTTTTCTTGCGCGCTCAGAAGCCATCAAGCGCAGCGGACGGGTCGCACTGCAAAGGATTGTTGACAGCGAGCATTGCCAGGCGCAAGCCGGCACGCGTGACTGGAGCTGCGGTTGGCAGGTCTGTGTCCATGAAGTGGGCCAGCAGCAGTGTGCGCAAAGCGCCCTGGTGCTGCAGCGGTTTGAGGCACCGCCTGGCCTGCAGGTGCTGCGCAGCAGCCTGGGCGACGGTATCCGCTTTGACCGCTGGGGCATGCCAGCGGCGGGTTTCAGCTTCTCGCTGACGCCAGAGGGCAAAACCCTGGACGATGCCGCTGCCAAAGGCCTGTGTGCCAGCCGGGGTGGCCGCGTCCGGGTGGTCAGCGATCCACCTTGTGCGCTGCGGAGTTGAGCCAGGCCATGCACCGCCCATCCCAGCCATCTCCCTCCTATGCGCGCGGCATCAGCTTGCTGGAGTCGCTGGTGGCCATGGTGGTGCTGGTGATCGGTGTTTTGGCCATGCTGGCCTGGCAGATGCGTACCCTTGCCGACACGCAGACCAGCACTAGGCGTGTGCAGGCCATACGCCTGATCGAAGACCTGGGCGAGCGCATTCGTGCCAACCCCCATGCCTGGGCGCAGCTGGAGCGCTATGTCAGCGACTGGCAGGGCGCGGCGTCTGGGCCGCTGGCCAAGCCTTGCGACAGCCAGGCTTGCAATGCACGCGAATTGGCCGACTACGAGCTGGCGCAGTGGCGCCTGCAGGTCGAGCGCAGCCTGCCGCTGGCCCAATCCCGACTGTTTCGGGCGCCCGGCGAAAACCTGGCGTCCAACCGGCGCCAGCTGGGGGTAATGATCCGTTGGCGCGAGAGCAGGCATGGCCTCGCGGGCAACGGCGACCCGGGGCTGTACTTTGACCCCGTCGATGCCACCAAGCGTGTGGGCGATGGGGCTGGCGCCCAGGCGGTCGATGAACGCGGCGGCGAGGTGGTTTGCCAGGATGAGGACGGTGACCTGCGCTACACCTGCCATGTGCAGTACCTGGCCTTGAATGCACGCTGCAGCGCAGAGCGCATGGGCAGTGCCGTGCACTACCACTGTGGGGGTGTCTGATATGCCGGGTGCTATGCCTGTTGTCTTGCGCCCCCTGGCGGTGAGCGCGTGCCGCCAGCAAGGCTTCAGCCTGGTAGAGCTGATGGTGGGCATGGTGCTGGGCTTGGTGGTGATGGCTGCGGCGGGCATGGCTTTGCTGGCTTCCCGCAGTGTGGCGGCCACCGTCAGCGATGCCAGCCATTTGCAGCAGCAAGCCAGTTATGCCTTGCGTGTCATCGGTTTGGAGCTGCGCCAATCGGGCAGCCTCTACCTCAATTTGCAGCTGCCGGCCCACAGTGATGGCTCGCACAGCGCCGCCTTGACGCCTGCCGCGTTCGAAACAGCGGCCGCAGGGGTGGGCACAGCACGCGGCTATGCGCCCGACACCCATGCCTTGCGGGGCAGCGACGACAGCTTGGCGACCGGTCGCCGCCGCTACAAAGAGCCGGTCTTTACCCAGTCTGGCTTGGCGGGGCAATCGCGCAACTGCCTGGGTGGGCCAGCGGATGCCAATACAGATCTGCGCTTGGAGTCGCGCTTCAGCCTGCGCGGCCAAGTGCTGCGCTGTGGCGGCAACGATACCGCTGCTTCGCCCCAGCCCCTGATCGAGAACGTTGCGGCACTGCGCATGCGCTATTTGCGCATGCATGCCGGGGGAGCGGGCGGCCAGCCGCAGATGCAGTATGTGGATGCCCAGCAAGCTGGCAGCGATTGGTCGCAGGTGGTGGCGGTGGAGGTGTGCCTGGTGCTGTTTGGCACCCGGCCCGGCCCGCTGCCTGCGGGCAGCGGCTACGTGGACTGTGATGGGCAATGGGTGGACATTGCAGACCTGGCAGCCCCGCGCAAGGGGCGCATGCACCGCGTCTTTCGCAACCTGTTCCAGTTGCGCAGCCAGGGCAGCCTATGACAAGCCCTGGCCGTTTTCACCCTGGCAGCAGGCCGCGCCGCGCTCGGGGTGCGGCGTTGCTGACGGTGCTTGTCTTCAGCATGCTGTCCCTGTTGTTGGCCTTGTGGTCGGCGCGCACGGCCTGGTATGCAGAGCTGGTGGTGGGCAACGATGCCGATTACCAGCGTGCGTTCGAGGCGGCGCAGGCCCTGCTGCTGGATGCCGAGCTGGACATCCGCGCCGAGCGTGCCGATGGGCGGCCCTGCGACCATGGTGGGTTGCCCCGCGCCGCAGCACCCGGGGTGTGCCGCAGCGGCGGCACCGCCAGAGTTCCTTTGGAGAATGCCGATTTGCCGGCCTTTCTAGCGGCACTCAGTGCCCAGCCGCAGCGCTGCATGGATGCGCTGTGCGCCAAGCGCGTGGGGCGCCAGGATATTTGGAACGCTCCTGCGGCTGGCGCTGCGGCCAGGCGCGCGGGCGAGCAAGACCTGTTCGCGCTGATACGGGGCGGAACGGGCGCGCGTTTCGGCCAGTACACCGGCGCGCAACTGGGCGATGCGGAGCATCCGGCACATCCCATCCTGGCCGAACGGGGGCAGGCCGAGGCAGGCGGTTGGTACTGGATCGAGGTCATTCCCTATATCGACAGCAAGCCTGGCCTGATCAGCAATGCGCCCTCGCAGCAACTGGAGCTGGTGGGCCTGACGCCGCATGTGGTCTACCGCATCACGGCGGTGGCTTTTGGCCGCAAGCCGGACACCCTGGTGGTGCTGGAGCAAGGCTACGCCCGGCCCAAACGCAAGGACTGAGAGGTAGGCATGGAAGGCATCAAAGCGGACATGGATGGGCGGCGGAGGGGGCAAGCACCGCGCCGCTTGGCCACAGTGCGACAGATAGCGCTGGCCTGCACGGCGCTGCTGCCCGCCACTGCCTGGGCCCTGGAGCTGGCCACCGCGCCTGCGGGCGCTGCTGCCGACGCGGTGGCGCCCAATGTCATCCTCTCCATCGATGACTCGGCCGCGATGCAGCGGCGCATGGCCAATGCCGAGCCAGGCCTGGCCGCCATCACCGAGCCAGATGGCGATGGCGCCTGGGATGCGCGGGCGCAGCGCATCGCCGTGCTGCGGCATGCGCTCAAGGAGGTGTTGGGTGATGGGCAACAACTGCCCGATGGCGCGATACGCCTGGCTTGGCAAGCGATGTGGAACCATGGCGCAGCACCCGGGGCTGGGCCCGGCGGCACCGTGCAAGGCCAGCGTCGCAGGCCCGGTGCCAGCTCGGTCAACAGCCCGCGCCTGGCCACCAATGGCATGCAGGCCCTGCAGGGCAGTACCGCGCAGATAGGCAGCCATCGCCAGCATTTTCTGGCCTTTGCCGACTCGCTTCGGGCCGGTCACAGCAGTGACTTGCACCATTTGTTGGGCCAGGCCGATGCCTATCTGCGCCGGCCCCTCAGTCCCCAAGGGCCCTGGTCCAGCCAACCCGGTGCAGCCACCGCAGCCAGCAGCAGCTACCTGGGCTGCCGCCGCAACTACCACATCGTGCTGGCTGGCAGCCGCTGGTCCGGCCCGGCCTCGGGGGGCGCGCAGGATGACCACCACATTGCCAAGATGCTGCCCGATGGTCGTATCTATGGCGGGGGCAGCGCCGCCCAGCGGGCAGCCACGCAGCTCTACAGCGACACGGTCGCCAGCACCTTGGCGGACTGGGCCTTTCACAGCTGGGCCGATCCCTTGCAGCGCGCAGGCCTGCGTGGCAGCCTAGCGCCGGAGGCTGACTACCTGCATGCGCCGCCGCGCGAGCGCTTTGGCGATGCCAGGGGGCAGGTCGCCGTGCTGGAGCGGTACTGGAACCCGCGCTACAACCCGGCCACTTGGCCGCATATGGTGACCTATGTGATCGGCATCGGCCAGGAGGCCAGCGCCTGGCCCGGTGCACCGCACATCCTGCCACCCACGCAGCAGCTGCCCATGGGCTATGACGGCAGCTTTGCGGCGCTGGCCAGCGGGGATGCTGCCTGGCCCGATATGCAGACGCTGGGCGAAGGGGTTCGGGCGCTGGATTTGTGGCATGCAGCGCTCAATGGGCGAGGCCGTTTCTATGCCGCGATGAGCGGGCTCGATGTGGCCGCCGCCCTGCGCCATATCCTGCGTGAGATACAGGCCCAGAATGCGGGCGGCACGCTCGGTGCTGGCAGGGTCAGCACGGGCGCTGCCAGTGCCAGCCAGGCGATCGCGCAAGACGCCTTGCTGTTCACGGCCAGCTACGCCCCGGA
Source organism: Comamonas sp. (assembly GCA_036667955.1). GTDB lineage: Bacteria > Pseudomonadota > Gammaproteobacteria > Burkholderiales > Burkholderiaceae_C > Comamonas. Next base: position 20,392 of record JAVWTB010000029.1, read on the forward strand.
CCGGGCCTGGTCGGGTGCCATCGAGGCCCAGGCCATGGGCCCAGATGGCCGCTTGCAGCCCGCGCCTGGTTGGGGCGGGCAAAGCACGGCCGACCAGCTCGATGCCATGGCCTGGTCGCAGCGCGTGGTGCTCAGCTGGGGAGATACGCAGCAGCGGGGCGTTCCTTTGCGCTGGGCGGCCGATGAAAGCCACTGGAGCGACGCGCACAAGCAGAGTTTGCAGGGCCCTGAAGGCGGCGACGAGGCGGCAGCAAGCGCTGCGCAGCGGCTCAATTACCTGCGCGGCGAGCGCCGCCATGAGATCCAGCATGGCGGCAGCCTGCGCAACCGGCATTCCCGCCAGGGCGATATCGTGCACTCGCAGATCTGGTACCAAGGCAAGCCTTCTGCGCGCTACAGCGATGCCAGCTACCTGGACTTTGTGCTGCGCCACCAGCACCGTCTTCCCATGCTCTATGTGGGCGGCAATGACGGCATGCTGCATGGCTTTTCGGCCCAGACGGGCGAAGAAAAAATGGCCTATGTGCCCCGGGGCGTGATCCCCAGCCTGCGGGGCCTGACCAGCCCGGCCTATGACAGCCAGCACCGCTATTTTGTCGATGGCTCGCCACTGGCGGGCGACGCCAACCTGGGCAGCGCCAGCAGCCCGCGCTGGCGCACGCTGCTGGCGGGCACCCTGGGCGCTGGCGGCAAAGGCTATTTTGTGCTGGATGTGACCGAGCCCGAAACGGCTTTTTCCGAATCCCAGGCGGCCGAGCTGGTGCTGATGGACAGAAGCTGGCACGCGCAGGAAGCAGCGCCTGCATGTGGGGCAGCGGCTGGCGCAGCACAGCGCGCTTGTATGCGCCTGGCCGAGGCCTACCCCGACATCGGCCACATCACCGCCAGTCCGTCGCGCGAAGACATCGACCCGCAGCGCAGCACGCAGATTGCACAGCTCAACAACGGCCGCTGGGCGCTGGTGCTGGGCAATGGCTACAACAGCGCCCTTGGGCGCCCCGTGCTGCTGATCCAATACCTCGATGGCGAGCATGAGCTCTTGCGCTTGGTAGCGACCGGCAGTACTTCGGCGCAGGCCTGCAGGCAACAGACCGCGCCCGGTCCGCAGTGCCGCCAAGTGCAGGACAACGGCCTGTCTGCTCCGCGTCTGGTCGATATCAATGGCGATGGCCGCCCCGATGTGGCTTATGCCGGCGACAACCAAGGCAATCTCTGGAAGTTTTTGATGACCTCCGACCAGGACCGTGAATGGGGTGTGGCCCAGTGGGGTGCGCTGGCGGCCACGACCAGCCACCAGTCGACCACTGGCGTGCCGCTGTACCAGGCGCGGGGTGGGCAGCGCAGCACGCCTGGGCAGCGGACATGGCCGCAGCCCATCAGCACCGCGCCCCTGGTGCGCAGCAATGACCGTTTACGCACGCTGCAGCATGCCGCAGGCGAGCGCCGTGTGCCGGTGGGTGGCTTGATGGTGGCCTTTGGCACCGGCCGCAACATCGCCCGCCTCGATCCGCAGGATGACAGCGTGCAGAGCCTGTATGCCGTGCTCGATACCAGCCGCTACAAGCGGGTGGGCGAAGGCGGCAACCGGGTGGAAGTCTGCGCCTCGGCGGCGGATGCCCTGTGTCAGTCGGTGCTGGGCAGCGATGCCGATCTGCCCGGGCCGGTGGCGCAAAGCCAGTTGCTGCAGCGCCGTGTCAGCGCCAGCCCTGTGCATGCCCGCAGCAGCGACCGACGCATGTTCTGGACGATGGAAGAAAGCGAGGCTGCCGATGCGCTGGACTGGAGCCGGCACCGAGGTTGGTACCTGGACCTGCCCGAGGCCGGAGAGCGCCTGCTGCAACCGCTGGGCTTTTACAGCGGCAGCAACCTGCTGGCCGTAGTCAGCCAGGTGCCTGCGCGGGCAGTGGCTGGCGCGCAGAGCGCGGCCAGCTGCGAGCCGGCTGAGGGCAGCGCAGCGCGCCGCTATTTCAGCCTGCTCAACATCATCGATGGCCTGCGGCCCCGCCTCCAAATTCTGGATGCCGATGGCGACGGCGTGTTTGATCCGCAGGCGGATGGCCATGCCTCGCGCATGCGTTTGGGCGCAAGGCCGCCATCGATGATCAGGGTGCGCGATGACGACGGCCAGCAGCGCATGTGGATCGATGGCAGCGCCCAGCGCGAGCCGCCTGAAGTGCCGGTACGGCCCACTTGGCGCCAGGCGCGATGAAAGGACAGGTATGGGAAAACGCAGCTGCGGTGAAAATGCCGGTTTTACGCTGGTGGAGCTGCTGATCGTGCTGGCCATCGTCGGCATTCTGAGCGCGCTGGCGCTGCCCAGCTACAGCGAATATGTGCGCCGGGGCCACCGGGCAGAGGCCCGTGCCGGGCTCTGGCATGCGGCCCAATGGCTGGAGCGTGCCGCGACGGCCAATGGCGTCTATCCGCTGGATCTGCCTGCGGCGCTGACCTGGCAGGATGCGGCTGACAAGCGCTACACCATCGGCTTTGCGGCCGACAACAGCCCGGCGCGCTACACCCTGGTGGCCACGCGCCGGCCCGGCGGCCAGGCCCGGGATCGCTGCGGTGACTACACCCTCAGCCATGATGGCCAAGCCGGCAACCTGGCGCTGGCCGCTGGCAGCAGTGCCGGCGGTTGCTGGCGCCGATGAGCCGACACGCTGCGCCGCAACGCGGCGCAGCAGCTTGACTTACTGGGCGCTCCAGCGGTCGTTCCAGCTGCGCAGCTCCTGCATGTCACGCCGGTCTTTTTTGGTGGGTCGGCCCGCCTGCAGGCTGTTGGCAGGCTCGGGGGCCAGGCGGCGCTGCTCGCTCAGCACTTCGCGCTGGCGGATGCTCTCAGGTGTTTCTTCGTACATCTGCTGCGCCATGGGGGCGGACCCCCGGGTGGCAGCCATGGCGCGCACGGCCACGGTGCGGGGCGTCTGGGCCTGCAGCAGCTCAATGGTGTCCTGGGCGCGTACCTCTTTGGCAGGCTTGGCAACCGTGCCATTGACTTTGACATGGCCCTTGTGAATGGCTTCCACGGCGATGGCGCGGGTTTTGTAAAAACGGGCGCACCACAGCCATTTGTCGATACGCATGGATGGGGACGGGTCGGTCTCAGTGTGGGGCATCTTCAGCGATGGGTAAGGCACTCGGTCTGAACTCTACTACAGCATCGAAGCCTTGGACAAGACCCTGGTGCAGGCGGTTGTGCAGCGATAGCCGGGCACCCAAGGCCGTCACGATCGAATGGCAAATGGCCAGGCCCAGGCCGGAGCCATCCCGGAGGTTGCCGCTGACAAAGGGCTCGGTCAGCCGCGCCTGCATCTCGGCGCTGACCCCCGGCCCCCAGTCGCTGATGAGCAGGGTGGGCGTGGCGCCTTGCTGCGCCAACTGCAGCAGCAGCGGCGCCTGGGGCGGCGAGTGCTGGATGGCGTTGTGCAGCAGGTTGCGCACCAGCTCGCGCAGCATCCAGGGGTGGGCAGGGAGCTGCAGCTCCTCGCTTTGCAGCTCGAACTGCAGGCTCTTTTGGGCGAGCAGCGGCGACAGCTCGATCACCATGTCCCGCACGATCTCGCTCAGGTTGACGGTCTGGGTGTGCTCGGATTGGTGCAGCTGCTCGACCTTGGCCAGCGACAGCATCTGGTTGGCCAGCACCGTGGCGCGGTCGACCGTTGCGGCAATCTCGCGCAGCGCCTGCTCGGGCTCTACATCGCCCCGCTGGGCCGACTGCACCTGTACCTTGAGCACGGCCAGGGGCGTGCGCAGCTGGTGCGAGGCATCGCGCACAAAGCGCTTTTGGTGCTGCACCAGGTGGGCAAGCCGCGCCATCACGCGGTTGGTGGCGTCCACCAGCGGCAGCATCTCCGACGGGGTATCGATGGGCGGTTTGAGCGGTTCGAGCGCTTGGTCGCTGCGGGCATTGAGCTGGTCGCTCAGCTGCAGGATGGGCAAGGTGGCACGCCGCACCACGACGACCACCACCAGCGCAATGCAACCGAACAGCAGGGCCTGTTGCACCAGGGTGCCCCAGAGAATGTCGCGGGCCAGAGACTCACGGATCTCCAAGGTTTCTGCCACCTGGATCAGCGCCATGCCACGGCCGGTGGCGCTGGCCACGGGCTGCAGCAGCGCAGCCATGCGCACCGGCATGCCGCGAAATTCGGCATTGTAGAAATCCACCAGCGCCGCATAGGGTGGCTGCTGGGCGATGCGCCCGCGCCAAATGGGCAGCTCGGCAAAGCCGCCAATCAGCTCACCGCTCATGTTGGAGACGCGGTAGAACAGGCGTGACTGGTTGTCCGCTTCGAAGGCCTCTAGCGCCGAGTAGGGCACGGCGGAGTCGACGATGGCCAGGTCGTCGTAGCCGGACACTGTCAGCTGCTCGCCAATCACCTTGGCCGATGCCAGCAGGCTGCGGTCATAGGCGGTGTTGACGGCCTGCAAGGACTGGCGGTAGAGGCTGCTGGTGTTGTAGATGATGAAGACCACCACGGGCAGCAAGATGCCTAGCAGCAGGCTGCGGCGCAGCGAGCGGATGCGCGGTGCCTGCACGGGGGGCCGATCCGGGGCCTTGGCCGATTTATGCCACATCGGGCGTGCCGGGTTTGAGCAGGTAGCCCAGGCCGCGCAAGGTCATCAGCTGCATGCTGGTGGGCGCGAGTTTTTTGCGCAGGCGGTAGGCCACCACTTCCACCGCTTCGAGCTGCACATCGCTCTCCCCGGCAAAGACGGCGCTGAACAAACGCTCCTTGGTCACCGCCTGGCCCATGGACTGGCTCAGCACCCGCAAGAAGGCCACCTCGCGCGGTGTCAGTTCAAACAGGCTGCCTTGCCAGTAAAACGATTCGGAGGCCTTGTCGTAGCGCAGTGCCATGCCCGGGGGGGCAGCCGGCGCGCTGGTCTCGCCCGCTTGGGGCTGGGCGCGCCGCACCAGCGCGCGGATGCGTGCTTCGAGTTCATCGAGATCAAAGGGCTTGGCCAGGTAGTCGTCAGCACCCGAGTTCAGGCCCAGAATGCGGTCGCCCACGGTGCCGCGTGCCGTCAGTATCAAGGTGGGGGTGCCCAGGCCTTCGCTGCGCGCTTTGGCGATGATCTCCAGCCCGTCCATCGTGGGCAGGCTCAGATCCAGCACCACCACATCGGGCGCCAGCTTGCGCCAGGCTGGCAAGGCTGCGCCGCCATCGGTGATGGGGGTCACTTCCATACCGCGCCGGCGCAAAGTGCGCTGCAAGGTGGTCTGCATGGTGGGGTCGTCTTCGATCAGCAAGAGGTGCATGCCGGGAGTTTGCACCAATTCGCCAGCGCCTCCGGACTCGGTATTTTCCCTAGCTTTGGAGGGCCTGGCTGACAGCCATTTGACAGCTAGGGTCGCGATGATCCATCCACTAACTAAACAATCAGGAGACAACCATGCGCCGTGATGCATTCCTCAAATCCATGCTGGCTCTGGCCGCTGCGGGCAGCCTGCCCATGCATGCCTTCGCCGCTACCAACCTCAAGATGCTGCTGCCCGCCAACCCCGGTGGCGGCTGGGACACCACCGGCCGCGCGCTGGGCAAAGCCTTGCAGGATGCGGGTGTGGCGGGCTCGGTGACCTATGACAACAAGGGTGGGGCGGCCGGCGCCATTGGCCTGGCCCAGTTCGTCAACGGCAGCAAGGGTGATCCCAACGCGATGATGGTGATGGGCGCCGTCATGCTGGGCGGCATCATCACCGGCAAGCCGCCGGTCGATCTGAACCAGGCCACGCCGCTGGCGCGCCTGACCAGCGAATACAACGTGTTCGTGCTGCCTGCCAACTCGCCCTACAAGAGCATGGCCGAGGTGGTGGCCCAGCTCAAGAAGGACCCCGGCTCGATCAAATGGGGTGGCGGCTCGCGCGGCTCCACCGAGCACATTGCTGCGGCCATGATTGCCCGTGCCGTGGGTGTGGACCCGGCCAAGATCAACTACGTAGCCTTCCGGGGCGGCGGTGAGGCGATTGCCGCCGTTTTGGGCGGCAACGTCACCGTTGGCGGCAGCGGCTTTAGCGAGTTTGCCGAGTACATTGCCACCGGCAAGATGCGCCCGATTGCAGTCACGTCTGCCCAGCGCCTGGAGGGCTCGAGCGTGCCCACGCTCAAGGAGCAGGGCATTGATGTGGAAATCGGCAACTGGCGTGGCGTCTATGGCGCGCCTGGCATCTCGGCTGATCAGCGCGCGCAGCTGATCGGCATGCTGGAAAAGGCCACCAAGAGCAACAGCTGGGCCGAGTCGATGAAGAAGAACGACTGGACCTCGGCCTGGTTGGCTGGCGATGCGTTCAGCCAGTTCGTCACCGCCGAGTTCGCCAATCTCAAAGACACCATGACCCGCGCAGGTATGGTCTAAGCGCAGCAGGCATGGCCCTTGGCGGCCATGCCCCGCGCGTTGCGCTCTCTGTAACTACCCGCCTGAGGTACCGGCTTGGCCCGGTGCCTGGCTGGGCTGTTGCCGCCCGCAGGGCGGCGAGGGACGCCACGGACATCTTTTCAGGAGTTTCGACATGAGCAACACCGCAGATTCTTCGGGGCCGGGCGCCAAGGGCGCAGCTGCGCCGGCGCAAGAGGCCGCGTTTGAGCAGGCCCACACGCCGCGCACCACCTCCCAGCTGCTGGTCGGCATTGCCGTTTTGGTGATCGCCGGGCTGCTGTCCTGGGGGGCTGTGCACATTCCTTCGCAAGCCGGTTACAGCGGCGTGGGGCCTGATTTTCTGCCCTGGCTGTCGGCCAGTGTGCTGGGCCTGTGCGGTATCTGGTTGTGCTGGGAGGCGCTGACCGGTGGCTTTCACCACCTGGATGCGCCCGATGGCGCGCAGCACGGTGATTGGGGTGCGCTCACCTGGGTGTGCGCGGGGCTGCTGAGCAGCGCGGCGCTGATCACCAGCTTGGGCTTCATCCTCAGCTGCACCTTGTGCTACGTGCTGGCCACGCAGGGGCTGCGCCGTGCCACTGGCCAAACCCATGCGGGCTCTTTCAAGACCATGGGCAAGGACTTGGTAACGGGTCTGCTGATTTCTGCGCCCGTGTTCTGGGCCTTTACCCAATTCCTGGCGATCAACTTGCCCGGACTGACTGAAACAGGGTGGCTGTGATGGACATTTTCAATGCACTGATTCAAGGCTTCATGACGGCGGCCACGCCGGTGAACCTGCTCTGGGCGCTGGTAGGCTGCGCGCTGGGCACAGCGGTGGGCGTGCTGCCCGGCATTGGCCCCGCCGTAGCGGTGGCCATGCTGCTGCCAATCACGGCCAAGGTCGAAGTGACCGCGTCGATGATCTTCTTTGCCGGCATCTACTACGGCGCCATGTATGGCGGCTCCACCACCTCGATCCTGCTCAACACCCCGGGTGAGACCGCCAGCATGGTGACGGCGATGGAGGGCAACAAGATGGCCAAGAGCGGGCGCGCCGGCGCGGCCTTGGCGACCTCGGCCATCGGCTCTTTTGTCGCCGGCACGATTGCCACCGTGGTGGTCACCTTGTTTGCCCCAGCCGTGGCCGAGTTCGCCGTGCGCCTGGGCCCGCCTGAGTACTTCATGCTGATGGTGCTGGCCTTTACCACCGTGAGTGCGGTGCTGGGCAAAAGCAGCCTGCGCGGTTTGACCGCCCTGTTCCTGGGCCTGGCCGTGGGCTGCATCGGCATGGACCAGATCACCGGTGCCGCACGCTACACCATGGGCAAGCCCGAGCTGCTCGATGGCATCGACATCGTGCTGGTGGCCGTCGGCCTGTTTGCGGTGGCCGAGGTGCTGTACTTTGCGCTGTACGAGGCCAAGACCCGCGACACCCAAAACACCATGGGCCGCGTGCACATGACCCGCCGCGACTGGAAGCGCTCGGTGCCCGCCTGGATCCGTGGCACGCTCATCGGCACACCCTTTGGCTGCATCCCTGCGGGTGGCACCGAGATACCGACCTTTTTGAGCTACGCGGCCGAGAAAAAGCTGGCCAAGGGCGAGGACAAGGCCGAGTTCGGCAGCACTGGCGCCATCGAAGGCGTGGCCGGCCCTGAGGCGGCCAACAATGCCACGGTGACGGCGGCCCTGATTCCCTTGCTGACCCTGGGCATTCCGACCAGCAATACCACGGCGGTGCTGCTGGGCGCGTTCCAGAACTATGGCATCAACCCCGGCCCGCAGCTGTTTACCAGCTCGGCCACCCTGGTGTGGGCGCTGATTGCTTCGCTCTATATCGGCAATGTGATGCTGCTGGTGCTGAACCTGCCGATGGTGGGCATGTGGGTCAAGCTGCTCAAGATCCCCAAGCCGCAGCTGTATGCCGGCATTCTGATCTTCGCCACCGTCGGCGCCTATGGCATGCGCCAGAGCACCTTCGATCTGTTCCTGCTGCTGGGCATTGGCGTGCTGGGCGTGGTGATGCGGCGCTTTGACTTCCCCACCGCGCCGGTGGTGGTGGGCATGATCCTGGGCCCGTTGGCCGAGGCGCAGATGCGCAATGCGGTCGCCATTGGCGAAGGCAGCTGGACCATCTTCCTGCAGCGCCCCATGTCGCTGACCCTGATCATCATCGTGCTGGCCGTGCTCATCGTGCCCCGGGCGCTGAAATGGATGGGCAACCGCAAGGCGGCGCAGACAGCGGCAGCCTGATACACATCGGATTCAACGCATCCTTCTCTTGGCACCCTTCGGGGTGCCTTTTTTTGCGCTTTTGGGGGGCCAGTCGTTCCAGTGCTGCAACAGTGTATTGCCCATTTGCGGGCTAGGCAGTGGCTCGCCCATGGCCTAACATCCCAGGATCAGAAACTGGCGCTGCCACGGCAGCATGTGAACGGCTTGCATTCATGGATTTCATTGTTGCCCTGGTGCGCGAATACGGCGTTGGCATCGTCTTTCTCAATGTGCTGATCGAGCAGCTGGGCGCGCCCATTCCCGCGTATCCGGTGCTGATGGTCACCGGGGCCATCCATGGCCATTCGCTGTCGCAACAGCTGCTGCTGATTGCGGTGGCCGTGCTGGCGGCATTGATCGCCGATGGCGTTTGGTATGCGATGGGCCGGCGCTACGGTCGACGGGTGCTGGCCAGGGTTTGCAAGATTTCGCTCTCACCTGATTCCTGCGTGCAGAACACCGAGACGCTCTACGGGCGCTGGGGCGCCAAGTCGCTGCTGATTGCCAAGTTTGTGCCCGGCTTTGCATCGATTGCCAGCGCGCTGGCAGGGGCCGTGGGCACATCGCCTGCGCGCTTTGTACTGTTCGATGGCTTGGGGGCTTTGCTATGGGTGGGCTCAGCTGTGATGCTGGGCGGTCTGTTCAGCTCAACGCTGGAGGATCTTTTGGCGGTGCTGGCGCAACTGGGCCAGTGGGGCTTGCTGCTGCTGGGGCTGGCGTTTGCCGTTTTTATTGCGCGGCGCTGGTGGAGCCGGCGCCAGATGATCCGCTCATTGCGGATGGAGCGGCTGACGGTCGATGAGCTCAATGGCATGCTGGACAGCGGTGATCTGCCCGTCATCCTGGATGTGCGCGCTGGTACGGCCTTCGAGGCCTCGCACATCCCCGGTGCACATTCCTATGACCCACATGCCAAGGGCGCGCGACTGCCCGCTATCGATCCCGAGGCCTCGGTGGTCGTCTACTGCGCCTGCCCCAATGAGGTATCGGCTGCCCGTATTGCCCAGCTGCTGCGCCGCGCGGGGGTGAGCCGGGTGCGGCCGCTGCTGGGCGGTATCGATGCCTGGATGGATGCGGGCTACCAGGTGCATGGCGGCGCCGCCGCTACCCCTGCTTTATAAGCAGAGAAAGGCCAGCGCAGCGATGGCGGTGGGCAGCAAGGCGCCCAACAGCAAGCCGCCGATGCTGATGGAGGCATTGCTGAAACCCTGCTTGAGCAAAGCCACGCCAGCGGGGTTGGGGGCATTGGCGATCACGGTCAAACCGCCACCCGCCACGGCGCCTGCCATCAGCATGTACTTGGCCGCATCGCTCATGCCCTCGATCTGGGAGCCCAGGTAGGTGAGGGCGGCATTGTCGGTAATGGCCGTCAGGCCCAGCGCGCCAAAGAACAGCACCAGTGGCGACATGCTGGCCACCAAAGGCTGCAGCCACCAGCTTTGCAGGCCGCCCAGCACCACCAGACCGGCCAGGAAAAAGCCCACCAGCAGCGCCTCTTTGAGAATCAGCGGGCTTTGGTATTGGGCATAGGCATGGGTGTAGCCCAGAAACATCAGGAACACCGCCAGGAAGAGCACCGGGTGGTGGGCCAGCACCACCACGGCTGCCAGCAAGGCCGCATGCACGGCCACTACGCTAAAGGGCACATGAGCCTGCGCCTGCGTAGGCTGCGGCATCTCGGCCAGATGGCGGCGCATGTACCAGGTGGCGATACTGGCGTTGATCAGCACGGCAATCACGGCCTTCCAGCCAAAGTGGCTGAGCATAAAGGCGCTGTCCCAGCCCCAGGTCGCTGCCACCATCAGCACCGGCGGCGCGGCGTAGGAGGTGAGGGTGCCGCCAATGGAGATATTGACGAAGAGCACGCCCAAGGCCAGGTACTTGATACGGGTGGGCATCTGCGGCGTAAATACCAGCGGTGCCAGGGTCAGCGCGGCAATCGTCATCGCTGCCGGCTCGGTGATCAGCGAGCCCATCAGCGGCACGGCCGCCAGGCCCAGCCAGGCCAGGCTCAGCGCCACGGGCAGCGGCGTGGCACCGGCCATTGCAGCCAGCAGGCGTTGCACCGTCAGCACAATCGGCCGCGATGCCGCCATCACCATGACAACAAAGACAAACAGGGGCTCGGTGTAGTTGCGCGACTCGGCGTAGTCAATGGCTTGCGTCGGGCCGCTGGCCAAGGCCATGACCGCGATCAGCACCATGGCCCAGAAGCCAAAGACGATCTCGACCTCGCCCAGCAGATGGAAAACACCCGCATGGCGCGGGTAGCGGTGCGACAGGCGCTCGAATTGCTTGGCGAGAAAAGTGTGGAGCAGCGCGATGGCAAAAATGCCGGCCGCCAGATACTCAATGGAAAACATGGTGTGCTTTCATCGGAAGCATGCAGAGGTTTGCAAGCAACCAGACGCAGACTATCGTGCCAGCGTCCCGTATGCAAGCCTTTACAGGCAACAGGGTTCCAGCGAGGCGGCCCGACCTTCGCTTACAACCTGCCGCTACACCCTATGTGACGACACCCAAGCCCTCCATTTTACAAAAAAATAATCAGATATAGGTTTTCAATGTTTTTATGGGGTTCCATAGCCCATTCAAGAGGGCGGATTGCGCCTTTTGCTGCGCAGCCACAGCGCCGCGATCAGCGAGAACAGCACGATCACGCCAACCAGCAGCCAAAAGCCCAAGGGGTCCTGGCTGAGCGGGATGCCACCGACATTCATGCCAAACAGGCCAGCCATCATGTTGACCGGCAGGGCCAGCACGGTGATCATCGTCAAGGTGTAGAGCGAGCGGTTGGTGTCCTCGTTGGTGCCGGCGGCGATCTCTTCTTGCAGCAGCTTGATGCGCTCTTCGAGCGATTGCATGTCGCGCAAAAAGACGGAGAACTCCTCGCTGGCCGCGCGCAGTGCATGCAGGTCCTCGTCGCGCATCCACTGCGGTGGCGTTTGCAGCAGGCGGAACATCGCAGAGGGTTCGGGCGCGAGCAAGCGCTTCAAGCGCACCAGCAGCCGGCGCAATACGCCCAACTGGCGCGGCCGCATGTGGGTGCGGCCGCTCAGCATGGTGTCTTCGACCTGGTCCACGCGCTGGGTCACATCGCGCACGATGCGTACCAGCACATCGGCCTGGGCGCGCAGCAGGCGCTCCAGCAGCTGGGGGCTGGATTCGGGCGTATCGCCCTGGCGTATTTGCTGGCGCAGCGCATCGACCGAGCGCAGCGGGTGGGCCCGCGCCGAGATCACCCACTGCGGCGAGGCCTGGATCCACATGGTGTGGATGTCGCTGGATTCGAAATGGAAGTCGAAGTCGATGTCGTTGATGACCGCCAGCAGCGCGTCATCCATGCGCTCAATGCGGGTGGAGGCCAGGCCATCGCGCATGGCCTCGAAGTACTGCTCATCGAGCGCCGCATACTGCTGCAGCCAGCGCAGACAGTGGGCATGGGAGAGGTTGAAATGCAGCCAGACAAAGCCGCTGCTGCTGGGCGGCGCGGCCAGCCAGGCCTGCGCCTGCTCGGCCGTCAGCGCGGTGGCGGGGCCTGTGCCATCAAAGACATAGCCCCAAATCAGGCCGCTGTTGTCATGGGGGGAGACCAGCGGTGCCGTATCGGGCTCGCGCGGCAAGGGTTCAGTCAAGATAGCACTCCGGGAACGGGCGGTTGCCCCTCGCCAAACCCCTTATTTTTGGGTGCTATCGTGACTTTTTCATGACAACGCCATGACGCGCGTTGGGCGCGCTCAGTCAGGCATCGAGCAGTGGCCGCCGCTGGCATGCTGGCCCGAGCCGGCAGCAATCAGTGGCGCCTCGTAGCGCAGGTCAACGGGCTTGCTGTGGGCGTAGTCCCAGGCGATAAAGGCAACCAGCAGCACCCAAAAAGCGCTGCGCAAAACGGTGGTGTTCATGAATGGCTCCTGGCGCTTAAAAACCAAAATGGCGGCGAATGCGCAGCCCGTAAATGGTGCCGACAAAGGCCAGCGGCACCCAGATCCAGCCATGGATGCTGCCTGTGCTGATGCCAGACAGCATCGCGCCCACATTGCAGCCAAAGGCCAGGCGCGAGCTGTAGCCCAGCACCAGTCCTGCCACCAGGGCCACCAGCCACTGCGTGCCCGTCAGCGCCTTGGCGGCGGCGGGCTTGCCAGCGGCAATCCACAGCGCACCGGCCAGAATGCCGATATTGGTGATGCTGGTGATGTCCAGCAGCACCGTCTCTTGCAGGCGCTGGGCATTGCCCGGCTGGCTCCAGAACCAGTTGCCTGCCAGGTCCACCATGCCGGTGCCATTGGCCAGCTTGGCAGCCCAGAGGCCAAAGCCATAGACGACGCCCCAAGGCTGGCCGGCAATCACCAAATTCAAAGTTGCAAATATGGCCAGGCCGATGGCGCCCATGACCCATTTGCGCTGCCACAGGGCCGGCATGCTGCGCTGCTGCGCGCTGTTGGCCTTGGCGTTGGCTTTGTCGCAATAGGCCTTCACTGCCCAGCCGATGACGGCCAGCGCCGCCAAGGTGGCAAGCAGGGCGGGCAGCCAGCCCCAGGTGCTGACCAAGCCGACTGCCGGCATGCGGCCCAGGTCCAGCCACCAGCCCAGGTGCAGCGATCCCAGAAAGCTGCCGATCGCAAACATCGGCAAGATGGCCGTGTTCATCGGGATACCCATGCCCGCCTTGTACAAGGTGCCGCTGCCGCAGCCGTCAGCAATTTGCATGCACAGGCCAAACACAAAGGCCCCCACCAGCAGGCTGATGCTGGGCGGGCCCAAAGCCGCCGTCAGCTCCGGGTAGTGGCCCAGCAGCGGCATGGCCATGGCAGCGGCCAGCGCCAGCAGCAGCAGCTGGCCAAACACGCCGCGTGGGTCCTTGTCTTCGACCAGCATGCGCCAGCCGGTGGTAAAGCCAAAGCGCTGGCCCGCCAAGATGGCACCCAGGCCGATACCCACCAGGAACAGCGCCGCCTGGCGCAGCGATACCGACCACAGCAGCCAGCCGAAAAAGGCCGCCATCAGGATCGACAAGGGAAGTCGTTTCATCACGATCACCGTTGAGAGTCAATACAACAAAAAGCTGCCAGCGCTTCTGCAGAAGTGCTGGCAGCCCAAGAATCGGTTCAGGTTTACTTGAACTTGCGCTGCCACCATTGCTTGGCGTCATAGGCCAAAGCCTCGGCGCGGCTCGGTTGGTTCTCCATTGCGGGCGCATCGGCCTGCTGGGTCCAGTCCACCATGGATCCGGCATACAGCTTGACGTTGGGCAGGCCGGCCATCTCGCTCAAGCCAAACCAGTCGGTAGCAGCCCAGTGGCCGGTATTGCAGAAGGCGACGGTGTCCTGGCCGTCCTTGCGGCTGACCTTCTGGGCAATTTGCTGGGCGCTGGCCTTGTCCACAAACTGGGCCGTGCCCTTGACAAACCACTGGTTGAAATCCAGCTGCTGCGCGCCGGGCAGGGTGCCCGAGAGCTTGGCCGCAGGCGCCCGGGTCTGGCCCTGGTAGAAGGCATCGGGGCGGGAATCGACCAGCGCGGCATTGCTCAGGTCCACATGGGAGCGCACCTGGTCGCGCGTGGCGATCAGGCTTTCGTCCAGCACGGGCTGGTAGCTGCTGGCCTTTACCTGGGGTGTCTCGGTACTGACAGGCTTGCCATCGGCCACCCAGGTCTTCATGCCACCGTTGACGATGGACAGCTCTTTGAGACCCAGCACCTTCAGGCTCCAGTAGACACGGGCCATCGCGCCAAAATCGGTGGCGTCGGCACCGGTCGACACCACCACGGCATGCGTGGCCGGGGTCAGGCCCAGCGATTGCACCAGCGCAGTAAGCTTGGGCAGATCGGGCAGCTCACCCGGATTGGTGGCCGGGCCGCGCCATTTGCCGTAAGGGGCATTGAGGGCCCCTGGGATATGGCCCTCGGCATAGAGCTTGGGCTCGCGGATATCGATGACCACGGGTGCGGCTGCGCTTTGCTGGGCCGCCGCCAGCTCGGCAGGGCGCAAAAGCGGCTGGGCGGCATGGGCTGCCGTCAGCCAGGTGCTGGCAATCAGGGCACTGGCCACAGCCAGCTGGCGAAGGGTTGTCATGGCAATAGCGTCTCGATGGAAATCAATGGGCTCTATTGTCCTGCGATTGCGTTCTCTGAGCGGCTTATCAAGCAGATTGAATATATGGCGGTAAGGTTATATGCCGCTCAGGAATATGGAGCGCCCGAGTGGCTCCTCCACGGGCCTACAGCCAGAGCCCGGCGCGAAAGCCACGTGCCGCGTAATAGGACTGCACGCCATTGTGGTAAGTGAACACCCGGTCATAGCGCCGGTCGCCAAACAGTGCGCCGCCCAGGCTGCGCATCTCTGGCGGCGTTGCCAGCCAGCTGGAGGTTTTGCAGTCGAATGTGCCCAAGGTCTGCAGATGGCGGTACTGCGCCTCGTCGAGCAGCTGCACGCCCATCGCGGCGGCCATGCCCTGCGCGCTGCCTGCCGGCTTGTTTTCCTTGCGCTCGGCAAGGGCCTGCGCGTCAAAGCACAGGCTGCGCCGCCCGCTGGGGCTTTCGGCCGCGCAATCGGCGAACAGCCACTGGCCGCTGGCGCTGTCGTGCAAGATCACATCGGGCTCGCCGCCCGTGGCCTCCATCTGCGCCAGCGCCTTCTGGGCGGCTGGGTTTTTGTCCAGGCGCTGTTGCACCTGGGCCCAGTCCAGCGCCGGGTGGCGTGCTTCGTGGGCCTCAAAGCGCGCTTTCAGCACGGCCGTCAAGGCCTGCAGTTCAGTCTTGTTCATGGCAGTCAAATCCTTGTCAAGCGGCTGCCACTTTTGCGCACTTCTACAATCGGTGCAAGCTTTTTTAAGGATTCCCCAACGGCGGCACCCAGCCGCCGTCACACATTATGGATATTGTTGTCAACGAAGAACTCAAGGCCTACATCGATCCGCTGACCCCTGACGAGCATGCCTCGCTGGAGCGCAGCATCCTGGCCGAAGGCTGCCGCGATGCGCTGGTGCTCTGGGGCGATGTGCTGGTCGATGGGCACAACCGCTACGGCATTTGCCAAAAGCATGGCCTGCCCTTCAACACGGTGCAGAACACCCAGTTCCAATCCATGCAGGATGTGTACCTGTGGATGATCGACCAGCATCTGGG
>JAVWTB010000030.1:0-35297 GCA_036667955.1 Comamonas sp.
GCGCACCTTGACGTTGTAGTCCACCACGCGTTTGACGGGTACCAGTACTTTCATAAACCTCGACTCCTGAGTTGTTCAATAGGTTTGCGCCAGCAGCGGCGCGTTGGCGCGGCCACTCAGCCATGGGCATGGATCAAGCCATCATCGCACAAAAAACAGCACGACCGTGCTTTTTTGTGACCGAGCGGCTTATGCCGCCTGATTATCGGCGCATCCCCGCGCACCAGCCTCCATTTTCCGCACAAGTTGGCGGTTCATCAGCCCTGGCTGGCAGGTATTGCACCACCGCTATTGTTCTGGATATGCAAAACACGTTGCGGGAACGGAATGTCGATCTTGGCTGAGCGCAGCCCTTCCAGCACCGCAATATTGACCGCCGACTTCACATTGGCCTGGCCGTTGATCGGATCATTGATGTAGAAGCTCAGACTGAACTCCAGCCCATCAGCAGCAAAATTCACCAGAAAGACCGAGGGCTCGGGCTTGGCCAACACCCGGTCCTGCGCCAGCGCGGCGTTCTTCAGCACCTCGCGCACCTGCGCCACGTCGCTGTCGGCGCCCACGACGATCTGGGTGGTGAGGTTGAACTTCTGGTCCGCATCCGTGAGGTTTTCGACCCGCTGGGTGATCAAGGTCTCATTGGGCACGATGGACTCGCGGCCATTGGATGCGCGAATGACGGTGTAGCGGGTGCGGATGTCGGTGATACGGCCTTCAAAGCCATCGACGCGCACGTTGTCGCCAATGCGCAAAGCGCGCTCGATCAGCACCAAAAAGCCGCTGACATAGTTGGAGGCAATTTTCTGCATGCCAAAGCCCAGGCCGACGCCGAAGGCGCCGCCCAGCACGGACAGCGCTGTCAGATCCACCCCCACCAGGGACAGCGCCACCAGCAGACCAATGGTGATTAGCAGCATGCGCGTCAAGTTGACGGCCATCTTGCGCATCGACAAGTCCTTGACCAAGTCGTCGATCACGCGTTGCTCGAAGGTGGTCGAAATCCACAGCACCACCAGCATCACCATGCCCACCGATATCGCCCCCTGGAGCAGCTCCAGCACCGATATCGAGGTCTTGCCAAAGGCGAACTGCACGGCATCCAACTGCGCCATCACCTGTGGCAGCACGCCTAGGATACCCAGCACCGCCACGCCCCAAGCCAGCCACGAGAAAATCCGCTCAACCAGGCGCACCAGGGTGGAGTTGGGGAACGTCTTGGCCAGCACCCGGGCCACCAGGCGGATCACCGCGAGCGAGAGCAAAATCTGCACCGCCAGCCTCAGCAAAAACACCGGCTGGTAATGCTCCACGGCCATGCGAGCAGCCGCCGTCAGCAGCAATGCCAACAAAGGGAACAGCGCCCCGCCCCAGGCCGTTTTGCCAAACCATACCGAGGGCTTGCCATCATCGCGGTGGCGGTAGAAGCTGCGCGTGAGCAGCCAGGCCAAGCCAATGCAAATCACCAAAACAGCCAGCTCCTGCAAGGTGCTCGACTGCTCAAAGTCCTGTATCAAACGATCAAAGATATCCATGCGCCGGTCTCATTGGGTCAAAAAAAAGCACAGGCCTGAGCATATGCTGACGCCGTACCCTATCACCAATGGCACCGCTGGGTTTGTAGGACCGGCTGACGTCCTCAGCGACCTCGCTGCAACCGAATCTTCATAGGGTCTACGACCAGACCGGCTTGCGCTTTTGTGCAAAGGCATGCGCGCCTTCTTGCGCGTTGCTGTCCATCATGTTGGTGGCCATGCACTGGCTGGCCACTTGGTAGGCCGCTTCTATGCCCAGCTCCCGCTGTTGGTAGACCAAGGCCTTGCCCATGCGCACAGCAGCAGCGGGCTTGCTGACGATGGCAGCCACCAGTTTTTCCAGCTCCGCATCGAGCTGGTCAGGCGCTGCAACCCGGTTAACGAGGCCCTGCGCCAGGGCCTGCTCGGCGCTGATGAACTCGCCGGTCAGCAGCATCTCCATGGCCTGTTTGAGGGGCATATTGCGCACCAAGGGCACGCTGGGCGTTGCGCAGAACAGGCCGTACTGGATACCGCTGGTGGCAAAGCTGGCCTCGCTGCTGGCAATGGCCAGGTCACACTGCGCCACCAGCTGGCAGCCTGCGGCCGTGGCCATGCCTTGCACGCGGGCAATGACCGGCACCGGCAGTTTCTGGATCGCCATCATCACCTGGCTGCAGCGGTTGAACAGGTCCTGGTACCAAGCCCGGTCAGGGTGGGCTGCCATGTCCTTGAGGTTATGGCCCGCGCAAAAGGCCCGGCCCTGGGCGGCCAAGACCACGACACGCACGGACGCATCTTGTGCAATCGCCGCCAGCGCAGCGCGCAAGGCGGCCAGCATCTCATCGCCCAGCGCGTTGAAACGCGCCGCATCGTTCATGCACAGAGTTACCACGCCACGCGCATCGCGCGTTTGCAAAACCAGATTGCCGTCAGTCATCGCAGGTCCTATAAGTCAGCCAACACTCGGATATGGGCTTCCACGCTGGCCGCCAGCGGCGTCATCACATAGCCGCCTTCCAGGCAGGAGACGATGCGGCCCTTGCTAAAGCGCCGCGCAATGTCCTTGATGCGGTGGGTGATCCAAGCGTAATCGGCCTCGACCATGCCCAGCTGGCCCATGTCGTCTTCGCGGTGGGCATCAAAGCCGGCGCTGATAAAGACCATCTCGGGCTTGAATTCTTCCAGGCGCGGAATCCAATAAGTCTCGACGATCTCGCGGATATCCATGCCCTTGGTGTAAGCCGG
Source organism: Comamonas sp. (assembly GCA_036667955.1). Classification (GTDB taxonomy): domain Bacteria; phylum Pseudomonadota; class Gammaproteobacteria; order Burkholderiales; family Burkholderiaceae_C; genus Comamonas. The sequence continues at coordinate 2,760 of JAVWTB010000030.1, forward strand.
CACCGGCACATTGAGCATATTGGCCGCCGGGTCCTTGTCGCCTGAATGCGGGTAAAAGGGGTGCTGAAAAATGCCCACCATCAGAATATGCGGATCACCCGCGCAGATGTCTTCGGTGCCATTGCCGTGGTGCACATCAAAGTCAACAATCGCCACGCGCTTGAGCTGGTGGCGCATCAGCGCGTATTTGGCCGCCACGGCCACATTGTTGAAAAAGCAAAAACCCATGGCCTGCTTGCGGGTGGCATGGTGACCCGGTGGGCGCACCGCACAAAAAGCGTTCTCCATCTCACCGCTGATGACCGCATCGGTGGCGGCCAGCGCGGCACCGCAGGCGCGCAGCGCGGCGTTCCAGGTGGCGCCATTGACGGCAGTGTCAGTGTCCAGCATCAAGGTTGCCGGGCCGCCAATGGCCTGGTTGTCGGCGGCCATCTCGGACAGGCCCCGTATCGATGCAATGTGCAAACGCTCATGGCCCAGCTCCAGATCGGACATGCTGGCCTTGGGGGCGTCACGCCGCTCCAGCGCATCTCCTACTCCGGTGATCAGCAGGCGGTCTTCTATCGCATCCAGGCGTGCAGCGCATTCCGGGTGGGCAGGCCCCATGTCGTGCAACCAACAATCACGATGGCTGAAATAACCTGTCTTGGACACAGTTTTCGTCTCCTTAACTGTTTTTGTCGTTTATTGTGATGGTATGCAGACACAGCACACCATACTAAAATTATTGACTCAGCTTAACACGGTGATTGTGGGGAAACCGGCGCAGGTTCAGGATTGCCTGACTTGTTTGCTGGCGGGAGGACACCTGCTGATTGAAGACGTACCAGGGGTGGGTAAAACCACGCTTTCGCATGCGCTGGCCCGCACCTTGGGCCTGCAGTTTTCGCGGGTGCAATTCACCGCAGACCTGATGCCCAGCGACCTGACCGGCGTATCGGTCTATGAGCGCGAGCAGCAAGCTTTTGTGTTTCATCCCGGCCCCGTTTTCACCCAGGTTTTGCTGGCCGATGAGATCAACCGCGCCAGCCCCAAGACGCAAAGCGCGCTCTTGGAGGCCATGGAAGAAAAGCAGGTGACGGTCGAAGGCGCCACCCGCCCGCTGCCGCAGCCTTTCTTTGTCATCGCCACCCAAAATCCGCTCGACCAGCTGGGCACCTATGCGCTGCCCGAAAGCCAGCTGGACCGCTTTTTGATGCGCATCTCGCTGGGCTACCCGGACCAGGCGGCCGAGTTCCAGCTGTTGGCCGGCCAGGGCCACCGTGATATCGCCAACCAGTTGCCGGCACTCACCTCCGCAGTGGAGCTGAAGTTTCTGCAACAAGAAGTCAGCAGCGTGCGCGCCAGCGATGCGCTGATCCACTACGTGCAGGCGCTGATTGCCGCCACCCGCTCGGGCAAATGGTTTGTGCAGGGTCTGTCCCCGCGCGCAGGCATTGGCCTGATCCGCGCCGCCAAGGCCCAGGCCTTGATCCAGGGCCGTGACTATGTGGCGCCCGATGATGTGCAGGCCATCTTGCCGCAGACCACCGCCCACCGGATGGTGCCCGTCAGCACCTCGGGGCGCAGCGCTGTGGAGCAGGTGCGCGCGATGATGGACAGCGTTCCGCTGCAGTAGCGTGAACCCGCCCTCTGCGGCTACAGAGCCGCTCCGCACAAGCCCCATGCAGCGGCTGCGCCAGCGCATGCGCCAATGGTGGCTGGCGCATTTGCCCAGCGCCAGTAGCCATATTGTCAGCCGCCGCAACCTCTACCTGCTGCCCACCCGCGCTGGCTGGATGCTGGCGCTCACCTTGCTGGTGCTGCTGGTGACCAGCATCAACTTTCAGCTCAACCTGGGCTTTTTGCTGACCTTTATGCTGACCGGCGCAGCACTGGTGTCCGTGGGCATTGGCTACCGCAACCTGCTGGGCCTGCAGCTGGAGCTGCATGCGCCCGAGGCCCAGTTTGCCGGCCAGCCGTTGCGCCTGGACCTGCGGCTGGACAACCCCAGCCGCCGCGCCCGCTACGCGCTGGGCATCCGCCACTACCAAGGCACGGCGCTGAGCCTGACCGACGTAGCTGCCCAGGCCACTACCAGCATGCAGCTGAGCACAGCGGCCGAGCGGCGGGGCTACCAGCGCCTGCCAGCGGTGCTGGTCGAGACACGCTTTCCGCTAGGGGTGTTCCGCATGTGGACCGTTTTTAGAACCACCGAAAAAGCTTTGGTCTACCCCTGCCCCGAAACCAACCCACCACCGCTGCCCCTGGGCATGGCCGATGCCGGCACCGGCAGCAGCGCCAGCCTGCGGGCCAGCAGTGGCGAGTTCGACGGCGTGCGTGGCTACCGGCGCGGCGATCCGCTCAAGCTGGTGGTCTGGAAGAAAGCCGCCACCGCGATGGCGACCGGTAATGGCCATTTTGTGGTGCGCGACAACCAGCACCAGGCCCAGCAGGATCTTTGGCTCGATGCCCAGCACTGCGGCCTGGCCGAGCGCGAGGCCCAGCTCTCACGCCTGGCCGCCTGGGTGCTCATGGCCGACCAGCAAGGCCTGCGCTACGGCCTGCGGTTGGGCCAGGTCAATGCCGACCAGCCAGCCGACAGCGGCCCCGAGCACCGCCTGGCCTGCCTGCGCGCGCTGGCACTGGCCTAGGAGCACAGACATGTCCTCTGTTTTCTCTCCCAGCCGGCCTGCGGGCGCCTCCCGCTGGAGCGCGCTGCCTCGCGAGGCGCGCGATACCGTGTTTTTGCTGGCCGTCGTCGGCTGGATCTTGCTGCCGCTCACCGCGACCTTGCCGATCTGGGCCTCTGCGCTGGCTTACGCCCTGCTCGTCTGGCGCGGCAGTATGGCGCTGCGCCAAAAGCCCATGCCCGGCCGCTGGCCGCTACTGGCCTTGTTGGTGCTGGTCGTCAGCCTGACCTTGCTGAGCTACCGCACCATCCTGGGCGCCGATGCGGGCGTCACCCTGGTCTGCATGCTTCTCAGCCTCAAAACCATGGAGATGCGCGCCAAGCGCGATGCCATGGTCGTGTTCTTCCTGGGTTTTTTCGCGCTGATTGCCAACTTTCTGCACTCGCAATCACTGCTGACGGCCTTGGCCATTGCTATTGGCTTGGTGGGTTTGCTCACCGCCCTGGTGCATGCGCATATGCCTGTCGGGCAGCCGTCAATCAAGTTTGCGGCCGGTCTGTCGCTCAAGATGGTCGCCATCGGCGCGCCCCTCACCTTGGCGCTGTTTGTGCTGTTTCCGCGCATGGCGCCGCTCTGGGGTGTGCCCCAAAACCCGAGCGCCAAAACCGGCCTGTCCGAGGAGATGACGGTGGGCTCCGTGGCATCACTGGCGCAGGATGAGGGTATTGCCTTTCGCGTCAAGTTCGACACCCCGCAAAACCGGCCGCCCGCCGCCAACCAGCTGTACTGGCGTGGGCCGGTGCTGTCCGATTTTGATGGCACGACCTGGCGCGCCACACCCAGCTTTCGCAATGCCGATGACAAGCTGTTCAGCGACATCGCCACCGAAGGCGAGCCGCTGCGCTACGAGTTAACTCTGGAGCCGCACCACAAGCCCTGGCTGCTGACCTTGGACCTCACCCGCAAGCCACCCGAGCTGCCGCGCGGCCGCGCCTACAGCACGGGAGATCTGCAGTGGCTTAGCAACCGCCCGATTTCCGAAGTGAGCCGCATCACGGTGGAAAGCCACACACGCTACCGGTTTGGCATGCAGGCGGGCAAGCGCGAGCTGGCCTTCAACCGCCGTCTGCCCGCCAACAGCAACCCGCGCACCCAGGCTTGGGTGGCGCAGCTGGCGGCCGAGATTGGCGAGCGCCCCGACCGCAGCGCGCAACTGGTGCAGCGCCTGCAGCAGCAATTGCGCAGCGGCGGCTATACCTACACGCTGGACCCAGGCATCTACACCGGCCAGGCGGCCGACCAGTTCTGGTTTGACCGCAAAGAGGGCTTTTGCGAGCACATCTCGGCCGCCTTTGTGATCGCGCTGCGCAGCGCCGGCGTGCCGGCGCGCATTGTGACCGGCTACCAGGGCGGCGAGGCCAACAGCGTGGACGGCTACTGGACCGTGCGCCAGGCCGATGCCCATGCCTGGGCCGAGGTCTGGCTCAGCGAGGAGCAGGGCTGGGTGCGCTTTGACCCGACCGGTGCGGTCAGCCCGGGCCGCATCGGCGCCGCACAGCGCCTCAACACCCCCAACTTCATGGGCATCAGCGTCAGCAATGCCGCCACCATCAACGGCCTGCAGCACATGCGTGCGGTCTGGGAGGCCGTCAACAACAGCTGGAACCAGTGGGTGCTGAACTACACCCAGCGTGAGCAGATGGACATGCTCAGCAAGCTGGGCCTGTCCAGCCCCAACTGGATGGACCTGGTCCGCATCCTGGGCGGGCTGGTGCTGGCGGCAGCCCTCATTGTGGTGGCGGCCTTGCAATACCAGCGTCGGCGCAGCGATCCCTGGCTGGCCCTGCTGGGCCAGGCACGCAAGCGCATGCGCCAGGCAGGCATGCAAGAGGCCGCCCTCAGCAGCGCCACCACGCCACGCATTTTGGCCCGCATGGTGCATGCCCAGGCACCCGATGTGGCGCCTGCTTTTGGCCAGTGGCTCAAGGCCATGGAACGGCAGCGTTACGCGCATGCCAGCGGCCAGGCAGCGCCCAAGGCCGAGCTGGCAGCGCTTCGCAAACAATTACGACTCCTGCCCTGGTCCCGGCTGCGGGCCCAGACAAACAAGGTATAAAACCCCATGCACCGAATTCTTCAGACCACCTTGGCTTTGCTCTGCGCCGGCCTGTGCGCCACGGGCGCCTATGCCCAAAAAGGCAATGCCAAAGCCCGCAGCCCCGAATCCGCGACGGCCTCGTCCAGCTATGGCAACCGCCCCGAGGCCGAGGCCTTCATCCGCGAGGTGGCCGAGCGCCGCCATATCGATGAGGCCTGGCTGCGCGCCAGCATCAAGCAAGCCCGCTTCAATGCCACCGTGCAGCGCCTGATGACGCCGCGTACGGGGCCCGCTGGCGTCAAAAATTGGCGCGGCTACCGCAGCCGTTTTGTTGAGCCGATCCGCATCCGCGCTGGCTTGCGTTTTTGGAACGAGAACGCCGCCACCTTGGCCCGCGCCGAGCAGACCTATGGTGTGCCCGCCGAGTACATCGTGGGGATCATCGGGGTCGAGACCATCTACGGCCAGCAAATGGGCAACTTCAGCGTGGTCGATGCGCTGGCCACCCTGGCCTTTGACTACCCCGCAACCCACCCACGCGCCGCTGATCGGGCCAAGTATTTCCGCGGCGAGCTGGAGCAGTTTCTGGCCACTGCCTACCTCACTGACAGCAACCCCTTTGACACCGTGGGCAGCTACGCCGGTGCCATGGGCATGCCGCAGTTCATGCCCACCAGCTGGTCCAATTTCGCGGTCGATTTTGATGGCGATGGCAAGATCAACCTGTTTAGCAGCACCGCTGACGCGATTGGCTCCGTGGCCAACTACTTTGTGGCCCATGGCTGGCAGCGCGGCATGCCCGCCTACTACGATGTGCAGGTGGACAGCAGCCCGGCCCAGCTGGAGACCTTGCTGGCACCCGATATCAAGCCCAGCTTTAGCGCCGCCGAGATGGCCGCACTGGGCCTGCGCATCCAGGCGCCCGGCAACCAGCACAGCGGCCCGCTGGCGCTGATCGAGCTGCCCAATGCCAGTGCCGCCACGCAGTATGTCGTCGGTACGCCGAACTTCTACACCATCACGCGCTACAACCTGTCGAGCTTCTACGCCATGTCCGTGGTCGAGCTGGGCCAGGCGATTGCACGTGCGCGCAGCGGGGCGCCCGCCGCTCCAGACAGCGAACCCGCCGTGCGCGAGCCAAGCAGTGAGACCAGCAACTCCCCTTCTGCCGAGGCGGCTGCCAAAGCCTATTTGCGCAGCAAGGCGCGCCAGCAACGCACGCCGGATGCGGGCAATTTCAGCGCACCCTGAGCTTGATCCGCCGCGTCATATGGCCGTGATCTGCAGGCTTTCAAGGGTGTGGCTGCAAAAATATAAGCCAGCAAATTTCTCTTGAAATCTCTGCATCTTCATCCAACTAACAGTCATCGAGCAGCAAACCCGCTGCCCTGTTTCACAAGGATTGAAGATGATCATGACCCCTCTGATGCACCGCTCGGCCTACGCTGTCTCCCCTACCGCCATGGATGCGGCCCTGCAGCGTTTTCTGCAAGCCACCACCACGACGCAGGACACCGTGCAGCAAGACGGCCAGGTGTTCAGCATCAGCATCGATGTCCCCGGCCTGTCGCGCGAACAGCTGCACATCGAGCTGCAGGACAAGACCGTGCGTCTGTCCAGCATTGAAGGCGCGCCGCGCAGCGTGCAGCGCGCCTGGAAGCTGCCGGCCAGCATCGATGCCACGGCATCCAAGGCCAGCCTGGAAAACGGTGTGCTGACCCTGGTGCTGAGCACCACCCAGCCGGCAACCCAAACCTTGGCCATTGCATAAGGCCAGCGCAAGCACTTGCACCATGCAGAAGGGGCCTTGAAAAAGGCCCCTTCTGTTCTTTTTTTGTTGGGTTTGCTGCTACCTAACCAGCGCGCCTGCCCCCTATACCGCAGTGACAGTCGCCGCCGGCTGCTGCACGATGGCATCCAGCGGCCAGCGGGGTTTGACATCAAAGGCATAGACCTTTTCGGCCTGCTGCTGCCCGGCCTCGATACGCATGGCAGCGGCCATCGCAATCATCGCGCCGTTGTCCGTGCACAGGTGCAGCTCGGGGTAGTGCACGCGGATGCCGCGCTTGTGGCAGGCCTCGTTGAGCTGCTCGCGCAGCAGCCGGTTGGCACCCACACCACCGGCAACCACTACGCGCTTCATGCCGGTTTCCTTCAAGGCGTTTAAGGTTTTTTTCACCAGCACATCCACGATCGCCGCCTGGGTGGATGCCGCCAAATCGGCCTTGCGCGCTTCCAGCGTATCGCCCAGCTTTTTGGCCTGGGTTAGCACAGCCGTCTTTAGCCCAGCAAAAGAGAAATCCAGATCGCCGCTGTGCAGCAAGGGGCGCGGCAGCTTGAAGGCCTCCGGATCGCCACCTTCTGCCAAGCGGGCCAGCTCTGGTCCACCAGGGTACGGCAGGCCCATCAGCTTGGCAGATTTGTCAAAGGCTTCGCCAGCGGCATCGTCAATCGTCTCGCCCAGAATCTGGTAGCGGCCGACGCCATCCACCTGCATCAGCTGTGTGTGGCCGCCAGAGACCAGCAAAGCCACAAACGGAAACTGGGGTGGGTCTTCACTCAGGAAAGGCGACAGCAAGTGGCCTTCCAGGTGGTGAACGCCCAGCACCGGCTTGTCCAGTGCGGCACCCATCGCACAGGCCACACCCGATCCCACCAGCAGGGCACCGGCCAGACCTGGCCCGCGGGTAAAGGCAATGGCATCGATCTGCGCGAGCGTGCAGCCGGCGTCATCCAGCACTTTTTGGGTCAGTGGCAGCACGCGGCGGATGTGGTCGCGGCTGGCCAGCTCAGGCACCACACCGCCATAGGCGCGGTGCATCTCGATCTGGCTGTAGAGCGCATGGCTCAGCAGCTCGGGCACGGTGCCTGGGCCACGGGTGCGCACCAGGGCCACGCCGGTTTCATCACAAGAGGATTCGATCCCCAATATCAACTCACTCATAGGGCCAAAGTGTAGGCGCTCTGGGCCGCTTTCGCCCTATGGGGCGGGGCTACCCTGGCGGGCTGCCAGGGTTTGCCAGCCCAGCCCAGGCGATTAGCGCTTGCCGCCCAGCAGCGAGCCGCCGATTTTCATCAGGTCGCTGACATCGAGTTTGCCGTCGCCATTCTGGTCCAGCAGCGAGCCCAGCAGGCCGCCGCCCAAGCCGCCTTGCTGCTGCACCTGGGCTTTTTCCTCGCCCAGCGCATTGCCCAGCTGCGAGGAATTGAGGCCACCCGACATCACGCGCTGCGCCAGGAAGGACATCACCAGCGGGGCCAGCATCTTGAGCAAATTGCCGGCATTGGAGCCCAAGCCCGTGGCCTGGCCGAGGTTGGCCGTCGCCTGGTCCTGCTGGCCACCAAAGATATGTCCCAGAATGCTGGCACCGTCCAGCGCGGCAGGCGCGGATGCAGGCGCGGATGCAGGCGCGCCCGCAGCAGCACCACCACCCAAAGCACCGCCCAGCACGCTACCGAGCATGCCGCCCAGGCCACCGGACTGTGCACCACCACCGCCGCCCAGGAGCGAGCCCAGCAGCCCACCCAGATCAGGGCCAGCTCCAGCGCCGGCGCCGGCGCCCGCACCAGCGTGGTCGCGCTGCAGGGCTTCGAACAACGCACTGGCACCACCTGCGCTTTGCGCGTTGTTGCCCAACGCGCCCAGCATCATCGGCACCGCCGCCTGCACAGCTTGCTGGGTCTGGGCCTCGCTCTGGCCCAGGTTTTGGGCCATCTGCTGGATAGGAGCACCTTGGAGTTGCGCGAGGAGCTCGTCAACCATTGAGGGAGATGCGGACATGTTCTTTCCTTTCAAAAGCCCAGGTGGGCGTGGCACAGAATGCAGATAGTAGACCTTCAGCATGGCAGCGCAATACACCGGGGCGCAAATCTTCGTTAACCGCCAGAAATAGCCTGCTGATGGCTGCACATACCCGAGATGCCATATGGGCTGATTTTTCTTATTACTTCTGTATCTATAAAACCTAAAATAATAGGCAAACGCATTTTTTACCACCATGGCCATACAGCACTACATCAAAGAAATCGGGCGCGGCGCCCGCGGCGCCAAGGCCCTCAGCCGCATCGAGGCCAGTGATGTGATGGCGCAGATACTCGATGGCCAGGTCAGCGACTATGAAATCGGTGCCTTTTGCATTGCCATGCGCATCAAAGGAGAAACCGCCGAAGAGATGTGCGGCCTTTGGGATGCCGTGCATGCGCGCATCGCCCGCTTCCACAGCGCAGCAGCCCTGCCTACCGTGGTCGTGCCCAGCTACAACGGCGCGCGCCGCCTGCCCACCTTGACGCCGCTGCTGGCCTTGCTGCTGGCGCGCGAAGGTTTGCCCGTGCTGGTGCATGGCATGCAGACTGAGACAAGCCGGGTATCGGCCTTTGCCGTGTTTGAAAGCCTGGGTATCACCCCCCGCCTGCAAGCTGGCGCGATTGCGGCAGCTGAAGTGGCCTTGGTGCATACCGCCACCTTGCTACCTGCACTGGCCAAACTGCTGGCTGTGCGCCAGATCATTGGTCTGCGCAACCCGGGCCACAGCATTGCCAAGCTGCTTCAGCCGGTGCAGGGTGCGAGCGTATTGCTGGGCAGCTACACCCACCCGGAATACCTGCCGATGCTGCAAGCCACGCTGGCGGAATTGCAAACCCATGCCCTGCTCTCGCGCGGGCTCGAAGGTGAGGTCTGCGCCGACCCCCGCCGCACGCCGCAGTACGACGGCTTTATCGCAGGCCAGCAGCTGCTGCTGCAAGCGCGCAGCAGTGGCACCGATAGCCAGGTGCCAGGACTGCCCAGCGAGCGCGACGCGGACACCACAGCGCGCTACACCGAGGCCGTGCTGGCCGGCCAATTGCCTGTGCCGACCGCTTTGGCCCAGCAGGTGGAGCATGTGCTGGCCATTGCCCAAAAAACACTGCCAGCACCTGCGCTTTCCGTTGCACAATCAGCGCCACCTTTCCAAGCCGCTCACCATGACTGACAGCCGCCTGCCCTCCTTTCCTGTGCCCCCCCCGATGGAGGGTCCATCGCCAGGCCAGGGCCAGTGCACCCTGGTCGGAGCCGGCCCGGGCGACCCGGATTTGCTGACCCTTGCCGCTGTCAAGGCTTTGCAGCGCGCCAGCGTGCTGCTGGTGGATGATCTGGTCAACGAAGCCGTGCTGCAATGGGCGCCTGACAGCGCGCGCATTGTGCATGTGGGCAAGCGCGGCGGCTGCCAGAGCACACCCCAAGCGTTTATCCAGCGGCTGATGCTGCAGGAAGTGCAGGCGGGTGAGAACGTGGTGCGGCTCAAAGGGGGCGATCCTTTCATCTTTGGCCGGGGCGGCGAAGAGGTAGAGTTTCTGCGCGCCCATGGCATCGAGCCGCGCATCATCAATGGCGTGACTGCCGGGCTTGCCGCCCTCACCGGCTTGGGAGCTCCGCTTACCCACCGCGACCATGCCCGGGGTGTCGTCTTTATCACCGGCCATGCCAAACCCGGCGGCCAGGGCCCCGACTGGGCCCAGCTCGCCAGCACCGCCCATGCTGCGCGCCTGACCCTGGTGATCTACATGGGGGTGGCCAGTGCAGAGGCCATCAGCCAGGGCTTGCGCAGCGGCTTGCCGGCCGACACGCCAGTGGCCATCGTGCAGCATGCCAGCCTGCCCCAGCAGCGCCATGCCATCACCAACTTGGCCCAGCTGCCAGCCACCATGGCCCGCGAGCAACTGGGCAGCCCGAGCATCATCGTGGTGGGCGACGTGGTGCATTGCGTGGCTTTGGCCGCGCAAGCCAGCAGTGCCTCGGGCCCAACAGACCAACGAGATTTCTCCGAGATTTGCGGATACGATAGCCATTCATCCGTGGAAAACCGGGCCTCCATAGCGTAAAGCGATTAATCTTTACATATGCAAAGTTTGTGTCTCCACGTTCAAACGATACAACGAGGAGCACTGACAATATGCAAAGACAACGCACCTGGCGCCTGTGTGCCGCCGCACTGGCGATCACCGCGCTAACCGCCTGTAAAACAGAACTGGGTCCGGGCGACGGCGACGGTGGCACCGACCCCAACAAGCCCTACCCCACCCTGGACGGCAAGCCGCCACAAAGCTTTTCCCTCAGCAGCATCGACAACAAACCCGCCAATACGGCAGAGAGTTTCGATGCTGCCGTCGCGCAGGACGCCAACTTCATCGCCGTCGATCTGGTCATGAGCAAGGACGGCGAGCTGGTCGCACTGGCATCGCCTGACATCACCGGCATCACCGACGTCGCCACCCGCAGCATCTACGCCAGCCGCAAGACCCTGCGCCTGATCGACGGACAGACGCACCAGGGCTGGTTTGCGAACGACTTCACCCTGGCCGAGCTGCAAAGCCTGCGCGCCAAACTGCCCGGCTCCAACACGCCACCGGTCGGCGCCAACAATGGCCGCATTCTGTCGCTCAATGATGTGATCGCCTACATCAAACGCCAGCGCAAGACGGTCGGCCTCTATCTGCAGACGCTGAACCCCACCTACCACAGCCAGCAAGGTGTGGCGATGGAAGACAAGCTGATTGCCGCGCTTACCACAGCGGGCTACACCCAGGAAAGTGCCCCCGTGTTGGTGCGCTCCTTTGAGGTCGCCCACCTCAAGGCCTTGCGTGCCAAATCCCAGATCCGGCTGGTGCAGATGATCAACGGCGATCCCGCGCTGGGCCCCGCAGGCCAGATTCTCATGACCGCGCCATATGGCCAGCCGTATGACTTCACCGTCGCCGGCGTCTCCACCACCTACGCCCAGATGGTGACTGCCGACGGCCTGACCCAGATCAAGACCTATGCCAACGGCATCTCGCCCTGGAAGCCCTATGTCATCTCCGCCCGCTATCTGGACAAGAATAACGACGGCCAGCCCGATGACCTGAACAACGATGGCAAGTGGGATTACCGCGACCGCGAGATGATGCCGCCGACCAACCTGGTCACCCTTGCCCATGCGGCCAAGTTATTTGTCCACCCCTGGACCTTCAGCAACGATGTCAGTACCCTGGCCAGCGACTTCAAGGGCCGCGTCGCCGCCGAATACAAGCTGTTCTATGAGGTCGGTGTGGATGGCGTGTTCAGCGACAGCCCCAGCGATGCCAACAGGGCACGCTGAGCACCAAGCTGATCGCCATGGCTGACACGGGAGTGCGCTAACCCCCCCGGCCAGCCCATCCATGTAAAAAGGCAAGGTTGAAGAAACCTTGCCTTTTGTTATTGTGGGTCGGTGACAGCGGGCTGCCAACCAGGAGGGGAAATCAAGCTGACTGGCGGGTCGTCTGTGCAAAGCGACGCGCCAGCTCCTTGCGCAATTCCTTGCGTGTCAGCGCCGCATCCCAACGGCGCTTTTCATCGTCCGTCTCGGGCACCAATGGCGGCACAGGCACTGGCTTGCGCTGGTCATCCACGGCTACCATCGTGAAAAAGCAGCTGTTGACATGGCGCACGCTGCGCTCGCGGATATTCTCAGCCACCACCTTGATGCCGATCTCCATCGAGGATGTACCGGTGTAGTTGACGCTGGCGTAGAACGACACCAGTTCCCCCACATGGATGGGTTCCAGAAACGTGACCTGGTCAACGCTCAAGGTGACCACATAACGCCCGGCATAACGGCTTGCGCAAGAGTAGGCCACATTGTCGAGTTCGCGCAGAATGGCGCCGCCATGCACATTGCCAGAAAAATTTGCCATGTCCGGAGACATCAGCACCGTCATCGTGAGTTGGTGGTGAGGTAAACGCATGGCCCGATTGTAGGCATCGCTTCGCGCAGGCGGCAGCGCGCCAGGCAAGCCCCTGAAGCCGCTCGGAAATCCGGCAGTCCACACTCCCGAAGCAGCGATCGTGCTTGGAGCGAGCGCCGCATCGCTGCCAGATGTCCCGCCCGCGTTCGCCAGCCCTGGTCAGCCCGCATAGACATTGCGCGGATGCTCCGAGCCATGTTTGACGAACACCTTGAAACAGCCCACGGACACATAGTCCCCGGTATAGAGCACCTTGCGCCGTACCCGCATGCCGTTGACGAAGACGCCGTTCTTGCTGCTGTGGTCCTCAATGGACAGCACCCCGGCACGGTAGTAGAACGCACCATGGTCACGGCTGACAGCGGGGTCATCCAGGCAGATCGCATTGTCCGCGCCCCGCCCGAACGTGGTGAACCCGTGCTCCAGAATGTGGGAGTGAAGCACCACCCCTGGCTTGATGAATATAAGGACTTCCGGCAGCATTTTCCACCTCCTTCGCCCGACCAGACCACGGGCCTGCACTGCAAGCCCGACATGCAGCTAGAACAAATTATCAATCGATTTATAAGATTAGATTGATAATAAATTACAACTCCGATTGATAGACAAAGACGCTAGGGGATATACGGGGGTGTTGGTTTTTTCTATCGTGAGCAGACCGAGGCACGAGGCGCCCGCAGCCATTGTTTTGGCGAGGGGGATGCCTACAGTCCCTACATCCGTCATATGGCGTGGCCCATAAATCAGGCCCACGCGAATGCCTGCGCCTATGAAAAGGCCCGCCAAGGCGGGCCTGAAAACAGAAACCAGCCGGGACTCGGCGGCCCATGCACCGGGCCAACCGGATCAAGGACTTGCTGCCCCATCGCTGGCACAGCGGCGCTGCGATACTTAGTGGATGGCAGCAAGCACCACCCCCCCCTAGCTAAGCGCGCGTACCAGCTACGCGTTGAGCTTCAGCATATCGCCACTCCTGTGTGGCGGCGCATCCTCGTACCTGGCAGCATCAAGCTGGCGAAGCTCAACCGCATCGTGCAGGCTGCCATGGGCTGGACCAACAGCCATCTACATGACTGGAACATAGAGCAGCGACGCAACGGCATCCCACCCATGAACAGCAAGCTGAGTATTAGTGCTGGTGGGGCAGGCCCTTCGATGCCAAGGCCTTCAGCATTAACATAGCCAACATGGCCAGCCGTAAACTACGCTGACCATCGCGCTCAGGTCAACATGGGACGGCAGGACGCTTACTTTCCTTGGCGCCCCTGCCACAGTACGGTGGCCGATTCAGCCGCTGGTTGCCCTGCTCCACTTCCGTGTGGGGCATGACAAAGCCCCTCAGGCTTGCACCGGGCGGGCGGGAAATAAAAACCACGGCGGGGTGGCTTGCTTGGTCCATTGTTTATCTCGCGACATGGACAGTCTTGCAAATCAGGTTACTTGTCAGGCCAAAGCCAAACCAGCGCAGACGCTTCGCATCAAGTAAATCCTCGCAACTACAATGCTGCGCTCATCACACTATAAAAATCACCTCATGTCTTCTAGTTTGCCTCTGTGCCCAATGTGCCAATCCGATCTCACTTATGCAGATGGCTCAGTCTTTATCTGTCCAGAATGCGCACACGAGTGGTCTTCAGAATCTTCGCCGGATTTGGATGAGTCTGTAGCACTTGTCAAAGATGCAGTTGGGAACGTGCTGCAAGACGGTGACACGGTGACCGTTGTCAAAGATCTGAAAATCAAAGGATCCTCCCAAGTTGTGAAGGTTGGCACCAAAGTTCGCAACATCAAGATAACGGGCGGAGACCATGACATTGATTGCCGGATAGACGGTATTGGAAGCATGCAGCTCAAATCCGCTTTTGTGAAAAAGGCCTGAGCCAAACAATTCCTGGCCCAGATTTGCCAATTCCGGCTTTGATTTCCCTGGCCTAGATTCTTTCGCGATCCGCATCACGGGGGATCATGTCTACCATGATCCCCTGCTTGCAGCAATGCGGGCAGCTGCACTTCTCCATCACTGTGCCAGCAGGGAGGGCCGTGTTTCGCCATCCCGGCGAACAAGCATCGCGAGTGCGGCGCTGGCGGCGCAGTCGAATGGTGCGATGGCTCCGAGCCTGACCTCAGCGCCGTCGGCAATCAGTTGTTCAATGTGCCTCATGTGCGCACATGCTGTGCTGCATCAGACCGGCTGCCAGCAATGTGGCAGCCGTTCGCTAGTCTGGCTGGCGCGCTGCCAGCTATACACGCAAATCCTGCCAACACTGCGAGGATCTATGACCGCAACAAGGAGGTGAAGCAGCGGGCCTTGTGAAAATCCAAATTCCTAATTTGGGAATAAAAAGCAAAAAGCGCTAGTACTTTTATAGCACTAGCGCTTTTCTTTATTTGGGGTGGCTGATGGGGCTCGAACCCACGACAACAGGAATCACAATCCTGGACTCTACCAACTGAGCTACAGCCACCGTGTTGGGGAAGACATGATTATAGCCAGAAATTTGGCCCCTCTCATGAAATCTCCGTTTTTATGAAGTTTTTGTTTCTGCCGGGCGTGGAACCTTGATCTGGACCTTGAAGCGCTCCTTGAGCAACTCGTAGTACGCCAGGGTTTCTGCATTCGCCTGGTAGCGCTCAAACTCCTGCTTCTGGCGCAAGCGCAGCTCGGCAGAGTCCTCAGCACGCGGCACGACCTTGTTCACGCGCACAACGGTGTAGCCCTCGTTGCCCAGGTCCACGCCCACCCAGGCTGCAGCATCACCGATCTTGGCGTGCATAGCGGCGTTCAATACGTCCGGCACCTGACCCTTGGCATCTTGGCGAGATACGACGATAGGGGCAGCCAGCTTGGCACCCGCAGCATCGGCCTTCCAGGCCTCCATCTTGGCCAGGGCTTGCTGGCGTGCCAGCTCGGCGGCTTTCTGGGCCACATACAAGTCATGGGCCTTGGCCTTGACTTCTTCAAACGGCAGGATGCGCGCGTCGAAATGCTCCACCACACGGCCCGATGCCAAGGTGCTAGGCGCCACTTCGATAGCTTCGGTGTTGCGCTTGTTTTGCAGCGCATCGCTGGAGAAAAGTGCTTCCAGGAAGGTTGGATTGGCCAAGGCACCGGTGGCACCTGGCGCTGCAGAGCGGGTGATGTGCTCGGCCTTCTGGATCTTCAGGCCCAGCTTGTCCGCCACGGGCTGCAGGCTGTCGGATTGCTCGAACACCAGGTTCGAGAAGCTCTCGGCCACTTCGGCGTACTTGCGCTGCACCTGCTGGGCCAGCACTTCGGTCTCGATCTTGGCACGCAGCTCATCAAAGCTAGGGGTGCGTGGCGTCTTGATCTCGCCCATCTTGATGATGTGAAAACCGTACTCGGTGCTCACCAAGTCGCTGATCTCGCCGGTCTTCATCGCAAAGGCTGCATCCTCGAATGGCTTGACCATGTCACCTTGCTTGACCAGACCCAGATCACCACCGCTGTTACGCGAGCCGGTGTCTTGCGAGTTCTTCTTGGCGATCTCGGCAAACTGCGCAGGGTTGGCCTTGACTTCGGCGAGCAGCTGCTCGGCACGCTGCTTGGCTTTTTCACGATCCGCAGCGGACATGGAGGCGGGCGCGTCAATCAGAATGTGGCTGATATGGCGTTGGTCCTTGTCCATGAAGCGGCTCAGGTTTTCCTTGTAATAGGTACGCAGGTCGTCTTCGCTGGGCTTGATCATGCTTTTGACGGCATCGGCGTTCAGCACCACGTACTCGATCGTGGACTGCTCCTTCTGGCGGAACAATTCCTGGTTGCTTTTATAGAAAGCTTCCACATCGGCATCCGTGGTCTTGACCTGGGAAGCGAAGTCCTTGGCAGCGAACTGGGCCAATTGGATTTCACGCTGCTGGTAGAGCGCGTCGACAGCCAGCTTGGTCTGCTCGTCAGTGGCAAAGGCCGTGTTGGCTACACCGCCCAACACCTGGCGCGAAGCGATATCGCGGCGCATGCCTGCCTCAAAACCTTCGGGCGTCATGCCCTGGGCACCCACTAGCGCGCGGTAGGCATCTACATCGAGCGAGCCATCCGGCTTTTTCAGCGCAGCGATCTGCGGGATCTCCTGCAGCGCGCGCACCAGCGAGGCGTTGTCCACCGTCAGGTGCATTTTCTGCACAGCTGCATCAATCACCTGGTCGCGCACCATGCGCTCCAAGGTCAGATAGCGGGCCTCCGGGCCATCCATCCACTTGGAATCCATGTTCGGGTCTTGCTGGCGCATACGGTCGGAAGCCACGCGGTGAGCGTTGTCCCAATCCATTTGCGTAATGTCTTTGCCATTGACTTTGGCGACTACCGGGCTCTTTTCGGTGAAGTAGTTCTGGTTCACTCCCACCAAAACAAAAGACAGAATGATCAGCAAGAACAGCGGATACATCAGCACCTTGGAGTACTTGCGGATGGTTTCAAACATCGTCTAACTTTCCTGAGGACAAAAAAAAAGGCGAACCCTCATTCGCCTTTGTTCGGTTTTCATTAGGAGGTGCGGGTTAAGGATGGAATCAAAACGCCGACCCAAGCACTGCGAGGAGTGCATTCTCCCTTGCAGATCAATAAGATACAGCATCAACCAACTGCGGCAACCCACCGCCTGACCAAAAGGGCGTACTACGCGCGCCTTGACAGCGCACGAACGTCGAAGCAGCAAGTGTACAGCGAAAGAGTTTTTGATCCCTATGGCCCCAGCGGGCGCGTTAAGGATTACGGGCTTTTTGGGAATTGCGTTGCGTCTCAGACCACCTCAACGGTATCGCACGCCCTTGAGCTCTTGCACAGAGAGTTCCAGAGTCGCGAACCAGATCCTTGACAGCGCAGCTCAAGAGGCTGCCCCATCGCGGTGAGGAAGATCCGCCTGATGCCAAATAAGCAGCCAAGCCAACAAATACAGCCCCCCCAGACTGGCGACTCTTGCGCGACGAATAGCTCACCCTGAGAGCCGGCTTAAACCGTGAACACAGGCAATGTGCACAGGCAAATTCGTAAAATCATGTAAGCCATTGTTGATAAGATGCTTCCTTATTACTAGGTAGCACATGAAAAAATTACTGATTTCCGTACTTGCTGCCGCAACCCTCACTGGATGCGCCTCTTGGTCGTCGACCCGGGTCGAGCAGAACAATGGTGATGTGGCTACGACAAAGGTCAGCGAGAAGACACGTGCCCAGGACATCATCCTCACAGACCAGGACATGCCGGATCGGCAATACAAGTCCCTCGGAGACATCATCGTGAATGTCAATAAAACCACGATCTTCCATCCCAGCCCGACGCCAGAGATGGTCAATGAAAAGCTTCGCGAACAAGGCGCGGAATTGGGCGCGGATGCGGTCATTCTTATCCGATATGGCAAAGTCGGTGTCAGCTTCGTGAGCTGGGGGACTCTGGAGGGTAAGGGCCGTGCAATCAAGTTCACGAAGTAGGCTCGCACTGCTGGCAGCGGCATCCACGTTGGTGGGCTGCGTAACCACATCCGCTCCTGATCTGCCGAGATTCACCGAAAAGTCATCCGAACAGGGCTTTAGTGCTGTGACACAGCCAGCCGCCCATCCTGCGATGACTGCAGTGCAGCGCAAGCCTGCAATGGTCAAGGCAGAGCTGTGGGAGCAGCTTGGTGAGAGCGAGCGCATCTCCATTTCAGAGAGTTATGATGTGCGCGTTTTGGCAAGTGATGCCTATGGTCTGGTCATTGATGCCCAGGGCCAGGACCAGTCTTCTGCAGGAACCCATGGTGGTGCTGCACTAGGGGGTGCCGTGGCAAGCGCCGCCTATCTGGATCATGCCTTTCGAGGGGGCAACAATTATTCTGCAGGTGCAGGCTTGGCCATTGGCTTGCTGGGCGCCGTCATTGGATCCACCATGGACCGCCCCGCGACTGCGCAGTACCAGTTCAGATACACGGTGCAGCATGGCGATGGCGAAATAGCCTATTTTGACGAAGTGAAGTCCTCGGCATTCCGCCACTCTGTCGGGGTTTGCATATTGACTCTGTCTCTCACGCTAGTGAGTCAACAAATCTGCAAACAGACGGATGAATCGCTGCGCGCTAGGTATCTCGCCAAGTACCAGCAAACACCGCTAGAAGTTACACAACGGGAAGAAAGTCTGAAACCAGCGCAGCCCAAACCTTAAGGGTGACAACACCATCAACATCCAACCGGCCCTCTTTGGAGGGCTTTTTGATGCTTGCATAGCGCCCTGAGACTGAGGAATGAGAGAGCAAACGATGCTGCGCTTCCCATGCTGGGATAATTTATTCTTTCGTCTAAACCCTATGCCTACGCGCAGGCCACAGCGAACCTTGGTCTGAACCAACTGCATAGACCGCAAACTGACAAAGAAAAAACCCCTTAGATCGCTCTAAGGGGTTGTTTTTCATGGTTATTGTGTGGTGGGTGCTGACGGGGTCGAACCGCCGACCTACGCCTTGTAAGGGCGCCGCTCTACCAACTGAGCTAAGCACCCCACCTGATAACCTGAATTAGTTCAGAGCATCTTTCAATGCTTTGCCGGGGCGGAACTTAGGCACCTTGGCAGCCTTGATCTTGATCGCTGCGCCAGTGCGGGGATTACGACCCGTACGAGCTGCGCGCTTACCAACAGCAAAGGTACCAAAACCTACCAGAGAGACTGTACCACCTTTTTTCAAGGTTTTCTTCACTGCATCAATGGTGGACTCCAGCGCGCGAGCGGCAGCAGCCTTGGAAATATCAGCATTGTTAGCAATGTGCTCAATGAGTTCAGTTTTATTCACAAGCAGCCTCTATTCATCAAGAGAGTTAAGGAAGTGTATGTTTCGCCTCATTATGAGCAATTTGTACTCCGTACAACTGCCACAGATTCAAAAACAACACCACTGGCACGAAATTTTCATCTCGCATCCAGTGCCTCTGGAACGAGATGAATTCTAGACGGTATTTCAGGACACGCCAGCAAAAAAATCACATTTTTTCACTGACCAGCCTGTACTTTTCTGGTCAACAGCCAAGCAAGACGGGCTTTGCAGCCCCTTTTGCAGGTACAGACGCGATGAAGTCTAGCGCAAAGTCCGCGCCATGGACTAGGAGTCAACCCTAGCCCGGATCTCTGGCAGCGCTTTTTGCAAGTAGTACACCATGGACCAAACGGTGAGCACTGCCGCACCCCAAATCAGCCAAGTGCCCCAAATGCCGGTATCGATTCCCGCGACCTTGCCGTCATAAAGCAAAAACGGAATGGCCACCATTTGCACGGTGGTTTTCAGCTTGCCCACCATGTGCACGGCCACGCTTTTGCTGGCCCCAATGCGGGCCATCCATTCGCGCAGCGCGGAGATGGCGATCTCGCGGCCAATGATGATCAGCGCGACAAACACATCGGCGCGTTGCAGGTACACCAAAACCAGCAGCGACGCGCAGACCAGGAACTTGTCAGCGACAGGATCGAGAAAAGCGCCGAAGGACGAGGTTTGGTTGAGCTTGCGCGCCAAAAAACCATCGAGCCAATCGGTGAAGGCGAACACCACGAACATGACGGTGGCCCACAGGTTTTTGGTGGCCATATCAAGAGGCGAGTAGTACACGCCGATGATGAGCGGGATCGCGACGATGCGCGTCCAGGTCATGATGGTGGGGATCGTAAAGAACATGCGGCTATTGTGGCACGCAACGGTGCAAATTCAGTGAACCGCACTATTGCCTGCGCGACCGTTGCTGCACGGCCCGCGCTGCCCCCTCAGTGCAAGGCCTTGTAGATGTCCTCTGCCAAGGCAGCCGAGATGCCATCGACCGTCATCAGGTCATCGACACCGGCTTCCTCGACCCCACGCACACCGCCAAAGCGCTGCAAAAGGCGCGCCCGTTTCTTGGGCCCCACGCCGGGGATGTCTTCGAGCCGGCTGCCGCCCACGCGCACCTTGGCCCGCGCAGCGCGCATGCCGGTGATGGCAAAGCGGTGCGCCTCATCGCGGATCTGCGCCACCAGCATCAGCGCGGCCGAGTCCCGGCCCAGGTAGACCTTGTCGCGACCGTCGCAGAACACCAGCTCTTCCAGGCCCACCTTGCGGCCCTCGCCTTTTTCGACGCCCACAATGCGTGACAGGTCCAACCCCAGCGCCGTGAACACCTCACGGGCCACGCCCACCTGGCCTTTGCCGCCGTCAATCAACACGATGTCGGGCAGGCGGGCGGCGCCCTTACCCAGCTCGGCGCCACCGGCATCACGCTGGGCCTCGGCCACTTTGCTGTAGCGGCGCGTGAGCACCTGGCGCATGGCGGCATAGTCGTCGCCGCCGGTAATGCCCTCGATCTTGTAGCGCCGGTACTCGCTGCTTTGCATCTTGTGGTGGTGAAACACTACGCAAGAGGCCTGGGTGTTCTCCCCGCCGGTGTGCGAGATGTCGAAACACTCGATGGTCAGCTGGTCGATATCGTCTTGCGGCAAATCCAACGCCTCGACCAAGGCGCGTGTGCGCGCCTGCTGCGAGCCCTCTTCGGCCAGCAGCCGGGCCAACTGCAATTGGGCATTCTTTTGCGCCATCTCCAACCACACGCGGCGCTCCTCGCGCGGCTGCGACACGGCCGCAATGCGGGTGCCGGTCTGCTGCGACAAAGCCTCCAGCAGCGCGGGCTCCAGTGCCACACTCACCACCAGCACCGGCGGAGGCGCCACCTGCAGGTAGTGCTGGGCCACAAAAGCCTCCAGCACGCGCTGCTCCACCGTCTTTTTAGGCACAACAACGCCGGGCTGGCCGGCCTCCTGGTCCTCGGCCTCTTCCAGGCTGGCGATGGCCGCGCTGTCCTCCACATGCACCGGGAAGTAGGCGCGATCGCCCAAATGCCGCCCACCCCGCACCATCGCCAGGTTGACGCAGGCCTTGCCGCCCTGCACCTGCACCGCGAGCATGTCCACATCGCGGTCGTCGATGGTCTCGATGCTCTGCTGGTGCAGCATGCTGGCCAGCGCCTTGATCTGGTTGCGGATGCCAGCCGCCTGCTCAAACTCCAACTTGTCGGAGTGCGCCATCATGCGCGACTCCAGCGTCTTGAGCAGCGTGTCGGTCTCGCCGCGCAGCATGGCTTCGGCATGGGCCACATCGGCGGCGTAATCCTCCGGGCTGATGTGGTCCACGCAGGGGCCGCTGCAGCGCTTGATTTGGTACAGCAAGCAAGGCCGGGTGCGGTTGCTGAAGATGCTGTCCTCACAGGTGCGCAGACGGAACACCTTTTGCAGCAGCAGGATGGTCTCCTTCACCGCCCAGGCATTGGGGTAAGGGCCAAAGTAACGCTGGCGCTTGTCGGTCGCGCCCCGGTAATAGGCGACGCGCGGGTAGGCTTGGCTGGGGGGCGTGCGCAGGTCACCATCATGGATGGCCATGCCGGAGATCTTCAGGTACGGATAGCTCTTGTCATCCCGAAAAAGAATGTTGTATTTCGGGTGCTGGGTCTTGATGAGGTTGTTTTCCAGCAGCAGGGCTTCGGCTTCGGAGCGCACCACCGTGGTCTCCATGCGCACGATCTTGCCCACCATATGGCCGATGCGGGTGCCGCCATGGTCCTTTTGGAAATAGCTCGACACCCGGCGCTTGAGGTTGATGGCCTTGCCCACATACAGCAGGGCATCGCTGGCATCGAAGTAGCGGTAGACCCCAGGCATGGCTGGCAAGCCAGCCACCTGGGCAAGGAGTTCGGGAGAGTGCACGTGGGTGACCATGGCGCTATTGTCTTATGCGTTGGGCCCGCCCGCAGCGAACCGGCCTATCAGCCGCAGGCCATCACTGCACAATGCCACGCTCACGCAGCGCCGCAATCTGCGCGGCACTCAGCCCCAGGCCCTGCAGCACCGTATCAGTGTCATCACCCAGGTGCGGCGCACTGCTGCGGATCGTGCCCGGCGTGGCGGACAGCTTGGGCACGATGCCCGGCACCTCCAGCGTATGGCCGTCGCGCGTGGTTTGCGGCACGATCATCTGCCGCGCACGGTAGTGCGGGTCCTCGCTGATGTCCTTGGCGGTATAGACCTTGCCTGCGGGCACGCGTGCAGCAGCCAGCGCATCCATCACCTGCGCAATGGCACGCGGCTGCGTCCAGGCGCTGATGGCCGCATCGATCTCATCAATACGTGCCACCCGGCCGGCATTGCCCGCCAAGTCCGGCGCCTGGCCCAGGTCTGGCCGGCCAATGGTGTCCATCAAGCGCTTGAAGATGCTGTCGCCATTGCCGGCCACCAGCACCCAGCCATCCTGGCAGGCATAGGCGTTCGATGGGGCAATGCCCGGCAGGGCACTGCCAGCGGCCTCGCGCACCACGCCAAAGGCGCTGTACTCGGGAATCAGGCTTTCCATCACATTGAAGACCGCCTCGTGCAGGGCCACATCAATGACTTGGCCCGCGCCGCCATTCACCTTGCGGTGGTAGAGCGCCATCATCACGCCAATCACACCATGCAGCGCCGCCAAGGTGTCGCCAATCGACACCCCCACGCGCACCGGCACCCGCCCGGGCTCGGCCGTCAGATGGCGCAGGCCGCCCATGGCCTCGCCAATCACGCCAAAGCCCGGGAGGTCACGATAAGGGCCAGTTTGCCCATAACCCGAGATGCGCAGCATCACCAAGCCAGGGTTGATCGCATGCAGTTCTTCGGGCGACATGCCCCAGCCTTCAAGGGTGCCGGGGCGGAAGTTCTCCACCAGCACATCGGCCTGGGCAATCAGCTGGCGGGCAATGTCCTGCGCCTCTTTTTGGCGCAGGTCCAGCGCCAGCGATTGTTTGTTGCGCGACTGCACCTGCCACCACACCGAGGTGCCGTCTTTCAGCAAGCGCCAGTTGCGCAGCGGGTCGCCGGTGACCGTGGCTTCGATCTTCAGCACCTCGGCACCAAACTCGCCCAAGGTCTTTCCACAAAACGGCCCGGCAATCAGCTGGCCCATCTCGACCACCTTGACGCCTTGCAAAGCCATCGGCCCGGGGGTTGCAGTGTGGGGGTTCATGTCTGTCTCCATGCTTGATCAACTGAAGGCTATTGTGGCCCAGGAGGCCATGCCAGTCAGTGAAGCCCGGGACTGCACTATGATCGCGCGGGTGATAAGCCTCTCCCCCGCCCCCCCTACTTCCGCGCCGCTCATCTGCCCCCCGGTCTGGGATATCTTTTGCCAGGTGATCGACAACTTTGGCGACATCGGCGTGTGCTGGCGCCTGGCTGCCGACCTGGCCCAGCGCGGCTGCCAGGTGCGCCTGTGGGTGGACGATGGCAGCGCCCTGGCCTGGATGGCGCCGCAGGGCGCGCCTGGCGTCGCCATCCACCGCTGGCCTGATGCGGCCCCGGCCAGCGGCGTCGGCGATGTCGTAGTCGAGGCCTTTGGCTGCGAGATTCCGCCTGCCTTCCAGCAGGCGCTGGCCGAGCGTGCACAACACCAGCGCCCCAGCGTCTGGATCAATCTGGAATACCTGTCGGCCGAAGACTATGTGGCGCGCTGCCACCGCCTGCCATCGCGGCTGATGAGCGGGCCCGCTGCAGGGCTGACGCGCTGGTTTTTCTACCCCGGCTTCAGCAGCGACACGGGCGGCCTGCTGCGCGAGGCCGATCTACCCCAGCGCCAGGCAAGCTTTAACCGCAATGCCTGGCGTGCGCGGCATGGCCTGCAAAACAGCGACCAGGTCTTCTCGCTCTTTTGCTACGAGCCACCAGCGTTTTTGCAAGCCTTTGCCAGCGCTGGCCCGGGTACGCAATGGCTGGTCACCCCCGGCCGCGCCACCGCCTTGGTGCAGCAACTGCTGCCGCAGCCATGGCCTGCCAACGTGCATCAGCTGCCCCACTGCAGCCAGCCGGAATTTGACGAGATGCTCTGGGCCAGCGACCTCAATTTGGTGCGTGGCGAAGATTCACTGGTGCGCGCCCTCTGGGCCGGCCAACCCTTTGTCTGGCACATCTACCCACAGGACGATAACGCCCACCATGCCAAGCTGGAGGCCTTTATGGACTGGCTGAACGCACCCGACAGCCTGCGCCAAGCCCATGCGGCCTGGAATGGCATCCCCATGCCTGATGGCAGCGCAGTAGCCTGGCCCGCAGTTACAGCGACCGCACTGCAGCAATGGGCCCAATGCGTGCGGGCCGCGCGCAACACTCTGCTTGCCCAGCCCAGCCTTGCCGAGCAGCTGATGGCATTTGCGGGCGAAAAAGGTTAGAATAGTAGTCTTTGCGCTTATCCGCGCACCTTGCGCCGCCAGGCAGCAGGGGTTTGACGGATGCGCACAACGCCGCGGAACATGCTACGGCGCAGCACAGCCAGTCAAACAACGACACTTGCGCGCCGCCCGTAGTAGTTTGAGCGGCCCCAACACAGGCACTTACTGCTATGAAAATCGCTCAAGAAATCCGCGCTGGCAACGTGATCATGTTCGGCAAAGACCCGATGATCGTTCTGAAGACCGAATACGCACGTGGCGGCCGTGGCGCTGCTACCGTGCGCATGAAGCTCAAGAGCCTGATCGGCAACTTCGGCACGGAAAACGTGTTCAAGGCCGACGACAAGATCGACAACGTGATCCTGGAAAAGAAGGACTGCACGTACTCCTACTTCGCAGACCCCATGTACGTGTGGATGGACCCCGAGTTCAACCAGTACGAAGTGGAAGCCGAAAACATGGCTGACGCACTGAACTACCTCGAAGACGGCATGACCGCCGAAGTGGTGTTCTATGACGGCAAGGCCATCTCGGTCGAACTGCCCACCACCATCGTGCGCGAAATCACCTGGACCGAGCCAGCCGTCAAGGGCGACACGTCCGGCAAGGTGCTCAAGCCCGCCAAGATCGCTACCGGTTTTGAAATCTCCGTGCCCCTGTTTGTGAGCCAGGAAGACAAGATCGAAATCGACACCCGCACTGCTGAATACCGCAAGCGCGTGTAATGCCAGGGCAACCCGCCCAACGCAAGCAAACCTCCATGCCCCGCGCTGGAGGTTTTTTTGTGGGCCGCGCGCGCAGCCATGACCAGGCCGCCAGGCCAGTTCCCACCCTGCAGCCGCTGAAACATATTTTTACCCATTAAAAATAGCCTTTTATTTTTGCCCAGGTAAAATGCCAGGATCGCTATAAAACCAGCCATGCCTGACCATGAGTACCGAGACATTGACCAGCCGCTTGACCATTTTTCAGGGACCCCAGCGCCTGCTGCAAGCCGACCGTTTGACGGTGCTGCGCTACCTGCAAAACCACGACGAGCTGCACCCCACTGGCAGCCACACCCCTTTGTGGGTGTTCGACGACCTCTCCGGTATGCGCCTGGACCTGAACTGGCGCGCTGAATTGCCCGCCGCGCCGCTGCTGCCCAACACGCCGGGTACCGCCCCCGAGGACACGGCTGCAGCGCTGCTCGAATCCCCCTCGCGCAGCCGCAGCACCCGCGCCGTAGGCCGTCCCAAGTTGGGGGTGGTGTCACGCGAAGTCACCTTGCTGCCGCGGCATTGGGATTGGCTCAACCGCCAGCCCGGCGGGGCCTCCGCTGCGCTGCGCCGGCTCATCGACGATGCCCGCAATGCGCATGCCCAGCAAGACTCGCAACGCGCCGCCACCGAGGCCACCTACCAGTTCATGCAGGCCATGGCCGGTGATCTGCCCGGCTTCGACGAAGCCTGTCGCGCCTTGTTTGCCCATAAGCAATCAGCCTTCTTGCTGCAAACCCAGGCCTGGCCTGACGATGTGCAAGCCTATCTGCACCAGCTCAGCCGCCCGATCTGGGCCGCTTGATCACACCGACTACCGGCCCAGCGCACCACCACCTCCTCCTGCCATGTCATCGCCACCTCTCTCAACCCAGGCCGCACACCCGGCCAGCGCGGCTCGCCCTTTGTGGCAGGTCTTCATGGTGTTTCTGGGCCCCATGCTGCTGTCCAATATCCTGCAGTCGCTCTCAGGCACGCTCAACAGCATGTTTCTGGGCCAGATGATGGGGGTCAAGGCGCTCGCTGCCGTGGCTGCCTTCTTCCCGGTGATGTTTGTCTTCATCGCCTTTGTCATTGGCCTGGGTGCGGGTGCTTCGGTACTCATCGGCCAGGCCTGGGGCGCGGGCCAGCCCGACAAGGTGCGGGCCATTGCCGGCACCACCTTGCTGGCTGGCTTGGTCATGGGCACAGCAGTGGCCTTGTTTGGCGGGCTGTTTACCCAGCCCATCATGCGCATGCTGGGCACACCGGCTGACATCCTGGAGCAAGCCACGGTGTACTCGCGCATCGTGCTGCTGGGCATGCCGGGGCTGTTCATCTTCTTGCTCGCCACCTCGCTGCTGCGCGGGGTGGGTGACACCCTCACACCCATGTGGTCGCTGATTGTCTCCACCGGCATTGGCCTGGTCAGCACCCCGGCGCTGATTGCAGGCTGGGGCGGCCTGCCGCGCCTGGGCGTGGCCAGCGCCGGGGTGTCGATGATCCTCGGTTTTAGCATCGCCCTCACCTGGCTGGGCCTGCAGCTGCGCCGCAAGCGCAGCGTGCTGGCACCCAACCGCGCTTTGTTGCGCGCCATGCGGCCGGACTGGGCCTTGCTACGCGCCGTGCTGCGCGTGGGCATCCCCACGGGCGTGCTGATGATTGCCACCTCATTCGCCGGCCTGGTGGTGCTGTCGCTGATCAACGGTTTTGGCTCGGACGCCACGGCGGCCTACGGTGCCGTCAACCAGATCAATGCCTTTGCGCAGTTTCCGCTGATCTCGGTGGCCATCACCGCGTCCATCCTGGCGGCCCAATCGATTGGCGCCGGCCGCAGCGAGCGCCTGCCCGCCATTGCCCGCACCGCCTTGCAGATCAACATGGTCATCGGTGGCGCCACTGCTTTGCTGGGCAGTATTTTTGCCCAGCCGCTGCTGTCCATCTTTATTACCGAGCCCGAGGTGCTGCATGTGGCCGTGGAGCTGCTGCGCATTGTGCTGTGGAGTGGCCTGCTGTTTGGCGCCTTCGCTTCGCTCGCGGCACTGATGCGTGCCAGCGGCGATGTACTGGTACCCACCTTGATCACCATCGGCGTGATTGCCACCTTGGAGCTGCCGCTGGCCTGGCTGTTCAGCCGCCACTTCGGCCTGGTAGGCATCTGGATGGCCTTCCCCGTCTCCTATGGCCTTACCTTGGCGCTGCAAACCTGGTATTACCAAGCGATATGGAAAAAGCGCCCCATCCGCAAGATGGTCTGAACGGCCCGCTGGGGAATGCCCTTAAAGAGTTTGCAACAAGGTGACAAGCCCGCCAAAAGCTGAAATCATGGCCTGCTCAACGCTTGCATGTCCACCCGCATCGCCATTTATGCCCAATCCCCAAAACTACCGCGTGCCCGTCAAAGGCGCAGTCCACCTGACGGATTTCGACCCTGCCGCCACACCCTTTGCGCACGGCAGCATCAAGGCCCAGGAAAAAGACCTGAAGATGCTCAACAAGCAGCTGGCCCAGCTGCTGCGCCCGCTGCAGGGCGAGAACAAGCGCTCGGTACTGCTGGTGCTGCAGGGCACGGACACCAGTGGCAAGGATGGCACCGTGCGCGGCGTCTTCAAAAGCACCAGCCCCCAGGGCGTACGCATGGCCACGTTCAAAAGCCCCAGCAAGGAAGAACTCTCGCACGACTACCTCTGGCGCTGCCATGCCGTCGTGCCAGCCAAGGGCGAGGTCGGCATCTGGAACCGCAGCCACTACGAAGATGTGCTGGTGCCGCTGGTCAATGGCTGGATCACGCGCCAGGTGGCCAAGCAACGCTATGCGCAGATCAATGATTTCGAGCGCCTGCTGACCGAAAACGGCACCACCGTCCTCAAGTGCATGCTGCACATCAGCAAGGACGAGCAGCGCACCCGCCTGCAAGAGCGCATCGATGTGCCGGAAAAACGCTGGAAGTTCAGCCTCGATGACCTGGCCGTGCGCAAGCAGTGGGATGCCTACCAGCAGGCCTACGAAGACCTGCTGGAGGCCACCTCCACCGCGCATGCGCCCTGGTATGTGGTGCCGGCTGACAACAAGCTGCACCGCAACCTGATGGTCAACACCTTGCTCAACCACTGCCTGCTGGACATGCAGCCGCAGTACCCGGTGGATTTCCCCGAGCTGGTCGGCCTGCAGGTGGAATAAGCAACTAGACCAGGCAAAAAAATAGGGGCCTGCTGCGCCAGCAAGGCCCCTTTGCTTGAGATCCAGCCAGCGTTTAGACCGGCACGCCCACCAGGTCATGGCCCTGGCTGCGCACAATGCGCACCTTGATCAGCTCGCCGACCTTGTAGGTCTTGCTGAGCTTCTCGGGCGGCAGCAGGTGCACCACGCCATCAATCTCGGGGGCATCGGCATAGGTACGGGCAATGCCGCCCTTCTTGCCCAGGCCAATCGCCTTGTCCACCAGCACCTGCATGGTCTGGCCGACACGGCGCTCCAGGCGCTTGGCAGAGACCTCTTCGGCCACCTCCATAAAACGCGCACGGCGCGCTTCGCGCACATCAGCGGGCAGCATGCCGGGCAGTTCATTGGCGGTGGCGCCTTCGACCGGGCTATAGGCAAAGCAGCCGGCGCGGTCAATCTCGGCCTCGCGGATAAAGTCCAGCAGGTGCGCAAATTCTTCCTCAGTCTCACCGGGGAAGCCCGCAATAAAGGTCGAGCGGATCACCAGCTCAGGGCAGATCGCGCGCCATTCGCGAATACGCTCCAGATTGCGCTCGCCGCTGGCTGGGCGCTTCATGCGCTTGAGCACATCGGGGTGGCTGTGCTGCAGCGGCACATCGAGGTAAGGCAGCACCAGGCCCTGGGCCATCAGCGGCAAAATGGCGTCGACGGTTGGGTAAGGGTAGACATAGTGCAAACGCACCCAAGCGCCATAAGGCTTGGCTAGCTCGCCCAGCGCTTCCACCAGCTCCAGCATGCGGGTCTTCACCGGCTTGCCATCCCAAAAACCGGTGCGGTACTTCACATCCACGCCATAGGCGGAGGTGTCCTGGCTGATCACCAGCAACTCCTTGACGCCGCCGGCAAACAGCGCCTTGGCCTCTTTCAGCACGTCACCAATCGGGCGGCTGACCAGGTCGCCGCGCATCGAGGGGATGATGCAGAAGGTGCAGCGGTGGTTGCAGCCTTCCGAAATCTTCAGGTAGGCATAGTGCTTGGGCGTGAGCTTGATGCCCGCCTCGCCAAAGCTGCCGGGCACCAGGTCGATAAAGGGGTCATGCGGCTTGGGCAGGTTGGTGTGGACCGCGTCCATCACCTCTTGCGTGGCATGGGGGCCCGTCACCGCCAGCACGCTGGGGTGCATCTGCTTGACCATATTGCCGCCGTCGGCACCGGTCTTGGCACCCAGACAACCGGTCACGATCACCTTGCCGTTCTCGGCCAGCGCCTCACCAATCGTGTCCAGGCTTTCGCGCACGGCATCGTCAATAAAGCCGCAGGTGTTGACGATCACCAGGTCAGCGCCTTCAAAGGTCTTGGAGGTCTGGTAGCCCTCGGCGCTCAGCTGCGTCAGGATCAGCTCGCTATCGGTCAAAGCCTTCGGGCAGCCCAGGCTGACAAAGCCCACCTTGGGGACTTTGTTGGCAGAGGACGTGGCAATGGCGGCGTGGGTATCGGTATTCATTTTTTTGCAGGAGAGCCTGGCAACTAATCTGGGCGGTATTTTAAAGCAGGCGCTCCTGACGCCTCGCCCCCTGGGATATAGACCTGTGCCAACTCTCCAGCACCGCGCTGCAAGCCAAGCGCAGCGCGGGCCCGCTATTCCGCGCCAAGCCAGGTATCAGACGACAAAAAGGCGCCGGCTTTTGCAAGCCTGGCGCCTTGGCACTGTGCAAGTCAGGGCCGCTTGATCCCAAAGGCCGTCAGCATCTGCTCGGTCTGCTTTTGCATCTGCTCTTGCATTTGCTGGAAGAACTGCTGCGACTGGGCCTGGTAGTTGCCACCGGAGATATCGGGCATGCCGGGAACGCCGCCCAGGAAGTTGCGCCACATTTCGGGCGTGGCGCCCTTCATCTGGTCGGCAAAGCGGCCCTGCATCTCCGTAAACATCTGCACATTGCGCTCCAGGTAGGAGCCCATAAAGCCCTGCATGGCATGGCCGTAGAAGCGGATGATGTTGACCAGCATGGCCTCGGTGAACATCGGCGCGCCGCCTGCCTCCTCGTCCAGGATGATTTGCAGCAGGATGCTGCGGGTCAGATCCTCGCCGGTTTTGGCATCCTTGACGACGATAGGCTCGTTTTGCATCACCAGGGCCTTGACCTCGGCCAGCGTGATGTAGGCGGAGGTCTGGGTGTCGTACAGACGGCGGTTGGGGTATTTCTTGACGACGCGCTCGGAAGCGGTGGTTGTTCCTGGGGTCTTTTCCGGCACGCGGATCTCCTGTGTCTCTCGCCAACGGCTGGCGTTATGGGTTTTTACCGCAAAGGTAATTTTTAGATTGTAGTGATGCCCAGGGCCTGTTGCAGTGCAGCACTTACCCTTATGCGGTAACGGCTGAGCCTGCTGCCCGGCCCTTGAGCCAGTTGCCAAAGGCCTGCAGTGCCGGCTGGGCGGGCATGGGCTCCGTCGCCAGCGGGGTCATCCAGTAGTAGGCGCGGCTGCCTTTCAAAGGCTGGTCGCAGGCAACCACCAGCTCGCCCCGGGCCAGCTCGTCCTCAATCAGCATCGGCGGGATCAGCGCCACGCCCATGCCTGCAGCGGCAGCCACCGCCAGCATGGAGAACAGCTCATAGCGCGGGCCATCCAGCGCATGGGGTGCCTCTACACCCGCCGCATCAAACCATTTGCGCCAGCCGTCCGGCCGGGTGCTTTGCTGCAGCAGCGGCAGCTGGGCCAGCACCGGGGGCGATACCGTCAGGTAAGCGCGGCCGCGCCCGCGCTGGGTGGCGCCCTCCAGCAGGCGGGGGCTGCAGACGGGCACGATCAGCTCGTCCATCAGCCAGGTGGCCTGGGTGCCCGGCCACTGGCGTGCCTGCTCGGCCGTGCCAGCATAGATGGCCGCATCCACCAGGCGCTCGGCAAACGCAAAAGGCCGGGTCTGCACATCGATATGCACCACCACCCCCGGGTGCTGCTGTAAAAACTGCGGCAGGCGCGGCAGCAGCCAGCGGGTGGCAAAGGTGGGCACGGCCGCAATGCTGATCGCGCCGCCCGCGCCCTGGTGGGCCATGATGTCCAGGGTGCCGCGCTCAATGCCCTGCAGCCACTGCGCTACTTGCTGGCTGTACTGGTGGCCCGCCACCGTCAGCACCATGCCATGGCGCGAGCGTTTGAACAGCTGCACGCCCAGTTGCTCCTCCAGCGCAATGATCTGGCGCGAGACGGCGCTTTGCGTCAGCGCCAGTTCTTGGGCGGCGCGGGTATAGCTCTCGTGGCGGGCGGCGGCCTCAAAGCAGGCCAGGGCTTGGGTGGACGGAATCATTCGGCGCATATCTTGTCTCCCAGGTGACGCATGCCATCACCTGCAATTTCTAGGGGAAGGCAAGTCGACAAACAGACTATAAATGCGTAATACGCATATCTGGATGATAAACAATCGTTTGCCCCTGCGCTGCCCCCCGCCTACCATGGCGGCTGTTTTGGCAGGGCTTCTCGCATGGCGATGAACCCTGCTTTCTGATAAACGCACAACGATCCAAGGAGCAGACATGGCCCAATTCACCTGGGAAGATCCCTTCCACCTCGACGAGCAGCTGAGCGAAGACGAGCGCATGATCCGCGATGCCGCCCGCGCCTACTGCCGCGACAAGCTGGCACCTCGCGTGCAAGAGATGTTCCGCAAGGAATCGGTAGATACCAGCATCTTCCGTGAGATGGGCGAGCTGGGTCTGCTGGGCCCTACGATCCCCACCGAATACGGCGGCTCCGGTCTCAACTATGTGAGCTACGGCCTGGTGGCACGCGAGATCGAGTACATCGACTCCGGCTACCGCTCGATGGCCTCGGTGCAGTCCTCCTTGGTGATGGTGCCCATCAATGAATTTGGCACCGAAGCACAAAAGCAAAAGTACCTGCCCAAATTGGCGTCGGGCGAGTTCATTGGCTGCTTTGGCCTGACCGAGCCCGACCATGGCTCTGACCCTGGCAGCATGGCCACCCGCGCCTACAAGGTGGACGG
>JAVWTB010000031.1:0-32559 GCA_036667955.1 Comamonas sp.
GCGTTAAGCTAACCAATACTAATTGCTCGTGAGGCTTGACCCTATAACTTTGATCGGCCCCCGCCTTAGATGGGGGTCCGAAGCGAAGAAACACTGCAACTGCAGTTATGCCCTAAGCGCAATCAAATTAAGCTGATAAGACTCTATGAATTCGCTGCGCTGCCTAACAAACCTGGCAGCAAAGCAAAAAGTTATGCCTGATGACCATAGCAAGTTGGTACCACTCCTTCCCATCCCGAACAGGACAGTGAAACGACTTCGCGCCGATGATAGTGCGGATTCCCGTGTGAAAGTAGGTCATCGTCAGGCTTTTATTCTGATCAACCCCTCTGCTTAACGGCAGGGGGGTTTTTCTTTTTGGGGATTGCATTCCACGCGCGGATGGCCTTTAGGCTTGAGAGCCAAGGCTGGCAAGCACCCTTGTCCACAGCAGGGCACCCGCATTTGGCACAATAGCCGTTTGTGTTTTCAAGGAATGCCATGACCGAACAAGCCAAGCTGCGCCAGGCGCAGCGCCGTCATCTGCTGCAACTGCTGGCAGTGATGGGTGGTGCGGGGCTGGCATCCCCCGCTTTTGCGCTGTCGCTGTCGGATTTGACGAATGCCGATGCAAGCCAGGGTATCAAGGCCGCCTTGACGCAGGGCGCCCAGGTGGCGGTATCCCAGCTCGGGACAAGCGGCGGCTTCTTCAACAACCCGCAGCTGCGCATTCCGTTGCCCGGCTACATGGGAGAAGCGGCCAAGATGATGCGCCGCTTTGGCCAGGGCCGCTATGTGGATGAGGTGGAGCAAGGGATCAACCGGGCGGCGGAGATGGCGGTTCCGATGGGCAAGGATGTGCTGCTGGATGCTGTGCAGCGTATGACAGTCGATGATGCCAAGCGGATCCTGAGCGGTGGTGATCATTCCGTCACCACGTTCTTTATGGACAAGACGCGCCAGCCGCTGATGCAGCGCTTTTTGCCCGTGGTAACCCAGGCCACAGGCCAGGTAGGCGTGGTGCAGCAGTACAACCAGCTGGTGGGCAAGGCTTCCAGCTTTGGGGTCTCCAGTGATGCGCTGGATCTGAACCAGTATGTGACGGGCAAGACCCTGGATGGTCTCTATGCCGTGATTGCCGAGCAGGAGCGCGCCATTCGCCAGAATCCGCTGGGCAGCGCCAGTGCGGCGGTGCGCAAAGTCTTTGGCAGCTTGCGCTAAACCATGGCCAATAAATCTCCGGTTCCCAGCCAACCGCTGTGCCCTTGTGAATCCGGCGCTGCCTACAGCGCCTGCTGCAGCCGCTTTGTTGCCGACTTTGACGGGACGCCGGCACGCGATGCCGAGCGCCTGATGCGCTCGCGTTACAGTGCCTTTGTACTGGAGCAGCGCGACTACCTGCTCGCCACCTGGCATGTCTCCACCCGACCGACCCATCTGGATTTTGAGGCCCAATGCCGTTGGCTGGGCTTGCAGGTCAAGGCATTTGACCTGGTGGACGATAGCCATGCGGAGGTGGAGTTTGTGGCCCGCTACAAGCTGCAGGGCCGGGCGGTGCGCCTGCATGAACGCAGCCGCTTTGTGAAAGAGCAGGGCCGTTGGTTTTATCTGGATGGCGACCAATTCTGATCGCCACTTCCCCCTTTTCTAGGAATCGAAAATGAACCCCAGTGCAGGCTTTGAGGCCATGCTGTTTGATTGCGATGGCGTATTGGTGGACAGCGAACTGATCACCAACCGGGTGCTGTGCACCATGCTCAACGAGGCTGGCTGGGTGCTGTCGTCCGAAGACTGCTTGCAGCTGTTCATCGGCAAGATGGTGCGCAGCCAGAAGGCGCTGATTGAGGCGAATACGGGCAAGCCACTGACCGATGTCTGGATGGAAGAGTTCTATGCGCGCCGCAATGTGGCGTTGGAGCAGGATGTCAAGGCCATCGAGGGTGTGGTGGATGCCATCCAAACCCTGCATGCGCAGTTCAAGGGGCAGATTGCTTGCGCTTCCGGCGCAGACCGCAAGAAGGTGGTGATGCAGCTGCGCATTGCTGGATTGCTGCCCTATTTCGAGGGCCGTATTTTCAGCGGTCACGAAATGCCGCGTACCAAGCCCTTTCCTGATGTCTACCTGGCCGCTGCTGCTGCGCTCGGGGTCGACCCCCGCCGTTGTTTGGTGATTGAAGACAGCGTTACCGGCACCCAGGCTGGCGTGGCCGCCGGCGCAACGGTGTGGGCCTACCACCCGCCCGGCCATGCCGTCTGCCCGCAGGCAGAGCTGGCGGCAGCGGGAGCCAGCCAGTTTTTTGAACACATGGCAGATTTGCCACAGCGCGTAGCCAGCGCCACGGTTGTGGCAGCCTGAGCCTGCATGATCCGCTGCTGGCCCCGAGGCGGACACTGAAGCGACAGGCCTGACGCCAGGCAGCACCTAGACTTTTCGTCTGGTTGCCACCTGGAGTTGTTATGGGGTCTGTGCAAGAGTGGGATGCTGCGTGTGACTTCATCGTTGTCGGTGCTGGCATGGCGGGCTGCATCTTGGCCAACCGCCTGAGCGAATCGGGCCGCTTCCAGGTCTGTTTGCTGGAAGCCGGCCCACCCGATCACAACCCCTATATCCATATCCCGGCGGGCTTCATCAAGGTCGGCTACGACCCCCGCTACACCTGGCCCTTCAAGACCGAGGCCCATGAGGCCACTCTGGGCCGCCAGGTAGTTGCCCAGCTGGGCCGCACCTTGGGAGGATCCAGCGCTGTCAACGGCTTCAACTATGTACGCGGCCAGGCCCAAGACTATGACGACTGGGCGGCCCAGGGCGCACCAGGCTGGTCCTATGACGAGGTGTTGCCGTATTTCAAGCGCTCGGAGCGGCGCTTGGCGCTTTGCGATGTGAACTACCGGGGGCTGGACGGGGAGTTGCCGATTACGGATTGCGACTGGCGGCACCCGCTGTGCGATGCCTTCATTACCGGGGCGGCTAGCTTGGGCATCCCGTCCGGAAAGGATTACAACGCGGGCAAGCAAGAGGGCGCTGGCTATTACCAGCGCTGGATTCACCGGGGCTGGCGGGTGAGCGCCGCCACAGCCTTTCTGCGGCCGGCCAAGGGGCGTCCGAATCTGCGGGTGATACCGCGTGCCCAGGTCAGCCGAATCTTGCTAGAGGGCGCACGTGCCGTTGGGGTGGAGTACGCAGCGGAGCCCGGTGCACCTGTGCAGCGACTGCAGGCGAACCGCGAGGTGGTGGTGGCCGCCGGCGCCATCAACTCCCCTAAACTGCTGAACCTGTCTGGGCTCGGTGATGCGCAGCAGTTGCAGGACCTGGGCATTGCGGTGCTGCAGCACCTGCCCGGCGTAGGCCAGGGTTTGCAGGACCATATGATGCTGCGCTCTATTGTGCGGGTGCAGAACGCGCCGACCTTGAACACCATGGCCCGGGGTTGGCGGTTGTGGGGCCAGGTGGCACGCTGGCTGGTCAAGAAACCCAGCATTCTGGCGATCAGCCCCTCGGTGGCCTATGCCTTCTCATCCGCGCAGGCGCACGGCGCGCGGGCCGATTTTCAGTTCCACTTTTCACCCGGCAGCTATGCCTCGGGGATTGCCGGCCAGCTTGATGCATTTCCCGGCATGACCTTGGGCTTCTACCAGCTGCGCCCGCAGAGCAAGGGCCATGTGCGCCTGGCCACCGCCCATGCCTGGGACAGCCCATTGATCCAGCCGCACTACCTGCAGCATGAGGCCGACCAGCGCCTGGTGGTGGAAGGTCTGCGCCAGGCCCGCCGCTTGCTGCACAGCGCCGCCTTGGCGCCCTATGTGGCCAGCGACGAGGCGCCGTCCGCCCAACTGCAATCCGATGAAGAACTGCTGCAGTTTGCCCGGGAGCGGGGTAGCACGGCCTGGCATTTCATGGGCAGCTGCCGCATGGGTGCTTCGGATGACAGATCGTCGGTCGTGGATGCGCAGCTGCGCGTGCACGGCGTGGCGGGTCTGCGCGTGGCGGATGCCTCGGTGATGCCGGCCATGCCCTCGGGTAACACGGGTGCACCGACGATGATGGTTGCGGAAAAGGCGGCGGATCTGCTGCTCGCTGCGCAGCGTGACTAAGGGGTTGTAGTTACGAACTCTTACCTAGGCGAAAGCCAGAAGAGCGTTTGCGGCATCCGCCGCTATATTGAAGAAGACAAGGGCCTCGTGCGTGCGGTGGGGGCTGACAAAGAGATTTTGACAACAAAGCAAGGAGACAAACATGAACAAGCTCGTCTATCGTTTGACGAAGGCTGCGGCACTGGTGGCCAGCACTTTGGCATTTTCGGCACAGGCCCAGGACATCAAGATCGGCTACACCGCCGACCAATCGGCCAGCGGCGTGGCCGAGCTGGGTATCTCGGGGCGCTGGGGTTTTGAAGCCGCTATTGAAGACATCAATAAAGCCGGCGGCATCATGGGCCGCAAACTGGTCGGCGTGGTGCGCGATGACCAGGGCACCCCTCCCAAGGCCATCCAGACCGTGCAGGAGCTGATCGACAGCGAAAAGGTCAGCGGCATCGTCGGCCCGGCCAACTCTGGCAATGCGCTGGCCTGGCTGCATATTCCGCAGCAAAAGAAGATCCCGGTGATCGTGCCCATTGGCACTGCCACTGAGATCACCACCCGCTACGCCAAAGAGCCCCAGAACTACCTCTACCGCATCTCGATGGTGGACCGCGAGCAGGTGGCCCTGCTCGGCGCCTATGCCGTCAAGGCCTCCAAGGATAAGAAGATCGCCATCCTGGCCGATTCCACCGGCTACGGCCAGGGCGGCATCAAGGATGCGACTGAGATTCTGGCGCTGCACGGCGTCAAACCGGTGGCGGTCGAGAAGTACGGCCCCAAAGACACGGACATGACCTCGCAGCTCAACAAGATCAAGGCGGCAGGGGCTGACACCGTGATCATCTACGGCATTGCCGATGGCGCCGCCCAGGTGCTGCGCAGCATGGAGAAGATCAACTACATGCCCACCACCCTGGGCACCTGGGGCAACCTCAGCTCCTTGCTGCCCAAGATGGCAGGCACCAAGCTGGCCGAGCACCTGATCATGGCGGCATCGACCACGGAAGACACCTCCGCCAAGACCAAGGCCCTGGGCCAGCGCGTGCGCGTCAACTTCCCCACCCTGACCACCTTCCCCTGCGCGGCCCAGGCCTATGACTCGGTCATGCTGCTGGCCGCTGCGATGAAGCAGGCCAACAGCACCGATGGTGAAAAAGTGGCCGCTGCGCTGGAGAACCTGAACAGCACCGAAGGTGTGATCAAAACCTACGACAAGCCCTTCAGCAAGACCAACCACGAAGGCCTGAGCGTGAGCGACTTCTACCTCGCCCGCTGGAAGGGCAGCGACGTGGTGCGCTTTGAAGACAGCGTCTACAAATCGCTCACGCCAGCGGATCTGAAGAAGTAAGGCATCGACTCGTCAGGCCTGCGCCAGCCCATGCGGCGCGCAGGCCTGGTTTTTTAGCGGCAATGTGTCTGGGGTGCGTATGCTGGATTCGATACTGCAGGCGGTCTTTAGCGGGCTGGCTTTGGGAAGTATTTATGCCTTGGTGGCGGTGGGGTTCAACATCACCTTCAACACCACCAAGACCTTGAATTTTGGCCAGGGCGAGTTCCTGGTTGCCGGTGCTTTTGTGGCGGTGTCGGTGTTGCTGCTGCTCGCCGGCAAGAACATCACCGACAGCCTCGTGCCCGCTGATGTCAGCCTGTGGCGCTATGTCCTCAGCCTCGTGGGCACGATGGCCGTGCTGGCCGTCCTCGGCTTGCTGCTGTATTACGCCGCCGTGCGGCCCTTTGTGGGGCGCGGTGGCATGGCCTGGGTGATGAGCACCATTGGCTTTGGCATCATCATCCAGAACACGGCGCTGGCCATCTGGGGCCCGGCCCCGCTGGTCATGCCCTCGCCGCTAGGCAGTGAGGTGCTGCGCATTGGCAATGCCGGTGTGCTGCCACAAGAAGTGCTGGTGCTGGTCTGCAGCGTGGCTGTGTTGTTGGCGCTCGACTATGTGATGCGCCACACCCGCATCGGCAAGGCGGTGCGCGCCGTCGCGCAAAGCGGCAGCGCCGCCACCCTGATGGGCATCAATGTGACCGCCATCGTCGTGCTGGCCTTTGTCATCAGCTCCAGCCTGGCGGGCCTGGCTGGTTTGCTGATTGCGCCCATCACCACCGCCTCGGTCTTCATGGGCATGAGCCTGGCGCTCAAGGCCTTCTCGTCCGCGATTCTGGGTGGGCTGACCAGCCCGCGCGGCTGCATGCTAGGCGGCTTTGTGCTGGGCCTGATTGAGGCGCTGGTGGGCCTGTGGCAGGCGGAGATGCGCGAGATCAGCATCTTCTTGCTGATCATCGTGGTGCTGGTGGTCCGGCCCCAGGGCCTGCTGGGCCAAAAGATCGTGGAGAAAGTCTGATGAACAGCGAGATCAAGCACTACGGCTGGCTGGCCCTGGTGGCGGCGCTGGTGGCCGCCATCCCGCTGATGACCAGCAACGACTTCTACCTGCGCATCGTCTTTCTGATCGGGGTGAACTACATCGCCGCCTCGGGACTGAATGTGCTGGTGAACTACACCGGCCAGAAATCACTGGGCCATGCCGGCCTGTTTGCTGTGGGCGCCTATGCGGTGGCCCTGCTCACCACCCGCTGGGGCTGGAACCCCTGGGCCGCCTTTGCAATGGCCGGCGTGCTGGCCGGCCTGTTTGGCGTGGTGATTGCGCTGCCGGCGCTGCGGGTCAAGGGCCCGGCGCTGGCGATGGTCACCATTGGCTTTGGCATCGTCGTTGAAAAGGTGGTCTCCGAATGGCAGGACGTGTTTGCCGGCCAGCAAGGCATCTACGGTGTCGTGCCTTTGAAGCTCGGCGACCAGATGTTTGCGTCCTCGCACTGGGTCTGGTTTGTGCTGGCCCTGTGCGTGGTGCTGCATGTCATGTTTCGCCACCTGCTGGCGGGTCGCTTTGGCCGCGCCTTCATGGCCGTCAACACCGCCGAGGTGGCGGCCGAGAGCGTGGGCGTCAGCGTCTACAAGTTCAAGGTGCTGGCCTTTGTCATCAGCGCCTTCACCTGCGGCATTGCTGGGGCGCTGATCACGCAGCAAAACCAGTACATCAACTCTGACTTCATCACCTTCAACCTGTCGGTGTTCTTCCTGCTGGTGGTGCTGTTTGGCGGTAACTCCGTCTATGGGCCACTGCTGGGCGCGGTGGTGCTGACCTTGCTGGATTCGCTGCTGTCGCGCTGGCCGGGCGTGCAGCATTTCACCTATGGTGCGCTGCTGCTGTTTGCGCTGTACGCCATGCCCAATGGCCTGGCCGGCACCTTGCGCAGCCTGGCGCGCAAATATGCACCGGGCCTGCTGCCCACACCGCAGCTGCCGCAGGATCTGCCGGCCTGGCAGCTCAAATCGGCCGCGCCGCTGGCCAGCACCGGCGCCGAGGGTTTGCTGGACGGTCGCGGCATCTACAAGGCCTATGGCGGCGTGGTGCCCACCAATGAGGTGGATCTCTGCATCAAGCCCGGCCATGTGCATTCGCTGATCGGGCCCAATGGCGCGGGCAAGACCACCTTGCTCAACATCCTGTCGGGCATTGTGGTGCCCGAGCGCGGCAGCATCCAGTTTGCGGGGCAGAGCATTGTTGGCGTATCGCCCAATCGGATCGCCCGCATGGGCCTGGGCCGCACCTTCCAGAACCTGCGGCTGTTCAGCGACATGACGGTGCTCGACAACGTCAAGGTCGGCTTGCATGCGCATATCCAGGCGGGCTTCTTTGCCAGCCTGATCGGCGTCGGCAAGGCCCGGCGCGCCGAGCTGGCTGCGCGTGATGAAGCGCTGCAGATCCTCGACCGCCTGCAGCTGCGCGACAAGGCGCTGCACACTGCCGGCAGCCTGCCCTATGGTCTGCAGCGTCGGCTGGAGCTGGCGCGCGCGCTGGCCACCCACCCGCGTTTGCTGCTGCTCGATGAGCCGGCCGCCGGCCTCAACCCGCAGGAGACGCAGGAGCTGATCCAGGTGATTGCGCGCATCCGCGATCTGGGCATCACCGTGCTGCTGATCGAGCACCACATGGACCTGGTGATGGCCGTGTCCGACCACGTGATCGTGCTCGACTACGGCCAGAAGATTGCCGAAGGCACGCCCCAGCAGGTGCAAAGCAATCCGCGCGTGATAGCGGCCTACCTGGGCAGCGACGATGAAACCGAGGACGAAGCGATGAACGGAGGCCCCCATGCCTGAGCAAACCCCATTGCTGCGTGTCGAGGCGCTGGAGCTGCACTACGGTGCCGTGCAGGCGCTCAAAGGGGTGTCGCTGCAGGTGCATGCCGGTGAGGTGGTCACCATCATCGGTGGCAATGGCGCGGGCAAGAGCACCCTGATGAAGGCCATCTCGGGCCTGGAGCCCACAGCGGCGGGCCGCATCGAGTTTCTGGGCCAGGACATCACCCGCATGCCCGGCCACCTGCGTGTGCCCTTTGGCATTGCCCAGTCGCCCGAAGGCCGCCAGGTGTTTGCCGACCAGAGCGTGCATGACAACCTGCTGCTGGGCGCCTACCACCGCAAGGATGGCGCCGCCGCGATTGCCGCTGATGTGGAGCAGCAGTTCAATACCTTCCCCCGGCTGCGGGAGCGCCGCGCGCAGATGGCCGGCACCATGTCCGGCGGCGAGCAGCAGATGCTGGCCATTGCGCGCGCCCTGATGTCGCGGCCCAAGCTGCTGCTGCTCGATGAGCCCTCGCTGGGCCTGGCGCCGCTGATCGTCAAGGAGATCTTTGCGATCGTGCGCCAGCTCAAGGCGCAGGGCGTCACCATCTTGCTGGTGGAGCAGATGGCCAACCAGGCGCTGGCGGTGGCCGACCGGGCCTATGTGCTGGAGACCGGCCACTTCACCCTGCAGGGCGCCGCTGCCGATCTGCGGCGCGACCCCAAGGTGCGTGCCGCCTACCTGGGAGCCCATGCATGAGTGCGCCGGCAGCCGACAGTTTTGACTATGTGGTGGTCGGCAGCGGTGCGGCCGGTGCCATCGTCGCCGCCCGTTTGGGCGAGGACCCGGCGCTGCGCATCTGCGTGCTCGAAGCCGGCCCGCCCGACCACCGGCCCTACCTCAAGCTGCCGGCCGGTTTCATCAAGGTGATCTTCAACCCGGCGGTGGCTTGGCAGTTCAGCTCCGAGCCGACCGAGCGCACCGGCGGCCGGCGCATTCCGCTGCCCCAGGGCAAGACCCTGGGCGGCTCCACCTCCATCAATGGCCTGGTCTACAACCGGGGCCAGCGCGAGGATTTCGACGGCTGGGCGGCACAGGGCAATGCCGGTTGGTCCTATGACGAGGTGCTGCCGTATTTCCAGCGCAGCGAGCATTTTGTCGATGGCGGCGATCCGGCATGGCGCGGCCACAATGGGCCGCTCAAGGTCAGTCTACCGCACTGGCCGCACCCGATTTGCGAGGCCTTTTTGGACGGCGCCGCCGAGCAGGGCCTGGCGCGCAACCCGGACTACAACGGCGCCTACCAGCAAGGCGTCGGCTATTTCCAGCGCAGCATCCACAACGGCTGGCGCATGAGCACGGCGGGCTGCTTTCTGCGCCCGGCCGTACGGCGCGGCAACCTGGATGTGCGGACCAACGCGCAGGCGCTGCGCATTTTGATTGAAGGCGGACGCGCCTGCGGTGTGGAGTACCTGCAGGGTGGCGTGCGGCGCCACGTGATGGCGCGGCGAGAGGTGATCGTCAGCGCCGGTGCCATCAATACCCCGAAGCTGCTGCAGCTGTCGGGCATTGGCGATGGCGAACGGCTGCGTGCTTTGGGCATTGCCACCCAGGTGCATTTGCCGGGGGTGGGCCAGCACCTGAAGGACCATTTCTCGGTGCGGCTGGTCGCCTCGGTGAAGAACGCCACCACGATCAACGAACTGGCGCGTGTGCCACGCCTCTGGGGCCAGGCCTGGCAATGGCTGCGCGGCAAGCCCAATATTTTGCAGCTCAGCCCGTCCGTCGTGCACTGGTTCGCGGCCTCGCAGCCGGGGCTGGAGCGGCCCGATCTGCAAGGCGTGTTCTCCCCCGCCAGCTACCGCGAAGGCTATGTGGGCCAGCTCGATGTGTTTCCGGGCATGACCTGCGGTGTCTGGCAGCACCGGCCGCAGAGCATGGGCTCGGTGCAGTTGGCGTCAGCCGACCCACTGGCCGATCCGGTCGTGCAGCCGCGCTATCTGGCGGAAGAGGGCGACCGCCAGACCCTCATCCGTGGCGTGCGCCAGGCCCGGGCCTTGCTGCAGAGCCAGGCGCTGGCCCCCTACCGGGTGGACGAGGTCATGCCCGGGCCGCAAGTGCAGTCCGATGACGAGATCCTGGACTTTATCTACCGCTACGGTGTCTCGTCCTACCACCTCAACGGCACGGCGCGCATGGGCCCCAGGCCCGAAGCCGGTGCCGTCGTCGATGCCCAGCTGCGCGTGCATGGCCTGCAGGGGCTGAGGGTGATCGATGCCTCGGTGATGCCCGAAATCACCTCGGCCAACACCTGTGCGGCCACGATGATGATTGGCGAGAAGGGCGCGGATCTGCTGCGCCGCGCAGGCTAGGCACCTGGCCCGGCCTGCAGTGCAGCACGGGGGGGCAGCGTCATCAACGCTTTTTGTGCGCCCGCATGTCCAGCACCTGGGGCAGGCTGCGCACATCCTGGCCCGCCGCCAAGATCCGGTGCTTCTGGATCTTCTGGGTGCCGGTGGTGGGGATCTCGTTGGTGAACCACCACCAGCCTGGCACCTTGTAATAGGCCATCTCCTGCTGGCAGAACGCAAACAGCTCCTGGCAGATGGCGGTGCCGGGCGCAACGCCGTCCGTCAGCACAATGCTGGCCAGCACCTCTTCTTCGCGGATGTCATCGGTAGCGGCCAGCACGGCCACCTGGTGCACCTTGGGGTGGGACAGCAGCACGGCCTCCACCTCGGCGGCGGCAATGTTCTCGCCAGAGCGGCGGATGATGTTCTTGCGCCGGTCCATGAAGTGCAGCAGGCCATCGGGGTCCTGCAGCACCACATCGCCGGTGTGGAACCAGCCGCCTTCCCAGGCCTTGGCGGTGGCCTCGGGGTTGTCCAGGTATTCGCTGAAAAAATGCTTGCGCGGTGTCTCGGCCGAGTAGCGCACCAGCATCTCGCCGGGTGTGCCGGGCGGCACCGGCTGGCCGCTCTCATCGGCCACCAGCACCTCCAGCCCGGGGGCACCACGGCCAAAGGAGCGTGTGCCCACCTGGCGGTCGTCGCCATGGTCGGAGATAGTGCGCACCACCTCGGTCATGCCCCAGAGCTCGATCAGCGGAAAACCAAAGCGCTGCTCGAAAGCGGCATGCAGCTGCGGCTCCACCCCGGCGCCATAGCCAAAGCGCACACAGTGCTGTTTTTCCCAATCAGACGGCGGCTGCTTGAGCAAGAGCGGAATGATCACGCCCAGGTAGTGAACGATGGTGGCACGGCTGCAGGCCACCTCTTCCCACCAGCGGCTGGGCTGAAAGCGGTCGGTCTGGATCTGGCAGCCGCCGCTCAGCAGCATGCAGTAGAACGACAGGATCGACGCGTTGACATGGAACAGCGGCAGCGGGTTGAACAGGCGCTCGCGGCCTTCCTGGATCGACACATGGCCGGGGTGGGACGCATACCATTTGCCAGCGGCCAGCTCATAGGCATGGGACAGCACACAGCCCTTGGGCTGGCCGGTGGTGCCCGAGGTGTAGAGGATGCTCGCCGGCGTGTCGGCGCTCAGGGTGCCTGAGGGCTGCGAGCGTGCCGCTGGCAGCCCAATCGCACTGCCATCTTGCGGATCGGTGCAGACCAGCGCCGGCTGGTTGCGCGTGTCCTGCAAGCACTGCTGCAGCGCCTCCAGCCGTTCGGGCAGGCAGATGACCAGGTCCAGCTGCGCATGGTCGATCAGGTAGTTCAGCTCGCGGCGCTTGTAGTCGGGGTTGATGGGCACGCAGCAGATGCCCAGGCTGTTCATCGCCAGCTTGTGCCAGAGGTGCTCGGGCCGGCTTTCCAGAAACAGGCCCACGCGGTGGCCTACGCCATAACCGGCTGCCTGGTAGCGGGCCTGCAGCGTTGCGATATGGGCGCCGGCCTGCGTGTAGCTGAACTCGCAGCCCTCGGGCAGGTAGCTGCGCTTGGGGTTGGCCGGCACCGCCAGCAGACTGTTGTCGGGGTAGCGCGCAATGGCAGCCTGCAGTGCCTGGCCAATGGTGGTGTGGTCGGTGATGGCGATCATGTCGGGGGGCTTCCAGGCAAGGTCAGGGCCGGATCAAAGGCGATGGAATGGGGTCGATCTGCTGGTCCAGCGCGGCCTGCTTTTCAACCTCCAGGCTGCGCAAAAAGGCGGCACGCTGCTGCAGGCTCATCCAGTAGTGCTGGGTGGCCGGTCCCCACTGGGACGACATGCCCAGGTAGTCCGAC
Organism: Comamonas sp.; assembly: GCA_036667955.1. Lineage (GTDB taxonomy): Bacteria > Pseudomonadota > Gammaproteobacteria > Burkholderiales > Burkholderiaceae_C > Comamonas. The sequence goes on from JAVWTB010000031.1 coordinate 12,422, forward strand.
AGCATCAAGGCATAGCCCACGGCCACATCGGCGGCGGTGAAGCGGCCTGCGCAGAGATAGGGCTGGTCGGCGGGCAGGGCCTGGGCGGCGGTCTCCAGCGCGCGCAGCCGGCCCAGAAACCAGCGTTCATAGTCTTCGGCCACCTGCGGCTGGCGCCGCACGGCGGGCTCAAAGAAGTGGTAGCGCAGCACCAGGGTCTGGGGAAACGTGAGCGTCGCATCGGACATGTACAGCCAGTTCAGGTAGCTGCCATAGGCGGGGTCGCTGGGCGCCACATCCAGGCGCTGCGCCGGGTCGCGGCTGGCCAGGTACTGGCAGATGGCGGACGACTCGGTCATGCGGGTGACGCCATCGATCAGCAAGGGGACGGTGCCCAGCGGGTTGAGTGCCAGGTAGTGCTTGGCCAGTGCGCGGGGCGGAAAGGGCAGCATCTGCAGCTGGTAGGGCAGGCCCAGCTCTTCCAGCATCCATAGTGCGCGGAACGAGCGCGCGCTCACACAGTGGTACAGCTCGATCACGGCAAGTCTCCATCCGATGTTATGCCGCCATCTTGGCACGAATGGAGCCGTGTGGCTGCTCTGCAGGTGTCAGCCAGGTTGCAAATCGGGCCGGTGTTCAGGCCAACGTCGGCTGCGCCTCAGGCCGGTGGCCGGGTGCTCTTGCGGTATTCGGCCGGGGACATGCCCATCCAGGTGCGAAAGGCTCGGATAAAGCTCTTGTCGTTGCTAAAGCCGGCCAGCTGCGCAATCTGCTTGATGGGCCGGTTGCTGCGGTGGAGGAGGGTCAGCGAACGTTCGCGCCGCACCTCGTCCTTCAGGGCTTGCAGCGATGCGCCCTCGTCTTTGAGTTGGCGGTGCAAGGTGCGCAGCGACAGGTGCAGCTTGGCCGAGAGGCTGTCGGCGCTGTGCATGGCCGAGGGGTCGGCGGCCAGCAGCTGGCGCACGCGCTGCACCATCAGCCGGTCGCGCCGGTAGGGGCGCACGGTCAGCGGCAGCGCGCGCTGCAGCATGCGCTGCAAGGCGGCCTCATCGCGGGCAATCGGCAAGGCCAGGTAGCGCGCATCAAACTGCATGCGGGTCACCGGCGCGCCAAACTGCACATCGCCGGGGAAGAGCAGCGCATAGACATCGGCATGGGCCGGCGCCTCGAACGGAAAGCTCACCTTGAACAGCGGCAGCGACGAATCGACAAACCAGCTCGACAGCCCATGCATATTGCGCAGCATGGACACGAGGCAGAACTCGCGCAGCTCACCCAGGCCGGTGTGTTCGATGATCTCGACCGTGGCCGTCTCGCCCTGCACCTGCAGGCTGAGCGCCAGGTCATCGGTGAGCAGGCCATGGTGGCGGCACCAGCGCTTGAGCGCCACCCCCAGGTTGGGGCTGGTGAGCGAGGCGCGCGCCAGCATGCCATAGCTGCCCCAGGGCAGGCGGCGGCTGAACCAGCCCAGGGCCTCGTCGTCGAGCTCCTGCATCGCCGCATCCGAGAGGGTTTCAAACTGCAGCGCGGTGATGCCGGTGCCGTCTTTCTCGACCGCCAAGGGATCGATTTGCGCCAATTGCAGCGCCTGGTCCGCACTCAGCCCCCGGTGCTGGTACGCGCGGGCAATGGCCCGGACAAAGGCCATGGGCGTAACCGCGGGGTGGTGCACGACGGCAGAAGAGGGCAGGGGTTTGGGCATGGAGGGTGGGGTTTAAAAAGCGCCAAGCAGGGCCATTGTACTGGCGACATTTGCAACCATCCTGCCATCATTTGCGCGGCACGCTCGCGTATCCTGAATAACAAGGAATACGCCGCCCACCAGACTGCTGGCGCGGCGGACAGGAGACACCATGAGCGAGACCAGATTGACCAGCAGCTATGCACGGGGCGCCACCGAGCCGCGCCTGCTGAACAAGACCATCGGCCAGCAACTGAGCGAGACGGCGGCCCGCTTTGGCGCGCGTGATGCGCTCATCAGTCGCCACCAGGGCCTGCGCCTGAGCTACCAGCAACTGCTGGAGCAATCGCAGCAGCTGGCCAGCGCCTTGCTGCGCGCCGGCATCGCCAAGGGCGACCGCGTGGGGATCTGGTCGCACAACAATGTGGAATGGGTGCTGCTGCAGCTGGCCACCGCCCATGTCGGCATCATCCTGGTCAACATCAACCCGGCCTACCGTACGTCCGAACTGGCCTATGCGCTGAACAAGGTGCAGTGCAAGGCGCTGTTTGTGATGGAGCGCTTCAAGACCAGCGACTACCTGGGCATGGTGCGCGCGCTGGCGCCTGAGCTGGAAACCCAGCGCAGCGATGCCTTGCAGATCGAGGCCTTGCCCGACCTGCGCCTGGTGGTCTGGATCGATGTGGCCGGCCAGGGCGATGAGCAGCCGGGCATGCAGCGCTTTTCGCGCTTTATCGCCAGCGGTGAGGCGTCGGACCCGCAGGTCGCGCAGATCGGCGCGACCTTGACGCCTTACGACCCGATCAATATCCAGTTCACCAGTGGCACCACCGGCTTCCCCAAGGGCGCCACGCTGACCCACCGCAATATCGTCAACAACGGCTATTTCATTGGCGAGGCGATGCGGCTGACCGAAGAGGACCGGCTCTGCATCCCCGTGCCGCTCTACCACTGCTTTGGCATGGTGCTGGGCAATATGGCCTGCATGACGCATGGCGCGGCCATGGTCTACCCGAACGACGGCTTTGATGCGCTGACGGTGCTGGAGACGGTGCAGGCCGAGCGCTGCACCGGCCTGCATGGCGTGCCGACGATGTTCATCGCCGAGCTGGACCACCCGCGTTTTGCCGAGTTCGACCTGTCGAGCCTGCGCACCGGCATCATGGCTGGCTCGCCCTGCCCGATCGAGGTGATGAAGCGCGTGGTCAGCCAGATGCATCTGTCCGAGATCACCATCGCCTACGGCATGACCGAGACCAGCCCGGTCAGCTGCCAAAGCTCGACCGACACGCCGCTGGACAAGCGCGTGTCCACCGTCGGCAAGGTGCATCCGCACCTGGAGGTCAAGATCGTCAGCCCCGAGACCGGCGAGACCGTGGCCCCCGGCCAATCGGGCGAGCTGTGTACGCGCGGCTACTCCGTCATGCACGGCTACTGGGGCGACGAGGCCAAGACGCGCGAGGCCATCGATGGCGATGGCTGGATGCATACCGGCGACCTGGCCACCATGGATACCGAAGGCTATGTGAACATCGTCGGCCGCATCAAGGACATGGTGATCCGGGGTGGCGAGAACATCTACCCGCGTGAGATCGAGGAGTTTCTCTACACCCACCCACAGGTGCAGGATGTGCAGGTGGTGGGCGTGCCCGACAGCCGCTTTGGCGAGGAGCTGTGTGCCTGGGTCATCGTCAAGGCCGGCCAAAGCCTGGATGCCGAGGCGCTGCGCAGCTACTGCAAGGGCCGGGTGGCCCATTACAAGGTGCCGCGCTATATCGAGTTTGTCGAGGCCTTCCCGATGACGGTGACCGGCAAGATCCAAAAGTTCAAGATCCGCGAGGCGATGATCGAATCGCTGAAGCTGGATGTGGGCCAGACCGCCTGAGCCCGGCAGAGCGCCGCCATGCAGCACCCGCCTGAACGATCAATGCCCTTCCAGCTTGGCAGCTTGCTTGGCGGCGGCGCGGCGGGCGACTTCCAGGCGTTTGCGCAAGGTGATTTCGCTCAGGTCCAGCTCTTGCACCAGGCTGCGCAGCGATTCGTCGTTGATGCGGTTGTTGTGCCGCTCGGCGTAGATGGTGTGGCGCTCGACCTTGATGCAGTTGAGCCGCATCTCCAACTCGGCCACATAGCGCAGGCGCCGCTCTTGCACAGCGTCCGGCGTGGCCAGGTCCTGCATCTCGGCCGATTCGGGCGTGCGTTCTTCGTCCAGCAGGTCGATACGGCTGCGGTACTCGCGCGCAATGCGGCCTTCGATTTCATGCTGCTGCGCCTGCCACTCGGTGGGCTGCTGGGCGGCATCCTCGTCGCTCATTGCCAGGCTGTTGATGGCAGCGCGGCAGGCCGCAATCCGCGCCTGGCGCTCTTCGCGCACCGATTCGGGCTCGCTCACTGCCTGCACGCGGCGCAGCACCAGTGGCAGGCCGATGCTGCCGATCACCAGGGTGAACAAGATCGTGCCGGTGGCCAGAAAGATCAGCATGTCACGTGCAGGAAACGGCTGGCCGTTGTTCAAGAGCAGCGGCACGGACAGCGCACCAGCCAGGGTGACGGCGCCGCGGATGCCCGCCAAGGTGGTCGCCAGGTTCAGCCACAGGTCGGGTTTTTTGACCAGCTTGCCGGCCTGGTGGGCCTTGTGCAGGCTGCGGCTCACGCCCAGCATCAGCCAGATCCAGCGCAGCGACAGCAGCGCAATCGAGATGATGGCCACATAGCCCACCAGAATCCACCAGTCATGGCCGGCATCGCGCAGGGTCACGCCAATGATCGAGGGCAGCTGCAGGCCCAACAGCAAAAAGATCGCACCATTGAAGGCCGATTCGACCATGGCCCAGGTGCCGGCGGTCTGCATACGCTCGGAGATGTAGTCGGCGCGGTTCAGGTCGCCAAAATTGGTGGCCACGCCCGCAGCCACGGCCGCCAGAATGCCGGAGACACCAAATTTTTCGCCCAGCAGGTAGGCTGCAAAGGGCAGCAGTACCAGCAGCAGCACCATCTGGGTGGCGGCCACATCGCCCAGGCGGCGGGTGACGGTATCGCGCAGGTAGCTAAAACCCCAGCCCGCCGCAGCGCCGACTGCCAGGCCGCCCAGCGCAATCCACAAAAATTCCTGTGTGACCTGGGTCCAGGAGAACAGGCCGGTCAAGGTGGCGGCGATGGCAAATTTCAGCGCCACCAGGCCCGAGGCATCATTGAGCAGCGATTCGCCTTCGAGCACATGCATGGTGTGTGCCGGCATGCCCAGGTTGCGCGTGATGGCCGATACAGCCACCGCATCGGTGGGCGATATCACGGCGGCCAGCGCAAAGGCCACGGTCAGCGGGATCTCCGGAATCATCCAGTGGATCAGGTAACCCATGCCGATCACAGTGAACAGTACCAGGCCAAAGGCCAGCCGCAAAATGGGGCGGTACAGCGCAAAGAACTCGCGCTTGGGAATGCGCCAACCGTCGGCAAACAGCAGTGGCGGAATGAACAGCAGCATGAACAGGCCGGGGTCGAAATCGATATGCAGGCCTTTTTGCGGCCAGGACAGTGCAGCGCCCAGCATGATCTGGATGAGCGGCAGCGGTATGGCCCGGATGTAGCGCGCAATGATGCCGGTGACGGCACCGATCATCAGGACGAGCAGAACGGTTTCAACGGTGTGCATGGTGCGGATTCGTGTAGCAGCAGACTATTTTTAAAGAAAACGCGTTTCTGAACGGAACGCTAGAACATTGAAGAGGACAAGCATGAGCAAACTCGCAACCCAGCTGAATGCCCGGTCGGCAGATTTTCAGACCAATGCGCAAGCCATGCGCAGCATTGTGGAGGACCTGCGCGCCCAGTCTGCCAAGGTGGCGCAGGGCGGGGGTGAAGCCGCACGCGCCAAGCACCTGGGCCGGGGCAAGCTGCTGCCGCGTGACCGCGTGCAGATGCTGCTGGACCCGGGCACGCCGTTTTTGGAGCTGGCGCCGCTGGCTGCGCTGAACATGTACAACAACGATGCGCCTGGCGCGGGCCTGATCGCCGGCGTGGGCCGCGTCAGTGGGGTGGACTGCATGATCGTCTGCAATGATGCCACGGTCAAAGGCGGCACCTACTACCCGATGACGGTAAAGAAACATTTGCGCGCCCAGGAAGTGGCGGCGCAAAACCGCCTGCCCTGCATCTACCTGGTGGACTCGGGCGGCGCCAACTTGCCCAACCAGGACGAGGTCTTCCCCGACCGCGAGCACTTTGGCCGCATCTTCTACAACCAGGCCAATATGTCCGCCCAGGGCATTGCCCAGATCGCCGTGGTCATGGGTTCTTGCACCGCAGGCGGCGCCTATGTGCCGGCGATGAGCGACGAGTCCATCATCGTGAAGAATCAGGGCACGATCTTTTTGGGTGGCCCACCGCTGGTCAAGGCCGCTACCGGCGAAGTGGTGAGCGCTGAAGACCTGGGCGGTGGCGATGTGCACACGCGCCTCTCGGGCGTGGCCGACCACCTGGCCGACAACGACACCCATGCACTGGCGCTGGCCCGCAAGGCCGTGAGCCACCTGAACAAGGCCAAACAGCCCAATGCGGCCGACAAGGCACCAGTCGCACCGGCTTACCCGGCCGATGAGCTGTATGGCGTGATCCCGGTCGATACGCGCAAGCCTTTTGATGTGCGCGAAATCATCGCCCGCATTGTCGATGGCAGCGATTTTGACGAGTTCAAGGCCCGCTTTGGCGCCACCCTGGTCTGCGGTTTTGCCCGGGTCGAGGGCATGGAAGTGGGCATCATCGCCAACAACGGCATTTTGTTCAGCGAATCGGCCGTCAAGGGCGCGCACTTTATCGAGCTGTGCTGCCAGCGCAAGATTCCGCTGGTCTTCCTGCAGAACATCACCGGCTTCATGGTCGGGCGCAAGTACGAGAACGAGGGCATTGCCCGCCATGGCGCCAAGCTGGTGACGGCGGTGGCCACAGCCAGCGTGCCCAAGTTCACCATCATCATCGGCGGCAGCTTTGGCGCTGGCAACTACGGCATGTGCGGCCGTGCTTACAGCCCACGCTTCCTGTGGATGTGGCCGAACGCGCGCATCAGCGTCATGGGCGGCGAGCAGGCGGCCAGCGTGCTGGCCACCGTCAAGCGCGATGGCATCGAAGGCCGGGGCGGCGCCTGGACGGCGGAGGAGGAAGAGGCCTTCAAGGCACCCATCCGCCAGCAGTACGAGGACCAGGGCCACCCTTACTACGCCTCGGCACGGTTGTGGGATGACGGCGTCATCGACCCGGCCGACACCCGCCGCGTGCTGGCGCTGGGCCTGGCGGCCACCCGCAATGCGCCGATTGAGGACACCAAGTTTGGCGTCTTCCGCATGTAAGGACAGAGAGGACACCATGAAAAGCACATTTCTGACCGTTGAAGCCGCCGGCCCGGTGGCCACCATCACCCTGACCCAGCCCGATGTGCGCAATGCCTTCAGCGACGAGGTGATTGCCGACATCACCCGGGCCTTTACCTGGGTGAGTGAGCAGGCACAGGTTCGCGCCGTGGTGCTGGCCGCCGAAGGCCCGGCCTTTTGCGCCGGCGCCAACCTGAACTGGATGCGCGCCATGGCCGATTACAGCCGCGAGGAAAACCTGGTCGATGCCGGCAAGCTCGCCGAGATGCTGCGCGTGATCTACACCTGCCCCAAGCCCACCATTGCGCGGGTGCAGGGCGATGTCTACGCCGGTGGCATGGGCCTGGTGGCCTGCTGCGACATGGCGGTGGCGGCCAGCCATGCCGGTTTTTGCCTCAGCGAGGTGAAGATCGGCTTGATCCCCGCCACCATCAGCCCCTATGTGATCCGCGCCATGGGCGCACGTGCCGCGCACCGCTACTTTCTGACCGGCGAGCGCTTTGACGCCGCCGAAGCGCTGCGCACCGGCTTTGTGCACCAGGTGGTAGAGGCCGAGGCGCTGGACAGCGCCGTGGATGGCCTGCTCAAGCACCTGCTGAGCGCCAGCCCGGCAGCGGTGCAGGCCTGCAAAAAGCTGGTGATCGATGTCGCTGGCCGCGAAGTGGATGCCGCCTTGATCGCCGAGACGGTGGCCGGCATTGCCGACATCCGCTCCAGCGCCGAAGGCAAGGAAGGCGTGCAGGCATTCTTGAACAAACGCAAACCCAGCTGGCTGGGAGGCTGATGTACCTATAAAGCGGCTTTGGATGGCAGACAGCAAGCAGGCATTGGCGCTATAAACAGCGCGTTTGCTGACTGGCACTGAGGAGCCCCACCATGGATATCTGGAACACCATCGTCAACTGGCTGCATGGCATCGGCCTGCATCTGGACAAGGACACCGCGCAAACGGTGGGGCAGGCGGCCGACCAGGTCGGCCAGGCGGCAGGCCAAGTGGGCCACGCGATGGCGCAGTGGGACTGGGGCCAGCTGATGGCCCTGGCTGCGGCGCTGGGCTGGGCCAGTGGCTTTCGGCTGTATGCGGTGGTGTTTGTGACGGGCATGCTGGGAGCGACGGACGTGCTGCAACTGCCCGGTGGGCTGTCGGTGCTGCAGCAGCCGGTGATCCTGTTCATCAGCGGTGCGCTGCTGTTTGTCGAGTTCTTTGCCGACAAGATTCCCGGTGTGGACTCGGCCTGGGATGTGGTGCAAAGCGTGGTGCGGGTGCCCGCGGGCGCGGCCTTGGCGGCCAGCGTGTTTGGCACCGACAACGCGACGATGGCCACCGCCGCTGCGCTGATGGGCGGCACCTTGGCGCTGAGCAGCCAGGTGGCCAAGACCACCACGCGTGCGGCGATCAACACCAGCCCGGAGCCGTTCTCCAACTGGGGCGCGAGCCTGCTGGAGGATGGGGTCTCGATCGGTGCGGTGTGGCTGGCGATCAACCATCCGCTGGTGTTTGCGGTGGCGCTGGCCGTGGTGCTGGTGCTGATGTGGGTGCTGACCTGGACCTTGTGGAAGTTTTTGCGGGCCGTAGTGCGCCGGATTCGCCGGTGGCTGGGCCATGAAGAGCCGGTGGCCCTGGCCGCCACGGGCGCGGATAACCAACGATATTGACCGAGGGCTTGCGAAGGCGGGCTGGGGTCAGGAAAAAGACTGAGGAGATTTTTCTATGTTCTCGAAAATTTTGATCGCCAACCGTGGTGAGATCGCCTGCCGTGTTGCCGCTACGGCCCGCCGCATGGGTGTCAAGACCGTGGCCGTCTACTCCGACGCCGACGCCCATGCCAAGCATGTGGCCGCCTGCGACGAGTCCGTACACATCGGTGGCAGCGCCCCCAAGGACAGCTACCTGCGCTGGGAACGCATCATCGAGGCCGCCAAGGCCACGGGTGCCCAGGCGATTCACCCGGGCTATGGCTTTCTGAGCGAGAACGAAGACTTTGCCGTCGCCTGCGCGGCCGCTGGCCTGGTGTTCATCGGCCCGCCTGCCCAGGCTATCCGCGCGATGGGACTGAAGGCCGAATCCAAGCAACTGATGGAAAAGGCCGGCGTGCCGCTGGTGCCCGGCTACCACGGTGCGGGCCAGGACCCGGCCATGCTGCACGGGGAGGCCGACCGCATCGGCTACCCGGTGCTGATCAAGGCCAGTGCCGGCGGTGGCGGCAAGGGCATGCGCCTGGTAGAAAAGAGCGAGGACTTTGCCGCCGCGCTGGAGTCCTGCAAGCGTGAGGCCATCAACAGCTTCAGCAACGATGCGGTGCTGATCGAAAAATACGTGCTGCGCCCGCGCCATATCGAGATCCAGGTGTTTGGCGACACGCAAGGCAACTGCGTGTACCTGTTCGAGCGCGATTGCTCGGTGCAGCGCCGCCACCAAAAGGTGCTGGAAGAGGCACCGGCCCCCGGCATGACCGCTGCGCTGCGCCAGCAGATGGGCGAGGCGGCGGTGGCGGCGGCCAAGGCCGTGGGCTATGTGGGTGCGGGCACGGTGGAATTCATCGTCGAGCAGCCCGGCGGCTACGACCAGCCCGAGGCGATGAAGTTCTACTTCATGGAAATGAATACGCGCCTGCAGGTGGAACACCCAGTGACCGAGGCCATCACCGGCGAGGACCTCGTGCAGTGGCAGCTACAGGTGGCCAATGGCCAACCGCTGCCCAAGCAGCAGGCGGAGCTGAAGATCAGCGGCCACGCGATCGAGGCGCGCATCTGCGCCGAGAACCCGGACAACAACTTTCTGCCTGCGACCGGCACCTTGCATGTCTACCGCAAGCCCGATTGCAGCAGTTTTGCCATCAGCGATGTGCGCATTGACGATGGCGTGCGCGAAGGCGATGCCATCAGCCCCTTCTACGACAGCATGATCGCCAAGCTCATCGTCCACGGCGCCGACCGCGCCCAGGCGCTGGCACGGCTGGATGCGGCGCTGGCTGCCGTGCGCATCGTCGGCCTGCAGACCAATGTGCAGTTTCTGCGCCATATCCTGGCCACGCCGTCGTTTGGCCAGGCCAAGCTCGATACAGCACTGATCCAGCGCGAAGAGGCGCTGCTCTTCAAGCAACGCGGCCTGGGCGCCGACACCGCTGCCGCTGCGGCCGTCGTGGCCGAGCTGCTGCAGGAGCGCGCGACCCAGAGCAACGACCCCTTCAGCCGCCGTGATGGCTGGCAATCGCATGGCGTGACCGAGCGCCGCTTTGACTTTGAGTTTGGTGGCGATAAATTGCAGGCCGCGCTGCGCTATGAGGCCGCTGGCCTGGTGCTGACGGTGGGCGATGCCACGGGCCCGCTGCAGTTCAGCCTTAACGGCGAGCTGGTGGAGCTGCAGTTCAACGGCCAGCGCGACCAGGTGCAGACCTGGCAGCAAGGCGAGGTGGTGCATGTGTTCGCACCACGTGGCGCGGCTGAGATCACGGCCTTTGATGCGCTGGCCCATGCCGGTGAGGCGGGCAGCGAAGGCGGGCGTTTGACGGCCCCCATGCCGGGCAAGGTGGTGTCGTTTGCGGTGAAGGCCGGCGACAAGGTCAGCAAGGGCCAGCCGCTGGCGGTGATGGAGGCGATGAAGATGGAGCACACCATTGCCGCCCCTGCTGACGGCGAGGTGCTGGAGCTGTTGTTTGCGCCCGGCGACCAGGTGACTGAAGGCTCGGAGCTGCTCAAGCTCCAAGTCACGGCTTCCTGAAGCGGTCGCTGCGCTGTCTGTGACGGCGCAGCGACCTTTTCTGTGCTGAAATCCCGGCCATGAAAATTCTCGTCTATACCGAAAGCGATGAGCTGCAGCACTGGCTGGACGCCATTCGCCTGCACCTGCCTCAGGCAGAGGCCCGTGGCTGGACACCCGGCATGGCGCAGGCCGATTACGCGCTGGTCTGGAAGCCGCCGCAGCAGCTTTTTGACGAGCAAGGCGCGGGCCTCAAAGCCATCTTCAACATGGGCGCTGGGGTGGATGCGCTGTTTGCGCGGCAGCTGCCTGTTGGCGTGCCAGTGCTGCGGCTGGAAGACGCCGGCATGGCCGTGCAGATGGCCGAGTATGTCTGCCATGCGGTCATCGACCATTTTCGGGATCTGGCGCCTTATCGTGCCCAGCAAAGCCAGGGCGTTTGGGCGCAGCAGCCCCTGCGTTTGCGCAGCGACTTCCCCGTTGGCGTGATGGGCCTGGGTGTGCTGGGCGAGCGGGTGGCCCAGGCGGTGGCGCAGTTTGATTTTCCGGTGCGCGGCTGGAGCCGATCGCCCAAGCAAATCGACGGCGTGCAGTGCTTTGAGGGCATGGCGCAGCTGCCGGCATTTCTACGTTCCACGCGCATCCTCGTCAACCTGCTGCCGCTGACGGCGCAGACCGAGAACATCATCGACGCCGGCCTGCTGGCGCAGCTGCAGCCAGGGGCCTATGTGGTCAATGTGGCGCGCGGCGCGCACCTGGTGGATGCCGACCTGCTGGCCGCGCTGGACAGTGGCCAGGTGGCAGGCGCTACGCTCGATGTGTTCCGCACCGAGCCATTGCCCGCTGCGCACCCGTTCTGGCAGCACCCCCAGATTTGCATCACGCCGCACAGCTCCGCCCGTACCTTGCCCGAAGAGACCTTGCTGCAGATTCTGCACAAGCTCCAGGCCTTTGCCGCCGGTGAGACGCCCGGCGGCATGGTCTATGCCGATCGCGGATACTGATTCCGACCCCCGTTTACCCCAGAAAACCCCCAGGAGACACCCCATGGCCCGCTACCCCCAACGCGTTCAATTGATTGATGTCGGCCCCCGTGATGGCCTGCAGAACGAGAAATCGCCGGTGCCGGCTGCCGTCAAGATCGAGCTGACGCACCGGTTGCAAGATGCGGGCCTGACCGAGATCGAGGTGACCAGCTTTGTCAGCCCCAAGTGGGTGCCCCAGATGGGCGACAACGCCGAGGTAATGGCGGGGCTGGCGCGCAAGGCCGGTGTGCGCTACTCGGTGCTGACGCCGAACATGAAGGGCTATGAAGCAGCCGTGGCCTCCCAGCCCGATGAAATCGTGGTGTTTGGCGCGGCGAGCGAGGCCTTCAGCCAGCGCAATATCAACTGCTCGATTGCCGAGAGCATCGAGCGTTTTGCGCCCGTGGTGGCCGCCGCCAAGGCCGCTGGCATTGCGGTGCGTGGCGCGATGAGCTGCACCGTGGGCTGCCCGTATGAGGGTGAGATTGCACCATCGCGCGTGGCCTACTTGGCCGAGCTGATGAAGGGCATTGGTGTGGAGCGCGTCGATGTCGCCGACACCATCGGTGTGGGCACACCCATCAAGGTGCAAAAGGCGCTGGAAGCCACCTTGCAGTACTTCAGTCTAGACCAGGTGAGCGGCCATTTCCACGACACCTATGGCCAGGCGCTGCCCAACACGCTCGCGTCGCTGGAGATGGGTGTCTGGAACTTCCAGTCGTCCATCGCCGGCCTGGGCGGTTGCCCCTATGCCAAGGGCGCCACCGGCAATGTGGCCACCGAAGACCTGGTTTACATGCTGCAGGGCATGGGCATCGAGACCGGCATTGACCTGGACAAGCTCGTCGATGCGGGCCTCTACATCAGCGACTTTTTGCAGCGCAAGCCCAACTCGCGGGTGGCCGTAGCGCTGATGAACAAGCGGGCGGGCTGAAGGACTGGGCCTGGTTGTGAATGCCCCGGGCACTGCAGCTTGGGGTGCAAATCGGCACAATCACGGCTTAATAAGGAGTCAAACCATGTGTGGAGCGGAGTTGCTGAGCCTGCCCGAGGGCGTGCAGCGGGTAGCCAGGGTGCTGCAGGACAAGGGCCATCCGCATGGGCCGCAGATGCTGGAGGTGGCAGCGCGCACGGCCCAGGAAGCGGCCGATGCGCTGGGCATTGCGCTGGGCCAGATTGCCAAGAGCATTATTTTTCGCCGCAAGCTCGACGACGCCTGCGTGCTGGTCATTACCTCGGGCGACTGCCGCGTGGATGAGGCCAAGGTGGCCGCGCTGGTGGGCCCGGTTGGCCGGGCGGATGCCGATTTTGTCAAAGCCCGCACCGGTTTTGCGATTGGCGGTGTCTCCCCCGTCGGCCATGTGACCAAGCCGGTGACCCTGATCGACCGCGAGCTGTTCCGCTTTGCGCAGATCTGGGCCGCAGCGGGCCATCCGAATGGGGTTTTTGCGCTGGCGCCTGCCGATCTGGAGGCGCTGACTGGCGCGCCCGTGGCCGATGTGGTCAAGGAGGTGGCATGAGCGAGCAAGCAGAACAACCCGTAGCGCTGCCCGTGGCCTCGCCCGCGCCGCTGGCGGCCCGCACCAAGCAGGTTCGCGTGACCGGCGCTTTTGCCGCCGATTACGCCGATGTGGTGCCATCGCCTTGCGTGTCGCTGTGCAAGATGAATGCGGACCGCAGCCACTGCATCGGCTGCTACCGCTCGATCGACGAAATCCGCGCCTGGTCCAAGGCCGAAACGGCAGAGCGCCAGCAGATCTGGCTGCAGGCGCTGGGCCGTGCGGGCCTGGGCAGCAATGGCCGACCACTGGTGCCAGCACCCTAAAGGAGTCCGGGTATGAAAACCATCGATTTCTACCTGGACTTTGTCTCGCCTTACGCCTGGCTGGCCTTTGATGCGCTGCCCCAGGCGCTGCAAGGCCATAGCGTGCATGTGCGCTACCGGCCCGTGCTGCTGGGGGCGCTGCTGCAGCAGCATGCCAACCCCGGCCCCGCCGGCATTGCCGGCAAGCGTGCCTGGACCTACCGCCATGTGAGCTGGCTGGGTGAGCGCCAGGGCTGCGGCCTGCAGATGCCCGCGCAACACCCTTTCAACCCGCTGCCTTTGCTGCGCCTGGCCTTGCGCACGGGCCAGGGCGGCTGCATCAACCGCTTCACGGCCGATGCCATCTTTCGCCATGTCTGGCTGGGTGGCGCTGAGGCGCTGGAGCCGCAGCGCCTGCAGGCTTTGCAGCAGACCTTGGCCGAGCAGCTGCGCAGCGGCGATGCCGCCGAGCAAGAGGCCAAGCAATGGCTGCGCAGCAATACCGATGCGGCCACCGCCGCCGGGGCTTTTGGCGTGCCCAGCATGGTGCTGGACGGGCAGCTGTTCTGGGGCCTGGATGGGCTGCCGATGCTGAGCGCCTGCTTGAACGGCGATGCCTGGTTTGCCGACGGGCACTGGGATGCGGCCGCCAACCGTCCCTCGGGTCTGACCAAGGCCTGAGCCCACGTTTTTGCAGCCGCACCGCGCTGCTAAATGCCTCTCCTTGCTGTTTTGCCAGGCCTAGGACTTTCCCTTGGTTGATGCTGCAGTGCAGCGATTTTCCGCATGGCAAAACGATTTCTGCGGGTTGCACTGGAGTTTGTCAGCGAATTGTCAGCGACCTGCAAGCTTGTGTTGGAAAACCGTCAGACTTGGGTCAGCGCTCCCCTGAAGAATGCAGTGTCCGCCAAACAAAAGAGCGGCAACACTACAAGGAGACAACAACATGGCAACCAGTGCAGCTGCACGGCCGATGACGAAGGAAGAGCGCAAAGTCATCTTCGCCTCGTCACTCGGTACGGTTTTTGAGTGGTACGACTTCTATCTCTACGGCTCGCTGGCGGCCATCATCGCCAAACAGTTCTTCTCCGGACTGGATCCAACATCGGCTTTCATTTTTGCACTGCTGGCATTTGCGGCAGGCTTCATCGTGCGCCCCTTTGGCGCACTGGTGTTTGGCCGGCTGGGGGACATGATCGGGCGCAAGTACACCTTCCTGGTCACCATCTTGCTGATGGGCGCATCGACCTTTATCGTCGGCATCCTGCCCAACTACGCCAGCATCGGTGTGGCGGCGCCCATCATCCTGATCGTGCTGCGCATGCTGCAAGGCCTGGCCTTGGGCGGTGAGTACGGTGGTGCAGCAACCTATGTGGCCGAGCATGCCCCCAACGGCAAGCGCGGCGCCTACACCTCCTGGATCCAGACCACGGCCACCTTGGGCCTGTTCCTGTCCTTGCTGGTGATTCTGGGCACCCGTACCTTGATGGGCGAGCCTGCCTTCAACGATTGGGGCTGGCGCATTCCGTTCCTGGTCTCGATTCTGTTGCTGGGCGTGTCGGTGTGGATCCGCATGACCCTGTCTGAATCGCCTGCGTTCCAACGCATGAAAGCCGAGGGCAAGACCTCCAAGGCACCGCTGCGCGAGTCGTTTGGTGAGTGGAAGAACCTGAAGATCGTGATCTTGGCGCTGGTCGGTCTGACCGCCGGCCAGGCCGTGGTCTGGTACACGGGCCAGTTCTATGCGCTGTTCTTCCTGACGCAGCAGCTCAAGGTCGATGCCGTGAGCGCCAACCTGATGATTGCGGTGGCCCTGCTGATCGCGACGCCGTTCTTTGTGATCTTCGGTTCGCTGTCGGACAAGATCGGCCGCAAGCCCATCATCATGGCAGGCTGCCTGCTGGCCGTGCTGACCTACTTCCCCGTGTTCAAGATGCTGACCGAAGCCGCCAACCCGGATCTGGCAGCGGCGCAGGCCAAGAACAAGGTGGTGGTGATCGCCAACCCGGCCGAGTGCTCCTTCCAGTTCAACCCCACAGGTACCTCCAAGTTCACCAGCTCCTGCGACGTGGCCAAGCAACTGCTGGCCGCCAACTCGGTGAGCTATGAGACTGAGGCAGCACCTGCCGGAACGATCGCTGCCATCAAGATCGGCAATGACACGATCCCCAGCTATGCTGCAGCGGGCCTGAGTGGCGACGATCTGAAGGCCAAGGATGGGGCGTTCAAGAAGGCGGTTGCGGAAACCCTGGCCAAGGATGGCTACCCCGCCAAGGCCGACCCGGCCAAGACGAACAAAGTCATGACCGTGGTGCTGCTGACCTACCTGGTACTGTTGGTGACCATGGTGTACGGGCCCATTGCCGCCATGCTGGTGGAAATGTTCCCGACCCGGATTCGCTACACCTCCATGTCGCTGCCCTATCACATCGGCAATGGCTGGTTCGGCGGTCTGCTGCCAACGACAGCCTTCGCGATCGTGGCGCAGACCGGCAACATGTACAACGGTCTGTGGTACCCGATCATCATTGCTGGCATTACCTTTGTCATCGGTACTTTGTTCGTGCGTGAAACCAAGGACGTGGACATTTACGCGAACGACTGAGATCCAAAACGCGAGATGGCCCTGAGGTATGCGCGCCGCGTAATACCTGAGGCCTTCAGCTCCCAACAGCACCTTCGGGTGCTGTTTTTTTTGCGCCTTTTCCATGTCTCATGGTTAATACCAGGGTCTGTCATAGAAGTGTGGTAGCAATGCGTCACTCTCTCAAAATCTGCGCGATATTCAGCGCGGAAAATGGGGTCTGCCGCCTAGAATTAACAATATGTGACGAGCTGAATACTGCGATCTGCAAACCAAGTCAGCACCGTCCAAACCATTTTTATTACTCCATCCCCGAGGACACTATGCGTTCACTGAATCGTTTGATGATTGCCACCTTGGCCGTTGCTGGCTCTACCGCTGCACTGGCTCAAAGCAGCGTGCAGGTTTATGGCCGTGTGAATACCTCGGTGGAACGCCAAAAGGTGGGCGATGTGTCCACCACCGGTCTGTTCAACAACGCATCGCGTATCGGCTTCCGTGGTACGGAAGACCTGGGTGGCGGCCTGAAGGCTGGCTTCGTGCTGGAATCGGGTTTCAACTCTGACGACGGCTCGGGCACCGGCTCCACGGGCGGCATCAACTTCAAGCGCCAAAGCGAAGTGAACCTGGCAGGTAACTTCGGTATGTTGCGCCTGGGTACCTTCACCTCCGAGTCCTACTACGCAGTGGCCGACTACGGCGTGCTGGACCAGCCTAACCACGACACCGGTTCGCTGTCGGATGCCCTGTACACCTACGTGATGCGCGACTCCAACAAGATCGCCTACCGCACCCCCGTGATCCTGGGTGGCCTGACCATCGAAGGCGCGACCTCGTTCCACGAAAAGGCTGCTGGCACCAACGACAAGAACGGCTACGACCTGGCTGCCAACTGGGAAAGCGGCCCGCTGGCGCTGGGTGCTGGCTTCACCAAGGTGGGTGGCGACAAGCAGCTGGGCCTGCGCGCTCACTACACCATCAATGCTTTCCAGCTGGGTGCTTACTACCAGCGCTCTGACGAAGAGCTGCGCGGCAAGCGCAACGCTGCCCGCGTGACCGGTATGTACACCATGGGTGCTTCCGAGTTTGTGGCTGGCTTCGGCTGGGCTGGCAAGTGGGATGACGTCAGCAACAGCGGCGCACGCCAGCTGATCCTGGGCTACAACTACAACCTGAGCAAGCGCTCCAAGCTGTACGCTGGCTACACCAAGGTCGACAACAAGGCCAACGCCAGCTACGCCACCGGTGTCTCCGGCGCCGACTTCAGCACCTTTGCTGCTGGTATCCGCCACAACTTCTAAGCAGGCCTGAGGCGCCCAGCGCGCCTTCTGCCCCTGAACCCGCATTCGAGAGGATGCGGGTTTTTTTATGGGTGGCAGGCCAAGGGGAGATTGTGTCTTCTAATTGCTAATATCTGTAAATTTGTACAGTGGTTTGCAGGGCTTTGCCGCAAGCTGTCTCGGGCGGCGGATGAACTCCCTAGAATGGTTGTTCACGATCATTTTGCTCCCCTCGCAGTCCTGTCTGTCTTCCGTGTTTGGGCATCTCTGGCCTTGCGCCTGAGTCCTTTGCTTATCCGGGCGCAGAACTGCGCTAACGAATTACTGGATAGCTCATCGGTATGTCTCAGGAAAACATTCGCATCCGTGGTGCGCGTCAGCACAACCTCAAGAATCTGGATCTGGATATCCGCACGGGGGAGCTGACCGTGGTGACAGGGCCCAGTGGCTCGGGCAAGTCCAGCCTGGTGTTCGATACTTTGTACGCTGAAGGGCAGCGCCGCTATGTCGAGACCTTCAGCGCCTATGCGCGCCAGTTCCTCGACCGCATGGACAAGCCGGCCGTGGACAAGGTCGAGGGCGTGCCGCCGGCGATTGCCATCGACCAGACCAACCCGGTGCGCAGCTCGCGCTCCACCGTGGGCACGATGACCGAGCTGAATGACCATTTGAAGCTCCTGGTGGCCCGCGCCGGCCATCTGTTTGACCAGCAGACCGCCTTGGCGGTGCAGCACGACACGCCCGAGAGCATTTACGAGAAGCTGCTGCAGCGCAGCCAGGCGGGTGACCCGCGCATCGTGATCACCTTCCCCGTCGAGCTGCCGGCCAACACCAGCGCCGAGCAGGTCGAGCAATGGCTGTCGGCCAGCGGCTTCACCAAGGTGCAGGCCGAGCGCGAGGTGGACGCGGTGCGCCATGCGGCCGCCGTCGACAGCAGCAAGAAAAAGCCCAAGGCCGGCAAGCAGGCGGCTGCCGAGGCGCCCCTGCGGGTCAAGCTGCTCGATGTGGTGGCCGACCGTTTTCGTCTCAGCAAGGCCGAGAAGGCACGCGTGATTGAGGCCATTGAAGTGGCCTTGAAGCGCGGCAGCGGCGAGATGACGGTGTATGCCATCGCAGAGGCCGATGCCGAGGGCAACACCGCCGAGCCCGCGCTGTGGAAGTTTTCTGCCGGCCTGCACTGCCCGGAAAGCGGCCTGCGCTACCGCGAGCCCACGCCGTCGATGTTCTCGTTCAACTCTGCCGTGGGCGCTTGCGAAGCCTGCCGGGGCTTTGGTCGGGTGATCGGTGTGGATTGGAACCTGGTGATCCCGAACGACAAGCTCACCTTGCGCACCGGCGTGATCAAGCCCATCCAGACACCCGCCTGGAAAGAGATTCAGGACGATTTGATGCGCCATGCCGAGGCGCAGGGCATTCCCCGCGACACCGCCTGGGCCAAGCTGACCGAGGCGCAGAAGGACTGGGTCATCCATGGCGAGGAGGGCTACAAGGACGGCAACTGGAGCCGCCAGTGGTATGGCATCCGCCGCTATTTTGAGTACCTGGAAACCAAGTCCTACAAGATGCATATCCGCGTCTTGCTGTCCAAGTACCGCAGCTACACGCCTTGCCCGGTCTGTAGCGGTGCTCGGCTGAAGACCGAGAGCCTGCTGTGGCGTATTGGCAGCAAGAAGGATGCGGATGCCGCCTTGCCTGCGGACAAGCGCTTCATGCCCCAAGGCGTGGCCTGGACGCGGGCGCAGCTGGAAGCGCTGCCCGGCCTGAGCCTGCATGATTTGATGCTGCTGCCCATTGCCCGGTTGCGCGTGTTTTTTGCCAGCATGGACATCCGCCGCAGCAACGATGGCGATGCCCAGGCCTTGCGGCTGTTGCACGAGGAAATCAGCAACCGCCTGCTCTACCTCTGCGACGTCGGCATCGGCTACCTGACCCTGGACCGCCAGAGCCGTACCTTGAGTGGCGGTGAGGTGCAGCGCATCAACCTGACTACGGCCCTGGGCACCTCGCTGGTCAACACCTTGTTCGTGCTCGATGAGCCTTCGATCGGGCTGCACCCGCGTGATATGGAACGGATCATCGTGGCGATGAAGCGCTTGCGCGATGCGGGCAATACCCTGGTGGTGGTGGAGCACGACCCGGCGGTGATGTTTGCCGCCGACCGCATGATCGACATGGGCCCGGGCCCGGGCGAGAAGGGGGGCCAGATTGTGTTTGATGGCAGCCCTCTTGAACTGCGCCATGCCGATACCTTGACTGGCGCCTATTTGGGCGGCCGCAAGCAGGTCGGCATGGGTGCCAAGCGCATGGTGACCGAAAGCACGCCGCGTCTGATTCTGGAAGGTGCCACCGAGCACAACCTGCAGAATGTGTCGGTGGATTTTCCGCTCCAGCGCATGGTGGTGGTCACCGGCGTGTCGGGTTCGGGTAAGTCCACCTTGATCCAGGATGTGCTGGCACCCGCTTTGATGCGCCATTTTGGCAAGCCCACCGAGCTGGCTGGCGCGCACCAGCGCCTGCTGGGGGCGGACCATCTGTCCGACATCGTCTTTGTCGACCAGTCACCGATTGGCAAGACGGCGCGTTCCAACCCGGTCAGCTATGTCGGTGCCTGGGATGCGGTGCGTGAGCTGTTTGCGACGGCGCCGCTGTCACTGCAACGCGGCTACACCGCCGGCAAGTTCAGCTTCAACAGCGGCGATGGCCGCTGCCCCACCTGCGGCGG
>JAVWTB010000032.1:0-32379 GCA_036667955.1 Comamonas sp.
AGCCGCCCTTGCCGTCGTCGTCGTCTTCTTCGTCGTATTCGTCGAAGTCTTCTTCCGCGACATAGTCGTCGTTCTCGTTGGAGTCCGAGAAACCGTCTACTACGGTGGAGATGACGACCTTGCCTTCGCGGATCTCTTCGCCCATCGCCAGAATCTCGGCAATGGTGGCGGGCGATGCGCTGATGGCCAGCATCATGTCTTGCAGGCCGCCTTCAATCCGCTTGGCGATTTCGATTTCGCCTTCGCGGGTCAAGAGCTCGACCGTACCCATTTCACGCATGTACATGCGCACGGGGTCGGTGGTACGGCCAAATTCGGAGTCCACCGTCGACAAAGCGGCTTCGGCTTCTTCTTCGGCTTCTTCTTCGGTGGTGGCCGATTGGCCGGTGTTGTTCAGCAGCAGGGTTTCTGCATCCGGGGTCTGCTCGTAGACGGCCACACCCATGTCGTTCAACATGGAGATCACCACTTCCAGCGTCTCGGCATCGACCAGCTTGTCGGGCAAGTGGTCGGAGATTTCGGCATTGGTCAGGTAGCCGCGGGTCTTGCCCAGCTTGATCAGGGCTTTGAGGCGCTGACGGCGGGTCAACATTTCCTCTTCGGTCAGCACGGCTTCATCGAGGCCGAACTCCTTCATCAAGGCGCGTTCCTTGGCCTTGGAGACCTTCATGCGCAGCGGCTTGACCTTTTCGACAGGTGCATCAGGGGAGGCGGCAACCTCCACCACTTCTTCAGTGTCGCCGGCGATGTCTTCTTCGATGTCCGAGAAGTCGGTATCGTCGATATCTTCTTCACCCTTGTCTTTGGCTTTGGGCTTGGTCTTGGCCGCTGCCGTCTTGCGAGGCGCCTTGGGCTTGTCGTCTTCCGCCTTGGCCGTCTTGGCCTTGGTAGCAGTCTTGGTGGCGGCCTTGGCCTTCACCGGGGTCTCTTCATCGGTGGCTTCGCTTTTCTTGGCGGCGCGCTTTTTGGGGGCACCTGCATTGAGCAGGGCATCGGCTGCCTTGAGCAGTTCGGCCTGGGACAGGCGTTGTTTATCGGACACGGAGCTAACCTTCTTCGTCGCTGCCTTGGCTGGGGCGGGCGCAGCACTGGCTTTTACGGTTTTGCCAGCTGCAGCAGTGGCGCGCTTGGCCGCCGGTTTGGCGGCAGGGCGAGCTGCTGAAGCTTTGGCACTTTTGGCCGCGCTGGTATTGATGGGCGACTTGACGGACGACTTCGCGGACTTTGTAGCAGGCATGGACACCCTCAGATCAAAGAGAACACACAAAGAAAACTGGCAAGCGCCATCACCGGCGCATTAAATAACTGCAGTGGTTGGTCGCAACAAATGCGGCGAACAACGCGGCTGCAAAAGGCGTTAAGCCTCAAGGCAAGATGTGGGGGCGAACATTTGGAATGCAGTCCTTGCGGTATTTTGGGCACTTGCGCTGGTGGCAAATCGCGTGAGTCTTCACGCGGGCCCGGTCCGGAGGTGCTGCTGTCGCTCTTGCCGATGTGTCAAATATTATACCTTTTTAGCCAATGTCAAGAGTCCGCCATGCATTTTTAGCAAATATTTTTCACGGGCTTGTGCGCTGCGCTGGCTCATGTGCGCGGCCATGTCGGCTTATTGGTTCACCTGGCGCTTGAGCAGGCCGATGCGTTGGAAATTGCTCTGGTAGCGGCGCAAGGCCTGGGGGTCGGAGGCCTGGGTGACCAGCTGGCGGTTTTGCTCTTCGAGCTGGTCCAGAACAATGCGGCTGAGCGAGTCGCGCAGCTCGGCGCGGATTTCGTCGAGCGGGCCATCGATTTGCGCATGTTGGCCCCGCATCAGCGCAGCGGCAAAGCCCTCTACGGCATGGCCGCGCATATGCTCGCGCAACACCGCCCAAGACTGGGCGCCATGGGCCAGGAACTGCTGCTCCACCCAGGCGAACAAGGGGCCGTGCGGAGGCTGCAGTTGGGCCAGGGTGGCGGCATCCTCCGGAGAGAAATTCTCTAAAAACGCCATGTGCGACAGCAGCAGTCGGGCGGCCTGGTCTTCGCGGGCGACGGCCACGGTGGGCATGGGCGGCTGGGGTGCGGGCCGGGGCTGCCAACTGCCTTTGCGGCCGCTGCGCCCATCGGGCCGCCATTCACCACTGCGTTTGGCGTAAGCATTGCCGCCGCCATTGGGGCTGCGCGGCTCGCCATAGCCTTCATTGCGCTGGCCGGGGTAGCGCTCCATGGCCATGTCGTTGCCCCAGGGCGGCGCATCGCCATAAGAGGGCATGGCATCGGCGCCCATGGGGGCGGCATCCCAAGCCGGGGCTTGGCGGGGCGTGCTGCCGGCGGGGGCCTGGGCGGTGCCGCTTTGGCGGGCCAGCTCCTGCGCGGTGGCCTTTTGCCACAGGCCCTCCAGCTCGGCAGCGGGCAGCTGGGCCTTGTCGGCGATCTCGCCCAGCAGCTGGCGCTTGAGCGCGCCATCGGGCAGCAGGTTCCACAGCGGGCGGGCGTTGCTGGACATACGCGCTCGGCCTTCGGCCTGGCCCAGGTCGCAGAGCTCGCTGGCCGCTTCCAGCAAAAAGCGCGACAGCGGGGTGGCGTCATGCACATGGCGGGCAAAGGCGTCGGCGCCGTATTCGCGCACAAAACTGTCTGGGTCGTGCTCGGCGGGCAGAAAAAGAAACTTGATGCTGCGGGTGTCGCTGGCATAGGCCAGCGCGCCATCAAGCGCCTTGCGGGCGGCGCGCCGCCCGGCGGCATCGCCGTCAAAGCTGAAAACCACGGTATCGGTAAAGCGGAACAGCTTGTGTACATGGTCGGGCGTGCAAGCCGTGCCCAGGGTGGCGACGGCATTGGGAAAACCCAGCTGGGCCAGAGCCACCACGTCCATATAGCCCTCGGTCACCAGCGCATAGCCTTGCTCGCGGATGGCGGTGCGGGCCTCAAAGAGGCCATAGAGCTCGCGGCCTTTGTGGAAGACCGGGGTTTCGGGCGAGTTGAGGTATTTGGGCTTTTCATCGCCAAACACTCGGCCGCCAAAGCCGATGCATTCGCCCTTGATATTGCGGATGGGGAACATGACCCGGTCACGAAAGCGGTCGTAGCGCTTGCCTTCGCCGTCGTCCGATTCAATCACCAGGCCCGATTCGACCAGTTTGGCATCGTCATAGGCGGGGAAGATGCTGGCCAGGCTACGCCAGCCCTCAGGCGCATAGCCCAGGCCAAATCGCTTGGCGGTGATGCCGCTGACGCCCCGGCCCTTGAGGTAGGCAATGGCCTTGGGCGACTGCGACAGCTGCTTGCGGTAGGCGTCACCGGCTTTTTCCAGCAAGTCGGTGAGCGAGGCTTGTTTTTCGCGCGCCTGGGCTGCGCGCTCGCGCTGCTGGGGCGAGACATCGTCTTCGGGCACGGGCAGGCCCACGCTCTGGGCCAGGTCGGTCACCGCTTCGCGAAAGCCCATGCCGGTGTGGTCCATCAGAAAGCCGATGGCATTGCCGTTTTTGCCGCAGCCAAAGCAGTGGTAGAACTGTTTGGAGGGGCTGACGCTGAAGGAGGGCGATTTCTCCCCGTGGAAGGGACAGAGCCCCATGAGGTTGGCGCCGCCTTTTTTCAGCTGCACATAGCGGCCGACCACATCGACAACGTCGACGCGGGAGAGCAGCTCCTGGATAAATGACTGGGGGATGGACACCCGGCTATTGTCGCGCATGCCGGCCTGCGCCGCAGCAGCGCAGGCCCAATCAGCCCTCGGCTGAGCGCAAATCCTGGTTATCCAGAGGGTGACAGCGCGCAATGTTCATGTCAGCTGCCTGTGGCACAGTGTTTGCCGAGGAGACACGCAGAGATGAGCAGCATTTTCGACACCGCCTTGGCGCGCAACAGCGCCAACCACAGCCCTTTGACCCCGCTGGGCTTCATCGCCCGCACGGCCGAGGTCTATCCCGACCGCCTGGCCATCGTCCACGGGGAGCTACGCCAGACCTGGGCCCAGACCTATGCACGATGCCGGCAACTGGCCAGCGCCTTGCAGCAGCACGGCATTGGCAAGAACGACACGGTGGCGGTGATGCTGCCCAACACCCCGCCGATGGTGGAGGCGCATTTTGGCGTGCCCATGGCAGGGGCCGTGCTCAACACCTTGAACACCCGGCTGGATCCGCAGACCATTGCCTTCATGCTGGACCATGGCGAGGCCAAGGCGCTGATCGTGGACCCCGAATACGCCAGTGTGGTGGCCAAGGCCCTGGCGCTGCGCCAATCGCAGGCGCCCATCCTGCTGGTGGATGTGGAAGATGCGCTCTACGGCGAGGCCAGCGAGCGGCTGGGGAGCCTCAGCTACGAGGCCTTGCTGGCCCAGGGCGATGCCAGCTTTGACTGGCAGCTGCCCGGCGATGAGTGGGACGCGATTGCACTGAACTACACCAGCGGCACCACCGGCAACCCCAAGGGCGTTGTCTACCACCACCGGGGCGCGGCCGTGAATGCCATCAGTAATGTGCTGGAGTGGGACATGCCCAAGTTTGCGGTCTACCTGTGGACCTTGCCGATGTTCCACTGCAATGGCTGGTGCTTTCCTTGGACGGTGGCGCTGCGCGCAGGGGTCAATGTCTGCCTGCGCCGGGTCGATGCGCAGGCCATTTTTGCGGCGATCAAGCAGCATGGCGTGAGCCACTACTGCGGCGCGCCGATTGTGCACAGCCTGCTGGTCAATGCACCGGCGGCCTTGAAAGAAGGCGTGCCCGCCGGCGTCAAATGCATGGTGGCAGGTGCTGCGCCACCGGCGGCGATGATCGAGGGCATGGAGCAGCTGGGCTTTGACCTGACCCATGTCTATGGGCTGACGGAGGTTTATGGCCCGGTGATGGTCTGCGCCCAGCAGCCCGCCTGGCAAGACATGGACATTGGCGAGCGGGCCCGGCTCAATGCCCGCCAGGGCCTGCGCTACCACCTGCAGCGCGATGCCCAGGTGCGCGATCCTGAAACCATGGCACCGGTGCCACAGGACGGCCAGACCATGGGCGAGATCATGCTGCGGGGCAATATCGCCATGAAGGGCTACTTGAAAAACCCCGAAGCCACGCAGGAGGCCTTCCGGGGCGGCTGGTTCCACACCGGCGACCTGGCGGTGCAGGACCCGGATGGCTATATCAAGATCAAGGACCGCAGCAAGGACATCATCATCTCGGGCGGGGAGAACATCTCGTCGATCGAGGTCGAAGATGTGCTCTACCGCCATCCTGCCGTGTTGGCCGCTGCTGTGGTGGCCAAGCCCGATGCCCGCTGGGGCGAGACACCTTGCGCCTTTGTTGAGCTCAAGCCCGGCGCGCAGGTCACCGCCGAGGACATCGTCGCCCACTGCAAAAAGCATCTGGCCGGCTTCAAGCTGCCACGTGCGGTGGTGTTTGGCGAGCTGCCCAAGACCAGCACCGGCAAGATCCAGAAGTTCGAGCTGCGCAAGCAGGCTGGCTCTGCAGACGCGATTGACAGCTGATCAAGCCTGAGCACCCATGAAAAAACCCGCCGCAGCAAGCTGGGGCGGGTTGGTGTCGGGTGATCAGGCCCTGAGGCTTACTTGCCCCAGGAATCCTTCAAGCCGGTGATCTTGTTGAACACCGGCTTGTCGCTGCGGTGGTCATGGCGGTCGGCCACAAAGTAGCCAAAGCGCTCGAACTGGAACTTGTCATCGGGCTGTGCGGCCTTGAGCGAGGGCTCGACATAGGCGGTCACGACCTTCAAGCTGTCCGGGTTGAGCAGGGTCAAAAAGTCCTTGCCGCCGGCATCGGGCTGCGGATCGGTGAACAAACGGTCGTAGAGGCGCACTTCAGCCGCCACGCCATTGGCGACGCCCACCCAGGTGATGGCGGCCTTGACCTTGACGCTGTCGGCGCCGGGCGTGCCGCTCTTGGTGTCAGGCACCACGGTGGCCAGCACCTTGGTGATCACGCCGTCGGCATCCTTCTCGCAACCTGTGCACTCGATCACATAGCCGCCCTTGAGGCGCACCTTGTTACCGGGGAACAGGCGTTTGTAGCCCTTGGGCGGCACTTCGGCAAAGTCCTCGCGCTCGATCCAGACCTCGCGGCCCAACGTAAAGTGGCGCTCGGGCACGGTCTGGCCTTCTGCCGGGTGGGGCAGGGCGGGCAGGCTGCAGGCTTCCAGGTGCTCGGCACTGCCAAACACCTCGGCCCAGTTGCTCAGCTCCAGCTTGACCGGGTCCAACACCACCATGGCGCGGTGGGCCTGGTTTTCCAGGTCTTCGCGCAGGCAGCCGTCCAAGGTCGCGTAGTCGATCCAGGCGTAATCCTTGGTGACACCGATGCGCTCGCAGAAATTGCGGATGGACGCAGGCGTGTAACCCCGGCGGCGCAGGCCGACCACGGTGGGCATGCGCGGATCGTCCCAGCCGCTGACCAATTGGTTGTCCACCAGGTGCTTGAGCTTGCGCTTGCTGGTGATCACATAGGTCAGGTTCAGGCGCGAGAACTCGTACTGGCGCGGCTGGGGCGCATCGATCAGGCCGCCAGTGCGCAGGTGGTCCAGCAACCAGTCATAGAAAGGGCGCTGGTCCTCGAACTCCAGGGTGCAGATCGAGTGGGTGATGTGCTCGTAGGCGTCCTCAATTGGGTGCGCAAAGGTGTACATCGGGTAGATGCACCATTGGTTGCCGGTGTTGTGGTGCTCGGCATGGCGCACCCGGTAGATCGCAGGATCACGCAGGTTGATATTGGGCGCCGTCATGTCGATCTTGGCGCGCAGCACGGCGGCGCCATCGGGCAGCTTGCCATCCTTCATATCGGCAAAGCGCTGCAGGTTCTCGGCCACGCTGCGGTCGCGGAAGGGGCTGTTGACGCCAGGACGGGTGAAGTCGCCCCGGTTGGCGCGCATCTCTTCGGCCGACTGCTCATCGACATAGGCCAGGCCTTGCTCGATCAGGTAGACCGCGCAGCGGTGCATAAAGCCGAAATAGTTGCTGGCGTAGTACAGGTTCTGCTCGCCGCTGGGGTCTTTCCAGTCAAAGCCCAACCAGCGCACGGCATCGATGATGCCGTCCACGTATTCCTGGTCTTCCTTTTCCGGGTTGGTGTCGTCAAAGCGCAGATGGCAGACGCCGCCAAAGTCACGTGCGAGACCAAAATTCAGGCAAATGGCCTTGGCGTGACCCACGTGCAGGTAGCCGTTGGGCTCAGGCGGAAAGCGGGTGCGGATCTTGGCCTGGTCGACGTCGCCCTGCTGGTGGTGCTGGGCATCGCCAGGCGAGCCACCCCAGTGGCGCTGGGCGTAGCTGCCTTTTTCGAGGTCGGACTCGATGATTTGTCGCAGGAAATTGGTGGGTTTGACCACTTCGTCACTACCGGTGTGCGAAGCGCTCGGGGCAGGTGCATTCATATTTGTCTATTCTAAGGGAGTACCCTGATGGCTGGAACGTATTGCGGTTTCTGCGCTCAGAAGCAGGGTGCAGTAGGCTTGTTTACGCTTTGCAACAGGATATCTTGTCTTGAAACCAGAATTTGCACAGCGTTTGGTATCTTTCTGGTGGCTTGCCGCGTTGAAAGTTCAATGACATTTTTCAGGGATTCTCGCAAGGAGATCAATATGCGCAACTCAATGCTGAAACAAGGCTCTCGCTGGGCCACCGCTGCGGTGCTGACCGGCCTGGCGCTGATGAGTGCGGGCGCCCATGCCAGCCGGGTGTCCTGGTCGGTGGGCATCAATGTGCCAGGCCCCGTGTATATGGCCCCTGCGCCGGTGTACGCACCTCAGCCGGTATACGCACCGCAACCCGTCTATGTGGCGCCACCGCCCGTGTATGCGCCCCAGCCGGTATACGCACCGCAACCCGTCTATGTGGCGCCTCCCGCCGTGGTGTACCGCCCAGCGCCGGTCTACCGGCCCGCGCCTGTGTACTACGGCCCGCCTCCCGGCCGTTACCGCCACCATCGCCACGACCGCGATTACTACCGCTATTAAGGGCAAGCCTGCCTTGCGCCACACGCCCTGGTTCGCCAGGGCGTTTTTATGCCCGCTCGGCCCTGACTCGGTGCGGTTCAGCTGTCGCTTGGGCTTCTGGGGCTGGGGGCGGAATGCTCTGATAATCCACATCTGATGTCCGTTGTGGAAGCTGAGATGAAAACTGTTTTTGTACTGAACGGCCCGAACCTGAACCTGCTGGGCCTGCGCGAGCCTGGGATTTATGGCGCCCATACCTTGGCCGATGTCGAGCAGCTGTGCGCCAAGGCGGCAGCGCGCCACCAGCTGGCCCTGCGTTTTCACCAAAGCAACCATGAAGGCGCGCTGATCGACTGGCTGCACGAGGCCGGCCAGCTGCAGCGCCAGGGCGACTTGGCAGGCGTGGTGCTGAATGCCGCTGCCTACACCCACACCAGTGTGGCCTTGATGGATGCCATCAAAGGGGCGGAGCTGCCGGTGATCGAGCTGCATATCAGCAACGTGCATGCCCGCGAGGCCTTCCGCCACCACTCCTATATCGCGCCGGTGGCCAAGGCGGTCATCTGCGGCCTGGGGGTGCAGGGCTACAGCATCGCCATTGATGCGGTGGCCCAGGTGCTGCTGGGTCAGACGGCCTGAGCACCGCCATGTCGGACACTGTCGACCTCAGCCCTGCTGGGCTGCCGGCGCTCTACCAGGCGTTGCTGGCCAAGGCGACGCGGTTTACCACCCTCTATGAAGGCCAGACTGTGGTCTGGCACAGCTGGGGCCAGCGCCGCCCCGGCAGGCTGCCCTTGGTAATGCTGCACGGCGGCAGCGGCAGCTGGACCCATTGGATTCGCAATATCGATGCGCTGCTGACTCAGGGTTTTGAGCTGTGGCTGCCCGACCTGCCCGGGTTTGGTGATTCCGACCCCCCTGCCGCAGGTGCGGACGCCGATGCCATGCTGGCGCCTTTGCATGCTGGCATGGTGCAGCTGGGCTTGCTGCCCTGCCAGCTGATGGGCTTTTCGTTCGGCGGCATGACGGCCGCCATGCTGACCGCCGCCTACCCGCAGGCGGTAGAGCGCCTGGTGCTGGTCGGTGCCCCCGCCATGGGCGTGGTGCCAGAAAAGCAGTTCAGCCTCAAGGGCTGGCGCCATCTGAGTGATCCGGCCGAGCAGCTGGAGATGCACCGCTACAACCTGGGTGCGCTGATGCTCTGGGATGCCGCCAAGATCGACGACCAGGCCCTGGCCTTGCACCAGCACAATGTGCTGCGTGACCGCCTGCCACGCCGGCGCCTGGCCAACACCGATATCCTGGCGCAGTCGCTGCCGCAGATTGCCTGCCCGGTCGTCGCGATCTATGGCGCCTACGATGCCCTGTACAAAAGCTATATGCCTGCGCTGGAGCATAAATACCGCGCGGTCACGCCTCACCTGCAAGCCTTTGTGCGGCTGCCTGACAGCGGCCATTGGGTGCAGTATGAGCAGCCCGAGGCCTTTATGGCGGTGCTGCTGCCGCTGCTTTCTTCCTGATTGATTCACCTGGAACCGGCTGGCAGCGCAAGACGCGACTGCCCCTAGAACTATGACCACCTCCACCACCTTCCGTCCCGTGATCGCCATCCATGGCGGTGCTGGCACCATCACCCGCGCCTCTATCACCCCCGCGCAGCAGCAGGCCTACCGCGAGGCCTTGCGTGACGTGCTGCAAGGCGCGCAGCAAAAACTGGCCGCAGGTGCCCCTGCCGAAGCAGTGGCGGTGGAGGCCGTGCGCCTGCTCGAAGAATGCCCGCTGTTCAACGCCGGGCGCGGCGCGGTGTTCACCGCCGATGCCACGCATGAGATGGATGCCTGCGTGATGCGCGGGCGCGATCTGGCCTGCGGCTCGCTGGCGGGTGTCAGCACGGTGCGCAACCCGGTGCGCGCGGCCTTGGCGCTGATGGAGGCGGGTGGCCCCGTCTTCATGATTGGCGAGGCGGCGGAGCAGTTTGCAGCCAAAGAGGGCTGCGAGATGGTGGCGCGCGACTGGTTCTCGACCGAGCAGCGCCTGGCCCAGCTGCGCACGGTGCAGGCGGCAGCGCTGGCCTCCGGCCGCGAGCAGGTGGCGCTGGACCATACCGCGCAAAGCCAGACCCAGGCCGCCCCGCTGGACGAGCGCAAGAAGATGGGCACCGTCGGCGCTGTGGTGCTGGATGTGCATGGCCACCTGGCAGCGGCCACCTCAACGGGCGGCCTGACCAACAAGAAGCCGGGCCGCGTCGGCGACTCGCCCGTGGTGGGCGCTGGCACCTATGCCAAGAACGCCGTGGTGGCCGTGTCCTGTACCGGCGTGGGTGAGGCCTTTATCCGGGGCTCGGCCGCCCACACCGTGGCTGCGCGCGTGGAGCTGCTGGGCGAGTCAGTGGCCCAGGCGACGGCCGAGGTGATCCACCGCGTGTTGCCGCCGCTGGGCGGCGATGGTGGCCTGATTGCCGTGGGCGCCGATGGTGAGGTGTCCCTGTGCTTCAATTCCGAGGGCATGTACCGGGGCCAGATCGGCATGGACGGCGAGGCGCTGGTGGCCATTTATGCGAATGACGCGCTGGCACCTGCTTGACCAGGGATGGCCGAGTAAAGGCCACCCTGCAGCCCGCCGCTGACAGGGCGGCTGGCCCGTTGCAGACAGGCCGCCGCACCACCATGGTGCGCGCCACTGCGGACATTGCGTAGGTGAAAACCATAGGCAGTTTTGGCTCCAAACCCGGTTGGGGGCTTTCTACAATTACAAACGCTGTCACCCAGGTGAAAGTGTAAGCCTCAGTGTTCATGGCAGCACGGGGATTTGTCTCAAGGGTTAGTCCCGGCCCGGGTGCCCCTCCTGCTTTTATGGCGTGTGCCTTCTCCTCGAAGCCGCGCACTGCCTCTTCTACCTATGTCCAACCCCAGCTCTACCCCTGTGCAAAATGACCTGACGCCGCCCGTTTTGCAAGTGCGGGATCTGTCCGTGAGCTTCAAGACGGAGCAGGGGCGGGTGCAGGTGGTCAAAAAACTCGATCTGGACGTCTATGCCGGCCAGACTTTGGCGGTGGTGGGCGAGTCGGGCTCGGGCAAGTCGGTCACCTCGCTGGCGCTGATGCGGCTGGTGGAAACCGGTGGCGGCCAGATCGACAGCGGCTCGATGCTGCTGCGCGGCCGCCATGCCGGCGCCATTGACCTGGCCAAGGCCACGCCAGCGCAGATGCGCCAGGTGCGCGGGGCGGATATGGCCATGGTGTTCCAGGAGCCGATGACCTCGCTGAACCCGGTATTCACCGTGGGCGAGCAGATTGCCGAATCGATTCGCCTGCACCAGCGCAAATCCAACAGCGCCGCGATGGCCGAGGCGCTGCGCATGATGGATCTGGTGCGTATCCCCGAGGCCCGCAACGTGCTCACGCGCCACCCGCACCAGCTGTCGGGCGGCATGCGCCAGCGCGTGATGATTGCGATGGCCCTGTCCTGCAAGCCCTCGCTGTTGATTGCCGACGAACCGACGACCGCGCTGGATGTGACCATCCAGGCGCAGATCCTGGCGCTGGTGCAGGAGCTGCAGCGCGAGATGGCCATGGGCGTGATTTTTATCACCCACGATATGGGCGTGGTGGCCGAGGTGGCCGACCGCGTGCTGGTGATGTACCGGGGCGACAAGGTGGAAGAGCAGGACTGTGTGCAGCTCTTTGCCAACCCGCAAAAGGACTACACCCGCAACCTGCTTGCGGCCGTGCCGCAGCTGGGCGCCATGCGCGGCAAGGACCTGCCCGAGCGCTTTAGCCTGCTGGGCCAGAGCGCGCAGGCGGATGCGGCAGCACCACAGGCATCGACGGTGCAATCGGGCGCGCCGGTGCTGCAGGTCAACAAGCTGGTGACGCGTTTTCCGATTAAGGAAGGCCTGTTTGGCGGCGTCAAGCGCCAGGTCTATGCGGTCGAGCAGGTGAGCCTGAGCCTGCAGCCGGGCGAAACCTTGGCGGTGGTGGGGGAGTCCGGTTGCGGTAAATCCACCACCGGCCGTGCGCTGGCCCGTTTGATCGATTTCCAGTCAGGTGATGTACAAGTCGCAGGGCGCGATATTGCCAAGCTGCAAGGCGCACAGTTGCAGGCGCTGCGCCGCGATATCCAGTTTATTTTCCAGGACCCGTTCGCCTCGCTTGATCCACGGCTGACGGTGGGCTATACCATTTTGGAACCCATGCTGATCCACAAGCTGCTGCCGCGTGAGCAGGCAGAAAAGAAGGTGGAGTGGCTCTTGGAGAAGGTGGGCCTGCCCCCGGCTGCCGCCAACCGCTACCCGCATGAATTCTCGGGCGGCCAGCGCCAGCGCATTGCTATTGCCCGCGCACTGGCCCTGAACCCCAAGGTGGTGATTGCCGATGAGGCCGTCTCCGCTCTGGATGTGTCGATCCGCGCGCAGATCATCAATCTGATGATGGACCTGCAGCAGGAATTTGGCATTGCCTTTTTGTTTATCTCGCATGACATGGCCGTGGTCGAGCGCGTCAGCCACCGCGTGGCTGTTATGTACCTGGGCCAGATTGTCGAGATCGGCCCACGCCGCGCGGTGTTCGAAAACCCGCAGCACCCCTATACCAAGCGCCTGATGGCGGCCGTGCCGATTGCCGACCCGACGCAGCGCCGCCAGCACACCTTGAACGTGGCCGAAATACCGAGCCCCGTGCGAGGGGTGGACGATCCGCCCCGGGTGCTGCCGATGCGCGAGGTGGGCCCTGGCCACTGGGTGGCACAAGACACCCCCCAGCCGGCGGTACCCGCAGGCCCGGTGCAGGATCTGCAGCCGGCTTGAGCGCGCGCAGAGCCTGGGGTTGGAATAAGCAAAGAATGTTTGGGGTCTGGTCGCCGCTGTGGCGCACCAGCTGATGCAAAACCTGAAGAGGAGAGTTGATATGCAACGACGTTTGACTTCGATCGCCGCCGCCATGCTGCTGGCGGGTACCGCGTTTTCGGCCCACGCGGCCAAGGACGTGGTGGTAGCGGTGGCTTCCACCTTCACGACCACCGACCCCTACGACGCCAATGACACCTTGTCGCAAGCGGTAGCCAAGTCCTTCTACGAAGGCTTGTACGGTTTTGACAAGGACATGAAGATGATCCCGGTGCTGGCCACGGGCTTTGACGTGAGCAAAGACGGCCTGGTCTATACCTTCAAGCTGCGCAGCGGCGTCAAGTTCCACGACGGCACGTCTCTCAACGCCGAAGCGGTGAAGCTGACGTTCGAACGCGTCATCAACCCGGACAACAAGCTCAAGCGCTACAACCTGTACAAGAACATCGCCAAGATTGACGCGGTGGACGACCTCACGGTGAAGTTCACGCTCAAGGAGCCGTTTGCGCCTTTCGTCAACTCGCTGGCCCACCCCTCGGGCGTGATCATCTCGCCCGCTGCGCTCAAGCAGTATGGCAAGGACATCGTGCAGCACCCCGTCGGCACAGGCCCTTTCAAGTTTGTCGAGTGGAAGCCATCCGACTACATGAAGGTCGCCAAGTTTGACGGTTACTGGCAAAAGGGCCTGCCCAAGGTCGATTCGATCACCTGGCGCCCCGTGGTGGACAACAACACCCGCGCCTCGATGATGCAGACCAACGAAGCGCATTTCGCCTTCCCGGTGCCGCCAGAAGCGGTGGCCAGCCTCGAAAAGAAGCCGAGCCTGGAAGTCACCAAGGCCCCGTCGATCATCCATCGCTACATCTCGATGAATGTGACGCAAAAGCCCTTCGACAACCCGAAGGTTCGTGAGGCGCTGAACTACGCCATCAACAAGGAAGCGCTGTCCAAGGTCGCGTTTGCCGGCTCGGCCATCCCTGCCGAAGGCGTGCTGCCCAAGGGTGTGGAATTTGCCACCAAGCTGGGCCCTTGGCCCTACGATCCCGCCAAGGCCAAGGCCTTGCTGAAGGAAGCCGGCTACCCCAACGGCTTTGAGAGCACCTTGTGGTCGGCCTACAACCACTCCACGGCCCAAAAGGTCATCCAGTTTGCCCAGCAGCAGCTGGCGCAGGTGGGGGTGAAGGTGACGGTGCGTGCGCTGGAAGCGGGCCAACGTGTGGCCGAAGTGGAGTCGGTGCAGGACGCCAGCAAGGCGGGCGTGCGCATGTACTACGTGGGCTGGTCCTCGTCCACCGGCGAAGCGGATTGGGCCATGCGCCCCCTGCTGGCCGGCGAGAGCGCGCCTCCACGCGGCTTCAACACCGCCTACTACAACAACCCCGAAGTCAATGCCGACATTGCCAAGGCGCTGGTGACCACGGATACCGCTGCACGCGGCAAGATCTACGCCGATGCCCAGCAAAAGATCTGGAAGGATGCGCCCTGGATCTTCCTGAACACCGAGCAACTGGTGTCTGTGCGTGCCAAGAACCTGTCTGGCTTCTACGTCATCCCTGACGGCAACTTCAACTTTGTTGACCTGGACCTGAAGTAATCCATGTTTCGCTACCTGCTCAAACGCTTGCTGGGGCTGATTCCGACACTGCTGATCGTGGCGGTGTTGGTCTTCGGTTTTGTGCACATGCTGCCCGGCGACCCCGCGCGCCTGGCTGCTGGCCCCGAAGCCGGCCCGGAGACGATCGAGCTGGTCCGCAAGGACCTGGGGCTGGACCTGCCCTTGCACCAGCAGTTCGTTCGTTTCTTCAGCAATGCGTTGCAGGGCGATTTTGGAAAATCCATCCGCACCAAGCGTCCGGTCTCGCAAGAGATTGCCGAGCGCTTTGGTCCCACCTTCTGGCTCACGGTGATGGCCATGGGCTGGTCGGTGGTGCTGGGCATGTTTTTAGGCATTGTCTCGGCGGTCTGGCGCAACCAGTGGCCCGATCGCCTGGGCATGACCCTGGCCGTTTCGGGCATCTCCTTTCCCTCGTTTGCACTGGGCATGCTGCTGATGCAGTTTTTCTCGGTCAAGCTCGGCTGGCTGCCCACCGTGGGTGCGGACAGCTGGAAGCACTATGTGCTGCCCTCGCTGACCCTGGGCGCGGCGGTGGCGGCGGTGATGGCCCGCTTCACCCGCAGCTCCTTTATCGACATCCTCAAAGAGGATTACGTGCGCACCGCGCGTGCCAAGGGCTTGAAGGAGACCGTGGTCGTCATCAAGCATGGCCTGCGCAATGCGATGATTCCAGTGGTCACCATGATGGGCCTGCAGTTCGGCTTCTTGCTGGGCGGCTCCATCGTTGTCGAGGTGGTCTTCAACTGGCCGGGCATGGGTCGCTTGCTGGTCGACGCCGTCGAGATGCGCGACTACCCGATCATCCAGGCCTTGGTGCTGCTTTTCTCGCTGGAATTTATCCTGATCAATTTGGTGGTCGATCTGCTCTATGCCTGGATCAACCCCACCATCCGTTACCGCTAAACAGGTGCTTTGGCTATGACTACTCCGAACGCTCCTGAATCTGCCGACCGCCCTGTGGCGGCGGCCTCTGCCGCCGGCGCTGCTGCGCCAACGCTGCCCGCCAACCTGGCCGCATCAACGCGCATGCGCACCCCCCTGGCCGAGTTCTGGCGCAAGTTCAAGCGCCAGAAGCTGGCCTTGTTTGCCGGCGTCTTCATCATGGTGCTGGTGCTGGTCGCCATCCTGGCGCCCTGGATCACGCCCTACGATGCCGAGAACTTTTTTGACTATGACGCGCTGAACTCGCCGCCCACGGCCAAGCACTGGTTTGGCGTGGACTCGCTGGGCCGCGATATCTTCAGTCGCATTCTGGTGGGCGCACGCATCTCGCTGGCTGCCGGCTTTGTCTCGGTGGCTATTGGCGCGGTGATAGGTGCCATTTTGGGCCTACTGGCCGGTTACTACGAAGGTTGGTGGGACCGCTGCGTGATGCGCATGTCGGATGTGCTGTTTGCCTTCCCCGGCATCTTGCTGGCCATCGGTATCGTCGCCATTCTGGGCAACGGCATGATCAACGTGATCATGGCAGTCGCCGTGTTCAGCGTGCCGGCCTTTGCCCGCCTGGTGCGCGGCAATGTGTTGGCGCTCAAGCAGCAAACCTATATCGAGGCGGTGCGCTCTATCGGTGCGCCGGACTGGGTCATCATGCTGCGCCACTTACTGCCCGGCACGGTGTCGTCGGTGGTGGTCTACCTGACGATGCGTATCGGCACCTCGATCATCACGGCGGCCAGCCTGTCCTTTCTGGGCATGGGTGCGCAGCCGCCCACGCCAGAGTGGGGTGCCATGCTCAACGAGGCGCGCA
This sequence comes from Comamonas sp., assembly GCA_036667955.1. Classification (GTDB taxonomy): domain Bacteria; phylum Pseudomonadota; class Gammaproteobacteria; order Burkholderiales; family Burkholderiaceae_C; genus Comamonas. The sequence continues at coordinate 16,116 of JAVWTB010000032.1, forward strand.
GCGATATGCTCAATGCCCCGCATGTGGCGCTGTTCCCTAGCCTGGCGATCTTTGTGACGGTGCTGGCCTTTAACCTGCTGGGCGACGGCCTGCGCGATGCGCTAGACCCCAAGCTGGACAACTGAGCGCAGGCGCGTTTCGCGGTCCAGACAAAAGCGGCAAGCGCCTTGGGGTGCTTGCCGCTTTTTTGTGGGGTTGCCGTCTCAGGCCGGTGCAACGCCCAGTTTCTGCAGCCGCTTCAGGAACACGGTGATCTCCTTGACGGTTTGCGTATCGCCCTGTTGCTCGGCGACCTGTAGGCCCTGCTGCCAGCTGGCCTGGGCTAGCGCACGGGCATCGGCGGCGCCGGCTTCCAGCTGGGCCTTGCCCAGCAGTTTCCAGGCGGCGGAGTACTGCGGGTTCTGTGCAACGGCTTGGGCCAGATGCAGAGCGGCGGCGGTGTAATCCTCTTCTTTGAGGCAGGCCTGCCCCAGGCCAAAGCGCAGCACCGCGCTGTCCTGGCCTTTGGCCAGCAGTTTTTCCAGTCCTTCGCGCATGCTATCTCCTCTGTGTGGGCGTCCAGCATAGGTCGAGGCCTTTGTCCGCAGAACTTGTACGCGTAAAAAAAGACGCTCCGGGGAGCGTCTTGTGCGGGCTGGCTGCGGGTGCTTTCAGCGCTTTTTCTTGGTGGTGCTGGTGCTGCGCTTGGACGGGGCCTTCTTGGTGGCAGTCTGCCGCACGGCAGGCTTGCGGGCATTGCTGCTGCTGCGCGCGCTGGCATGGCTGCTGCGCTGTGCGGGCTCGGCCCCCACGCGCACGGGCATGTACAGCACGACCTGGTGGCCGACCTTGAAGGCACCCTTGAGGCCCACATCGTTCCAGTCCGCGACTTGCGAGGCGGTGACCCGGTAGCGCTGGGCCACCCGGGCGACGGTATCGCCCTTGCGTGCTTTGACGGTGGTGCGGCGGGTGACGATTTCCGGGGTCAGCGCGATATGCGCGTTGTCCGCCAGGTGGCTGGACACATCTTGCTTGACGGCGGCCGAGCGCGGCACCATCAGGGCCGAGCCGCCCTTGACCATCATGCGTGGCGGAATATTGTTGACGGCACGCAGGTCGTTCTCGCTCATGCTGACCATGCCGGCGGCCGTGGCCACGGTCATGGTGCTGGGCACGGTCCAGACGGTCCAGCTCGCGTACTGGCCTTTTTCATGGGCCTGCAGGTTGCGGCGGAAGACATTGGCGTTGTCCCAGGGCAGCAGCACCTGGGGCGTACCGGCCTTGAAGATCACCGGGCGGTTGAACGAGGGGTTGAGCGATTTCAGCTCGTCCATCGTGACGCCGGCCATCTCGGCGACCTGGGCGGTATCGATGTCGCGGTCCAGCGCAACGGCCTGGAAATAGGGGTGGTTCTCGATCAGGGGCAGCTCGGCCTGGAAGCGCTCGGGGTGGGCAATGATGTTCTTGACCGCCTGCAGCTTGGGCACATAGTTGCGCGTCTCATCGGGCATGTTCAGGTCGGGGTAGCCCAGACCTAGGCCTTGCTTCTGGTTGCGCGCAATGGCGCGGCCCACACTGCCTTCGCCCCAGTTGTAAGCGGCCAGCGCCAGGTGCCAGTCGCCAAACATGTTGTGGAGCTTTTGCAGGTAGTCCAGTGCCGCACGGGTCGAAGCCAGCACATCGCGGCGGTCATCGCGGAACATGTTTTGCTTGAGGTCGAAATAGGTGCCCGTGGCTGGCATGAACTGCCACATGCCCGCTGCCTTGGCGCTGGATACCGCCTGCGGGTTGTAGGCGCTCTCGATGTAGGGCAGCAGGGCCAGCTCGGTGGGCATGCCCCGGCGTTCGAGCTCCTCGACAATGTGGAACATGTACTTGGACGAGCGCTGGGTCATGCGCAGGATGTAGTCCGGCCGGCTCGAATACCACTGCTCCTGGTTGCCCACCAGATCGTTTTCCAGATCGGGCATGGCAAAGCCCCGGCGGATACGGTCCCAGAGGTCATCGGGCACGGCCAAGCTGGTGACGGCGCCATTGCCCTTGAGGTTGGCGGCATTGATGGGGCTGAGCGGCCCGCTGGGGTAGCTGGGCGTGTGGGGAGCGTTACTGGTTTTGAGCGGGGAATCCACGGGCACGGCGCTTGGATTGCCGGTCTCGGTGGTGGCGCAGCCGGTCAGGGCGAGTAGGGCGCTCAGGCTCCACAGGTACAGATGCTTCATCAAAATTGGTTCTTCCAGCGACGCAGCGCGGCAAAAACGGCGACCGGGTCGCTGCTAGGGGTGGAGGGATCAAACTGCTGCGCGGCCTGTGCCACGGCGGCCAGGCTGCAGCGCAAGAAAGGGTTGATGCGCAGCTCGTTGCCGAGTTGCGCAGGCAAGGTAGGCTCGCCCTGGGCGCGCAATTGCTCGCAGTGCGCCAGGTAGCGGGCGGTGTCGGGGTTGTCGGGCTCGACCGCCTGGGCAAAGCGCAGGTTGGACAGCGTGTACTCATGGGCGGCACACACCTGGGTATTGGCGGGCAACGCCGCCAAGGCCGACAGCGAAGCATGCATCTGCGCGGGCGTGCCTTCAAACAGACGCCCACAGCCGCCGGAAAACAAGGTATCGCCGCAGAACAGCAAGGGCTGGCCTGCCACATCGGCGCAGTAATAAGCGATGTGCCCGGCGGTATGGCCGGGCACATCGATCACCTGCCAGGGCAGGCCTAGCAGCTGCAAGCCATCGCCGCCCTGCAGGGGCTGGCAAGGTTGGGGAATATCTTCCTTGCCGGGGCCGTAGACCGGCGCACCGCTGGCCTCACGTAGCTCGGCCACGCCGCCGGTATGGTCGGCGTGGTGGTGGGTCACTACAATGGCTTGCAATTGCAGATCCAGGCGGCGCAAGGCGTTGGTCACTGGCGCAGCTTGGCCTGGGTCGACGACCAGCGCGTGCTGCCCGTCGTGCAGCAGCCAGATGTAGTTGTCGTTGAAAGCGGGCAGAGGTAACAAATGCATGAATGACCAAATTATAGGCACGCAAAACTGGTGGCACACGCCGCTGGGCGGCTACATGCTGTCTTGGGAGCAAACATGTTACGACGATGCCGTGGCCGATATTTTTGGCTTCCATAGCCTGCAGATCGGACTTTTCCCGCTGCAGGGTCTGCGCAACAATCGCACGCCGCACCGCTGGTTGGCGCTCGACTCCACCGAGCAACTGGCGCAATGGCAGCAAAGCCAGCGCCTAGATGTAAAGTGCTTTGCGCAGCCTTTACAAAGCGATGCCGGTTTGCCGGCCAGCGCTGCTGCTGCAGTCACCGCCAGCCTGTTGTGTGACGCCCACGCCTTGCCCTTTGGCCCCGATACGCTCGACCTGGTGCTGCTGCCCCATACCTTGGAGCTGAGTGCCGACCCGCATGCGGTGCTGCGTGAGGTCGCGCGGGTGATGGTGCCCGAGGGGCGGGTGCTGATCAGCGGTATCAACCCAGCCAGTTTGTGGGGCATGCACACCTGGAGCCGCCGCATACCGGGGCTGCAAAAGCTCCCGCCCATGCCCGACGACCACAACCTCATCGGTTATGGACGTTTGCGTGACTGGCTCAAGCTCTTGGGCCTGGAGCTGCAAAGCGCCAGCTTTGGCTGTTTTCGTCCCGCCATGCGCAGCGACACCTGGCTGACCCGCTGGGACTGGATGGACCGGGTCGGCCCCACCGCCTGGCCGGTGCTGGGCGGCGTCTATTTTGTCGAGGCAGTCAAAAAGGTCGCCAGTGTCCACAAACTGGCTGCCCCCTGGAAGGCGACAGCGCCCAGCACTGCAGCGCGCCCGGCCGTGGCCGCACGTGGCGGGTTGCGTGAGACAAACCGGCATTGAATGGGGGCAGGGTGGCCACCAAACAGACGCGCAAATGCGCTTATAGTGGCCCCCTGTAATCGTGGCTAGTGCCAAGGAGTGGGTGTGAACCAAGTGGTGATTTATACGGACGGCGCTTGCAAGGGCAACCCCGGCCCTGGTGGCTGGGGTGCGTTGCTGAGCGCGGGCACGGCACAAAAGGAGCTGTTCGGTGGCGAGCTGGGCACGACCAACAACCGCATGGAACTGATGGCCGTGATCCAGGCGCTGGAGGCCTTGAAACGCCCCTGCGATGTACAGCTGTACCTGGACAGCCAGTATGTCCGCAAAGGCATTACGGAATGGATCTCTGGCTGGAAAGCCAAGGGCTGGCGTACGGCCAGCAAGGAGCCCGTGAAGAACGTGGACCTGTGGCAGCGCCTCGATGCGCTGGTGCATGGGGGCGAGCACCGCATCACCTGGCACTGGGTCAAGGGCCATGCCGGCGATCCCGGCAACGAGCGTGCGGACGCGTTGGCGAACAAGGGTGTCGCCGTGGCGCTAGGCCGCGCCTGACGGGTGTCAGCAATACAACTTGGGAGAGCGAACTATGGGACGCATCATGCGCATTCTGGCCGTGGTCGGTGTACTGGCCGCGTTGTATGTGGCTTACCGTTACGGCGTGTTTTAAGCGGGTCGCTAATGCAGAGCGCGCTATGCGCCAGGCCCACCCACTAGCGCAAGGTGGTGGGCGGGATACGCTGGCTTACTCGGAAGCTGCAATGCGGCGCAGCGCATTGCTGTCGCGCACCGTCAGGCCCGAGGGCTCGATGCGGATGGACGATTCACGCTCCATCGACTTGAGCTCCTGGTTCACCCGCTGGCGCGAGGCGCCCAGCAGCTGGGCCAGCTCTTCCTGGGCCAGTTGCAGGCCGATGCGGGTTTCGCTGCTTTCCTTGCCAGGCACACCGTAGCTGCGCGAGAGGTGTAGCAGCTGCTTGGCCAAGCGGGCGCGCAGCGGCAGGGTGTTGAGGTCTTCCACCATGCCGTAGAGGCTGCGGATACGGCGGGCATGCATGCGTGCCAGGGCCTGGTAAAACTCCACATGGGTTTGCAAGATGCGCTGGAAGTCGGCCTTGCTGACGCAGACCAGGGTGGTCTCTCCATGTGCATAGACGTCGTGGGTACGGCTGTCTTCGTCGAACAGGCCCACATCGCCGAACCAGGTACCTGGTTCGACATAGGTGAGCGTGATCTGTTTGCCGGTGAGCGACGCCGAGCTGACACGCGCCGAGCCTCGGGCCACAGACACCCACTCTTCGGGCTCATCGCCACGCGAGAAGATCAGGCCGCCATCCTTGAAGCGCTTGACATAAGCGCAGCGCAGGATGTCATGGCGCAAAGTCGGCGAGAGGGTGCTGAACCAGCGCCCTGTGTTGATGGCTTCGCGCTCTTCGGGGGTCAGGATTGGATCGTCCATGGCATGTCGTCTCGGTGACTGGAATTATGAATTTTGTCGCTTGTGCGACGGTCATCACCGAATGTATAGCATTGCCGCCAAATTGTTAATTGTCACCCGAGCCCCTCAGGCATCCGGCAATCCAAGTTGTCCGTTTTTGCAACCTGATCACCTGCAGAGAATGGGCCTTATATGCTCATTGGGTTTGCATATATAGCTATCAATTTGATATTTGGGTTTCCCCGGTGTGCGCGAATGGCGAAGGGGTACTTCTTCAATGGTGAAGCTGGTCTGAAATGCTGGGGTATTGCCGCGCCTGCCCAGCGGTTTCCCTCTTGCTTTTTAGGCGGCCAGCCGCTTGCGCAGGCGCTGTTGCCAGATCTCCACCAGCACGACGCCCAAGCCAGCGCAGCAGATCAAGGCCATGCCCGCAGCGGTGGCCGCATCAGGCAACTGGCCAAAGATCAGCCAGCCCAAGGTGGTGGCAGAGACGATTTGCAGGTAGTTGAAGGGCGCGAGCAAGGTCGCGCTGGTCTTGCTGTAAGCCGTAATTTGCAGCCAGTGGCCGACAAAGCCGCTGAGACCGGTCGAGGCCAGCAGCAGCCATTGCCAGATCGTCAGATCCAGCGGCTTCCAGAAAAAGGGCAGCAAGGCACTGAGCGCTATCGCACCGACTAGGCCGCCATACAGGTTGCTGGTCAGCGGGTCATCGGCTGCCACCCGGCGTGTGCTGATCTGGAACAAGGCGAAGGTGCTGGCCGTCACCACCCCCCAGATGGCCCCTTCGGTAGAGAGCTGGCCGCCAGGCCGTATGACCACCAGCATGCCGACAAAGCCCAGCAACACGCCTGCCCAACGGTGCCATCCCGGGCGCTCGCCCAGCAACCAGGGCGCGAGCACCATTACCAAGAGAGGGGCCATGAAGTTCATCGCCGTGCCTTCGGCCAGCGGCACCATGCTCAGCACGTGGAAAAACAGCAAGGTCGTGGCAATCATCAGCACCGAGCGCTGTATCTGCCGGGACAGCGACTGGGTGCGAAACAGCCCCAGGCCGCGCTTGGGCAGCACGAACACCCCCATCAGCAGTACATGGCCCACATAGCGGAACCAGGCCACCATGAGCACCGGCACGCCCGCCAGCACCAGCAGCTTGCCGCTGGCATCCAGGCTGGAGAGAATCCACAGTCCGCAGACATGCAGGACGATACCGAGTTGGCTCATGAGAGGTGGGATTTAGCGCAGCAGAGGCGGCCGATTGTAACCATGGGTTGATCATTTCTCTGTCGCCGTTTGAATAGGCTGATTCAGCGGCTCTCCTTGTCATGCAGACGCAAAAAAGCCGATCGAAAGGTGGTTCTTCAGATCGGCGATAAAGCCCGGGCGCTAGGCGCCCGGGCTTCTGCTGTTCAAGCGCGTGGCAATCAGGCCGCTACGGCCTGCTGCATAGGCGTTGCCACGGCCTGGGCAATAGCGGCCTGGGCCTTGCCGATGGCAGAGGCGCGGGCTTCCGGGCCCATGGCCAGGCCTTCGGCGCGGGCAAAGTGCACATCGGTGATGCCGATAAAGCCAAAGATGGTTTGCAGGTAGGTTTCCTGGTGTTCCATCGCACGGCCGCCTTCGCTGGTCGAGTAGACACCGCCGCGCGATTCCAGCACGATGACCTTCTTGCCGCCGGCCAGGCCTTCAGGGCCGTTGGCGGTGTAGCGGAAGGTGCGGCCCGCTTGCAGCACGCGGTCAATCCAGCTGCGCAGTTGCGTAGGGATGCTGAAGTTGTAGAAAGGCGCACCGATCACGACGATATCGGCTTCCAGAAACTGGCTCACCAAGGTTTCAGAGATCGCATTTTGCTCACGCTCGGCCTCGGTCTTGGCATCCTGACCCGTGCGAAAGCCCATGGCATCAGCACCAAGGTGCGGAGGCGTGTTGACGGCCAGGTCCAGGTATTCCACCTTGGTGTTGGGGTGTACCGCTACCCAGGCCTTGACGGCTTCGGCGCTCAGTTGGCGGGAGACGGAGTTGGCGCCCAGAATGGACGAGTCGATATGCAGCAGTTTCATGGTCAGTCCTTCAAACAGGTGACGGCTTTTGCTGCAGTCGCAGCATTTTTGCCAATGGCTGAATTCTGTCACTCTGAGCGGGCCGGATTGAGGGGGAGAATTGGGTTGGATTGTTCTATTTTTAGAACTATGATGGGCAGACTTTTTTGCCGCCTGTGCCCGCGCAGACCGCGCTAACGCTGCCTTTCACGATGAAATACGACCTCAACGACATGTACTACTTTGCCGAAGTGGTCGAGCGCGGCGGCTTTGCTGCGGCGGGCCGGGCGCTGGGGGTGCCCAAGTCGCGTTTGTCGCGCCGCATCGCCGATCTGGAGGCGCAGCTGGGCGTGCGGCTGCTGCAGCGCACGACGCGCCGCCTGTCGCTGACCGATGCCGGAGAGACCTTTTTGCGCCATGCCCAAACGGCCCGCGAGGCGGCGCAAAATGCCCAGGCCGAGATGGAGCAGACGCAGCGCGAGCCTTCGGGCACCGTGCGCGTGTCTTGCCCCGTGACCTTGGCGCAAGGCGCAGTCGGCAAGCTGTTGCCCGCCTTTTTGCGCACCTATGCCAAGGTGCGTATTGAGATGCTGGTCACCAACCGCACCATCAACCTGATTGAAGAGGGGATTGATGTGGCCCTGCGCGTGCGTGCCAACCTCAACGACAGCGGCAGTCTTGTCGTCAAGCGCCTGGGCATGACGCGCCAGCGCCTGGTGGCCAGCCCCGAGCTGCTGGCAGTGCATGGCGTGCCGCAGACGCCGCAGGACCTGGGCAGCAAGCTCCCGACCATGTCGCTGACCAGCGCCGATGGCAACAGCACCTTGCAGCTGGTGGGGCCCGAAGGCGAGCATGTGACCATCCACCACCAGGCGCGCTATGTGGCCGATGACCTGGTGACCCTCAAGTACGCGGTGCTCGACGGCATTGGTGCCTGCTGGATGCCTGCGGCCATGGTGCGTGACGAAGTCGCCAATGGCGATCTGGTGGAGCTGCTGACGGGCTGGAGCATCCCCGAAGGGATTTTGCATGCGGCCTTTGTCTCGCGCCGCAATATGGCGCCGGCACAGCGCGCGTTTTTGGACTTTATGGGGGAGAACCTGCCGCTGCAGCGGATCGGCCAAAACGATGGGACCTGATGGTTCTTTTGTGTTGATATTATTTTTGGAAATAACAATACTAAAAAATAGTCGTTGTTGATCTAAGAACCTGCTTTGACAATGCATCCATGTCCGGTGCCTGTCTTGTCACGATTCCATCCCCCACCCCGCCACGCCATGCTGCCATTGCGGCCGCACAGCGCCATGGCCAGGCGCCTGTTCAGCCTGGTTGGCGCGGCGAGGCCGAAACGGGCGCAGCGGTATCGGTGGTCATCGTGCCGGGCTGGCGCAACTCGGGCCCAGGCCATTGGCAAAGCCTGTGGGCGGAGCGCATAGCCGGCGCCCTGCGGGTGGAGCAGCAAGACTGGCTGCAACCCCATCGCAGCCCCTGGGTGTCGAGTGTGGAGGCGGCCATTGCGGCTGCGCCGCACCCGGTCATCCTGGTCGCGCATTCGCTGGGCTGTATCGCCAGCGTGCATGCGGTGGAGCAGTTGCGCGATAAGCGTGAAGGCGCCATTGCGGGTGCCTTGTTTGTAGCACCCGCCGATCCGGAGCGCCGCGCGCTGTTTGAAGACTTCACGCCCGTGCCCGCCAACACCTTGCCCTTTGCCAGCATTGTGGCCGCCAGTAGCAACGACCCCTACTGCCCCATCCGCATGGCCAGTGCCTATGCCAAAAGCTGGGGCAGTACCTTTGTGCGGGTGCCATCGGCTGGCCATATCAATGTGGAATCTGGCCATGGCGAATGGCCGCTGGGTTGGGCCCTGCTGGGCGCCTTGGCCGCGCTGGCGCCTGTGCAGGCCCAGGCTGCCGCCTGATTTTTACCCGCTCCCCCGCACTCCATGTATTTGCGCTAGTAGGGCTGGCACAGCCAAGCTGCTAGGGAATGCTGCACGCGCCATTTTTTGGGCAAAAAAATGCCAGCAATGAATGCTGGCCAAGGAGGGGTTCCGTTGAATCAATGGGCTTATATTGCCTTAATTTAAGCCGATCAAATTCAAAATTTGTATGTGTTGGTGACGTTCATCGATAGGGCTGTTACACCCCCGATGAACATCTGGCCTTACAGGCGCTTCTTGGCTGCGTCAGCAGCGTCCTTGACTGCTTCTTTGACGTCGCCGGCCTTCTTCTGGATTTCGCCTTCGGCTTCCAGAGCCTTGCCCTTGGCGACTTGGCTGGGGCTGTTGATGGCCTTGCCGACGCCGGCTTGTGCTTCACCGGCCAGGTCCTTGATCTTGCCTACGACTTGGTCTTTGTTCATTGCAGTACTCCTTGGGTTGGTCAATGTGTAGCCATTGTGCGCAACGCCATGGCGCGGTCTTGTCAGTGCAGCCTTGTGCTTGCTGTGCGACACCTCTGACAGCATGCTAAAACATTAATTACAAATTGAAGGCCCAGAAATCGCTGCCAGGACGGCAGTGCTGCGCTCAGGACGCAGATTTGAGCGGACTGTGCTTCTGCAGTGCGCGCTGGTACTCGGCCATGCCCTGTGATTCGCGGTCCAGGTAGCGCTCTACCGCTTGGGCAAAGCCGGCATGGGCCAGCCAATGGGCGCTGGGCGTGCGCAGCGGCATCAGCGCGCGCGCCATTTTGTGCTCGCCTTGCGCACCGCCTTCAAAGCAGTGCAGACCATGGCGAATGCACCATTCAATCGGCTGGTAGTAGCAGGCCTCGAAATGCAGGCAGTCCACCCGCTCCAGCGCGCCCCAGTAGCGGCCATAGGCATGGCGCGGCGCCGTACCTGGCGCATCGATGGCAATCAGGCTGGCGGCGATGGGCTGGCCCTCGCGCTCGGCGATAAAGAGCAGCCAGTTCTCGGGCATCTCTGTGCGCATGGCCTCAAAGAAGGCCGGGGTCAGGTAGGGCGCGTTGCCATGCTCCAGATAAGTGCGCTCATAGCACTGGTAGAAAAAGGCCCAGTCCGCATCACTGATCTGCGCGCCAGCCGCATGGCGAAAAGTGACACCGGCCTCCTGCACCTTGCGCCGCTCCTGGCGGATCTTTTTGCGCTTTTCCTGCTGCAAGTCGCTCAGAAAATCGTCGAAATCGGCATAGGGCTTGGCATCGCCCATCGGGGTGCTATCGCGGTTGCGCCAGTGGAACTGCACATTCTCGCGCTGCATCAGCGCAATGTCTTGCGCCGCCTGCAGATCGGCGCTGCCGCCAAACAGCAGGTGCAGCGACGAGATCTCTTGCTGCTCGCAAAACTGGGTGGCGGCATGCAGCAGCGGCGCGCGCAGTGTTTCATCGGCCACCAGCAGGCGGCTGCCGGGCACGGGGGTGAAGGGCACGGCGATCACCGCCTTGGGGAAGTAGTCCAGGCCATGCTCGGCATAGGCCCGCGCCCAGGCAAAGTCAAACACATACTCGCCATAGGAATGGCTTTTGAGGTACATCGGGCAAGCGCCCACCAGCTGGTCCCCTTGCCACAGGCTCAGGTGGCATGGCTGCCAGCCGCTGTCCAGCGTGGCACTGCCACTGTCCTCCAGCGCCCGCAGGTAGGCGTGGCGCATAAAGGGGGTGGGGCGCTGCTGCATGGCCAGCAGTCCATCCCAGGCCTGGGCGTCGACCTCCGCCATGCTTTGCAAGATACGCAGCTCCAGGCTAGGGCCGGGGAGGGGGGCGGGCGAAGAATCGGCAGGCAGCGAGGTCATGGCCTGATTGTGGTCTGCCTGCCGCGCCGCTGCATGGGGCAGGTTATGCGGCCTTGCGCTGATAGCCTTCCACCAGGCCCATGAGCGCAGCCACCTCCTCGTCGGTGCTGGACCAGGAGGTGACAAAGCGCACGACCACCTCGCCCGCTTGCACCACGGTGCCTGCCGGCACGCTGCTGGCGTACCAGTCGGAGCAGCGCACGCCTTGGGCGCGCAGCTGCTCATACAGCGCGATGGGCATCAGCACAAACACTTCATTGGCCTGGGTGGGCCAGCTCAGGCGTATACCGGGTGTGGCGACCAGCGCGGCCGACAGCTTGGCCGCCATCGCATTGGCATGGCGGGCCAGGTCCAGCCAGTGGCCATCGGTCAGCCAGGCACAGAACTGCGCGCCGATGCTGCGGCTCTTGGACACCAGCTGGCCACTGCGCTTGATGCGCAGCGAGAAGTTCTGCGCAAGCGCCTGGTCGAAGAACACCACCGCCTCGGCCATCAGCGCGCCGTTCTTGGAGGCGCCCAGGCTCAGCACATCGACACCGGCGCGCCAGGTGATATCGCCAGGGTGGCACTGCAGGGCGGCGATGGCATTGGCCAGGCGCGCGCCATCCATATGCACCCGCAAGCCCAGCGCATGGGCCTGCGCAGCCAGCGCCGTCAGCGCTTGGGGTTGGTAGACCAGACCGTTTTCGGTCACCTGGGAGACGCTCAGCGCGCTGATCACCAGGTTGTGGGGGGCGTCATGGGGCGTGCGGGCCACAAAGGCGGCCAGGTCTTCGGCGCTGATCTGGCCGTTGTCCGTGGCCATGGGCAGCAGGCTGGCACCGCCGGTGAACAGGGCGGGGGCGCTGTTTTCATCCACCGCGATATGGGCCATGTGGTGGCAGACCACGGCGTTCCAGGGCTGGGTCATGGTGGACAGCGCCAGGCAATTGGCCGCTGTACCAGTCGTGACAAAGAACACTTTGACGGGGGTTCCAAAGGCTTCGCCCAGCATCTGCTCGGCGCGTTGGCTCCATTCGTCATTGCCGTAGGCGGACTGGATGCCGCTGGCGGCCTCCACCAGGGTGTGCAGGATGCGGGGGGAGACGCCGGCTTGGTTGTCGCTGCCAAAGTTCATGGGACGCTGCGGGTTGTGGTGCAAAAGCCTGATTCTGCCTGCAAACGCTGCGGCAGCACCCCTACGCTGCCGGGATTTGCGCCCCGCCCCGCAGGCCTGCCGGTTTGTGCGCTAGACTCTTTCGCTGCACCAGGCATGGGCAGTGCGCGCCGCCCCTTTGCGCTGGTGCGCAGCCCACTGCCATCGAACCATCCATGTCCCATTTTTCCATCGCAAGCGCCCAGCTGAACTTTGTTGTGGGCGATATGCCGGGCAATGCCCGCAAGATCATTGATGCCGCAGCCCAGGCCGCTGCCCAGGGTGTGCAGCTGTTGCTGACCCCCGAGCTGGGCATTTGCGGCTATGCCGCTGAAGACCTGTTCCAGCGCCCCTCGTTCCTGGCGGCCTGCGATGCCGCTGTAGCGCAGGTGCTGGAGGCCAGCCGGCAGTGGCCGGCGCTGACCGTGGTACTGGGCCACCCGCAGGCGGCGCAGCATGCGGCGCATGGGCGCTGCTACAACGCGGCCAGCGTGCTGCGTGCCGGCCAGGTGCTGGCCAGCTACCGCAAGCAGCTGCTGCCCAACTACCGCGAATTTGACGAGACCCGTTACTTTGTTGAAGGCTCGCAGACCTGTGTCTTCGACGTGGCCGGCAGCCGCATTGGCTTGCTGATCTGTGAAGACGCCTGGGCCAGCCAGCCCGCACGCGCGGCCAAGGCGGCCGGCGCGCAGTTGCTGGCGGTTATCAATGCCTCGCCTTTTCAGATGGACAAGCCTGGCCACCGCGAGGCCCTGCTGGCCGAGCGCACGCGCGAGACGGGTTTGCCGCTGGTTTATGCCCATCTGGTGGGCGGGCAGGACGAGCTGGTGTTTGATGGCCACTCATTTGCGCTGAACGCCGATGGCAGCGTGGCAGCCCGCGCGCCTGGTTTTGACGAGCATCTGCTGACGGTGCAAGTCGATGCGACGGCCACGGGCCTGCAGCTGTCAGGCCCCATCGCAGCGCCGGGTGACACCAACCAACAGCTGTGGCAAGCGCTGGTGGTGGCGGTGCGCGATTACCTGGGCAAGACCGGTTTCCCCGGCGCGGTGCTGGGCCTGTCTGGCGGTATCGATTCGGCCCTGGTGCTGGCCATTGCGGTCGATGCACTGGGCGCAGACAAGGTGCGCACGGTGATGATGCCCTCGCCCTATACGGCAGACATCAGCTGGATCGATGCCCGCGAGATGGCCGAGCGCCTGTCGGTGGCCTATGAAGAGATCTCGATTGCGCCGCAGTTTGAGGCCTTCAAGGCCGCGCTGGCGCAGGATTTTGCCGGCAAAGCCGAAGACACCACCGAGGAAAACCTGCAGGCCCGCATCCGTGGCACCTTGCTGATGGCTTTATCGAACAAGTTTGGCACCATAGTGCTGACCACCGGCAACAAGAGCGAGATGGCCACCGGTTACTGCACCTTGTATGGCGACATGGCAGGCGGCTTTGCGGTACTGCGCGATGTGCCCAAGACCCGCGTGTTTGAACTGGCGCGCTGGCGCAATGCCCATGACCCCTATGGCACCGGCAGCAACCCGATTCCCGAGCGCATCATCACCCGCCCGCCCAGCGCCGAGCTGCGCCCCGACCAGAAGGATCAGGACAGCCTGCCGCCTTATGAGGTGCTGGATGCCATCATTGCGCGCTACATGGAGCAGGATGCCGATATCGACAGCATCGTCGCGGCCGGCTACCCCCGCGCCGATGTGGAGCGGGTGGTGCGCCTGATCCGCATTAATGAATACAAGCGCCGCCAGGCCGCCGTGGGCCCGCGCCTGTCGGCCCGGGGGTTTGGCCGCGACTGGCGCTACCCCATCACCAACGGTTTCCGGGGCTGAACGGCCAGGCCGTTCCCCACGTCTTACCCATGCCCTGGATGCGCTGTACCTGCCCATCCCTCGCGCCTGACGCGGGGCGGCTGGGGGCTGCGCGTTTCCTGAGCTTTGTGCGCGCACGCATCGCGCGCCAGGTCGCCACGCGCCAGTCCGGCTTCTCGCGGCTCAATCCGCCATAGGGCGGCGCGCACCCCTCTCTTTCTTTGATTGCGGCATCGCGCGGCCCGCCTGCGCCGCCGCATTTCCTCCGTCTTTTTTTGGAGCTGCACCCGGTGATGCCGGGTGCGCGCTTTGCCATGTCCTCTTTTCTTCATTATTTTCGCGCCCAGTGGGCGCCGAGTGTGCCGCGCGAGCTGATGGCCGGCGCGGTGGCAACCTTTGCACTGATTCCCGAAGTCATCGCCTTTTCCTTTGTCGCTGGCGTTGATCCCTCGGTCGGCTTGTTCGCCTCGTTTGTGATCAGCATCGTGATCGCCTTTGCAGGCGGGCGGCCGGCCATGGTGTCGGCCGCTGCGGGCTCGGTGGCCCTGGTCGCCGCACCCCTGGTGCAAGCCCATGGCCTGCAGTACCTGTTGGCCGCTGGCCTGCTGGCGGGCGCCATGCAGATGCTGTTTGGCTGGTTGCGCATGGGCGTGTTGCTGCGCTTTGTCTCGGGCTCCGTGCGTACCGGCTTTGTCAATGCGCTGGCCATTCTGATCTTTGCGGCCCAGCTGCCGCATCTGCTGGGGGCCAATGCTGCCACCTGGGCTATGTTGGCGCTGGGCCTGGTGGTCATCTATGGGCTACCGCGCATCAGCACGGCCATTCCGTCGCCGCTGATCTGCATTTTGGTATTGACGGGCGCGGCCCATGCGCTGGACCTGCCGCTCAAGACCGTGGCTGACCTGGGGCACCTGCCCGATACCTTGCCCAGCTGGTCGCTGCCCGATGTGCCGTTCTCACTGCAGACCTTGCAGCTGATTGCGCTGCCAGCGCTGGCGATTGCGATGGTGGGCCTGCTCGAATCCTTGATGACCGCCAGTGTGGTCGATGAGCAGACCGACACGCCCAGCAGCAAGAGCCGCGAATGCACGGGGCTGGGCCTGGCCAATGTAGCGGCCAGTTGCTTTGGTGGCATTGCCGGCTGCGGCATGATCGGCCAGAGCGTGAGCAATGTGCGCTATGGCGGGCGGGGCCGGCTGTCCACCTTGTTTGCCGGTGCCTTCTTGCTGGGTTTGATGGTGCTGCTCAAGCCCTGGGTGGCCCAGGTGCCGGTGGTGGCGCTGGTGGCGATCATGGTCATGGTGTCGGCCTCCACCTTGGACTGGGGATCGGCCCGTGCGCTGCTCAGGCATCCCAAGCTGTCGAGCCTGGTGATGCTGGCTACGGTGGTGGTCACCATCGCCACCCACAACCTGGCCGCCGGCGTGGCGGTGGGCGTGCTGCTCAGCGGCGTGTTCTTTATGTTCAAGGTCTCCAAGCTGCTGCAGATCGAGCGCAGTGGGGATGCGCAGCTGGTGTATGCGGTGCGCGGCCAGGTGTTTTTTGCCTCGGCCGATTTGCTGGTCGATGCCTTTGATGTGCGCGAGATCGAAGGCCGGCCCGTGTGCATCGACATGGGCCAGGCGCATCTCTGGGACATCACCGCCGTGCAGGCGCTTGCCAAGGTCTGTGAACGCCTGCGCAAGCATGGCAGCGCCGTGCAGGTGCGAGGCCTCAATGCGCAGAGCCAGGCGCTGGCCGCCAGGTTGGACTTGCGTCTGGATGGCGCCTAGCCAGAGCCGTCGCCAGCCGTTGCCGGGAGATTTGGCCCCGGAGGTGCTGGCGGCGGAATCTTGACGCACAATAGCCCCAGTTGCTGCGTGGCTTGCCTGCGCGGCGTGTGTATGCCCATCTCAGGAGCGCTTTATGAAAATGATTACCGCCGTTATCAAACCTTTCAAGATGGACGAAGTGCGCGAAGCTCTGGCGGATGTGGGCGTGACCGGTCTGACTGTGAGCGAAGTCAAGGGCTTTGGCCGCCAGAAGGGCCATACCGAGCTGTACCGCGGTGCGGAATATGTCGTGGACTTTCTGCCCAAGGTGAAGATCGAAGTCGCTGTGAAAGACGAAGACGTGGACCGCTGTGTGGACGCGATCGTCAACGCCGCACGCACTGGCAAGATCGGTGACGGCAAGATTTTTGTCACCGAGATCGAGCGCGTGATCCGCATCCGCACCGGGGACCTGGACGAAGCAGCGGTCTGATCCAAAAGCCGTACCCTGTTCCGCAAAAAGCGCCTTGGTC
>JAVWTB010000033.1:0-31978 GCA_036667955.1 Comamonas sp.
CGCCTGGCCTACAACCTGTTCACGCAAAAGCCCAAGCAAGAGAAGGACGACTTTCTGCAGTGGACCCAGTCGGTGAAATACAAGCAGGGCAACGACTACTTCCGCCACAATGGCGCGGGCGAAATGCTGGTGTACTCGGCCGCTGACTTTGAGGACTTTCGCCAGCCCCGCCCCGACATGCCCCCGCAGATGGAGACCGAGCTGGAAGATGTCGTGCGCGTGCTGGTGCAAAACAAGTGGCCCTGGCGCCTGCATGCCACCTATGACGAAACCATCAGCCGCGCGCTCGATGTGTTCGAGAAGGTGCACCAGGAAACACCCATCGACGGCCTGAACTGGTTCTTTGACCATGCAGAAACCATCTCCGACCGCTCGATCGACCGCATCGCCGCGCTGGGTGGCGGCATTGCCGTGCAGCACCGCATGGCCTACCAGGGCGAGTACTTTGCCGAGCGCTATGGCCACAAGGCGATAGAAGCCACACCGCCGGTCAAGAAAATTCTGGAAAAAGGCGTCAAGGTCTCCGCCGGTACCGATGCCACCCGCGTGGCCTCGTACAACCCCTGGGTGTCGCTGTCCTGGATGGTGACCGGCAAGACCGTCGGCGGCATGCAGATGTACCCCGAGCGCAACCTGCTCGACCGCGAAACCGCCCTGCGCATGTGGACCGAGAACGTGGCCTGGTTCTCCAACGAGGAAGGTGCGCGTGGCCGCATCCAGGTGGGCCAGTTTGCCGACCTGATCGTGCCGAGCAAGGACTATTTCCAGGTGCCCGAAGATGAAATCTCCTTCCTCAGCTCGGACCTGACCGTGGTCGGTGGCCGGGTGGTTTACGGCGCAGGCAGCTTTGCCCGCCATGACGACAACCCCCTGCCCCCTGCGATGCCGGACTGGTCGCCCGTGCGCCGCTTTGGTGGCTATGGCGCCTGGGGCGAGCCCGAAGGTGCGGGCAAACACTCGCTGAACCCCGCCCGCTACCGCAGCCTGGCCGCTGCTTGCGGCTGCGGCAGCCAATGCGGCATGCACGGCCACCAGCATGCCAATGCCTGGGCCTCCCAGGTGCCGGCCTCCGACATGCAAGGCTTCTTTGGCGCACTGGGCTGCTCCTGCTGGATGTCCTGAGCGATCTCACACCCCTTTTCAAATTCTGCTGATCCGAGACCCGCCATGAACCACCCCCATCCCGACCACCCCCCGGCGCAGCCCGCTGCCCCGGCCCAGCCTTCCGGCGGCAGCTTTGCCCCCCTGCAGCAAAAACTGTTTGCCGTGCTCTGGATCGCCACCGTCGTCGGCAACACCGGCAGCTTTGTGCGCGATGTGGCCAGCGCCTGGCTGATGACCGACCTCTCACCATCGCCCACGGCAGTCGCCCTGGTGCAGGCCGCAGCCTCGGCCCCGGCTTTTTTGCTGGCGATACCCGCAGGGGTGCTGTCCGACATCCTGGACCGCCGCAAGTTTCTGATCGCCATCCAGGTGCTGCTGGCCTGCGTCAGCATTACCTTGATGACCTTGTCCGCCATGGGCATGCAGACGGTAGGTTCGCTGGTGGCACTGACCTTTCTGGGCGGCATTGGCGCGGCGCTGATGGGCCCGACCTGGCAGGCCATCGTGCCCGAGCTGGTGGCCAAGCGCGACCTCAAATCGGCCGTGGCGCTCAACTCGCTGGGCATCAACATTGCCCGCGCCATTGGCCCGGCTCTGGGCGGCATTGTGCTGGCCGGTCTGGGGGCCTCCGTCACTTACGGGGTGGATGTCATCAGCTACGCTTTTGTGATTGCTGCACTGCTGTGGTGGCCCCGCCCCAAGGCCGAGCAAGACGACCTGAGCGAGCGCTTTGCAGGCGCCTTCCGTGCCGGCCTGCGCTATGCCCGCTCCAGCCGCGAGCTGCATGTGGTGCTGCTGCGTGCCTTCCTGTTCTTTGCACTGGCCAGCTCGGTCTGGGCGCTGCTGCCCCTGGTGGCCCGCCAGCTGCTGGGCGGTGGGGCCGGCTTCTACGGTGTGCTGCTGGGTGCTGTCGGTGTTGGCGCCATTGGCGGTGCCTTCTTGCTGCCCAAGCTGCGTAGTCGTCTGTCGTCCGATGGCCTGCTGCTGATGTCCGCCTTGGTGTCGGCTGCCGTCATGGCCTTCCTCGCCACCTCGCCGCCCCAATGGGCTGCCGTGCTGGCACTGCTGCTGCTGGGCCAGTCCTGGATCACCGCGCTCACCACCCTCAACGGCGTGGCCCAGGCCATCTTGCCCAACTGGGTACGGGGCCGCGCACTGGCCGTCTACCTGACCGTCTTCAATGGCGCGATGACCTTCGGCAGCCTGAGCTGGGGCTTTACCGCCAAGGCCATGGGCGTCCCCAGCACCTTGCTGATCGGCGCCGTGGGCCTGGTCGTCATGGGTCTGATCGCCCACCGCATCAAGCTGCCCGAAGGCGAAGCCGACCTGGTGCCCGCCAACCACTGGCCCGAGCCGCTGACCGCCAACCCAGTCGACAAGGACCGGGGCCCGGTGATGATCCAGATCCACTACCAGGTCGCCAAGGACCAGCAGCCCGCCTTCCTCAAAGCCCTGGCCCGCCTGTCTGCCGCCCGCCGCCGCGATGGCGCCTACACCTGGGGCATCGTGCAGGACACCGCAGCCGAGGACCACTTTATGGAGTGGTTCCAGGTCGAATCCTGGGCCGAGCACCTGCGCCAGCACAAGCGGGTGACCCACAGCGATGCCGATGTGCAAAGCGAAGTGGCGCAGTACCACCAGGGCAGCGAGCCGCCTGTGGTCCAGCATTTCCTGTCGGTGAACCACCCCGCCCAAGGCCGCGCCTGATCGCTGAGCACCCCCAGCCCGCAGCCAGCGCCTGCTGCCTGCGGGTTTTGTCAGCCGCGCTCAAAAGCCTGCGCACATTGCCAGCCCAGCACCGCCAGCGGGCCGGCCTTGGCCCCCGTCGCAGCGGCATCGGCGGCAGCAGCCGTGCCATCGGCGGCGCGCTGCGCAATGCCGTAGAGGATGGCTGCCATGCGGAACAGGTTGAAGGCCAGGTAGTACTCCCAGAGGGGGCCCGGGTCGCGGCCGGTGCGCTGGGCATACAGCGCCAGGTAGGCGCGCTCGTCAGGGATGCCCAAGGCCGCCAGATCACAACCGCCTATGCCGCGCCACAGCGCAGGCGGCACGCGCCAGGCCATGCCTTGGTAGGCCAGGTCGGCGAGAGGATCGCCCAAGGTGGACAGCTCCCAGTCCAGCACGCCAATGATCTGGGGCTCGGTACGGTGCCACACTAGGTTGTCCAGCCGGTAGTCGCCATGCACCAGGGTGGTCTCTTCCGCCTGGGGCAAATGCTGGGGCAGCCAGTCCATCAGCCGCTGCATCGCGGGGTCGATCGCCAGGCTGAGCTGCTGGGTTTGCTGGCTCCAGCGCTTGGTTTGCCGTGCCACATAGCCGCCCTGGCGGCCATAGCTGGCGAGGCCCAGCGCGGCGGGGTCCAGCTGGTGCAGCGCGGCAATCACGCGGTTCATCTCGCCATACAGCGCGCCGCGCTCGGCCGGCTGCATGCCGGGCAAGGCCGGGTCCAGCAGCACCCGGCCATCCAAAAAATCCATCAGGTAAAACGGCGTGCCCAGCAGCTCGGCATCGTCGCAATAGGCCAGCATGCGGGGCACGGGCACTGCCGTGCCGGCCAGCGCCTGCATCACCCGGTGCTCGCGGTCAATCGCATGCGCACCGGCCACCAGGCTGCCGGCGGGCTGCTTGCGCAGCACCATCTGCCGGCTGCCCACCTGCAGTTTGTAGGTGGGGTTGGACTGGCCGCCCGCCAGCACGCTGACGGCAACCGGCTCGCCACCCGACAGGCCCAGGCTGTGCAGATAAGGCTGCAGCAACTGCGCGATGGCCTGCGGGCTGTGCGTGGCCGCGCTCACAGCGGGCGCGGCGCTGCGGGCACCGCCTGAATGATGGCAGGCACGCCGCGCTCGGCCTGCGCATCCTTCTCGGCCGCCTGCACCAGCTTGCGCGCCATGCTGAAGCGGTGTACTTCGCTGGGGCCGTCATAGATGCGAAAGGCGCGCATGTCCATGAAGATGCGCATCACCGGGGTCTCCATGGTCACGCCCTGCCCGCCCAGCATCTGCACGCAGCGGTCCACCACACGCCATTCGGCCTCGGAGCAGACGACCTTGGCGCGGCTCGATTCATAGCTGCCCTGCTCGCCCTGGTCCAGCAGCCAGGCGGTGTGCCAGATGTGCAGGCGCGCGGTGTGCAGGTCCATGTCGTTGTCGGCCAGCATAAATCCCACCCCCTCGTGCGAAGCCAGCGGCTTGCCAAAGGCGGTACGGCGGCGCGCATAAGCCAGCGCCACATCCTGCGCGCGCCGGGCCTGGCCCAGCCAGCGCATGCAGTGCGTCAGCCGCGCGGGCGCCAGCCGCACCTGGGCATAGCGAAAGCCCTTTCCCACCTCGCCCAGGATGTCGCTGGCGGGCACGCGCAGCTGGTCAAAGCGCAGCACGCCGTGGCCGCCGGTAAAGCAGGCATCCATGGCCTCCATGTGGCGCTCCAGCACAATGCCGGGCCGGTCCATATCGCTCAAAAACATGGTGGCGCCGCCGTCTTCGGTACGCGCCATGATGATGGCGTAGTCCGCCCCATCGGCGCCGGTGATGAACCATTTCTGCCCGCTGATCAGGTAGTCATCGCCATCGCGCACCGCCACCGTGGCCAGCGCGGCAGGGTCAGATCCGGCACCCGGCGCCGGCTCGGTCATCGCAAAGCAGGAGCGCAGATGGCCGGCCACCTGCGGGCGCAGCCAGCGCTCTTGCTGCGCCGGGGTGGCCACCGCCTCCATCAGGTGGATATTGCCTTCATCGGGCGCATGGATGTTGAGCGCCGTGGGGCCCAGCCAGGAGTAGCCGGCCTCTTCAAACACCACCGCCTTCTCGACATGCGTGAGCCCCAACCCACCTAGCTCGCGCGAGGCATGGGGCGTGAGCAAGCCGGCCGCGCGGGCGCGCTCGACCAGCTCGCGGCGCAGTGCCTCATCAGGGCCATGGCGGCTTTGCCGGGCATCGTTCTCCAGCGGAATCACCTGCTCGGCGATAAAGGCGCGGGTCTTGTCGCGCAGCGCCTGCAGTTCGGGGGACAGGGAAAAATCCATGGTGCGGTCTTGGGTAGCGGGGGCCTGCAAATGGTGCCATGCGCCGCGTGCCAGGCCGTCGCCGTTGAGACAGACCTGCCCGCCCCGGTGCTGCTGCACAGCGGGAGCGGGACGGATGACACCCTGGTGTCGTGCCCAGGACTTGGAGTTGGGCTATAAACAGCGGATGCCCATCCAAGTCGAATCCGCTCCCCTCGCCACCCCCCTGACCACCACTGAGGCTTATAGCCGCCACCTGCCGCTCGACGGCACCAGCAATTTCCGCGATCTGGGCGGCTACCAGGGCCTGGACGGCCGCACGGTGCGTTGGCGCAAGCTGTTTCGATCCGACCACCTGGCCTTGCTCAGCCCCGAGTCCCAACGGCAGCTGCTGCGCGAGCTGGGCGTCGCCCGCTCGGCGGATTTTCGCGGTCAGCGCGAGCAAAGCGTGGACCACTATGCGATCGACGGCCTGCAGCACCATTCACTGGCTATTGAGCCGACCCTGGTGCAGCGCGCCTTCAGCCTGATGCAGCAAGGCGAGCGCCTGACGCCGGACCACACGGTGAGCTTGATGCAAGACACCTACCGCAGCTTTATCCACGACAACGCCGCCCCGTTTGCGCAGTTCTTCGAGATGCTGCTCGACAGCGATGCCCCCATCGTCTTCCACTGCACCGCCGGCAAGGACCGCACCGGCTGGGCCGCCACCTTGCTGCTGACCACTTTGGGCGTACCCCAGGATGTCGTGCTGCAGGACTATCTGCTGACCAACGACTACTACCACCGCCCGGCCAAGGCCGTGGCCGCTGCTGCCCAGATCCCCGATGACGTGCTGCAGGTGCTGTGGCGCGTGCAAGAGCCGTTCCTGACCGCCGCGATCCAGCCCGTGCTGCAGGACTACGGCAGCATCCCCAACTACGTCGAAAAGGTGCTGGGAGTGGATGCAAAGGCCCAGCAAAAGCTCGCGCAGATGTATCTGGAATAATCGGTTGTTCCTTCGACCTACGGCCCCTGTTCGAGCCGCCCGCCGATGAACAATCCTCTCCCCGCCCCCCGTCCGTCGGGCACATTCCGCTGGACGCCCCGCCAGATCGCACTGGCAGCCCTGCTGGTGCTGGCCGTGCTGCTGTGCTGGCTGCCGGCTTTCCAGTCCGTCGCTGATCGCTATGTAGACGACGGCCTGCAGCGCTCCTTGCTCAGCTTTGCCACGGCCCGCGCGCTGCACAGCGTGGTCTCCGTGCTGCAGGGCACCGAGCTGGCGGTGCAGCCCATGGGCGTGGGCCTCACCCTCACCTTAGGCCAGGTACTGGCCCCCATCAGCGATTTGGTCGCGCAGTTTGCCGACTGGATGCTTTGGGCCAGCATTGCCTTTGGCCTGCAAAAACTCCTGCTGTCGATGGGCGGCAGCTATGGCGTCACCGGCGTGCTCAGCCTCATCGCACTGGCCTGGCTGCTGCTGCGCTGGCGCCAGCAGACGGTGCCGACCTGGCTCAGCCGCCTGCTGGTGGTGCTGCTATTCACCCGGCTGGTGATGCCCGTCACCATCATCGGCAGCGAGGCGCTGTTCCAGCACTTTATGGCCAACACCTACCAGGAGAACCAAATCGCCACCGAAGGCGCCGTCGGCCAGCTGCAGCAGTTTGATGTGCGCGGCCCCGCCAAGGCGCCAACAACGCCCAACACGCAGGCAGACACTGCTCCGCCCGCAGCGGCGCAGACAGCGCCCAGCGAAAGCACGAGTCTGTGGGAGCGCTTCAAACAATGGGGGCAGCAGGCCCAGCAATCGGCCAGCCAGACGGCTTCGGGCGTGCAATCTTTGGTGCGCAACCCGGGCGATGCGCTGCGCGACAAGTTCAGCGAGCTGCAGCAGCAGCTTGACCAGCAGGTCGAACGCCTCGTGACCTTGATGGTGGTGTTTGCGCTGCAGACCCTGGTGATACCGCTGGCGCTGTTCTGGGCGCTGCTGCAGCTGTGCAAGGGACTGTTGGCAGGCCCGCGCCAGGCCTTGCCGAAGTAGTCCAGGTAGTTACAGGGCCGCGTGCCACTGCGCAATGGCGGCGCCCACCTTGGCCAGCACCTCATCGCTTTGCGCCGTCGTGCGCTCGCCGCCGGTCAGGAAGGCGGTGATGATCAGGCCTTCCGACGCGGCATTGGGCCAGGCGATCAGGCAATCGTTGGCGGTGCTGTTGGCACCGGCACCGGTCTTGCCACCCACGCGCCATTCAGCGGGCAGGCCCGCACGCACCCGCTTGTCGCCGGTGCGGCTGTCGCTCAGCCACTGCTGCAGCATTGCGCGGCCATAGCCCTTCAACACATCGCCTTGCAGCAGCGCTTGCAGGCTGGCCTGCATCGCACGTGGCGTGGTGGTGTCGCGGGCATCGCCCGGCACGGCGGTGTTCAGCAAGGGCTCGATGCGGTCCAGCCGCGTGGTCTTGTCGCCCAAAGTGCGCAGCCAGGCCGTCAAGGCTTCGGGCCCACCGCTGGCGCGCAGCAGCAGGTTGGCGGCCACGTTGTCGCTCAGCACCACAATCGCCTCGCTCAGCTCCAGCAGGCTGATGCCGCCGGGCTGGTCCTTGTACTTCTCGGTCACCGGCGCATAGGGCACCATGTCGGCCGAGGTCACCAGCAGCTGCTGGCCCAGGTCCAGCGCCCCCGTCTGCCCCAGGTACAGCACATGCGCGGCCAGCAAGGTCTTGAAGGTGCTGCACATCGGAAAGCGCTCATCGCTGCGGTAGCCCGCTTCGCCGCCCGTCTCGCCATCAAACGCATACACGCCCAGGCGGCCACCGCTCTGGGCTTCAATCAAGGTCAGCGCCTTGTGCAAGGCGCGGTCGGCGCGGGGGTGGGCAGACTGGCGGGATGCGCATCCGGCCAGGCCAAAAAAGGAGCCGCTACCCATGACAAAGGTGGCGGCTACAAAGTGGCGTCGTTGCATGGTTTTGCTCGGTAGAGGTTGTCATCTCGGAGGATGGATAGCTACCGAGCATACCCCGGCCCAGGGCCTGGCGACACGATATGGCGCAAGCTTTGCGGCGGCCGGGCAACAGGCCCGGAACGCGCTCAGGCTTTTTCGATCTTCAGCGCGACCTCATCGAGCAAAGCGGCGATCTTGTCGATCTGCTCGGCCGTCAGCGCCGTCTCGCCATCGCCGGCCATCTTCAAGCGCAGGGCCATCTTGAAGTTCTCAATCGCGCGCACCAGCTGCGGCGGGCGTTGGCGGGCATCACGGTCCTTACCGCGTGCCAGGCGCGTCAGCAGCAGCTGCAGCGCATCGGCCTGCTCGGCCAGAGCCTGCTCGCCTTCAGCGGTGATGGTGTAGCGCTTGCGGCCGCCTTCGGATTCGCTGGCCGTCGCATGGCCCATGTCCACCAGGTAGCTCAAGGTGGGGTAGATGGTGCCGGGGCTGGGCTGGTAGTCGCCGCCGACCAGCTCGCCCACGGCGCGGATCACGTCGTAGCCATGGCTGGGTTGCTGGCCAATCAAATGCAGCGCCAGCAGCTTGAGGCCACCGGCCTCAAACATGCGCTCGCGCTTGTGCGCCAGGTGGCGCGCAGCGTCGGGCCCATGGCCGTGCGGGCCGTGGCCATGACCGGGACCATCGCCATGGTGGCGCGGGCCGCGACCGGGGCCGCCCTCGTCGCCCATGTGGCGGCCACGGGGGCTGCAAAGGTGGTGGTCGTGGTGAAAGTGGTGGTGGGGATGTGGCATCTGTGCTCCTTTACTAAGATGCATCTAAGATATATCTTTCGTGGAGAAATTTCAAGCGGGTTTTTTGTAAAGATATATCTTTAGCAACTGCAACAGCATTCTCTGCCTGCGGTGCAGCCGCGCTAGCTCTAAGCTATTGGCGCCCTGGGTTACATTCGTATACAGCGAAATGAGAACAAGGAGATGGGATGGCCGTGCTGATACCTGCACTGAGCAGTTGCGCTGGAAGGATGACCGCAGGAGAAAAACGCTTGGCTGAGCGTTTGCAGCAGAAGCTGGATGCGGACTACTTGCTGTGGTGGGATGTACCCATCGGCCCCAAGCAGACACGGCCGGACTTTGTGCTCGTGCATCCTCACCGGGGCGCTCTGATTTTGGAGACCAAGGACTGGCATCTGGGCACCATCCGCAAGGCCACTCGGGAGTATTTCGAGATTCTGGCCAATGACAGCCAGCAGCCCAAGGTGGTGATGAGCCCGCTGCAGCAAGCGAGCCACTGCGCCATCCAGGTGGTCAATGCGCTGGCGCGCGATCCCCAGCTCATTCACACCGATGGCCCATACCAAGGAAAACTGGCTTTTCCCTGGGGCCACGGCGTCGTGCTGACACGTATCAGCAGAAGGCAGTTTGAGCAGGCCGGGCTGGATGCAGCCATTCCCAGTCACCTGGTGATCTGCCAGGACGAAATGCAGGAAGACGCAGACCCAGAGGCCTTCCAGCAGCGGCTGTGGGCCATGTTTCCCTACCGTTTCAAGCAAACGATAAGCCCCTCTCAGCTGGACCGTGTCCGCTGGCAGCTGTTCCCAGAAGTGCGAGTACCCCAGCAACAGCATCTGTTTGGCAGCAATGCCGGCGGCGATGCAGAAGACCTGCCGGACATCATG
Organism: Comamonas sp.; assembly: GCA_036667955.1. Lineage (GTDB taxonomy): Bacteria > Pseudomonadota > Gammaproteobacteria > Burkholderiales > Burkholderiaceae_C > Comamonas. The sequence goes on from JAVWTB010000033.1 coordinate 9,703, forward strand.
CGCGTGATGGATATACAGCAGGAGCAACTGGCGCGCAGCCTGGGCGATGGCCACCGGGTTATCCACGGCGTAGCGGGCTCGGGCAAGACCATGATCCTCGGCTACCGCGCCGAGCATTTGTCTCAAACCCAAGCGCCGGGCAGCAAACCCATTCTGGTGCTCTGCTACAACGAACCGCTGGGCGTCAATCTGGCCGCGAGCATAGAGGCCAAAGGTCTGCAAGACCGCGTGCATGTACGCCATTTCCACAAATGGTGTCGCGAGCAACTCGTCGCCCACAACCAACTTCCGGAGGGCAGCAACCAGTGGCCCCCGGGCAAGGCCATGCGAGAGTTCGAGCAGCGTCTCATCCAGGGCGTGGACAGCAAGCTGATACCTGCTGGCCAGTACCACGCCATCCTGATCGATGAAGGCCATGACTTCGCACCCGAATGGCTCAAGCTGATCACTCAGATGGTGGACCCGAATACCAACAGCCTGCTGCTGCTCTACGACGATGCACAAAGCATTTACGACCGGGGACAGAAACGCAATTTCAGCCTGAAAAGCGTGGGCATTCAAGCCGCTGGCCGCACCACGATTCTCAAGATCAACTACCGCAATACACGGCAGATACTGCAGCTGGCGCACCAGGTGGCAGGCGACCTGCTCACGCCCGAAGAGGCAAAAGATGACGACGGCATACCACTGCTAAAGCCCATAAGCTGTGGCCGCGAAGGTACCGAGCCTGTCGTTATCGATCTGCCCAACTTGGCGCAAAGAGCCGCTCGTGTGGCAGAACTGCTGGCGGATCAGCATGCGCAGGGCATGGCCTGGGGGGAGATGGCCGTTCTCTGCCGCCACAAAGACGAGCTACTGGTCTGCGCCGACGCACTGCGCCGCAAAAATCTGCCTCACCGCGTGCGTGAGCGCTCCGGCCAATTCAAACCAGAAGAAAACGCTATCAAATTGATGACCATGCATGTCAGCAAAGGACTGGAATGGCCAGTGGTCGCGGTGGTCATCAGCGACGCAGAGCGCAAGGCCAAGGATGTTCACAAAGACAGAGCGCTGGAAGCCAGATTGGTTTATGTGGCCTCCACCCGGGCCACCCAGCACCTCATTTGTTAAGGAGGCTCTGCAAAACCCTCGCCAAGCGGGATGGACGCGGATCGGGATGAGGCGCAAGGCGTCTTTTGCAGTCAATAGCCGTAGCTATTGACAAGGAAGACAACGCAGCGGATCGCCCGAGACCGCGTTCAGACCACGGCAGGAAGTTTTGCAGAGTTTCCTTAACGGTCACCGGTTGCGTAAAGCGAGAAATCCCGAGCTACTGAGCGCCTCTGCAAAAAATATACGAAACATATACAATCCGCATATGTTTTATAGAGGATCGCCATGGGCATCGTCAAAATTTCAGACCCCATGCATGAGAACCTGCGCATCGCCAGTGCTGCGCTGAGCCGCTCCATCAATGCGCAGGCCGAGCACTGGATGCGGGTGGGCATGCTCGCCGAGATGTACCCCGATCTGGATCACCGGGAGATCTGCCAGGTGCTGGTGCAAGCGGAGCTGGAGGGCGGGCTGGACATCCATGCGCTGGTCGCCAAGCAGAAGGCGGCAGCATGAAGCACAGCACAACGCCCTTGCACACGACCAGCGAGCTGGCCAGCGCGCGCCAGGCGGCGCAGTTGGCGGCCGAGGTTTTGGAGATGATTGCGCCCCATGTAGTGCCGGGGGTCAGCACGGCAGCGCTCGATGCCATCTGCCATGACTACATCGTGAATGTGCAGCAGGCGGTGCCGGCCAATCTGGGTTACCAGGACTACCCCAAGACCATCCTGACCTCGGTGAACCATGTCGTCTGCCACGGCATTCCGTCCGAGGAACGGATTTTGAAAAAGGGCGACATCGTCAACATCGACGTGGCCGTTATCAAGGATGGCTGGTTTGGCGATACCAGCCGCATGTTCTTTGTCGGCACGCCCAGCATTCTGGCCAAGCGCCTGGTGGACACCACCTATGAGGCATTGCGCGCAGGGATTGCCCAGGTGCGGCCGGGCGCCACCTTGGGCGATATCGGCCATGCGATCGAGACGGTGGCCAAGCGCGCGGGCTTTGGTGTGGTGCGTGAGTTTTGCGGCCATGGCATTGGCCAGATCTACCACGACACCCCCAATGTGCTGCACTACGGCAACCCGGGCGAGGGCCTAGTACTGGAGGCGGGCATGCTGTTCACGATCGAGCCGATGCTCAATGCCGGCAAGCGCCAGGTCAAGACCCTCGCCGATGGCTGGACCGTCGTGACCCAGGACCATTCGCTGTCGGCGCAGTGGGAGCACATGGTGGCGGTGACACCCGACGGCCATGAGGTGTTGACCACCTGGCCGAACGGCACCGGCAGCTATCCGCCGGTATAAACCTCAGCGGCCCTGGCTGGCTGCCTCAGCCGGGCGCGGATCAATATCCAGCACCACACGCTCAGGCTCCACCAGCGCATCCAGGTGCTTGCCGGCCCATTTGCTGTGCCCATCGATGCCGGCCACTGTGTGGCCATCGGCGATCACATCGCCGTGCTCGACCAGGTAGACACCGGTATTGAACACAAAGCGCGAGACTTCGGCGGGGTCCAGCTCGGAGAACAGCAGCTGCACATCGGGCACGCCAAAGGCAGAGCCGCCCAGGCTGTCCATCAGCATCTCGCCGGGGCGGTTGCTGATGTTGAAAAAACGCACATTCAGCACCCCGTAGTAAACAAAACCGTCTGCATGGGCCTCTAGATAGCGCTGCGGATCGAGCAGGCAACCCGCATTGGTCTGGCTGATCGCCGTGACGCCGCCGTTCTCGATCAGCACATGCATGACGGCCTGCAGGATCTCCAGCCGCTCGGGCGCGGACAGCCCCCGGCCCATGAACTCGCTCACCAGCACACAGTGCTGGCACTGGGCCAAGGCGCTTTCCTTCTCGGGCCAGTCCCAGGTCTGCTCCAGCGCGCTGGCGTAGTCGCTGGCATCCAGTGGCTGGTCTGCACGGATGATGGCGATCTCGCTGGGCACCGCCTTTTTATCGCTGTAATCGACACAGTAGTCGCGCAACGCCAGCAAGATGGTGTCGCCATCTGCCACCAGGTCTACCGCGCCCAGGCGCTCGGCCAGCGCGGCGCGCAGGGTTTCACCATCCAGCCGGGCTGGCTGGGCGTACAGGGCTTCAAAGGCCCACATATCGGGGGCCATGCGGGGCTCGGAATCAGGTGGTGCCATGGTGCGCTCGGGGCAGTGGAGAAAGCCGCATCTTGCCATGGCAAGGGGAGGCCTTGTCACCCCGGCTTTACCGGAGAGGCCTAAGATGGCGCCACTCAGTGGAGCAAAAAATGGATAACAGCGATCTGGAATATGTAGGCTTTTGGGCGCGCGTGGGTGCGGCCTTGATCGACACGGTGGTGTTGCTGGTCATCATCACCCCAGCCTTGGTGGCGATATATGGCTGGGAGTACTTCATGGCCGAGGGCCTGGTGCAAGGCCCGGCCGATGTGCTGATCAGCTGGGTGCTGCCCGCTGTTGCCTGCATCTGGCTGTGGCACAAGCTGCGCGCCACACCAGGCAAGATGCTGATCGGGGCCGAGATCGTGGATGCCGAGACGGGCGAGGCGATGAGCCTGGGCCAATCGGTGGTCCGCTACCTCGGCTATTTTGTCGCCGCCTTGCCACTGTGCCTGGGCCTTATCTGGGTCGCGTTTGACCCGCGCAAGCAGGGCTGGCACGACAAGATCGCCGGCACGGTGGTAGTTCGCCGCAAGGGCGGGCGCACCGCGCCGGTGGCCTTCAAGGGCCAGCGGCACGGTTAAGCCAGCCCGCGTCTGTGGCCAGCCTTGGCGTCTCAGTCCAGGTGGCGCAGCAGGTGCAGCCAGAAGCGGGCACGCATCTCCAGGGTGGACACCAGGATGTGCTCGTAGACCGTGTGCGCGCCGTCGCCATCGGCACCCAGGCCATCTAGCGATGGCACGCCCATGGCCGAGGTGAAGTTGGCATCGCTGCCGCCACCGGTGGGGGGCGCTTCTTCCAGTGCAAAGCCGGCTTCGCGGGCCGATTGCTGGGCCTTGGCCAGTAGCGCTTCGGCGCGGGCGTCCTTGACCATCGGCGGGCGGTTCACTTCGACATCGATATCGAGCGTCAAGCCCTCGCCCACGGGGCGCAGCGCACGCATCTTGCCCACCAGCTCATCGGCGGCCTGCAGATCGGGCAGGCGGAAATCCACCACGCATTTGCAGAAGGCCGGCACGGTGTTGGTGGTGGTGCCTCCTTCGATGGTGCCCACGCTCACGGTCACGCCGCGCTGGTAGTCGGTCATCGCTTCGAGCGCCAGAATCTGGTGCGCCATTTCGCGGATCGCGCTGCGGCCCTTGTCATGCGCCACACCGGCATGCGATGCCAGGCCTTTGACGCCCAGGCGCAGCATGCCCGTACCCTTGCGGGCGGTGACGCAGCGGCCGCCATTGGCGCGGGCCGGCTCGGCCACCAGGCAGTAGCGGGCATTGCGGGCAAAGGCCTCGATGTGCTTGCGCGATGCGTGGCTGCCGGTTTCTTCGTCGGGCACGACCAGCAGGTCCACCGGCAGCGGCGTGCTGCCGGGCGTGGCCACCGCGCTCATCGCTGTCAGCGCCAGGTAGATGCCGGCCTTCATGTCGTAGCCGCCCGGGCCGTAGAGGCGGTCGCCTTCGATGCGGATGGGGTTGTCGGCCAGCATGCCGATAGGGTGCACGGTGTCCGAGTGGCCCAGGATCAGCAGGCCTTCTCGCGTATCACCCTCGGCGCGGTTCGTGATGTGCAGCACGGGCAGCACCGGGCCCAGGCCTTGCTTGCCCTCGGCCTGGGTCTCGATCACCGTGGCGCGCAGGCCAGCGGCCGCTGCCTGGGCACGCATCATCTCGACCATGCGGGCGATCGATGCGGGGTTGTTCGATGGCGACTCGCAGTGCATCCATGCCGAGATGCCATCCACCAGTTGTTGCGTTGTTGCTTGCATCGTTGTTCCTTGGGTCTTGTCGAAAATTTATAAGGGTGGGTCAGGCGGTGACCCGGCCGGCCCAGGGGGCCAGCCAGTCCGCATCGGGCATGCGCCCTTCAAACCATAAATGGGCGCAGACATGGCTCATGGCCTCGCCATCGTGGCCAATGCCTGCTACTTCATGCAGTTGCCAGGCCAGCGGAATGCCCAACCGTTCAGCGGCCTGCTGGCCTGCCGCGTAGTAGTGGCGGGCACGGGCAAAGCGGTGCGGGCCTTGGCGCAGTGCGGCAGGCTCGGCGGGCAGATTCGGGTCCTGGGTGTCGGTGTCGCGGTCGCCCGCCAAAATCACCAGCGGGGTGCGCAGCAGCTGGGCCAGCGCGTCATCGGCCAGGCCAATGCTGGCCAGGCCTTGTGGAAAATCCTGCTGGGCATCGGGCAAGGTGTACCAACCCGGGTTGCCCGCCGCCACACCAGCAAAGCCGGCTGCGCCCAGGGTGCTGACCAGGCGGTGCACAAACTGCCCGCCGGCCGAATGGCCAAACAGGTAAAGCGGCTGGCCGCGCAGCACCTCGGCAGCGCGCAGCTGCTGGGCCAGGTTCACTACCGCCTGGTAGGCCCAGTAGGCACGCGGCTGCAGGTCGCCCTCTTCGCTCCAGACGCTGCCATTGTTGTAGCTCTCCACCCCCGGCCAGTGCCCGTTGCCAAAGGTGGGCGCGATGATCTGCAGGCCATAGCGCTCGGCCGCCGGCATCCAGAAATCGCGGTAGTCGTCACCATTGCGCAGCACGCCGTGCTGCACCAGCACCACGGGGGCATCGGGTGCCAGGCCTTCGGGGCGGTAGCAGTTCAGGGTGATGGGCAGGTACAGTGCGCCCTCGCCGGCCTGCCAGTCGATGGCAAAACGGCCGTGCTGCTGTGTAAAACGTTGCCAGTCCATGCGGTGGTTTTCCTCAGTGCTTGTCCAACAAATTAGTCCAACAAATGGCAGGCGGTCACATGGCCGGCTGCCGTTTCGCGCAGGCGCGGCACCTCTTGCTTGCAGCGCTCCATCGCGTGCGGGCAGCGCGGGTGAAAGGTGCAGCCCGATGGCGGGTTCAGCGGCGAGGGGATCTCGCCCTTGATGGGGGTGAACACCCGTTTGCGCCGGCCCACATCGGGCACCTCGGCCAGCAAAGCCTGGGTGTAGGGGTGCTGGGCCTGGCCAAAGATCTCGGCGGTGGGCGCCATCTCCACGATCTTGCCCAGGTACATGATGGCCACTTTGTCAGAGATATGGCGCACCACCCCCAGGTCGTGGCTGATGAACAGGTAGGTCAAGCCGCGCTGGGCGCGCAGGTCCATGAACAGGTTGATCACCTGCGCCTGGATCGAGACATCGAGCGCGGCCACCGGCTCATCGCAGACCAGAAAATCGGGCGTCACCATCAGCGCGCGGGCAATGCCGATGCGCTGGCGCTGGCCGCCAGATATTTGGTGCGGCAAGCGGTCGCGGTACTCGCTGGCCAGGCCCACTTCGGCCAAGGCGGCATCTACGCGCCCGGGCACATCAGCGGCCGGTGCCAGCTTGTGCACATGCAAGGCCTCACCCAAAATCTGGTGCAGCTTTTGGCGCGGGTTGAGCGAAGCCTGCGGGTCCTGGAACACCATTTGCACGCCCAAGGTGTAGGCGAGCTTGTCCTGGCTGCCCAGGCCGCTCACATCCTGGCCCTTGTAGAGCAGCTGGCCTTCGGTCGCCGGATGCAGACCGGCTACGACGCGGCCCAAGGTGGATTTGCCACAACCGGACTCGCCCACCAGGCCCAGCACCTCGCCTTTGGCGATTTGCAGGTTGACGCCGTTGACGGCATGCACGGTGCGCGTTTGCGCGGGCTGCCGGGCGACAGCGCCGACGATTTTTTGCAGCAGATCGGGGGAGCTGACAAAGCGCTTGTGCACATCGCGCAGCTCAATCACAGGGGGGGTCATCGCGGTCATGCGGCAGGTGCCTCCAGCGGTACAAAGCAGCGGAATGCGCGGCCGGGGATGGTGGTGACGGGCGGCTGCTCATCGACGCAGCGCGGGGTGGCGCGGCTGCAGCGCGGCGCAAAAGCGCAGCCGGGCACACGGCCCGACAGGCTAGGCGCCATGCCGTTGATCTGCGACAGGCGCGCGCCCGGCGTGGCCTGGGCGGGCAGCGAATTGAGCAGGCCCTGGGTGTAGGGGTGGCGCGGTGCATCCAGCACCTCGGCAACGGTGCCGGTCTCGACAATGCGGCCGCCATACATGACGGCAACCCGGTCGGCCAGCTCGGCGATCACGCCCAGGTCGTGGGTGATCCAGATCAGCGCCGTGCCCTGGGCCTGGCAGATCTGCTGCATGCGGTACAGAATCTGGCCCTGGATGGTGACATCCAGCGCCGTCGTCGGCTCGTCGCAGATGATCAGATCGGGGTGGTTGAGCATGGCAATCGCAATCGCCACGCGCTGGCGCATGCCGCCGGAGAACTCATGCGGGTAGCTGCGCAGCCGCTTTTCGGGCGCGGGGATGCCGACCATCTCCAGCGCCTCCACGCAGCGCTTGATCGCCTGCGACTTGGGCAACTTTTGGTGGGCATCGATGGCTTCCAGCATCTGCTCTTCGATGCGCAGCACCGGATTGAGCGTCATCAGCGGGTCTTGGAAGATCATCGCGATGCGGTCGCCGCGCAGCTTGCGCATGGATTCGGCCGACAGTTCGCGCAGGTCCTGGCCTTTGAACAGCACCCGGCCCTGAGTCACTTCACCAGGCGCATCGATCATGCCGAAGATGGAGAAACCGGTGACTGACTTGCCCGAGCCGGATTCACCGACCAGGCCCAGAATTTCACCCGCCTCCAGGCGGATATCGATGTCGCTGACGGCGGGCCATGCGCCCTCTTCGGTGTGGAACACCGTCTGCAGATCTTGTACTTCAAGCAAAGGGATAGTCATTACTTCCTCGGGTCCAGAGCTTCACGCAGGCGGTCGCCGATCAGGTTGATCGACAGGATCAGGGCCAACAGCGCCAGGCCGGGGAACATGCTGATCCAGTAGTCACCCGACATCAGGTACTGAAAGCCGTTGGCGATCAGCAGACCCAGGGAGGGTTCGGTAATCGGCACACCCACGCCCAGGAAGGACAGGGTGGCTTCGAGCACGATGGCATTGGCGATCTGGATGGTGGCAAACACCATCACCGGGCCCATGCAGTTGGGCAGCAGGTGGCGCGTCATGATGCGCCAGCCGGGAAAGCCCAGGTTCTTGGCCGCCTCGATGTATTCCTTCTTGCGCTCTTGCAAGGCGCGGCCGCGCATGATGCGCGCGTAATGCGCCCACTGCACCAGCACGATGGCGATCACCACCTTGTCGACGCCCCGGCCCAAAATGGCCAGCAACACCAGCGCCACCAAGATGGTGGGAAAGCCGAGGATGAAGTCGACAATGCGCATCAGCACCGTATCGACCCAGCCACCAAAGTAGGCCGCTACCAGGCCGACCAGGCTGCCGATGATGGTGGCCAGCACCACGGCGCTCAGGCCCACCATCAGGCTGATGCGCAGGCCATGCAGGATGGCCGAGAGCATGTCGCGGCCCTGGTCGTCGGTGCCCAGCCAGTAGGTCATGCCCGAAGCCGCTTCGGACAGGGGCTTGAGGCGCCCATCCATCAGGTCGAGCGCGCCCAGGTCATAGGGATTTTGCGGCGACAAAAAGGGCGAGAGCAGCACCACGGCCAGCAGCACGATGAGTGCAATCACCGCGCCTTTGACCGAAGGTTTGCTGCGCAGCTTTTTGAGGATGGCACGCCGCTGGGGCGTGTCTTGCAGGGGCTGTGCCCGCTTGCTGGGGTCGATGGTCATCAGGGATTTGTCGGGCTGCATCATTGGGCCTCCTGCAGCTGTACGCGCGGATCGAGCACGGCATAGGTCAGATCCACCAAGAGGTTGATCATCACGAAGATGAAGGTGACCAGCATCACATAGGCCACCACCACCGGGCGGTCGAGCTTGTAGATGCTGTCAATCAAAAGCTTGCCCATGCCGGGCCAGGCAAACACGGTCTCGGTGATGGTCGAGTAGGCAATCAGGGTGCCGAACTCCATGCCGATCACGGTGACCACGGGGATGAGGATGTTGCGCAGAATGTGGCGGGTCAGGATGCGGCGCTCGCTGATGCCCTTGGCGCGCGCGAACTTCACATACTCCTGCGTCTTGGCCTCCATCACGCCGGTGGCGGTGAGCCGCAGCACCAGCGCGATATTGCCCAGCGCCAGGTTGATGGCCGGCAGCATCACATGGCTCCAGCCATCGGCCGTCAGCAGCGACAGCGGCACGCCCAGCACATTCACCGTGTCACCCCGGCCCGACGAGGGCAGCCACTGCAGCCAGACGGCGAACATCAGGATCAGCATCATGCCCTGCCAGAAGTTGGGCAGCGAAAAGCCCAGCACCGAGCCCCCCATCAGGCTGCGGCCCAGCGGCTTGTCGTTGAACAGGCCAGCAATCAGGCCCAGCGGAATGCCGAGCAGGCAGGTCAGGCCAATGGCGACCACCACCAGCTCAAACGTGGCCGGAAAGCGCTGCACGATCAGCTCGATGGCAGGGATGCCATGCACAAAGGAGGTACCCAGATCGCCCTGGAAGGCGCGGGTCAGAAAACTCCAGTACTGCAGCCAGACCGGCAGGTCCAGCCCCAGGCGCTTGATCATGACCTGGCGGTCTGCATCGCTGGCCTCGGCGCTCACCAGCAGCTCAATGGGGTCTCCCACCGCATATACCGCCATGAACACCACCAGCGAGACCGCCAGCAGCACCAGAAAACTTTGCACCATGCGGCGCAGGATATAGACGATCACATTACGTCCTCAAAATTAGAATGCCATGCGCTGTCACCTGCATGGTTGCCGCCCTCTGTGGAGTCTGTTCATCGTGGGGCGTACAAAATCACAAAGCCCGCATGGCCCCACCACTGGAGCTGGATGCGGGCCATGCCAGGGACCGGGCCTGTGTTGCGCCCGGTGTGGCATCAGCTTTCTACTTCGGCTTGACCGACATGGCCAGCGTGTACTGGTCGCGTCGGCCTTCGTAGCTCAACCCTTTCTTGAATGCCCAGATGCTGCTTTCAAAGTGCAGCGGAATCAGGGGAACGTTGGCCAGCGCAATCTGCGTGGCCTGTTGGTAGGCGGCCTTGCGCGCGTTCGCGTCCATCTGCCCCATGGCGGGCACAAACACCTGGTCAAACGCCGGCAGGCTAAAAGCCCCGTAGTTGCTGGTGCCCAGGCCCTTGTCCTTGTCGGTGGTGGCCACCCAGTACTGGAACAGGCCCGAGGCCTCGCCGTTCTCCGATGGCCAGCCACCGATGGCAAAGCTGAACTCGCGCTTGGCGCGCTTGGGGAAATAGATGGCTGCGGCCTGCGCATCCACCGTGGTCTTGATCCCTATGCGCGTCAGGTACTGGGCCACCGCCTGCGCTATCTGGCCGTCGTTGATGTAGCGGTCATTGGTGGTGGTCAAGGTCAGCTCAAAGCCCTGGGCATAACCGGCCTCGGCCAGCAGCTTCTTGGCGCCTTCGGGGTCAAACTTGATCTCGGTAGGCTTGTCGAGGCTGCCGAACATGCCTGTGGGCATGTACTGGTTGGCGACGGTGGCCATGCCATCCATCAGCCGCTGCACGATGGCCTTGCGGTCAATCGCCATATTGATGGCCTGGCGTACGCGCAGGTCCTGCAGCGGGTTCTTGCCGTCAGCGGCCTTGGCAAATGGGCTTTGCGCGCGGCCGGCATCCGGCTGGAAGAAGACCAACCGGGTCGATGGCGTGGCAACAAAGTCGAGCTTGTTGTTCTCCTTGATGCGCGGCAGGTCGCGCGCAGCCGGGCTTTCGATGACGTCGTAGTCGCCCGACATCAGGCCCGTTAGGCGCGGGCCGGCATTGGGCACGGGCACCATCTTGACGGTCTTCCAGTGCGGCTTGGTGCCCCAGTAGCCTTCGTTGCGCTCCATCTCGATGCCGGTGCCCTTGACATAGGACTTGAGCTTGTAAGGGCCCGTGCCGATGGACAGCTTGCCGGTATTGAAATCGGCCACCGTGGGCCAGGGCGAGGTAACACCACAGCCCTCTTTGGGTGCAAAGCGCAGCTTGTCGAACTTGGCAATACCGCTCCAGATGATGGGCAGCGAGCGCGCCAGCTCGTTGGGCATGGTGGGGATGGGCCGTTCACTCTTGATGATGACGGTGTAGTCATCGGGCGTCTGCACATCGCTGAAACTCTGGGCCGGCTCCATGTAGGAGCGCGAGACATTGGTCTCGTTGTTCAGCACCCGGCACAGGGTGAACAGCACATCCTTGGAGGTGAAGGGCTCGCCATTGGAGAACTTCACGCCCTGGCGCAGCTTCAGCTCCCAGGTGTTGTCGTCAACGGCACGCCAGGACTGGGCCAGGCCCGGGATCAGCTCCATCTGCGCATTGCGGTTGATCAGCGACTCAAAGACATGGGCCGAGAACGCATCGTTGGTGGTGACCTTGTGGTAATGCGGGTCAGCGGCGGTGGGCTCGGAGGCCAGGCCGATGGTCAGCGATTGCGCAGCAGCCATGCCCGCAGGCAGGGCCAGCGCAGCAAAGCTGGCCAGCGACAAAGGTATGCGGCGCGAGATCTTCTTGGTAGACACAGGTCGTTCCTCCTTGGTTAAAAGCCTCTGCTGTCAGGCAATGCAAATGCCGTGCCACAGCAACCCATCCCATCCGCAGGCCGGGGCCAGCGCCCCGGCTGCTTCAGGCGCCGCGCTTACTTGGCGGGCTTGACCGATGTGGCCAGCGTGTACTGGTCGCGGCGGCCTTCGTAGCGCAGCTCTTTCTTGAAGGCCCAGATGCTGCTCTCAAAGTGCAGCGGGATCAGGGGCACGTTGTCCAGCGCGATCTGCGTGGCCTGCTCCAGCATGGCCTTGCGCTTGACCGGGTCCACCGTCTTGGCAGCGGGGATATAGACCTTGTCGAAATCGGTATTGCTGAAGGCACCGTAGTTGCTGGTGCCCAGGCCCTTGGGCGAGTCGGTGGTCGTCACCCACAGCTGGAACAGGCCCGAGGCTTCGCCGTTCTCCGAAGGCCAGCCACCCATCGGGAAGCTGAACTCACGCTTGGCGCGCTTGGGGAAGTAGATCGACGCGGTCAGCGCATCCACCTTGGTCTTGATGCCAATGCGGGTCAGGTACTGCGCAACCGCTTGCGAGATCTGCGTGTCGTTCATGTAGCGGTCGTTGGTCGAAGACAAGGTCATCTCGAAACCATTCGGGTAGCCGGCTTCGGCCAGCAGCTTCTTGGCGCCTTCGGGGTCGAACTTGATCTCAGGCGCCTTGGCCAGGCCGCCAAACATGCCATCGGGCATGTACTGGTAAGCGGGGGTGGCCATTCCATCCATCAGGCGCTGCACGATGGCCTTGCGGTCAATCGCCATGTTGATGGCCTTGCGCACGCGCAGATCCTGCAGCGGGTTCTTGCCATCGGGGGCAGTCACAAAGGGCGACTTGTCGCGGCCGATATCGGGCTGGAAGAACACCAGGCGGGTCGAAGGCGTGGCCACAAAGGCCAGCTTCTTGTCTTCCTTGATGCGGGCCAGGTCGCGGGCGGCCGGGTTCTCGATCAGGTCGTAGTCGCCCGACATCAGGCCCGTCAGGCGCGGGCCGGCATTGGGCACGGCCACCATCTTGACGGTCTGCCAGGCGGGCTTGGGGCCCCAGTAGCTGTCATTGCGCTCCAAGGTGATGGCATTGCCCTTCACATAGGACTTGAGCTTGAACGGGCCGGTGCCAATGGCCATCTTGCCGCTGTTGAAATCCGCCACCGTGGGCCAGGGACCCTTGTAGCCGCAGCCTTCCTTGGGCGCAAACTTGAGCGCGCCGTGCTGGATGATGCTGCTGGAGATGATGGGCAGGTTGCGCGCAAACTCGGCCGGGATCAGCGGCACGGGCTCGGCCGTCTTGACGATGACGGTCAAGGCATCGGGGGTCTGCACATCGGTGATCAGCTTGGTCGTATCCATGTACGACTGCGAGACGTTGGTCTCGTTGTTCAAGGTGCGGCAGATGGTGAACAGCACATCTTGCGACGTGAACGGTGCGCCGTTGGAGAACTTCACATCCTTGCGCAGCTTGAACTCCCAGGTCAGGTCGTCCAGGTTCTTCCACGAGGTGGCCAGGGCGGGCACCAGCTCCATGCTGGCGGTACGGCCCACCAGCGAGTCATAGACATGCGCCGAGAACGAGTCGTTCGTCGTCATCTTGTGGTAGTGGGGATCGGCCGCTGTTGGCTCGGAGGCCAGGGCAATGGTCAGGTGTTGGGCGTGGGCCGTGCCGATGAGCGAGGCGCCCACCAGCGCCAGGGCGCGCTTGTTCAATGCGAAAGTCATGTCTGTCCTAGGGATCTGGGCAGGCGTTGCCGGGAAGCAGCGCCTTCGAGCCGGGAGGCAGAACGGTGGTGCACCAGCGTGCGCCATCGTCCGCAGCCGGAAAGCCTGCGAATTCTCACACGAAAATTACATCGACTAACGCCCGCCCAGTCCGCGAAAAGTGGGCATTTACCCCAATAAAACAAGGAGATGGGCCATCTTTACCTGACATTGTTCGTGCAGCACACAATGTTATGCAAGCTGCGCAACAATGCGATCCCTGTGGGTGGGAAAATCCAGCGCTCGTACCGACCATCGATGGGTACGATTTGCCTCCACCTGCCCTCCGCTTTTACGCTTTCCAATCCCTATGCGCCGCCGCCTTTTCTTGGCCTCCAGCCTGTTCGCCGCCAGCATGCTGGCCGCCTGCTCCTTGCTCTCCCCTCCCAGCTACACCCTGTCTGCCGCCGAGCTGCAGACCATCGTGGCCAAGTCCTTCCCCCGCTCCTATCCCTTGCTGGGCCTCTTGCAGCTCGATGTGCAGGCGCCCAGCCTGCAACTGCTGCCCGAGGCCAACCGCATCCAGGCGACGATGCGCGCCGACATGTCAGGCAAGGTGCTGCCCCACCGGTTGGACGGCACCATGGTGCTGGACTTTGCGCTGCGCTACTCCCCCAGCGACCACAGCCTGCGCGCCACCCAGGTGCAGGTGCGTTCGCTGCAGATGAACGGCCTGCCCGAGTCCATGGCCGTGATGCTGCAGGCCTACGCGCCCCGCGCGGCCGAGCATGCGATGGAGGATGTGGTCGTACACACCTTGCGCCAGGAAGACCTGGACCGCCTGGACAAGGCGGCCGAGCTGCCCGCCACCTTCAAGGTGACGGCCGAGGGCCTGCGCATCGACTTTGTGAAGCCCCAGGACGCGAAGTAGGCCGACAGGCCAGCGCCCGATCTGCTTTATGCTGCTGGCAGGGCGCACACCTGCAAGCCGCCTGCATATCGTCTGGAGATTCCCATGAGCACCCTCGCCGATTTCAGTATTACCCGCAAATGGCCGGCCACCCGGCCCGATCTGCTGCAGCTGTATTCGCTGCCCACGCCCAATGGCGTCAAGGTCTCCATCCTGCTCGAAGAGCTGGGCATGCCCTATGAAGTTCACAAGATCAGCTTCGAGAGCAATGACCAAAACTCACCCGAGTTTGTTGGCACCTTCCCGAACAACAAGATCCCGGCCATCATCGACCCCAACGGCCCGGGCGGCCAGGCGATTGCGCTGTTCGAGTCCGGCGCCATCTTGGTCTACCTGGCCGAGAAGACAGGTATGTTCCTGCCGCAGGACCCCGTCAAGCGCTACGAGACCCTGCAGTGGCTGATGTTCCAGATGGGCGGCATCGGCCCGATGTTTGGCCAAGTCGGCTTTTTCAATATCTTTGCCGGCAAGGATTTTGAAGACAAGCGCCCGCTGACCCGCTATGTGGACGAATCCAAGCGCCTGCTGACCGTCCTGAACAAGCACCTGGCCGGCAAGGAATGGGTGGCCGGTGATACCTACACGATTGCCGACATCGCCATCTTCCCCTGGATCCGCAACATGATCGTGCGCTACAACGCAGAGGCCCTGATCGGCTGGGGCCAGTACCCCGAAGTCAGCCGCGTGCTCAGCCACTGGCTGCAGCGGCCAGCGGTGCAGCGCGGTTTGTTGATCCCCTGACCTGCTGAATCTTTAAGCAAAAAATGCCAGCCCGAGGGGCTGGCATTTTGCTGTGTGGGCAGGCTTTAAGCTGCTGCGCTAACGATGATCTCCACCAGCAGCTCGGGGCGCGCCAGCTTGGCTTCGCAGGTTGCACGGGTCGGCATATTGGCCTTGTCGGCCCATTCGCCCCATACCTGGTTCATGCCAGCGAAATCCTTGTCGATGTCCTTGAGCCAGATCTGCACCGTCAGCAGGCGCGACTTGCTGGTGCCGGCTGTTTTCAAGTAGCCGTCGATCTTGGCCAGCACGTCGCGGGTCTGGGCGCCAATGTCGCCCGAGATATCACCAGCGGTCACGCCAGCCACATAGACCACGCCGCCATGCACGACGATGCGGCTGAGGCGTTCATTGCTGTCGATACGTTGGATGTCGTTGCTCATCATTTACTCCCTGAGATAAAAATACGACCGCTGCAGCTAAGCATTAGCAAAGCGGTCCACACGAAACGCCGAAATCGGCAAGCTGCTGGTGCCCTGGGTCACCAGCTCGGCCACAATGCAGCCGGTAATCGGACTGAGCTCAAAGCCATGGGCTGAGAAGCCAAAGGCATGCACGAGGTTATCAGCACTGGCACTGGGGCTGATGACCGGAATCTCATCGGGCATAAAGCCCTCGATACCGGTCCAGGCCCTTGCAATGCTCACATCGCGCAGATGCGGGAACAGGTCGATCACCGTCTGCGCGCTCTTGGGCATGCGGTTGAGATCGACCATCGCATGGCGCTGGCTGGCATCGGCCTCGCAGCGCAGGCCGCCCCCAATCACCACCGTGCCATTGTCGAACTGTTTGAACGACAGCGGCCGGCCCATGGCACCCAGCACCGGTTTGACAAAGGGTGCCACGCGCTGGGTGACCATCAGCATCAGGCCGCCCGCCACCATGGGCACCGGGTCGCCCACCTGCGCGGCAAAATCTGCCGCCCAGGCGCCTGCGGTGTTGACCAGCCAGGGCGCATGGAACGCGCCCTGCGCGGTGCTGGCCTGCCACATGCCGGCCTGGTGGTCGACCCGCAGCACGGGGGCTTGTTCAATGATCTGCACGCCCCGTTTTTCTGCCGCCAGGCGGTAGGCCGTGGCCACCTTGTAGGGCAGCGCATAGCCATCGCGGTCGGCCCAGAGGCCGCCCACCACATGGGGCGAGATGCTGGGCACCAGCGCGCGCACCTGCTGCTGGTCCACCCATTGCTCGTGGAAAAAACCCAGGCCGTTGAGCATGGCCACACGCGCCTTGGCCTTGGTCTCGTCGGCCTCGTTCTCTGCTACCTGCAGCTGGCCCGAGGGCACAAAGCCACCATCGCTGCCAATGATGTCTGCCAGGCCATGCCAGAGCTGCTCACGCGCGGCCAAGGCCAGCGGAATCTCAGCCACATGGCGGCCCAAGGTGCGCACGCCACCGGCATTGACGCCGGAGGCATGGCGGCCGCAGTACTCGGCCTCGAGCAGGCGTACACGCAGGCCCGCCTTGGCGAGCTGGAAGGCGCTGGAGAGGCCTTGCAGGCCGCCCCCAATCACCAGCACATCGCTGCTGCCCGATGCCGGGCTGGCTAAGGCCACCATGTCACACGCCTGCGGCCAGCTGGGCCAAGGACAGCGATTTGAGCGGTGGGCGGATGCGGTAGTAACCGACGTCCTGCGGCGGCAGCTTGGCCTCCTTGGCGATGATCTCGGTCACCGTCAACCCGCATTGGCGGCCCTGGCAGGGGCCCATGCCGCAGCGGCTGAAGGACTTGGTCTGGTTGGGGCCGACACAGCCCAGCTGCACCTGTTCGCGGATCGCGCCAGCCGTTACCTCTTCGCAGCGGCAGACCACGACCTCGTTGGCCGGAATGCGGAACTCGTCCTTGGGCCGGTACTGCTGGTTCAGGAAGGGGCGGATGCGCAGGTGCTGGGCAATCTGGGCGCGCTGCTGCGCACCGTCTTCGGCAGTGCCAAAGCCCAGGCTGTTGGCCACGCCAATGCCAGCCAGCGCACCCTGCATCTCGGCCACCAGCGCGCCGCCAATGCCCGCGCCGTCCCCGGCGATATAGATGCCCGGCAGGCTGGTCTGGCCCCAATCATCGAGCACAGGCACCCAGCACAGCTGCTCATCGTCCCACTGGTGCGCAGCCCGCAAGGACCAGGACACCTGGGTATTGGGCACCACGCCCTGGTGCAGCAGCACCAGCTCGCAGTCGATCTGCTGGGCGCGGCCCGCGCTGCTAAAACGCACTTGCCGCACGGCATCTTCGCCCTCGATGCGCAAGCCGCCCACATCCTTGTAGAACGGAATGCCGGCCGACTTGATCTCGCGCAGCAGGCCCAGGCCCTTGCGCACATAGCCCCAGCCGGCCAGCAACGACGAGGCATGGCGGATCGCCAGGCGCCAGTCGGTGCCCGCAGACGTATCGAGCACGGCACGGATCTCCACCCCGGCGCGCAGGTACTGCGCCGCCAGCAGGTAGAGCAAGGGGCCGCAGCCGGCCAGCACCACCGGCACCTGGGGCACCACGGCGGCGTTCTTCAGCAAAATCTGCCCGGCACCAGCGGTCATCACACCGGGGAGGGTCCAGCCTGGCACCGGGAAAGGCCGCTCCATCGCGCCGGTGGCGATCAACAGCGACTTGGTCTCGATGCGGCTGGTGCGGTCGTTGCGCAGCACATGCACGGTCTTGTCCGGGTCGATCTGCCAGACGGCAGCCCCCGCCCAGTGCGTCAGGCCACTGGCGCGGATCTGCTCGGCCAGCGATTTGCCGTAGACATAGTCCGCGCCCAAAATGCGCTCGCGCTGGGCATCGGTCTGGGTAACGCTGCGGTAGATCTGGCCTCCTACCTGGGGTTGTTCATCGAGCAGCAGCACATCCAGGCCGCGCCGCTGGGCCGCCAGGGCGGCGGCCATGCCGGCCGGGCCCGCACCAATGACGACCAGGTCACGCAGCTGGCTGGGCGCATCGTTCAAAGGGATGGAGGGCTTAGACATGCTTGGCCTCCTGCGCGTCCAACAGGCTGGGCGCCGCTTGCATGGTGGTCACTTCCATGCCGTCTTGCGGGGTGATCAGGCAGGCCTGCTGGTTGGGCCGGCCATTGACGTCGACCAGGCATTCAAAGCACACGCCCATCATGCAATAAGGCGCACGCGCACCCTGGCCCACGGGGGAGACGCGCACGGCGGTAATGCCAGCGGCCAACAGGCCGGCAGCCAGGCTGGCGGCGGGCGACATGCGCACCACCGCGCCATTGACCAGCACCGACACGGAGGCCGAGGCCCCGGCCTGGTGGCCGGGGAGGTATTTGAAAAGGGCTTTAGATACCATAAGGTTTCACTTCCGTTTCTGGCGTAAATCGGGTCGCCGGGAATGCGTCGATGGCGGCCGGGCGCAGGCCCGTGGCCACCCAAGGAGCTATGCAGTAGACGTGCTGGGCCGCCAGGGTGACGCCGCTGTGGCAAGTGACCGCAAAGGCGCCGGTGTGGCTCTCGGACTCTTGGTACATCGGAAAGCCGTCGGGCGACATCACCCGCAGCGCCGCCCAGGTGCGCACCACCCTTGCATTGGCCAGCAGCGGGAAGCACTTGACGGCACGCGCCGCGATCTTGGCGTTCTCCGGCACGCGCACCATGTCGTCAAAGCCCAGCTCCTGCATCGAGTCGCCGATCTGCACCGTGCCCTCATCGGTCTGGCGCACATAGTTGGTGGGGTGCGGCAAAAACGGCTGCAGCCGCTCGGTGATAAACACCTGGCCCTTGTTGGGCCGCACCGGCACAAACATGCCCACCATGGCCGACAGCTGTTGCGTGGCATGGCCAGCGGCAATCACGATGCGCGGGGCCTGCCAGGCCTGCGCGCCCGCGCGGACGTGGAAGATGCCGCCCTCTTTGCGGATCGCATCGACCTGCATGCGGTTGTGGATGCGCGCGCCCTTGGCGATGTTGGCGCTGTAGAGCGCGCGCAGCAGCTTCAGCGGGTTGCAGTGGCCGTCCATCGCCGAATAGGTGGCGCCCACCACCTCGGGGCCCAGGCCTGGCAGATGCTGGGCGGCCTCGTCGCGGCTCAGCACGGTGCTGCGGTAAGCCGGGTCGCCCACCTCGGACTCCAGCCACTGCAGTTTGTCCACGCGCTGGGCCAGCTCTTCTTCGCTCAGGCAGATGTGCAGGCCGCCGGGCTGCATCAGCTCAACGTCGATGCCGGTCTGCGCCTGCAGCTCATCGCGCAGCGCAGGCCACTGGCGGGCGGAGCCAAAGCTCCAGCGGGCGTAGTCGGCCATGCCGTAGCCCTTGCCCTGCACCCAGACCAGGCCGAAGTTGCCGCGCGAGGGGCGAATCGTGTCGTCCGCGCCGTCGATGACCGTGACCGACAGGCCCTGGCGCAGCAGCCCGTAAGCCACGGAACTGCCCACCAAGCCTCCCCCGATCACGATGACATCGCTGCTATGTGTGTTGTTATTCATTTTCTTGCTCTCAACCTTTGCCAATCAGTACCTTCTCCAGGCCGACCAGCTTGTCCAGGATGACCATCAGCACCAGGGTGCCGACGATCAGCACGGTGGAGACCGAGGTCACCAACGGGTCGATGGTCTGGGCGATGTGGTTGTACATGGCGACCGGCAAGGTCATCGTGCCGGGAGTGGCCACAAACACCGTCATCGTCAGCTCGTCAAAGCTCTGGATGAAGGAGAGCATCCAGCCGCCGGCGATACCGGCCATCAGCATCGGCACGGTGATGCGCAGGAAGACGGTGCTGCGCGATGCGCCCAGCGACAGGCCGGCATGCTCGATCTCGCGGTTCATGCCGGTGGCTGCGGCCAGCACCATGCGCAAGGCATAGGGCATGATGCAGATCACATGGGTGAACATGAGCCAGAAGAACGAACCGGACAGCCCCGCGATGTTGAAAAAGCGCAAAAACGCAGCGCCCAGCACCACATGTGGAATCATCAAGGGCGACATGAAAAAGGCCATCAGCACCTCGCGGCCGGCAAAGCGGTAGCGGGTGATGGCCAGCGCCGCAGGCACCGCCAGTACGATGGCGATCGAGGCGGCAGCCAGGCCCAGCTTGGCCGAGAACCAGAAGGCCGACTTGATCTCGGTCGCATCGAGGATGGCGCGGAACCAGCGCAAGGACAGGCCATCGGTGGGGAAGGAGATGAAGCCCTTGTCGGTAAAGGCCACCGCCACCACCACGACCAGCGGCGCCAGAATGAAGCTGATGAACAGCGCGTGGAAGACCAGCGCCAGAGGACTGTTTTTTTGCATGGCTCAACCCTCGAAAACAGCTTTGAAGCGGCGCTCGATCCAGCGATTGCAGCCCACGATGATGACGATATTGGCAACCAGCAGCACCACGGCAATGGCAGCGCCCAGCGGCCAGTTCAGGGTGTTGAGGAACTCGTCATAGGCGGCGGTGGCCACCACCTTCAGGCGCCGCCCGCCCAGCAGCGCTGGCGTGGCAAAAGCCGATGCCGACAGCGCAAACACAATGATGCTGCCCGAGAGGATGCCCGGTAGCAGCTGGGGCAGCACCACACGGCGGAAGACGGTGCGCTGGCTGGCACCCAGCGACAGGCCAGCGTTCTCCACCTGGGGATCGAGCTTTTGCAGCGAGGCCCAGACGGAGATCACCATGAAGGGCACCATCACATGCACCATGGCAATCGTCACGCCGGTCATCGTGAAGGCCAGGCGCAGCGGCTCATCGATGATGTGGAACAGCATCAGGCCCTTGTTGATGAGGCCGTTGTTGCCCATCAGGATGGACCAGCCCAGCGTGCGCACCACCACCGAGATCAGCAGGGGCGCGAGGATGATCAGCAGAAACACACCGCGCCAGCGGCCCCGCATGCGGGAGATGATGAGGGTCTCGGGCACACCCAGCACCACGCAGAGCACGGTGACGATGGCCGACATGAGGGCGGTGCGGCCAAAGATCTCCAGGTAGTAGCTGTCGCTGAAGATCTCCAGGTAGTTCTTCAGCGAATAGACGTTTTGGATGCCTTCCATGCCGTTGAAGACATTGAGCGACAGGATGGCGGTCAAGGCCAGCGGCGCCAGCAGCATGGTCACAAAGACCAGCAGGCCGGGGCCGGACATGGCCCAGGGTTTCCAGCGGTTCTTGCTATCCACGGCTGGCCTCCTGCTGGGTCAGCACGCGCACATCGTCGGGGGCCCAGTTCAGCGTGACCTCGTCGCCCTCATGCAGCGCAGCGCGGCGTGCATTGGGCAGGCTGATGTGGATATCGCCCAGCGCGGTGCTGACATTGACCACCCACTGGCTGCCCAGGAACAGCAAGGTCTTGATCGTGCCGGGCAGGCCGCCCTGGCCGGCCGGGGCCACCTCGATGCGTTCGGGCCGCAGGTAGACCACGACCGGGCCGCTGTCCACGGGGCTGGGCGCGCCCAGCACCATGTCGCCAATCTTCACGGTCTCGCGGCTTTGGGCCTGGCCTTCGAAGCGGTTGGTCTTGCCCAGGAACACCGAGGCAAAGTCACAGCTCGGCTTGTCATAGATCTGCTGGGGCGAATCGACCTGGGCGATCTGGCCGTTGTGCATCACCGCGATGCGGTCGCTCATGGTCATCGCCTCGACCTGGTCGTGCGTCACCAAGATGGTGGTGATGCCCAGCTGGCGCTGGATGGCGCGCATCTCGACGTGCATTTCCTGGCGCAGCTTGGCGTCCAGGTTGGACATGGGTTCATCGAGCAGCAGCACTTCGGGCTGGATCGCCAAGGCGCGGGCAATGGCCACGCGCTGGCGCTGGCCACCGGAGAGTTCACGCGGGTAGCGGGCGCCGAGCCCATGCAGGCGCACCAGCGCCAGCGCATCCTGAATCCGCTGCTGCACGACATCGCGGCTGAGCTTGCGCATCTCCAGGCCAAAGGAGATGTTCTGCTCGACCGTCATGTGGGGAAAGAGCGCATAGCTCTGGAACACCACGCCCATGCCGCGCTGCTCGGGGCGCAGCTGGGTGATGTCCTTGCCGTCCAGCACAATGCGGCCCTGGCTGGGGTCCAGAAAGCCGGCAATCATCTGCAAGGTGGTCGTCTTGCCGCAGCCCGAAGGGCCCAGCAGCGACACGAACTCACCGCGCTGGACATCCAGGTGGAAGTCCTTGACGGCAACAAAATCCCCGAACCTCTTGGCGAGGCCCTCGATACGTAGAAAACTCATGTGAAACTCCGGGGCCTGCGGCCCGCGTGGGG
>JAVWTB010000034.1:0-29799 GCA_036667955.1 Comamonas sp.
AACCTGGAGCGGGAAAACGGGTTCGAACCGTCGACCTATACCTTGGCAAGGTATCGCTCTACCAACTGAGCTATTCCCGCATATCCGTTTTACCGGAAGTCCGCTATTATATACCGGGCTTCACAGTGGTATGCATTGTAACGCATATTTTTTGGTGTTTTGGGCAAACCGGCCCGTTTTTGATGACGGGCCGGTTTTGCGCGCTGGACTACATCCGCTCAGTGCTTGACGGCACGAGGGCGGCGTGCAGGCGCGGCCTTGGCGGCCGTTGCCGCAACGGCCACGGCTGGCACCACAGGCACCGGTTCTGCCGCAGGCACATCGCTGTCGCTCAAAGGCGTGGGTTTGACTTCCAGCGCCACTTCCAGCACCTTGTCGATCCAGCGCACCGGCACGATCTGCAGACCACTCTTGACGTTGTCTGGGATCTCGGCCAAGTCCTTGACGTTCTCTTCCGGGATCATCACGGTCTTGATGCCTCCGCGCAATGCGGCCAGCAGCTTTTCCTTCAGGCCACCGATGGCGGTCACTTCACCGCGCAAGGTGATCTCGCCGGTCATGGCGACATCAGCGCGCACGGGGATGCCGGTCAGCACGGACACCAGGGCGGTCGTCATCGCCGCACCAGCGCTGGGGCCATCCTTGGGGGTGGCGCCATCGGGCACGTGGATGTGGATGTCACGCTTCTCAAACACGTCATCGCGGATACCCAGTGAGCGCGCACGGCTGCGCACCACGGTGCGGGCAGCCTCCACCGATTCCTTCATCACATCGCCCAGCGAGCCGGTACGGTTGATCACGCCCTTGCCGGGCATGGCAGCGGCCTCGATGGTCAGCAGATCGCCGCCCACCTCGGTCCATGCCAGGCCCACGACCTGGCCGACCTGGTTCTTCTGCTCGGCATGGCCGTAGCTGAACTTGCGCACACCCAGGTAGTCGGGCAGGTTGTCTGCCGTCACCTGCACCGGTGCCTGGGCCTTGCCCAGCTGGATGTTCTTGACCACCTTGCGGCAGATCTTGGACAGCTCGCGCTCCAGCGAACGCACACCGGCTTCGCGGGTGTAGTAGCGCACGATGTCGCGCACGGCATCCTCGCGCAGCTCCAGCTCACCGGCCTTGACGCCGTTGTTCTCGATCTGCTTGGGCAGCAGGTAGCGCATGGCGATATTGGTCTTCTCGTCCTCGGTGTAACCGGCCAGGCGGATCACTTCCATCCGGTCCAGCAAGGCGGGCGGGATGTTCATCGAGTTCGATGTGGCAACAAACATCACATCGCTGAGGTCAAAGTCGACTTCCACATAGTGGTCGCCGAACTTGCTGTTCTGCTCGGGGTCCAGCACTTCCAGCAAGGCGCTCGAAGGATCGCCCCGGAAATCCATGCCCAGCTTGTCGATTTCATCAAGCAGGAACAAAGGATTGCGCGTGCCGACCTTGGACAGGTTCTGCAGCACCTTGCCTGGCATGGCCCCAATGTAGGTACGGCGGTGACCACGAATCTCGGCCTCGTCGCGCATGCCGCCCAGGGCCATGCGCACATACTTGCGCCCGGTGGCCTTGGCGATCGACTGGCCCAGCGAGGTCTTGCCCACGCCAGGTGGGCCGACCAGGCACAGGATCGGTGCCTTGACCTTGTCCACGCGCTGCTGCACTGCAAGATACTCAAGGATGCGGTCCTTGACCTTGTCGAGGCCGTAGTGGTCTTCGTTCAGCACATCTTCGGCAATGACCAGGTCCTTCTTGACCTTGGTCTTCTTGCCCCAGGGCAGGTTCACCAGGGTTTCGATGTAGTTGCGCACCACCGAGGCCTCGGCCGACATCGGTGACATCAGCTTGAGCTTCTTGAGCTCGCCCTCGGCCTTTTTGCGCGCATCCTGCGTCATCTTGGCCAGCTTGATCTTTTTCTCAAGGTCTTCCAGATCGGCGCCGTCTTCGCCCTCGCCCAGCTCCTTCTGGATGGCCTTGACCTGTTCGTTCAGGTAGAAGTCGCGCTGGCTCTTTTCCATCTGCTTTTTGACGCGGCCACGGATCTTCTTGTCGACATTGAGAATGTCGACCTCGCGTTCGAGCTGGTCGTACAGGTTTTCCAGGCGGTCCTGCACCTTTTGCAGCTCCAGCACGGCCTGTTTGTTTTCCAGCTTCAGCGGCAGGTGGGCAGCGATGGTGTCGGCCAGGCGGCCGGCATCGTCGATACCGGAGATGGAGGTCAGGATCTCGGACGGGATCTTCTTGTTGAGCTTGACGTACTGGTCAAACTGCTGCATCACCGCGCGGCGCAGGGCCTCGATCTCGCTGGCCTTGTCGGCCCCGTCACCGGGCTCCACAGGCTCGATCTTGGCGGTGAAGTAGTCCTCGCCTTCGGCGATTTCCAGCACCTGCGCGCGCTGGACGCCCTCGACCAGCACCTTGACGGTGCCGTCCGGCAGCTTGAGCATCTGCAAGATCGTCGAGACGCAGCCCACACTGAACATGTCATTGACCGTGGGATCGTCCTTGGCAGCCGTTTTCTGGGCCACCAGCATGATCTTGCGATCGCCTTCCATGGCCGTCTCCAGCGCCTTGATGCTCTTGGGGCGGCCAACGAACAGCGGGATCACCATGTGCGGAAAGACGACCACGTCCCGCAGTGGGAGCATGGGCAATTCCAGGGGGTGGGAGGATTGGGTTTGGTTGTCGGACATGAAAATCCTTTTGAAACTTGTACGAAGATGATTCGTAAAAGTGAAATTTCAACCCTTGGCTATCAAAAACCAGGGGCCAGGGCGGGTGCCGGCTGGCAAATGCACCCTCAAGCCCTTGGGATACAGCCTGGCAGCACCAGGCGATCCTTGTAAACACAGATGGCAGAGTCCACGAGGGTCTCTGCCACCAGGCCCATCAGGCCTTCTTGGCAGCTTCCCGGTACACCAGAAGCGGCGGCTTGCCTTCGTTGATCGTCGCCTCTTCGACCACCACCTTGGCCACGTTGTCCGTGGTGGGCAGGTCGAACATGGTGGTCATCAACGATTGCTCCAGAATGGAGCGCAGACCACGTGCCCCGGTCTTGCGGGCCAGGGCCTTTTTCGCAATCGCGGTCAGCGCGTCAGGGCGCACTTCCAGCTCCACGCCTTCCATGCCCAGCAGCTTGTTGTACTGCTTGACCAGCGCGTTCTTGGGCTGGGTCAGGATCTGGACCAGCGCGTCTTCCGACAGCTCAGCCAAGGCCGTCACCACCGGCAGGCGGCCCACCAGCTCGGGGATGATGCCGAACTTGATCAGGTCTTCCGGCTCGATATCGCGGAAGGCCTCAGAGATGGAGCGCTGCTGCTTGCTCTTGACCGTGGCGCCAAAACCAATGCCCGAGGCTTCGGAGCGGTTCTCGATCACCTTCTCCAGCCCGGCAAACGCGCCGCCGCAAATGAACAGGATATTGGTCGTATCGACCTGCAGAAAATCCTGGTTCGGGTGCTTGCGGCCGCCTTGGGGCGGAATCGAGGCCATCGTGCCTTCAATCAGCTTGAGCAGCGCTTGCTGTACGCCTTCGCCCGATACGTCGCGGGTGATCGAGGGGTTGTCGGCCTTGCGGGTGATCTTGTCGATTTCGTCGATGTAGACGATACCGCGTTGGGCACGCTCCACATCGTAGTTGCAGCTTTGCAGCAGCTTTTGCACGATGTTCTCGACGTCCTCGCCCACATAACCGGCCTCGGTCAAGGTGGTGGCATCGGCCATCACAAAGGGCACGTTCAGCTGGCGGGCCAGGGTCTGGGCCAGCAAGGTCTTGCCCGAACCCGTGGGGCCAATCAGCAAGATATTGCTCTTGGACAGCTCCACATCGTCCTTGCCGGCCTTGTCCTTGTGCGCCAGACGCTTGTAGTGGTTGTACACCGCCACAGCCAAGGTGCGCTTGGCAGGGTCCTGGCCAATGACATAGTTGTCCAGGGTGGACTTGATCTCAGCCGGCGTCGGCAGATCATCACCCTTGACCTTCTCGCCCTCCTTGCCTTCTGCCGCTACTTCGTCGCGCACGATGTCGTTACAGAGGTTGATGCACTCATCGCAGATGAACACGGACGGTCCGGCAATGAGTTTCTTCACCTCGTGCTGACTCTTGCCGCAGAACGAGCAGTACAGGGTTTTTTCGCTGGATGAGCCTTTTTTCTCGGCCATGGGGGCAATGCCTTCAATCGAATCTATGTGGAAACAATGATAACCAACTACAAAGCGGCCTCAACCGGTAGGGTTGCGGCCGCTTATCTGTAAAAGCCGACTTATGGACGCTTTTCTACCACAGTATCCACCAAGCCGTACTCCTGGGCCTCTGGGGCCGTCATGAAGTAGTCGCGTTCCGTATCGGCCTTGACCTTTTCATAAGGCTGGCCAGTGCGGTCAGCCAGGATACGGTTCATCTGCTCCTTGGTGCGGATGATGTCGCGGGCATGGATTTCGATGTCCGTGGCCTGGCCGCGTGCGCCGCCCAGCACCTGGTGGATCATGATCTTGGAGTTGGGCAGCGAGTAGCGCTTGCCCTTTTCACCAGCGGCCAACAGGAAAGCGCCCATGCTGGCGGCAAAGCCCAGGCACATGGTCGAGACCTGGGGCTTGATGAACTGCATGGTGTCATAGATGGCCATGCCGGCCGTCACGCTGCCGCCAGGCGAGTTGATGTAGAGCGAAATCTCTTTGTCGGGGTTTTCGCTTTCCAGGAACAGCAACTGGGCCACCACCAGGTTGGCGGTCTGGTCATTGACTTCACCGACCAGGAAAATCACGCGGTCCTTGAGCAGACGCGAATAAATGTCAAACGAGCGCTCACCACGGCCCGATTGCTCGATCACCATCGGGATCAAACCCAAGTTCTGAATATCTTGTGCGCTCATTACATCTCCGTTCAGGATTGGTGGAAGCTAGCGTCAATGCACTGTGACTGCGCTAACTGTACCCCAATAAAATGGGGCCTGTGCCCAAAAGCACAAGCCCCTGTTTTTGGCTGGCAGCAGCGCTGGCGGCCATGGCCGTCCAGCGTACGCGCCTATCAGCCTTGCTGGCCCATCAGCTCGTCAAAGGACACAGCCTTGTCGCTGACCTTGGCCTTGCCTAGCACGAACTCGGTCACGTTGTTTTCGATCACAACGGCTTCGACTTCGGCCAGACGTTGGCGGTCGCCAAAGTACCAGCGCACGACGTCTTCTGGCTTCTCGTAGCTCGATGCCAGCTCGTCGATGTGGGCCTTGATTTGCTCAGGCGTGGCTTCCAGCTTGTTGGACTTGACCAGCTCGGCAACCACCAGGCCCAGGCGCACGCGGCGCTCGGCTTGGGGCAGGAACACGTCAGCAGGGATTTCTGCCTTTTCAGCGTCCTTGATGCCGCGTTGCTTGAGCTCTTCACGGGCGCCTTCCAGCAGACGGCCGACTTCAGCGTCGATGCTCGCCTTGGGCAGGTCCAGCTCAGCCTTGGACACCAGGGCTTCCATCACGGCTTGCTTGTTGCGCGACTGAACGCGGAACTTGACTTCACGCTCCAGGTTCTTCTTGATGTCAGCGCGCAGGCCTTCGACGGAGCCGTCAGCAATGCCCAGGGACTTGGCCAGTGCTTCGTTCACTTCGGGCAGGTTGGCGGCTTCCACCTTCTTGACGGTCACCAGGAAGTCGGCGGTCTTGCCAGCCACTTCCTTGCCGTGGTAGTCCTCAGGGAATGCCAGGGGGAAGGTCTTGGATTCGCCGGTCTTCATGCCGCGCACTGCGTCTTCAAATTCCTTGAGCATCTGGCCTTCGCCGATCAGGAACTGGAAGGCTTCAGCCTTGCCGCCAGCGAAGGGTTCGCCGTCGATCTTGCCTTCGAAGTCCACGGTCACGCGGTCGCCGTCAACGGCAGCCGTGTCGGCTGGGCGCTGGGCGAAGGTGCGGCGTTGCTTGCGCAGGATGTCGATGGTCTTTTCGATGGCAGCGTCGTCCACATCAGCGGCCAGCTTTTCCACTTCTGCGGAAGCCAGGTCACCGATCTTGACTTCGGGGAACACTTCGAACACGGCATCAAATGCCAGCTCACCTTCGGCAGCGCCGTCTTTTTCGGTGATCTTGGGCTGGCCTGCAACACGCAGTTCGGCTTCATTGGCAGCCTTGGCAAAAGCCTCGCCGACCTTCTCGTTGAGCACTTCGTACTGTACGGAATAGCCATAGCGCTGTGCCACCACGTTCATCGGCACCTTGCCTGGACGGAAACCGTCCATCTTCACGGTGCGGGCCAGGCGCTTCAAGCGGCTGTCCACTTCGGTTTGCACGGATGCGAGAGGCAAGCTCAGCGAAATTTTGCGCTCGAGCTTTTCAAGGGTTTCAACATTCACTGCCATGGTTAATCCTAGTTAGGCACGAACCCTTCCGGCCACGGTGTGCAAACGCCATCAACACCACCTGCGCAAGCTGAGAAGCTTGCGTCTGCTGCGAGGACTATCCGTGTCGCAGCAGGGGTGGCACCAACGGGGCTTGGCACCGTTTTACAACCTGGGGTCCCATTTAGATAGGCGACTGGCCCTAAGCCCAGCACACCCAAAAATCAAACGATGACAGCGCATTCAGTAGCAAGCAACACCTGGCATGACGCGGCAAAAACCCGGCTGGTCACGAAAGCGGTGCAGCGCAAGGCGCCATCGACCGAAACCAAACATTATATATAAAGCCAGCTCTTATCCGAGCTGCCAAGCCCGTGATGAAGCGGGGTCAGATCCGGGCCGGCGGCAAGTCCGCACCCCTCTAGACAAGAAAAAAGCCGAATCCCCTGCTGGAAATTCGGCTCTTATCCTTCAACACATCAAGCTGCGCATTACTGAGCAGCTATCATTTTTCTTGGTGCGCGGGGGGGGACTCGAACCCCCACACCATTGCTGGCGTCAGGACCTAAACCTGGTGCGTCTACCAATTTCGCCACCCGCGCGGTTGCGGCTGCAGCCAGCTTGTGAGCCAACCCGCCTCTTTTTAGGTCAATCCAAGATTCTAATGCAAGCCATTGCCGCCTTGGGCAAAACCTGGCAAAAACTGCCCTTTTGCCCCGGCGCCATGGCTTTGCATCACCGGCTATTTAAACCGCCGCCGACAGTGGCACGTCGCTGTGCTCCTTCTTCACCCGGAACCAGGCCGCATACATCGCAGGCAGCGCCAGCAAGGTCAGCACCGTGGCAACTACCAGCCCGCCCATGATGGCAACCGCCATCGGCCCCCAGAAGATGCTGCGCGACAGCGGGATCATCGCCAGCACCGCCGCCGCGGCCGTCAACACAATCGGGCGCAGCCGGTGGGTGGCGGCTTCCACAATCGCATCCCAGGTAGACAGGCCAGCGGCATGGTTGGCCTCGATCTGGTCGATCAGGATCACCGAGTTGCGCTGGATCATGCCCATCAGCGCGATCACGCCCAGCAAGGCCACAAAGCCAAAAGGCCGGTTCAGCAGCAGCAAGGCAGCGGTAACGCCCGCGATGCCCAGGAACCCGGTGATGTAGACCAGCACCGAGCGGCTAAAGCTGTGCAGCTGCAGCATCAGCAAAGTGAAGACAAGGAACACCATGATGGGCATGCCCGCCATGATCGAGTCCGAGCCCTTGGCGCTCTCCTCCACCGCGCCAGCAATCTCGATGCGGTACTGGTTCAGGCCCTTTTCTGCCCAGCTCTGCTGCAGCTTTTGCAGATCAGGCCAGAGCTTTTGCGTGACCGTCGGGCCTTGCAGCCCGGCAACCACATCGCCTTGCACGGTAATCGCATACTCACGCCCCTGGCGCCACAGAATGCCCGGCTCCCAGACAAAGCTCGGCTTGGCAATCTGCGACAGCAAGATCGCCTGGCCGCTGCTGGATGCCACATAGGCATTGCCCACATCGGTCACTGCCTGGCGCTCATCCACCGGCTGGCGCAGCACCATATCAATCAGCTTGTCGCCTTCGCGATACTGGCCGATGGTGTTGCCCGACAGCTGGGTGCGCGTAGCCTGGGCAATGCTCTGGTTGCTCACGCCCAGCGCGCGGGCCTTGCTCTGGTCCACCTCCAGGCGCAGCACCTTGATGGATTCGTTCCAGTTGTCGTTCACGCCGCGCATGTCGGGCGAGGCTTCCAGCCTGGCACGCACGTCGGTCGCCAGCGCTCGCAGCAGCTTGGGGTCCTCACCCATCACACGGAACTGCACCGGGTACGGCACCGGCGGGCCGCTGGGCAACAGCTTGACGCGGGCCCGCACTTCCGGGAACTCCTGGGCCAGCATGGTCGGCAGCCGCTTCATCAGGCTGTCGCGGTCGGCCAGGCTGTGGGGCAGCAGAATCAACTGCGAAACATTCGATTGCGGAAAGATCTGGTCCAGCGGCAGGTAGAAGCGCGGCACGCCCGAGCCGATCCAGGAGGTGACCGACTCCATGCCCTCTTGGGTCTGCATGCGCTGCTCGATACGCCGCGTCACCGCCTCGTTGGCTGCCATGCTCGATCCCTCCGGCAACCAGACATCCATCAGGATCTCGGTGCGGTTGGAATCGGGGAAGAACTGCTGCTGCACGCGGGTCATGCCAAACAAACCCAGTGCAAACACCAACACCGTCGCGCCAATCGTCAGCCAGCGGTGCTCCACACACCAGGAGACGGTGCGGCGAAAGCCGTTGTAGAAAGGCGTATCGAACATCGCATGCTCGTCGCCCTCCCCGGCTTGCGGCGCATGCTTGGGTTTTTTGAGAAACACCGTGCCCAGGTAAGGCACAAAGTAGACCGATACCACCCAGCTGATCACCAGCGCGATCACCGTCACCGCAAAGATGGCAAAGGTGTATTCACCCGTGGTGGACTTGGCAATGCCAATCGGCATAAAGCCCGCCGCCGTGATCAAGGTGCCCGTCAGCATGGGCTTGGCGGTGATGTCATAAGCGGCAGTCGCCGCGCTCAGCTTGTCATAGCCTTCTTCAAGCTTGCGCACCATCATCTCGACGGCAATGATGGCATCGTCTACCAGCAGGCCCAGCGCAATGATCAAGGAGCCCAGCGAGATTTTGTGCAGGCCAATGCCCCAGTACCACATGGCCAGGAAGGTGGCACACAGCACCAGAGGAATGGTGATGCCCACCACCAGCCCGGGGCGCGGGTCCAAGCTGATCCGGCGCCACAGCGGATCCTTGCCCTTGCGGATATGCATGCCCAGGCTCAAAAAGCTCACGGCCAGCACAATCACCACCGCCTCGATCAGCACGCGTACAAACTCGTTGACCGAAGTGGCCACGGCCTTGGGCTGGTCTTGCACATTCTCCAGGCGCAGACCGGCTGGCAAGGTCGGCACAATCTTTTTCACTGCCTCATTCAAGTGTTTGCCCAGCGCAATCACATCACCGCCCTTGCGCATCGAGATACCCAAGGCCACCGTCGGCTGGCCCTGGTAATGCACCTTGGTCTTGGCCGGATCCAGGTAGCTGCGGTAGATGTCGGCAATATCGCCCAGCTTGAGCTGGTTGCCATTGGGCCCCCGAATGGGCATGGCCTTGACGTCGTCCAACTGACGGAATTCGCCCGTCACCTCGACCTGCACCCGGTCCGCACCGGCCTGCACCTCGCCGCCGCTTTGCACCGCGTTTTGCTGGCCAAGCTGGGCAATGACCTGGTTCATGTCCAGCCCCAGCTGGGCCAGCTTGCTGCGCGATATCTCTATATAGAGCTTCTCGTCCTGCACGCCAAACAGCTCGACCTTGGCCACATCTTTGACGCGCAACAGGCTTTGGCGCACGCTGTCGGCATATTCCTTGAGCTCGGCGTAGCTGTAGCCCTCGCCCTGCAGCGCGTAAATCACGCCATAGACGTCGCCGAAGTCATCGTTGAAGAATGGCCCGAGCACGCCCTGGGGCAAAGTGGCACGCATATCGCCCACCTTTTTGCGCACCGCCAGCCAGGTTTGCGGCACATCCTGCGGCCGGGTGTCTTCGCGCAGGTTCAGAATCACCAGCATCTCGCCGGGCTTGGAGTAGCTGACGATCTTGTCGGCGTTGGGCACATCTTGCAAGGTGCGCTCGACCTTGTCGGTCACCTGCTCGGCCATCTGCTGGGCGGTGGCGCCCGGCCAGGCCGCAGACACCACCATCGCGCGGAAGGTGAAGGGCGGATCCTCATCCTGCCCCAGCTGAAAATACGCCCCCATGCCCAGCAACAGCAGCATGATGAGCAGGTAGCGCGTGAGCGGCACATGCTTCAGCGCCCAGCGCGAGAGGTTAAAGCCTGGGCGGGCGCTGTGTTTTTCGCCCTCCGGCTCTGGGCCCGATGGGGGTGTGGATCCCGGCGTGCCGGCGCCTTCCGGCGTGTTCTGAGGTGTTTGCATGCTCAGCTCTTATTGCTTGGGCGCAGCAGCGGCCGGTGCATTGACCACCGGTGCATCGGTCTGGGTCTGCGCGGGCGCCGTGGCGGCGTACTTGGACTGGAACACCGTCACCTTCTGGCCCGCACTGAGCACATGCACGCCGGCAATCACCACCTGCTGCCCGGCCTGCAGGCCGCTTTGGATCACGGCGTCATTGCCATCCATGCGCGCCACGGTCACCGCCTGCGGGTTGACGGTAGAGCTGGCCGGGTCAAACACCCAGACCTGGCTGCTGCCGGCCTTGTCCCACAGCGCTGACAAAGGCAGCTTGATCACATCAGCGGCCTTGTCAGCGCCAGCGGGGCGCTCTGCAGGCAGCACCGTCACGGTGGCGCCCAGCTTGGGCAACACATCATTGGGCGCTGCATCCAACGAAGCCTTGACCTGGTAGGTGCGCGTGGCGGCATCCGCACTGGCGGCCACTTCGCGGATATGGGCGCCCAGCGCCAGCTCCTCAGGCCAGACCTTGACCTGCACCGGCTGGCCGGGTTTGAGCTGGCCAATGCGGTCCTCGGGCACCGCAAATACGGCATCGCGCGCACCATCCTTGGCCACACGCAGTACGGGGGTGCCGGCAGATACCACCTGGCCGGGCTCCACATTCACGGCAGTCACCACGCCGGCCACATCGGCCACCAGGCGGGTATAGGCTGTCTGGTTGCTTTGGCTGGCCGCATTGGCCTTGGCCTGGTCCAGCTGGGCCTGGGCAGATTTCAGCGCCGCCGCATGGCGCTCCATCTCGGCCGCGCTGATAAAGTTTTTGTCGCGCAGCTCCTTGAAGCGGCGGTAGTTCGCCGCTTCCAAGTCACGCTGCGTGGTGGCGGCCTGCACCTGGGCCTGCGCGCCTTGCGCGGCCAGCGCGTAATCAGCGCCATCGAGCTGGGCCAGCAACTGCCCGGGCTTGATGGACTGGCCCAGTTCTACGTTGCGGCTGAGCACCTTGCCGGCCACCCGAAAGCCCAGCTGCGCCTCGGTGCGGGCACGGATATCACCAGCAAACGCCGTCTGGGCCTGCAGCGGCGCAGCCCCCACGGTTTGCAGCTTGACCGCCCGAATGGGCTCGGGCGGGGATTCCTGGCGTGAACAGGCCGCCAATGTGGCCAACGTGGCAATGGACAGCAGCAGCAGCACTGCGGCACGCGCGCTGGGCGCTCGATGAGGTAGAAACATGGTGTGCAATCGGGCTGTGAAAAAGGCCAAGAAGACCCTGGCCCGGCAGATGAAGAGATAAAAACAGGTACTTAATGACCGACTGGTCACTAATTTAGACAGTTCGCTCTTTGCTGTCAATCCTTGCCTGCTGCACAGGGCCGAATGCGCTAGCATCGGCGCTGTGAAAGATTCCACGCCCTCCCCTTCTGCGACTGCTGCCCCGGCCACCGTGGCCACGCCCGTCACCCACTACGAGAATTTTCCGGTGGCCTCCTGGCTGTGCCCACCGGCGCTGCGCCCGCCCATTGCCGCCATCTACCACTTTGCGCGCACGGCCGATGACATCGCCGACGAGGGCGATGCCGATACCCCCGCCCGCCTGGCCGAGCTGCAGGCCTACCGCGATGCGCTGGCCCATATCGCCCAAGGCAAGCCGCCGCTGGCCCGCTGGCAAGCCGTCTTTGCACCGCTGCAGGCGGCCATCGTTCAATGGCAGTTGCCGGTACCGTTGCTCGATGATTTGATCAGCGCCTTTATGCAGGACATCGACAAGACCGCCCAAGGCGCGCGCTATACCGATCGCAGGGAACTGCTCGATTACTGCCGCCGCTCGGCCAACCCGGTGGGCCGCTTGCTGCTGCATCTGTATGGCGTGAATGATGCGACCTCGCTGGCCCAGAGCGATGCGATTTGCAGCGCGCTGCAACTGATCAACTTCTGGCAGGACCTGAGCGTTGATATTCCGCGCGGCCGCTACTATTTGAACGATGCCGACTGCCAGACGGCCGGCATTGCCACCGCTGCCATGGAGCAGCGCCAAGACAGCCCGGCACTGCGCGCGCTGGTGATGGCGCAAGCCACCTGGGCGCGCCGCCTGATGGAAGAAGGCGCGCCGCTGGTACACCGCGTGCCCGGCCGTGCCGGCTGGGAGTTGCGCCTGGTCGTGCAAGGGGGCTTGCGCATTCTGGACAAAGTCGAGGCCTTGCAAGGCCAAAGCCTGTGGCAGCGCCGCACCATCGGCAAGGGCGATGTGCCGCTGATGCTGTGGCGGGCCTGGCGCATGTAGGCCTGTCTCCGCCCGCTTCCCCTCCCACAAAAAAAAGGCCGAATCCTGCGATCCGGCCTAAAGGGGTTATGGGAACCCCCGAGGAGAGTGTTTACGGGCCTTGCGGCCAGGCGGCTCAGTGCTCAGCCATCCTTTGCCCAAGTGGGGAATACGCTTGTCATGTCTCGCCTTTCTTAACCCAGCTGCACGGGTACAAAAATCTTCTGGCCATTGCGCTCAATCAGCAGCGCCACCGACTTGTCAGACTGCGCCACCTGCTTGCGCAGATCGTCAATCCCGGTGACCGCCGCGCCATTGACGGACAGCACGACATCCCCCGGCTGCACACCGGCCAGCGCTGCAGGCCCGGCGGCTTGCTCCACGATCAAGCCGTGCTGGCTGCCGCTGGCCTGCTTTTCCTGGGGCGTCAGCTCGCGCAGCGCCAGGCCTAGCTTGCCCTTGCCAACCTTCTCATTGCCCGCTACCTGCTCGCCCTTGCTGACGTTGCCGCCCAGTGTGGCTTGCACGCTGGTGGCCTTGCCGCCGCGCCATACCTGCAGCTCGGCCTTGGTGCCGGGCCGCGCCGTGGCAATGGCTGCGGGCAGGTCGTTGGACGAGACAATCGCCTGGCCGTTGTAGCCGGTGATCACATCGCCGGGCTGCAAGCCCGCCTTGTCAGCAGGGCCGCCCTTTTCCACGCTGGCGACCAAGGCGCCTTCGGGCTTGGGCAGCTTGAAGGAATCGGCAAAGGCCTGGTTGACCTCCTGGATCACAACACCCAGGCGCGCATGGTCGACCTTGCCGTGCGACACGATCTGGTCCTTGATGTTGACCGCCAGGTCAATCGGGATCGCAAAGGACAGGCCTTGGTAGCCACCGCTCTTGCTGTAGATCTGCGAGTTAATGCCGACCACCTCGCCACGGGCATTGATCAGTGGCCCGCCAGAGTTGCCGGGGTTGATCGCCACATCGGTCTGGATAAAGGGCACCGAGCTGTCATCGGGCAACGCACGGCCCTTGGCGCTGACCACGCCGGCGGTGACCGAATTCTCGAAGCCAAACGGCGAGCCAATCGCCAGCACCCATTCACCTTGCTGGATGGCCTTGGAGTCACCGATCTTGGCGACCGGCAAATCCTTGGCATCGATCTTGATCACCGCGATATCGGTCTTGGGGTCCGAGCCCAGCACCTTGGCCTTGAACTCGCGCCGGTCGGTCAGCTTGACCGTCACCGTTTTGGCGCCCTTGACTACGTGGGCATTGGTCAGGATCGTGCCATCGGGGCTGATGATGAAGCCCGAGCCCTCACCGGCCATGGGCACCTCTTGCGGCACCTGGCGGCCAAAGCCGCGCGGCATGCCCTGCTGCGGCACGCCAAAGCCAAACTGGCGGAAGAACTGCAGCATCGGGTCATTGGGGTCCATCTGCTGGCCCCGATTGGCCGAGGGTGCGGCGTCGGCATCGTCGCCGTCGTCTTCGTCGTCCGAGACCTTGCGGGTACCACGCACACTGATATTGACCACGGCAGGCCCGGCCTGTTGCGTGATGGCCGTGAAATTGGGCAGGCTCACCATCGGCGCCGCAGCCGGGGCCGGGGCCGATTGCGCCATCACCGCAGGCGCGCCTTGTGCATGGGCGCTCCACTGCACATGCTGGAGTGCCGAAGCACCCACACCGCCCAACACACCTGCCGTCAGCAAGGCAGCTACCAGCTTGCGCGAACCGAGTTGAAAAGAAGGAACAGACATTTTGTACTCCTGAATACCACTTGCATGGCGTCGATGGAGCTAATGTGCCTGCCCAGACTTAGCGGAAACTTAGACGGGCCTGCCTTAGGATTTTTGGTACGGAAAATAAGGCGGCGCCTCACCAATGGCCAGCATGTCCACCTCCAGGATCGCCAGGCCTGGCGCGCTGGCCAGCTGCGCCACAGCCTCTGCCAAGCCATCGGCCTGGTCGAGCTTGCGGTAGGCCATACCGGCCGACTGGGCCAGCAGCGCAAAGTCCGGCGGCGCCAGATCACCATAGACACGCCGTCCACCAAAGTTGGCATCCTGCATGTGCTTGATGACACCGTAGCCCGCGTCGTTCATGACGATAAACAGCATGTCCAGCTTTTCTTGCATGGCCGTCCACAGCTCGCAGACATTCATCATGAAACCGGCATCGCCGCTCAACACCACCGTCTTGGCGCCATCAGCGGCAAAGGCCGCGCCGATGCCCAGCGGCAGGCCCTGGCCAATGCCGGCGCCCACCGGGTGCATGGCATCGCGAGGGCCGTAGACCTCAAACAAGCGGTTGCCCCAGGTGGAGTTGGCGACGGTGATATCGCGCGCCCATACGGCGTTGCGCGGCAACTGGGTTCTGAGCTGCTCGGCAAAACGGGCATAAGGCCCCAAGGTACTGGCAAAGGCTTTGCGCGCGCGGGTCTTCATATCGGCAAATTGCGCACGGTAGCCGGGCTCCGCCTGGTAGCTGCCCAGCGCCGCCACCAGGCGCTCCAACACATCACAGGCATCACCACAGACAAACTGCGCGCAGTCATAGCTGCGCCCCTCAGCAGCGGGGTCCAGGTCAATCTGCACCCGCAGGCCAGGCAAGGCCAGGCTTTGGTCCACGGTCTCTTGCCCGCGCAGCCGCGAGCCCACCACGAGCATCAGATCCACGGTCTCGTAAAAGGCGATGACCTCGGGTGCCCCCGTGCCGTTGAGGCCGCCCAGGTTGCAGCCATGGTCCTCCGGCACAATGCCGCGCCCGGCCCAGCTCGATGCCATGCCAAAGCCCATGTCCAGCAACTGCTGCAATGGCGCGCCGCCATCGATGGCACCCCGCCCCACCCAGAGCATGGGCCGCCGCGCGGCCCGCACGCGCGCGGCCAACTGCGCGATGTCCGCATCACTGGCACGCGGGCGCGGTGGCATCGGCGGCAGCGCCAAGCTTGGCGCTGCCCCATCCGTCTCCGGGATGGCCTGCTTTTGCACATCGATCGGAATCTCGATGCTGACCGGCCCCATGGGCGCGGTCAGCGCCTCAGCGGCCGCCTGCTGCAAAATGCGCAGCGCATCTTCGGCCCGCTCAATGCGGTAGCTGGCCTTGCAGACGGATTGCAGCATGCCGAGCTGGTCGCGCACATTGTGGGTGGCGCCGGTATCGCGCCCCAAAAACTTGCGCGGTACCTGGCCGGTGATGTGCAGCAGCGGTGTGGAGGCAAACGAGGCCTCCAGCAGACCCGATACGGTGTTGGCCGCGCCCGGCCCGGTGCTGGAGACCAGCACGCCCAGCTTGCCGCTGCGACGGGCATAGCCATCAGCCATGTGGGCGGCGCCCATCTCGCCGCGCGTCATCACCACCCGGATGCCGCCCTGGCGGGCAATGCCATCCATGATGGGGATGTTGTGCACGGAGATGATGCCGAAGACCAGCTCCGTATCGATGGCGTGCAGAAACTGGGCGACCAGGTCGCCGATATTGAAGGTGTGAGGCATGGTGGTGTTACTGGCTGGCCTGAACGTCCGGGGCCAATGGTTTGAAGAAGGCGTAGTCGCTGGCAATGCGTTTTTTCAGATCGGCCGTGCTGACGGGGTCGATGGCATAGCCCGAGCGCTCCATGTCGGCCACAAAGCGGGCATCGGCCAGGATTTTCTGGTTGGCATGGGCCAGCGCTTCGACCACCTCGGGCGCGGTCTTGGCCGGTGCCAGCAGGCCGATCCAGCCTTCGAAATTGAATTCCGGGTAACCGGACTCGGCCATCGTCGGCGTCTGGGGCAGCTGCGGGTTGCGCACCGGCGACGTCAACGCCAGCGCCCGCACGCTGCCGCCCTGCACCTGGGTGACGGCCGTGGTGTTCAGGTCAAACAGGATCGAGACCCGGTTGGCCATCAGCTCGGCCATTGCCGGTGCATTGCCTTTGAAAGGCACATGCGTCATCGTGATGCCCGCGTACTTGGCCAGCAGCGCGCCCGAGAGGTGGTTGGACGAGCCATTGCCGGCCGAGGCATAGCTCAGTTGGCCAGGCTGGGCCTTGCCAAAGGCCACCAGCTCCTGCAAGGTCTTGAACGGCGACTGCGCGCCCACCAACAGCACATTGGTGTACTTGACCACCGAGCCGATCGGCGCGAAATCCGCGACTGGATCAAAGCTGGTGCTCGTCACCGCCGGCGTGATGCTGATCGTGGGGCTGGCCACAAAGTACAAGGTATAGCCATTGGGCGCCGCGTTCTTCACGGCATTGGCGGCCAGGGTGCCGCTGGCACCGGCCTTGTTCTCCACAATCACGCTCTGGCCCAGCAGCTCGGAGAGCTTTTGCCCATACTGGCGCGCCACGATATCAACCGAGCCGCCTGGTGAGTAACCCACCACCAGCTTGATGGGCTGCTGCGGAAAAGGCTTGGGCTGGGCCTGCGCTGCAACGCCCCACACCCCCAATAACGCTGCGCTGAGCGCGATGCTCCAAGGATTCATGCCGGTCTCCTAAGGTTCTTGTGCGCTCCTTTATCCCTTAGGTACCACCCGCCCCCTCCCCCTGCTAACCCTTGAAGTTCGTAGATTGAATAAGCTGATATTTACAACGAATCAGTTTGCACCGTCAGCGCTTAGAAAATCACCCGCACGCGCAGGCCGCCTAGTGCCTCCGACGCATCTAGCAGCAACTCGGCTCCATGCTGGCGCGCCACCGCACTGACAATCGCCAGCCCCAGCCCGCTGCCATGCGCGACCGTGCCGGGCACGCGGTAGAAGCGGTCCAGCACCCGCTCTCGCTCTTCAGGGTCCACGCCGGGCCCGCTGTCTTCGACGCTGAGCACGCGCTGGCCCTGCGCATCGCGGTACCAGCGACACAGCACCTGCCCGCCTGACGGGGTGTAGCGCAGCGCGTTCTCCAGCAGGTTGCGCAGCAGCAGGCCCAGCGCATCGGGCTGGCCCTGCACGGGCTCCAGGGTGTCGTCCAGCTGGTGCTGCAAGGCCAAGCCGGCCTGCTGGGCCAGCGGTTGCAACTCATCGACGGCCATCTCGCACAGCGCAGCCATTGCGACCGGCTGCGCAGGCGCCGCCTGCATCTGCCCGGCCTCCTGGCGGGCCAGGTGCAGCAGCTGCTCGACCATGCGCGTCGCGCGGTCGATGCCGGCTGTCACCCGCTCGCTGGCCACACGCCGCGCGGCATCATCGGGCGCACGGGCGAGGCCTTGCACCTGCAGCCGCAAAGCCGCTAGGGGCGTGCGCAGCTCATGGGCGGCATCGCCCACAAAGCGCTGCAGCGCATCAAAGGCCGCCTGCAAACGGGCCAGCAGCAGGTTCATCTCCTGCACCAGCGGCTGCACCTCCAGCGGCAAATCGGCATCGGCCAAGGGCGACAGGTCATCGGCCCGGCGCGCTGCCAATTGTTCGCGGGTACGCGCCAACGGCGCCAAGGTGCGGGCCACCACCCACCAGACCACCAGCATGATCAGCGGCGCCAG
Organism: Comamonas sp.; assembly: GCA_036667955.1. GTDB lineage: Bacteria > Pseudomonadota > Gammaproteobacteria > Burkholderiales > Burkholderiaceae_C > Comamonas. Next base: position 17,989 of record JAVWTB010000034.1, read on the forward strand.
CAACAGCACCGGCAGGATGGATCGCAAGGCCACATTGCCGGCCATTTGCTTGCGCGATGCCGCCTCCTGCGCGACCTGGATCACCTGGGTGGGTGTCTGCAGCGCATAGATGCGAAAGGCCAGGCCGTGGGCCCGCGCATCGCTGAAGCCCAGCACGGCCACCTGGGGCAGCAGGCGTGAGTTGCTGGATCGGTAGAGCATGATGCCGTCGGCCCGCCAGATCTGCACAATCATGTCCTGCGCCTTGGCCTGCGGGTCGGCCAGCGCATCGGATGCCACCTCGGAGGCCAGACCGGCAGACAGCGCCAGTGCAATGCGCTGCATCTGCACATCAAACAGCGCCTCGGTCTCGGCACGCGCCGTGCGGTAAATGCTGAAAGCCTGCAGGCAGGCGGCCACGGCCACGACGGCCAGCAGTGCCCAGATCAGCCGCGCGCGCAGCGAAAAAGGCCGGCCTGACCTGAGAGCAGTGCTCAAGATGCCCCCCCGGGCTGGACGGCCTCGACCGGCACCAGGTAGCCCAGGCCGCGCACGTTCTGGATCAGGTCGGCGCCCAGCTTTTTGCGCACCCCGTGGATGTAGACCTCCACCGCATTGCTGCTGATGTCGTCGCGCCAGGAGTACAGCTTTTCCTCCAGCTGCGCGCGCGAGAGCACGCGCCCGGGCCGGGCAATCAGGGGTTCGAGCACCGCCCATTCGCGGGCCGACAGCGGCATCGGCTGGCCGGCCACAAAGGCCTCGCGCGAGGCGGGCACCAAGCGCACCTGGCCCCAGCAGTACTCGGGCTCGGCCCGGCCACTGGCGCGGCGCAGCAGCGCGCGTATGCGTGCCAGCAGTTCGTCAAGATCATAGGGTTTGATGATGTAGTCATCGGCACCGGCATCCAGCCCCGCCACGCGCTCGGCAATGGCGTCGCGTGCCGTCGCCACCAGCACGGGAATGCGGACCTGGCGCGCACGCATCTCGCGCAGCACCTGCAACCCATCCACCTTGGGCAGGCCCAGGTCCAGCAGCACCAGGTCATAGCCGGCCGTGGCCAGCGCCGTCTGCGCCATGGCCCCGTCCTTGACCCAGTCCACCGCCCAGGATTCGGCGCGCAGTGCATCGAGCACCACTTCGCCAATCATCTGATCATCTTCTACCAAGAGTATGCGCATGCCCGCATTATGCAAGCGACCAATAAGGCAACGGGCAACAGGCTACAAGGAAAACGGGCTGAACCCCTCAATGGTGTTCAGCCCGTACCCCGCTAGATCCACGACAGAAAGATCCGCCACAGGCACCCCGTCAATCGTGGTGCCTGCAGCGTCCCTCCGCACATACCGCCGTCAGTGTGGGAACCCGGACTTATTGTTGGCTTTGGTCCTGGTACCCGGGCGGCATGCATCTCCCCTTGTGCTCAATGGCGACCGCGATTATATGGAGCTCGACATGTCAATACCCAACAACTATTGCAACAAAAGACTTCTGCTCCTGCAGACACGGGCCTGCGGCAATCCAATGCCAGCGCACAGTCTTTTGAATTTACTTGAATAAATGACTTTATGGAGTAGCTTGCGCAGCCCATCCCCGCCAATGTCAACAAAGCTGTGCAAGCACTCACCCCGGTCCTGGTGGCAGTTCATCCCGCGCTGCCGAGCCACATAGAAGAGCACACCAAGGCGCTGCGATGACTTGCGCGTCTATCGCCGGGGTAATCTCCCCGGGCCTCTGGCCCATGGGACAATACGGCGCTTATGACCACGCCCCAGCAGTATGTTCAAGACAAGGCCGCAGCCTCCGGCAGCAGCTTTTACTATGCCTTCCTCTTCTTGCCCAAAGACAGGCGTGCGGCGATCACCGCCTTTTACGCCTTTTGCAGAGAGGTGGACGATGTGGTCGACGAGGTGACGGACCCGGGCGTGGCGGCGACCAAGCTGGCCTGGTGGCAGAGCGAAGTGCGCAAGAGCTTTGCCGGCCAGCCGAGCCACCCGGTCATGCTGGCGCTGATGCCCCATGCCAACACCTTCTCCATCCGCGCCGAGCATCTGCTGGCGGTGATTGAAGGCTGCCAGATGGACCTGGAGCAGACCCGGTACTTGGATTTCCCCGGCCTGCAACGCTATTGCCATTTGGTGGCCGGCATTGTGGGCGAAGTGGCGGCCAACATCTTTGGCCAGACCAGCGCACAAACCACGCAGTACGCCCACAAGCTGGGGCTGGCGTTCCAGCTCACCAACATCATCCGCGATGTGGGGGAGGACGCGATGCGTGGCCGCATCTACCTGCCGGTCAATGAGCTGCAACAGTTCGATGTCAAGGCGCACGAGGTTCTGAACCGCAAATACTCGGATCGGTTCGAGGCGCTGATGCGCTTCCAGGCCCAGCGTGCCCACCAGCTCTATGACGAGGCGCTGGCCTTGCTGCCCCAGGCTGACTACCGCGCGCAAAAGCCCGGCCTGATGATGGCCAGCATCTACCGCACCTTGTTGCGCGAGATCGAGCAAGACAAGTTCCAGGTGCTGCACCAGCGGGTGAGCCTGACGCCCCTGCGCAAGCTCTGGCTGGCCTGGCGCATGCAAGCGCTGGGCCGCATGTAAGTGGCCCGCAGCCAACGCATCGCCGTGGTTGGCGGCGGCTGGGCCGGCATGGCGGCTGCCGTCGAGCTGGCCGCGAACAGCGCCCACCAGATCAGCGTTTGGGAATCCTCCGCCCACTGGGGTGGACGTGCACGCGGGCTGGCCTTGACCTTGCCCGGAGGCGACGAGATCACCGTCGACAACGGCCAGCACATTCTGATTGGCGCCTACACCGCCTGCCGCGCGCTGATGGAGCGGGTGGGAGTCAGCACCGATGCGTCGTTTATCAAGCGCCCGCTTGCCCTGCGCTACCCCGATGGCCGGGGCATCCAGTTTCCCGACAGATCCCCGCCCTGGGATGCGCTGATCGGCATCGCGACGGCCAAAGGCTGGTCCTTGCTGGAGCGGCTGCATCTGCTGCGCCGGGCAGCCGCCTGGCAACGCCAGGGTTTTCGCTGCGCACCACAGGCCAGCGTCGCCGATCTCTGCGCCGGTCTGCCCCAGCGCTTGCTCACCGAGTTTTTTGACCCGCTGTGCATCTCGGCGCTGAACACCCCCATCCATGAAGCCAGCGGCCAGGTCTTTCTGCGCGTGCTGCAAGACAGCCTGTTTGCGGTCGACAAAGGCTCGCACTTCTGGCTGCCGCTGGTGGACCTGGGCCAGCTCTTCCCCAGCGCTGCCGCCACGTGGTTGCAGGCGCGCGGCCACCACTGCCACCTGGGCGGGCGCGTGCAGCAGCTGGGGTTGACGGACCACGGCTGGCAGATCCAGGGCCAGCGCTACGACCAAGTCCTGCTGGCTTGCCCGGCTTGGGAGGCCGCGCGCCTGGTGCAATCCACCTTCGGCGATGCCTCCGCCCCTTCGCATGCCGATGCCCGCGCTTGGGCCGACAGCGCCCAGCGGCTGACGCACACCGCCATCGCCACCGTCTACGCCTGGAACCCCGAGCCGGGCAACCAGGGCCACAGCCTGCCAGCGCCTTGGCTGGCGCTGGAGAGCAGCCCCAAGCAGCCCGCACAGTTTGTGTTTGACCGCGCCCAGCTCGGCGACCCGCCCGGCCTGCTGGCCTTTGTCATCAGCACCAGCGATGGCGACCGTGCCGACATTGAGCAGCAGGTCATCGCCCAGGCGCAGGCGCAACTGGGACTGGCCTTGCAGCCGCTCAAAACCGTGGTGGAAAAGCGCGCCACCTTTGCCTGCACGCCTGGCCTGCAGCGCCCTGGGATGGCGATTGCACCAAGCCTGATCGCTTGCGGCGACTATATCGACGGGCCCTACCCCGCCACTTTGGAAGGCGCCGTGCGCAGCGGCATTGCTGCGGCCCACGCGCTGGCCTGAAAAGCCCTCAGACGGCGGCCGCTGGCTGGCGCCAGGGTGCGCCTTGCGCAAAATGCGCAACTACCCAGTCACGCCAGGCACTGGATGCGGCACTGCTCCACTGGCTGGACGGCCGCACCAGGTAGATTCCGGCATCGGCCTGCAGCTGCCAATCCTGCAACACCTCCTGCAAGTGACCAGCCGCCACTTCGGGGGCCAGCAGCCAATCCCCCCCAGCGATAATGCCCAGCCCTTGTCGCGCTGCCACCAGCAAAGCCTCGTTGTCGTTACTGACCATGCTGGCGCGGATGCTGACCGTGCAAGACTCCCCCCCGCGCGAGAACTGCCATTGCGGGTAGCTGCGCAGCCCCGTAAAGCCCAGGCAGCGGTGACCAGCCAGGTCTTGCGGGGTTTGTGGCCCACCGTTCTCGGCCAGATAGCTGGGCGCAGCACAGACCAAGCGCCGGTGCTCACACAGCCGGGTGGCCGCCAGGCTGCTGTCCGCCAACGCGCCAATGCGGATGGCCGCATCAAAGCGCTCGCCGATGATGTCGACAAAGCGCTCGGCATATTCCACATCCAGCACCACCTGCGGATGGGCCTTGGCAAACCCAGCCACCATGGGACTGAGCCAGCGCCTGCCCATGCTGGCAGGCAGCGACAGCCGTAGCGAGCCACGCACCACCACCGCCGCCTCGCTGGCCTGGCGCTGGGCCTGGTGGAGCAATGCCAGGGCCTCGCGCACCCGGGCCACAAAATGCTGGCCCTCGCTGGTAAAGCGCAGTTTGCGGGTCGAACGCTCCAGCAGCCGAATACCCAGCCGCGCCTCCAGCGCCGTCAGCCTTTTGGACAGCACCGTCGGGTGGCGCTGCAAGCGCACAGCCGCCGCCGCAAACGACCCGGCATCAAACACCGCCAGCAGGGTGCTGAGTTCATCGGCGTGTTGGCTATCGAGCAGCTGCATGGCGACTAGGCAAAGTGGGTGATGCCCGGACTATAGGCGATGAACACACGGACGCGGGCCGACGACCATCAAGGCAGCAACACCACCGCCCCCTGGGTCTGCCCCGCCTCCAGATCGGCGTGGGCAGCAGCCACATCGCCCAGCGCATAGCGGCGCCCAATGACAGGTTGGATGACGCCCTGCTCTACCGCCTGCAGCACGGCAGTGGCGCGTTGCTGGTACTCGGCTGCCGTCGCGGTGTGTGCGGCCAGCGAGGGGCGGGTGATGTAGATCGAGCCCTTGGCGTTGAGCGTGGCCATCTCTACCGCTGGCGGCGCGCCGGTGGTGGCGCCAAAGGACACCATCAGCCCACGGGGCCGCAGGCAGTCCAGCGATGCGGCAAAGGACAGCTTGCCCAGGCCGTCGTACACCACATCGGCCATGCGCCCGCCGGTGATGGCGCGCACGTCAGCGGCCAAGGTCTGGGGATCAAACACCAAAGCATGTGCGCAACCGGCGGCCAGCGCCCGGGCCTGGCTTTGCGGTTTGGATACCACGCCGATGACGGTGGCGCCCAGGTGTTTGGCCCAGGAGGCCATTAGTTGGCCCACACCACCCGATGCGCCGTAAAGTAGCACGGTGGTGCCCAGCCCTACCGCATAGGTGCTTGTCAGCAGGTACTGCGCGGTAATGCCTTTGAACAAGACGGCGGCCGCCTGCTCGGCGCTGATGCTATCGGGCAGCTTGACCAGGCGCTCGGCCGGGTAGAGCCGCTCGCTGGCATAGGCACCCAGGGGGCCGGTGGCATAGGCCACCCGGTCGCCCACGGCAAACTGGTCGACCCCGGCGCCCAGCGCCAGCACCTTGCCTGCCCCCTCCAACCCCAGGCCGGAAGGTAGCGAAATAGGCGCAATGCCCTTGCGCTGCAGCACATCGAGCGGGTTCACACCCACGGCCTCCTGCGCCAGCACGACCTCACCCGGGCCGGGCGCGGCCAACTCCAGCTGCTGCATTTCCATGCATTCCGGGCCACCAGCGGCTGTCAAACGAATCACTTGCGCCATGCGTTACTCCTTGCGGTTGCTATTGATGGCAACAGCATAGGATCTGCACAAGAAATGATAAATAGCTCGCCGCACAGTTAATAGCTGCAGCACATGCAGCAATGACCGCAGTGACGCCAGCCTGCCATCAGGCGGCGGGGCGGCCCAGCAAATCACACAGCTCGGTCAGATTGCGCACCAGCGCATGGGGCGGCGGGCTGCTCAGCGGCCAGCGCAGGGCCGCTGTAGCGTCTACGCGCTGGTGGTGGTCCAGCTCCTGGCGCTGCACCCAGGCAGCCTGCATGCCGCAGGCCAGCGCACCTTGCACATCCAGCTCGGCGTCATCGCCCACATGCAAAAACGCGGGCAGATCGATGCCTGCGCGCTCGGCAGCCGCAGCAAAAATGCGGGGGTCCGGCTTGGCCACGCCCACCTCGCGCGCGCTGGTGCTGGCCACAAACCAGGGCGACAGGCCCACCAGGTCCAGCTGGGCATTGCCGTTGGAGACAGCAACCAGCGGGTAGCGTGACGACAGCCATACCAGCGCATCTTCAACCTCGGCAAACCAGCTCACGCGGTTGCGGGCCGCAAAAAACTGGGCAAAGACCGCATCGACCAGTGCCTCATCGCCGCCGCTTTGCTGCAGTGCGCGCCGGATGAACTGCTGGCGGAAGTGCGTCATGTCGTGGGCCAGGTGCACAAAATCATCGCGCACCGACTGGCGGATGCGCTGGGCCTCGGCCGGGTCTTGCAGCAGTGCGGCCGTTGCCGGGGCATGCACCAGCAAAAAAGCGTGCTGTGCCGCTTCTGCCGCTTTCAAGGTGGGCAGCACGGGCCAGAGGGTGTCATCCAGGTCCAGACTGATGGCACGGATTCGGGAGAGATCAAGCATGGCGCACAGCATAGCGGATCGCTGCGGCTTGCTGCGCCACCGCCGTCCTCTGTCGGACAAGCGCGCGCGGGCCCGCTGCGCCCAGGGGTATGCGCCGGGGCCAGCCGCCAAGCTGCGACAATCCCAGCCATGGTTTCACGCTTCCGACCCGAGCCTCTTGGCCAACCCCTTCCTGACCGAACCGGCATCCTGCTGTGCAACCTGGGCACACCCGATGCCCCCACCACGGCGGCCACACGCCGCTACCTGGCCGAGTTTCTGAGCGACCAGCGCGTCGTCGAGATCCCGGCCCTGGTCTGGAAGCCGATACTGCATGGGGTAATTCTGCGCACCCGGCCGGCCAAGTCGGCCGCCAAATACCGCAGCGTCTGGATGCCCGAAGGCTCGCCGCTGGCGGTCTGGACCAACAAACAGGCCAAGCTGCTGCGCGGTAGTTTGGGCGAGGCTGGCCACCAGGTGCTGGTGCGGCCAGCGATGCGCTATGGCAACCCCTCGATCGCCAGCCAGCTCGATGCCTTCAAGGCCGAGGGCGTGCGCCGCGTGCTGGTGCTGCCGCTCTATCCGCAGTACTCGGCCACCACCACGGCCAGCGTGGTTGATGCCGTCAATGCCTGGAGCAGCCGCGCGCGTGACATCCCCGAGATCCGCTTTGTGCGCAGCTACCACCGCGACCCGGGCTACATCAAGGCCTTGGCCCAGACCGTGCGCAAGCAGTGGCAGCTGGACGGCCGCGCGCCCAAGCTGGTGATGAGCTTCCACGGCATCCCCGAGCGCAATGTGCGCCTGGGCGATCCCTACCAGCAGCAGTCGCAGGAGACGGCCCGCCTGCTGGCCGCCGAGCTGGGGCTGGCCGAGAGCGAATACCTGCTCACCTTCCAGTCGCGCTTTGGCAAGGCCAAATGGCTGGAGCCCTATACCGAGCCCAGCCTGATCGCGCTAGCCCAGCAAGGCCTGCGCCATGTGCAGGTGATGTGCCCGGGCTTCCCCGCCGATTGCCTGGAGACGCTGGAAGAAATCAACCAGGAGGTGCGCGAAGCCTTTGTGCATGCCGGCGGCCAGCAGTTCGACTACATTGCCTGTTTGAACGACCAGCCCAGCTGGATCGGCGCCTTGCGCGCGCTGGCCCTGCAGCACCTGCAGGGCTGGGACACCGGCAGCCAGCCGCCTGAGCAACGATAGACCCTGACCGATCGCCGCACCATGCCCCTCCTCTCCCCCTACCAGCCCGCGCAGCGTGAACACGTGCTGGGCCTGTCCCTGAACGAAGCGCAGCAACCCTATGTGGCCCCGATCGCGCAAACCCTGGCAGAGCTCCACCCCCGGCTCGGCGCCCACCTGATTGGGCATAGCGAGCAGATTGCCGGCTTTTTTCTGATCGACCAGGATTACGCCCAGCACTATCCCTTTGCCTCGGCGGACAGCGTGGGCCTGCGCAGCTTCTTCATCGACCAGCGCTTTCAGGGCCTGGGCTTGGCCAAGCGCAGCCTGCAGGCACTGCCCGATTACCTGCGCGCCCAGCGCATTGCCGCCGCCGCTGTCTTTTTGACGGTGAACTGCAAGAACGATGCCGCCATCCCGCTGTACCGCCAGTGCGGCTTTGCAGACACGGGCGAGCTGTACCTGGACGGCGGCTACGGGCCGCAGCACATCATGCGGCTAGCGCTATAGCGCGCCCATCTCCGCCTGCCCCGATAGACCGCATTGACCCACCACAAGGCCCCTGGCGCCTCCCCCGCGCCGCCAGCCCTACCCACAAACAAAGATTCCCTTGTCCGACACGCCCCTGACCCCTCCCGAACCTCGTCCTTCCCTGTTGTGCGCCGAGCTGCTGCAGGCCCGGCAACTGCGCCTGCGCATTGACCCGGCCCAGCTGGGCTTTGCCAGCACCGCCGAGCTGGTGCAAGAGCCCTTCTCCTGGATCGGCCAGCAGCGCGCGCAGGCGGCGGCCGAGTTTGGCCTGGCGATGGACCCGCCCGACTACCACCTGTTTGTGCTGGGCGAAGAAGGCAGCGGCCGCACCTCCTTGCTGCGCCAGGCCATGCAGGCCGAGGCATTGCGCCGGCCTGCCGCGCAAGATATCGCCTTTGTGCACAATTTCGCCGTGCCTGAGCGCCCCCAGGCCCTGCGCCTGCCCGCTGGCCAGGGCCGCAGCCTGCGCCGCCGCATCGAGGCCCTGATTGACAAGCTGCCCGAGCAGTTGGACAAGGCCGTGCAGCAAGAGCAGCACCGCAGCCAGATCGAGCAGTTGTACAACCAGGCCCGCCAGGCCGAAGAAGCCGCATTTGGCACGCTGCACGACTGGGCCCACAGCGCAGGCCTGCGCATCCGCCGTGAAGAGGGCCAGCTGGTGGTGGAGAGCCAGGACAGCGCCCCCGCCGGCACAGGCGCCGGGCAGCAGCGCGCAGACGAGCCGGGCGCATTGGCTCCGACGGAGCCGCTGCAGGGTCAGACCCTGGCAGACCCTGATGATCTGCCGCTAGCCCTGCAAGACCTTGCCGATACCGACACGGCGGACCCGGCGCTGCTGCTCTCGCCCGGCGAAGGCCCGGAGCCAGATGCCGCAGATGCCGCCCCCAACGCTTCGCCTACCGACGATCTGGAATACCAGCTGCGTTTGCAGTTGGCACAGTTCCGTGGCCAGGTGCGGCAGGCACAGATGGCGCGTGATGCGGCGCTCAACCTGTTCTACCAATCCCTGGCCACCCCGCTCTGGCAGGCAGCGGCCGCGCAGGTGCTCGATGGACTCACGCCCAGCCCTGAGCATTTGGCCACCTTGCAGCGCTGGCTGTCCCAGATGCAGGCCGAATGGCTCAAGAACATGGCGCTGTGGGTGCCGGGCAGCATTGCCCAGGATGCCGAAGCGCTGCTGGACCAGACCGACAGCATTGAGGGCGAAGGCGAAAGCCAGGACGCACGCGACGATGCCCGCGCCATGCGGGAGGCCAAACGCAAGGCGCTGCGCGCGCTCAGCCAGCTCAACCTGATCGTGGACCACCATGGCGAGGCCCACGCACCCGTGGTGCAGGAGGACCAGCCCAGCCTGCGCAATCTGTTTGGCACCATCGACCCGCCCGAGGAAGACGAGCGCCGCAGCGATTTCTCCTGCATCCGTGCGGGCAGCGTGCTGCGCGCCGATGGCGGATTTTTGATGCTGCACCTGCGCGATCTGCTGGGTGACGAAGGCAGCTGGCAGGCCTTGCGCCGGGTGCTGCGCACGCGCCAGTTGCGCATCGAAGATGTGCACGCCTCCCAAGGCCCCAGCAGCAGTGGCGCCATGCTGCCCGAGCTGCTGGCGCTGAACTTCAAGCTGGTGCTGGTGGGCTCCGAAGAGGCCTACTACCAGCTGCAAGAAAGCGACCCGGACATGGCCCGGCGCTTTCGCGTCAAGGTCGATTTTGCCGAGCAGTTCAAGGCATCAACCGCCACCTACCGCGCCACCGCCGCGCTGATGGCGCAGCGCTGCAAGCTCTACCAGCTGCCGCACTGCGATGCCAGCGCCGTGGCCAGACTGCTGGAGCAATCCCACCGCGAGGCAGACGACCAACAGCGCCAAAGCGGTCGCTTGAACCAGCTCGAAGCCTTGCTGCTCGAAAGCGCTCAACTCGCCGGGCAATCGGGCCAGCAATCGGGCCAGGACCGCCTAGTGCAAGCAGCCGATGTGGAGGCCGCACTGGCCGCCCAGCGCCTGCGCCACAACGCCATGGAGCAGGACCTGCATGCCGCTATCAGCGATGGCGAGCATGTGATCGCCTTTGCCGGCAGCCAGGTCGGCCAGATCAATGGGCTGTCGCAGATCGACACTGGCGACCACCGTTTTGGCCTGCCCGCGCGCATCACTGCACGCAGCCATGCCGGCCAGGAAGGGGTAATGAACATCGAGCGCGAGGTCGCCATGTCCGGCCCCATCCACGACAAGGGCGTGCTGATTTTGCAGGGCTATATGACGGCCTTGTTTGGCCACCTGGCACCGCTGGCGCTCAATGCCTCCGTGGTGTTCGAGCAAGAGTACAGTGGTGTCGAAGGCGATTCGGCCAGCTGCGCCGAGCTGTATGCGCTGCTGTCATCGCTGTCGGGCATACCGCTGCGCCAGAGCATTGCGGTGACGGGCGCGCTCAACCAGCACGGTGAGGTATTGCCCGTGGGCGGCCTCAATGAAAAGATCGAAGGCTGGTTTGACCTTTGCGCCGCGCAGGGCCTGGACGGCAGCCATGGGGTGCTGATACCCGCCCGCAACCAGCGCCACCTGATGCTGGCCGAGCGCGTGGTGCAGGCCGTGGAGGCCGGGCAGTTCCATGTCTACACGGCCGAGCATGTGGGCCAGGGCCTGGCCTTGCTGACAGACCACTGCGATCTGCCCGCCAGCGCAGCACACCCGACGCAAGAAGCGCAGCGCCTGCCGTTGGCGTTGCTGCAAGCGGCCGAGGCGACCTTGCTGCAATACCGCCTGGCCTGCCAGCGCGCCGATGCGCCGCGCCCCCGCGCCCAGCGGGCCCGCCAGCGCCAGCTGCGCAAGCCGGCCAGCCGGCCGCCGCTGGACTGAGGCAGGCGCCGACCTGCCGAGGTTTAAGCCTCGTCGGGTACCGGCAGGTCTTGCGAGGCCGCAGCCGCCAGCTGCAGGCGCAACTGGGCGTTTTCCAGCTCCAGCGCCTGCACGCGGGCGCGCAAGTCGCTGATCTGCTGCTGGGCTTTGTCGAGCGCGGCATCCACTGCCTCGGCACCGTGCGCGGCCGATGCCGCAGGTTGTGGGGCTTCAGCCTCGGGCGCCTCGTCCTTGGGCTTGCGCTTGGCATCGCGTACCTGCTTGACCACCTGCTTCAAGCCATCCTTGCCGCCTTGGGCAGCGGCCTGTTGTTCTTCATGCGGCAGGCTGGCCACCACGGCGGCGGCATTGATGGAGATGTCGCCGGCCTTCAAGGCCTCCACCAGCGCAGGCGCAGCACTTTTCTGGATCTTCTCGATCTGCGCAACCTGGCTGCTCGACAACCGGGCAGCCTTGGCAATCGCCTCACGGGTAGCGACTTTTTCCAGCTCGGCCGCATCGACCGGCGAGAAAGCCTC
>JAVWTB010000035.1:0-29500 GCA_036667955.1 Comamonas sp.
CGGCATCGGTGCAGACCGAAGTGTTCCGCCTGCCCACCACCTGCTTCGCAGAAGAGGATGGCGCGGTCGTGAGCTCGTCGCGTGTGCTGCAGTGGCACTGGAAGGCGTCGGAGCCTCCTGGAGAAGCCAAGACCGACGTCGCCATCATGTCGGCCCTGCACCTGCGCATGAAGGCGGCCTACCAGAAGGACGGCGGCAAGTTCCCCGACCCGATCGTCAACCTGTGGTGGCCCTACGCCCAACCAGCCCATCCGTCTTCGGAAGAACTGGCCAAGGAGTACAACGGCCGCGCACTGGCCGACCTGACCGATGCCGATGGCAAGGTGCTGCGCCCCGCAGGCCAGCAGCTGTCAGGCTTTGGCGAGCTGCGCGACGACGGCACCACCATGAGCGGCTGCTGGATCTACACCGGCTGCTGGACGGAAGCGGGCAACCAGATGGGCCGCCGCGACAACAGCGACCCCACCGGTATCGGCAACACGCTGAACTGGGCCTGGGCCTGGCCGGCCAACCGCCGCGTGCTGTACAACCGTGCATCGTGCGACCGCGAAGGCAAGCCATTCAACCCCAAGCGCACCCTGGTCAAGTGGAACGGTACGAACTGGGCCGGTATTGATGTGCCCGACATGGGCCCGACCATGCCGCCAGAGACCACCAACCCCTTCATCATGAACCCCGAAGGTGTGGCCCGTCTGTTCGCCCGTAAGGGCCTGGCCGAAGGCCCGTTCCCCACGCACTACGAGGCATTTGACAACCCGCTGGGCTACAACCCGATGTACCCGAAGAACGACAAGGCCGTCAGCAACCCGGCAGCCCGCGTCTTCCCGGCCATCTGGGAGACCTTTGGCAAGGCGGACGAGTTCCCGCATGTGGGCACGACCTACCGTTTGACGGAGCACTTCCACTACTGGACCAAGCACGCGCTGCTGAACTCCATCATCCAGCCCGAGCAGTTCGTCGAGATCGGCGAGGCGCTGGCCAAGGAGATCGGCATTGCAACAGGCGCGATGGTGAAGGTCAGCTCCAAACGTGGCTACATCAAGGCCGCTGCGGTGGTGACCAAGCGCATCAAGCCCATGCAGATCGAAGGCAAGACGGTGCACCATGTGGGTATCCCTATCCACTGGGGCTTCAAGGGCCTGACCAAGCCTGGCTTCCTCGCCAACACCCTCACCCCATTTGTGGGTGATGGCAACAGCAACACGCCAGAGTTCAAGACCTTCCTCGTGAAGGTTGAGAAGATCTAAGGAGCAGCGATGTCATCTCTTCAATCATTGGATATCAAGCGCCGCTCCGCCACCACCACCCCATCGCCCAGCGTGCGCAGCCCGCATGGCGGTGAGGTGGCCAAGCTGATCGATGTCTCCAAGTGCATCGGCTGCAAGGCCTGCCAGACCGCCTGCATGGAGTGGAACGATCTGCGTGACGATGTGGGTACGGCAGCGGCCGGGGTGTACGACAACCCGACCGATCTGACGGCCAACTCCTGGACCGTGATGCGCTTCACCGAGTACGAAAACGAAGCCACCGGCAACCTGGAATGGCTGATCCGCAAGGACGGCTGCATGCACTGCGAAGACCCGGGCTGCCTCAAGGCCTGCCCGTCTCCCGGTGCCATCTTGCAGTACACCAACGGCATCGTCGATTTCCAGGAGGAAAACTGTGTGGGCTGCGGCTACTGCGTGACCGGTTGCCCGTTCAACATTCCGCGCATCTCCAAAAAGGACCACAAGGCCTACAAGTGCACGCTGTGCTCGGACCGCGTAGCCGTGGGCCAGGAGCCTGCCTGCGTCAAGACCTGCCCCACCGGCGCCATCATGTTTGGCACCAAGACCGCCATGCAAGAGCGGGCCGAGGAGCGCATTGTCGATCTGAAAGAGCGCGGCTTTGACAAGGCCGGCCTCTACGATCCGCAAGGCGTGGGCGGCACCCACGTGATGTATGTGCTGCACCATGGTGACAAGCCCTCGCTCTACCACGGCCTGCCCGATGATCCATCGATCAGCCCCATGGTGAGCCTGTGGAAGGGTGTGGCCAAGCCACTGGCCCTGGCGGCCTTGGGTGTTGCCGCTGTCGGCAGCTTCTTCCACTACATCACCAAGGGCCCGCTCGAAGTGCCCGAGGAGCTGGAAGAGGAAGAAGCCGCCAAGGCGCGCGCGGACAAGGGCGCCGACCACGAGGAGTCTGGACGATGAAAAGCAAGACCCGTGATATCCAGCGCTACACCGCTGGCGAGCGCGCCAACCACTGGGTGGTGGCGATCAGCTTCGTGCTGCTGGCCCTGTCGGGCCTGGCGTTCTTCCACCCCTCGTTCTTCTTCATGACGAACCTGTTCGGTGGCGGACCCTGGACCCGCATCCTGCATCCCTACATCGGTTTGGTGATGACCGTCGGCTTTGTGCTGATGTTCTTCCGCTTCTGGCAGCTCAACATCATTCGCAAGAACGATGTGGAGTGGCTCAAGAACGTGCCCGCGCTGGTCAACGGCGAGCACGAGAAAATGCCGCCGGTGGACAAGTACAACGGCGGCCAGAAAGTGCTGTTCTGGATGCTGGTGCTGTGCATGGCGGGCCTCTTGGTGACCGGCGTGCTGATGTGGCGCGCCTGGTGGAACCTGCCAGTGAACGTGGTGCGCGCTGCAGCACTGTTGCATGCGCTGTCGGCCTTTGGCCTGATCGGTCTGATCATCGCCCATATCTACGCTGCCATCTGGACCAAGGGCACCATCCGTGCGATGACGCGCGGCACGGTAACCCGTGCCTGGGCCCGCTTCCACCACCCGCTGTGGTACCGCCGCATGACGGGCGATACGACGGACATGGACAAGCAGGCCAGCCACAAGCACGGCGCCTGATGCGATGCGTTCGTGAGGGGCTCAACGGCCCCAGCCGAACGCACATGGTCAGCACCCACCCTGCCCCAGGCTGGCCCTGTCTCCTCCTCCCCAACGCCGATAGCCCCGACCGGACTATCGGCGTTGATATTTGAGAAAATCCCCGTATGCAACGCATTCTTCAACCCGGTGAGATCGAGTCGCTCGACCACACCAGTTTTCCACGCGTGCTGCTGCCCAACACCAGCAGCCTGTTCCTCGACCGTGCCCAGCGCATTCGTCAGCTGGCCGACGGCAACCCGATTGCCGACTACCTGCTGTTCATCGCCAAGCTGGTGCAGGCCCAGCACCAGGCAGCGCAAGGCCTGCAGGTGGCTGCACCCGATGCGGCAGCCATCGCCCAGGCCCAGCAGTTCTCATCGCCACTGTTGCCCGCAGCCGACCATATCGACCCCATCTGGCACCAGGTGTTGGACGGCATGCTGAGCCAACTGGCCAGTGCCGATGGCCTGCCCGAAGCGCTGCAGCCGCTGATTGCCGAGCTACAGCGCTGCAGCACCGATGACCGCAATGCGCTGGCCAAGCGCCTGCTGACCAAGGAGCTGGCTGCGCGCGATGTGGGCCTGGCGCCCTTTGTGATGGCCGCCTTGCAGGTGGTGTTTGCCACCCGCGCCAGCCAGTTGCGTCTGGCCGACATCCCCTTTACCGACCCGGCCACCATCTGCCCGGTCTGCGCCAGCGAGCCCGTGGCGGGCGTGGTGCGCATTGGCGGCAAGATGGCCGGCCACCGCTACCTGCACTGCGGCTGCTGCGCCACCGAATGGCATATGGTGCGCATCAAGTGCAGCCACTGCGAATCGACCAAGGGCGTGCGCTACCAGGGCCTGGAAGGCGGCAAGGATGTGGTGCTGGCAGAAACCTGCACCGAATGCGGCAGCTACCGCAAGCTGGTCAACCAGGAAAAAGACCCGCTGGCCGAGCCGCTGGCCGATGACCTGGCCAGCCTGATGCTGGACCTTTTGATGAGCGAGCAGACCGCGTTCGGGCGCGCCAGTGGCAACCCACTGCTGTTTGTCGCCGTGGCCGAGCCCCAGGCGGCCGACGCCGATGGCAGCGTGCCTGATCTGCACTGAGATCGCCTCAGTGATCTGAAGCTTGGCACCATGCCATACTGAACGATGGCGCTGCCCGCTGCAGCCCATCGTTTTTTATGTCTGTCCCTGTTTGAGCTTGTTTGCCCATGAACGCACCGTCCCACCTGCCCTCTGTTGACAAGCTGCTTCAGCACCCGCGCACCGCTGCGCTGCTGGACAGCTATGGCAAGAACCAGTGCACGCAGGCCATCCGTGCGGCCCTGAGCGAGGCCCGCAGCCGCTGGCTGGCCAACCCGAGCAGCAGCACCGCCGGCAGTGATGCCTTGCTGGATGCGGCAGAGCGCCAGCTGAAGCAGCTGTTTGCGCCGCGCCTCAAGGCGGTCTACAACCTCACGGGCACAGTGCTGCACACCAACCTGGGCCGGGCTTTGCTGCCACAAGAGGCCATTGACGCCGTGGTGCAAGCCCTGGCCACCCCCAGCAACCTGGAATATGACCTGGCCGACGGCGGCCGGGGTGACCGCGATGACCTGGTCGAAGACCTGGTTTGCCGCCTCACTGGCGCCGAGGCGGCCACCATCGTCAACAACAATGCGGCGGCCGTGCTGCTGGTGCTGTCCACCCTGGCGCGCGACAAGGAAGTGATCGTCTCGCGCGGCGAGCTGGTCGAGATCGGCGGTGCCTTCCGCATCCCCGATGTGATGACCCGCGCCGGCGCCCGCCTGGTGGAGGTAGGCACCACCAACCGCACGCATGAGAAAGACTACGAAGCCGCACTGGGCGAGCACAGCGCCGCCTTGATGAAGGTGCATTGCAGCAACTACGCGATCAGTGGCTTCACCAAATCGGTGGCCGAGGCCGATGTGGCCCGCATCGCCCATGCGCGCCAACTGCCCCTGATCGTGGACCTGGGCAGCGGCACCTTGGTCGACATGCGCGACTGGGGCCTGCCGTATGAGGTGACCGTGCGCGAGACCATCGAGGCCGGCGCCGACATCGTGACCTTCAGCGGCGACAAACTGCTGGGCGGCCCGCAGGCCGGCATCATCGTGGGCAGCAAGGCCTTGATTGCGCAGATCAAGAAGAACCCACTCAAGCGCGCACTGCGCGTGGGCAAGCTCACCCTGGCCGCGCTGGAACCTACCTTGCGCCTCTACCTGCACCCGGAAAAACTCGCCGAGCGCCTGACCACCTTGCGCCTTTTCACCCGCCCTGCAGCCGCCATGCAGCAGCAGGCGATCGCGCTGCAATCCCCGCTGCAAGCCTTGCTGGGCACCGACTATGCAGTGGACCACGCCGCGATGACCAGCCAGATCGGCAGCGGCGCATTGCCGGTCGAGAGCCTGCCCAGCCACGGCCTGGTCGTGCGCCCCAGCGAGCGCAAACGCGCCGGCCGCCTGTTGCAGCAGCTCGAAGCCGCCCTGCGCCAGCTGCCGCGCCCGGTGATTGGCCGGCTGCGCGACGATGCACTCTGGCTGGATCTGCGCTGCCTCGAAGTGGATGACCAGGCGGCCTTTGCCGCCAACCTGCAGCAGCTGGTACTGGGCAACACCGCAGCGGACGGCCAGGCATGATCATCGGCACCGCAGGCCATATCGACCATGGCAAGACCACCTTGGTACGCGCACTCACCGGGGTAGAGACCGACCGCCTGAAAGAAGAGAAAGCGCGCGGTATATCGATCGAGCTGGGCTACGCCTATACCCCTCTGCCCAACGGCGATGTGCTGGGCATCATCGATGTGCCCGGCCATGAAAAATTTGTACACACCATGGCCGCGGGTGCCGTGGGCATCGACCATGCACTTGTCGTGGTAGCCGCCGATGACGGCGTGATGCCCCAGACCTTGGAGCACCTGGAAATCCTGCAGCTGCTGGGTATCCGCCAGGGCACGGTGGCGCTCACCAAGATAGACCGGGTGGACCGCGCGCGCATTGACGTGGTGCGCAGCGAAATCACCGCCATCCTCGCCGCCAGCCACTTGGCCAACGCAGCCGTCTTTGAGACCGCAGCGGCCCTGCCCGATGACCCGGGCGTAGGGGCCCTGCGCCAGCACCTGCACCAGCAGGCCCAGGCCATGCCCCAGCGTGCGCAAGGCGGGCTGTTCCGCCTGGCGGTGGACCGCGTGTTCAGCCTGCCCGGCCAGGGCACGGTGGTTACCGGCACCGTCTTCAACGGCCGGGTGGCAATGGGCGACAGCCTGGTACATTCGGCCAGCGGCCAGCCCGTACGCGTGCGCAGCATCCATGCCCAGAACCAGGCCAGCGACAACGGCGTGGCCGGCCAGCGCTGCGCGCTGAACCTGGCAGGCATTGCCAAGGAGGCCATCACGCGCGGCGACTGGATCATGGACGCCCGCCTGCGCCAAACCACCCAGCGCATTGATGTACGCCTACACCTGCTGGCCAATGCCGCGCCACTGGCGCAATGGGCCGCCGTGCACCTGCACTTGGGCACCATGCGCTGCACCGGCCATATCGCCTTGCTGCAAGACGGGGACCTGGCCCCGGGCACCGAGGCCCTGGCCCAGCTGGTGCTGGATGCCCCCGCCCTGGTGCTGCCCGGCGACCGCATCATCGTGCGCAATGCCCAGGCCAACCGCACCATTGCCGGCGCCATGGTGCTCGACCCCTATGCCCCCGCCCGCAAGCGCCGCAGCGACAGCCGCATGGCCTACCTGGCCGCGCTGGCGCACTGGATCGACACGGGCGAGACCGGCCCGCTGCTGGCCGAGGCCCCGCTGGGACTGGCGCGCTCGCAACTGGTACGGCTGACCGGCACGGCCACGCCGGCCATCGCAGAGAACAGCACCAGCCTGCCACTGCCCGACGGCGACGCATTGCTGGTGGACAGCGCGGCCTGGCAAGCGCTGCAAGACCAGGTGCTGCAGGCGCTGCAACGCTTCCATGAAGTGGCACCGGACGAGCCCGGCATCAACGCCGCCCGCTTGCGCCGCATGGCCCTGCCTGCGCTGCAGCACGGCCCGCAGGATGCCTTGTATGCCGGCCTGCTCGATACCCTCCTGGCCGCAGGGCAGATCGCCAGCAGCGGTGCCTGGTTGCACCTGCCCGGCCACAAGATTCAGCTGAGCGAGGCCGAGCAGGCCCTGGCCCAGCGCCTGCTGCCCGCCATCACCGAAGCCCGCTTTGACCCGCCCTGGGTGCGTGATCTGGCCCGCGACCATGGCGCAGGGGAGGAGCTGGTGCGCCAGCTGCTCAAAAAGCTCTCGCGCCAAGGCCTGGTTTTCCAAGTAGTCAAGGACCTGTTCTATGCCGCACCCTGCATGGATGCATTGGCCGCGCTGACGGCCGAGCTTGCGCAACAGGCAGAGCGCGGCGAAGTGCAGGCCCATGCCTTCCGCGATGCCACCGGCCTGGGCCGCAAGCGCGCCATCCAGATCCTGGAGTTCTTCGACCGCGAGGGCTACACCCGCCGCGTGCGCGATACCCATGTGCTGCGCCCAGGTGTGCGCTGGCAGGCCAGCGCTGGCGCCTAGTTGTGGATTTGCCAAGGGCTGCGGCGGCTGCGACGACATACCGCCGCCAGCCCGCAGAGCCGCTACAATCGGCAGACTTTCACAACACGCTCGTGTTGCAGGGAAGGCAATCGTGCCCGGTGGTGCGGCCGGGCTTCAAACCCGGTGAGGGGTGTCAGCCACTCCTGGGTTGGTTCGACTCCAGCTGCTTTCCGCCATCTCGTTCTCACACCGTCGCTCAACGGATCCAGCAAAACATCCGCCGCACTCCATCCGCCAAGGAAATAGGCAACGCTGGCTGTTGAAGAACACCGTCTCAGGATCTCCAGAACCACCGCTTCCCGTCATCAGTCACGGAGCCGCGCAGCAAGATCTCAGCCGCAAAGTAAGCCCACCAGTCGCCTTGACTAGGCAGAGTGATCCAAACACACGACCAACTCGCGCCAAAGCATCTCCCGAAACTCGCGCTTGCGCCAAGGATCCTCTGCACAACGCCCGGCCTGGGTCGGAGCGCGGTCTCGGGCGATCCGCTGTGCTGTCTTCCTTGTCAATAGCTACAGCTCGACTGCAAAAGACGGCTTACAGTTCATCCCGATTCGCGGCCCTCCCATTGGGCAAGGGTTCTGCTGAGGAACCCAAGGCACGTTCTGCAATCCACAGCCCAGCCTCAGTGCCGCATGCACGGAGCATCACTTGCGCTACTGCGGTTGGCTGTTTGTTACTGCGCTTGTGTGGAGGACGCGGATCATTGGGAAGAAGGGTTCAGCCAGCGTTTAATGTTGTTACGGCAAAACAGGTAGGCCGGATGCTCCACCCAGTGGTAGTAGGCGGCAGAGGCAAGCAGCAACACCAACATGCTAGCCACCGCAACAAGGGTGCGAAGATAATTATCAAAACTGCCCCATGGCAATAAATTGAGCACCAGGTTGAACGCCAATATATGCAGCAAATAAATGGAGTAAGAATAATCTCCAAATTTTACCAGCACCAACGCAATACTATTTCGCGGCGACGGCAGCTTCAAGGCCATACCCACGATCGCCACTGCAGCGCCACCTACCAGCACGGCGCGTTCAGGCCAATAATAAGAATTAGCCAAACCATAGGGATGGTCTGCGAAATGAGGTGCCAAATAAACAATCAATGAGATGAATACAATTGCAATAAGACCCCATATTTTCCACGATGACCGTAGGTGCGCTTGAAGATAATTATAAAGAAAATATCCCATAAAAAACTCAGCCACAATGGGCGCGACATAAAATATCTGAATCCAGTTTATTTCGGAATCCTGGTTTACATCTGCGCGGATCATCAATAAATAAAAATTTATTAAAATCAGTGCTACAAAAAGAAATTTTAGAAATAAGTGGCGATGCTCTTTCGAAAGCAGCAAACCAATCGATATGATGATGTAAAAATACAATTCAAACATCAATGACCAAATCGCGATGTTGATAAGACCCGACAGCTCAGTGAAATAGAGAAAAAATGATGCCTGCAAGTCAACCTGAGGCACGAGTTGATGCGTGAGCTTAAAGAAAATAATATACAACAGCAGCGCTGGCCACCAGCCTGTATAAATCCGCGAGAATCGAATCAGTAAAAAAGCACCTGCAGCACGCGCTCCATGGACAGTATCTTTTGTGGAGTGCGCCATGATGACACCGCTAATGACAAAAAATATATCAACGCCCGCATACCCTAGATTGATAAAAAAATCCAACCAAGGAGCCAGGCCTGAGAACATGCCTACCATAGCTCCATGAAAAATAGCAACCCAGATGGCTGCTAAAAATCGAAGTATTTGTATGTATTTGATCATTTCATAGAATTACCAAAATTCCTCTACGCATGGTCCAGGTCCAATCAGCACAAAAATACCATTGCATCTCAAATACCCCAGGCAACTGATTTCCCCTCCTATTTTTGGCTTCAGGAGGGATGGCCATTTCAGAGTACGGCCTCGCAAAGAAGACCACCGGTCGGACAACAATTAATCAGCCACCAATGCCCAAGATTTTGTATCTATTTTAGAAATATGCTATACAGGATATTCTAGATCGCAAATATTTCCCTCTCGCATCCAGAAAACCCAACGACCATTCTAGGTAATTCATTAATAATCAATCTGGGAGATTTGCAGCTTCCCCATCAGCGGCCCAGACACTATTTATTATCAAATCGATTATTCTTTAATATAAAATTATTTTCAAACTAAATGTAACATTTTAACCCATAAATAATATTTCAATAAGAACACGGTGATATTGAAAAGTTTTGGATGCTATTCAGATTTCTATCAGTTCCCGCCAGAAACTCAAAAACACATGCACTTGAAAAATTGATGGCTTGAATAGACTCCATTCTATCTAATCCACCTGACCCATCTGACGTTTTAATAAGAGTGCACCAAAAATCTTACCGCGCCTGGATCGGTAGTCATAAGAGCCGATCCGAAGTTCAGATACAGATGGTGCTGTTGCACAAAACGGTATGAAGCCGCATCCCCTTAAGGAAACGCTGCAAAGCCTCCCGGACGTGGTCTGAACGCAGTCTTGGCGATCCGCGTACATCCCATCTCGCGAAGGGTTTGCCGAGCCTCCTTAGATCCTTGCCTGAAACTAGCGGATGACGTCGGCTTCAAACCCGGTGAAGGGTGTCAGCCACTCCTAGGTTGGTTCGACTCCAGCTGCTTTCCGCCATCCCCCTCCTCTTCCCCTTCCCCAAAAACAGCATGCCGCACGCCCGCAAGCCAAATGCCGATAATGGTGGGCCGCCATTGGCCGCACCGCTTTTCTCGCTAGTCCGTTACCCATGAGGATGTCTCTATGAATGCCCCCACCACGCCCCTGCCCACCTCGCCGCGCCTGACTTCGCTGTCGCATGGCGGTGGCTGCGGCTGCAAGATTGCCCCGGGCGTGCTGGCCGATCTGATGAGCCGCAGTGCGGTGCCCAAGCAGTTCTATGCACCGCTGCTGGTGGGCACGGAGACAGCCGATGATGCGGCGGTCTACCAGATCAATGACACGCAGGCGATCGTGGCGACCACCGATTTCTTCATGCCCATCGTCGATGACCCCTATGACTTTGGCCGCATCGCCGCGACCAATGCGCTGTCGGATATCTATGCCATGGGCGGCACGCCGCTGATGGCGCTGGCGATTGTTGGCATGCCCATCAATGTGCTGCCCCATGCGGTGATTGCCAAGATTCTGGAAGGCGGCGAATCGGTCTGCCGCGATGCCGGCATTCCGCTGGCAGGCGGCCATTCCATCGACTCGGTCGAGCCCATCTACGGACTGGTGGGCATCGGCATCGTCAACCCCGCGCAGCTCAAGCGCAACCGCGATGCCCAAGCGGGCGATGTGCTGATCCTCGGCAAGGCCATCGGCGTGGGCATCCAATCAGCCGCGCTGAAAAAAGGCCTGCTCAGCGACAGTGCCTACGCCAGCATGGTGCGCACCACTACCCAGCTCAACCGGCCCGGCGCGGCATTGGCGCAGCTGGCCGATGTGCATGCGCTGACCGATGTCACCGGCTTTGGCCTGCTGGGCCATACCTTGGAGCTGGCGCGCGGCGCGCAGCTCACCGCCGTGATCGACAGCAAGGCGCTGCCGCTGCTGCCCGGTGTTTGGGAGCTGGCCCAGCAAGGCGTGGTGACCGGTGCCTCGGGCCGCAACTGGGACTCGTACGGCAGCCACATGGCGCTGGATGCGCAGGTGCCCGATGCCATGCGCAGCCTGCTGACCGACCCCCAGACCTCTGGCGGGCTGCTGGTCTCCTGCACCCCAGCTGCCGCCGACCAAGTGCTCGATATCTTCAAAAGCCAGGGCTTTGCCGATGCCTGCGTGATCGGCCATATGCAGGCAGGCGAGGCCCAGGTGCTGGTGTCGTAAAACGCCAGCACCGGAAAACACCAATGCCTGCTTTATGCAGGCATTTTTTATGGCTGATGCGCACAGGGTCCGTCTCCATCATTTAGCAACAATCGCTCGACCGCCGCGCAATAACAGGCACGCACACTCCGGCATTGGCTAAAAGCTCTTCACTAGAAAGACCAGAAAGGACAGATCTCCATGCTTGGGAGACTTGCAGAACAGCTGTTGACGCGCAGTTTCGCGCCACTCGTCGTCACCGGGGTGCTGGAGGTGGCCTTCCCTTCCGGCAAAAGACAGCTCTTTGGCGCCGGGCCATCGCCCACGGCAAGCATCCGTTTCAGCGACACGCGGGCGATCTGGGCCATTCTGCGGGATCCGGATCTGAACTTTGGCGAGATGTTCATGCAAGGTCGGCTGGTAGTGGAGCATGGCAGCATCTATGACGTGCTGGAACTCCTCCTCCGCCACGCCAAGAACGTGCCGGTATCGGCTACCGTGCGCACTTTGGATGCCTGGCGCATGCGCCTCAAGCCCTTGCTGCAGAACAACCTGCGGCGCAAGGCACGCGCCAATGTGGCCCACCATTACGACCTGGATGACCGGCTCTACGAACTCTTTCTGGATGGCGAACGCCAGTACTCCTGCGCCTACTTTGAGCAAGGGGATGAGCCACTGGAAGTGGCCCAGCTTGCCAAGATGCGGCATATCGCCGCCAAGCTGCTCGTCGAGCCCGGCCACCGGGTGCTCGATATTGGCTGCGGCTGGGGCGGGCTCTCCCGCTACCTGGCCGAAGTGGCGGGAGCGGGGCAGGTCACCGGCGTCACGCTGTCGGTGGAGCAACTGGAAGTCGCCCGCCAACGTGCAGCGCTGTCAGACAAGACTTCCCGCTTGAACTACCGCCTGGAGGACTACCGCGACACCCAAGGGCCTTTTGACCGCATCGTCTCGGTGGGCATGTTCGAACATGTCGGCACCGCATTCCACGATGCCTTTTTCCAGCAGTGCCGGTCCTTGCTCAGCGAAGATGGGGTCATGCTGCTGCACTTCATCGGCAACAGCGATGTGCCGGATTTCAACAACCCCTGGCTGGAGCGCTACATCTTCCCCGGCGGGCATATTCCGTCGATGTCCGAGTTCATGCCCGCGCTGGAGCGCTCCGGCCTGGTCGTCACCGATATCGAGGTGCTCCGCCTGCACTATGCGCTCACCCTCCGGCACTGGCGCGAGCGCTTTATGGCCAAACGCGCGCAGGCCCTGGAACTCTACGACGAGCGGTTTTGCAGGATGTGGGAGTTCTACCTGTCGATGTCCGAGACGGCCTTCCGCTACCAGGACATTGCGGTCTTCCAGCTGCAGATTGCCCGCAAGCAAGAGGCGGTGCCGTTGACGCGTGACTACATCGCAGCACGCAAGTTGGCGTTGACGGAGCGTGAGCGGCAGCGCCCCTAAGACCAGGGAACACAGAAAGTGAAAAGGCGCCCTGTGCAAGGGCGCCTTGGTGAGGGATGAGGCGCAACGCGCTGCACCCCGGAAGTCAGACCTTCTTAGAAGGGTAGCTTGGGCATGCCGCCGCCCATCATGCCCTTCATGCCGCCCATCTTCTTCATCATCTTCATCAGGCCGCCGCCCTTCATCTTCTTCATCATCTGCTGCATCTGGCCAAACTCGTTGAGCAGGCGGTTGACCTCTTGCACCTGCACGCCAGCACCTGCGGCAATGCGCTTTTTGCGCGTGGCCTTGATGAATTCAGGCTTGGCGCGCTCATAGGGGGTCATTGAGCAGATGATGCCTTCCTTGCGGCGCACTTCGCGTTCGGCCTTGTCCATGTCGACCTTGCCGGCCTTGCCCGCCAGCTCGGACGGAAGTTTGTCCATCAGGGTCGACAAGCCGCCCATCTGCTTCATCTGCTGGAGCTGGCCCAGGAAGTCGTTCAGATCAAAGCCGTCGCCGGACTTGATCTTTTCGGCCATCTTCTGGGCCGCTTCCATGTCCACGCCCTTGGACACCTGCTCGACCAGGGCCACGATATCGCCCATGCCCAGCACGCGCTGTGCATGGCGCTCGGCGTCGAACACTTCCAGGCCATCGAGCTTTTCCGACACACCGGCAAACTTGATCGGCGCGCCGGTGATCTGCCGCACCGACAGCGCCGCACCGCCGCGCGAGTCACCATCGAGTTTGGTCAGCACGATACCCGTGAGCGGCAAGGCTTCCTTGAAGGCCTTGGCGGTGTTGATCGCATCCTGGCCCTGCATGGCATCGACCACAAACAAGGTCTCGACCGGCTTCAAGGCAGTGTGCAGTTGCTGGATTTCGGTCATCAGCACTTCGTCGATAGCCAGGCGGCCGGCAGTGTCGACCAGCAGCACATCAAAGTAGTGTCGCTTGGCGTAATCCAGCGCGGCGTTGGCAATGTCCAAAGGCTTTTGGTCGGGCGTGCTGGGGAACCATTCCGCGCCCGCTTGCTGGGTCACCGTCTTGAGCTGCTCGATAGCAGCCGGGCGGTACACGTCACCCGAGACGGTCAGCACCTTTTTCTTGCGTCGCTCGATCAGGTGCTTGGCCAGCTTGGCGGTGGTCGTGGTCTTGCCCGCGCCTTGCAGGCCAGCCATCAAAATCACCGCCGGCGGCTGGGCCTGCAGGTTGATGTCGGCCACGCCCTCCCCCATCGTGGCGGCCAATTCCTTATTGACGATGGACACCAGGGTCTGGCCCGGCTTGAGGCTGCCCAGCACTTCCTGGCCCAGCGCTTTTTCCTTGACGCGGGCAATGAAGTCGCGCACCACAGGCAAGGCCACGTCCGCTTCCAGCAAGGCCATGCGCACTTCGCGCAGCATGTCCTGGACATTGGATTCGGTAATACGGGCCTGGCCACGCATTTCCTTGACGAGGCGCGAGAGTTTATCGGTCAGTGCGGAAGCCATAGGGTGGAGTCTTGAGTAATCGTGGCAAAGGGGGCGTCGGGGTGCCCGGGCGCAGAGGGCTGGCGCCAGGGGCTGTAAGCCACAGCCCTGCAAACCTTTGATTCTACCCGCTCGCCCCCAACCGGCCCGGGCCCGGTCCGCAAACCCGCCGCCAGCCGCAAGAAACTATGACCCGCAAAATACAATAGCCAAATGTTTGACCGCAAATGGCCAAACGAATTTAGGCTGTAAGGCTGCTGGAATGCGTGCCCACCGCCGCGACAATGCACTGCCGCCCTGTGCACGCCCCTGCTGCACCTGCATGGCCACCCGCAACGCCAAAGCACTGCCCGCCACCTTGAGGTGGCGCTTTCTTTGACCAGGACCACCGATGCCCGACACGCCGTATCGCCACTTGCTAGACCACTTCTCGGACGCCTTCTTCGTGACCGATGGGCAAGGCCAGATCCTGGACGTCAATGCCCAGGCCTACCGGGAGATGGGCTACAGCCTGGCCGAGCTGATGGCCATGACGGTGGCCGACTTTGCGCTAGACCTTAGCCGCGATGCGTTGCTTGCGCTGTGGCAAAAAATGGAACCCGGTGAGCACACCGTGGCCATCAACACCCACCGGCGCAAGGACGGCACCTGCTTTCCGGTCGAGGTTCATATCACTTGCCAGCTGGTCGATGACCAGAAGCGCTTTTTCACCATCGCCCACGACATCACCGAGCGGGTGCGCCGCGACCAGGAAATCCAGCTGCTGAACGCGGCGCTGGAGCAGCAGGTGGAGAAAAGCACCAAGCAGTGGCGCCAGTCCACCCACCTGCTTGATGCGGTGATGCGCGGCACTTCGGACATCGTCTTTGTCAAGGACTTGCAGGGCCGCTATGTATTTGCCAACCCCGCCGCCGAAGCGATTGCCCAGGTGCCCCCTGGCGGCCTGAACGGCAAGACCGATGCCGAGATTCTGGGCGGACGCAACAATTTTGCCGAGGACGATGCGGCCGTGCTGCACAGCCCGGTCCCCGTGGTGTCGGAGTCGCACGCCCTCATCGAGGGGCGTCGGCTCAGCTTCCAATCCATCAAGAGCCAGTACCGCAATGAGCATGGCGAGGTGGTCGGCCTGCTGGGCATCTCGCGCGACATGACCCAGATGCGCGAATCGGAAAACCAGCTGCGCCAAAGCTATGACTCGCTGCGCCGCGCCGAGCGGCTCTCGCGCATCGGCAGCTGGACCCTCGACCTGGCCAGTGGGCAGATCGAAGCCTCGGACATGATGTACGAGATGAACGGCCTCGACCCCAAGGGCCCCAAGCTGACCGAGAGCGACATTGCCAACTTGCTGCCGCCCCAGGACTATGCCAAGGTCGCCGCTGCCATCGCCCACTGCGCCCAAACTGGCCAACCGTATCGCCTGGATGTGGTGCACTACACGACCGATGGCGGGCAATTTCCCGCCAGCATTCTCGGCCAGGCGGACTATGACAGCAGCGGCCAGATTGTCAGCCTCAGCGGCACCGTGCAGGATCTGTCCGAACGCGAGCAGGCCCGCCAGCGACTCGAAGCGCTGGCCGACAACCTGCCCAGCGGCGCCATTTACCGGGTCGACGGCGCCGGCAGCAGCCTGCACATGAGCTATATCAGCGCCGGCATCGAAAAGCTGATCGGTATCAGCGCCCAAGCCATCATGGCGGACAACGCCGCCTACACCAACACCATCCACCCCGCAGACCTGGCACGCTACCGACAGATGCAGCGCGAGGCGCTGGAGGGATTGAGCCTGTTTGATTGCAGCTTCCGCATCATCCGCCCTGATGGCAGCCTGCGCTGGCTGCGCTGCCGCTCCGCGCCCAGCCGCCAGGAATCGGGCACGGTCTGGGACGGCATCATGCTCGACATCACCCGCGAGCGCGAGGCCGAGCTGGCGCTGCAAGCGGCCAAGGAAATGGCCGAAGCCGCCGAGCGTGCCAAGTCCGAGTTCCTGGCCACGATGAGCCATGAGATCCGCACGCCGATGAACACCGTCATCGGCATGACGCGCCTGATCCAGCAGACCCCGCTCCTGCCCAAGCAGCGCAACTACCTGGAGAAAGTGGAGCTGTCGGCCAATGCGCTGCTGTCGGTGATCAATGACATCCTGGATTTTTCCAAGATCGAGGCGGGCATGCTGACCCTGGAGAACGTGGAGTTCGCGCTGGACGATGTGCTCGAAACGGTCTCGGCCGTCACCACTTTGCGGGCGGAGGAAAAAGGCATCGAAGTGGTGTACTCGGTAGCCCCCGATGTGCCCCGCATGCTCAGCGGAGACCCGCTGCGCCTGAGCCAGGTGCTCAACAACCTGGTGAGCAATGCCATCAAGTTCACCCATATGGGCGAAGTGGTGATCAGCATCCGCTCTGCGCAAGCGACAGCCAACCGCCCACTGGCCGCCGGCAAGATCGGTCTGGAAGTGAACGTCAAGGACACCGGCATTGGCATGAGCGCCGCGCAGTTGAGCCAGCTGTTCCGGCCTTTCTCGCAGGCCGACAGCCAGACCACGCGACGCTACGGCGGCTCGGGCCTGGGCCTGGCCATCAGCCAGCGCCTGGTGGGCCAGATGGGCGGGGAGCTGAAGGTTCAGAGCAGCCCTGGCATCGGCAGCAGCTTTTATTTCTCGGTGCAATTGCACACCGCGCAGCCCCAGCAAAGCCCCAAGCCGGTGCGCTACCACGGCACCCCGGTCGACCGGGTGCTGATCGTCGACGACAACGCCAGTGCACGCGACATCCTGGCCGACATGGTGCGCGGCTTTGGCATGCGCGCCGATACCGTCGAGTCAGGCGAGCAGGCCTTGTCCGATCTGCAACTGGCCTCGCGCCTGGGCACGCCTTACGGCCTGGTGCTGATGGACTGGCGCATGCCCGGCATGGACGGGCTGGAAGTGGCGCGCCGCATCCGGGAGGAAGAGCACCTGTCCTCCACGCCAGCGGTATTGATGGTGACCGCCTATGGCCGCGACGAGGTGATGCGCAAGGCCGAAGCCTTGCGCCTGCAAGGGCTGCTGATCAAACCGGTGACGCAGTCCGTGCTGTTCAATGCAATTTTGGAAGCCTTGCAATCCCAAGGCAACGGCATCTCCCGGCGCCCAGGTTCCCAGGCATCCGCCCACGCCTTGGTGCCGCACGCCAACCCGATCCAGCTCTACCCCAATCTGCGCGGCAGAAATGTGCTGGTGGTCGATGACAATGCCCTCAACCGCGAGGTGGCGGCCGATTTCCTCAGCCTGGTCGGCGTGCAGGTGAGCCTGGCGACCAATGGTGCAGAAGCGCTGGACATGCTGGGGCAAGGCCACTTTGATGCCGTGCTGATGGATGTACACATGCCGCAGATGGATGGCCTGGATGCCACCCGGGCCCTGCGCCAGTTGCCCCACCTGCAGCAGCTGCCGGTGATTGCGCTGACCGCCCAGGCCCGCGTCGAAGACCGCAGCGCCATTGAGGCGGCCGGCATGAACGCCCATTTAACCAAGCCCATCGACGAGCGCAAGCTGTACGAGACGCTGAGTGATTGGATCGTGGGCCCCCACATCAAACCCGAGGCCAACGCCCAGGTGGCGCTAGACACGCTGCCTGGAGGCGACAGCCGCTTGGCGGCAACCCCAGGCATCAACCAGGCCAAGATGCTCGAACGCTTTCATGGCAATGCCGAGCGGGTGGAGCGCGTGCTGGCGGGTTTTTACCGCGATTTCTCGGATGCCCCACAGGCGCTTTTGCTGCATGTGCAGCAGGCGGCCTGGCAGCCCTTGTCCATGCTCGCCCACTCGCTCAAAGGCGCCCTGGGCTACCTGGATGCACCCACGCTGGTGCAGGCCGCCGAGACCATTGAACACCAGGCCGTGCAATGGGCGCAGTCCCCGCCATCCTCGCCACAGCCGTCCACCCGGCTGCATGCCGAAACCACGGAGTTTGCCGCCCAGCTGCAGACTTTGCTGCAAGGCCTGGCGCTGCGCCAAAGCCCCGGCAGCGCCGCTCATACGGCAGACCTGGCCCCGGCTGCCAGCACCGCGCCTGACCAGCAAGCCAACGCCAGCTTGCGCCGCGATCTGGTGGAGCTCAAACGCCTGGTGGCCGATGGTGATTACGCCGCCGTCGCCGAGCTGGAGCAGATGCTGGCATCCAGCCCGGCAGCGCGCTGGACGCCCTTGCTGCAGCAGATCCTGCAGCATGTGGAAGACCTGGACGCCGATGCGGCGCTGGCAGCCATCGACCGCCTGGAACAACTCCTGCCGTAACGGCTTGTGCGCCGCCTTTTTTGAGATTTTCTACGACCGAACCATGCAAGCCGAGCCAGACAACGACCAACCGACCATCCTGATCGTCGATGATGAGCGGGTCAACCGCTCCATGCTCGCCGAGCTGCTGGGCCAACAGTACCGCGTGCTGCTGGCCAAGGATGGCCCCAGCGCCTTGGCCATTGCGGCGCGGGAGTCGCACCGCCTGCTGCTGGTGCTGCTCGATGTCAGCATGCCCGGCATGAATGGCTATGAGGTGTTGACTCTCCTGAAAAAGCAGGAAGCGACCGCCGGCATTGCCATCATCTTCATCACCGGCCAAAGCGATGCCGCTGCCGAAGAGTACGGGCTGCGCCTGGGCGCGGCCGACTATGTTTCCAAGCCCATCCGCCCGGCCGTGGTCAGCGTGCGGGTGCGCAACCAGATTGACCTGGCCCTGCAGCGCCAGGCCTTGCAGCGCCTGGCCCAGGTCGATGGGCTGACCAACCTGGCCAACCG
Source organism: Comamonas sp. (assembly GCA_036667955.1). GTDB lineage: Bacteria > Pseudomonadota > Gammaproteobacteria > Burkholderiales > Burkholderiaceae_C > Comamonas. Next base: position 18,958 of record JAVWTB010000035.1, read on the forward strand.
CCGGCATTTTGATGACATGCTGCAACGCAGCTACCGCATGTGCCTGCGCAGAAACGACCCGCTGGGCCTGGCGCTGATCGACATCGACCATTTCAAGCTCTACAACGACCACTATGGCCATGTGCAAGGCGATGAGGCCCTCAAGCAAGTGGCCAGCACCTTGGCCCGCCACGCACGCCGCCCCTATGACCTGGCCGCGCGCTTTGGGGGCGAAGAATTTGCCCTGATCCTGCCCGGCCATGCTGACGCCATGCAGGTGGTGGAACGCTTTCGCCAAGAGATACAAGAGCTGGCCATCGCCCATGCCGCCTCCACCACCGCCGCAGACCTGACGGTGAGTTGCGGCGTGCTGACCGTCCACCACGGCCAGAGCCACGAGACCGAAGACTGCCTGCGCCGCGCCGATGAGCTGCTGTATGAGGCCAAGACGACGGGCCGCAATCGGGTCTGTGCCGCCAGCCTGGAGCTTTAAAGCCCGCTGGCGGGGCTGTTTGCGGTCAATAGCCAGCGGATTACCAAGCGTAGCAACGGCTGCAGGCCGCACAGGCCAGCGGCCGCCGCTATGATAGCGGCTATGCTCTCTCCCGCCTTTGCCGCAGCCAGCACCAGCCCCATTGGTTGGGCCCTGGCCATTGCTGCGGCTATTGCCTATGCCATCCCCGCACTTGCGGCCCGCCGCCTGCAGGAGCCCAGTGCGCGCATGGGCTTGCGCGCCGCCTGGGGCCTGCACCTGGCGGCCATCGCCTGGAGCCTGATCGGCGACATGCCCCACTTCGGCTTTGCGCCCGCCTTGTCCGTCACCGCCTGGCTGGTGCTGACGGTGTATGTGGTCGAGCAGCAGCTGTACCCGCAACTGCGCTCGCGCTGGCCGCTGTCGGCTATGGGCTGCATCGCCGTGCTGCTGGCGGGTGTTTTCCCAGGCAGCCCCTTGCATGTGAATGCCTCGCCCTGGCTGCCCCTGCACTTGGCTTTGGGCATTGCTTCTTATGGCCTGTTTGCCGCAGCCGTCGTGCATGCCGCTCTGATGACCCGGGCCGAGCGCCAGATGCGCCAGGACGGCAGCCATGACAGCGGGCTGCCGCTGCTGGCGCTCGAGCGCCTGACCTTCCGCTTTGTCACCGCGGGCTTCATCTTGCTGTCAGCCACCTTGCTGGCCGGCTGGTGGTTTGGCGAGGCGCTCTACGGCAAGGCCTGGGTCTGGAACCACAAATCGGTGTTTTCGCTGCTGGCCTGGCTGACTTTCGCCATCTTGCTGGTGGGCCGCAAACGCTTCGGCTGGCGCGGGCAACGCGCCGTCAACATGCTTTACGTGGGCGCCACTTTGCTGCTGCTGGCCTATGTGGGCTCGCGTTTTGTCCTTGAAGTCATCTTGAAACACTGAGCCGCCATGAAGTATTTGCTGGTATTGCTGGTGCTGGCCGTGGGCTGGCACATGTGGCGCCGCCAACGGGTCAAGAACACGCCGCCGCCTGCCAAAAACCGGCTGGGCAAACCAGAGCCCATGGTGAGCTGCGCGCACTGCGGCGTGCACCTGCCGCAGTCCGATGCCATCCGCTACCAGGGCTTGCATTACTGCTCGCAGTCCCACCTCGCCCAGGCCGCGCCGCCTGGCAAGCGCTAAGGCTTGGGCGCTCCCACCATGGCGGCCCTGGAGTTGATGGAGACCCCCTTCAAACGCCTGTGGCGCGGCTATCTGGTGGCCCGCGTGTTTGTGGCCTTGCTGCTGGCGCTCGCGGCCTTGGCCATTACGCCAGCGCAATCGGGCGCGCTGCTGTCGCAACTGGTGCTGCTGGGCGTCTATGGCATCTCGGCCATGCTGTATGCCGCGCTCAGCCACAAGCCGCCACCCCAGCGCCGGGTCTATGCCTGGCTGCCCACGATCGGGCTTGATCTGCTGCTGATCTCGCTGCTGGAGGTGAGCAAAACCGGAACCTACACGCTGACGCCGATGTTTGGCTTGGCGGTGCTTTTTGCGGGCACCCTGGGCGGCTGGCTGGTGACCTTGGGCAGCTGCGCCTACATCACGATTTTTCTGATTGTCGAGTCGCTGAGCTTTCGCATCTCCGTGTTCGAACCCGATGCCACGCAGAACACTGTGCAGGCCGGGCTGGCGGGCGGGGCCTACTTTCTCGTAGGTATCCTCGTGCGCCTGCTCGCCTCGCGCGTAGAGCGCGAGACCCTGCACGGACTGCGCAATGCCGCTGCCGCCAACCAGCAAGAGCAGATCAATGCGCTGATCCTACAGAACCTGCCCGATGGCGTGCTGGTGGCCGACCAGGCCTTGCAAGTGCGCAGCGCCAACCCCGCTGCGATGGCCTTGCTGGGCCATCCGCACCTGCCCCTGGCCCTGGCACAACTGCCTGCCTGGCGCGGTGTGGTCGAGCAGGTCACCCAGACTTTCGCCGGGCAAAGACCCATCTCGCAAGACCTGGCGCTCACCGCGCCGCAGATGGCACCCATCGGCCTGCATGTGCGCACCTGGCTGACGCATCCGCTGCCCGCCTTTGGCACCATCGGCAGCCATGACAATGATCCGCTGTGCTTGGTGTTTCTGCATGACCTGCGCGAGATAGAAGCGAGGCTGCGCACCGAGAAGATGGCCGCCATGGGCCGCATGTCGGCCGCCGTGGCCCATGAAATCCGCAACCCGCTGACGGCCATCACCCAGGCCAATGCGCTGCTCGACGAAGAGCTGAGCGACCCGGGCCAAAAGCGCCTGACCTATATGGTCGAGCAAAATGCGCAACGCCTGGGGCGCATTGCCGAAGATATTCTGGACATCGCCCGCGTGCACAACCAGATCCAGCCCGGCGATGGCGAATCCATTGCCCTCAATGACACGGTGCTGCAGATCTGCCACGACTGGATGTCGCTGGCACCTGCTGCACACACCGTAGCGCTTGACCTGGATGCCAATGACAACCTGGTCGCCTTTGATACGGGGCACCTGCGCCAGCTTCTCTACAACCTGCTCAACAACGGCCAGCGCTACCGCAGCGACTGTGCCGGCTCCCTGCGCGTGGCCACCCAAAGCGGCCTGACCAGCACCGCCAGCTTGGTGGTGTGGAGCGATGGCGCGCCCATCGAGCCCACGATCGAAAAACACCTCTTCGAGCCCTTCTTCTCGTCAGAGAGCCGTTCCAGCGGCTTGGGCCTGTACATCTGCCGAGAGCTGTGCACCCGCCATGGCGCTATGATTCGTTACGAAAGGCAGGCCGCACAGCCGCCCGAGCTGGCACCAGGCAATGCCTTCATCGTGCAGTTTCGCAGAGCCGCCAGCCCGGCCCATCCCCAGCAGACGGATTTGATCAACCAGGCATGAGTTTTGAAAACACCACTGTTCTGGTCGTGGACGATGAGCCCGACCTCAGAACCCTTTATGAGCTGACCTTGCTACGCGAAGGCTACCGCGTCTACACGGCTGGCTCGGTCCAAGAGGCCCGCAGCCATTTGCAGCAGCGCCGCTTTGAGATTCTGATCACCGACATGCGCCTGCCCGATGGCCTGGGCATGGAGCTGCTGCAAGATCTGCGCAGCCAGGGCCGCAGCGAGCGCGCCATCGTCATGACCGCCTATGGCTCGGCCGACAATGCCGTTGCCGCCTTGCGCGAAGGCGCATTCGACTACCTGACCAAGCCAGTGGACCTCAAGCAGTTCCGCCAGGTGGTGGCATCGGCCAGCCAGGGCCTGCAGGACGCGCCTTTGCAGCCAGCATCCGTAGCTGGCACCGCAGGCCTGGTCAACGCCAGTGCCGCGCCCACAGCGCGCGCCGCCCAGCGCGAGCTGATTGGCCCATCGCTGGTGATGCAGCAGGTGCGCGAGCGCATTGCCAAAGTGGCCGGCAGCATGGCCCCCATTCTGGTACGCGGCGAATCGGGTACCGGCAAGGAGTTGGTGGCCCAGTCGCTGCACCGTAACAGCCAGCGCGCCACTGGCCCGATGGTGGCCGTCAACTGCGGTGCCATCCCCGAGAACCTGCTGGAGGCCGAGTTTTTTGGCGCCAAAAAAGGCGCCTACACCGGTGCCAACCAGGACCGTGAAGGCTTCTTCCAGGCGGCCCATGGCGGCACCTTGTTTCTTGACGAGATCGGCGAGCTGCCGCTGTCCATGCAGGCCAAGCTGCTGCGCGCGATCCAGGAGCGCAAGGTGCGGCCGCTGGGGGCGCAGCAAGAGGAAGTGGTCGATGTGCGCATCGTCAGCGCCACCCACCGCGACCTGGCGGCCGATGTGCAGTCCGGGCGGTTCCGCCAGGACTTGTACTACCGACTGAATGTCATCGACATCTTCATTCCGCCGCTGCGCGAGCGCCGCGAAGACCTGCCCGCCTTGTGCCAGGTGCTGCTGGAACGCATTGCCCACGAAAGCGGGCAGCCGGTGCCGCCGCTGACGCAGGCGGCACTGCACACCCTGGCTGGCCATGCGCTGCCAGGCAATGTGCGCGAGCTGGAGAACCTGCTGCTGCGCTCGGTGGCTTTGAGCGATGGCACAGGCCTGCACATCGAGCAGGCTTACCCGGAGGCGGCCAGCATGTCGCCGCCGCTTGTTGTCACAGAAGCCCCCCCACTGCACTCGCCTGCCGCCCGCTATCCGCTGTCGCCTGCCATGGCGCCGGCCCTCAGCGGCAACCGTTTTCCGCAGCACCAGGATCTGCCTGCCGACCTGCAAGCCTGGCTGGATGCGCTGGAGCGCGACATTCTCGTGCGTGCCCTGCAGGAGTTTGGCTTCAACCGCACCGCAGCAGCCAACCGCCTGGGCATCAGCCTGCGCCAGATCCGCTACCGCATGGAGCGGCTGCAGATCGCAGACCCCAGCGATGGCGTGCAGCCCTAGGGCCTGACGACATGCCCCAAGACCGGCCCGATAAAACGCCTGGCGCCCCAGCCAGCCAGCCACCGGCAGTGCCGGACGCACCCCTTTGGCGCGAGGGATGGCTGCGCACCGCCACGCATTGCCCCTCGCCCAATTTCGGCCCCCGGCCAGATGGCGCTTGCACCGACTTGGTCATCGTGCATTCCATCAGCCTGCCGCCGGGCATCTACGGCACGGGCGATGTGCAGCGCCTCTTCACCAACCAGCTGGACTGGGATGCCCACCCCTACTTCCAAAGCATCCGGGGTTTGCAGGTTTCCTCGCATTTCTTCATCACGCGGCAAGGCCTTGTGTGGCAGTTTGTCAGTGCCGACCAACGGGCCTGGCATGCGGGCCAATCGTTCTGGCGCGGGCGCCCGCGCTGCAATGACGACTCCATCGGCATCGAGCTCGAAGGCCTGGAGGGCGAGACATTTGAGGCGGCGCAGTACCAGAGCCTTGTGCAGCTGTGCCAGCAGATCCGCGCACACTACGCGATTGCCTATATCGCCGGCCATGAGCACATTGCGCCAGGCCGAAAAAACGACCCCGGCCCGGGTTTTAGCTGGCCGCAGTTGCAGCAGGACTTGGCTTGGCCGACAACCATGTTCCCCGCCTCGCTCAATCTCTAAATTGGGCCATAGCACATCCCTCTAAACAGTCCGCATTTGTGCTGTATCGGCATGCAATGGAAGGCATACGCGCCACAAAAAACACAGCATTTCTCCACACTTGAAAAAATTTTTTGCAAGTGAAATGCCTATGTTTTACGCAGGCTCGCAACGCGGTTCCGCCAGAAAACACACGCACAGCGGTGGTTTGTCTGCGCAAAACACCACGCCATGCGCAGTCGCCGCTGTATTGCTGCGCAGCATGCGCATCCGCCCTGCATACAAAATGCACAAGGCGCCATACACTACAGGTAGTGTCCAGCGCTCAACAAAACACTACATGTAGTGTGATGCGGTATCCAGCGGCTCAGTGATGCCGGCCCTCCGCAGCGCTGCTTCTCCTGCTTTTAGCACACCACAGAGAGGACATCATGCGCGCTGCTTCGCTTGCTGAAACTCAGGCTGACCAAGCCATTGGACCGCGTACCCTGGACGGATTCACGGTCTTGCCGGACTACCAGATCATGCGTCGCAACGGAGCCGTGGTGCCCTTCGATCCGCCCAAGATCACCACCGCCATCATGAAAGCCTTTTTGGCGGTGCACGGCAGCCAGGGCTCGGCGTCCGCCAGTGTGCGCGAAGTGGTGGAGAACCTGACCCACACGGTGGTGCGCGCGTTGATGCGCTCTCGCCCAGGCGGCGGCACCTTCCACATCGAAGACGTGCAAGACCAGGTGGAACTGGGCCTCATGCGCGGGGGCAACCACGAAGTGGCACGCGCCTACGTGCTGTACCGCGAGCGCCGCAACCAGGAACGCGCCCAACTCCAGGCCCAGCACACGCCTGCCCACCCAACGCTGCATGTGCTGGACCAAGGCCAGCGCGTAGTGCTCGATGTCAAGAAACTCCATGACCGCATTGCCGCCGCCTGCCAGGGTTTAGGCCAGGATATTGATCCCGCGCCTATCCTGAGCGAGACCCTGCGCAATCTGTATGACGGAGTCAACATGGACGAGGTGTTCAAGGCCTCCATCCTGGCAGCGCGCACCTTGATTGAGAAAGACCCGGACTACAGCCTGGTCACCGCGCGCCTGCTGCTGCACACCATCACGCGCGAGGTCATCGGCCAGGATGTGCCCAGTGCCGACATGGGCACAGCCTACAGCCGCAACTTTCCAGGCTTTATCGCGCAGGGGGTGGCCCAGGAACTGCTCGCCCCCGAGATGCTGAACTTCGATCTTCCGCGCCTGGCCGCAGCGCTCCAGGCCGAGCGCGATCTGCAGTTTGACTACCTGGGTTTGCAGACTTTGTACGACCGCTATTTTCTGCATGTGCGCCAGCAGCGCATCGAGCTGCCACAGGCTTTCTTCATGCGGGTGGCCATGGGGCTGGCGCTGCAAGAGCGCGACCGCAATGCGTGGGCCATCGCGTTCTACGAGCTGCTGTCCTCGTTCGACTTCATGTCGTCCACGCCCACCTTGTTCAACAGCGGCACCCAGCGCTCGCAGCTGTCGTCCTGCTACTTGACCACGGTGGCCGATGACCTGGGCGGCATCTACGATGCCATCCGCGAAAACGCCCTGCTGTCCAAGTTTGCCGGCGGCCTGGGCAATGACTGGACCCCTGTGCGCGCCATGGGTGCGCGTATCAAGGGCACCAATGGCGAGTCCCAGGGCGTCGTGCCCTTTCTCAAGGTGGTCAACGACACGGCCGTGGCTGTCAACCAGGGCGGCAAACGCAAGGGTGCCGTCTGCGCCTATCTGGAGAGCTGGCACCTGGATGTCGAAGAGTTTTTGGAGCTGCGCAAGAACACCGGCGATGACCGCCGCCGCACCCACGACATGAACACCGCCCACTGGATCCCCGATCTGTTCATGAAGCGGGTCATGGAGCAAGGCATGTGGACCTTGTTCTCTCCCTCTGATGTACCCGATCTACATGACCGCTTTGGCCAGGATTTTGAGCGCGCCTATACCGCCTACGAAGCCAAGGCCGCCACGGGAGAGTTGGCGCTGAGCAAGACGATTCCCGCCGTCGATCTCTGGCGCAAGATGCTCTCGATGCTGTTCGAAACCGGCCACCCCTGGATCACCTTCAAGGATGCCTGTAACCTGCGCTCGCCGCAGCAGCATGCCGGTGTCGTGCACTCATCCAACCTCTGCACCGAGATCACGCTCAACACCAGCGCCACCGAAACGGCCGTCTGCAACCTCGGCTCAGTCAACCTGGCGCGCCACCTCAAGGACGATGGCCAAGGCGGCATGGTGCTGGACCATGACAAGCTCAAGAGGACGATCAGCACGGCCATGCGCATGCTCGACAACGTCATCGACATCAACTACTACGCGGTGGACAAGGCACGCGACTCCAACCTGCGCCACCGCCCCGTGGGCCTGGGCATCATGGCCTTCCAGGACAGCCTCTACCAGTTGCATATTCCCTATGCCAGCGATGCGGCCCTGGAGTTTGCCGACAGCTCGATGGAAGCCGTCTGCTACTACGCCTACTGGGCATCGACCGAGCTGGCCCGCGAGCGCGGCGTCTACAGCAGCTACCCCGGCTCACTCTGGAGCCAAGGCATCTTGCCGCTCGACTCCTTGGATCTGCTTGCCCAAGCGCGTGGTCATACCGACTATGTACAAGTTGACTGCAGCATGCGCCTGGACTGGGAAGCGCTGCGCCGCAAGATTGCGCAGGACGGCATGCGCAACTCCAACTGCGTGGCGATTGCGCCTACCGCCACCATCTCCAACATCGTCGGCGTCGATGCCTCCATCGAGCCCTCGTTCGGCAACCTCTCGGTCAAGTCCAACCTCTCGGGCGAGTTCACCGTCATCAACCAGTACCTGGTACGCGACCTCAAAACGCTGGGCCTGTGGGACGATGTGATGGTCATGGACCTCAAACATTTCGACGGCTCGCTGCGCCCCATCGATCGCGTGCCACACGCGCTCAAGGCCTTGTACGCCACCGCCTTTGAAGTCGATCCCGTCTGGTTGGTGGAAGCGGCCTCGCGCCGCCAAAAATGGATAGACCAGGCCCAGAGCCTCAATATCTATATGGCAGGCGCCTCGGGCAAAAAGCTCGATGACATCTACAAGCTCGCCTGGGTGCGCGGCCTCAAGACCACCTACTACCTGCGCACCACCAGCGCCACGCAGGCCGAAAAATCCACCATCCAAAGCCGTGTGCTCAATGCCGTGCCCAGCAGCCATGCCATGCCCGCAGCCAGCGCTGTTGCGGCAGCATCCACGCAGACGGCGGCACCGGGCACGGATATCCGCTTTTGCGCCATCGATGACCCCGGCTGCGAAGCCTGCCAGTAGTTCCCGCTGACACCGACCCTGGCCGCAACCGAGGCCAACCACCAGGAGCACCCGTTCATGCTGAGCTTTGAAGAAGAATCCAAGGACTCGCTGGCCTCGCCTGCGGCACATGCAGCACCCCCGCTCGCAACGGCGGCAGGCAGCTTCAGACGGGTCCAAGCCGCCGACAAGCGCATCATCAACGCCAAAACCGATGTCAACCAGCTGGTGCCCTTCAAATACAAATGGGCCTGGGAGAAATACCTGGCCACCTGCGCCAACCACTGGATGCCCCAAGAGGTGAACATGACGCGCGACATCGCGCTGTGGAAATCGCCTCAGGGCCTGACCGAAGATGAGCGCCGCATCGTCAAGCGCAACCTGGGCTTTTTCGTCACCGCAGATTCGCTGGCCGCCAACAACATTGTGCTGGGCACCTACCGCCACATCACCGCGCCGGAGTGCCGGCAATTTCTGCTACGCCAGGCGTTTGAAGAAGCCATCCACACGCACGCCTACCAGTACATCGTAGAGTCGCTGGGCCTGGATGAATCCGAGATCTTCAACGCCTACAACGAGGTGCCCTCTATCCGCAACAAGGATGCATTTTTGGTCCCTTTTATCGAGGCGATCATGGACCCCCATTTTCAGACCGGCACACCGCAAACCGACCAGACCTTGCTCAAGAGCCTGATCGTTTTTGCCTGCCTGATGGAGGGCCTGTTCTTCTATGTGGGCTTCACGCAGATCCTGGCCCTGGGCCGCCAAAACAAGATGACGGGCGCGGCCGAGCAGTACCAGTACATCCTGCGCGATGAGTCCATGCACTGCAACTTCGGCATCGACCTGATCAACCAGCTCAAGCTCGAGAACCCCCACCTCTGGACCGCGGCCTTCAAGGACGAGATCAAGGCCTTGTTTATTCAAGCTGTAGAACTCGAATATCAATATGCGGAAGACACCATGCCCCGAGGTGTGCTGGGCATGAATGCATCGATGTTCAAGGGCTACCTGCGCTACATCGCCAACCGCCGCGCAACGCAGATTGGCTTGGATGCTTTGTTCCCCAACGAGGACAATCCATTCCCCTGGATGAGCGAGATGATCGACCTGAAAAAAGAGAGAAATTTCTTCGAGACCCGTGTCATCGAATACCAGTCGGGCGGCGCGCTTTCCTGGGATTGACGCCGACCTTGATGTGCAAACCCCGAAAGAATGTGGTTTTCCTGAGAGAAAACTGTGAAATTTGGCGTCTTTATTGAGGTTTGCACTATGCCAGTTGCTAGCAGCTGATGCACAATTCAGTTTGCTATCAAAACTTCGTGTCGAATTCAATCAGGCATGAAGTCTGCTTTCTAAATTGACCGAAGGAGAAGAGCATGGCAACGTCCAAAGCAAGCAAGAAAACTGCTGACACCAAGGCACCTGCCAAGAAGGCAGTTGCAACCAAGGCAGCCGCCCCCAAGGCAGCTGCCAAGCCCAAGGCTGCGGCAAAGCCAGCAGCCACCAAGGCAGCTGCAAAGCCTGCCGCCAAGGCAGTCGCCAAAAAGGCCGCGGCCAAGCCCGCTGCTAAAAAAGTAGCTGCCAAGCCAGCCGCCAAGTCCAGCGCTGCTGCCAAGCCCGCAGTGAAAAAGGCCGCTGCTCCAGCCAAGAAGGCCGCAGCTCCTGCCAAGAAGGCCGCTGCTCCAGCTAAGAAGGCTGCCGCTCCCGCCAAGAAGGCCGCAGCTCCTGCCAAGAAGGCCGCTGCTCCAGCTAAGAAGGCTGCCGCTCCTGCCAAGA
>JAVWTB010000036.1:0-24769 GCA_036667955.1 Comamonas sp.
AGCAGCGGACTCTTAATCCGTTGGTCGAGTGTTCGAATCACTCAGGGCCCACCAAGATCGACGGCCTAGGCAAACGCCTAGGCCGTTTTTTATTTCCCTCTTCCATTCGCGCACCCAGCAGTCTCCTGTGTTAAGGGCTGCCATGGAACTGCGCTTGTAGAATGCAGGCATCGCCCTTCCTCTGACACTTTTCTACCCTCCACGCCATGCGCCCCCTGCTCCCCTCCTTGCTCGCCGCCCTCACCTTTGCAACGGCATCCAGTGCTTTTGCGCATGTCACGGTCAGCAATCCCTGGGCGCGTGCCACCGTCGCGCAGCAGCAGGCCTCCGGCGTGTTCATGGATTTGCGCTCGGCGCATGACAACGCCCAGTTGCTGAGCGTGACCACCGATGCCGCCAGCACCGCCGAGGTGCATGAGATGCGCATGGAAGACAATGTGATGAAGATGCGCGCCGTCCCCAGCGTCAGCCTGCCCAGTGGCCAGACGGTGAGCCTCAAGCCGGGCGGCTACCACATCATGCTCATGGGCCTGAAAAAGCCTTTGGCGGCAGGCGACAACATCGATCTGACCTTGGAAGTGCTGCACGAGGATGGCGCCAAAGAGCGCATCGCCGTGCGCGCACCGGTGCGCGCCCTGGCGCCCGCAGCGGCGGCAGGCCATCAACCGCACTCCGGTGCGCACCAGCACTGAATGACTCCAACACCAGGGCCAAGAGCCCTGTTGTTTATTTGATTACTAGATACGCCTTTGTATACATCTGGGATGTGGACCTGCGGCTTCGCCACTTAGTAGCCAAGAAAGGTAGTTACACTTTTCAGGCGCCAGCGATTAGACTGGTATACAGATCAAACTATAGTTGTCATTCATCAATTATTCGATATTAATATATCCAATATATTGACATATTATTACAAGCTTTGAAAATGGAACAACCAGCATGTTCGGCCCTGGAGCCAGCATCTGATGGCCATTTTCGCAGCGCTTGACGGTGAATGTGCTAGGGAGAGTTGTTATGTCCGAGTTGATCCTGCATGCCGCCCACTTGAGTGAAGCCCATCAACTACGCTTTAGCTATTTGTTTGAAGTCGCGGCCAAGCACTGGCGCGACAAGCAGCCTGCGCAGGCCGCCAAGCCTGCCACCGAGTTGTGGGTGATCGATGCCCAGAGCGCGCCTGAGGCCATCCGCAACCGCTCCAACAGCTCGTTTGTGCTGCTGATTGCCACCGAAGACCAGGCCCAGGCCTTGCGTGCCCAGTGGCCTGACCAGATTGATGCCCAACTGCCACCCGACTACAGTGTGGGGCGCTTGACCCAGTTGCTTGAGCACATCAGCGTACAAGCCCATGGCAAGCGTCTGCGCGAGACGCTGAAAAACCGCCGCCAGCACGGTATGACCCTGGCCCATGACGTCCAGCTCAAGAATGCCGATGCCGCCTTCCTCAAGGCCACCGACCTGACCCAACCCGTATTAGCAGTGGCCGAGCCAGCCATCGAGCCGCCAGCCGTGGCCACCCCTGCTGCCGCAGCAGTGACAGCCATCGGCAGCGAACCTGCCGCTGGCACCCGCTTTCGTATCAAACGCTGGACCCAGCTGACGGGCAGCATGGCGGACCAGACCCACCGCCAGTTGCTGGCCGCGATGATCTCCGCCGATCGCAGCCTCGAAGAGTTGGGCGAACGCACCCAGCTGCAGCGCAGCGAAATCCTGCGCGTGCTGCAAGTGTTGCGCGGCAAAGGCGTGCTGATGGAAACCGCGCCACCGGCGGCCGCTGTCGCTGAGCTTGAATCTCTCGCAAGCCCCGCCCCTTCGGCTGCCTTGCCGGCCCCCGCCACAGGCAAGACCCGAGGCCTTTTTCGACAACTGAGTCGCTGGATCGGCCAAAACCGGGCTGGCGACAACCCCACCTGACGAGAGGACGGCATGCACCACCCCATCAAACGCATCGTGCTGCTGGGCCCTATGGGCATTGGCAAAACAACGGCCATTCGCAGCCTTTGCGGCAGCCTGGCCATTGAATGCGATGTCCCCAATCTCGACAAGCAAGCCCACGCCAAGGAGACGACCACGGTGGGACTGGATTTTGGGGAGATCAAGCTCGATGACGAGGACACGCTGCAAGTCTATGGCTGCCCGGGCCAGGATCGCTACGACTTTGTCCGTGAATGGGCACTGTCGCTGGCGTTCGGGGCCGTGGTTATGGTCGACATCCATGACCCCCAGGCCATGGAGCAAACCATCGACCTGATTCAGCAGTGCCACGCCGCACCCAATATCCAGGCCATCGTCGTGCTGATCTCCCGCCCTGCCTCGGCAACACAGCAGGAGATGTTCACGGTACGGCTTTCTGCGCACGCCCAATGCGCGGTTCCCGTGCTCAGCGCCGATCCGCGCAACCCCTCTCAAATGCTCGATACGCTGGACATCATTGCCGCCATGCTGCCCGACGAGATGCAGCAGCCCTGACACAGCAGGGCCCAGCACACCCGGGCCCGGCGCGCCGCATACCGCAGCGACTGCAGATACCCAGGGCTTGAGGTAAGCTCGGCGCCTGCCGCTGCGCACGGGGCCAAGCCCAGGCTGCACCGGCCCACTCCCTTCACCACTTTGACGACGCCACCGGCCATCCCCGCCAGTGGCGCGCTGGCCATGAACCAACCACGCCCCCCAGATGCTGGATCCACCCAGCCCACACCCCAATGGATTCTGGCGGTCATGCTGGCCTTGCTGGGCATGCTCGGGCCTTTCTCGATTGACACCTACCTGCCGGCGTTTGACGGCATTGCGGCATCGCTCAACGCCTCGCCGCTGCAAATGCAGCAGACGCTGTCGGCCTATCTGTTCGGCTTTGCCTTCATGAACCTGTTCCACGGCGCGCTGTCGGACAGCTTTGGCCGCCGCCCCGTGGTGCTGTGGGGGCTGGCGACTTTTGCGCTGACATCGGCGGGGTGTGCGCTGGCCCAAACGCCTGAGCAACTGATCTTGTTCCGCGCGCTGCAAGGCTGCACCACGGGCGCCGGCATTGTGGTGTCGCGCGCGGTGGTGCGCGACCTGTTCCCGCCCGCCCAGGCCCAGCGGGTGATGAGCCAGATCACCATCTATTTCGGCATTGCACCGGCTGTTGCACCGATGATTGGCGGCGTCTTCATCGCCTACGCCAGCTGGCAGTCCATCTTCTGGCTGCTCACCGCCATTGGTGCCCTGCTGTGGGCCTACAACTGGCGCCTGTTGCCCGAGAGCCTTCCGCCCGAAAAACGCCAGGCCTTTGATGTGCGCAACCTCATGCGCGGCTACTGGCAGCTGTGCAGCAGCCCGCGCTTTTTGCTGCTGGCTGCCGCCAGTGGCGTGCCCTTCAACGGCATGTTCATCTACATCCTGTCGGCGCCCACCTTCCTGGGCACCCACATGCATATGCAGCCCACCCAGTTCTTCTGGTTCTTTATCTGCACTATCGGCGGCATCATGCTGGGCGCCTGGGTCAGCGGCAGGCTGGCGGGCAAGATTCCGCCCAAGCGCCAGGTGCGCCATGGTTTTCTGATCATGCTCCTGACCTCCTGCATCTACCTGCTGATGAACCTGGTGCTGCCGCCGCACCCGGCCTGGGCACTGCTGCCGATGGGCATTTACTCGTTTGGCTGGGCCTTGATGACGCCGGTGGTCACCCTGCTGGTGCTCGATCTGCATCCCGAGCGTCGAGGCCTGGCCTCGTCCCTGCAAGCGGTGGTCACCTCGGTGGCCAACGGCCTGGTGGCCGGCGTGCTGGCACCCTTGGTGATGCATTCGACGGTGGCGCTGGCCATCGCATCGATGGGCCTGATGCTGACCGGCCTGCTCAGCTGGATCTATTTCCACCACCGCTGGCCGGATATTGGCCGCAACAACGCGGTCTGAGCCCAGCCCAGACCTCCCTGCCGCTGCACACGACCAGCGGCGTTCAGGCACAAAAAAAGAGCTTCCCGTAGGAAGCTCTTTTGCATGGCCTGGGCTCTGCGGCACATCAGATGCCGCTGTACCCTCTGCCTGGATTAACGGCTGCGTTCGGTGCGCTTGCGGTCACCACCGGCTGGTGCGTAGGGACGGCCACCACGATCGCCACCGAAGCGGCTTTCACCGCTGGGACGGCGCTGGGCGAAATCGCCACCAGCGGCATGGCGTGGGCCGGCGCTGCGGGGTGCGCGGCTGTCAGCACCACGGGTGTCAGCAGCAAAACGGTCTGGGCGGTCTGCACGGCGCTCTGGAGCGCGGTCAAAGCTGCGGCCTTCTGGGCGTGGAGCGCGGTCCTGGAAACGGTCTGCACCACGGTCCTGGAAGCGGTCACCGCCACGCTCTGCGCCGCGGTCTTGAAAGCGATCACCACCACGGTCAGCGCGCTGTTCAAAGCGTGGAGCGCGGTCATCGCGCTGCTCGAAACGAGGACGGCTGTCGCCGCCACGTGGCGCACCACCAAAACCAGCGTTCTCGCCAAAGCCAGGCTTGCGGCCATAGCCTTCGCCATCACGGCGGGCACCAAAGCCACCACGGTCGGCACCGAAGCCACCACCGCCACGGCGATCACCGCCACGGCCAGCGCCAGCACCTGGGCGACCACGGTCACCACCACGGCCAGCACCAGCGCCACGCGAGCCTTCGCTGCGGGCAGGGAAGCGTTGCTGCGGCTCCAGACCTGGAATCACTTCCGGCTTGAACTGCTGCTTGGTGTAAGCCTCGATATCGAACACGCGGCGGCGGTCACGGAACTCGGCGAAGGTGATCGCCAGACCCGAGCGGCCAGCACGGCCGGTACGGCCAATGCGGTGGGTGTAGTCTTCGGCCTTCATCGGCAGGCCGTAGTTGAACACGTGGGTGATGGTGGGCACGTCGATACCACGGGCGGCCACATCAGTCGCCACCAGGATCTGCACTTGGCCACTGCGCAGCGCCATCAGACGGCGGTTGCGCAAGCCTTGGCTCAGCGCGCCGTGCAATGCAACGGCGGAGAAGCCTTCTTGCTGCAGGTCATTGGCCAGGCCGTCACATTCCACCTGGGTGGATGCAAACACGATGGCCTGGTTGATCGACGCGTCGCGCAGCCAGTGGTCCAGCAACTTGCGCTTGTGCTGCGAGTTGTCAGCCCAGAACAGCACTTGCTTGATGTTGGCGTGCTTTTCTTGGGGCGAGTCGATGGTGATCTTCTGCACGCCCGAGCCGTTGTCGTGCATCACACGCATGGCCAGCTGTTGGATGCGCGGCGCGAACGTGGCGCTGAACATCATGGTTTGCTTGCGCTGTGCGGTCAGCTGGTTGACTTCGGCCAGATCGTCCGAGAAGCCCAGGTCCAGCATGCGGTCGGCTTCGTCGACCACCAGGAACTGCACCTTGTCGAGCTTGATCTGCATCGAGCGCTGCAGGTCGAGCAGACGGCCAGGCGTGGCCACCACCAGATCGGCGTTTTGCAGCTTGGCAATTTGCAACTGGTAAGGCATACCGCCTACGATATTGGCCACACGCAGGCCCTTGCAATGGCGCACCAGTTCGATGGCGTCATGCGCCACCTGCTGGGCCAGTTCGCGGGTCGGGCACAGAATCAGGGCGCCAGGTTGGGCGGCCTTGAAGTTGCGCGGGCTCAGTGGGTTCTTGCGCTTGGCGCGCTTGGGCGCTTGCTCGCCACGGGCCACAGCCTCGGCCGCCAAACGCTCGTACTCGGCGCGTTCTTCGGCTTCCGCCTGGCCTTGCTGCTGGATCAGGGTGTGCAGCACGGGCAGCAAAAATGCCGCCGTCTTGCCCGAACCGGTTTGGCTGGACACCATCAGGTCGGTGAAATGCTGGCTGTCGCCAGATTCATCCAACATGGCCAGCGGGATAGCGCGCAGCTGCACGGCGGTAGGTTGGGTGTAGCCCAGATCCTTGACGGCCTGAACCAGCTCAGGCGCGAGGCCCAGCTCGACAAAGCCATTCGGGCCTTCAGGCACCACTTCGGCTTCGGCATCCACGTCGGCGTCAGCCACCGGCGCGGTGTTGTCTTCTTGCGAAGCGTCTACGGCTTCAGCGGACAAGGAAGGGGTATTGACGATCTCTTGGATAGCGTCAACAGAATTTTGCACAGGCGCGGCTTCGCCCTGCAGATGGAGGTCTTGCGTCATTTTTGAACAATAGCAATAGGTCGGCGACTGCGCGTTTCGCGACGCAGTTCCGTACCGTTCATGGTTTAAAAACATCAACCATCAAACGGTAACGGCCATACAGATTGCCGCGGGCTTGTTCAAATCGGCCATGCTGCGAATTGCATGGCCTGGACGCCCAAAGAATGAAGGGAGATGTACGTATCAACCGCCTGTTTGGCGGGGAAGCCAGCATTATCGCACGATCTGGGGTTTTCCCGCAGGCACAAGGGTCAATAGCCCGAAAAAACCACGCTTTCGCATCGCACGCCAGCGCGGCCAGTGCCCCGTATCACTCTGCCGCTGCCTCTGTGGCCGCCGGCAGTTGGAGGAAGTGCTGGCGGTAGTACAGCATCTCGTCGATCGACTCATGCACATCGGCCAGCGCCGTGTGCTTTTGCGCCTTCTTGAAGCCGGCAATCAGCTCGGGGCGCCAGCGCCGCGCCAACTCCTTGAGGGTGCTGACATCGACATTGCGGTAGTGGAAATAGGCTTCCAGATCGGGCATGTAGCGCGCCAGAAAGCGCCGGTCCTGGCCAATGCTGTTGCCGCACATGGGCACCTTGGCCTTGGGCACATGGCGCTTGAGGAACGCCAGCACCTCGGCTTGCGCTGCCGCCTCGTCCGTGGCCGAGGCCTTGACGCGCTCGGTCAGGCCGCTGCGGCCATGGGTATTGCGGTTCCAGGCATCCATCTTGGCCAGCTCTTCATCACTTTGGTGGATGGCAATCACCGGGCCTTCAACGCGCAGGCTCAAGTCGGCATTGGTGACCACCAGTGCGATCTCGATCACGCGGTGCTCTTGCGGGTTCAAACCGGTCATTTCACAGTCCAGCCAGACCAGGTTCAGGTCGGACTTGGCCAGCGTCGGTGCTGGCGTCAACGCCGTGTCCAGGGTGTTCTTGTTTTGCATGGGGGCGATTGTCGCCTATGCCCTACACTGTCCGGTATTTGCCAACCAACACCCCCACTTGTGACTCTATCGCTGCTGTTCACCCTGATCTTTGCCGTCGCGCTGGCTGCCAGCGTGCTCACCAAACTCTGGCTGGCCAGCCGCCAGATGCGCCATGTGGCGGCGCACCGCGATACCGTGCCCGCACTGTTTGCCGACCGCATCAGCCTGGATGCCCACCACAAAGCAGCCGACTACACCATTGCCAAGACCCGCTTTGGCTTGCTGGAGCTGGCCATTGGCAGCGTGGCCCTGCTGGGCTGGACCTTGTTGGGCGGACTCGACCTGCTCAATGCCAGCTTGCTCGACGCCCTGGGTGGCGGCATGTGGCAGCAGCTCGCGCTGGTGGCGGCCTTTGCGCTCATCAGCGGCCTCATCGATCTGCCCGGCAGCTACTACCAGACCTTTGTGCTGGAGCAGCGCTTTGGCTTCAACAAGATGAGCTTGGGCCTGTGGCTGGGCGATTTGCTCAAAGGCACTGTCATGGGCGCACTCGTCGGCCTGCCGATTCTGGCGGTCATTCTGTGGCTGATGGGCTCGGCCGGCCCATGGTGGTGGCTCTGGGCCTGGGCGTTCTGGGTGGGCTTCAACCTGCTGCTGATGGTCATCTACCCGGCCTTCATCGCGCCGCTGTTCAACAAGTTCCAGCCGCTGGAGGACGAGAGCCTCAAAGCCCGCGTGCAGGCGCTGATGCAGCGCTGCGGCTTTGCCGCCAAGGGCCTGTTTGTGATGGACGGCAGCCGCCGCAGTGCGCATGCCAATGCCTATTTCACCGGCTTTGGCGCCAGCAAGCGCGTGGTGTTTTTCGATACCTTGCTGCAAAAGCTCAATGGCGATGAGGTCGAAGCCGTGCTGGCCCATGAGCTGGGCCATTTCAAGCACAAGCACATCATCAAGCGCATGCTGGGCCTGTTTGGCCTGACCTTGCTGGGCTTTGCGCTGCTGGGCTGGCTGTCGCAGCAGGCCTGGTTCTACACAGGCCTGGGCGTTACGCCCAACTTCAACATCCCCGGCGTGCCCGGCTCCAGCCCCAACGATGCGCTGGCGCTGCTGCTGTTCATGCTGGCCGTGCCGGTGTTCAGCAGCTTTGTCTCGCCGCTGATGGCGCACTCGTCGCGCAAGCACGAGTTCGAGGCCGATGCCTATGCCGTCAAGCAAACGCGGGCGGCCGATCTGCAATCGGCCCTGCTCAAACTCTACGAGGACAATGCCTCGACCCTGACCCCCGATCCGGTCTATGTGCGCTACTACTATTCGCACCCGCCGGCCGTCGAGCGTATTCGCCACATGCAACAATTGGCCCATGACTGATACCCACCTGCCCAAACAAGACTGGTCCACCCAGGCCCGCCGTGCGCTGTCCGCCTCCGAGGTGGTGACACAGCTGAGCCCACTGAGCGGCTGGGTGCTGAGCGGTGATGGCGCCGATGTGGCCATCGAGAAGACGTTCCGCTTTGCCAATTACTACGAGACCATGGCTTTTGTGAATGGCGTGGCCTTGGTGGCCCACACCCAGGACCACCACCCTGACCTGTCGGTGCACTACAACCGCTGCGTGGTGCGCTTCAACACCCATGATGTGCATGGGCTGTCGCTGACCGATTTCGAATGCGCGCGCCGCATCGAAGCCCTGCTGCAGCTGGCCTGACCTCCATGGCAAAACCTGCAAGACGCCCCGGCAACAACAACCTCAGCGAGACCCAGACCGGCCTTGTCGTGGCCAGCTACGGCCGCCACTGCATTGTGGAGACGCCGGACGGCGTGCGCCGCATCTGCCACCCTCGGGGCAAGAAAAGCCAGGCCGTCGTCGGCGACCATGTGCGCTGGCTGGCCCCTCCTGCGGGCCAGGGCGACGAGGGCACGATCGAGAAAGTGCTGGATCGCCGCAATGTGTTCTACCGCCAGGACGACATCCGCACCAAGACCTTTGCCGCCAACCTGGACCAGTTGCTGATCCTGATTGCCGCCGAGCCGGTGTTCAGTGAAGTGCAACTGGCCCGCGCGCTGATTGCGGCCGAGGCAGCCAACATCACGCCCATCATTGCGCTCAACAAGATGGACCTGGGCGAGCCCTTTTTGCGCGCCTGGGAAAGGCTGGAGCCCTACCGCAATATGCGCGACAAAGTTGAGGACCCGCCGCACTACACGGTGCTGCCCTTCACCCTCGCCGATGCAGACGACGAAGACCGCGACGCCATCTACGGCCTGCTCGAAGGCAAGACCACCTTGGTGCTCGGCCCCTCAGGCGTGGGCAAAAGCACCTTGATCAACCTGCTGATTCCGGGCGCCAATGTGGCCACCAACGAGATATCGCAGGCCTTGAACACCGGCAAGCACACCACCACCAGCACCACCTTGTATTGGATCGACGAGGCCCGCAAGACGGCGCTGATCGACTCGCCCGGCTTCCAGGAGTTTGGCCTTTACCATATCGCCCCGACCCAGCTGGCCGCCTGCATGCCCGACATCGGCGCCCATGCCAAGGCCTGCAAGTTCTACAACTGCACGCATTTGCATGAGCCCGGCTGCGGCGTGATCGAGGCGGTCAAAAACGGCCATGCCGAGCTGCCCATCAGCGAGAACCGCTACCGCATCTACGGTGAGCTGTTTGACGAGCTGAACCTGAGCGCTTACTAAACCTGTTGACCAGACCTTAGAACCTGTTCAAAGTCTCTACGCAGCCGCGTTGGAGTGCAATCGGGATGAGTTCGAAGGGATGGTCCGCAGCTTGCACCGGGGTGCAAGCAAGGGCCAGCGCGCAGAAATCGCCCGATTTCACTCCAACCCGTAGGGACAGTGGCTTTGCGCTGCCCGGGAAGGGAGCGGTCTGCGTCGTTGCAAATCCTCGCAATAGCGCGGCTATTGCTGCGGTGTTGCGCGGCTAGGCGCCCCCCTCGCATCCCATCTCGCAAAGACACTGTCGCGGCGCGAGGAGACTTTGAACAGGTTCTTAGCCCCGGCACCACTGCTTGGGCAAGGTTTCTGCATGGCCCAGATCGACATGGGCCTTCAGAAAATCCAGCACCGCGCGGGTGCGTGAGGGCAGTCGCTCGGGCTTACCCAGGTAGACCGCATGGATGGGCTCCAGCACGCCGGTGTTGTAGGCCTCCAGCACCACTTGCAGCCGGCCTGCGGCAATGTCGTTCCAGGCATGGAACAGCGACAGCCGCGCCAGGCCCACACCGGCCACCGCCAGGTTGCGCATCACATCGCCGTCGTTGACGCGTAGCAGCTCCCCAATGCCCACCCCCACCTCTTGCCCCGCCACCCGAAACGGCCAGTGCGGCACCGTGCGCTGGTAGTTCCAGCCGATGCGCACATGCTCGGCCAGCATGTCGGGGTGCGTGGGCACGCCATGGGCATCCAGATACGCGGGTGCGGCCACGATGATCTGGCGGGTATGGCCCAAGAGGCGCGCCACCATGTCCGAGGCGGGCAGCTTGCCCCAGCGGATCGCAATGTCGGCCTGCGCCTCCATCAGGTCCACCACCTCGTCGGTAAAGCTCAGATCCAGCACCAGGCCTGGGTACTGCTGCATCAGTTGGGCCACGAGGGGCACCAGCAGCGCCTGCCCCGTCGATGAACTGGAGTTGATGCGCACGACACCTTTGGGCGCGCTGCGCAACGAGGCGGCCGCCTCCGCCTCCTGCAGATCGGCCAGCACCCGCTGGCCACGCTCGTAGAGCTGGCGGCCCTCGGGGGTGAGCTGCACCCGGCGCGTACTGCGCAGCAGCAACTGTGCGCCCAGCCGCGCCTCCATGCGCGCGACGATCTTGCTGGTGGCCGAGGGCGAGACGCCCAAGTGGCGGGCTGCGGCCGAGAAACTGCCATGCTCTGCGACCTGTACAAACACCTCCAGCTCGCCGGAGCGGTTGGTCTCGAATGTCGGGCTGGCGGGAAAAGCAGGGTTGCGCATGGTCAATGGCGTCATAGCGACAGATGGTGATGGCAAATTCTGCGCCTATTTATTCCACATGGGAATAAATACCTTTCCATTGTTCCATCTACACAAAAATCAGACAGCCCTTCACAATCCAGTCCCTGGGTGAAAGCCGTCGGCCTTCGCCCCTCTACACACAAGGAATCCTCTCATGCCTGTCTCATTGCTGGCGCTCGCCGCCGGTGCCTTTGGCATCGGCACCACCGAATTCATCATCATGGGCCTGCTTACCCAGGTCAGCCAGGACCTGGGCATCAGCATCCCCACGGCCGGCACCCTCATATCCGGCTATGCCTTTGGCGTAGCGATTGGTGCGCCCGTGCTGACGCTGGCCACTCGCCGCTGGCCGCGCAAATGGCTGCTGCTGGGCCTGATGATGATCTTCATCGCAGGCAACATCGCCGCTGCCCTGGCCCCCACCTACGGCTGGCTGATGCTGGCGCGCATGCTCACCTCGCTGACCCACGGCACCTTCTTTGGCGTCGGGGCCGTGGTGGCCACGGGCCTGGTCGCCAAGGACAAGCAGGCCTCGGCCATTGCGCTGATGTTCTCCGGCCTGACCCTGGCCACCTTGCTGGGCGTGCCTGCCGGCACCTGGATCGGCCAGCATTTTGGCTGGCGCATGGCCTTTGCCGCCGTGGCGGTGATCGGGGTCGTGGCCCTGGGTATTCTGGCCGCCTTTGTGCCCCGCAAGCTGGAGCAGGCAGCACCGGCCGCGTTGCGCGATGAGCTGTCCATCCTGTCGAGCACGCCCTTGTGGTTGGGCCTGGGCATGACGGTGTTTGGCTTTGGTGGTGTGTTCGCGCTCTACACCTATGTGGAGCCGCTGCTGTCGCAGATCACCCAGATGGGCAACACCGGGGTAGCTGTGAGCCTGCTGCTGTTTGGCGCCGGCTCAGCCGTGGGCAATATTGCTGGCGGCAAGCTGGCCGACCGGGGCGTGGTGCGCGCGCTGTGGATCACGCTGAGCGCCCTGGTGCTGGTGCTGCTGGCAGGCCGCTGGGCCTTTGGCATCTCGGGCACCGTCGCCATGGCCTATGTCACGGTGCTGGGTGTCGTCGCCTTTGCCACCGTGGCCCCCATGCAGATGCGTGTGATGCAGGGCGTGGGTAGCCAGGGTGCCACCTTGGCCTCGAGCCTCAATATTGCGGCCTTCAACCTGGGCAATGCGTTGGGTGCCTGGGTGGGCGGCAGCCTGATTGCCGGTGCCGGACTCCTGTCGATCATCTGGGGCGCTGCAGCGCTGTCGGCCATTGGCCTGGTGCTGGTGGCGATGGGGCAGCGCCGCAGTCCTGCCGCGGCCCTGCAGACCGCCTGACCTATTAGCCCAGCAGGCGCGCCAACGTGAGCAGCGCCAGCAGCAGCATCCAAACCACGACGGAGCGCCACACCAGGCCCACCACGCTGCGCAGGTGGGCAACTTCCGGGTCACGGCCCGGTGTGGTGGCGCCATCTCCCTGGATCTGCTGCAGCGCATCTGCTGCATCGCTGTCGCCGCTGCGGGCGCGCAAGGCCACACCGCCCAGGCGGATGTCGATGGCACCGGCCGTGGCCGCTAAGATCACGCCATCGTTGTCATTGGGGAAATGCTGGGTCTGAAAGCGCCAGCCATCAATGGCTTCTTCAAAGTTGCCCACGACGGCAAAACTCAGCGCCGTCAGCCGGGACGGCAGCCAATCCACCACCGTCCAGGCCTTAGCGGCCACCGTCTCGAAAGCGCCTTGCACCAGGGGGGCCGCTTGGGCGGAGGGACGCGCAAAGCGCGAGGCGTATTCGGCCATGCGGAAGAACACCGCGCCGGCCGGCCCCAGGCCGAGCGCCGAGCCAATGGAGTAGCAGGCCAGCACGCCAAACACATGGCGGTGGGCGGCCAATACCGAGTATTCGATGACGTGGCGCACGATCTCGCGGCGCGGCAGGTCGTCGGCATGCACCTGCTGCCAATCGGCCAGGTACTGCCGGGCCTGGTCCTCGTCACCGGACTCCAGCGCATGGCGAATCCGCGTGAAATGGTGGCTGAACTGGCGAAAGCCCAAAGTCACATACAGCACCAGCACATGCCAGGCCATCGCCAGGGGCCAGCCCACTAGGGCCACCAGCAGCCAGTGCATGCCCATGGCCAAGGCCGTGGGCAGCAGCACGGCCACCGTCCAGGCCAGCCAGCCATGGCGCTGCTCACCGGCATCCAGATTGCGGCTGAGCCATTGCACCCAGGCACGCACACCCGCGTAAACCGGGTTGTCACGAGACAGGGATTTGGCCTGCTCCAACAGCAAGGCCATCAGCGTGGCGAAAAAACTCATGGACAGTGATCATACCGGCTGTGGTGTAACACACAAGCCGTTACAAACTAGGAAGCAGGCGGAAAAGCCAAAAAACGGTACAGATTGCGCAGCATGCTGGCCGTAGCCCCCCAGATGAAGCGGTGCTGGCCCGATTCTGGGTCGTCATAGGGCATCGACAGCCAACGCCGACTGATCTCGGGCGTGTCCAGCTGCTGCCAGCGGTGGTGCGCCGGGTTCATCAAGAACGACAGCGGCACCTCGAAAACCTCGTCCACCTCGCCGGGGTTGGCCTGCAGGCTGAAAGGCGGCTGCACCAGTCCAACGATGGGCGTCACCTCAAAGCCCGAGCCGGTCGCGTACTCGGGCAGGCGGCCAATCACCTCTACCCGTTCGCGCGCCAGCCCCACCTCCTCCCAGGCCTCGCGCAATGCGGTGTCGTTGACATCGCGGTCTTCCGGGTCCTGGCGACCACCGGGAAAGGCAATCTGCCCCGAGTGGTTGGACAGGCCAGCGCTGCGCTGCGTCAGCAGCACATGCATCTCCTGGCGCTGCACCAGGGCCACCAGCACGGCAGCCTTCGCAGGCGGGCGGTCCGTCCACATGCGCTCGCGAAATATCTCGGGCTCACCGCCTTGCGGGTGTGCCACAAAGGCCTGGCGCAGGTAATCGGCCCGCAAATGGCTGGGTGCTACCGCCGGCAGGGCCGAGTCGACCTGCACCACCGGCGCACGGCGCGGGTCGGTGATAGCAGCGCGCAGCCGGGGCGCAATGGCGGGGGCGGAGGGATGCGGGGGAGAAGAGTGTTTATGCATAGACAGCACGCGGTGACCCATGTAAAAAAGCCGCCACAGCTTGCACTGTAGCGGCTTTCAGCACTGGGCTCTGGTGCAGCGCTATTACGCAGCTGCCACAGGTGCTGCCTTGCGTGCTGGCAGCTTTTCCTTGATACGAGCCGACTTGCCGCTGCGCTCACGCAGGTAGTACAGCTTGGCACGGCGCACATCGCCGCGGCGCTTGACTTCGATACCGGCGATCATAGGGCTGTAGGTTTGGAACGTACGTTCCACGCCTTCGCCGCTGGAGATCTTGCGCACGGTGAAGCCGCTGTTCAGACCGCGATTGCGCTTGGCAATCACCACGCCTTCATAAGCCTGCACGCGCTTGCGCGTACCTTCGACCACGTTCACGCTTACGATCACGGTGTCGCCAGGGGCAAATTCAGGAATGGTCTTGTTCAGGCGAGCAATTTCTTCTTGCTCGAGAATCTGGATCAGGTTCATGGTTTCATCCAACGATCGTACGCGCGCCATGAATTTGGCAGCCGCGCCAAGCACGGTGTGCTGGGCATTTGCGGCGTATTGCTTCTCTCACCATTGAAAAAAGCGGCCGTGTAGAGGATCGTAAAACCGGCAATTATAGCGGTTTTGCCAAATTTACCAAATCGGCGCTGGCCAGCAGCTGCTCATCCTTGCGGCTAAGCTGCTTGCGGCCCCGGGCCAGCTCCAGCAACTCGGGGCGGTTCATCGCCGTGTTGCGCAGGCTTTGCTCACGGCGCCAGCGCTCAATATTGGCGTGGTGGCCCGACAGCAGCGCTGCAGGCACCGTCTCGCCTTCCCACACTTCGGGCCGGGTGTAGTGCGGGCAGTCGAGCAAACCGTCAAGGGCGGGGTTGAAGCTGTCGAACTGGTGGCTGCCCTCGTCATGCAGCACCCCTGGCTGCAGCCGGGCTACGGCATCGAGCAAGGCCATTGCGGCAATCTCACCGCCCGAGAGCACAAAATCACCCAGACTCAACTGCACATCCACATGGCGGTCAATAAAGCGCTGGTCCACGCCCTCATAGCGGCCGCAGAGCAAGATAGCGCCCTGCGAATCGGACCAGCCCTGCACCTGGGCATGGTCAATGCGCTCGCCAATGGGCGAGAACAGCACCAGCGGCGCGGGCTGCGCCTCGGCACGTTCGGCGCGGATAGCGGCCAGGCAATCTGCCAGCGGCTGGGCCATCATCACCATGCCCGGGCCGCCGCCAAAGGGGCGGTCGTCCACCCGGCGGTAGTTGCCGGGGGCGTAATCGCGCGGGTTCCAGCACTGCACGGCGACCTGGCCGCTGCTATAGGCGCGGCGGGTAACACCCACTTCCACAAAGGGAGTGAACAGCTCGGGGAACAAAGTGATGATGTCAAAGCGCATAGAAATTCTCCCCCGAAGCCACGGGCCGGCCCGGCACGATCAATAGTCCGGCTGCCAGTCGACCGTGATGCGTTTGTTGGGCAGCGATACCTCGTCGACAAAGGCGTCGACAAAAGGAATCAGGCGCTCCTGCGCCTTGCCGTCTTCTTCATAGGTCAGCACCAGCACCGTCTGCGGACCGGAGGCCATCAGATCATGCACAGTGCCCAGCGCCACGCCTTCGCGGTTGACCACAGCCAGACCCAGCAGGTCCACCCAGTAGTACTCGCCGTCGTCGGTCTTGGGAAAGTCTGCGCGCGAGATGAAGATTCGGGCGCCCCGGAGCTTTTCTGCCTGGTCGCGGTCATCAACGCCCTGGGCCCAGCCGACGATGCCATCGCCATGGAAGCGCGACTGGCGCATCTCTAGTTGGGCAACGCCTTGGAAATGGCGGCCACCCTTTTCAGGCGGCTGGATAAACCAGATTTTGGACTTCAGCAGCGCCTGCGGATCAGGGCTCAGTGCCACCACCTTGAACCAGCCCTTGACGCCCCAGGCATCGGCAATGCGCGCCACTTCAATGGCGTCATCGGGCATGGTGGCGGGGCTTAACAACAACTCGGTAGCGGGCATGGCAGTTCAACAGGGCAATGAAAAACGGGCCGCAGTGCTTATCGCAACAGCGGCCCGCATGCACCAATGGTACCTAAGCACCATCGGTGATGAGAGAGGCAAATTAAGCAGCAGCCTTAGCAGCAGCTTGCTTAGCCAGACGGTCCACGGTGGTGGAAGCCTGGGCACCCACGCTCTTCCAGTAAGCTACGCGGTCCAGTGCAATGCGCAGACCTTCAACACCGTCCTTGGCCAACGGGTTGTAGAAGCCCAGACGCTCGATGAACGAGCCATCGCGGCGCACGCGCTTGTCAGCAACGACGATGTTGTAGAACGGACGGGCCTTGGAGCCGCCGCGGGACAGGCGAATTACGACCATAATATTCCTTCGGGTGGTTAGTTTTCTTACCACGTTTGAGACACGCAACTAGCCACCCGGCCAGCGACACGCAGTAAAGCCGACCATTATACAAACTTCTTCAGACCATGCCAAGTGTTCGTGCCAGTACCCCTGATGACATCCCCGCGCTGACCCGCATTTATGCCCACCATGTGCTGCATGGCACCGGCAGTTTCGAGACCGAAGCCCCCAGCGAGGACGAGATGGCGCGCCGACGTGAAGAGGTGCTGGCCCGCCAGTTGCCTTACCTGGTGGCAGAGGACGCGGACGGCCAGGTGATCGGCTATGCCTATGCCAACTGGTTCAAGGCCCGGCCCGCCTACCGCTTCTCGGCAGAAGACTCCATCTATGTGGCCGACGGCCAACACGGCCGGGGGCTAGGCCGGCTGTTGATGAACGCCTTGATCGCGCATTGCGAGGCTGCAGGCGTGCGCAAACTCATTGCCGTCATTGGCGACTCCAGCAATGCCGGCTCGGTGGGCGTACATACTGCCGCAGGCTTCAGCCATGTAGGCACGATGCAGTCGGTGGGCTGGAAATTTGGCCGCTGGCTGGACATTGTGATGATGGAAAAAACCCTGGGCGATGGCGACGCCACCGCTCCCACTCCATGATCCGCACCAAGAACAAGACCCTCGCCACCTGGCTGACCTTTCTGGGCGGCCCGCTGGGCTTGCACCGCTTCTACCTGCATGGCCTGGGCGACATGCTGGGCTGGATGCTGCCCATTCCCACGGCATTGGGGGTGTATGGCATCGAGCGCATTGCCAGCCACGGCATTGATGACCAGATCAGTTGGCTGCTGGTGCCGCTGCTGGGCTTTACCATCGCCGCCTGCGCGCTGGTGGCCATCATCTACGGCCTGATGGCACCCGAAAAATGGAACGCCCGCCACAACCCGCAGCTGGCCCCGGACGCCCTGCCCGGCCGCACCCAGTGGATGACGATCTTCGGCATTGTGGCATCGCTGCTGATCGGTACCACCATCCTGATGGCCAGCCTGGCCTACAGCTTTGAGCACTATTTCCAGTACCAGATCGAAGAAGCGCGCAAGATTTCGCAATAGCGACACGTCTGGGCTGGTGATGGCAGCCGCTCAGCGCGCTTGCAGGTGCTGGCGGAGGAACGCAAACACCTGCGCCTCATAAGCCTCTTGCGCAAACTGGTACAAATCCACATGGGCGGCGCCCGGCACCAGCCATAGCTGATGGGGTGCATCAGCCGCAGCCTCGGCCATCTGCCGGGTCTCGGCCACCGGGGTGAAGCGGTCTTCGCTGCCACCGGCCACCAGCAAAGGCATGCCCATGCCTTTCAAACGCTCGATAGGCCGCAATCGCTGGGGATCAATGCCCAGCCGCAGCGGCATCTGCCACAACAACAGCGGTGTGGCCATGCGTGCCAACGGTGCCAGCGGGCCCAGCACCGCGCGCACCCGGTTGTCCACTGCGGCCTGCATGGTGGGGAACACGCCCTCCAGCACCACGGCATCGGGCGACTGCGGCAGCTCGGCCATCAGCAGGCTTGCACCGCCCAGCGACACGCCGATCACCGCTACTTTTTCCGCCGGCTGCTGTGCCTGCAGCCAGGCCAAGGCCTGGGCGATGCCCAGCCCTTCGCGGGGGCCGAACGACAGCCTCTCACCATCGCTCTCACCGTGGGCGGGCAAATCAATCAGCAGCACGCCATGGCCACGGCTGTGCAGGGCCAGCGCCCGGGGCAGCATCGCGCGCCGGTCAGCACGCACGCCGTGCAGCAGCAGCACGGCACCCTGGCCGGGCTCGCCGGGGGCATACCAGCCCCGCACCACGCCGGGTGCCGACGCGATCTCCACCGCCACCGCACCCAGCTGCGGGGGCGCTGCCCCGATGTACTGGCGGTGGGGTTGCGCCAGCCAACCTGCCAGCAGCCATGCCAAGACCACCGCCGCCAGCAAAAGCACCGCCAGCGCAGCAGCAAACCAAGCCATGGGATGCAGCGGGAAAAACGAGGGCGTTAGCGGGGAATCATGCATGTCGGTGTCCAAAAAACAAAAACGGCTGGCAGATCATATCCGCCAGCCGCATTTTGGCTATCGACTTGTAGAAATCAATAGATTTGCAAGCTGACCCAGTAGGCAAAGGCTGCCACAAAGGCGCTGGCCGGAATGGTCAGCACCCAGGCCCAAACGATATTGCCCGCCACGCCCCAGCGCACCGCGCTCATGCGCTGGGTGGAGCCCACGCCTACGATGGCGCCGGTGATGGTGTGGGTGGTCGAGACCGGCACGCCCATCGCGGTGGCGATGAACAGGGTCATCGCGCCACCGGTTTCGGCGCAGAAGCCGCCCACAGGTTTGAGCTTGGTGATCTTCTGGCCCATGGTCTTGACGATGCGCCAGCCACCGAACATGGTGCCCAGGCCAATCGCGGCGTAGCACGAGACGATGACCCAGGTAGGCGGGCTGGCATCGCTGGCCGAGACATAGCCGGTGGAGAGCAGCAGCAGCCAGATGATGCCGATGGTCTTTTGCGCATCATTGCCACCGTGGCCCAGGCTGTAGGCACCGGCAGACACGAGCTGCAAGCGGCGGAACCACTTGTCGACCCGCCCCGGCGTGGTGCGGCGGAACAGCCAGGCCACCGCCACCATCATGATCGAACCCAGCAAAAAGCCGAGCACGGGTGACACGAAGATGAAGGCGATGGTCTTCCAGATGCCGCTGGCGATCAGCGAACCCGCACCGGCCTTGGCAATCACCGCGCCCACGATGCCGCCAATCAGCGCATGCGAGGAGCTCGACGGAATGCCGTAGTACCAGGTGATCAGGTTCCAGACAATGGCGCCCACCAGCGCGCCAAAGATCACATGCGTATCGACAATGCCCGGTTGGACAATGCCTTTGCCGATCGTGGCCGCCACACTGAGGTGGAAGACAAAGATCGCCACAAAGTTGAAAAATGCCGCAAATACCACCGCTTGGGTGGGCTTGAGCACGCCGGTCGAGACAACGGTCGCAATCGAGTTGGCCGCGTCATGAAACCCGTTCATGAAGTCGAACAAGATGGCCAGCGCCACCAGCACGACAATCACCCACAGGGCTGTTTGCATCGGTTCCATGGAAGTTCAGTCTCCTGCTTACTGCACGAATCAGGAGTTTTCCAGGATGATGCCTTCGATGTGGTTGGCCACATCTTCGCACTTGTCGGTGATGGTTTCGAGCAGCTCGTAGATGGCCTTGAGCTTGATCACCTCGCGCACATCGGGCTCTTCACGGAACAGCTTGCTCATCGCCGCGCGCATCACGCGGTCGGCATCGCTCTCCAGGCGGTCAATCTCTTCACAGGTCTTGATGGCCGCCTCGGTGGTCGCAGGATCGGCAATGCGGTCGAGCATCTTGACGGCATCACGCACGCGCTCGCAGCACTTGACGCTCAGGTCCGTCAGGCGGGTGATCTCTTCGGTCATATGGCGCACGTCATAGAGCGCCATGGTCTCGGCCGAGTCCTGGATCAGGTCGGCCACATCGTCCATGGTGTTGATCAGCGAGTGGATCTGTTCACGGTCGATGGGGGTGATGAAGGTCTTGTGCAGGGTGCGGTTGACCTCATGGGTCACCCGGTCTGCAGCGCGCTCTGCGTTGTCGACATCCTGGTTGTATTTCTCACGCAGATGGGGATCGTTGTAATTGGCCACCAGCTGGGAGAACGCATGGGCCGCTTCAACGATGCGGTCGGCGTGCTGGTTGAACAATTCGAAGAAATTACCTTCGCGCGGCAAGAGTTTGCCAAAGAGCATGGGGGCACCTATTCGGTTTCAATGCAAAAAAGGGAAAAAACCTGCGCACACCCGGCCGGATACTGGCGTATCCCTGCTGGGCCAACAGGCCCCATCGCCACCCTGCAACTCCTTGAATTGCCAGCGGTGTCAGCGGTTTGCCGTGCGCAAAATCTGTCATTCACGGCGCATTGCTGCACTGCAAAATTCACCAATTTTAAATGCAATTGTCATTTCTTTGTCGCATTTGAAGCCGCCGCGCCTAAAACAACGCGGCCGCCACCCTGTCCGCCGCACCCGGTACAGAGGGAGAGAGGCACCGCAGGGCCTGTCTCCAAAAGCGCGCAAGCATTTTCTTGCCGCCATCGCATTCAGTGCTGCTTTTGGTGTGCGATCGCTGCAAGCGTTGGCCCCCAAAGACCGCCATAAAAAAAGCACTGCCAGGCAGTGCTTGGGGCGGAATGCGCGCTGTTGCTACTCGCCCAGGTAGGCGGCGCGCACCTTGGGGTCGGCCAGCAGCTGCTGGCCCGGGCCGGTCATGGTGATGATGCCGGACTCCATCACATAGCCCCGGTCGGCAATGGCCAGCGCCCGGCTGGCGTTCTGCTCGACCAGCACGATGGTCACGCCCATCGCATAGACATCGCGCACCACCTCGAAGATCTTGTCCACCATGATGGGTGACAGGCCCATTGAGGGCTCATCGAGCAGCAGCACCTTGGGCTGCGCCATCAGCGCGCGCGCCATGGCCAGCATCTGCTGCTCGCCGCCGGACATGGTGCCAGCCAGCTGGTCCTTGCGCTCACGCAGACGCGGAAAGATGCTGAACATCTTCTCAATGTCGGCCAAGATGCCCGCCTTGTCCTTGCGCAAGTAGGCGCCCAGCATCAGGTTGTCGGTAATGGTCTGGCGCGTGAAGACGCCCCGGCCCTCGGGCACCATCACCAGGCCCTTGGCCACCAGGTCCCAGGCGCCCCGGCCCTTGAGGTTCTCGCCCAGAAACTCGATCTGCCCGTCATTGATGGCCTGGGTGGCCGTCACTGCCTTCATCGTCGTGGTCTTGCCTGCACCGTTCGAGCCAATCAACGAAACCAGCTCGCCCTCATGCACCTCAAAATCGACGCCCTTGACTGCCTGAATGCCGCCATAGGCCACTTTCAGCCCGCGTACCTTCAGCAGTACGGGGTTGGATGTCTTGTCAACCATGCTCAGTGTCCTCCGGTGCCCAGATAGGCCTCAATCACTTTTTCGTCTTTCTGCACCTCGGCCGGCGAGCCCTCGGCCAGCCGCTTGCCGTAGTCGAGCACCGTCACCCGGTCGCACAGGCCCATCACCAGCTTCACATCATGCTCAATCAGCAAGATGGTGCGGTTGTCATTGCGTATGCGGTCAATCAGCTCACGCAGCTGCACCTTCTCGGTCGCATTCATGCCAGCAGCCGGCTCATCGAGCGCAATCAGCTTGGGGTCGGTGGCCAGCGCGCGGGCAATCTCCAGGCGGCGCTGGTCGCCGTAGGACAGGGTGCGCGCCTTGTAATCGGCATAGCGCTCAATGCCCACATAGACCAGCAGCTCACGCGCCCGCTCGGTGATGGCCCGCTCCTCGGCCTTGAAGCCCGGTGTGCGAAAGATCGCCCCCAGCAGACCCGAATGGCTGCGCACATGCCGGCCCACCATCACGTTCTCCAGTGCCGTCATCTCGGAGAACAGCCGAATGTTCTGGAAGGTACGGGCAATGCCCGCCTTGGCCACCAGGTGCACGGCCTTGGGCTCGTAGGCCTGGCCGGCCAGCTCAAAGCTGCCGCTGTCGGGCGTATAGAGGCCGGTGATCACATTGAAGAACGTGGTCTTACCCGCACCATTGGGGCCAATCAGGCCATAGACCTGACCGCGCTCAATGGTCAGGCCCACATCCGACAGGGCCTGCAAACCACCAAATCGCTTCGAAATACCTGCCACTTTGAGTGCAGGAGCTTGTGTGTTCGTCATGCTCATCTCTCCTGCTCAGTCTTTCTGAATGGCGCTTTTGCCATGCTCGGGTGCCGGCCACAGGCCGCGTGGGCGCAGCAGCATCACCACAATCATCGCCACCGCAATCAAGAGCTGGCGCAGGATGGAGGCATCCAGGCGCCCATCGGTCAGCTCCTGGAGCGGGCCGGCCACATAGCGCAGCACCTCGGGCAGGGCCGACAGCAGAACCGCACCCAGAATCACACCCGGTATATGGCCCAGCCCGCCCAGCACCACCATGGCGACGATCATGATCGACTCCATCAGACTGAAGGATTCGGGCGAGACAAAGCCCTGGAAGCCCGCAAACATCGCGCCGGAGACGCCGCCAAACGTGGCGCCCATGCCAAAGGCCATCAGCTTGAGGTTGCGGGTGTTGATGCCCATGGCCTTGGCGGCAATCTCATCTTCACGGATGGCCATCCAGGCGCGGCCGATGCGCGAATCCTGCAGGCGGTAGCAGATCACCACACTGGCCACCACCAGCACCAGGAACAGGTAGTAGTACAAGGTCACCGATGAAATAGTGTGGCCGGCAATCTCCAGCGGTTTGCCAAAGTCAAAACCAAAGATCTTGATCGAGTCGATCTGGCCCAGGCCCTTGGGTCCGTTGGTGATGTTGACCGGCTGGTCCAGGTTCAGCATGAAAATGCGGATGATCTCGCCAAAGCCCAGGGTCACGATCGCCAGGTAGTCGCCCCGCAGCTTGAGCACCGGAAAGCCTAAGATCATCCCCGCGATCGCCGCCAACAAGGCGGCCAGCGGTATCACCAGCCAGATGGAGGTGTGCAGGCCATTGGGGAACATGGCCTTGAAGCCCTCAAAGGTCTCGGCCAGGTGGGGCGAGGCCATCAGGCCCAGCATGTAGGCGCCCACGGCGTAGAAGGCCACATAGCCCAAGTCGAGCAGGCCGGCAAAGCCCACGACGATGTTCAGGCCCAGGGCCAGCAATACATAGAGCAGCGCCAGGTCGGCAATGCGCACCCAGGCATTGCCAAAGGACTGCAGGATCAGCGGCAATACCAGCAGCGCAATCGCGCCCAGGATGAACGGTATTTTGTTGTTCTTCATGCGGTTCCCCTTAAGCCCGGTCGGCCACCCGCTCGCCCAGCAATCCCGAGGGACGCAGAGTCAGCACGATGATCAGCACGATGAACGAGAAGATATCGACATACTGGCTGCCCAGCACGCCACCCGTGAGCTCGCCGATATAGCCCGCGCCAATGGCTTCGACCAGGCCCAGGATCATCGCCCCCACCACGGCGCCTGCCAGGTTGCCGATACCGCCAAACACCGCCGCAATAAAGGCTTTGAGCCCCGGCAAAAAGCCCATGGTGTGCTGCGCCGTGCCGTAGTTCGAGGCCCAGAGCACACCGGCAATCGCCGCCAGCACCGCACCAATCACAAAGGTGGCCGAGATCACCATGTCGGGTTTGATACCCATCAGCGCCGCGACGCGGGGGTTTTCTGCGGTGGCCCGCATTGCGCGGCCCAGTCGCGTGTAGTTCACCAGGTACATCAGCACCGCCAGCACCACCGCCGTCACGCCCAGCACCAGGATCTGGGTCGGCGTGATCACCGCGCCGGCCACATCAAAGGGCTCCATCGGCAGCAAGGTGGGATAAGGCTTGTAGTTGGGCTTCCAGATGATCATCGCCAAGGTCTGGAGCAAGATCGACATGCCGATTGCGGTGATCAGCGGCGCCAGGCGCGGGCTGTTGCGCAGCGGCCGGTAAGCGAGCTTTTCAATCGTGAAATTAAGCACCGCCGCCACCACGCAGGCAATGAGGGTGGCAATCAGCAAGATGATCCAGCCCGGCGTATTGGGCATCGCCTCCTGCATCGCACCGATGATGCTCCAACTCGTCAGCACCCCGATCATCAGCACTTCGCCATGGGCAAAGTTAATCAATTGAATAATGCCGTACACCATGGTGTAGCCCAAGGCTATCAAAGCGTACATGCTGCCCAATACCAGACCATTAATGATCTGCTGCAGCAAAATATCCATAAAACCAACCCTTCAGCAGTTGAACCACCACGGCAAAAACTGCATGAAACGGGGGTCTCCCGAAATGCAGCCGCCTCTAACCGCGATAACAGTTTTATGCGGATCGAAACAATTCTATAGACGCCCTCTGTACTTTTCGGGGATTGTCGCGCTAGCGCTTTCCCTAGTCACCTATGCGCAAAACGCATGAATGCAAGCGAGACCGCCACCACCACCTAGGGAATTTACTAGGTATAAATTCGGTGGATAACACCGCTTTTTGCATGATTAATGCGGGAAACACAATAATCCGCCAACGCTAACGTCGCCCCCGTTAGACACTGGTAGAAATACCTATCCCTGCTCGCGCTTGCGATAACCGGCAAAGCAGCAACACCGTTCAGGCATAAAAAAACGCGGCCGGGGCCGCGTTGGGTGCAAGGAGCGGAGACGCTCAGAGCTTGCTCGCCATCTCAGGCACGGCCTCAAACAGATCGGCCACCAGGCCATAGTCGGCCACGC
>JAVWTB010000037.1:0-24576 GCA_036667955.1 Comamonas sp.
GTCCTACCCCCGCACCGGGCACGGCCAGTGCTCGCCCCAGCGTGTTGCAACTGGCTATCAAGGAAAAGGCCGCGCTGTATGCGGCCTACATCCCCTTGTTCAAGGAAGGTGGCATCTTTGTACCCACGCCCAAGGACTATGCACTGGGCGACGATGTCTACTTGCTGCTGACCCTGCCGCAGGATCCGCAGCGTTACCCCATCGCCGGCAAGGTCGGCTGGGTCACGCCGGCGGGTGCGGGCGGCAACCGCACCCAGGGCATTGGCGTGCGCTTTCCCAAAGACCCCAAAACCGATGAATTGCGTTACAAGATTGAACAGATCTTGGGCACGGCCTTGCAGGCTGACCGCGCAACCCAGACGATTTAGGCCCCGGCTTGGGGCCTTGTCTTGCCCCGATGTCCGAGCCGGGCTGACAGGGTTTTACAGCGCTGGCCACCGGTGGCGCAGCCAGAGCGCGGACAATGGCAGCAGTTTTTGTATTTGGACTGCGGCGCTTTGCCCGACTGCAGCGTTCACGACCGATGTTCACCGACTCCCACTGCCACCTCAACTTTCCCGAGCTCGTTCAGGACTTGCCCGCCATCCGCGCCAAGATGGACGAGGCCCGGGTGACCCGCGCGCTGTGCATCAGCTGCACGATGGAAGAGTTCCCTGACGTACATGCGCTGGCGATGCGCTACGACAACTTCTGGTGCAGCGTGGGCGTGCACCCGGATACCGAAGGGCTGACCGAGCCCAGCGTGCAGGACCTGGTGGAGCGCGCGGCGCTGCCCCGTGTGGTGGCGATTGGCGAGACCGGCCTGGACTACTACGGCATGGAAGACCGCAAGGGCGGGCGCACGATTGCCGATCTGGAATGGCAGCGCGAGCGCTTTCGCACCCATATCCGCGCCGCCCAGCAAGTGCGCAAGCCCCTGGTGATCCATACCCGCAGTGCCTCGGACGACACCTTGCGCCTGCTGCGCGAGGAGGGCGAGACCGGCGGGGCGGATGCTGCAGGCGGCGTGTTCCACTGCTTTACCGAGAGCATGGAGGTTGCCCGCGCAGCGCTGGACCTGGGTTTCTACATCTCTTTTTCCGGCATCATCACCTTCAAGAAGGCCCAGGATCTGCGCGATGTGGCCGCCTTTGTGCCCGAAGACCGTTTGCTTATCGAGACCGACAGCCCCTACCTGGCACCGGTACCCTTTCGGGGCAAGACCAATATCCCCGCCTATGTGCCGCATGTGGCCGCGCAGATTGCTGCAGTGCGCGGCACCAGCGTGGAAGCGGTGGCCGAGGCCACCAACCGCAATTTCGACCGACTTTTCAGCGGAGTGCTGTCATGAAGCTGCTTGCCAAGCCTGGTTCTTTGTTTCCGCTTCGTGCCGCCTATGCAGCGGCCCTGTGGCTGGCCTGTGCCGCCGCGCAGGCGGGCTCGTATGACGATTTCTTCACCCGCATCATCCGCGACGACGCCAAGGGCATCGAGGCGCTGGTGCAGCGCGGCTTCGACCCCAATACCGTCAGCGAGAAGGGCGAGACGGGCCTGACCCAGGCCTTCAAGCTCGACTCCTACCGCGCCGCCAAGGGCATGATTGCGCTGCCTGCGACCCAGGTGAACCTGGTCAACGCAAAAGGGGAAACCCCGCTGATGATGGCGGCCATCAAAGGCCAGGTCGATCTGGCCAAGGCCTTGATTGCGCGCGGCGCCGATGTGAACCGTGAGGGCTGGACGCCGCTGCACTATGCGGTATCAGCCCCCAGCGAAGACGGCTCGGACCTGCAAATGGTGGCGCTGCTGCTGGAGCACCATGCCTATATCGATGCCGCATCGCCCAATGGCACGACGCCGTTGATGATGGCGGCGCAATACGGCACGCGCAGCGCCGTGCAGTTGCTGATCAAGGAGGGCGCCGACCCCAGGCTGAAAAACCAGCAAGGCCTGACGGCGAGTGACTTTGCCACCCGTGCTGACCGCTCGGAAGTGGTAGCCTGGCTGAGCCAGGCCGGCGCCGCAGCGCCAGGGGCGGGTGCAAGCGCGGGGGCAGCAACTGCAAGCAGCACTGCCGCGCCCAAGCCGCAACCCGGCACCTATGTGCCGCAGAAACCCGCGTTCCCCCAGGAAGGCCGGCGCAAGATCCAGAGCAACTGGTAATGCGGCCGATAGCGCTGCGGGTCGGGCGCTTTCAGCAGCGGGCTGCAGGGGCTTGACATTCACACCATGGCAATCTTTAGAGTGGCTGCCATGGATAGAAAGACCCCCGCCATGCGCACCCAGACCTCCTCCTCTCCCCCACTTTTGCAACTGCCGATCGAGGGCATGACCTGCGCCTCCTGCGTCGGCCGTGTCGAGCGCGCACTTCAGGCAGTGCCTGGGGTGCACAGCGCCCATGTCAATCTGGCCACCGAGCAAGCCAGCCTGCAGTTGGGCGACCAGGCGCCAGCTGCGCAGGTGCTGGCGCAGGCCGTGGCCGCCGTCAACAAGGCCGGCTACAGCGTGCCTGCGCAGTCGTTGGACTTGCAGATTGAGGGCATGACCTGCGCGTCTTGCGTCGGCCGGGTCGAGCGTGCGCTGCAGGCCGTGCCCGGTGTGCAGACGGCGGCGGTGAACCTGGCTACCGAGCGGGCCACACTGCAGCTGCAGGGCGGGGTGAGCACCGAGCAACTGCTGGCCGCCGTGGCCAAGGCCGGCTATGCCGCCCGCCCGCTGCCCCAGGCGGCGGAGGCCGGCGCGGCTGCCGATGCCCATGACGCCCAGGCCCAGCGCCAGCAGCAGGCCCAGCAAAGCCTGCAGCGTGATTTGCTGCTGGCCGCCGTGCTGGCTGCCCCCGTGTTTGTGCTGGAGATGGGCGGCCATATGCTGCCCGGCTTCCACCACTGGGTGGCCCAGTGGCTGCCCCAGCAGAGCAATTGGCTGCTGCAGTGGCTGTTGACCAGCCTGGTGTTGGCAGGGCCCGGGCGCCGCTTTTTCCGCCTGGGGCTGCCGGCGCTGCTGCGGGCAGCGCCCGATATGAATTCGTTGGTGGCGGTGGGCACCTTGTCGGCCTATCTCTACTCGCTGGTGGCCACCTTCGCGCCCACGGCTTTGCCAGCCGGCACCGTGCATGTCTATTTCGAAGCGGCGGCGGTGATCGTGGTGCTGATCCTGCTGGGCCGCTGGATGGAGGCGCGTGCCAAGGGCAATACCTCGGCAGCGATCAAGCGCCTGGTGCAGTTGCAGGCCAAGACGGCCTGGGTGTTGCGCGATGGCGATTGGAAGTCGCTGGCCATTGCCTTGGTGCAGCCGGGGGATGCCGTTCAGGTGCGCCCGGGCGAGCGCATTCCAGTCGACGGGCGGGTGACCGATGGCCAGAGTTATGTCGATGAATCGATGATCAGTGGCGAGCCCGTGCCAGTGCATAAAACCACGGGCGCACAGGTGGTCGGCGGCACCATCAACCAAAAGGGCGCCTTGACCCTGGAGGCCACCGAGGTGGGCGGCAACACGGTGCTGGCGCAGATCATTCGCATGGTGGAGCAAGCCCAGGGCGGCAAGCTGCCGATCCAGGCCGTGGTGGACAAGGTGACCATGTGGTTTGTGCCGGCGGTCATGGCCGCTGCGCTGCTGACCTTTGTGCTCTGGCTGCTGCTGGGCCCAACGCCAGCGCTGAGCCTGGCGCTGGTCAATGCGGTCGCTGTGCTGATCATTGCCTGCCCTTGTGCGATGGGCCTGGCCACGCCGACCTCGATCATGGTGGCCACCGGCCGTGCGGCCCAACTGGGGGTACTGTTCCGCAAGGGTGAGGCCCTGCAGCTGCTCAAAGACGCCCAAGTCGTCGCCGTGGACAAGACCGGCACCTTGACCGAGGGCCGCCCCGCGCTGACCGACCTGGTACTGGCACCGGGCTTTGAGCGCGCAGCCGTGCTGGCCGCCGTGGCGGCGGTCGAGAGCCAGTCCGAGCACCCGATTGCGCAGGCGATTGTGCAGGCCGCCCAGGCCGAAGGCCTGCAGATACCGCCGCTGGCCGGCTTTGAATCGCTCACCGGCTTTGGCGTGCGCGCCGATGTAGCGGGCGTGCGGGTAGACGTGGGCGCGGACCGCCTGATGGCGCAGCTGGGTGCCGATGTGGCGGTGTTCGGTGAGGACGCGGCCCGCCTGGGCGCAGAAGGCAAGACGCCGCTGTATGCCGCCATCAACGGCCAGCTGGCTGCGATGATTGCCGTGGCCGACCCGATCAAGCCCACGACACGCGCCGCCATTGATGGCCTGCATGCCATGGGGCTCAAGGTGGCCATGATCACGGGCGACAACCGCCGCACCGGCGAGGCGATCGCCAAACAACTGGGCATTGACGAGGTGGTGGCCGAGGTGCTGCCCGATGGCAAGGTGGCGGCCGTCAAGCGGCTGCGGGCCACGCATGGCGCGCTGGCCTATGTAGGCGATGGCATCAACGATGCGCCTGCCTTGGCCGAGGCTGACGTGGGCATCGCCGTGGGCTCGGGCACCGATATCGCCATCGAATCGGCCGATGTGGTGCTGATGGGCGGCGACCTGCGCGGTGTCGTCACCGCCATTGGCTTGTCACGTGCTGCGATGCGCAACATCCACCAAAACCTGTTCTGGGCCTTTGCCTACAACGTGGCGCTGATACCGGTGGCAGCGGGCCTGCTGTACCCCGTCAACGGCACCTTGCTCTCGCCGGTGTTCGCGGCCGGGGCGATGGCGCTGTCTAGTGTGTTTGTGCTGGCTAATGCGTTGCGGCTTAAGCGCTACCAGGCCTGACGAATGCAGCAGCCATAAAAAATCCCCGCAGCCACCAGGCCTGCGGGGATTTTGTCTTAGCGTTAAGGCTTAGACCTGATCGGCCGACAGACCCGCCGTCTGGCTGAAGCCACCGTCCACATAGGTGATCTCGGCGGTCACGCCCGAGGCCAGGTCGCTCAGCAAGAAGGCGGCGACATTGCCCACGTCCTCAATGGTCACATTGCGGCGCAGGGGCGAGGCATCGGCCACGCGGCCGAGCAGCTTGCCAAAATCCTTGATGCCCGAGGCGGCCAGGGTCTTGATCGGGCCGGCGGAGATGCCGTTGGCGCGGATGGCGCGGCCGTCTTCGGTGCGGCCCACGGCTTCAGCCAGGTAGCGCACGGAGGCTTCCAGCGATGCCTTGGCCAGGCCCATGGTGTTGTAGTTGGGGATGGAGCGCAGGGCGCCCAGGTAAGACAGGGTCAGCAGGGACGACTTGTCGTTCAGGTAGGGCATGGCGGCCTTAGCCAGCGCAGGGAAGCTGTAGGCGCTGATGTCATGCGCAATGCGGAAGCCTTCGCGCGACAGACCATCGAGGAAATTGCCGGCAATGGCCTCGCGCGGTGCAAAACCGATGGAATGCACAATACCGTCGAACTTGCCCCAGGTGGCGGCCAGGTCGGCAAACATTTTTTCAATCTGCGCGTCGTCAGCCACATCGCAGTCAAACACCAGCTTGGAGTCAAACTCGGCGGCGAACTCGCTGATACGGTCCTTGAAGCGTTCACCCACGTAGCTGAAAGCCAGCTCGGCGCCTTGCTGGTGGCAGGCCTTGGCGATGCCATAAGCGATAGAGCGGTTGGACAGCACGCCCGTGATCAGCAGTTTCTTGCCGGTCAGAAAACCCATTGTTCTTCTCCTAATAAGTGCCACGCCACGAGGGAATGGCCAAAAAAGAGTTGGGCACCGGCGCAAAGCGTTTCTCGGGGGTAAACGCTTGCACAGGTGGCCAGCTAGGGCAGAATTGTCGCATGCGATTCTGCCTTCCGCTGATTTTGTGTGCTGCTGCGGCAGCACCTGCATGGGCCAACCATGCCTACGCCCTCTGGGGCGAGCCGCGCTACGCTGCGGATTTCAAGCATTTTGCCTATGCCAATCCCGATGCGCCCAAGGGCGGGGAGCTGCGCCTGGTCAGTGCCTTGCGCTACTCCACCTTTGACAAATACAACCCGTTCACGATCAAGGGCTCGCCCCCGGCCTACCTGGCCGAGATGCTTTTTGACAGCCTGCTGATCGCCAGCCTGGACGAGACGACCACCGGCTACGGCCTGCTGGCCGAGGACATCGATGTGGCCGGCGATGGCATGTCGGTGACTTTCAAAATACGGCCAGCGGCGCGCTTTCACAACGGCAAGCCGGTGCAGGCCCAGGATGTGAAGCACAGCTATGAGGCGCTGATCAGCCAGAACGCCAATCCTGGCTACAAGACCTTGCTCGCTGATGTCGATGGCTGCGATGTGGTCGATGCGCGCACCGTGCGCTTTCGCTTCAAAAAGCCCAACCGCGATCTGCCGCTGACGGTGGGCAGCTTGCCGGTCTTCAGCCGCGACTGGGGCCTGGGTGCTGATGGCAAGCCCAAGCCTTTTGACCAGGTGGTGACCGATACGCCCATTGGCAGCGGCCCCTACAAGATCGGCCCGGTCAACTTTGGCCGCGACATCACCTATGTGCGCGACCCCAGCTATTGGGGCAAGGACCTGCCGGTGCGCGTGGGCAGTGCCAACTTTGACCGGATCACGATCAAGATCTACAAGGACAACACGGCCAAGCTGGAGGCGCTCAAGGCCGGCGAGTTCGATGTGATGCGGTTTTTCAGCGCCGGTGACTGGGCGCGGCGCCTGTATGGCAAGCGCTTTGACCGCGGCGAGCTGCGCAAGGGGGACTTTGCCAACAAGCTGCCGTCCGGCTTTCAGAGCTATTTTCTCAACCTGCGCCGCCCGGTGCTGCAGGATGTGCGGGTGCGCGAGGCCCTGGGCCTGGCCTTTGACTACGAGTGGATGCAGCGCCAGCTTTTTTATGGCGCCTATGAGCGGGTGCATGGCCTGTTTGGCAACACCGTCTGCGAGACGCATGGCAGCCCCAGCGATGCCGAGCTGGCCTTGCTCAAGCCCTTTGAGAAAGACCTGCCCGCCGGCACCCTGGGGCCCCTGCAAGACCCGCCCCGCACCGACCAGGGCAGCAGCCTGCGCGACAACCTGCGCAAGGCGCAGGCACTGTTGGCGGATGCGGGCTGGAAGGTGGACCCGAGCGGCGTGCTGCGCAATGCCAAGGGGGAGGCGCTGGAGCTGGAGTTTCTCGACAGCAATGAAGGCGGCATACGCACCGTGTCGACCTGGATGCGCAACCTGGAAAAGCTGGGCATCAAGCTGCGGCTGCGGGTGGCCGATTTCGCGCTCTACCAGCAGCGGGTCGACAAGTTCGACTTTGACCTGATCTCGGTGAATGTGCCGGGCACCAATATCCCGGGCCAAGAATACGCCGAGCTGTTTGGCAGCGCTGCGGCCGACCAGGATAGCTCGGGCAATTTCATCGGCCTCAAGAGCCCGGCGGTCGACGCGATGATTGCCAAGATGGCCAGCGCCAAGAGCGAGCAGGAGTTGCTGCCCGCCTGCCATGCGCTCGAGCGCATCATCGTCGCCGGCCACTACCTGATTCCGCAGTGGTATGCCGCCAGCCACCGGGTGGTGTATGACGCCTGGCGCCTGGTCGAGCCGCCTCAGGTGCCCGCCTATGTGCCGGGGGAGACCTGGTTGATGTACTACTGGTGGGCGCGCATGCCGCCGCTTACCGCCGCAACGGCCAAGCCTTGAGCCCGACCGATGCCGTGCCTGGCCGTTATATGATCCTTCTCACCGCCCCAGCGCGCCTGCCGCGCTGCCCCGGCATTTTCTGCCACAGTGCCACGGCGCTTGCCCGCCCGTGCTGACATTGGAGCCCGCCCCGCATGTTTGCCTACATCCTCAAACGTTTGCTGCTGATGATTCCCACCTTGTTTGGGGTCTTGCTGCTGACTTTTGTGGTGATCCAGTTTGTGCCCGGTGGCCCGGTCGAGCAGTACCTGGTCGAGGCCAAGGCCGGTGGCAACCGCGGCGCCGAAGGCGCTGGCATGGCCTACCGGGGCGCGCAAGGCATTGACCCCAAGCGGCTTGAAGAGATCAAGGCCTTGTACGGTTTTGACAAGCCACCGGCCGAGCGCTTTGTGCAGATGCTGGGCCAGTTCGCCCGTTTTGATTTGGGGAACAGCTTTTTTCAGAACAAGAGCGTCTGGCAGCTGATCAAGGACAAGCTGCCTGTCTCCATCAGCCTGGGGTTGTGGACCTTTTTCATCAGCTACCTGATTGCGGTGCCACTGGGCATTGCCAAGGCCGTGCGTGCGGGCAGCCGTTTTGACATGGTCACCACGGTGATCGTGCTGGTGGGCTATGCGATACCGGGCTTTGTGCTGGGCGTGGCCCTCTTGGTGATCTTTGGCGGGCAGCTGCAGTGGTTCCCGCTGCGCGGGCTGACCTCGTCGGGCTGGGAGGAGATGGGCTGGGCCGCCAGGCTGGTGGACTACCTTTGGCATATCACCTTGCCAGTGGTAGCCATGGTGGCTGGCAGCTTTGCGGTGACTGCCATGCTTACCAAGAATGCTTTTCTGGAGGAGATCCGCAAGCAGTATGTGGTGACGGCCAAGGCCAAGGGCCTGAGCGAGCGCCAGGTGCTGTGGGGCCATGTGTTTCGCAATGCCTTGCTGCCGATTGTCACGGGCTTTCCCGCCGCGTTCATTGGCGCCTTCTTTACGGGGGCCTTGCTGATCGAGACCCTGTTCTCGCTCGATGGCCTGGGGCTGCTGGGCTATGAAAGCGTGATTCGGCGCGACTACCCTGTGGTGCTGGGTACTTTGTACCTGTTCACCCTCATTGGCTTGCTCACCAAGCTGGTCAGCGACCTGTGCTACGTG
This sequence comes from Comamonas sp., assembly GCA_036667955.1. Classification (GTDB taxonomy): domain Bacteria; phylum Pseudomonadota; class Gammaproteobacteria; order Burkholderiales; family Burkholderiaceae_C; genus Comamonas. The sequence continues at coordinate 8,711 of JAVWTB010000037.1, forward strand.
TGGGTGGACCCCCGCGTGAAGTTCGACTGATGCGCATGCGTACGCAGCCTGTCCATCCGTTCTGCCTGGCCGATCCGGGCAGGGCCTTCCATCCTCCCGTTGCCCGGCCTTCGGGCCCAGGTTTTCACGATGACTGAACCCCACCGTCCTGCAGCCATCGGCCGCTCCCCGGCCGCCCGGGCCTGGTCGCGCTTCAAGCGCAATCGTCTGGGGCTGTACAGCCTGGTTATTTTTTCCGCGCTGGTGGTGCTCAGTCTGTTTGCCGAGGTGCTCAGCAACGACAAGCCCTTGGTCGTGCACTATGAGGGGCGCACCTATTGGCCGCTGCTCCAGGACTACCCTGAGACCCAGTTTGGCGGGGATTTCCATACGCCCACCGACTATCTCGACCCCTTTATCCAGCAGCAATTGCGCAAAGAGGGCAACTGGCTGGTGTTTCCTCCCAACCATTACGGCCCCAACACCATCAACTACTTTGCCAAATCACCCACGCCATCGGCCCCATCGCCTGACAACTGGCTGGGGACCGATGACCGAGGGCGTGATCTGCTGGCCCAGCTGCTCTATGGCTTTCGGGTGAGCGTGCTGTTTGGCCTGGCGCTGACGGCGGTGGGCACGGTGATGGGCGTGTTGGCTGGTGCCATACAGGGCTTTTTTGGCGGCAAGGTGGATCTGGTGTTCCAGCGCTTCACGGAGATCTGGAGCGCCATGCCGACCTTGTACCTGCTGATCATCTTCAGCGCGGTGCTGGCACCCAGTGCCGCCCTGTTGCTGGTGCTGCTGAGTCTGTTTGGCTGGATGGCACTGGCCGACTATGTGCGGGTGGAGTTTTTGCGCAACCGCCAGATGGACTATGTCAAATCCGCGCGGGCGCTGGGCGTACCGAGCTGGAAAATCATGTGGCGCCACATCCTGCCCAACAGCATGACGCCGGTGGTCACCTTTTTGCCGTTTCAGATGAGTGCCGCGATCCTGACCCTGACGTCGCTGGATTTTCTGGGTCTGGGCGTGCCCCCTGGCACCCCCAGCCTCGGTGAGCTGCTGAGCCAGGGCAAGAACAGCATCGATGCCTGGTGGATATCGCTGTCGACCTTTGCGGTGTTGGTGATCACCTTGCTGCTGCTCACCTTCATGGGCGATGCGCTGCGCGATGCACTCGACCCCAGAAAGCAGCTGAACACCGCCGCTGGCGCAGCGCCAGTGCCAGCCGCAACCCCGCTGGCGGCCACCGATGCCAAGGAGCAACCGCATGCTTGAGAGCCCGCAAATCCCTGCTGCTATGCCGGCGCCGCTGCTGCAGGTGCGCCACCTGCATGTGGGCTTTGGCGGCCAGGATGTCGTCAAGGACCTGAGTTTTTCCATCTCTGCGGGCGAGAAGCTGGCGCTGGTGGGGGAGTCCGGCTCGGGCAAGACGGTCACGGCACTGTCGCTACTGCGCCTGGTGGGCGATGCCCAGCTGCGTGGCGAGGCATTGATGGGCGGGCGCAATCTGTTGCAGATCTCCGAGCGCGAGATGCGTGCGGTACGCGGCGATGAGATCGCCGTTATTTTTCAAGAGCCCATGACGGCGCTGAACCCGCTGATGACCATGGGCGCGCAGATTGCCGAGGTCTTGCAGCTCAAGCAGGGCCTGGGCGACAAGGCGGCCTGGGCGCAAGCGGTGGCACTGCTGGCGACGACTGGCATCCCTGAGCCCGAGCGGCGTGCCGGCAGCTACCCGCACCAGCTCAGCGGTGGCCAGCGCCAGCGCGCCATGATTGCCATGGCATTGGCCTGCCGGCCCAAGTTGCTGATTGCCGATGAGCCCACGACGGCGCTGGATGTGAGCTTGCGCGGCCAGATACTGGAACTGCTTAGCGACCTGCAGCGCCAGACCGGCATGGCCGTGCTGATGATCACCCATGATTTGCCGCTGGTGCGCCATTTTGCGGACCGGGTGGCCGTGATGGAAAAAGGCCGCCTGGTGGAGCTGGGGCCCGTTGCCGAGGTGTTTGCCGACCCCCAGCATGCCTACACCCAAAAACTGCTGACCAGCACGCCCCAGCGCCAGGTGGTGGCGCGCCAGCCCGAGGCGCCACCGGTGCTGCAGACGCGGGATTTGCGCGTGGCCTATGCCACGCCGCTGCCGGGGATTGCGGGCTGGTTTCGCAAAGGGCGGTTTGAGGCGTTGCGTGGCGCCAGCATGGTGCTGGGCCAGGGCCAAACCTTGGGTGTGATTGGCGAGTCGGGCTCGGGCAAGTCCACCTTGGCCCAGGCTATTTTGGGCCTGCTGCCCAGCCAGGGCGAGCTGCGCATAGGCCAGCAAAGCTGGCAGCTACCGGCGCAGCGCAACAGCGCCGCCAACCAGCGGCTGCGCCGCAAGGTGCAGGTGGTTTTCCAGGATCCGTTTTCGTCGCTGTCGCCCCGCATGACGGTGCAAGAGATGGTGGGCGAAGGCCTGCAACTGGCCCAGCCCGGCCTGGCGGCCGCCGATCTGCAGCAGCAGGTGCTGGCCTTGCTGCAGGAAGTGGGGATGACCGAGGCGCAGTTCCCCGGCCTACTGGAGCGCTATCCGCATGAATTTTCTGGCGGCCAACGCCAGCGCCTGGCCATTGCCCGGGCACTGATCGTGGACCCCGAAATCCTCGTGCTGGACGAGCCCACCAGTGCGCTAGATGTCACCATCCAGCACCAGGTGCTGGCCTTGCTGCAACGGCTGCAAAGGGAACGCGGCCTGAGCTACTTGCTGATCACCCACGATGTGGCGGTGATCCGGGCGATGGCGCATGAGGTGCTGGTGATGAAGGACGGCGAGGTGGTCGAGAGCGGCGAGGTCATGCAGGTGCTTGATGCCCCGCGCCAGCCCTACACGCAGCGCCTGATGTCGGCCAGCCTGGAGCTGGGCTGACATTGCCGCCGGGGGCGCAGAGGCTTTTTCTGCCGCTGGCGTGCAAACGCTGCCTGCGGTATCAACCTGGAATTCCATGACAGAACTGCTGATAGTGACCGGTTTGGGCAAGCGCTTTGGCGGTGTGCAGGCGGTGGACGACGTGGGCTTTGCACTGCGCAGGGGCGAAGTGCTGGCCTTGATTGGCCCCAATGGTGCGGGCAAGACGACGACCTTCAACATGCTGGGCGGCCAGCTGGTGCCCGATGCGGGCAGCATGCTGCTGAACGGCACAGCCTTGGGCGGCAAGCTGCCCCGCGAGATCTGGCGGCTAGGGGTGGGGCGCACGTTTCAGATTGCCGAGACCTTCTCTTCGCTGACGGTGGCAGAGAACGTGCAGATGGCCTTGCTGTCGGCTGCGGGCCGTGTTTTTCGCCTGTGGCAAAAGGCGGCAGCTTTTGAGCGTGAGCAGGCCCTGGCCTTGCTGTCGCTGGTCGGGATGCAGGACCAGGCAGACCGCGCTTGCAGTGCGCTGGCCTATGGCGATGTCAAGCGGGTCGAGCTGGCCATCGCCATGGCGCACGAGCCGGTATTGCTGCTGATGGATGAGCCGACCGCCGGCATGGCCCAGGCCGAGCGCCTGCAGCTGATGGCTTTGACCCGGCGCCTGGCCAAGCAGCGCGACATGGCCGTGCTGTTTACCGAGCACAGCATGGATGTGGTGTTTGCCTATGCCGACCGCATCATCGTGCTGGCGCGGGGGCGTTTGATTGCCGAAGGCTCGCCCGAAGAAGTACGGCGTAACCCGGAGGTGCAGGCGGTGTACCTGGGCAAGGGGACGACCTATGAGAGTTTGGAGCAGAGCCTATGACAGCGCAGGCGAACGAATCCGCCGCTGAGCTGCTGCAGGTGCGCCAATTGAATGCCTGGTATGGCGAGGCCCATATCCTGTTCGATGTGGCGCTGGAAGTGCGGCGCGGCGAAGTGGTGGCCCTGATGGGGCGCAATGGGGCGGGCAAATCGACCACGCTCAAGGCCATCATGGGCCTGGTGCAGCGGCGCCAAGGTGAAGTGTCGTTCATGGGCCAGGCCATTGCGCAGTCAGACCCTTGGCAAATCGCCCGCATGGGCTTGGGCTATGTGCCTGAGGACCGGCGCATCTTCAGCGATCTGACGGTGTTGGAGAATCTGGAAGTAGGGCGCCAGCCCGCGCGACGCTGGGCCGATGGCAGCAGCGCCAGCCACTGGACGGTAGAAGAGCTGCTGGCGTTCTTCCCCAATCTGGCGGCGATGCCGCAGCGCCCGGGCGGCCAGATGAGCGGGGGTGAGCAGCAGATGCTGACCGTTGCCCGCACTTTGATGGGCAACCCCTACCTGGTATTGCTTGATGAACCTTCGGAAGGCGTAGCGCCGGTGATCGTCGAGCAGATGGTGCAGATGATGCTGCAGCTCAAGCGCAGGGGGGTGAGCATTTTGCTGTGTGAGCAAAACCTGCATTTCGCCCGCCTGGTTAGCGACCGCGCCTATGTGCTGGAAAAAGGCGCTATCCAGTTCGCCGGCAGCATGCAGGCCCTCGTCGAGCAGGAGCGGGCGGGAGCCAAGCTGATTGGGGTGTGACAGCGCCCGATCAGCCTAGTCGGTGCAGCTTACCAGTGGCCGGTGGGGTTGATGCCGTCCTGCATGACCCAGTGGATACGCGCCGCCTCGACACCCATCAGCGCTGCCTGGTGCACCAGGCGGTCGGTGGTCTTGCCGTCGAGCACCGGCTGGCGCGAGAGCAGCTTGAAGGAGTCGGTGGTGTCGCCCATGAGCATGGCCCAGCGGTAGTCAGGGTCGATGGCCACCACATGGTAGCCCTCATGAAAGGGGCCTTTGAAGGAGGCCTTCATCGCGCCAAAGTGGGGCGCACCGACAAAGCGAGCAATGCCATGGCTCTCCACCCAGCGGTGGGTGCCAGCATGAAAGCCGCGGTTGATGATCCCCAGGCTGCCATCGCTCAGCAGTTCGTATTCGACGCGTGAACGCGTCAGCGGCTTGCCGAGGGCGCGCTCTATCCGGGCAATCTCATACCAGTCGCCCGCAAAGCGCTCGGCGTCGAAATCGTCCACCGGCTCGATCAAGCCGACAGGAACTACCTTGTTTTTGGCCTGGCTGCTGGCCCACCAGTACACCGCCACCGCAGCGACACCTGCGGCAAGCGCTAGCCAATGCTTGTGCTGGGGTTGCCGTTGTTGGTGATCGAGCTTGTGCATAAGAAATTCATCCTTCTTTTGTTCTCTGTGAATGCTAACGAGATAGGCGTAATTTACAAGCTTGTAGCCCGCATCAAATGTAAGCAAAGCGCCTGATTTTTGGGGTCGCCTAGGGGCATGCATGCCTAATTTCACACGAATGCAGCGGATTTAGCTGGTATTTTTTACCTGCTCCTTCGGCATCTGTGGCCTAATGTCGGTTTTGTTTATCGCGAGGTCCCAGGATGGGCAACAAAATCGTTACCGAAGCTGACCGCAAGTTCACCCCTCAACCCACGCTGCCTAACGGCAAGAGCCTGCCTACGGCTGGCCGTGGTCAACAGGCTAGCCGTGCCCGTGGCACTGCTACCCGTTCGAAGAAGAACCCAGGCAAGCGTACGCACAAGGGCGGTTAATACCGCCTACCGGTTTTGCTCCGTCCGCATGCCGCGCTTGCCACGATCAGGCGCGGCATGCGGATGGCGCTTTTTCGGTCAAGACAAGCCCGCGTCAGCGGGCTTTTTTGCGTCTGCCTGTTCCTAGCTGTTTTTGCCCGTAGCGTCGGGCGAGGGAGGCATCAGCGATGCTGCAGCCTGCGGCGCAGCTCCAGCACCTCTTCCATCAGGTCGACAGTCAGGGCTGCGAGTTGGGGGTCGGCCTCATAGGTGTGCTCAAGCTGGGCGACGCGGCGCGCCCGCACAATGCAGGTGGCCGCAAAGCGCCAGCTGTCTACAGCACCGGCCTTGCGGGTGCCTGTGCTGGGGGTGAGCACGCCCTCCAGCACTCGCTCTTGCACCCAGGCCACATTGCGTTGGCAGGCCTGGGCCAAGCTGGCCGCGTCCAGGCTGTCGTCGTCCATGATCTCTAGCGTGGTGGTATGAACCGTCGTGTAGTGGGGCATCTTCACACTCCTTGGCGGGGCTGAAACTGGGGAAAAGCCTTGGCAAAGGCTTGGTAGGCGGCGCGCTCCTGGTCGGTGGTGGCGGGCGGAATGTGCAGTTGCAGCTCCAGGTACAGGTCGCCAGGGGTCGCCGCAGGCAAGCCCTTGCCTTTGACGCGCAGCTTGCGCCCGGCCGACCAGCCTGCCGGAATACTGACCTCCAAAGTGCCGGCGGGGGTGAGGATCTCGGCGCTGCCGCCCAGTGCCGCTTCCCAGGGCGCCACCGCCATCGGCATGTAGACATCCTTGCCTTCGGCGCGCCAGCGCTTGTCGGGGCGGAAGTGGACCTCCAGCAGCAGATCGCCGGCAGCGCCGCCCTGGTAGCCGGGCCCGCCCTGGCCGGCCAGGCGAATCATCTGCCCTTCGCGCACCCCTGCAGGGATTTTGACCTGCAGCTGGCGTTCCTGCTTGCGAAGGCTGCCGTCATCGTTGAAGGACTGGCCGTGCAAGCTCAGTGTTTTTTCGGTGCCCTGGTAGCTGTCCATCAGGTCCAGCTCGATGCTGGCATGCTGGTCCTCGCCCCGGATAGGCGCCTGCGCACCTGCCGAACGCGTTCCATTGCGCTGCGCGCGTGCCGCGTCGCCAAACATCTCGCGGAAAAAGTCGCTGTAATCGGCATCGCCCCCCATGCTCTGGCGGCGAAACTGGAAATCACGGCTGTCGAAACCTTCGGCATTGCGAAAGGGGTTGCCTGCACCGGCGGCAAAACCACGTGGCGCATTGAGCATGTCATCGTATTCGGCGCGTTTTTCAGCGTCAGACAGCACGGCATTGGCTTCATTGACCTCGGCCATGCGCTGCTGGGCGTCTTTCTCTTTGCTCAAGTCGGGGTGGTATTTGCGGGCGAGCTTGCGAAACGCCTTTTTGATGTCGTCTGCGCTGGCTTTTTTATCTACGCCTAGCACCTCGTAATAAGTCTTGGTATCCATGCCTGCTCCCAATGGTTTGGCAGCTTGCTGTTTTACAGGCAACTGCCCAATGGCTAATAACTCCTAAGAACTTAGTTGCTTTTGGCACTGATTCAAGTCAGAGAAGCGCGTATTTGCAAATGCCCCGGGGCCTGCCGGGCAGGCCAAAGGTGGTAAAAATACAGCTTTCTTCCTGGAATGGGCTCTGTATGACCGAGGCTGCTAGTGCGCCCTGGCTGGTGGTGTGTTTGTGCGCGCAGTGGTGTGGTACCTGTAACCAGTACCAGCCGATTTTTGATGCCCTGGCCAAAGCCTGGCCGGGCATGGCCTTTGTGTGGCTGGATGTGGAAGACGAGGAGGAGGCGCTGGGAGAGTTGGACATCACGACCTTCCCCACGGTGTTGCTGGGCAAAGGTGACGAGGCCTTGTTTTTGGGCCCGTTGTTGCCCCAGCCCGGTGTGCTGCAGCGTATGCTGGAGCGGTTTTCGCAGGGTGATGCCCAGCCCTTGCCTGCGCAAGATGATGCCCATGCCTTGCTGCAACGTACCACTGGTCTGTTGCGGGCACGAGGCGCGCAGGCTTAGTCGTTAACACGCCTAAAAGGCCTTGGACCTGATTGCAACGATACTGGTTTGCCCCTATAATAGATGTCTACACGACCAACCGGGCGGTGCCAACCGCCCGTTTTTTTTGGTCGCATGTTTTTCAGCTCGATGCTGTGGAATGTGTAACATTCCGTGGTTCTCGGGTTTTTTGTATTTGCGGGATATATAGCACACGTGAGCTTGCAAGAAACCACCCTACAAACGGTGAGCGGCCTGGGCTACGACTTGGTGGAGATCGAACGCTCTGCCAGCGGCCTTTTGCGCATCACCATCGACTTGCCCTGGAGCGCGGATGCTGTCCGCCCGGAAGGGGTGCCAGAGCAGTTTGTCACGGTGGAGGATTGCGAGAAGGTCACGCGCCAGCTGCAGTTTGCGTTGGAAGTCGATGGCGTTGAATACAAGCGCCTGGAAGTGTCCTCGCCCGGTATCGACCGTCCATTGCGCCATGAGCAGGATTTCATCCGTTTTGCGGGTGCGATGGTCGATCTGACCTTGAAGGAGCCCATTGGTGCTGCCGCTGAAGGCACGGCCATCAGTGCCAACCGAAAGAAATTCCGAGGCACGCTGGAGCGCACCGAAGCAGGGGGCTGGCAGATCGTCTGGAGCGATGCGCCCGCTGTCAAGCCTGGCGCTCGCGTGAGTAAGAAGCGTCCGCCCGCACCGCTGCAAAGCCTGGGTTTTACGCTCGATGAATTGCGTGAGGCGCGTTTGGCGCCGATCGTGAGCTTCAAGGGCAGGGCTGCAGCGGATAACGCTGGCGAGGCGCAAGCCTGATTTGCCCAGCGCATGGTGGCGCCGATGATGCCGCCTTCTGGTTAAAGATTGAAATAGGAGAGTCGTCGCATGAATCGCGAATTGTTGATGCTGGTGGATGCCATCGCGCGCGAAAAGAACGTAGAGCGCGATGTGGTGTTTGGCGCTGTGGAATCTGCCCTGGCCCAGGCTACGAAAAAACTGTACCCCGGCGAAGTGGATGTGCGTGTGGCTATCGATCTCGATACCGGCGATTACGACACTTTCCGTCGCTGGTTGGTGGTGCCCGATGATGCGGGTCTGCAAAATCCGGATGCCGAAGAGATGCTGATGGATGCCGTCGACCGCAAGGAAGATGTGCAGGTTGGCGATTACATCGAAGAGCAGATCGAGTCTGTGCCGATTGGCCGTATTGGTGCCATGGCAGCCAAGCAGGTCATCTTGCAAAAGATCCGTGATGCTGAGCGCGAGATGCTGCTCAATGACTTCATGGCACGCGGCGACAAGATTTTCAACGGCACCGTCAAGCGCATGGACAAGGGCGACATCATTGTCGAGTCCGGCCGCGTGGAAGGCCGACTCAAGCGCGGTGAAATGATTCCGAAGGAAAATCTGCGCAATGGTGATCGGGTTCGCGCCATGATCATGGATGTGGATCTGACCTTGCGCGGCGCTCCTATTTTGCTCTCGCGCTCTGCGCCTGAGTTCATGGTTGAGCTGTTCCGCAACGAAGTGCCTGAAATCGAGCAAGGCTTGCTGGAGATCAAGAGCTGCGCCCGTGATCCAGGCAGCCGCGCCAAGATTGCCGTGCTGAGCCACGACAAGCGCATTGACCCCATCGGCACCTGTGTGGGTGTGCGTGGCAGCCGCGTGAACGTGGTGACCAATGAGCTCGCTGGCGAGCGCGTGGACATCGTGCTGTGGTCGGAAGACCCGGCCCAGTTCGTGATCGGTGCGCTGGCCCCGGCTAATGTGTCCTCGATCGTGGTGGACGAAGAAAAGCATGCCATGGACGTGGTGGTGGATGAGGAAAACCTCGCTATCGCCATTGGCCGTGGTGGCCAGAACGTGCGTCTGGCCTCTGACCTGACCGGTTGGAAGATCAACATCATGGACGCCGCCGAATCGGCGCAAAAGCAGGAAGAGGAAACCACCACTTCCCGCAAGCTGTTCATGGAAAAACTGGATGTCGACGAAGAAATCGCCGACATCTTGATTGAAGAAGGTTTCTCCAGCCTGGAAGAAGTGGCCTATGTGCCGCTGCAGGAAATGCTGGAAATCGAGAGCTTCGATGAAGAAACGGTCAATGAACTGCGTACGCGCGCCAAAGATGCGTTGCTGACGATGGAAATTGTCCACGAAGAGAGTGTTGCCCGTGTTTCCCAAGAGTTGCGTGATCTTGAAGGGATGACGCCTGAGTTGGTAGCCCAGCTGGAAGCTGGTGGAATCCACACGCGTGACGACCTGGCCGATTTGGCCATTGATGAATTGACCGAGCTGACCGGACAGTCTGCCGATGACGCAAAAGCCTTGATCATGAAGGCCCGCGAACATTGGTTTGATGGACAGGAATAAGGTCAGGAGGCACGGAACAAGATATGTCGAGTAATACTGTCGCCGAGTTCGCTGTTGAACTCAAAAAATCACCGGATACATTGCTGGAGCAACTGCAAGCTGCAGGCGTGTCCAAGCACGATGCATCCGATGCACTGACCGAAACGGACAAACAAGCGCTGTTGTCCCATCTGCAGGCCGCCCATGGCGCTGCCGACCGCAAGAAGATCACATTGACCAAGAAATCCACTAGCGAGATCAAACAAGCCGATGCCACGGGCAGGGCGCGCACTATCCAGGTGGAAGTGCGTAAAAAGCGCACTTTCGTCAAGCGCGACGATGTGGCTGAACCCGATTCCGACGAAGCCGTCAAGCACGCCGAAGCCAAGCAAAAGGAAGCCGAGCACAAGGCTGAGCTGGTCAAGCGCGAAGAAGAGGCCCGCAACGAAGTAGACCAGATCAGCAAGGAAGAAGCCGATCTGGTGCAGCAGCGTGCCGACCGCAATGAGCGTGAAGACCGCGAGCGCAAGGAGCGCGAAGCCGAAGAGCGCGCTGCCGCCTATGTGGTCAAGACGCAAGAGCGCAAGGCCCAGGAAGTGGCAGAGCAGGCCGAAGTCGCCCGCCGCCACGCCCAGGACCTGGCTGCACGCAATGAAGCCCAGGCTGAAGCCAAGAAAAAGGCCGAGGACGAGTCCAAGGCCCGTGAGGCTGAAGAGACTGCGCGCGCCGTCGATCTGGACGAGCGCCGCCGCAAGGCCTTGGCAGAAGCCGAAGCGATCCGCGCCATGATGAATGCACCCAAGAAGGTGCTGGTGGCCAAGAAGCCTTCGGAAGAGAAAAAAGAAGTCAAGCCAGCGGACGCCAAAAAAGGCACCTTGCACAAGCCGGCTACCACCGGTACAGGCACTGGCGCAGCCAAGCCTGCTGCTGGCGCGCCTGGCAACAAGGAAGTCAAGTCGGCCAAGCTGTCTTCGAGCTGGAGCAACCAGAACGACAGCAACGGCAAGAAAAAGGAACTCAAGACGCGTGGTGATTCCTCCGGTGGCGTGGCCAACCGGGGCAACAACTGGCGTTCCGGTCCTCGTGGCCGCCGTGGCAACGACCGCAATGATCACCGTGGCGCGCAGTCTGCCGCACCGGTGGAAGCGCGTATCCTCGATGTGTATGTGCCAGAAACCATCACCGTGTCCGAGTTGGCACACAAGATGGCCATCAAGGCATCCGAGGTCATCAAGGCGTTGATGAAGATGGGCCAGATGGTCACCATCAACCAGCCGCTGGACCAGGACACCGCGATGATCGTCGTGGAAGAAATGGGCCACAAGGCGCACGTTGCTGCGCTGGATGATCCAGAAGCCTTCACGCTGGAAGAAGAATCGCAGTCTGAATCCGAAGCGCTGTCTCGCGCTCCGGTGGTGACCGTGATGGGCCACGTTGACCACGGCAAGACCTCGCTGCTGGATTACATCCGCCGCAGCAAGGTGGCCGCTGGTGAAGCCGGTGGTATTACCCAGCACATTGGTGCCTACCACGTGGAAACGCCACGCGGCATGATCACCTTCCTGGACACCCCTGGTCACGAGGCCTTCACGGCCATGCGTGCCCGTGGTGCACAGTCCACCGACATCGTGATTCTGGTGGCTGCTGCCGATGACGGCGTGATGCCCCAGACCAAGGAAGCGATCAAGCATGCCCGCGCAGCAGGTGTGCCTATCGTGGTGGCTATCACCAAGGCCGACAAGCCCGATGCCAACCCAGAGCGCGTCAAGCAAGAGCTGGTGGTCGAGCAGGTGGTGCCGGAAGAATACGGTGGCGATTCGCCTTTCGTGGCTGTGTCCTCAAAGACCGGTCAAGGCATTGACGAGCTGCTCGAGCAAGTGCTGCTGCAGGCCGAAGTGCTGGAACTCAAGGCACCGGTGGAAGCCAATGCCAAGGGTCTGGTGATCGAAGCCCAGCTGGACAAGGGCCGCGGCCCAGTGGCCACGGTGCTGGTGCAGTCCGGTACCTTGAAGGTCGGCGATATCGTGCTGGCAGGTCAAACCTATGGCCGCGTGCGCGCCATGGTCGACGAAGACGGCAAGGTCGCCAAGCATGCTGGCCCTTCGCTGCCCGTCGAGATTCAAGGTCTGTCGGATGTGCCGCAAGCCGGTGATGATTTCATGGTGCTGCCCGATGAGCGCCGTGCCCGTGAAATCGCCACCTACCGTGCTGGCAAGTTCCGCAACACCAAGCTGGCCCGCCAACAAGCAGCCAAGCTGGAAAACATGTTTGCCGAAATGGGTGCCGGAAGCGTTCAGTCGCTGCCGATCATCATCAAGGCCGATACCCAGGGTTCGCAAGAAGCACTGGCGACCTCGCTGCTCAAGCTCTCGACCGACGAGGTCAAGGTGCAGATGGTCTACACCGGTGTGGGTGGTATCAGCGAGTCCGACATCAATCTGGCCCTGGCTTCCAAGGCGATTGTCATTGGCTTCAACGTGCGTGCCGATGCGCAAGCGCGCAAGACTGCCGAGAGCAATGATGTCGATATCCGCTACTACAACATCATCTACGACGCGGTCGATGAGCTGAAGGCAGCCATGTCCGGCATGCTGGCACCCGAGCAGCGCGAAGAGATCATCGGTATGGCCGAGATCCGCACCGTGTTCGTGGCGACGAAGATTGGCACGATTGCCGGTTCGTACATCACCTCCGGCCAGGTCACCCGCAATGCACGCTTCCGCCTGCTGCGCGAAAACGTGGTGATCTACACCGGCGAGATCGAATCGATCAAGCGTCTCAAGGACGACGTCAAGGAAGTCAAGGAAGGCTTCGAGTGCGGTATCAAGCTCAAGAACTACAACGACATCAAAGAAGGTGATATGTTGGAAGTCTTTGAGATCAAGGAAATCGCTCGTACGCTGTAATTTCCGATGGCAACTCGTAAGAAAACCGCTGCGCCAAACCGCAGCTTCAAAGTCTCCGACCAGATCCAGCGGGATCTGTCGGAGCTGATTGCCCGCGAACTGAAGGACCCACGTGTGGGCATGGTGACCCTGCAAGCCGTTGAGGTGACGCCGGATTACGCCCATGCGAAGGTCTACTTCAGCTTGCTGATCGGCGACCCCGACCAGACCCAGGAAGCACTGAACCAGGCTGCTGGTTTCTTGCGCAATGGCCTGTTCAAGCGCCTGCATATCCACACCGTGCCGACCTTGCATTTCATCTACGACCGCACCACCGAGCGTGCAGCCGATATGAATGCCTTGATCGCCAAGGCCGTGGCATCGCGCGGACCCGAGGAAGGCTGAGCCCATGAACGCCCCTCGCACACGGGTGCAGCGGCGCCCTGTGCACGGGGTGTTTCTGCTCGACAAACCCATTGGCCTGTCCAGTAACGACGCTTTGCAAAAAGTGAAGTGGCTGCTGCGCGCCGAAAAAGCCGGACACACCGGCACGCTCGATCCTTTGGCGACCGGCGTGTTGCCGCTGTGTTTTGGCGCTGCCACCAAGTTCAGCCAGCTGCAACTGGATGCTCCCAAGACCTACGAGGCCTTGGTGCATCTGGGCGCGACCACCACCACCGGCGATGCCGAGGGTGAGGTGCTGCAGACCTGGGATGTGGACCAAGAGCTGCTGACCCCCGAGAAGCTAGAGGCCGTGGCCGCACAGTTCAGGGGTGATATCAGCCAGGTGCCGCCCATGTACAGCGCGCTCAAACGCGATGGCAAGGCCCTCTACGAATATGCCCGTGCCGGCATCACGCTTGAGCGTGAGCCGCGTGCCGTGACCATCTTGCACCTGTCCCTGTCATGGGTGCAGGAGGAGACCGCCTTCACCGCGCTCAAGATGACCGTGCGCTGCAGCAAGGGCACCTATGTGCGGACCTTGGCCGAAGACATCGGCCAGGCCCTGGGCTATGGCGCGCATTTGCGCAGCCTGCGCCGCATTGAGACGGGTGGTATTGGTCTGGACCGATGCATATCGCTGCAGGCCCTGGAAGCCACGCCCGATGACCAACGCCTGCAATATGTATTGCCGGTCGATACCTTGCTGGCCGCGCATACCCGTGTCACGCTCGATGGTGATAATGCGGGCAGATTTCTGTCCGGCTTGCGCCGACGGGGTGAATGGGCCGATGCCCATGCCGTGGCCGTTTACGGAGAGGAGCCTCCTGCGCTTTTGGGTGTTGCACACATCCGGGCGCGCGAGCTCATCCCCGACCGCCTCTTAAGCCCCATCGAGATTCAACAAATTTTGGAAGGAACGCCGCGCCCACAAGCCAGCGGCATTTTGGAAACATCATGAGCAAACAAATCCGCAATATTGCGATCATCGCCCACGTTGACCATGGCAAGACCACCATGGTGGACCAGCTGCTGCGCCAGTCTGGTACCTTCGCTGAACACGAAAAAGTCGTGGACACCGTGATGGACAACAATGCCATCGAACGTGAGCGCGGCATCACGATTTTGGCCAAGAACTGTGCCGTGTCCTGGAACGGCACCCACATCAACATTCTCGACACCCCCGGTCACGCGGACTTCGGCGGTGAAGTGGAACGTGCCCTGTCCATGGTGGACGGTGTGGTGCTGCTGATCGACGCGCAAGAAGGCCCCATGCCCCAAACGCGTTTCGTGACCAAGAAGGCCCTGGCCCTGGGTCTGAAGCCCATCGTCGTGGTCAACAAGGTGGACAAGCCCGGTGCCAACCCCGACAAGGTCGTGAACGCTGCGTTCGACCTGTTCGACAAGCTGGGCGCCACCGATGAACAGCTGGACTTCCCCGTGGTGTACGCCTCGGGCATCAACGGCTGGTCTTCCAAGGTCGAAGGTGAGCCAGGCGCGCAATGGGGTCCCGACATGTCGGCCCTGTTCGAAACCGTGCTGGAGCACGTGCCCGCCGTGCAAGGCGATGCCTCGGCACCGCTGCAAATGCAAGTCTCGGCACTGGATTACTCCACGTTCGTGGGCCGTATCGGCGTGGGCCGTATCACCCAAGGCACGCTCAAGCCCGGTCAGCAAGTGGCTGTCATGGCTGGCCCGGACGGAAAGAGCTACAACGGCAAGATCAACCAGGTCCACACCTTCCAAGGTATTGACCGCGTGCAGGCCACCGAAGCGGGCCCGTCCGAGATCGTGCTGATCAGCGGTATCGAAAACATCGGTATCGGTGAGACCGTGACCGATCCGACCAATCCACAGCCTCTGCCGATGCTCAAGATTGACGAGCCTACGCTGACCATGAACTTCTGCGTGAACACCTCGCCGCTGGCAGGTCGTGAAGGCAAGTACGTGACCAGCCGCCAGATCTGGGACCGCCTGCAAAAGGAGCTGCGCTCCAACGTGGCCCTGCGCGTCAAGGAAACCGACGAAGACGGTATCTTTGAAGTGGCTGGCCGTGGTGAACTGCACCTGACCATTCTGCTGGAAGAAATGCGCCGCGAAGGTTACGAGCTGGCCGTGTCCAAGCCCCGCGTGGTGATGCAGATGATTGACGGCGTGCGCCACGAGCCTATCGAGCTGGTGACGG
Organism: Comamonas sp.; assembly: GCA_036667955.1. GTDB lineage: Bacteria > Pseudomonadota > Gammaproteobacteria > Burkholderiales > Burkholderiaceae_C > Comamonas. Next base: position 24,079 of record JAVWTB010000037.1, read on the forward strand.
CCGACATCGAAGAAGGCCACCAAGGCGGCGTGATGCAAGCCCTGGGCGAGCGCAAGGGCGAGCTGGTGAACATGGAGCCCGATGGCCGCGGTCGCGTCCGTCTGGAATACCGTATTCCTGCCCGTGGTCTGATCGGTTTCACCAACGAGTTCCTGAACTTGACCCGTGGTTCCGGCCTGATCGCCAACATCTTCGACAGCTACGAGCCGCACAAGGGCGAAATCGGTGGCCGCAAGAACGGCGTGCTGATCTCCATGGATGACGGTGAAATCTTCACCTACGCCCTGGGCAAGCTGGACGACCGTGGCCGCATGTTTGTGAAGCCCAACGACCCCGTGTACGAAGGCATGATCGTCGGTATCCACAGCCGCGACAACGACCTGGTGGTGAACGCCACCCGTACCAAGCAGCTGACCAACTTCCGCGTGAGCGGCAAGGAAGATGCGATCAAGATCACGCCTCCTATCGAGCTGTCGCTGGAATATGGCGTTGAGTTCA
>JAVWTB010000038.1:0-20849 GCA_036667955.1 Comamonas sp.
GCTCTGTGGGCAGGCGGTCGCCCGGTTGCATTTGCCCTTGCCGAATGCTGGCCTCTAGCGCCTGGGCCACTTGGTCGGCTAGGGAGTTGGCGGCCTTGATGGGCGTGAAGGAGATCGGCATGCAGGGGGTGGGGCAAGTTATGTGGCGCGGGCGCCAGGGTTGCCAGCGCCGCAGGATGGCGCTCACTTTACTCCAGCCTTGGGGCGCTGGCTGTGCCCGTGGCGCATGGTTTAGCGCTATACGGTGTTTACACCGAGGCTTGGCTGGCGGCGGAGGTGGCCGTTGCATGCATCGCGCATCGCAGTGAGGCCAGGCCAGCGCGGTGCAGGCCCAGCAATGCAAAAGCCGCAGGCCCTCATCGGCAGCCTGCAGCTCGCTACTTAGTTAGTGCTCAGTGTCAGCAGCCCTGCATGCATAGCAGCGGCTGCATCCAAACCACCCTTATTTAGGCAGCAGCACCTTGTCGATCACATGGATCACGCCATTCGATTGGTAGACATCGGGAATGGTGACGGTGGCGGTGCCGCCTTTCTCGTCCGTCAGCATGACCTTGGAGCCTTGGGCTTTGGCCACCAAGGCGCCACCGCTGACGGTCTTGATGCTGGCCATGCCTCCGCCGTCCTTGATCATCTTGCTGATCGCTGCGGCATCCCACTTACCCGCCACCACGTGGTAGGTCAGCACGGTGGTGAGCATGCCTTTGTTCTCGGGCTTGAGCAGGCTGTCTACCGTGCCAGCAGGCAGGGCAGCAAATGCCTCATTGGTGGGGGCAAAAACGGTGAAGGGGCCTGGGCCCTTAAGGGTCTCTACCAGGCCTGCTGCCTTGACTGCTGCCACCAGGGTGGTGTGGTCCTTGGAGTTGACGGCGTTGTCGATGATGTCCTTGGTGGGCAGCATGGGCGCACCGCCCACCATCACGTCTTTGGCGATCGCAGCGACTGATGTGCTTGCCACCATGAAAGCCATGCCATAAGAGACCAGTTTGCGGGTACTTTGAATCGAGGCCATGAGATGCTCCTTGCGTGTGGATGTTCAGCCGAAAAAACGTTGCGGCTGTTTGGAATACGCAGCGGTTAGCGCAGTGGATTCAACAAATCTAGAAATAGTTTTGCAAAGAGGTGAAGCAGGGGAGTGATGCAGGGTGCGCAAAAAATTCTGCATCCACTGCATCCAAACATGCCACAGAGGACTAGTACTACTAACAGCACACATCAAACAGCGCTGTTTTCACTCTCGTCCTTCTGTCCCCCTCACTTAGGAGAACTCGTATGTTGACCTCTCGCACAGCTCCCCGTATCGCCGCCATCGCCACCGCAGTGGCCTCCATCGGCCTGCTCACCGCCTGCGGCTCGATGCATAAAAAGGAGCAGGCTTTTTCGCAGGCATCGCTGCCCGCAACCATCCAGGTGCCAGCGGGCCACAAGGTGGCCTGGGAGACGGTGGGCTCGGGTGACATCACCTACGAATGCCGCGACAAGGCCAATGCGCCCGGCCAGACCGAATGGGTGTTTGTAGGCCCGGATGCCGTGCTGAAAGACCGCGCGGGCAAGACGGTGGGACGCTACTACGGCCCGCCTGCCACCTGGGAAGCAAATGACGGCTCCAAGCTGACGGCAACCCAGCTGGCAGTGGCGCCATCGGGTGCTGGCAATCTGCCCTACCAATTGGTGAAGGCCAACCCTGCGATGGGCAGCGGTGCACTGGTGGGTGTGAGCCATATCCAGCGCGTGGCATTGAAGGGCGGTGTGGCACCGGCTGACAAACCTTGCACGCCAGCGCAAAAGGGCCAAAAGGCGGTGGTGCAGTACCAGGCTGACTACATCTTCTGGAAGCCGGTCTAAGAGTCACAAACACAACCCTTGATACTTCGTTGCCTCACCGGCCGCCTCAAGCCTTGCCGTACGTTTGTACTGTCTGCGGCTTGATGCCTAGTCGGGGGCGCCCAGCCTCAACCGCAAACCTTCGGTTTGCTGGGTTGTCTCAGTGACTCTAAGTCTCTTGTAAATTTTTGTGCGCTAGCGGCTACACTCGAAGAAGGACATCTTGCTCCTTCTTCCAACTCAATCTCCATGCCGCCTGCCGCTTCTGTGACCGACGACAATTTTGACCATGCCTTGGCGCTAGCAGCTTGCGCGCGTGGCGACCGCCATGCGCTGCAGCGTATTTACGAGCAAGAGTCGCGCTATCTGCTGGGGGTGGCACTGCGCATTGTGCGCAGCCGAGCAGCGGCCGAAGATGTGCTGCACGATGCCTTTGTTTCGATCTGGAGCAAGGCGCACAGTTTTGATGCGGCACGTGGTGCGGCTAGAGGCTGGATCTATAGCATTGTTCGGCACGCCGCATTGAACCGGGTGCGCAGCAGCGCCCGCGAAAGCACGCTGGATGAGCCGACGGCCGCTGCCCATGAAGCCAGCGCCGCGATGGCCGCCTGGCAGGAAGAAGGCGATGCCCTTGACCGCCAAGCCCAGTTGGGCCGCCTGGGCCAGTGCCTGGATGGCCTGGAGCCGCAGCGCCGCGAATGCCTGCTGCATGCCTATGTGGATGGCTGCAGCCACAGTGAGATTGCAGCGCGGGTGCAGGCCCCGCTGGGAACCGTCAAAGCGTGGATACAGAGGGGCCTGCGCGCCCTGCGGGAATGCATGCAATGAGCGCCGATACCAACAACCATTTGCCGCCTGATGGCGACAGCCCGGACGACCTGCAAACGCTGGCCGGCCAGTATGTGCTGGGCACGCAGGATGCTGCGCAACGCCGTGCCATTGAAGAGCGCCTGGCGCATGACCACGCACTGCGCGCTGCCGTGGATGCCTGGGAGCAGCGCCTGCAGCCTTTGACAACTCTGGCCCCGCCGCAAGAGCCGAGCACTGGCCTGTGGCCGCGCATCACCGCCAGCCTGTGGCCGGCCGCTGAACCGCAGCGTGCGGCAGCAGCAGCGCTGCGCCGCTGGTGGAACTGGGACAGCCTAGCGCTATGGCGCGGTTTGGCGGGCAGCGGTTTTGCCGCCGCTGCCGTGCTGGCCGGTGTGCTGGTGCTGGGCCCCGCCCCCGCACCAGGGCCCGCCCGCTACTTTGTGGTGCTTGCCGCGCCGCAAAACCAGGCCCCTGGCTGGCTGGTGCAGGCCCAGGCGTCCGACCGGCTGCGCCTGGTGCCGCTGGGCACCGATGTGGTGCCGGCCGAGAAATCCTTGCAGTTCTGGACCAAGGCCGATGGATGGAGCGCCCCGGTGTCGCTGGGCCTTGTCAAGCCGGGTGAAGCGATTGAGGTGCCCGTCGACAAGCTGCCACCGCTGCAGCCCAACCAGTTGTTTGAGCTGACCTTGGAGCCAGCGGGCGGATCGCCAATTGGCAAGCCGACAGGGCCGATCCAGTTCATCGGCCGCGCGGTGCAGATCTAACGCGAGTCCATTCCAAAGCACAAAGGGGCCAGTTCAATCACTTGGCCCCTTTGCTTTGGTCTGCCTGATTTCGGCAGCTTGGTAATCATCGCTTTAGAGCCGTTAACACGGCCCAGCAAACCGTAGGTTTGCGGTTGAGACTAGGCGTCCTGACGCAGGCAGTACGGTAGTACGACAAGGCAGGGCAACGACGTATCAAGGGTCGTGTTAGCGGCTCTTAGCGGTTGTCGCCACCCCGGTGTGCCCAGGCGGTTGTCCGCTTCTCTACCAGGCTGAACAGCTCATACATCACCATCGCCATGGCGCCCACCACCAGCAGGCCCGCAAAGGCCAGGCCCATTTGCATCGATGAGCCAGCGGAGATCAGCAGGTAGCCAATGCCTTCGTTGGCGGCGGTCATCTCGGACACGGTGGTGCCGACAAAGGCCAGGGTGATGGCGACTTTGAGAGAGGCGTAGAAGTAGGGCAACGAGCGGGGCAGGCCGACCTTGATCAAAACATCCCAGCGCTTGGCGCCCAGCACGCGCAATACATCTTCCAGCTCCGGCTCCAAGGTGGCCAAGCCGGTGGCGATGTTGACCATGATGGGGAAGAAGCTGATCAGGAACGCGGTGAGGATGGCCGGGCCAATGCCGATGCCAAACCAGACCACGAGGATGGGCACAAAGGCGGCCTTGGGCAGTGCGTTAAAGGCGGTCATCAGCGGGTAGACGGCGGCATAGGCCAGGCGCGAGCTGCCGATGACAAAGCCCAGCAGCACGCCGACCACGATGGCAATGCCAAAGCCCACCATGGTGACCCAGAAGGTGCGCCAGGCGTGGGCGGCGATGGTGGTGTGGAACTCCAGAAACTGCTGCCAGATCAGCAAGGGGCTGGGGAAGATGAACTCTGACACCTGGAAGGCCGAGCAGATGATTTGCCAGAGGATGACCACGGCGGCCAGCAGCAGCCAGGGCGACCAGCGTTCGAGCTTGGGGTTGTTGAGCTTGTACATAGGTAGAGGGGCCTGGGCGCTTACTGGTTGATCACGGTGCCGGTCTTGCGCATCGCACCGATGTGGCCGCGCAGCTCATGCACGATGTCGCTGAACTCCTTGGTGTAGGTCAGCTCCAGATCGCGCGGGCGGGGGATGTCGATATCACGGCGCACCACAAAGCGGCCGGGGCTCTTGCTCATCACGTAGATGGAGTCGGCTAGGAAGACGGATTCGCGCAGGTCATGCGTGACGAGGATGACGTTGAACTGCTGCTCTGCATGCAGATCACGCAGGATGCACCACAGCTCCTCGCGGGTGAAGGCATCGAGGGCGCCGAAGGGCTCGTCGAGCAGCAGCATCTTGGGCTCATGGATCAGGGCGCGGCAGATGCTGGCGCGCTGCTGCATGCCACCTGACAGCTCCCAGGGGAACTTGTCCTCGTACCCGCCCAGGCCCACCTTTTGCAGCAGGCGGCGGGCGCGGTCTTCGTACTCTTTGCGCCGGGCTTTGAACTGGCTGCGGTGCGGTTCCACAATCTCCAGCGGCAGCAGCACGTTGTCGACCGTGGTGCGCCAGGGCAGCAGCGAAGGCGACTGGAAGGCCATGCCCGATATCTTGAGCGGGCCGGTGACGGGCTGGCCATCGATGCGGATCTTGCCGATGCTGGGCATGCGCAGGCCGGTGGCCAGCTTCATGAAGGTGGATTTGCCGCAGCCCGAGGGGCCGACGATGGCGATGAACTCGCCACGGCGCACTTGCAGGTCAATGGCTTCGACGGCGAACTGGTTCTTGGCCTGCAACTCGTCGTTGTAAGCCAGCCAGACATCACGAAACTCAACAAAGGCGGGGTCTTGGAGGGAGGCCGTCATAGGGTGCAATCGTCTTCAAAAGGGCAGGGCGCGGGCGCCCTGCAGGCGGCAAGATCAGCGCTTGGGGAGGATGTCCAGCTCGGCAGCGCTGGGCAGAAAGCTGCCGTTCCAGACCGCTTGGGCGGGCACGGGGTTCTTGGTTTCATAGGCCTTAGCGACCTGCTCGGCCATCTGGCCCAGGCGCTCGGGGCGCAGCTGGCCAAAGCCTTCTTCGCGTGCGCCCTTGCTGTCGATGGCGGTGTCGATGGTGAGCTTGAGGCGTTTCACCTCCAGCGGCACATTGACCAGGCCATCCTTGGCTTTGAGCGAGGCGATGGCGGCCTGCGGATCGGCAATCGCCTCCTTGGCGCCTTTGGCAAAGGCCTTGAGGAAGGCGCGCACCGCTTCGGGATTTTCTGCAATCAGCTTGGGGCTGGCGATGATGACATTGCCATACAGCTGCACGCCATGGGTGGCATAGGGCAGCACCACCACGTCTTCGGCTTTGACGCCACGCGCCTCCAGGTTGAGCAGGCTGGTGAAGGTGTAGCCGGTGACGGCATCCAGATCACCGCGCACCAGCATGGTTTCGCGCAGCGGTGGGTCCATCGTGCTCCACTGCACGGCGCCTACGCCATTGGCCTGCGCAAAGATCGGGAAGGTGCGGCGGCCGGCGTCAAAAATCGGCGCGCCCAGTTTTTTGCCGGTCAGGTCGCTGGCCTTGGTGATGCCCGATTTCTTCAGCGCCATCACCGATGCCGGCGTGGTGTTGTAGATCACCATGATGGCCACCGGTTTGATCGGCGCATCGGGGTTGTTGGCATGGAACTCCATTAGCGCCGCCAGGTCGGCAAAGCCCAGGTCATGCGTGCCCGAGGCCACGCGCTGGATGGCGCCGGCACCGCTGGCTGCTTCCACCGTCACATCCAAACCGGCCTGCTTGAAGTAGCCCTTTTGCTCGGGATGCACAAAGAGTGCGGCCGGGCCTTCAAAGCGCCAGTCGAGCTGGAACTTGAGCGGCGTCAGCGGCTGAGCCAGGGCGTTGCAGGTGCTGGCGGCGGCCAGCAGGGCGAGGGATGCGTGGAGGAAGCTGCGTTTTTTCACGGGATGGTCTCGTCAGGTGGTGGGGGCGGTGATGGGAGCGATAGGGTGGAGAAGGCTGGTGACGGCTTACTTTTTGGGGAGTACATCCAGCACGGCTGCAGGCGGCAGAAAGCTGCCGTTCCAGACGTCTTCGGCCTTGACGCGGGTTTTGGTGCCATAGGCGTCGGAGACCTGCGCGGCCATCAGGCTCAGGCGGCTGCTGTCGAGCTGGCCAAAGCCTTCCTTGCGGGCATCGGCGCTGTTGATGACGGTGTCGATGGCCAGCTGCAGGCGGCGCGTCTCCAGCGCCACATTGACGATGCCATCACGCGCCTTGACGGACTGGATCGCCTGGGCGGGGTTGGCCATCACGCCCTTGGCGCCTTGTGCAAACGCGGTCAGAAACTTCTTGATCGCCTCGGGCCGCTCCTGGATCATCTTGGGGCTGGCGATGATCACGTTGCCGTAGAGCTTGACGCCAAAGTCGGCGTACTGCATGACCACCACATCGCTGGCCTTGGCGCCGCGCGCCTCCAGGTTCAGCAGGCTGGTAAAGGTAAAGCCGGTGATGGCATCGACATCGCCGCGTACCAGCATGGTCTCGCGCAGGGGCGGGTCCATCGCAGTCCAGGTTACGGTGCCCACGCCATTGGCTTTTTCAAAAATAGGGAAGGCCTTGCGGCCGGCATCAAACACCGGGGCGCCGAGCTTTTTGCCTTTGAGGTCCGCTGGGGTTTTGATGCCCGACTTCTTGAGCGCCATCACGGACGCCGGCGTGTTGTTGTAGACCACCATGACTGCGACCGGCTTGTTGGGCGCATCGGGGTTGTTGGCATGGAACTCCATCACGGATGCCAGGTCGGCAAAACCCATGTCGTAAGCGCCTGAGGCCACGCGCTGCACAGCGCCCCCCGAGCCATTGCCCGAATCCACCGTCACATCCAGCCCCTGCGCCTTGAACAGGCCTTGCGCTACCGGCTGCAGAAAGAAGGCCGCTGGGCCTTCAAAGCGCCAATCGAGCTGGAACTTGATGGGCGTATCTGCCGCCTGGGCAGCGCCCCAAGAGAGCGCCAGAGCGGCGACGGTGGTCTTCAGAAAACTGCGCTTGTGCATGGGGAGCCTCCGATGTTGCATACAAGGTCGTTTGCAAGATCGGTGCCAGTTTGTAAGCCCTGTGGCGCGCAGCGGTTTTGCACCAGGCTGGTGCAAATGGGGGAGCAAATTGCAGTTGCGGGGCGTTGCATGTCCGCCGTGATGCATGGCCGCGCATCTGCTTGGTGCAGCTTGTATACATGCTTGCTCGGCTACTGCGGTGGCCACGGCCCGGCATGGCAATTGCAAGCAGAATGGCTCATTCCGACGACAAGAGAGCGCCCATGACCGAGATCGATTTTTCCCAGCTGGGCACCTATGAACGCTACAAGCTGATGGCCAGCCTGATCGTGCCGCGCCCTATAGCCTTGGTGACGACCTTGGGCGCAGACGGCACCGTCAACGCCGCCCCATTCAGCATGTTCAACATGATGGGCGAGGACCCACCCGTGGTGATGCTGAGCGTGAACAAGCTACAAGATGCGGCGCAAAAAGACACTGCCACCAACATCCTGCGCGACAAGGAGTTTGTTGTGCACATCGCCGACGAAGCGATGGCCGCCGCCATGCACCGCTGCGGCGACCGCCTGGCCCCGCACGAGAGCGAGCTAGACCACACGGGCCTGACAGCGACCCCCTCGCAAAGCGTGCGCCCCCCACGCATCGAGCAAGCCCCCGTCGCCTTCGAATGCGTGCTGCACGAAACCCTGGAAACCGCGAGCCGCTACGTCTTCATCGGCCGCGTGCAATGGCTGGCCGTGCGCGACGGCCTGGTCGACACCGAAAAATGGCGGGTGCGCCTGCAGGAGTTCTTCCCCGTCGGGCGCTTTGGCGCGAGTTTTTATATCAACTGCCGGGAGCGGTTTGCGATTGAGGCGGGGGAGGGGTTGGCTGGGGCGCAGGGCAGCGCTGCAAGTACGGCGATTGATGAGATGTGAGGATGCAACTCAGGCAGACATTGCCTGGGTTGCAACAGGCGCAAGCAGGGAGTTTTTTAGTCGCTCCCTCAGACCATCACTTGGTGCTAGAGGCGAGAAGCCCTTGTTGAAGCAACTGCTCAACGGCATCAGCCTGGCGCCGGTCGCGATGGCGTTTGAGCGGATCGCGCGTATCCAGTGTGGACAGCCAACGCTTGAAATTCAGAAAGATGCAGGGATCGACCGTACGCATGCGTGCCATCGAACCGTCGACGCCAATGACTACCTGCTCATAAGGTGGTGAGTTGAGGAATTCCTGGGAGTTTTCCGCAGGCACGGGCAAGACATCCCCTTCCTTGCCAGACAGCGAATCTGCCACTTCGTCGTCCGCACCTCTGCGCCTCAAGAAGTCGACGGCAAAACCCTCGGCATTCATGGCCGATTCCTTCTGGTCTTCCATGCGCTCGAAAGAGGCATCGACGCGCTGCAGCAGCTGGAGCATCGTCAGCCCTGCGGCATCCAGGTTGGCGACGAGCTTGATGCGCTGCTGCACATCCCAGAGCAGATCCACATCCCGGGTCGCTGTGCTCTGCGCATCAAACACCACGCCTGCTGCCACCTCATAGGCATAGAGCGCGTGTGTGCCGATCACGCGATAGTAGGCGCTCAGGCCCTTGTTTTCCAGTGCGTTGAGAATCTGGATGACGATGGTCGGCACCCGGGCAATACCGAAGGCCAGGTTGCGGCCTTGTGTGGCTCGCAAGTCTTGCCGAGCCACATCCAGCGCCTGCTGTGCTGCAAGCTGGCCTGCAAGGTATTTGCGGTGCAGCGCTAATCGCTCCTCGGTTCGTGGGCCCAGGGTGTGTTCTTTGCCATCCGCATAGGTCTTGACCAGCTGCACAGTGCCACCACGTTCGAGCCAATGCATCTGTGCGGAAAAGCGACTTTGCTGCGTCTGGGCGGTGGCATGGCGCTCAAAGGCGGTGGCCGATCTGGCGAGCTGCGCGATGGCATCGTTTTCAAGAAGTGCGAATGTCAAAAGGCGCCTCCGTGGGGTTTCAAGGGCCCGCAAGCGGTTCGCTCCTGCGCACTCGTTTGCCCTGCGCTAGATGGGATCTCCGCTTGCTTCCGTTGCAACAGCCAGTGCTAGGAGTTGGTGGTCCAGCGCTTCTTGGGCAACGCCATCAAGTTTGCTGATCACCATGGACGATTCAAGCAGTCGCTCCACCAGCTGCCTGTGCTGCGCAATCTGATCACGATCCACCTCACCGTGTAGTTGGCGCGTATGCGCCAGGCGCACAAACAGGTGCGGATCAAGGGTTCGCATGACCGCCATTTTCCCGGTCCTGCCAATCACTACTTGCTCATAGACCGGGGTCTGTTGCAGCAACGCCAGCCATGCTTCTACTTCGATGGAATGCGATGCAGCGCCGCCGCTTGGGCGGTGCACGGCATTGCGCATCTTCGCTCCGTCCGGCGCATCCGCTGTGAGTTTTCGTGTCTTTGCACGGGCCGGGGTGTTGTTGGATGCGGTGGACACTGCCCCATCGAAGCGAAAGCTCCACATCCAACAAGATGATGGGACCACCTCGCTCACCTCCAGCTGCGCGACAGTCCTGAGGGAATGCTGCAGCTGCCTAAGCAGATCTGCAGCGCCATGCTGAGGCGTTTGTACAAGAACACACAAAGTGTCTGGCTGGCGCGGCAGCAGTGCTTCGCTTTGCCCCGGCATCGCCAGGCCCTCCATCTGGATGCCAGACGATTGGCAATAGGCATAGAGGGCAGCACCGCCCAAGACAAAGCACTTGCCGTTGAGGCCATGGCGCTCCAGTTGCGTCAGGACGTCAATGATCTCGGTTGGCACCAATCCGGCATGGACGGCCTTGTTCATGCGCTGCTGCGTCTCGACATTGGGCTTCAAGAGATCAGCGCGTGTCTTGAGGCGTAGCTTCTGCGCGTTGAACGCTGCATATTCCGCCTCGGTGGCGGCCGACCTCGTGCCCTTGTAGTGAACCCTGCCGTGCAACTTGTGCAGCAGGTACTCGTAGGCCCCCACTTTCTTGAAGAACAGGCTGCCCTCATAGGCCTGCAGCTCGCGCTGAACCCGCACGAATTCCCGAAACAGGCGTATTGCGTCAATGGCTTGCTTGGCTGCCAGGTCGGTGATTCGGGGTAGCTGCAATTGCTCCTGCTCCTTAATATTTTAAAAAATAGAGGTAAATTTAAATAAATCAACTAACTATGAAGATACGGAATGGACTTATTGGGAAGCCATTTGCGTTGCCATATGCGAATTTACTCCAATTTTATAAATTTTAAAAAAATTGGAGTAAGCGGCATAGCGGTCGCTTGCTCCGGGCGATCCACTTTTAACGTGAGCGCCGTGCCTGCAGGGGCTGCGCAGAACGCATTTTTCGGGCCCGTAGTGAGTGCCCCGCCATGGCCGCGCTCACATCGCCATCTGCGTCGAACGCGCAGATCTTTTCGGGCTCCGGTGAAAGGTCACCTCATTCATTTTTTCGTGCATGTCGAAAAAGTTGTGTAAATCCACTATCTTGTTTCATTTGTCAACTTGTTTGCTAATTTTCATTGGGTAGGGAGAGGAAATTTTTTCAAGATGATTTCCAGTAAGGGTCTTGTCGCTGGAATAAAAGTAGTTTAAAGTTTCAACTACTTTTGGATTTCACGGAGTTCTCATGGCGAATCGGATCACCCGCCTGCTTGGTATACGGCACCCTATCGTGCAGGCGGGGATGAGCTGGGCTTCATCCAACGTGGCACTGCCTGCGGCGGTCTCCAACGCCGGGGGCCTGGGGGTGCTGGCGGCAGGCCCGCTGCGCCTGGAGGACTTCATCCGCACCCTCGATGCGCTGGCTTGCGCGACCGACAAGCCCTATGCCGTGAACATCCCCTTGTACCGACCCCAGGTGGCGGAGATTCTGGACGCGATGGTGGCGCGCAAGGTGCCGGTGGTGATTGCATCCCAGGGCGGCCCCAAGGCACATCTGCCGCGTTTTCGGGACTATGGCGCCGTGTGGATCCAGGTGGTTTCGACCTTAGAGCACGCCAAAAAGGCTGAGGCTGCAGGTGTGGATGCCTTGGTGGTGGTAGGCGGTGAAGCCGGCGGCCATCCGCCTGCCAATGAGGTGAGCACCTTGGTGACGGTGCGCCGTGTGCTGCAAGAGGTGTCGATTCCGGTGATTGCCGGTGGCGGTGTGGCCGATGGCTGGGGCATTGCTGCCTTGCTGGCGCTGGGTGCGGATGCCGTGCAGTTGGGCACGCGCTTTTTGCTGACGGATGAAGCGGCCGTGCATGACAACTACAAGGCGGCGGTGCTGGCGGCCGATGTGCAAGACACGGCCTTGATCGGGCGCAGAAGCCTTCCGGTCCGGGGTTTGCGCAATGCCTTTGCCCAGGCCATTTTTGATGCCGAACGTGACCAGTTGGCGCAGGACGACTATGACGCCCTGTTCAAAAGAAGCTCGCTCAAGCAAGCGGCGTTGGACGGGGATATTGAATGGGGCAAGGTCGAGCTGGGGCAGTCGGCCGGACTGGTCTCGCAGATCCAACCCGCAGCGCAAGTGATGGCGCAACTGGTGCAGGAGTTGGCGCAGGCCAGCAGCCGCCTGGCTGGCATGGAGCTGGCCACCCCAAACAACTTTGACAACCAACCGCTCTGATTCGCTATGCAACATCTCCTGATTGAAGACCGTGGTGCCGTTCGCGTCCTCACGTTGAACCGCCCCGAAAAGCACAACGCGCTCAATACCGTGTTGACCCAAGAATTGCTCGACAGCCTGCGCGCAGCAGACCGTGATCCTGCCGTCCATGCCGTGGTGCTCACGGGGGCGGGCAAGTCGTTCTGCGCAGGTGCAGACACGACCGAGTTTTCTGCGCTTACGCCCGAAGACCCGCAAGCCGTGACCGCACGCGCAGATTTGACCACCGCCTTGCATCTGGTTTTCTCGCAGATGAACAAGCCGGTGATCTCTGCCGTGCGTGGCAATGCGTTGGGCGGCGGGGCCGGCTTGGCGATTGCCTGCGATCTGGCTGTGATGTCAGAGACGGTGCGCTTTGGGTATCCAGAGCTCAAGCACGGCATCGTCGCTGCGGTGGTGATGGCCAATCTGGTGCGCCAGGTGGGGCGCAAGCAGGCCTTCGAACTGGTAGCCCTGGCCGAGCCCTTGGATGGCCTGGGGGCCAAGGCCATGGGGCTGTGCAATCGCGTGGTGCCTGATGCGCAGGTGCTGGAGACGGCTTTGCAGATGGCGCAAACCATCGCGGGCTGGAGCCCCGTGGCCATGGCCACGACCAAGCGCAGCTTCCACCGGGTCGCCGATCTGGCCTTGGGCCCCGCATTGGAGGTGGGGCGGGACGCCAATGTGATGATGCGCGGCTTTCGCAAAGCCAAGGAGGTCTGAGCATGCGTCCTCTTGAAGGCATCACTATTCTGGATCTGTCGCGGGTGCTCGCCTGTCCCTTCGCCTCGATGATTCTTGCGGAGTTGGGGGCGGAGGTCATCAAGGTCGAGCAGCCTGGCACCGGTGACGAGACGCGTTCGTTCGAACCAAAGATGCACGGGGAGGGCGGCGAGGTCTCTGCCTACTACCTGGCCTTCAACCGCAGCAAGCGCTCGGTGACGGTGAACCTGCGCTCTGAACAAGGGCAGGCGGTGGTGCGCCAACTGGCCGCGCAGGCCGATGTGGTGCTGGAGAACTTCCCCGTCGGCAACTTGCGCAAATATGGCCTGGACTACCCCTCTTTGCGTGCCGTCAATGACCAGCTTGTCTATGTGAGTTGCACCGGGTTTGGCATGACGGGGCCTTATGCCCATCGAAAGGGCTACGACACGGTGTTCCAGGCCATGGCCGGCATCATGAGTCTGACGGGGGAGCGCGGTGGTGGTCCGGTCAAGCCCGGTTTGCCGGTGGCTGACCTGAGCTCTGGGCTGTGGGTGGCGATTGCGGTGCTCACCGCGCTGGCGGGGCGCGCCAAGTCGGGCAAGGGCAGCCATGTGGACTTTTCGATGTTTGACGGCCAGGTGGGCTTGCTGTCCTTGGCTGCCGCACGTTGGTTTGCACTGGGTGAGGTGCCCGAGCGGCTGGGCACGGAGCACCCGGGGCGTATTCCTTCAGCGGCCTTTGTCTGCGCAGATGGCAAGTGGGTGCAGATCACCGGCAGCGACCAGCACTGGGCGCCGCTGTGCAACCTGCTGGGATTGGAGGCCTGGGCCACAGATGCCGCACTTGCCAAGAATGCCGAGCGCCTGGTGCGCCGTGAAGAGGTGATGGCGGGTTTGCAGGCGGCCATTGCGCGCCTTGACCGCGATGAGCTGTGCCGCCGCTGTGATGCGGTGGGGGTACCCGCTGGGCCTATCTTGCAAGTGGATGAGGTGCTGAGCAATGCCCATGTCGCTGCGCGCGGCATGGTGGTGGAGTACCCGCATCCGCAGATTGGCAGCTTTCGAGGCCTGCGCATTCCGTTCCGTTTTGAAGGGTTTGACGACCCCGAGGTGCAGCGCCCACCGCTGCTGGGTGAGCACACCGATGAAGTGCTGCGGGAGCGCTTAGCGATGGGTGTGGACGAGATAGCGCGATTGCGTGCAGACGGCGCGATCTGAATCTCGCCCTGTGAGCGATGTGACATTAAAAAATCTAGGAGACAAGCATGTTGAAATTTCGTCGTGCGCTGATCGGTGTGGCGGTACTTACCGCTGCCAGCCTGGCTACACCGGGGGCCATGGCCCAGGGCGACTACCCGTCGCGCGCCATCGTCTTGGTCAACCCCTATGCAGTGGGCGGCTCTGCTGACTTGCTGGGGCGGGCCTTGGCCAAGGAACTGGGTGATTTGCTGGGCCAGCCGGTGATTGTGGAGAACAAGGCGGGAGGAGGTGCATCGATTGGCGCAGCTTTTGTGGCCAAGGCGGCGCCGGACGGCTACACCTTGCTGCTGGGCACAGCGGCTGCGCATACCGTCACCCCGCTCGCCACCAAGGTGGCCTACAACGGCGTGGATGATTTTGAGTTCATCGGCATGGTGGCCAATGTGCCCAATGTGCTGACGGTGCATCCTTCGGTACCGGCCAAGACGCTCAAGGAGTTCATCGCGCTGGCCAAGGCTGAGCCGGGCAAGCTGAGCTATGCCTCGGCGGGCATGGGCTCATCGCCCCACATCGGTGCGGAGACATTCAAACATGCAGCCGGGGTGGAACTGCTGCATGTGCCCTACAAGGGCGCAGCACCGGCGGTGAACGACATGGTGGCTGGCGTGGCCCAGGTGGGATTTCTGAACATCTCCGCCGTGCTGCCCTTCGTCAAATCCAACCGCTTGCGGGCCTTGGCCTATGGCGGTAGCAAGCGCTCCCCGGACATGCCTGATGTGCCCACCTTTGCAGAGGCGGGTGTGGCCAACAGCGAAATGGGCAGCTGGTATTCGCTCGCCGCGCCGGCCAAGACGCCAGCGGCTGTGGTGAACAAGCTGGCAGCCGCTTTGCAGGCCGTGCAGTCCAAGCCAGAGTTCAAGAAACTGCTGCTGGCCCAGAACGCGGAGCCGATGCCGCAAATGAAAGCGCAGGCGGCCGAGTTCATCAAGGTGGATGGCAAGCGCCTTGCCGAGTTGGTGCAAGCCACCGGCATGAAATTGCAAAACTGAGACAGAGGCTTTTGAGTATGCAGACATTTCCTGAGTTCAGCACCCTGCGCATTGACGTGGATGCTGCGGTCGCCACCCTGTGGTTGGCCAGGCCTGAAAGCCGCAATGCCTTGAATGTGGCGATGTGCCAAGAGCTGGTGGAGGCCTGCGATGCATTGGAGCAGGCCGATACGGTGCGCGTCATCGTGGTGCGCGGCGAAGGGGTCGCCTTCTGCGCGGGGGCGGACCTCAAAGAGCGGCAGGGCATGAGCCCTGCAGAGATCATCGCGCGCCGGGTCAATGGCTTCACCGCCTATGCGGCGATTGAAGCGTTGTCCAAACCCGTCATTGCCGCCATCCAAGGGCCGGCCTATGGCTCAGGCTGCGAGATTGCGGCGGCTTGCGACTTTGTGCTGGCGGATACGTCCGCAGCATTCAAGTACCCCGAAGTGGGCTGGGGCACGGTGGGCGCGACCCAGCGGCTGCCGCGCGTGGTGGGGCGGCGCATGGCCAAGGAGTTGCTGTTCACCGGCCGTGTCGTCGATGCCCAAGAGGCCTTGCAGCTGGGCATGGTGAACCATGTGTTCGCCAGCGACGCGTTTGATGCGCAGGTGAAGGCGATGGCGCAGCAGATCGCGGCAGCCAATCCGCTCACGGTGGCGTTGACCAAGCACAGCATTGATGCCGGCCTGGACACCACCCGAGAAGGCGCCATGGCGGTGGAGTTGCTCGCCATCCAGGAGAATTTGCGCCGCAGCGACTGGAAAAAGGCCATCGCAGGCTTTGGCAAGAAGGGAGATGGCGATGCAGCTGCTCAATGACGCGCTGGTGCCCCTGCCTGTCACCTTGGCACAGGTGTTGAATGCGGTGTGCCAGGAGCGGGGCCAAGCGCAGGCCTATGTGGGGCCGGGTGAGTGCTGGAGCTGGGCGCAGATCAGCGCACAGAGCCGGCGCATTGCGGCCGCCCTGCATGCTGCCGGCATTGGCAAGGGCGACCATGTGGGACTGATGCTGGGGAACTCCGGTGAATGGATCGCCGCCTTTTTTGCCTGTGCCACGGTGGGTGCGGTGACCGTACCGGTCAATACCCGCTTCAAGGCGGATGAGCTGCTGTTCTGTCTGAAGCAAGCCGATGTCCGGCTCTTGATCCATGCCGACAGCTTTTTGGGCATTGACTTTACGGGCATGCTGCGCCAGGTGGAGCCCGCCATCGCAACGCAGTTGCCCGGTGAGGCACTGCCCCAGCTGCGCCAAGTGGTGTGCATCGGCGGCCAGGGCCTTGCTGCGGGTGCGACTTCGTATGAGGCATTTCTGGCAGAAGGCGCAAGGGTGGGCGATGTGGCGCTTGACGCGCTGGCGGCGCAGGTGCGCCCGGACGACATTCTGTTGATCCAGTACACCTCGGGGACCACGTCGTTCCCCAAGGGGGTGATGCTGACCCACGCCAACATGCTGGGTGACGCGGCCTGCGTGGCCAGGCGCATGGGGGTGACGGCTGATGACCGCTACTTCAGCATTCGGCCGTTTTTCCATGTGGCGGGCAGTACCTTGTCGGTGCTGGTGTCGCTGGTGTCGGGTTGCTGCCTGCTCAGCTTGCCCAAATTTGATGTGGCACAGGCGCTGGAGGTGCTGGAGCGCGAGCGTTGCACGCTGACATCGGGCAACGACACGATCTTTCTGATGCTGATGGGCCATGAGACCTTCGATGCCTCACGTCTGCATTTGAAAGGCGGTTGGGCGGCGGCGGGGCCGGAGGTGATGCAGAAGATCCGCGATGTGATGGGGGTGCCGCATGTCTGCAATGCCTACGGCCAGTCGGAGGCTTCACCCAATGTGCTGCTGAGCGACCACGATGATGCGTTTGCGCTGCGGCGGGATGGCTTTATGCTGCCCCACCCGGGGGTGGAGGTTCGGATTGCCGATGCGCAAACGGGGGCGCTGGTTGCGGCTGGCCAGGGGCAGGGCGAGATCCAGGTGCGCGGCTGGAACGTGATGCGTGGCTACTACAACATGCCCGAGGCCACGGCCAAGGCCATGAGCGAGGATGGCTGGCTGCGCACGGGCGATATGGGGGAGCAGAGTGCCGATGGCCGCTTTCGCATGGTCGGGCGGCTCAAGGACATGTACCGCGTGGGCGGAGAGAACGTGGCACCGGCCGAGGTCGAGGAGGTGCTGCATGCCCACCCTGCGGTGCAGCAAGCGCAGGTCATTGGTGTGCCCGATGCCCGCTTGGGCGAGGTAACCGGCGCTTTTGTGCTGCTCAAACCCGGCCAGCAGGCGAGTGGCAGCGAGCTTATTGCCTGGTGCAAAGCGCGCTGTGCAAATTTCAAGGTGCCTCGTTACCTGGAACTGGTGGACAGCTTCGAGAATATCGGCATGACGGGCAGCAGCAAGGTGCAGAAGAACAAGCTGCGCGAGCATGCGCTGCAGCTGTGGAAGATCCAACCAGACACGGTGGCTGCATGATGCTGAACGCTTCTTTCTCCCGCGAAGACGATGGGCGCGATGTGGTCCTGTGCGAATGCTTTGCACGCGATGGTCTGCAGCATGAGGCGGCGATGCTGCCCACCGCCACCAAGGTGGACCTGATCCGGCGTTTTGCCGACATGGGGTTTGCGCGTATCGAGGCGACCTCGTATTCCAACCCCAAGGTGATTCCGCAATTTGCCGATGCCAGCGAGCTGCTGCAGGCGCTACCACGTGCGGCGGGCGCGTTCTACAAGGCGACCTGCGCCAATCTGCGGGCTGTGGAGCGGGCGCTGGCCGACCGCGAGGCCGGCTATGGTGCCAACGAGATCAGTCTGCTGGTGTCGGCCACCGACACGCATTCCTTGAAGAACCTGGCCCGCAGCCGTGCGGACCAATGGCAGAACATTGCGCAGATGGCCGCAGCCGCTGCTGACCAGTTCCGGCTGATCGGAACGGTCTCGATGGCCTTTGGCTGCCCTTTTGAAGGTTGGGTCGACCCCGAGAGCGTGCTGGCCGATGTGGGGCGCTTTCGGGATGCCGGGGTGCGCTATGTCACCCTGGGCGACACGACGGGCACGGCAACGCCGCGTGTGACGGCGGAGCTGTTCCGGCGCATGCGCGTGGCCTACCCCGATGTGACGCCGATTGCGCACTTCCATGACACGCGCGGCACCGGCTTGGTGAATTACGTGGCTGCGCTGGATGCCGGTGTGCGGCACTTTGACTGCGCGATGGGCGGCGTGGGTGGCCATCCTGCCAAGGTGAAGTATGGCGGCGGCCACACGGGCAATGTCAGCAGTGAGGATCTGATCGACCTTTTCGAAAACATGGGCGTCAAGACCGGTATCGATATGCAGGTCTTGCTGGAGACTGCGGAACTGTGCGAAGCGGTACTTGGGCGTGAGCTGCATGCCCGCGTGGTGCGCAGCGGCTTGAACCCCTTGCGTAGTTCGGGGCGTTGAGTGTTGTGTGCGCTACGGACATCCCATGCGCCACTGGTATGACCGCCGCCCAGCCTGTGCCAGCGCGTTCCGCCTACCCGGATGTGGCGCCCTTTGCCCAATGGTTGGAGCATGCGGCCAAGACCTTGGTTTTTTGCAGGGCAGAGATCCGCGATGCGTCCGACTGCCTGGTGGCTTCAGGCACCGTGTCTTTGAGAATTCGGCGAAAACGGAGCCAATGGTCTCCGTGATTTTCTATACTTCATGAATGCCTAAAACAGACCTCATGCCTTCCGCAGATGCTCAGGAGCCCAAGACCGCCAGTCATTTCAAGGAGCTGGTGTCTTTTCGCCTGAACATGCTTGCAAGCCATTGGAGCCGCCTGGCCGCCGAGTCCAACCAACGTGATTTTGAGCTGGACCCCCGGGAATGGCGGATCCTGGGAATGTTGGGCGCCAATGCGCCCATGTCCCTGCAAGGCCTGGCACGTGAGGTGAACATCGACAAGAGCCTGGCCAGCCGTGCAGTGTCTTTGATGATTGACCGGGGCCTGCTGCAGCGGGGGGCGGACCAGTCGGACGGGCGGGGCGTGCAATTGAGCCTCACGGCCAAGGGCAAGCAGCTCTACCGCAAGGTGTTCCCGAAGGCGGTCAAGCGCAATGAAGAACTGCTGTCGGTGCTCAACAGCCAGGAGCGAGAGGTCTTTGACAGGGCCCTGGACCTGCTGACAGCGCATGCGCATGAGACCTTGGCCCGCGAGCGCGCGAAGCCCGCCAAGCCCAAACGCAAACCGGGCACGATCATCGCCGCCGATTGAGGGGCTTAGCCAGGCCCCTCAAGGCAAATTCTCCCGAAAACTCATCTGGCTCCGCACTATGTCCACCGCCGTCATCGTGTCGAGCTGGTCGCGCAAATTGCTGAACATGCGGATGCAACCCATGACGATGCCTAGTGGCTTTGGGTAATGACGGTGTCCAGGCTGCCGTTGCTACGCAGGGTGCGGGTATCGGGGTGGGGCCATGGACGTGGTCATGGCCGATAAGGAGTACAGGCGCCAAGACGCAGGCATAAAAAAGCCCCAGGCGCTGTGCCTGGGGCTATCTTTTGGTGGGTTGTGCAGCAGGTATGCAGCGTAAGCAAAGGCGCGGCCTGTGCCGCGCCAGCGCTTACTTGCCTTCCTTGCGTGCTTGCGCCTGTGCAGCAACCAGGGCCGTCATGTTGACCACGCGGCGCACGGTGGACGAGGGGGTCAGCACATGGGCGGGTGCCTCGCTGCCCAGCAGGATGGGGCCGATGGTGGTGCCGTGCGCTGCCGTGGTCTTGAGCACATTGAACAGAATGTTCGCGGCGTCCAGGTTGGGGCAGATCAGCACATTGGCTTCACCGGTCAGGCTCGACTCGATCAAGGTGCGCTCGCGCACGTTCTCGTCCAGGGCGGCGTCGCCATGCATTTCGCCATCGCATTCGATGTCTGGGTTGGCAGCGGCGAACAGGTCGCGGGCAGCGCGCATCTTGAGCGCCGACTTGCGCAGCGACGAGCCGTAGTTGCTGTGCGAGAGGAAGGCCACCTTGGGCGGCAGGCCAAAGCGCTGCACCTCTTGCGCGGCCAGCTTGGCGATCTGGGCCAGCTCTTCGGCGGTGGGGTCTTCGTTGATGTAGGTGTCGGCGATGAACAGGGTGCGGTTTTCCAGCATCAGCGCGTTCACGGTGGCCAGGCGGTTGGCGTCGGACTTGTGGCCCAGGACGTCTTCGATATGGCCCAAGTGGCGGTCAAAGCGGCCCATGACGCCGCAGAGCATGGCGTCGGCATCGCCCAGGTGCACCATCAGTGCGGCGATCACGGTGTTGGAGCGGCGCACGGCAGACTTGGCCACCTCAGGGGTCACGCCACTGCGGCCCATCAGCTGGTGGTACGCCTCCCAGTACTGGCGGAAGCGCGGGTCGTCCTCAGGGTTGACGATGTCCACATCCTTGCCCAGTTGCAGGCGCAGGCCGGCCTTGGCAATGCGGGCTTCGATGACGGCGGGGCGGCCGATCAGGATGGGCTTGGCCAGGCCGTCGTCCACCGCCACTTGCACGGCGCGCAGCACGCGGTCGTCTTCGCCTTCAGCGTAGGCCACGCGTTGCACGTTGGCCTTGGCTGCTGCAAAGACCGGGCGCATGAACATGCTGGTTTGGTAGACGAAGCGCGTGAGGTTCTCACGGTAGGCTTCAATGTCTTCGATCGGGCGTGCAGCCACGCCGGATTCTTGCGCGGCCTTGGCCACGGCGGGTGCAATGCGCAGGATCAGGCGGGTGTCAAAGGGGGTGGGGATCAGGTAGTCGGGGCCGAACTTGAGCTCCTTGCCCTGGTAGGCGGCTGCTACTTCGTCGCTCACGTCTTGCTTGGCCAGGGCTGCGATTTCGCGCACGCAGGCCAGCTTCATGGCTTCGGTGATCTTGCTGGCGCCGCAATCGAGCGCGCCACGGAAGATGTAGGGGAAGCACAGCACGTTGTT
>JAVWTB010000039.1:0-20659 GCA_036667955.1 Comamonas sp.
TGGTCTTACCGTGGTCAACGTGACCAATGGTGCCCACGTTCACGTGCGGCTTGGTGCGCTCGAATTTTCCTTTTGCCATTCTTGACTCCGAAAAAACCTAAACCTAATGGGATATAGCGCAACAAGAACCGTGCGCACTTAAATATGGTGCCCATGGGCAGGATCGAACTGCCGACCTCCCCCTTACCAAGGGGGTGCTCTACCACTGAGCCACATGGGCAATTTTTTCAAATTGCAACAGGATCGCTTTACTGCAGACTGGAGCGGGAGACGGGAATCGAACCCGCGTCATTAGCTTGGAAGGCTAGGGTTCTACCATTGAACTACTCCCGCACTTTTCTGTGCGTCGATGCTGGCATAAGCATCTTCAAACTCTTCAACCAAAAACTGGTGGAGGGGACTGGATTCGAACCAGTGTAGGCGTAAGCCAACAGATTTACAGTCTGCCCCCTTTAGCCACTCGGGCACCCCTCCGAAGAAGAACTAGATTGTAGCATCATTTTTTGGCTGTTTTCTGAAACTTCCGATTTCTCGCAAATTTCTTCCGGGAACGCAACCCGAACAAACCCCAAAACAATACTTCACTCTATATAAAAAGCCCCGAGACCTGAATCTCGAGGCTCTTATCTGGTGCGGCTGGCAGGAATTGAACCCACGACCCCTTGGTTCGTAGCCAAGTACTCTATCCAACTGAGCTACAGCCGCTAAGCTGCGTATTGTATGCGGTTTTTTGGCGACTCAGCCGAGTTTGGGACATTTTTTCCAGGAATCCCGCGCTTGGCCTGCAAAACAGCGCAGCCAACCCACTTTAAGGCCTGCCTCTTCTTCGCATCAGCTTATCGCGATGCACCCTGCAGCCAGAACACTGCAACCAGCGCGGCGCCCCATGCCTGCGGGCACCGCGCGCAGCACCCGCTGCGCCAGCAGACAACAAAAAACCCGCCCTGTGAATCCACATGCGGGTATTGCGGTGCGCTGCAAGCGCCGAAGCTGCTGAATTGGTGCGGCTGGCGGGGATCGAACCCACGACCCTTGGCTTCGGAGGCCAATACTCTATCCACTGAGCTACAGCCGCACACGCTGCAGGCGCATGGCCCACAGATCAGACTCGGCGATTATGGCATGGCTTGGGTACCCCGACCTGCGACTTGCGCACAACGCAGGCACAACCTGCACTGCCAGACTGCGGCCAGCTCTCATCAAGCGCCCACAGGGAGCTTACTCGGCCCAAAGCCCAGCCCAGCCAAATAGGCCTCGACCGCCTTCTCGCCCATGCTGCGCAGCGGAAAGTTGCCCTCGTTGAGCACCCAGCCATGGATCAGACCCACAAACAGGGAATGCAAGCCCAGCGCCGCCTCCTGGGGCGTCATCTGCATTTGCACCTGGTCCCGGCTGGCAGCTTCTTCCAGATCAATGGCAAATTTGCGCTGGGAGCAAGCAAAGCTCTCGACATGGCCTTCGCGCACGCTCTCTAGCTCGCCGACGTATTCCAGCTTGAAGAGCGCCGTATCAAACACCTTGCGGCGGCGTTCATCCCCATCCATACTGTCAAACACCGCATAAATTGATCTGCGAATTCGATCAAGCGGCGCCAGATCGCCGTACTTGTCGTCACAAATTTCCTCGAAGGGCATGCAAATGCGATCGAGCATCGATGAAAACACATCGACCTTGTCTTTGAAGTGCCAGTACACCGCACCGCGGGTTGCACCTGCGCGCTGGGCGATTTCGTTGAGCGAGGCGCGCGCCACACCCTTCTCGAAGAACACCTGTTCTGCCGCATCCAGCAGCTTGATGCGTGTCTCGTCCGCCTCTGCTTTGGTACGTCGTGCCATGGCTTGTTTTCCCGTTCTTGCAAGCACATGACCCTGGTTTGTCAACCCAAAGGCCATGCGATATTCATCAAATTACCACAATTATACATTTACGCATGTATGTATAATCGCGCAGCAATTTCATGGGAATTGAGGATCATCCGCGTCCGGATGTGAGACAAGCCCTGCAGGAGCCTCCGGGTTCACCATCTTTCCATTTCTCATCTACCGAAGGGACTTTCATGCAGCAGATGTATGAAGCAAACCAATCTACCGGGAACCTCCCAGCCTCTCCCAGCAAGGGCCGCAAAGCCGGCGTGCTGGCTTTGACGCTGGTAGCCGCCCTGGTCTTGACCGCCTGCGGCAACAAAAAGGACGAGCAAGCGCCCAAGCAAGGCGGTGCTCCCAAGCCTCCCGAGGTCAGCGTCCTGACGGTGAAGCTGGAGAGCATTCCCGTGGTGTCCGACCTGCCCGGTCGCCTGGAGCCCGTGCGCGTGGCCCAGGTTGGGGCGCGTGTGGCCGGCATCCTGCAAAAGCGCCTGTTCACCGAAGGCTCGGATGTGAAGGCCGGACAGGTTCTCTACCATATCGATAATGCGCCTTACCGGGCCAATCTGGAAAGCGCACAGGCGACTCTGGCCCAGGCCCAGGCGACCTTGGCCCAGGCTGCATCTACCGCCCGCCGCTACAAGCCACTGGTGGAGGCTAACGCCATCAGCAAGCAAGAATACGATGTGGCCGTGGCCAACGAAAAAGCTGCGCTGGCCCAAGTGGCCGCAGGCAAGGCTGGCGTGACGAATGCCAACATCAATCTGGGCTATGCAGCCGTGACGGCACCCATCTCCGGCCGCATTGGCCGCTCCTTGGTGACCGAAGGCGCGCTGGTGGGCCAAAGCGGTGTGACCGAGCTGGCCGTAATCCAGCAGATCAATCCGCTGTATGTGAACGTGACGCAGTCTTCTTCCGAGATTCTGCGCATGCGTGAAGCCCTCAAGACCGGCAAGCTGGCCAAGGCTGGCGATAACGCCGCCAAGGTCATCGTCTACACCGACGATGGCAAGCCCTACGCCCACCCCGGCAAGCTGCTGTTTACCGATCTGACGGTGGACCCGACCACCGGCCAGGTGAGCGTGCGCGCCGAGTTGCCCAACCCCGAAGGTCTGTTGCTGCCCGGCATGTATGTGCGCGTGCACATCCAGGAAGCCCAGGTGGACAACGCCGTGCTGGTGCCTCAGCAGGCGGTGACCCGCAATGAAAAGGGCAATACCGTGATGGTCGTGGCCGCCGACGGCTCCGTCAGCCCACGCCCCGTGCAGATCAGCCAATCCAAGGGCACGAACTGGGTGGTGAGCGAAGGGCTCAAGGCGGGCGACCAGGTCATGGTCGATGGCTTTATCAAGCTGGGCATGGGCGCGACACATGTGACGCCAGTGCCCTGGAAGGACCCGAGCGACAAGGCCGCAGCGCCAGCGGCGCCCGCAGCAGGGGCTAAGCCCCAGGCCGACGCGGCCGCTGCGGACAAGCCCGCCGCTTCGGGTGACGCTGCAGGTAACGCCGCCTCCAGCAAATAAACAGGACACAGCGGAATGTCAAAGTTCTTTATCCATAGACCGATTTTTGCCTGGGTGATCGCGATCTTCGTGGTTCTCGCAGGTATCGTGTCCATTACCCGCCTGCCGGTGGCGCAGTTCCCGAGTGTGGCCCCGCCCACCATCACGGTGACGGCCGCCTACCCTGGCGCTACGGCGCAAACCCTGACCGATTCGGTGCTGCAGCTGATCGAGCGTGAGATCAACGGCGCCGAAGGCCTGATGTACATGTCGTCTTCCGCTTCTGCCACTGGCAGCGGCGAGTTGACCGTGACCTTCGAGCCTGGCACCAACCCCGATCTGGCCCAGGTGGATGTGCAAAACCGGCTGGCCCGCGCCACGCCGCGCCTGCCCAGCATCGTGCAATCGCTGGGGGTGCGCGTCGACAAGTCGATGAGTAACTTCCTGATGATTCTGACCTTCCAGTCAGACACCGGCGAGACCTCGCGTGACGAAATCTCCGATTACGTCAACCGCAATGTGGTGCCAGAAATCCAGCGTCTGAACGGCGTGGGCAAGGCCCAGCTGTTTGCGTCCGGCCGTGCCATGCGCGTCTGGGTCGATCCGGCCAAGCTGCAGGGCTACAACATGTCGATCGCGCAGATCAATGCCGCCATTGCCGCGCAGAACCAGCAGATCTCGGGCGGCGCGCTGGGCGATACGCCGAGCCTGCCAGGCACCATGATGAATGCCACCATCGTCGTGCCGGGCCAGCTGTCCACCCCTGAGGAGTTTGGCGAGGTGGTGCTGCGCTCCAACTCGGACGGCTCAACCGTGCGCCTCAAGGACGTGGCCCGCGTGGAGCTGGGCGCTGAAAGCTATGCCACCAACTCGCGCCTGGACGGCAAGCCCGCCGTGGCGCTGGCGGTGCAGCTGACCTCGACCGCGAACGCGATGGCGACCGCCAAAGAGGTTTACAGCAAGATGGCCGAGCTCGAATCTTTCCTGCCTACGGGCGTGAAGTGGGCCGCGCCGTACGACACCTCGAAGTTCGTCAAGATCTCGATCGAAAAAGTGCTGCACACCTTGCTCGAAGCCATCGTGCTGGTGTTCATCGTGATGCTGATCTTCCTGCAGAACATCCGCTACACCTTGATCCCGACCATCGTCGTGCCTATTGCGCTGCTCGGTGCCTTTGCGGTGATGTACAGCGTGGGGCTGACCATCAACATCTTGTCCATGTTCGCGATGGTGCTGGTGATTGGTATCGTCGTGGACGATGCGATTGTGGTGGTCGAGAACGTCGAGCGGATCATGTCCGAAGAGGGCTTATCACCCAAGGACGCGACCATCAAGGCCATGGGCCAGATCCAGGGTGCCGTGGTTGGTATTACCGTGATTCTGGTGACGGTGTTCATCCCGCTGGCCATGTTCTCGGGCGCTACCGGCAATATCTACCGCCAGTTCTCGCTGGTGATGGCGATCTCGATCTTCTTCTCAGGCTTCTTCGCGCTGACCCTGACGCCTGCGCTGTGCGCCACCATGCTCAAGCCCATTCCCAAGGGCCATGCACATGACAAGAAGACCGGCCTGCTCGGCCCCTTCTACAACTGGTTCAACCGCATGTTCGGCAAGGCCACCAAGGGCTACCAGAAGACCTTGGTCGGCGTGGTCAAGCGCACCTTCCTGGCCTTCTTGGTCTATGCAGCGGTGATCGTCGGTGTGGTGTTCGGCTTCAAGGCACTGCCTACGGCCTTCTTGCCGGTCGAAGACCAGGGCTATGTGATTTCGCTGGTTCAGCTGCCCCCGGGTGCCACCCAGGAGCGCACCAGCGAAACCATGAAGCAACTGGAAGACTTTGCCTTGGCGCAACCGGAGACGGCCAACATCGTCAGCATTCTGGGCTTCAGCTTTGCCGGTCAAGCGCAGAACATGGGTCTGGCTTTTACCGTGTTCAAGGACTGGTCCGAACGCACGACGCCGGGCTCGGATGCCTCGTCGTTCGCGGGCCGCGCCATGGGCGCGATGATGAGCCTGCGCGATGGCTTCATCTACACCCTGGTGCCCCCATCGATCTCCGAGCTGGGCAACAGCGATGGCTTTACCTTCCGTCTGCAAGACCGGGGCAACCACGGCCATGCAGCACTGCTCAAGGCCCGCAACGACCTGATTGCCAAGGCCAGCAAAAACGACATCCTGACGGGTATGCGTTTTGATGGTGTGGACGATGCGCCGCAGTGGCAGGTGGATATCAACCGCAACGCGGTGTATGCACAAAAAGTCAGCATGGGCGACATCGCCACGACCTTGTCGACTGCCCTGGGTTCAAGCAACTCCAGCGACTTCCCGAACAATGGCTATATGCAGCGCGTCACCATCCAGGCCGACGCGGCCACCCGCATGCAGCCAGAAGACGTGCTGAAGCTGACGGTGCCCAATGCGGACGGCAAGCTGGTCGAGCTCTCGACCCTGGTGACGGCCAAGTGGATCACCGGCCCGATGCAGATGTCGCGCTACAACGGTTACCCCTCGATGAGCATCACCGGCCAGGCCAAGCCCGGCTACACCACGGGTGACGCGATGGCCGAGATGGAAAAACTCTCGGCTGAGCTGCCGCAAGGCTTTGGCTACGAGTGGACCGGACAGTCGCTCGATGAGAAGAAGGCTGGTTCATCGGGGATGATCCTGTATGCCTTCTCGATTCTGGCGGTGTTCCTGTGTTTGGCTGCGCTCTATGAGAGCTGGAGCATTCCGCTGGCCGTGCTGCTGGTGGTGCCGCTGGGTGTGTTGGGCGCTGTTGCCGGTATGCACCTGCGTGGCATGCCCAATGACATCTACTTCCAGGTGGCACTGATCACGGTGATCGGCTTGTCAGCGAAGAACGCCATCTTGATTGTGGAGTTCGCCAAGGACCTGCACGACCAGGGCATGAGCGCACTCGATGCGGCACTTGAAGCCGGTCACCTGCGCTTCCGCCCGATCTTGATGACATCGCTGGCCTTCATCTTGGGCGTGGTGCCGCTGTACATCGCCTCGGGCGCCAGTGCAGTCAGCCAGCACGAGATCGGTACCGGCGTGTTCTGGGGCATGATCATCGGCACCTTCCTGGCCGTGTTCCTCGTGCCCGTGTTCTTTGTCGAGGTGTTCCGCCTGTTCGGCCGCAAGGGTGGGCAGGACAAGGGACCACAGGGCAGCCCGCCCGCGCCGCAGTCGCCTGACCGTGGCCATGACGCTGTGCTGTCCGCCAATGTGGGGAAAGGAACCCACCATGAATAAGAAACTGATTCCAACCGTTTTGGCTGCGGCCCTGCTGGCCTCGGGCTGCTCGCTGATTCCTTCGCTGGACAAGCCCGCATCCCCCGTGGCCGTGCAGTACCCGGTGGCCACCGAGCAAACGCAGCAAGCCGCTGCCGATATTGCGTGGCAGAACTTCTTCAGCGATACGCGGCTGCAGCAGCTGATCCAAACCGCGCTGGACAACAACCGCGACCTGCGCGTGGCGGTGCTCAACATTGCCCAGGCCCGTGCGCTCTACCAGATCCAGGACGCCCAGCGCTTTCCGGAAGTGGGCGTCTCCGGCTCGGCTTCGCGCCAGCGCAGCCAGATCACCGGCGGCTATGCCAACGCGTTCAGCGTGGGCGTAGGCATCCAGAGCTGGGAGATCGACTTCTTTGGCCGCATCAGCAGCCTCAAGGAGCAGGCTCTCGCCCAGTACCTGGCCACCGAAGAAGGCCGCAAGTCTGCCCAGATCAGCCTGGTGGCCTCGGTCGCCAATGCCTGGCTGACCTTGCAAGCCGACGAGGAGCTGATCGACATCTCGCGCCGTACTTTGGAGACACGCGAAGAATCGATCAAGCTGTCCAAGCTGCGCCTGGATGCGGGCGTGGCCTCGGAGCTGGATTACCGCCAGGCCCAGTCGCTGACCGAAAACGCCAAGGCCACCTTGGCCCAGCAACTGCGCCAGCGTGCGCTGGACGTCAACGCCCTGACCTTGCTGTTGGGCCAGACACCACCGGCCGAGCTGCTGACCAGCCTGCAGGGCAAGCGTCTGACCGATCTGCCCGTGATGGCCGATGTGCCAGCGGGTCTGCCCTCGGACCTGTTGCTGCGCCGCCCCGACCTGCGCCAGGCCGAGCAGACCATGATCGCTGCCAACGCCAACATTGGCGCGGCACGCGCGCTGTTCTACCCGGCCATCTCGCTGACGGCAAGCGCCGGCTTTGCCAGCTCCGAGCTGTCCGATCTGTTCGACTCCAAGTCCAAGGGCTTCACGATCGCGCCTTCGCTGTACCTGCCGATCTTCAACGCCGGGCGCAACCAGGCCAACCTGGAAGTGGCCGAAGTACAGACCAAGATTGCTGCAGCGCAGTATGAGAAGGCCATCCAGACCGCGTTCCGCGAGGTGTCCGACGCCCTGGTCAGCCGCCAGACCCTGGCCGACCAGCTGCAATCGCAGCAGGCCCAGGTCGAGGCCGAATCGGCACGCCTGAAACTGTCGGACCTGCGCTACAAGAACGGCGTGGCCAGCTATCTGGATCTGCTGGATGCCCAGCGCTCGCTGTTCAGCCTGCAGCAAGCCGTGGTGCAAGTGCGCCTGACCCAGCTGCAAAACCAGGTGGGCTTGTACAAGGCCCTGGGTGGCGGCTGGACCGATGCAGCGCCTGCTGATACTGTCGCTCAGGCGGCCCCGACTGCTGGCAAACCATAGGTTGCTGCCCGCAACTGCGGCCCCACAATGGCTTGCCAGACCTGCTGGCAAGCCATTTTTTTATGCGCCAGCGTCGCAAGTGTGGCTGATTGCCTGCAGGTAGTTGCCCGGAGGCCATGCAAAAAGACCCGTCTATATAATGATTTTGGCCTCTGCACGATGAACAACAAGCCCCCGAGAACTTGAGGAAGCCATGAGCGACATCCAGCAAGAAGAAGCACATACAGGCCCCGTCAAATCACCCAAACAATTTTTGTGGACGGTGATCTTCGCTTTTGTGGTTCCCGTCTTCGCCATCATTGGCCTGGTGATGTATGTCACCGCTGCCAACAAGCCCGCCTCCGGCGCGGCCGATGCGCCCGCCTCCATCGCAGCGCGGCTGCAAAAGGTGGGTTCGGTCGAGATCCGCGATGCCAATCGCCCCCTCAAATCTGGCCAGGAGGTCTACCAGGCCCAATGCGCCGCCTGCCATGCCACGGGTGCGGCCGGTGCGCCCAAGTTTGAAGATGCCGCTGCCTGGGCACCGCGCATCAAGACCGGACTGGAAGCGCTGGTGCACTCATCGTTAACGGGCAAGGGCGCCATGGCCCCGCAAGGTGGCGGCGACTTTGAAGACACCGAAATTGCCCGTGGGGTGGTCTATATGGCCAATGCCGCTGGTGCCAAGTTTGATGAACCCCAGCGCCCCGCCGCCGCAAGCGCCGATGCGGGCAGTACAGCACCCGCCGCTGCCGCCGCTGCACCAGCAACAGCCAGCGCCCCGGCCGCAGCACCTGCCGAACCCGCAACTGCTGCCGTGGCCGCCGCTCCTGCCGCCGCCCCCTCCGTCAACGCTGCGGTCAATGGCAAGGCCCTGTATGACAAGGCCTGTTTTGTTTGCCATGCAGCCGGCGTGGCGGGGGCCCCCAAGTTTGGCGATAAGGCTGCCTGGGCGCCTTATATCGCCCAGGGCATCGACAGCATGGTGAAGATCGCCATCAGCGGCAAGGGCGCGATGCCACCCCGTGGCGGCTCCAGCGCATCGGATGAAGAGATCCATGCGGCCGTGCAGTACATGGTGGAGCAGGCCCAGTAACGAGGGTGGACAGTGGGGCAGCTGAAGCGCGCCCCACGTCAATGCTCAGGGCTTGGCCGCATCCAGTGCGGCGGGCGAGCGCACAAAGCCAAACTCCGCCTCCAGCTGCGCGCTATTCACCTCAGCGGGCTGCGGCAACAGGCCCTGCTCCAGCGCCTGCGACACATCCAGCACATCCTGCGTATGCACCATGCCCAGGCCTTGGGCGGTATGGAGGTAGACGGCACCCTGCGCATCCATGAGCACCGCCAACACCTGCGTCAGCGCCAGCACATCGCCGGTATGGGCATGCAGCTGCAGCCCCTCATCGCGCCATTGCGCACGCCAGATCCAGGGTGTCGCCTCCAGCTCTACAAACACCTGCTGCGGTCCGTTTTGAAAATACCAGCAGCCCCGCGCATCGGCCAGGTAGTTACGGGCGATGAACTGCGCGAGTTTCTCGTGCTCCACCCGAGAGCCCTTGGCGCCCGGCTTGCCACTGGCAAAGCCACCGTTGGCCTGGGCCTGCGCATCGCGCAGCCACCAGTTGCCGCGCGCATCCAGGCCCAACCAGCCCCAGCAGGCGGGCACGTTAGGCCATTTGGCCATGGCTTGTTTCACAATATCGTCCATCCGGGCATCGTACTGCATGGGCCCGGCGCGGCCTGCGGGTGTTCAGCCCCTCATTCCGTCAATAATCGCTGACAATGGGCCGCTGCCAGATGGGTAACAATGGCGGCTCTGAACATGGCAAGGAGCCCTCATGAACGCATGGAAACGATTTCTGGTGGTGACCGCCGCTGCGCTGGCACTGACGGGCTGCGGCTATAACGATTTTCAAAGGCTGGACGAAGAGTCCACCGCCGCCTGGAGCGAGGTGCTGAGCCAGTACCAGCGCCGTGCGGACCTGGTGCCCAACATCGTGGCCTCGGTCAAAGGCGAGGCCAACTTTGAGCAGGACACCCTCACCAAGGTGATCGAAGCGCGGTCCAAGGCCACCTCGATCCAGGCGACGCCCGAGTTGGTGAACAACCCCGAGGCGTTCAACAAGTTTCAGCAGGCCCAGGGTGAGCTGTCGAGCGCCCTGTCGCGCCTGATGGTGGTGTCCGAGCGCTACCCCGAGCTGAAGGCCAACCAGGCCTTCCGCGATCTGCGCGTGACCCTGGAGGGCACAGAAAACCGTATCGCCGTGGCGCGTGACCGCTACATCGGCACCGTCAAGGCCTACAACATCAAGGCCCGCCAGTTCCCCACCAACCTGACCGCCAAGGTCTTTGGCTACCAGCCCAAGGCCAATTTCACGGTGCAGAACGAGGCGCAGATCTCCCAACCGCCGACGGTGGATTTCTCGTCTGAGCGGAAGTAAACGCATGGCCTGGATGCCTGCTTGGCGCCCTCGGCTGGCCTGGATGCTGGCCCTGGTAGCGTGCGTGTTGCTGCCCTGGCTCACAGCGCCAGCGCTGGCCGCCGTGCAGCCCGTGCCGGCACTCAGCGCCCATGTGATCGACCAGACCGCCACCTTGAGCACGCAGGAGACCGCACAGCTCGAAGCCCAGCTGACGGCGCTGGAGCGCGATACCGGCGCGCAGGTGGTGGTCTTGATGGTGCGCAGCACCAGCCCCGAGGACATTGCTGCCTATGCCCAGCGCGTGGCCAGCACCTGGAAGATTGGCCGCAAGGACGTGGGCGATGGCCTGCTGCTGCTCGTGGCCAAGGACGACCGGCGCATGCGCATCGAGGTGGCCAAGACCTTGGAAGGCGCGATCCCCGATCTGCGCGCCGCCCGCATCATTGACCAGACGATGACACCGGCCTTCCGGGCGGGCAACTTTGCCGCCGGCATTGGTGACAGCGTGGCCCAGATTGGCGCCTTGATCAAGGGCGAGGCGCTACCGCCTCCAGGTACCAGCCCGAAGACCCGCAACCAGGCCTCCTCGGGCTTGCCCGATGACCCAGCGCAGTTGCTGCTGTTCTTCTTTATCTTTGTGATGGTCGGCGGCAGCGTGTTGCGCGGCATGCTGGGCCGCGCGCTGGGTTCGCTGGCGACTGGCGGCGCCGCCGGTTTGGTGGCAGCCTGGCTCACGTCCAGCGTGCTGCTGGGCATTGGCGCCGGCATTGCCGCGCTCTTTGTGGTCTTGCTGGCCGGCACCATGCGCGGGGGCAGCTCGATCGGCGGTGGTGGCGGAGGCTTTGGCGGCGGAGGCGGCTTTGGGGGTGGTGGATTTGGAGGCGGTGGTGGCGGCGGCGGATTCGGCTCCGGCGGTGGTGGTAATTTTGGGGGCGGTGGCGCCTCGGGGAGCTGGTGATGGGCCATTGGTTACAACGCTGGGGCCGGCAACTGCGCCACCGCTTTCTGGAGCGCGATGCCTCCCATGCCCTGCCCGACGACGCGCGCCAGCGCCTGGCGCAAGCCATTGCGGCTTCTGAGGCCAAGCACAGCGGCCAGATCCGCGTCTATGTCGAAAGTGCCCTGCCCTGGAGCTACATCCGCCGCGATGCGCCCGCACGCGAGCGCGCGGTGATGCAGTTTGGCAAACAGCGCGTTTGGGACACCGAGCACAACAATGGCGTGCTCATCTACCTGCTGCTGACCGACCACGCGATTGAAATCGTCGCCGACCGGGCCGTATCCCGATGCGTGAGCGGGCCCCAATGGCAGGCGATGGTCGAAAGCTTGGCCACCGACTTGCGCAGTGGCCTGTATGAAAAGGCATTGCTGGCGGCCATCGGCCAGGTCTCGCGCCATTTGGAGCAGCAGTTTCCGCGCAGCGCCCAGTCACCGGCCGTGGACAACGAACTGGACGACAACCCCTTGGTGGGCTGAGCGGCACCAGCGCTGCAGATTTCGGGCCACGAGGTAGATGTGGCGGCCGATATAAATGATAATGCGCAATCAATATCATTTGATACGCTTTTTTCGTTCCTCGTCCTTTTCTGCCTGCCCCATGTCCTCCGACACTCCCATCGCCCTTCCCCGCAGCCCTGCTGGCGGCACCCCGGGCGCCAGCCGCCTGCAGTCCATCGATGCCCTGCGCGGCCTGGTCATCCTCTTCATGCTGATTGACCATGTGCGCGAGACCTTCTACCTGCACCACCAGGTGCCGGACCCGATGGATGTCTCCACAACGGCGCCTGAGCTGTTTTTCAGCCGCATGCTGGCGCACCTGTGCGCGCCGGTGTTTGTGCTGCTCACGGGCCTGTCGGCCTTTTTATACGGCAGCAAGTACGAAGACGGTCGCGCCGCCGCCTCGGGCTTTCTCTTCAAACGCGGCCTGTTCTTGGTGCTGCTCGAAGTGACCGTGGTCAACTTTGCCTGGACCTTCCAGTTCCCGCCCGCCAAGATCTTTTTGCAGGTGATCTGGGCCATTGGCCTGTCCATGCTGGCACTGTCGGCGCTGGTGTGGTTGCCCCGGCGGCTGATCATTCCGCTGGGTCTGCTGCTGGTCGCCGGCCACAACCTGCTCGACCACCTGCACTTTGCGCCTGACCATGCGCTGCACACGCTCTGGGCCGTGCTGCATGACCGGGGCTGGATCGAGGTAAGCGACACCCTGCGCCTGCGCACCTCTTACCCGCTGCTGCCCTGGATCGGCGTGATTGCGCTGGGTTATGCGATGGGCCCCTGGTTTGCCAAGGGCGCTGATGCGCTACAGCGCCAGCGCCGTTTGCTGGTCTGGGGCCTGGGGCTGCTGGCAGGCTTTGTGCTGCTGCGCGCGGCCAACTTTTATGGCGACAAGCCCTGGGTGGCGGCCGATTCGCTGCTGGTGAGCGTGATGGGCTTTTTGAACATCACCAAGTACCCGCCATCGCTGCTGTTTCTGGCGTTGACCCTGGGCATTGGCTTGCTGCTGTTGCGCGCTTTTGAGCGCCGCCCGGGTGCGGCCTGGCTGGTGCCGCTGACCGTGTTTGGCGCAGCACCGATGTTCTTCTATGTGCTGCACCTGTATGTGCTCAAGCTGCTGTACCTGGGCGCGCAAGCCATCTGGGGCAACAACTACGGTGATCTGTTTGGCTTTGGCGCGATGTGGATGGTGTGGCTCACCACCGTGGCTCTGGGCTTTGCGCTCTACCCGCCAGTCAAGGCCTTTGCCGCCTTCAAGGCCCGCCGGCGCGATATCGCCTGGCTCAAGTACCTGTAAGCCGTCAGTACCGGCTCTCAGGCTACCGGGCCTGCGCCGCTGCGGCAGTCCTTGCACTGGCCATACAAGGTGATCTCATGGCCCTCGACCACAAAGCCTGGTGGCGCCATGCCTTTGAGGTCGCCCGGGCAGGCCTGGATATCAAATACCCGGCGGCAGCTGTTGCACTGGAAGTGGTGGTGGTGGTCATGCGTGGCCGGCTCATAGAGCGGCAGGCCACCGGGCAAGGTCACCACGCGCAGCAGGCCCTCTTCGGTCATCAACTTGAGGTTGCGGTAGACAGTGGCAATGCCCAGTGCCGGCAGCGCAGCACCCGCAATCTCCAGCACCTCTTGGGGCGAGAGTGGACGGCCTTGCGATGCAAAGGCATCGGCGATGGCGGCGCGCTGGCGGGTAGGACGTTGCATGGTCTGACAGGGGCGTTCCGAAGAACGGATGGGCAATCGAGGGAGCGCCCATCATAGCTGCTCTGACTGCAGCATGCAGGCTGCGCGGCAGCACTGGCGCGTCCCCTTGCCCAGCGTCAGAAAATCTGCACCGGCATCTCGGCCAGCAGCCGCACTTGGTTCACATTCAGCTCACCCTGGGTTTTGTTGGCCCGGTGCACGCCATAGCGCAGCTGCAGCGCCAGACCCTTGGCCTGGCCTTGCTGCACGGTGTAGCGCAGCAGCATGTCGCGATCCCAGTGCCGGCCGCCGCTGCCGCTGGCGCCCAGGTAGTTGGTGTACACGCTGCCGGCGCGGCGGTAGTCGATGCCCGAGCCGCGTGTGTAGGCCACACCGGCACGCAGGCCCGGTGTCAGCCATTGGCCCAGATCGGCCTCGTACTTGAGCTGCCAGGATGCCTCGTGTGGGGCGTTGAAGTCCGACAGCTGCATCGCGTTTTCCAGCCAGATGGAGCCCCGGTTGACATAGTCGAAGGGCGTGTCCCCATCCACTTTTTGGTAGCCCAAGCCCAGCTGGTGCATGCCTGCCGCATAGGTGGCCATCAGGCTCCAGGTGAGGTTGTCGACCTGGCCGGCCTTGGCGGCACCGGTGTCTTTGTTGCGGTACAGGTTCAGGCTGAGCGAGAGGCTTTGTTTGTCGGCCAGCGCCTTTTTGTAGACCCCGCCCAGGTACCAGGTGTTCCAAACGTTCTCGTATTGGCCGACGTAGCTCGACAGGCTCAGGCCGCTCCAGGGCGTGGCCCAGCTGCCGCCGGCAAAGCTGAAGGCCTCCGCTTGCACACCCGAGTAATTGGCCAGCAAGGGCTGGCCGTTTTTGCGGGCATTGCGGTCGGCCCAGCGGGTAAAACGGCCGGCCTGCAGGCTCAGCTGCGGAATATCGTTGCTGCTGATCAACCAGCCCCGGTTGGACTCGGGCAGCAAACGCGTGTCGGACGAATGGAAAATCGGGTTCTTGGTGCGCATCTCGCCGACTTTCAGCTCAGTCGACGACCAGCGCAGCTTGAGGGCCGCCCCTGCGCGGCCAAAGCTGTCCTGGAGATCGCTACCGTCCTTGGCGATATAGCGCGGGTTGCTGCGCACCTTGTCTGCGTCCGAGCCCAGGTTGAGGCCGCCATAGGCATGGGCATCGAGCCCCAGGCCGATCAGGCCCTGCGTGTAGCCTGAGCTGAAGTTGAGCATCAGCCCATAGCCTGCCTCGCGCGCCTCGTCCGAGCGCGCGCCGCCGGACACCACCCGCGTGCTGTCGCCGCGCCGGTAGTCCAGCTGCTCTACCACCATGCGGTTGACTAAGCCCAGGCTGGCGCCTTCGACCAAGCCCTTGGCGTCGTCCTGCGCACCGGCCTGTGCCTGGCCAGCCACCACAGCCAGCACCGCCAGGCCGCTCGCCCGGGCCATCCATGTGAAATTGTTCATTGTCTTGTGTCACTCAAAATCACTGCAACCATTCAGCGCGGCGCAGAGGCGCGGCTGACGATGTCCTTGAAGCGCTGCTGCGCACGCTCGGGCACCTCGGCGGGCACCTGCAGGCCAGACAGCGGCGCATCGCCCACCTGCACCAGCATGACCATGCCCATGGCGTAATGGGGCAGGCACTGCACACCATAGAGACCTGCGGTATCAAAGCTGACTTCGATCTCCTCATTGATCTTGCCCTTGAAGGGTTTGGCCCCGGCAGGCGCCATACCGGGAATGCTGACGGCATCGTGCCCATTGCTGCTGGCCAGAAACTTGATTTTGTCGCCCGGTTTGAGCTTCAGAAACTCGGGTTCATAGGTCATCGCGCCGGTGGCGCTGCGGTTGCGCATCTTGACCTCAAAGGTCTCGGCCGCTGCCTGGCTGCCCAGCAAGGCGGTCAACAAAAGCGCAATCCATGTGCGGTGTATGGGGTAGGGCATATCGGGTCACAGTCAGGAAGAAGGGAGGGGACGAAATCGCAGCACGCGGCTACCGTCCCAGGGGTCGACCAGCGCACTGGCCTCCACGCGGAATACTTGTGCCAGCAGGGCGGCATTTAGCACCTGCGCGGGCGCGCCCAACGCCACCAGCCGGCCATGCTGCATGACGGCGACGCGATCGCAGGCCAGGGCCTGGTTCAGGTCATGCAGGGCCACGACCTTGGTGACGGGCAAGGCGCGGATCAGCGCCATCAGCGACAGCTGCTGGTGGATATCGAGGTGGTTGCAGGGCTCATCGAGCAGCAGCACGCCGGGTTGCTGCGCCAGGGCCCGCGCGATGTGCACGCGCTGGCGTTCACCGCCCGAGAGGCTGTGCCAGGCACTGTGGCGTTTGGCCGCCATGCCGACCGCGCTGAGTGCTTGCTGGACGGCCTCCCAGTCTTGGGTAGAAAAGGGTTGCAGCGCCGACAGCCAGGGGGTGCGCCCCAGCGCCACTGCCTCTTCAACGCTGATGGCGTCCTGCGTCTCGGCCATTTGCGCCACCAGGGCCAGCTCGCGCGCAATGGCCCGGCGCCCCATTTGCTGCAGGGGCTGGCCCTGCAGTTGCACCAGGCCTTCGTCCGGCTTGAGCACGCCTGACAACAAGCGCAGCAGGCTGGATTTACCGGAGCCATTGGGGCCTATCAAACCCAGCATCTCGTGGCGCTGCACGGACAGCGACACCTGCTCGACAATGTGCTTGCCCTGCAGGCGCAAGCCCAGCGCGCAGGCTTGCAAAACAGCGTCTTCAGCTGCCGCGCTCATCGCTGCCTCCGCTGACTTCTGAGCAAGATGCCGGCAAACACCGGCGCCCCGACCAGCGCGGTGATCACGCCAATCGGCAGCACCTGGCCACGGATCAAGGTGCGCGAGAGCACATCGGCAGCGATCAGAAAAACGGCACCCATCATCGCGCTGGCGGGCACGAGGCGGCGGTGGCTGACGCCCACCAGCATGCGGGCGGCATGTGGAATCACCAGGCCGACAAAACCAATGGCGCCGACGATGGAGACCATTACGGCCGTCATGAGCGCCGCCACCAGCAGCAACACCAGTTGCACCCGGCGCACCGGAACGCCGAGCGCAGCAGCCGATTCGCTGCCAAAGGTAAAGGCATCCAGCGCCCGCGTGTGCAGCAGGCAGACCAACAGGCCAGCAATGGCGATGCAGGCGGTCAACAGCGTATCGGGCCAGCGCACGCCGCTCAGGCTGCCCAGCAGCCAAAACATAATGCCCCGGGCCTGCTCGGCACTGCCCGATTTGGTGATGATCAGCGAGGTCAGCGCATTGAAGAGCTGCGAGCCCGCAATGCCGGCCAGCACAATCTGGCCGCCGTTGCGCAAGCCGCCACTGCCGGCGGCATGGGCCAGCAGAGCGACCAGCGCAAACGCACAGAGCGCGCCAAAAAAGGCGCCCACCGTCATTGAGATGGCACCGGCACCGATGCCCACGACGGACACCAGCACGGCACCCGTGGAGGCCCCGGCGGAGATGCCGAGCAAGTAAGGCTCAGCCAGCGCATTGCGCAGCATGGATTGCAAGATGACACCGGCGACTGCCAGGCCCGCGCCACAGCTGGCCGCGACCAGCGCACGGGGCAGGCGGTAGTTCCAGACGATGCCCTGGCTGATGGGGTCCATCGCGTAGCTGGCGCCCAACACCTTGTTGGCCAGCACCTGCAGCACCAGGCGGGGCGACAGCGCGGTCTCACCAATGGCAATGCCCAGCGCCACGCTCAGCAGCAGCGCAAGGGCGGCGCCCAGGCCCAGCAAGGCCCAGTGCAGCGGCTTGCGCAGCGCAGATGCTGCTGCCACGGGTGCAGGGGTCATGGGCATGCCAGGCTTTGCATCCGCAAGCGCGCAACCGGCATCAACGGGTGGCCGGCTGGGCGAGCTTCAGCACCGCATCGCTGATTTGCTCCATGCCATCAACCAGGCGGATCGAGCCTTGCAGTGCATCCGCATCGACGATGACAATGCGGTTGTGCTTGACGGCATCCATGTGCTGGGTGACGGGGTCCTTCTTCAAGAACGCCAGCTTCTTTTGGTAGTCATCGGCCGGGAAACGGCGGCGGTCCATGCGGGCAATGACCAGGATCGAGGGGTTGGCCCTGGCAATCGTCTCCCAGCCCACGGTGGGCCATTCTTCGGACGAGTCGACGATATTGCGCAGGCCCAGGGTCTGCAGCATGTAGCCAGCAACACCATTCTTGCCGGCCATGTACGGATCGATGGCCAGGTCCGCGCTGGAGAACCACAGCGCCGCCGTCAGCTGGGGCTG
Organism: Comamonas sp.; assembly: GCA_036667955.1. GTDB lineage: Bacteria > Pseudomonadota > Gammaproteobacteria > Burkholderiales > Burkholderiaceae_C > Comamonas. The sequence continues at coordinate 17,904 of JAVWTB010000039.1, forward strand.
CTGGGCAGCCTTGACCTTGGCCACCGCCTTGGCCTGGCGCTCGCGCAGGTCCTTGACCACACGATCTCCCTGGGGCTGCACATCAAAGAGCTGTGCCAGTTGCGTGATGCTCTTGTAGAGCGCCTGCACATCGTAGGCTGCGGTGCGGGTGCCATCTGCGCCCTTGAGGTTGTTCTTGCCTTCGCAATCAGAGGGCATGGCATAGGTGGCAATGCCCAGGTCATGGAACTGCTCGCGCGTGCCCACCACGCCGTCCTTGCCCACCATCCACTCGAACTGCGACACCACCAGCGCCGGGCGCTTGCCGATCACCGACTCAAAGCTGGGGTCGTTGTCCGCCAGGCGCGGCACTTTGTCGTTGATGGCCTTGAACTGGGGCAGCACCGCGTTGAACCACAGCGAGGTGCCGACCAGCTTGTCGCCCAGGCCCAGCGCATAGAGCATCTCCGTGCCCGCTTGGCCAATGGTGACGACCGAGGCAGGCGGCTGTTTGAGCGACACGGTATAGCCGCAGTTTTGCAGCTGCATCGGATAAGGGGCAGCCGAGGCGGACAGGGAAGTCAACAAGGAAGCGGCCAACAGGCCAGGCAGTGCAAAACGGCGAACGGGAATCACAATCGTCTCTCCAGCAAGAGGCAAGGCATGCAAAGGCCGTGCGAGCCGATCCGGTGCTGAGAGGCTGTCTGGGTTATCCAGGGCAGCCTTGCGCAGACGAGACGCTGCTCACCGCCCGGACACCCCGCCGGTCATGATCAAAACATGCGCGCATCCGGCAAAGCCGGGCGGCGCCGGCATGCTGTAGAACGCATGGCTTTGGCAGGTTTCCTGACTGGCCGGTCAACGCAGGCCATCGCCTTCCCAAACCGAGGTTCAGTGGCAGATGGATGGCATGCTCGCGGCTTACAGTTGCGGGGGCAGTTCCGTTGAAGGGCGCTGGCTTTTGGCAGTTGGCTGGCCCTGCTGGATTCCCTCATGCAGTGGCCATGTGCCGGCCGCATGTTCTGGCGAAACCAAAGTGGCTGTAATGTAGCCGATTTCTGTGGCCTGCATGCTAAGCTCGCCCGCGCATGCATGCCATGAACCACGCTCCAGACCCGTCCCCTCCATGCCGTATCACGCGCGTGGAGACACTCGCTGAGATCGCCGATTTTTTGCAGGCAGCGCGCCAAGCGATGTTTGGCGACCGGGTCGCAACCAGCGCACCGCAGGCGGATCTGCGCGACTTCGCCGCGGTCTATGCCTCGCCCGGCGGCTGCATGCTGGCCGCACGGGACAGCAGCGCTGCGGTGGTGGGCAGCATTGCCTACCGGCCCTACGACGGGCGCTTTGCGCACTTGGACGTTCCTAGCGCCGACACGGTGGAGGTCGTGCGGCTTTTTATTGCACCAGCCTGGCGCAGGCGGGGGCTGGCGGGCGAGCTGTTTGCCCATCTGAAGCAGCATGCGCTGCAGCACGGTGTGCAGCGCATGTATTTGCACACCCACCCCTTTCTGCCTGGTGCCCAAGTGTTTTGGCAGCAGCAAGGCTTTGTCGTGCTGCACCAGGATGCCGACCCGCTGTGGCAGACCATCCATATGCAGATGACCCTTCTATCGCCCCAAGGCTGAACACCACTCGCGCACAAAAAAGCCACCGCAAGCGGTGGCTTTTCAGGGGTAGTTGCGCAGACAGCGGATCAGCGCTTCTTGCGGTATTTTTGCAGGGCTGCAATCTGGGCGGCCATGACGGACAGCTCGGATTGGGCCTTGGCCAGGTCAAGCTCGCCCTTGGCGTTCTTGAGGGCTTCTTCAGCCTTTTGCTTGGCTTCAACCGCCTTTTGCTCGTCCAGGTCCTTGCCGCGCACAGCGGTATCGGACAGCACGGTCACGCAGTCGGGTTGCACTTCGAGAATGCCACCAGCCACGAAGATGAATTCTTCGCTGCCGTCGGCCTTCTCAATGCGCACCGAACCCGGCTTGATCCGGGTGATCAACGGCGTGTGGCGGGCGTAGATACCGAGTTCGCCCATTTCACCAGGCAAAGCCACAAAGCGGGCTTCACCGGAGAAGATGGATTCTTCAGCACTGACCACATCAACGTGGAAGGTGTTCATCTTTGATCCTCAGAGTGAAAAAGAAACAAGTCCGCAGGGATGGGCTGCATGGCTGCAGCCCGACCCAGTTAGGCTTGGATCTTCTTCGCCTTCTCGATGGCTTCGTCGATCGTGCCAACCATGTAGAAGGCTTGCTCTGGCAGGTGGTCGCACTCGCCGTTGACGATCATCTTGAAGCCGCGGATGGTTTCCGACAGCGGCACGTACTTGCCTGGAGCGCCCGTGAACACTTCAGCAACGTGGAACGGCTGCGACAGGAAACGCTGGATGCGGCGAGCGCGGGCCACGACGAGCTTGTCTTCGGGAGCCAACTCGTCCATACCCAGAATCGCAATAATGTCGCGCAGCTCGGTGTAGCGCTGCAGCGTACCCTGCACTTGGCGGGCTACGGCGTAGTGCTCTTCACCCACCACTTGGGGGTCCAGCTGGCGGCTGGTCGACGACAGCGGATCGACCGCAGGGTAGATACCCAGCGAGGCGATGTCACGCGACAGTGCCACGGTGGAATCCAAGTGGGCGAAGGTCGTTGCTGGCGATGGATCGGTGTAATCGTCCGCTGGCACGTAAACGGCCTGGATCGAGGTGATCGAACCGACCTTGGTCGAGGTGATACGCTCTTGCAGACGGCCCATTTCTTCGGCCAGCGTAGGCTGGTAGCCCACAG
>JAVWTB010000040.1:0-19737 GCA_036667955.1 Comamonas sp.
CCCAAAGCTGCTTGATGCTATTTCTAGACCGTCCAACTTATGGGGGTCAGTTCATCACCAGGCGCTTTTTTCATGCCCGGATCGGTCCTGGCATTAAGGCTTGATCGTGGTGTGCGAGCAGATCCACAGCACCTGCGCATCCTCACCCCCGCCCGAGATGCAGGCATGGCCCATGGCGCTGTCGAAGTAGCAGGAGTCGCCTGCGTGGAGCTCCAGCGGTGCATAGCTGTCGGTATGCACCACAACGGTGCCCTGCAGCACATACAGCATCTCCTCGCCATCGTGGCTGAGCAGCTGGGGAAAGGCGCTGCGCTCATGGGCCTTGATGGTGGTCAGCAGCGGGATAAAGCGCTTGTCCGCCAGGTCGGCATGCAGCAGCGCATACACATACTGCGGCGTCGGATGCACCAGGCCCTCACCCCGGCGGGTCACGCTGCGCCGGGCACGCAGCCCCGCTTGCTGCAAGGGGCTGAAGAGTTCGCCCACATCGACCTCCAACCCACGGGCCAGGGCGGCAATCTTTTCATAAGTGGGGGAGAGCTGGCCGTGCTCGATCTTGGACAGCGCAGACGCAGAGATGCCGCAGCGCTGGCTCAGCTGCTGCAAGGTGAGATCGGCGTTGCGCCGCAGCAGGCGCAGTTTGGTGGCCAGCACATCGGTGGTGGCATCGGTGCCGGCGTTGTGGTGGGGCAGGGGGGCGTGGGGCATAGGGGGCTCTTGTGGTGCACGCCAGTGTAGGTGGCAGTGCGCGGGCCGGTGGGAGGCTGCAGTCGCTGCTGCGGCTTTTTGCCTCCGATTTTGGGGTAAACCCTAGGCAAAAAGATGCATATTTGGAAAAAATTTCTCTTAATTTACATTAAATTTCGTATACGAAAATTATTTCTCTTTAGTAGATATTCAACGCCTCCGTATGCAGATCCTGGACCCGTCCCACACCACACAGCACCTGCCCATGGCGGCCTTGGTAGCCTGCCTTGAGCAGATGTTCATCGAGGGCTGCGAAGTGCCCTTGCGCCATAACCACCAGATTGCAGGCGCAACGCCGGCGCAGGACGGCATCATGCTGCTGATGCCCGCCTGGCAGACCGGCAAGCGCATAGGGGTCAAGACCGTGTCCATTTTCCCGGGCAACCAGGCGCTGGGCCTGCCCGGTCTGCATTCCGTGTTCATCCTGTATGACGCGGCCAGTGGTGCGCCCCTGGCGGTGCTGGATGGCGATGCCATCACCTCGCGCCGCACGGCTGCGGCCTCCGCGCTGGCTGCGCGCTGGCTCAGCCGCCCCGATGCCCGCCGCTTGCTGGTGCTGGGAGCCGGCCGCGTCGCCAGCCTGCTGCCCGATGCCTACCGCTGTGTGCGCGATATCCAGCAGGTGCAGGTCTGGGATATCCGCCCCGAAGCCGCGCAGGCGATGGTGGCGCGCCTGCAGGCGCAGGGCATGGAGGCCTCGGTCGCCATGGACCTGGAGCAGGCCGTGCGCGGGGCTGACATCATCAGCTGCGCGACCCTGTCTACCGCGCCGCTGGTGCGCGGCGAGTGGCTGCAACCGGGCGCGCACCTGGATTTGATTGGCAGCTTTACCCCCGCGATGCGCGAGAGTGATGACGCTTGCTTTGCCCGTGCCACGGTGTTTGTCGACACGCCCGAGGCGCTGATGAAGGCCGGCGATATCCTCGCGCCCATTGCCAGCGGTACCTGGGACAAGCGCCAGCTGGCCGCCACCTTGGAGCAGCTGTGCCGGGGCGAGCATGCAGGCCGCAGCCGTGCCGATGAGATCACCTTGTTCAAGGCCGTGGGCACGGCGCTGGAAGACCTGGCTGCCGCCTCCCTGGCTTTTGACGCCTACACCGCTGCACGCAGCTGACACCTTGGGCGGGATCCCCTCTGCGGGTCCCGGTCCTTCCCTTTTTCTTTTGCTATCTGATTCACATCCTGCCATGCGCACATCTTCGACCGAGCCTGCAGCGACGACTGCGGCCACCAATAAGCGAGTACTGATTGCCAGTCTGATGGGGAGCTCCATCGAGTGGTTTGATTACTTTTTGTACGCCACCACGGCAGCCCTGGTGTTTGGCAAGGTGTTCTTCCCGACGGCCGACCCGGTCGTGGGGCTGATGCTGTCTTACCTGACGTTCTCGCTGACCTTCTTTGTCCGCCCGCTGGGCGGCTTCATCTTCTCGCACATTGGTGACCGCATCGGGCGCAAGAAGACCTTGGTAATCACCCTGTCCTTGATGGGCGGCGCGACGGTGCTGATCGGCCTGCTGCCGGGCTACGCGCAGATTGGCATCTGGGCGCCCATCTTGCTGATTGTGTTGCGCCTGGTGCAAGGCCTGGGCATTGGCGGCGAATGGGGTGGGGCCCTGTTGCTGGCCTACGAATATGCGCCGAAAAACCGCAAAGGCCTGTTTGGCAGCGTGCCGCAGATGGGTGTGACCATTGGCATGGTGCTGGCAACGCTGTCCATCACCTTGATGAGTACCTTGCCCGACGAGGAGTTTCTGGCCTGGGGCTGGCGCGTTCCCTTTTTGCTGAGCGCCGTGCTGGTGTTTCTGGGTCTGTGGATCCGCAAGGGCATTGATGAGACCCCTGCATTCAAGCAGGCCAAGGCCAGCGGCAATGTGGCCAAGATCCCTCTGGTTGAAACCCTGCGCTACCACTGGCGCGCCGTGCTGGTAGCGGTGGCCATCAAGTTTGTGGAGACCGCGCCGTTCTATATCTTCTCGACCTTCATCGTCAGCTACGGCACGGCCAGCCTGGGCTTTGAGCGCATATCGGTGCTCAATGCGGTCACCATTGCCACCTTGCTGACCACCGTGATGATCCCCATCATGGGGCGCCTGTCCGACAGCATTGGCCGCAAGCGCATGTTTGTGGCGGGCACCTTGGTGATGGCCGCCTTCACCTTCCCGTACTTCATGCTGCTGGAGCAGCGCACGATGACTTCGCTGGTGATCGCGACCGTCATTGGCCTGGGTCTTGTGTGGGCCCCTATTACGGCAGTGCTGGGCACCTTGTTCTCGGAGATCTTCTCGACCCGCGTGCGCTATACCGGCATCACCCTGGGCTACCAGATTGGTGCGGCCTTGGCCGGCGGCACGGCCCCTTTGCTGGCCACCTGGTTGCTCAACAAGTACAACGGCTCCTGGGTACCGGTGGCCTGGTACATCCTGGGCACGGCTGTGATCTCGCTGATCGGTATTGCGTTTGCCAAGACGGTGGCGGACAACGACTGAACCATGTATTTTTAGCCGCTGCTGCCTCCCTCACTCCACGGGGCAGCGGAGGCAAAGTACCAAAAGGAATCGGCCCTGCACAGGGGCCGATTTTTTTGTGCCAGCCACTGCCGCTTAGATCACTTCGCGCAGCGAATCTTTCTGGCGCGACAGGCCGGCTTCTTCCACCAGCTGCTCTAGCAAGGCGCCATGGTCAATGCCGCTCTTGATCAGGCCCATCTGCCAGTCATCCATAAAGCCCTGGCCCACGCACTGTTGCAGAAATTGCAGCATGCCGTCGTAGTAGCCATTGGCGTTGAGGATGCCGATGGGCTTGTCGTGGTAGCCCAGCTGGCGCCAGGTCCAGATCTCGTACAACTCCTCGAAGGTGCCGATGCCGCCGGGGATGGCGATAAAGGCATTGCTGCGCTCGGCCATCATGGCCTTGCGCTCATGCATGGTGGTGACCACATGCAGCTCGTCGCACAGCTCATTGGCCAGTTCGCGGTCCACCAGGGCCTTGGGGATCACGCCGACCACGCGGCCACCGGCCTCGCGCGTGGCGCGTGCCACCGTGCCCATCAGGCCCGACTTGCCGCCGCCGTAAACCAACTGGCCGCCATGGCTGCCGATCCAGTGTCCAACGGCCTCAGCGGCCTCGCCAAAGGCATCTAGCTTGCCGGGGCGCGAGCCGCAGTACACACACATCGAGAACGTGGGGGAAGTCGTCATTTCAGCAATCTTTCATACAAGGCAGGGAGCCATACCGCTGCGCACAGCACCAGGGCCAGGAATACCGCCGCACTGCCCATGTCTTTGGCCTTCTTGGCCAGCGTATGCCATTGCGGTCCGAAGCGGTCCATCGCCATTTCAATGCCGGTGTTGAGCAGCTCGGCGATCAGCACCAGGAAAACCGGGATGATCAGCAGTGCCCATTCGCGCCAATCCCGGGCCAGCCAGACGGACACCGGCAGCAGCACCAGGGCCAGCATGGCTTCCAGGCGAAAGGCCTTTTCAGTCCAACCGGCGCGCAAACCCTGTAGCGAATAACCGGCTGCATGCCAGACTCGTGTCAGGCCGCTGCGGCTTTTTTGCGGATTGGCGGCATGGATGTCGGCCAGGCTGTGCTCTGGCGCGGCGGGTTCTGCAGGAGGGAGAGGATCGGGCTGGTTCATGGGAGGCAGGGTTATGGCCCATCATGGCATAGGGCGGGCCAAGCAGACCATATTATTGCACCGCAGCATTGCTGTCTGGCGCTCCGTGTGGCGCCCAGTGCAACAGCACCCAGTCGCACTGTGGCGGCCTAGGCCGATTGGCTGGGTGTGGGCAGGACCTGGGCAGGGCGCTCGGCGCTGACCAGGCGTGTGCCGGCGAGGGCATCGTGCCAGAACTGGCCCTGCGGATGCAGCCGGCTGGCCAGCGCCCACAGCACGATCCAGCCGGTCAGCAACACCACAACTTCACGCACCGGCAGGCCAAAAGGCAGGCTCAGCACCAGAGGGGGCAGAAACCACAGCCAGCTGCAAACGTAGCGCAGCAGCGCGCGGCCCTGGGTCAAAGGCTGGCCGCTGCGGCTGACGATGCGGATGTGCCAGGTCTTCATCGCCAGGGTCTGGCCTTTGTGCCAGAACCAGCTGAAGTAGATGCCAAAGATGATGAACAGGAACAGCTGCAGGCCGTGGCGGTTGTCCAGCGCATGGCGTGACTGGCTCAGCGCGCTGTGGAGGTAACCGGCCATGAAGACCACGCCGAACATCAGCATGCCCTCGTAGAGCCAGCAGGCCATGCGTCGCGCCAGACGTGGTGCGCGCAACAACGGGCTGCTGGCCGTGGGGCTGGGGGGCTGCGCTGCTGGGCGGGTGTCGGGCTGCATGCTGCCAGTATCAGGTGGGCGGGTGCAGAGGGCTGTCGCTGGTGCGCGACTGCGATTCGCCTGCGGGTGGGCGGCTCTGCCCATCCAGCGGGGGCAGGGGGGAGGGGGTGACCGGTGCGGGCATCTGGATGGGCGCAATTTCCACCGCCGGTGCTGCAGGCGCGGGCGCCGCATGCGTGTTTGGGGCGGGTAGCGGTGCGGGCGCCGGTCCGCTCAAGGGGCCCACTTCGACGGGGGTGACCATGCCACGCGACTGCACACGGATTTCGGGCGGCGGCAAAATCTTGGGTGGGTTGGCGCGGTTGGGGTTGATGGCGGCAGCGGGCACCCGCACCAAGCGGCCCGTGCTGCGGGCCGTAGGGCGCGGCGCCAAGGCCACGCCACCGGGGTAGAGCGCGCTGCCCTGGGCCAGGCGCCGACGCTCGCGGGCACTCAAGGCCTGGTAGTCTTCCCAGAGTTGGCGTTTTTCTTCGGCCGACAGGCTGCTGATGTTGGAGTAGTTCAGCCGGGCGCGGCTCTGGTCGGACAGGCTGAACTTGGCCCATTCCTTCATGTGCTCGGCAATGCGCAGCTGCTCTTCGGGCGAGAAATCGTCAAAGCTGTCGGCGATCATGGTCCAGCGGCTTTTTTGCTGGGTGGTCAGCCAGTTCCACTGCTCTTCGAGCGGCGCCAGCACCGTCCGCTGGTCGTCGTCCAGCGCGTCCCAGCTGGGGCCTTCGTTGCGGGGGCTGGTGGAGCGGGTCACGCTGTTGGCGCTGACCAGATCGCTGGCAGCGCTGCCGTAGATGTTGGCGGCCTTGTTGCCGGCATACAGGCCCAGAACAGCAAAAGCAGCCAGCAAAATACTGGCTGCTATGGCAGGGAGTGTCGAAGGGGCGGGCGTGCTGCCGGCTACCTCGTCGTTATCGGAATCGTGTCTCAACGCTTGTCAGTGGGCTGCTTTTGGGCAGCAATCTTCAGAAACTGGGTAAAACCAGGATCAGTATAGGCGCTTGGCGGCAGCTCGTCAGCCAGCAGTGTCGCATCGTACTCGGCCATTTCGCTGGCGCCTTCATCGGCTTGTACGCCGTTGAAGAAGGCCAGACCCGCGACCATGGCGCTCAGTGGCACGGCCGATACGACGGCGCGCCACCAAGTGCGTTTGCGCGAGGAGGCTGCTTCTTGCTGGGGCTGGCGTGCGATGGCGGGCACGGCCACGACCTTGCGGCGCGACAGGGCGCGCTCCCGAGCCGCTCGCAAACGTTCGCTGATGTCGTAGTCGAGATCGGCCTGCCCTTCGCTCAGCCGAGCGGTGACGCGGCGAGCAAAGATTTCAGCATTGACAACGGGTTGGGCGGTGTTTAGGCGGTTCATAGCACGATTCCTTTGGCCTTAAGCACTTTACTCAAGGTTTGGATGGCGCGAAAGCAGTGGGTTTTGACACTTCCCTCTGAGCAGCCCATGGCTGCGGCAGTCTCTGCAATGTCCATCTCTTCCCAATAACGCATCAGAAACGCTTCGCGTTGACGCGCTGGCAGCTGTTGTATCTCTTTTTCTATTAATGCAAGGGTTTGTTTGCGGTTGGTATGGTCTTCAGCGCTCTGCTCCGTGTCGCCATTGTCGGCGTTGTAGATGTCGAGCAGGTTGAATTCCCCCTCGTCATCGGGGCCTTCGAAGTCGCTCATCGTGGTGAAGAGCGCATTGCGCGTCTTCTGCCGACGGAACCAATCGAGGGTGCTATTGGACAAGATGCGCTGGAAGAGCATAGGCAGCTCATTCGGCGGCTTGTCACCATAGTGCTCGGCCAGCTTCATCATGCTGTCCTGCACGATGTCGAGCGCGGCTTCCTGGTCGCGCACATGAAAAAGCGAGCGCTTGAAAGCTCGCTTTTCAACGCTTTTCAGAAAGTCGGACAGTTCTCGTTCAGTGGCCAAATCGTACCCAACACGTGGTTATTCAGAGATTTCTCGCTTTTACCCGGGTAAATAAACCAAGTGTGGCAAAAAACACCGCGTCAAGCCTTAGATTATCGCATCCTATCGAAAAAAAATCCGTAGCGTGTCGCAAAGCAATGCTGCAGTGCGATAATGTATAAGCATCATCAAAAAAGCAAAAGGGTCACGGTCCGGCGTCGCAAGCATCTCGCCTATGTCCGGTGGCCTCAAGTTCCAAGCAAGCTCCACAAGAGCCGTGCAAGGAGCACCAGAGGTTTTTCGTTAGAGAAATTCACAAAGGTTGATCATGGAAATGTCCAAGGCCGAACAGAACTCGGCACAGGCGGCGCATCAGTCCGCACAAAAAACACAAGAACTCATGGGCGCTGAAGTGCTGGTCAAGGCACTGCAGGCCGAAGGCGTGCAGCAACTGTGGGGCTACCCCGGCGGTGCGGTTCTCTACATCTACGACGCGCTGTACAAACAAGACACCATCAACCATGTGCTGGTACGCCACGAGCAGGCGGCCGTGCACGCCGCTGACGGTTTTGCCCGCGCCACCGGCGAGGTGGGCGTAGCACTGGTCACCTCTGGTCCCGGCCTGACGAATGCAGTCACCGGTATTGCCACTGCTTACACAGACAGCATCCCGATCGTGGTTATTTCGGGCCAGACATCGACGACGGCCATTGGCTCCGATGCCTTCCAGGAGTGCGACACCGTCGGCATCACGCGTCCCATCGTCAAACACAATTTCCTGGTCAAGGATGTGCGCGATCTGGCGCTGACCATGAAAAAGGCCTTCCATATTGCACGCACGGGCCGCCCTGGCCCCGTGGTGGTCGATATTCCCAAGGATGTCTCCTTCAAGAAGGTGGCATACAGCGGCTATCCCGCGACGGTGGAGATGCGCTCCTACAACCCAGTCAAGAAGGGCCACAGCGGCCAGATCCGCAAGGCGTTGCAGCTGCTGCTGGCGGCCAAGCGTCCGTATATCTACACCGGTGGTGGTGTGCTGCTGAGCGGCGCCGAGCAAGAGCTGCGCACCCTGGTGGACCTGCTGGGCTACCCGGTGACCCATACCCTGCTGGGTCTGGGTGCCTACCCGGCCAGCAGCCCCAAGTACCTGGGCATGCTGGGCATGCACGGCACCATTGAAGCCAACAACGCAATGCAGAACTGCGATGTGCTGCTCGCCGTAGGCGCGCGCTTTGATGACCGCGTGATCGGCAACCCCAAGCATTTCATGTCGGTGGAGCGCAAGATCATCCATATCGACATCGACCCTTCGTCGATCTCCAAGCGCGTCAAGGTGGATGTGCCCATCGTCGGCGACTGCAAGGAAGTGCTGACCGAGCTGATCGCCATGGTGCGCGAGAGCGTGGCCGGCCCCGATGCCGACGCGCTGCAAAACTGGTGGAAGACCATCGAAGGCTGGCGCAGCCGCGATTGCCTGCGCTATGACCGTGGCAACAAGGATGTGATCAAGCCGCAGTTCGTGGTCGAGACACTCTGGCAGATGACCCGCGATGCGGACTGCTATGTGACCTCGGACGTGGGCCAGCACCAGATGTGGGCGGCGCAGTACTACCGCTTCGAGGAGTCGCGCCGCTGGATCAACTCGGGCGGCCTGGGCACCATGGGTGTGGGCATTCCCTATGCGATGGGTATCAAGCTGGCCAAGCCCGATGCCGAGGTGTTCTGTATCACCGGCGAAGGCTCGGTGCAGATGAACATCCAGGAGCTGGCCACCTGCCGCCAGTATGAGACGCCGATCATCATCTGCGCGCTTAACAACCGTTTTCTGGGCATGGTGCGCCAGTGGCAAGAGATCGAATACTCGGGCCGCTACAGCCACAGCTACATGGATTCGCTGCCTGACTTCGTCAAGCTGGCCGAGGCCTATGGCCACGCGGGCATTCTCATCGAGAAGCCTGAAGATGTGGAGCCCGCCCTGCGTGAGGCGCGGCGCATTGCCCGCGAAGAGCGCAAGAGCGTGTTCCTCGACTTCCGCACCGATCCGACCGAGAACGTCTTCCCGATGGTCCAGGCCGGCAAGGGCATCACTGAGATGCTGCTGGGCGCGGACGATCTGTAAACGCCGTCTCCGGTAGGCGCGCCTTGTCGCAAGCGCGCGCCCAACCTTCCCTTCGATTTTCCCTTTCTGACGAATCTATTGTCTACCGAGCCCTGCGCTTACCGGCGCCGGGGGAGGGTAGCGAAAAGAGGACGCTGTTCTTATGAAACACATCATCGCTGTTCTCCTGGAGAACGAACCAGGCGCTCTGTCGCGCGTGGTGGGCCTGTTTTCGGCCCGTGGCTACAACATTGAGTCGCTCACCGTGGCACCCACCGAGGATGCCTCGCTGTCGCGCATGACGATCACCACCACCGGCTCGGACGACGTCATCGAACAGATCACCAAGCACCTCAATCGCCTGATCGAAGTGGTCAAGGTGGTGGACCTGACCGAAGGCGCCTATACCGAGCGTGAGCTGATGATGATCAAGGTGCGGGCGGTCGGCAAGGAGCGTGAAGAGATGAAGCGCATGGCCGATATCTTCCGGGGCCGCATCATCGATGTGACCGAGAAGAGCTACACCATTGAGATGACCGGCGACCAGGCGAAGAACGACGCGTTTTTGAGCGCGATTGACCGCTCGGCCATTCTCGAAACCGTGCGCACCGGTGCCAGCGGCATCGGTCGCGGTGAACGCATCTTGCGCGTGTAATGCGCTGGTGTCACCGGCTGCGGCGCCATGCCCGTCACACGGCGGGGGTGGTGTTGCTGCTGGTGGGGCTTGTGCTGGTCGTGTCTTCGCAGCAGCAAGAGGATCCGGAATGTGCCTGGGAACAGGACGGCTGGACCCAGATTCGCCAATGCGATTCGCTTCAATCACAGGCCGATGCCTTTGCTACCCCTGGCTCCCACTTGTGGTTGTCCCTCATAGTAGGATTGGGCGCTTTTGTAGCGGGGGCTTATTTGCTGGCGTCAGGAAACACCGCAAGGCCCCCTGACGATACAGATTCTTGAACAAGTGTTTGTTTGCATTTTTGACTGATACCAACGGAGCGAAGCATGAAAGTTTTTTACGACAAGGACTGTGACCTGTCCCTCATCAAAGGCAAGACCATCGCCATCATTGGCTACGGCTCGCAAGGCCATGCGCACGCGCAGAACCTGAACGACAGTGGCGTGAAGGTCATCGTCGGTCTGCGCAAGTCTGGCGCTTCCTGGCCCAAGGCCGAGAAGGCCGGCCTGACCGTGATGGAAGTCAACGACGCCGTCAAGGCCGCTGACGTGGTCATGATCTTGCTGCCTGACGAAGACATCGCCAAGGTGTACAGCGACAACGTCAAGGACAACATCAAGCAAGGCGCGTCGCTGGTGTTCGCGCACGGCTTCAACGTGCACTACAACCAGGTCGTGCCCCGCGCCGATCTGGACGTGTGGATGGTCGCTCCCAAGGCTCCCGGCCACACCGTGCGCAACACCTACACCCAAGGTGGCGGCGTGCCCCACCTGATCGCTGTGCACCAGGACAAGTCCGGCAAGGCCCGTGACCTGGCCCTGTCGTACGCGATGGCCAATGGTGGCGGCAAGGCCGGCATCATCGAGACCAACTTCAAGGAAGAAACCGAGACCGACCTGTTCGGCGAGCAAGCCGTTCTGTGCGGCGGCGCGGTCGAGCTGATCAAGATGGGCTTCGAGACCCTGGTGGAAGCCGGTTACGCCCCTGAGATGGCCTACTTCGAATGCCTGCACGAGCTCAAGCTCATCGTGGACCTGATCTACGAAGGCGGCATTGCCAACATGAACTACTCGATCTCGAACAACGCCGAATACGGCGAGTACGTGACCGGTCCGGAAGTCATCAACGAAGAGTCGCGCAAGGCCATGCGCAATGCGTTGAAGCGCATCCAGGACGGCGAATACGCCAAGATGTTCATCCAGGAAGGCCGTCTGAGCTACCCATCGATGACCGCCCGCCGCCGCAACACTGCCGATCACCAGATCGAGCAAGTGGGTGGCCAGCTGCGCGCCATGATGCCTTGGATCGCCAAGAACAAGCTGGTCGACCAGACCCGCAACTAAACAGCACCGGCCGCCGCTGCATTGCAGCGGCACCGACCTGGTTTCGAAGGACTGCCTTGGCAGTCCTTTTTTCATGGGCATGCGCGCTGAGCGCTGGCTGGCGAAAAGCTACACTGTAGGCCACGCTCCGGTGGGGTAATGCCCCCTGGAAACACTAAAATAAGTAGCTGATTGCGCAGCCATAGCTGGCGCTGGAGTGGATTGAATGCTGGACGATAACGAAACCAAGCCCAAGGCTGGCGCGCATGCGCTGGTGCCTGCGCAGCGCAAATGGCGCAAGGGCATTTATGTGCTGCCCAACTCGTTTACCTTGGCGGCCTTGTTTGGCGGTTTTTACTCGATCGTGATGGCCATGAATGGCCGTTTCGAGGCCGCTGCCGTGGGCGTCTTCTGTGCCATGGTGCTCGACAGCCTGGACGGCCGCGTGGCGCGCATGACGCATACCCAAAGCGCCTTTGGCGAGCAGATGGATTCGCTGTCGGACATGGTGTCCTTTGGCGCGGCACCTGCGCTGATCGCTTACGAATGGGCGTTGCGCCCGCTGGGCCGCTGGGGCTGGATAGCAGCCTTTGTGTACTGCTCCTGCGCGGCTTTGCGCCTGGCGCGTTTCAACGTCAACACCGGCGTGGTGGACAAGCGCTATTTCCAGGGCATGCCATCGCCCGCAGCGGCGGCCTTGGTGGCGGGCTTCATCTGGCTGACCAGTGCGCTCTTGGTGTCGCACCGCGATGTGCCGATTTTTGGCCAGGTGATTGCGTTGTTTGGCGGCTATCCGGCCAGCCGCGATGACCTGTCCTGGATCATGTTTGCCATCACCTTGCTGGCGGGCCTGACCATGGTCACCAATATTCCGTACTACAGCTTCAAGGATGCGGGTGCCGCCAAGAGCGTGCCCTTTATCTCTCTGGTGGTCGTGGTGCTGCTGCTGGCCTTGGTCAGCATCGAGCCGGCCACCATGCTGTTTCTGATCTTTGTGCTGTATTCACTCTCGGGATATGTGATCTACGCCTGGCGCCGCTTCAAGGGCCAGCCGGTCTCAATTGTGGCCACCTCGACCGACGAGCCCGATGAGCGCGGCTTGCACGACGACTGATTTTTTGCACACGGCCTTGAAAACCTGTGTTAGAGTGACTGCCATGCAAAACCTGTCCCTAGCTCTACTACTAATGTCCAACGGGCAGGTAGAGTAGCGCGCAGTTTTTCACCCCTACACCTCGGCCCGTTTGCACCAGCAACGGGCCGTTTTGCATTTCAGGTTGCTGGTTTCCCACCCCGAATTCTTTGATTCGATGAGAAAGACCAGACAACCATGTTGACCCAACCTTCCAGCAAATACCGCGCTTTCCCAGCCATTGCGTTGCGTGACCGCACCTGGCCTGATGCCCAGATCACCGAGGCACCCATTTGGCTGTCCACCGATCTGCGCGATGGCAACCAGGCGTTGATCGAGCCCATGGACCTGGCGCGTAAGCTGCGTATGTTTGACATGCTGGTCAAGATTGGTTTCAAGGAAATCGAAGTCGGCTTTCCCGCTTCCTCGCAGATCGAATTCGACTTTGTGCGCCAGTTGATCGAGGAAAAGCGCATTCCTGCCGATGTCACCATCCAGGTGATGACGCCAGCCCGTTCCGAGTTGATCACCCGCACGGTCGAGGCCCTGCAAGGCGCGCCGCGCGCCATCGTCCACATCTACAACGCCGTGGCTCCCGTTTGGCGCAAAGTGGTGTTTGGCATGAGCGTGCCCGAGGTGATGGCGCTGGTCAAAGACCAGGTGACGCACCTCAAGACCTTGACCGATGCCCAGCCCGGCACCGAATGGGTTTTGCAATACTCGCCCGAGACCTTCTCCCTGGCGGAGTTGGAGGTGTCCTTGCAAGCCTGCGAGACGGCGATTGCCGCCTGGGGCCCTGGCCGCGACATCATCCTGAACCTGCCCACCACGGTAGAGAACGCCACCCCCAATGTGTTTGCCGACCAGATCGAGTGGATGGTGCGCAAGTTTGTGGGCCGCCCCGAAGTGGTCGTGTCCGTGCACCCCCACAACGACCGCGGCACCGGCACGGCCAGCGCCGAATTGGCCTTGATGGCCGGCGCACATCGGGTGGAAGGCTGTTTGTTTGGCAATGGCGAGCGCACCGGTAATCTCGATATCGTCAATGTGGCCTTGAACATGTATGTGCAGGGCGTATCGCCCCAGCTCGATTTCTCGGACATCGATGCCATCCGTGCCGAGGTGGAGTTCTGCAACCAGCTGCCCGTGCCCGCCCGCCACCCCTATGCTGGTGATCTGGTCTACACCTCGTTCTCGGGCTCGCACCAGGATGCCATCAAGAAGGCCTTTGCAGCTCGGCAGGATGCCGATATCTGGGCGATTCCTTACCTGCCCATCGACCCCAAGGACCTGGGCCGCAGCTACGAGGCCGTCATCCGCGTCAACAGCCAGTCGGGCAAGGGCGGTATCTCTTACCTGCTGGAAGAAGCCTACGGTTTGGCCATGCCGCGCCGCTTGCAGATCGAGTTCAGCCAGGTCGTGCAGCGCGCGATGGACACGGCAGGCACCGAGTTCACCGCCAAGGACCTGTGGCAAATTTTCGAGCGCGAGTACCAACTCAGCGCCAACCACGCACTGGCCCAGTACCGGGTGGAATCCGACGACAGCGACGAAGTGCGCATCAGCGGTAAGCTGCAGTGGGCTGGCCAGCCGGTCAGCATTGCTGGCCAGGGCAATGGCCCTATCGATGCCTTTGTGCAAGCGGTCAGCAGCGCCATCGGTATCCCCGTTCGTTTGCTGGACTACAGCGAGCATGCAGTGGCTGCCAGCGATGCCCGCGGCGACAAGGGCGCCAATGCCACGGCTGCAGCCTACATCGAGCTGCGCGTGGGTGAGAACCAAAGCCTGTACGGCGTGGGCATGGACAGCAACAGCACCCAAGCTGCTTTCCGTGCGGTGATGAGCGCGGTAGCACGTAGCGGTGCTGTCGCCAGCGTGCAAACGGCAGCGCCACAAGCGGCTGCGGAAACGGCTGCCGTCTAACCACAGACGGAGCAAAGCACGTAAACTGTAGCGCGGTTGATGCAGGCTGCAGGAGGGCGAGCAGATCGCTTTCCTGCAGCCTGTTTTAGAGATTCCACTGACCCACGGTGGCAGCACGGCGGCAGCGCATGATCAATGCCATGGAGAACACACGATGAGCGACCAACTGATTATTTTTGATACCACCTTGCGCGATGGCGAGCAGTCGCCCGGCGCGTCGATGACCAAGGACGAAAAGCTGCGCATTGCGCGCCAGCTCGAACGCCTCAAGGTAGATGTGATCGAGGCCGGTTTTGCCGCCAGCTCCAACGGTGATTTCGATTGTGTGCAGAGCATCGCCTCCATCATCAAGGACTCGACCATTTGCTCTCTGGCGCGCGCCAATGACCGCGACATCGCCCGTGCTGCCGAGGCCTTGAAGCCCGCCAACCGCGCGCGTATCCATACCTTCATTGCGACCAGCGCGCTGCACATGGAGAAGAAGCTGCGCATGTCGCCCGATGAGGTGTTCGAGCAGGCCAAGTTGTCGGTGCGCTTTGCCCGCAACCTGGTGGGCGATGTGGAGTTCAGCCCCGAAGACGGCTACCGCAGCGACCCTGATTTTCTCTGCCGCGTGATCGAGGCGGTGATTGCCGAAGGCGCCACCACCATCAATGTGCCCGACACCGTCGGCTACGCGATCCCCGAGCTGTATGGCCAGTTCATTCTCAACCTGCGCGAGCGCATTCCCAACAGCGACAAGGCCATCTGGTCCGTGCACTGCCATAACGACTTGGGCATGGCCGTCGCCAACTCGCTGGCCGGCGTCAAGATTGGCGGTGCACGCCAGGTGGAATGCACCATCAACGGCCTGGGCGAGCGCGCGGGCAACTGCTCACTCGAAGAAGTCGTGATGGCCGTCAAGACGCGCCGCGATTACTTTGGCCTGGATGTCAACATCGACGCCCAGCACATCGTGGCCGCCAGCCGCCTGGTCAGCCAGACCACCGGCTTTGTAGTGCAGCCCAACAAGGCCGTGGTGGGCGCCAATGCCTTTGCCCATGCCTCCGGTATCCACCAAGATGGCGTGCTCAAGGCGCGTGACACCTACGAGATCATGCGTGCCGAAGATGTGGGCTGGAGCGCCAACAAGATCGTGCTGGGCAAGCTCTCGGGTCGCAACGCCTTCAAGCAGCGCCTGCAGGAGCTGGGCGTGGTGATGGACAGTGAGAGCGAGATCAATGCCGCGTTCGCGCGCTTCAAGGATCTGGCCGATCGCAAGAGCGAGATTTTTGACGAGGACATCCTGGCCCTGGTGCATATGGAAGGTGCCGAGGCGCAGGCTGAGCTTTACCGCTTTGTGTCGCTCTCGCAGTCAAGCGAAACGGGCGAGCAACCCAAGGCCAGCGTGGTGTTGATTGCCCACGGCCAGGAGGTGCGCGGCGAGTCGACAGGCAATGGACCTGTAGATGCCTCGATGAAGGCCATCGAGTCGCAGGCACGCAGCGGAGCCGAGATGGTGCTGTATGCGGTCAATGCCATCAGCGGCTCGACGGAGAGCCAGGGCGAGGTGACCGTGCGCCTGCAACTGGGTGGCCGCATCGTCAACGGTGTAGGCGCGGACCCCGATATCGTGGTGGCGTCAGCGAAGGCTTACATCGCGGCCCTGAATAAGTTACAAAATCCTACGGAGCGGGTAGCTGCACAAGGATGAGACTTCGGAATATAATTTCACTTAAATAATTGAAGAGTCGCGTAAGTTCATGAATTTACGCGATTTTTTAAATCGAAGTTTTCGCCTTCAGCTATCGTTTTTGTAGGGAGCAGAATAATGGCGCTACGTCATCGCAGTGTTTTGCGTCGTTTTTCACATTTGTTTGCAATTTGCACCCTGGCCTTTGGTTTGGCGGCACCCGGCGCCCAGGCCAGCACCAAAGCCAAGGCTGCCCCCAAAGCCCAAGTGCAGGCCAAGGCGGGCAAAAAGCAGGCGGCTGTGGCATCCAAAGGTGAGCGCAATGGGCGCCACAAGCAGGTGGCGGAGGCCCATGCTTCCAAGAAGGTGGCTGGCAAGGCTGCCAAAGGCAAAACCACGCTGGCCAAGGCTGGCCGCCATGCCGGCCGTGCCGCAGTAGCCGCTGCCGTCATCATTCCCGAGCGCCAGTCTTTTGGCCAACTGGCCGGTCTGCATGATGTGACCGATCCGCTGGCGCTCAAGTCCAGCGTGGCTCTGGTGCTCGATCAAGATACGCACGAAGTGCTGCTGTCCAAGAACGACCACGCCGTGCTGCCGATTGCCTCGCTCACCAAGCTGATGACCGGCCTCATCATCTCCCAGGCCCAGCTGCCGATGGATGAGATGATCACCATCACCCAGGACGACGTGGATACCGAAAAGCACAGCAGCTCGCGCCTGCGTGTGGGCACCACCTTGATGCGCGGCGAGCTGCTGCACCTGGCGCTGATGTCTAGCGAGAACCGCGCGGCACACGCACTGGGCCGTACCTACCCAGGCGGCATGCAGACTTTTGTCGGCATGATGAACATGAAGGCCAAGATGCTGGGCATGGCTGATACCCGCTATGTCGAGCCCACCGGTCTGTCGAGCTCCAACCAATCCAGTGCCTTCGATCTGGCGACCCTCGTGAACGTGGCGCACTCCGATGCGCTGATGCGCGACCTGACCACTTCTCCTTCTTACCAGGTGGAGGTGGGCGAGCGCACCGTGCAGTTCAACAATACCAACCGCCTGGTGCACAACCCGGACTGGAATATCGGCCTGCAAAAGACCGGCTACATCTCCGAAGCCGGGCGCTGCCTGGTGATGCAGACCCAGGTGGCTGGCCGCAAGCTGATCATGGTGTTCCTGGATTCGGCCGGCAAGTTTGGCCGCCTCGCCGATGCCGAGCGCGTGCGCCACTGGGTGGAAGGCTCAGGCACGCAACTGCTGGCCAAGCACTGAGCGAGCCCTGCGTCCACAAAAAAACCTGCCTCGGCAGGTTTTTTTACGTGTAGGCGATGGAGTGCTCAGGCTCAACGTGCGTTGGGCTGGCGCTGCTCGTCAAAACCCAGCGCCGAGGAGATTTCAGTGGCCGTGGCCTGCAGGCGCGTGGTCCAGGCGTCTTCCAGTCGGTCGGCAGGGGCCGACACCGACAGGCCTGCCACCAGGCGCCCCTGGTCGTCATAAATGCCCGCTGCCATGCAGCGCACGCCCAGCTCTAGCTCTTCGTTGTCGCGCGCCACGCCGTACTGGCGGGTTTTGGACAGCTCGCGCTCCAAAACGGCCAGGTTGGTGATGCTGTTCTTGGTGTTGCCGGCCAGGCCCGTGCGCATGGCATAGGCGCGCACACGCTCGGGCTCGTCATTGGCCAAAAAGAGCTTGCCCGTCGATGTCAGGTGCAGCGGCGCATGGCCCCCAATGGCGCGCACCACCTGCATGCCCGAGCGCTCACTGAAGCTGCGCTCCACATAGACGATCTCATCGCCCTGGCGCATGCTCAGGTTGATGGCCTGCTGGGTGGCCAGGTGCAGGCGGCGCATCGGCAGCAAGGCCACCTCGCGCACATTGATGCGCGCCTTGACCAGGTTGCCCAGCTCCAGCAAGCGCATACCCAGGCGGTAGCTGCCCGATTCGGGGCGGTCCACAAAGCGGCCAATGGTCAGGTCGTTCAAGATGCGGTGCGTCGTCGAGGGGTGCAGGCCCGTGATCTCGCTGAGCTCCTTGAGTGACACCGCTTCCTCGCGCGTGGCCAGGACGTCCAGCAGCGTGAACATGCGTTCTAGCACTTGCACGCTGGGCTTGGTGACGGTGTCATGTGTTGTTTTGGTCATGCGTAGACTGGCGCTCAAATAACAAAAATGGAGGGGCCGCTTGATCGGAACGATCAAGGGGCGCAATGGTTGGCGAGCGGGCCCGGCTGCCAGCGCTGGTCTGCATAGACCTCGTAGGGCTGGTAGTCGGCCTTGTACTGCATCTTGGGGCTGGCGGCAATCCAGTAGCCCAGGTAGAGGTAGGGCAGGCCCATGGTGCGGCACTGGGCTATCTGCCAAAGCACGTTGTAGGTGCCGTAGCTGGTGTGGGGCTCGGGTTCGTAAAAGGTGTAGACCGCCGAGAGGCCGTCGTTGAGGATGTCGATGATGGAGACCATCTTCAAGGCGCCAGGCTGCTGCGCATCCCCGGGCTCGCGGAACTCTACCAGCCGGCTGTTGACCCGGCTTTGCAGCATGAATTGCGAATACTGCTCAATGCTGTCCTCGTCCATGCCGCCACCGGTGTGGCGGGCCGATTGGTAGCGCAGGTAGAGTTCGTAGTGCTCGCGCAGAAAACCCAGGGGCAGCACGCGCACGTCCAGCGCTTGGTGCTGCTTGGCTGCGCGGCGCTGGTGGCGTTTGGCCTTGAAGTCCTGCACATGGACGCGCAAAGGCACGCAGGCCTGGCAGCCATCGCAATAGGGCCGGTAGGTGAACAGGCCACTGCGGCGAAAACCTTGTTGGATCAGTTCGGAGTAAACATCGTTCTGGATGGCGTGGCTGGGCGTGGCTACCTGAGAGCGCGCCATGCGCGCTTCGAGGTAGCTGCATGGGTAGGGCGCTGTCGCATAAAACTGCAAGCTATGCAGTGGTAATTCGTTCAGCCTACTCATCCGGATGCGGAAATGTCATTTCAGATAGTGGGATTATGTCAGTCCAATCGCCAGATGCAAACTCCCAGCGCATCGGCGGCAGCGCTATTTGTGCCTGCACGTTGGCCACAAACTGGCTGCGGGGCATTTCCGCTGCGCCCATGAAGGCCAGGTGCCCGGTGTTTTGCTGGCAGTCGATCATCGGCACCTGCTCGCGTTTGCAGATCTGCACCAGTGCCGCCAGCGCGATCTTGGAGCCATTGGGGATGGTGGTGAACATGGATTCGCCAAACACCGCGCGGCCGATGGCCACACAGTACAGGCCGGCAACCAGGCGGCCACCTTGCCACAGCTCCACACTGTGGGCAAAGCCATCGCGGTGCAACTGGGTGTAGGCGGCCTGGATGTCGTCCACGATCCAGGTGCCGTCCTGGCCCTCGCGTGGCTGCTGGCTGCAGGCGGCGATCACGGCCGCAAAGTCGCTGTCGATGCGCAGCTCGCAATCGGGTTGCTGCTCAAACTTGCGGATCGCCTGTTTGAGCGAGCGGTGCAGCCTGAACTGCGCTGGCTGCAGCACCATGCGCGGATCGGTGGACCACCACAGAATCGGCGAGCCCTCGCTGAACCAGGGGAAGATGCCCTGGCGGTAGGCTTGCTGCAGATGGGCGCTGTCGAGCACGCCTCCAGCGGCCAGCAAGCCGGGGTGGATGGTCTCCGGGCCCCAGGCCTGGTCAACGGGCGGAAAGGCGTCGTCGGCCTGCAGCCAGGCCAGTGGGGGAGTGTGGTGGTCGGCGCTCATGGTGTCAGCTGCCATGGTAGCGGCCAAATGGCGGGCGATTGCCACCCGGTGATGCGCAGGGGTGACAAATACTGCAGTTCTGTCGCCTGGCAGGCAGTGCCCAGGGGGTAGGCCGCAAAAACAAAAAAGCCTGCATACAGGATGCAGGCTTTTCGAATGGCTCCTCAACCTGGGCTCGAACCAGGGACCTACGGATTAACAGTCCGGCGCTC
>JAVWTB010000041.1:0-18446 GCA_036667955.1 Comamonas sp.
TCCTTTTGCACTTCCTTCTCGTCGAACTTGCGGCCGATCAGGCGCTTGGCGGCGTAAATCGTGTTGCGGGGGTTGGTCACCGCCTGGCGCTTGGCCGAGGCACCGACCAGAATCTCACCGTCTTCTTGGTAAGCCACGATCGATGGCGTGGTGCGCGCACCTTCGCTGTTCTCGATCACGCGGGTGGTGTTGCCTTCCATCACGGCCACGCAGCTGTTGGTCGTGCCCAAATCAATACCGATAATCTTTCCCATTTCTCTACTCCTGTATTTGTTGGGGCGGCTCAGCGCCCTCATTGACTGTTATCTGTGGCATTTTTGGCGTTGTTCAAGTGCGCAACGCAAAAAAGCCGGGAGGGGTGTTTATTGCGCTGCGGCCACGGTGACCAGGGCCGGGCGCAGTACGCGGTCGGCAATGGCATAACCCTTTTGCAGCACCGCTACCACCGTGTTGGGGTCTTGTGCTGCGGGCACTGCAGAGATGGCCTGGTGGTGGTGGGGATCGAACTTGTCGCCCGCGGCCGGGTTGATGGCCAGCACCTTGTTGCGCTCCAGTGCCGAGACGAGCTGGCGCAGGGTGGCGTCCGAGCCTTCGCGCAGTTGCTCGGGGCTGGCATTTTGGATGGATAGGGCGGCGTCCAGGCTGTCGATCACCGGCAGCAGGCTTTCGGCAAAGCTTTCAACGCCGAACTTGCGGGCCTTGGCGACTTCGTCATCGGCGCGGCGGCGGGCGTTTTCGGCTTCGGCCTTGGCGCGCAGGTACTGGTCGGCCAGGTCGGCGTTCTTGGCCTTCAACTCCGCCAGCTCTGCTTCCAGTTGCGACTGGTTGGCAGCGGCAGCGGCTTCCAGCTCTTCGGCGGACATGGGGTTTTGGCCTTGGGGGTGGAGGTTGTCTGACATTGTGCTGTTCGTATTTCGTTAACAAAAATGGCTCTTGAGGCCGCACATGGGGGCAAGTCCTTGCATTTCAAGGGGCTTATGGGTGTGGCGGTTTTTGCAGCCAAAACGGCATGCCGACGGGCTTGCTCGGCAATGCCATTTGACGGTTTTCCCATTCGTTCGTATAATCTCGGGTTTCCCTTGCCACACCGTGTCTGTCTTTTCATTGAAAGGCATCAGCGGGTGGCGAAATCCACAAGGAGTTTGCATGCGTCATTACGAGATCGTGCTGCTGATCCACCCCGATCAGAGCGAACAAGTTCCAGCTATGCTGGAGCGTTACAAGGGCATGATTACCGCCGGCGGCGGTAAGATCCACCGCGTTGAAGACTGGGGCCGCCGTCAACTGGCCTACATGATCAACAAGCTGGCCAAGGCCCACTATCTGTGCCTGAATATCGAAGCCGACCAAGCTGTGATGGCTGAACTGGAACACGCATTCAAGTTCAACGACGCTGTGCTGCGCCAACTGACTGTGCAGAAGAAGAAGGCTGACACCGCTCCTTCCGCCATGATGAAGACCGTGGAACGCGAAGAAGCGCGCAAGGCCAACCAGGCTGAGCACGCCGCTGCAGAGCGTTAATCACACAGGAGGTGGAGAACCGCGTACTTGTCACCGCCGTCATCGCTGAAATCAAGATTTTGCGATACACGCCGGCTGGGCTACCTGCTGTAGATGTTGTGTTGGAGCACCGCTCCACCCAAACGGAAGCAGACCAAGCCCGACAAGTCAATGCCGTGCTCAAGGCGATTGCCTTTGGTGCACTGGCAGAGCGAATCGCTCGGCAGGCTGTAGGAAGCACCTGGACATTCCAGGGCTTTTTGGCCACACCGCGCAACAGCAAATCGCTGGTTCTGCACATCCAGGATATTCAACAAGATACTTATTGAGAGGTCCGAAAATGGCCACGTTCAAGAAATTCAACAAAGACAAGCGCCCTAAGCGCAACACCCAGTCGCTGCTGTTCAAGCGCAAGCGCTTCTGCCGCTTCACCGTGGCTGGCGTCGAAGAAATCGACTACAAGGATGTCGACACCCTGCGTGACTTCGTTGCTGAAAACGGCAAGATCATCCCCGCACGCCTGACCGGCACGCGCGCCATCTACCAGCGTCAGCTGAACACTGCCATCAAGCGCGCTCGCTTCCTGGCCATGGTTCCGTACTCTGACCAGCACAAGATCTAAGGAGCACGAACATGCAAATCATTCTGCTCGACAAGGTCGTCAATCTGGGCAACCTGGGTGAAATCGTGAAGGTCAAGGACGGTTACGCACGTAACTTCCTGATCCCTTCGGGCCGTGCACGCCGCGCTACTGAAGCAGCCAAGGCTGAGTTCGAAGCCAAGCGCGCTGAGCTGGAAAAGGCTGCTGCTGAAAAGCTGGCCGCTGCCCAGGCACAAGGCGAGAAGCTGTCCGGCCAGACCGTGAAGCTGACCCAAAAGGCAGGTGTCGATGGCCGTCTGTTCGGCTCCGTCACCAACCAAGACATCGCTGATGAACTGACCAAGATGGGTTTCCAAGTGGTCAAGTCGCAAGTGCGTCTGCCTAACGGTCCTATCAAGACCGTGAGCGAGACCGCTGTGGAAGTGGCGCTGCACACCGACGTGGTGGTGGAAGTGAATGTGTCCGTCTACGGCGAACACGTTTAATTTCTCACGCTTTGCGTTGACAAGCCGCCTTCGGGCGGCTTTTTCGTTTTTCGCTTTGCCGAGGCTGCCGGCTTGCGGGTTTTAGGCCCGCCTGTCAGCCTTGTGCGGCAACTGCGCTATTCTTGCGGATTGCTGCCAGCCAGGCCAGCGTTTGCTAATTTGGATTCCCCATGTCAGAGACCTTCCCCCCTTTGGATGACACTGCTTTCATCACGCCCGACAAGCAGGTGGCGCAGCTGCGCATACCGCCGCATTCGATCGAGTCGGAATCCAGCGTTCTGGGTGGTTTGCTGCTGGACAACAATGCCTGGGACCGGGTGGGCGACGTGCTGGCGGAGGATAACTTTTACCGCCATGAGCACAAGCTGATTTTTGCGGCGATGGCGAGCATGATCAATGCGGGCAAGCCCGCCGATGTGATCACCGTCTACGAGCACCTGCAAAGCATCGGCAAGGCCGAGGAAGTGGGGGGCCTGGCCTACCTGAACCAGCTGGCCCAGTACGTGCCCAGCGCCACCAATATCCGCCGCTATGGTGAGATCGTGCGTGAGCGCTCGATTCTGCGCAAGCTGGTCACCGCCAGCGACGAGATCGCCACCAATGCCTTCAACCAGCAAGGCAAGACGGTAGACCGCATCCTCGACGAGGCCGAGCAGAAGATCTTCGCGATTGGCGAGGAAGGCTCGCGCATGAAGCAGGGCTTCCAGTCGCTGGACAAGCTGGTGGTGGATTTGCTCGACCGGGTGCAGGAGATGGCGGACAACCCGGTTGATGTGACCGGCGTGCCCACCGGCTTTGCCGACCTGGACCGCATGACCAGCGGCCTGCAGGCGGGTGACTTGGTGGTGCTGGCCGCACGTCCCTCGATGGGCAAGACCTCGTTTGCGGTGAATATTGCCGAGCACGTGGCGCTCAATGAAGGCCTGCCGGTCGCCATCTTCTCGATGGAAATGGGCGCCGCCCAATTGGCGGTGCGTATCGTGGGCTCGATCGGCCGGGTCAACCAGGGCAATCTGCGCACAGGCAAGCTGACCGATGAGGAGTGGCCGCGTTTGTCCGAGGCCATTGAGCGCCTGCGCACGGTATCGCTGCATATTGATGAAACCCCTGGGCTGACGCCTTCCGAGCTGCGTGCCAACTCACGCCGACTGGCGCGCCAGTGCGGAAAAATGGGTTTGATCGTGGTCGACTACTTGCAGCTGATGAGCGGCTCTGGCTCTGCGGCCAGCTCGGACAACCGGGCGACCGAGCTGGGCGAGATCTCGCGGGGTTTGAAGATGCTGGCCAAGGAGCTGCAGTGCCCGGTGATTGCGCTGTCGCAGCTCAACCGCTCGGTCGAACAGCGCACCGACAAGCGCCCGATGATGTCCGACTTGCGGGAGTCGGGCGCCATCGAGCAGGATGCGGACATCATCATGTTCATCTACCGCGACGACTACTACAACAAAGAGAGCAACGAGCCCAATGTGGCCGAGGTCATCATCGGCAAACAGCGTAACGGCCCGACCGGCACGGTCAAGCTGTTCTTCCAGAAGAACCAGACCCGCTTTGAAAACCTGGCCGTGGGCGGCGACGACTATTGAGGCCGGAGCGCTGAATGCAGGCGCTCAGTCCTGCTGACCCTGGCTTTGCTGGATCACCCACTGGCCAAAAGCCTGCAATGCCTGCGAAGGCTCGCGGTAGGTGGGGTAGCTGAACCAGTAGCTTTGCGTGCCCGGCAAGGTCTGGCTGTGTGCTGGCACCACCTGGCCGGCATCCAGCGCGGGCTGTACCAGCACCTCGGGCACCAGGCCCACGCCCAGGCCTGCTGCCGCCGCCATGATCACCATGGAGAACAGCTCATAGCGTGGGCCGCGCGAGGCCTGCACCGAGTAATCCCAGCCCAGGCCGTTGTACCAGTCGCGCCAGGCAGCGGGCCGGCTCTCCAGACCGATGTGCACCAGCTGCTGCCAGTCCTCTTGCGTAGCCAGTGCATGCTGCGCGGCAAAGGCGGGGCTGCAGACCGGGATGCAGGCGCCATCGCGGGCAATACGCTCTCCCTGGGTTTTGGACCAGAGGCCGTCACCGGAATAGATGGCGCCGTCAAAGCCGCTTTCCTCGAAGGCAAAGGGCTCGGAACGCACCGACAGATGGACGTGGATGTCCGGGTGCTGCTGGGCAAAAGCCGGCAGCCGGGGCACCAGCCATTGCGTGGCAAAACTGGATACCACCGCAAGGTGGATGGCATAACCCTGGGCCCGGCTGTTGGCGATCTCCTGTGTGTCGCGCTCCAGGCCGTTGAGGTGCACGCGCACCCGCTGCGCATATCGTTTACCCGCATCCGTCAGCATCACCCGGCGTTTGTGGCGCACGAAGAGCGGCACCCCCAAACGGTCTTCCAGTGCTGCCACATGGCGGCTGACAGCACTGGCCGTCAGTGCTAACTCGTTGGCAGCACGGGAGAAATTGCCATGCCGGGCAGAGGCTTCAAAAGCCATCAAGAGGCCGATATTGGGAATCGCGTTGCGCATGGGTGGGGACTTTGTTCAAAAAACGCAATATGTCTCACCATTTTCGCATTTTGTTGTTCCTGATAGTTCACATAGTATTTTTAAGTTTGCCGCTTTCGTGCGGTGCTGCGCTGTCATGGATGGGGTGTACAAAGGCCTGTACCTGCCCCTTTGATGCGCAGAGCGTTTTTTGGGCTCCGCTGGAGCCGCCCCCTCATGGTCCAGGCCCGGGCAACGGGCTGGACAGTTTCTGTTGTGCTAGTGACTAGGAAAGACGAGCGATGACGCAATCCACCCACCGTTTGAACGATATTTTGAAGGCGCTTGCGCTCGACCTGAAGCCTTTCGCGGGCCAAGACATCACCAGCCGCTCGCCCGCCGACGGCGCCACCCTGGCCGTACTCAGGGCCCACAGCGCGCAGCAGGCGCAAGACGCCATCGCCGCCGCCCACCAGGCTTACCTGCAGTGGCGCGTTGTCCCCGCACCAGTGCGCGGTGAGCTGGTGCGCCGCTTGGGGCAGACGCTGCGCCAACACAAGGCAGCTCTGGGTGCGCTGGTGTCGCTGGAGGCTGGCAAGATCACCTCGGAAGGCCTGGGCGAAGTCCAGGAGATGATCGACATCTGCGACTTCGCGGTCGGTCTGTCGCGCCAGCTCCATGGCCTGACGATTGCCAGCGAGCGCCCCGGCCACCGCATGATGGAGACCTGGCACCCGATGGGTGTGGTGGGCATCATCTCGGCCTTCAACTTCCCCGTGGCTGTCTGGTGCTGGAACAGTGCGCTGGCCCTGGTCTGCGGCGATGCCGTGGTGTGGAAGCCCTCCGAGAAAACGCCGCTGACGGCCGTGGCCTGCCAGCACCTGCTGGAGCAGACCATTGCCGCCTTCAACCAAGAGCAGCCCGGTGCCGTGCCTGAAGGCCTGGCCCAGCTGCTGATTGGCGCCCGCGAAGTGGGCGAAGTGCTGGTGGACAGCCCGCTGGTGCCCGTGGTGAGCGCCACCGGTTCGACCCGCATGGGCCGCCAGGTCGGCGTGAAGGTGGCCGAGCGCTTTGGCCGCTCCATCCTGGAGCTGGGTGGCAACAACGCGATGATCGTTACGCCTTCGGCGGACCTGGAACTGGCCGCTCGCGCCATCACCTTTGCCGCGGTAGGTACCGCCGGCCAGCGCTGCACCAGCTTGCGCCGTCTGATCGTGCACAAATCGGTGGCTGAGCAGCTGGTGGCGCGCCTGGAGAAGATCTACGGCAGCGTCACCGTGGGCGATCCGCTGACCGATGGCACCCTGGTAGGCCCGCTGATCGACAAGGCCTCGTTTGAAGGTATGCAGGCTGCTTTGGCCCAGGCCAAGCAAGAAGGCGGCACCGTGATCGGCGGTCAGCGCGAGCGTGAAGACCTGGGCCAGGACGCCTACTATGTGCGCCCGGCCTTGGTGAAGATGCCTGCGCAGACCAAGGTGATGGAGCACGAAACCTTTGCGCCTATCCTGTACATAGTCACCTACGAAGGCAGTGCCGAAGACGCGATCGCGGTGCAGAATGCCGTGCCGCAGGGCCTGTCGTCCGCCATCTTCACCAGCGACCTGCGTGATGCCGAGCGCTTCATGTCGCCCGCTGGCAGCGACTGCGGTATTGCCAACGTCAATATCGGTACTTCGGGCGCCGAAATCGGTGGCGCCTTTGGTGGCGAGAAGGAAACCGGCGGTGGCCGCGAATCCGGCTCGGACGCCTGGAAGGGCTATATGCGCCGTGCCACCAACACCATCAACTACAGTGGCGCGCTGCCACTGGCGCAAGGCGTGCGCTTTGACGTGTGATGACCGGGCACCTGCAGCTGGGTGCCGTGGGCCTGTCGCCCGCTGCCCAGCCTTGCAGTGCCCCCAACCGGGGCGGTCGCTGCGCCGCCTGGTGTGTGCTGCCAGCGCAGGCCACTGATATGCCTGTGCCCTGCGCGGCCTCCCACCCAGACAGGGGCCCTGCGCTCCTGTCCAACCTCACCAGCATCCACCAAGGGCTGGCCTGCGATCGCTGCAGGCCAGCCCTTTGTGCATGTGATGCTGCAGATTTTTTCTGCGCTGCGCAGCCGTTTGCTGTGCTGGCGCAATGCGCAACCAGGCCAGATGGGGCCCAATCCCCCACTTTTGGCGCATTGATGACAAATACAAAGGAGACAAGACATGGCAGATAACCAACCAACACGTACCGGTGGCCAGCTGGTGGTAGACCAGTTGCTGATCCACGGCGTGCAGCAGATTTTTACCGTGCCCGGCGAGAGCTTTCTGGCGGTGCTCGATGCGCTGTATGACGCGCCCATCGAAACGACGATTTGCCGCCAGGAGGGTGGTGCCGCGATGATGGCCGAAGCCCAGGGCAAGCTCACAGGCCAGCCAGGGATCTGCATGGTCACGCGCGGCCCTGGTGCCACCAATGCCTCGGCCGGCTTGCACATTGCCATGCAGGATTCGACCCCGATGATCCTGTTTGTCGGCCAGATTGAGCGCTCGGCACGGGGCCGCGAGGCTTTCCAGGAGCTGGACTACCGGGCGGTGTTTGGCAGCATGGTGAAGTGGGCGACCGAGATTGATGATGCGGCGCGCATTCCCGAGACCATTGCCCGCGCCTTTGCGGTGGCCACCAGCGGCCGCCCCGGCCCGGTGGTGATTGCGCTGCCAGAGGACATGCTGCGCGATGCTGTGACCGTGCCCGATGCCCGTCGCTACCAGCCTGCGCCCGCCCACGCGGCCGATGCCGATGTGGCGGCCGTCGTGGCCCAGCTGGCCGCCGCGCAGAACCCCATCATCATTGCCGGCGGCTCGCGCTGGAATGCGCAGGCCCATGCGGATATCGCCGCCTTTGCCGCCGCCCATGCCGTGCCGGTGGCTTGCTCCTTCCGCCGCCAGATGGTGTTTCCGGCCCACCATGCCAACTACGCGGGTGATGTGGGCCTGGGCGTGAACCCCAAGCTGATTGCCCGCATCAAGCAGGCTGATCTGGTGGTGTTGTTGGGCGGACGTATGTCCGAGGTGCCGTCGCAGGGCTACAGTCTGCTGGGCATTCCGGCGAGCAGCGGCCAGCGGCTGATCCATATCCATCCTGATCCGGACGAACTGGGCCGGGTCTACCAGGCCGACCAGGCGATTGTGGCAGCGCCCGACTCTTTCTGCGCCGCGCTGGCGCGACTACCGGAGGCCGCAGCCCGCCCCGAGCGCCAGGCGCTGGTGCAGCAGGCCCATGCCGACTACCTGGCCTGGAGCGACCCTGCGCCCATCCAGGTGCCTGGCGCGCTGCAGATGGGCCAGCTGATGGCGCATGTGCGTGAGGTGCTGCCGGCAGACACGGTCTGGTGCAATGGCGCCGGCAACTTTGCCACCTGGGTGCACCGCTTCTGGCCTTTTACGCACTACGGCAGCCAGCTGGCCCCCACCAGCGGCAGCATGGGCTATGGCCTGCCGGCAGCGGTGGGCGCCAAACGTCTGGACAAGCAGCGCAGCGTCGTCTGCATTGCCGGGGATGGCGACTTTCTGATGCATGGCCAGGAGTTTGCGACTGCCGTGCAGTACCAGCTGCCCCTCATCGTGCTGCTGATCGACAACGGCATGTACGGCACCATCCGCATGCACCAAGAGCGCGACTACCCGAACCGGGTCAGTGCCACCGAGCTGCGCAACCCCGACTTTGTCGCCTATGCCAAAGCCTTTGGCGGCAATGCGGCCCTGGTCGAGAAGACTGATGACTTTGCGCCTGCGCTGGCTGCCATGCGCAGCTGGGCCGACGCGCACCAACTGCCCGTGATCCTGCACTGCAAGCTGGATCCGCAGGCCATCACCCCGGCCCGCAGCCTGGACCAGATCCGAGGCACTGGCGTTTAAGCCTTCCGCTGCCCGATAGCGGCGGCGCAAAAAAAGGCACCGAGCAAAACTCGGTGCCTTTTGTGCGTTGTCAGGGCCTGTGAAGGCCCCGTTGGCTGCTAGGTTGGCTTACAGCACATCGCTGGCAAAGTCGGCCAGGCGCGAGCGCTCGCCGCGAGCCAGCGTGATATGGCCGCTGTGTGGCCAGCCCTTGAAGCGGTCTACCACGTAGGTGAGGCCGGAAGAGCCTTCGGTCAGGTAGGGTGTATCGATCTGGGCCAGATTGCCCATGCAGATGATCTTGGTGCCGGGACCGGCACGGGTGATCAAGGTCTTCATCTGCTTGGGCGTCAGGTTCTGCGCCTCGTCGATGATCACATACTTGTTCAGGAAGGTGCGACCGCGCATGAAGTTCATGCTCTTGATCTTGATGCGGCTGCGGATCAGGTCATTGGTGGCAGAGCGCCCCCATTCACCGGGGTTGCCGCCGTCGCCCTTGGCCAGGAACTCCAGGTTGTCGTCCAGCGCGCCCATCCAGGGGCCCATCTTCTCTTCTTCGGTGCCGGGCAGAAAGCCGATGTCCTCGCCTACGCTGACCGTCGCGCGGGTCATGATGATCTCGGTGTAGCGGCGCTCGTCCAGCACCTGGTTCAGGCCGGCGGCCAGGGCCATCAAGGTCTTGCCGGTACCTGCCGTGCCGGCCAGGGTGACAAAGTCCACATCCGGGTCCATCAGCAGGTTCATCGCGAAGTTCTGCTCGCGGTTGCGCGTGGTCACGCCCCACACATTGTTCTTCTGGTGGCCGTAGTCCTTCAGCGTCTCCAGCACCGCCGTCTTGTCGCGGATCTCGATCACGCGGGCAAACAGGCTGTTCTCGCCCGGTGCCTCGTAGTAGACGAACTGGTTGATGTGCAGCTGCTGGGTGATGGGGCCACTGATGCGGTAGCAGGTGGATGCGCCCGACTGCCAGCTCTCGACCTTCTTGCCGACTTTGGCCCAGAAATCCAGCGGCAGTTGCAGCATGCCGGTGTAGAGCAAGTCACCGTCTTCCAGCGTCTTGTCGTTCTGGTAGTCCTCGGCTTCCAGGCCCAGTGCTCGCGCCTTGACGCGCATGTTGATGTCCTTGGACACCAGCACCACGGGGCGATCTGGGTGGCGCTGGCGCAACGCCTCGACCACGCCCAGGATCTGGTTGTCGGCCTTGCCCTGGGGCAGGCTCTCGGGCAGCTGGTAGTGCAGTGGCTCGGTCTGGAAGAACAGGCAGCCGCTGGCGCCTTTCTGTCCCGTGGCATCGAGGCGAATGCCCTGGGCCAAATGGGCCTCCTGGCTGGCGACCAGCGCATCGAGTGTGCGGCTGGCCTGGCGGCCGTTGCGGGCCACTTCGGTCATGCCCTTCTTGTGGCCATCGAGCTCTTCGAGCACGATCATCGGCAGGTAGATATCGTGCTCTTCAAAGCGGAACAGGCTGCTGGGGTCATGCAGCAGCACATTGGTATCCAGCACAAACAGCTTGGCTTTGCCGCTGCGCGGCTTGGCGGCCTTGGCAGGCTTGTTGTCGGTGATGGCGATGACATCGGCTACAGCAGGGCTGCGCGCAGGCGGGGCGGGCTGTGCAGGCGCTGCTTGCGGCTTGGCGCTGGCGGCGACTGGGGCAACTGCCTTTTTGCTACGTGCGGCCTTGGGTGCGGGCGCAGCTGCCTGCGCTCGGCGTTGGCCGGCGGGGGCGGCTACCGGCGACGCCATGTCGATGTCGAGGAGGTCGTTATCAAGCGGTTCATCGCGCGCAGTGCCCGCAGATGCACGGGATTTGGCGCTGGTCTTGGCGGAAAAGTCGCCAGTCGAAAGCTGGCTGCCACGGCGGGTAGGTGCGGGAGGCAAGGGCATGGAGCTCGGGGCCTTTATCTAAACACTCGCCAAGTGGGCGAACTCACTCTGGATGTGCGCCAGCACCATGCAAAAAAGGCCATCTCGCAAGCAAGACAGCCTTTTTGGGTGGGGGATGGCGGAACAATCCAGACTCAAATGCATGGGCCCATTATGCACACTCTGAGCGGCACGAAACCGGCAATCGCCGTCACAGAACGCAGCGACGGTGCGCCAAGGCACAAACGGCAACGGCGCGCATCCGCAGACAGCGCGCCGCCACCAAGCTACCGCCAGTCCGAGATCAGGCAGCCTTCTTCTGAGCGGCCTTCATCGACTTGACAGCCTTGAGCACTTCTTCCACATGGCCCAGCACCTTCAGGCCGCGCCATTCCTGGACCAGCAGGCCATCGGGGCCGACCAGGAAGGTCGAGCGCTCGATGCCCTTGACCTTCTTGCCGTACATGATCTTGTTCTTGACCACGCCGAACATGTGGCAGAGTTTTTCTTCGGTGTCAGCGATCAGCTCGAACGGGAGTTCCAGCTTTTCCTTGAAGTCATCGTGCGACTTCATGTTGTCGCGCGACACGCCGAAGACGGCTGCACCAGCCTTGACAAAATCCGCGTATTTATCGCGGAATTGCATGGCTTCGGTGGTACAACCGGGGGTGTTATCCTTGGGGTAGAAGTACAGCACCAGAATTTGCCCCTGATGCGACGTGTTGGAGACCTTGAGGCCTCCCGTCGCTTGTGCATCAAATTCTGGCAAGGGTTTGTTGACAACAACAGCCATAGCTCTCTATTTTCTCCGGAGTAATCGCAAAAAGGCCGCAGGAATCAAAGTATTCATCTAGTTGTTATTCAGGCCCGCGGCCGCAAGCGACTATTTTAACCCGAATCGAAATATTTATCGAG
The DNA here is from genome assembly GCA_036667955.1 of Comamonas sp. Classification (GTDB taxonomy): domain Bacteria; phylum Pseudomonadota; class Gammaproteobacteria; order Burkholderiales; family Burkholderiaceae_C; genus Comamonas. The sequence continues at coordinate 11,699 of JAVWTB010000041.1, forward strand.
TCCCTTCGATAAACACAGGCTATCGAATGTGGTTATAGCCCCTCAGGTTCCACTAACGCGGCAAGTAACACTTTGCGTCCTTCCCCCGCCAAGACGTTGTAGGTACGGCATGCAGCAGGCGTGTCCATGGTCTCGAATCCAATGCGCTTGGCGATCAAGGGGGCCAGCCAGGCGGGCGAAGGAAAACGTAACCGATTGCCACTGCCGAAAATTATCGTTTCCACCTCAGCCTCCGCTAATTGGGCAAAATGGGCAGGGCTCAGGTCTTCGAAACCTGCGCAGTCCCAAGCTTGGAGGCTGCCATTGGAGCGCACCACCAGGCTGTGGGTGTAGCGCTGCTGGTCTACCGCCAACCAGCCGGGGCCATAGCCTGTGATGGTCAGGGTGTCGGATTTATCGGGCTGGAACTTCATGGCGGGGAGCTTTCGGCAAACGGGACAAGGACAGAGGATGGCCCGGTGCGGTAGACGCAGGGAGCCACTACAGGGCGATCAACGCAAGGATCTGTGGTCAAATTATAGTTTTCACCTAGTTGGATTGTGGGTTCGAGGTGTTGGCATGGGTGCCTGCCGGCTGCAATCCCTTGTTTTCAGAGGTAGTGGGTTCTGTCATGAAGACGATTCAAAAATCCGCCAAGCTGGCCAATGTGTGTTACGACATTCGAGGGCCGATCATGGATGCGGCGAAGCGGATGGAGGACGAAGGACAGAAGATCACCAAGCTCAACATCGGCAACCTGGCGGTGTTCGGCTTTGATGCCCCTGAAGAGGTGCAGCTGGACATGATCCGCAATCTGCCCAACTCGGCAGGCTACTCCGACAGCAAGGGCATTTTTGCGGCGCGCAAGGCGGTGATGCATGAAACCCAGCGCCTGGGCGTCAAGGGCGTGGGCCTTGATGACATCTACCTGGGCAATGGTGCGTCTGAGCTGATCAGCCTGGCCACCAATGCGCTGCTGGACACCGGCGACGAAATGCTGTTGCCCGCACCCGATTACCCGCTGTGGACGGCGGCGACCAGCCTGTCGGGCGGTACGCCGGTGCACTACCTCTGTGACGAGGAAAACGGCTGGATGCCCAACCTGGCCGACATCCGCGCCAAGATCACGCCCCGCACCAAGGGCATCGTGGTGATCAACCCCAACAACCCCACGGGCGCCTTGTACTCCGATGCGCTGCTGCGCGAGATGGTGCAGATCGCCCGCGAACATGGCCTGGTCATCTTTGCCGATGAGGTCTATGACAAGGTTCTGTATGACGACGCCAAGCACACGCCCCTGGCGGCGCTGTCGCAGGATGTGTTGACCATCACGTTCAACTCGCTCTCCAAGGCCTACCGCAGCTGCGGTTACCGCGCGGGCTGGATGGTGATCTCTGGCGACAAGAGCGGTGCGGGCGACTATATCGAGGGCTTGAACATGCTCTCGAACATGCGCTTGTGCGCCAATGTGCCCGGCCAATGGGCCGTGCAAACCGCCTTGGGCGGGCATCAGAGCATCGACGAGTTGGTGCAAGAGGGTGGCCGTCTGCGCAGACAGCGCGACCTGGCCTGGGAGCTGATCAATGCCATTCCCGGCGTCAGCTGCGTCAAGCCCCAAGGCGCGCTGTACATGTTCCCCAAACTCGATCCCGCGGTCTACCCGATCGCGGACGACCAGGAGTTCTTCCTGCAGGTGCTCAAGGAGACCCGCGTCATGCTGGTCCAGGGCACCGGCTTCAACTGGCCCCGGCCTGACCACTTCCGCATCGTGTTCCTGCCCCATGAGGCGGACCTGCGCGAAGCGATCAACCGGCTGGCCGCTTTCCTGGCCAGGTACCGCCTTCGCCATGGCACCGACCAGCTTGCACAGGTCCACAAGGCCGATATCAAGCTGGTCAAGGGCAAGGCAGAAAAATCTGCTGCCTGAGTCGGCACTTTTCCGATCTGACAACGACAGGCGTCCGGCTGGACGCCTTGTTAGTTATTAAACGTATACAAGAGAATTTATGAAACCGATCCAAGTAGGCTTGTTGGGCATCGGCACCGTCGGTAGCGGTGTCTTCAACGTGTTGCAACGTAACCATGACGAAATTCGCCGCCGCGCTGGCCGCGATATTGCGGTGACCATGGTGGCCGATCTGGACGAAGCCCGTGCCCGTGCCGTGGTGGGTGACCAGGTCAAGGTGGTCAAGGATGCCCGCGAAGTGATCGCCAATCCCGAGATCGATGTGGTCATCGAGCTCATCGGCGGTTACGGCATTGCCAAGGCCCTGGTGCTGGAGGCGATTGCCGCCGGCAAGCATGTGGTAACGGCCAACAAGGCCTTGCTGGCCGTGCATGGCTCGGAAATTTTCAAGGCTGCCGCCGACAAGGGCGTGATGGTGGCCTACGAAGCGGCCGTGGCCGGCGGCATCCCCATCATCAAGGCGCTGCGCGAAGGCCTGACTGCCAACCAGATCCAGTGGATCGCCGGCATCATCAACGGTACGACCAATTTCATCCTCTCCGAGATGCGCGACAAGGGTCTGGACTTTGATGTGGTGCTCAAAGAGGCGCAGCGCCTGGGCTACGCCGAAGCCGACCCGACCTTTGACATCGAAGGTGTGGACGCCGCCCACAAGGCCACCTTGATGAGCGCCATTGCCTTTGGCGTGCCGGTGCAGTTCGACAAGGCCTATGTCGAGGGCATCACCAAGCTGTCGTCGGTTGATATCCGCTACGCCGAGCAACTGGGCTACCGCATCAAGTTGCTGGGCATCACCAAGCGCACGGACAAGGGTATCGAGCTGCGTGTGCACCCTTCGCTGGTGCCCTCCAAGCGCCTGATCGCCAATGTGGAAGGTGCGATGAATGCGGTGGTGGTGCATGGCGATGCCGTGGGCACCACCTTGTACTACGGCAAGGGCGCCGGCTCGGAGCCCACCGCCTCGGCCGTGATTGCCGACCTGGTGGACATTGCCCGCCTGGAGGGCGCCGATGTGGCGCACCGCGTGCCGCCGCTGGCCTTCCAGAGCAGCACCTTGCGTGAAGCCGGTCAGGAACTGCCCGTGCTGCCGATGGCTGATATCACCACCAGCTACTACCTGCGCATGCGCGTGGCCGACGAGGCGGGCGTGCTGGCCAAGGTGACCGGCATTCTGGCAGGTGCCAGCATCAGCATTGATGCGGTGTTGCAGCGCGAAGCCGACGAAGTCGGTGGCGAAGGCTCGACCCAGACCGACCTTATCATCCTCACGCACGACACGCGCGAAGGCAATATGGACAAGGCGCTGGCTGAAATCCAGGGCCTGCCCACGGTGCTAGCCCCCATCACCCGCATTCGCAAGGAAGAGCTGAACTGAGCACCTGCTAACACTCAGCGCTAGCGTCGACCGCCAGTGGCCCAATGGCCCTGGCGGTTTTTTGTTTTCGCACCATTCTGTTACTTCTTTGTAATGGCTGAGCCCATTATTTTTACCAATAATGGCCGCTGACAATGGCAGCCCCTTCGGACTTCCGTCCTCGGCGCGCTGCCTATCCATAACAAAGTCAGGGAGTTGCACGATGTCCGAGACCGACAAGAAATGGCTGGCGCTGGCCAAGCGCTGGGGGGTGTTATTTGGTATTCCGCTGCTGATGCTGGCCATCGGCATCTGGCAGTGGTCGCGGGCCGATACGCCGATCAGTGATGTGGGCGCCAAGATTGCCGAGTACCAGCAGGTGGTGCGCGAGCTCGATGCCATCGAGGCAGAAAAGCCGGGGCGCGCGACCGTCAAGGACAGCGAGGGCAAGGAATACCCCGTCAGGCTGGTGAAAAAAGAATACCTGCTGGCCATCCAGGACCTGCAGAACCAGGGCTTGAACGTCACCACCCGCAACCTGCAGCCCCTGCTGGCGGGCAGCACCATCGCTTTCAGTGTGCTGGCGTTGCTGTGGTCGGTGCTGGGCGTGTTCTACCAGCGCGGCATGGGCGCCAAGGCGATGCAGTCGCGCGAGCAGCTGCTGGCCACCTTCCAAAAAGGCCGCAAGCTGCTGCCGACCTATATGGTTGTCATGGTGCTGCTGCTGTTTGGTGCGGCGATACCGCTGCTGGTCTACGAGATGATGCCCATCCTGCGCCACCGCAACTACAGCAAGGGCGACATGAAGCTCATGTTCATCCTCGGCGGCCTGGCGCTGTTTTTGCTGTACTCCGGCTGCAAGGTGCTGATGGATGTCTGGAAGGCGGCGCGCAAACCGCTGGAGAACGATCCCATCGAGGTCATGGGCCAGACGGTCAGCCGCCCACAAGCGCCGGGGCTCTGGGCTTTTATCGACAGCGTGGCCGCCAAGACGGGTGCCGGCATGCCCGACACCTTGGTGGTCGGGCTGAATGAAGGTTTTTTTGTGACCGAGCATCCGGTGCAACTGGCCAATGGCAGTTTGCTGCCGCAAGGCCGGGTGCTCTACCTGCCCTTGCCCTATATGGCCTTTCTCAATGCGGGCGAGGTGGCGGCGGTCATCGGCCACGAGCTGGGCCACTTTATTGGCGAAGACACGCTTTACAGCCAGCGCTTCTCGCCCATCTATAGCGCCACCATCCACCACTTGGTGGCCATTAGCGGCGGCGAGCGGCATGAGGGCTCATGGATGGATATTCTGCGCCGGCCGGCCACCTTGTTTGGCGAGATGTTTCTGGACAGCTTCCACGAGGCGGTGCGCTACTGGAGCCGCAAGCGCGAGCTGGCCGCCGACGCGGTGGGTGCGCAGGTGGTGAGCCCGCAGGCAGTCGCTGCATCGCTGCTGCGTATCAGCGCGCTGGCGCCGCATGTGGATGCGGCACTGCAGGCCAATTGGGACCGGGGCGAGACGGTGGAGGGCGGTGTGCTGGGCCATGTGCGCCAGCTGGTTGCCACCCAGGGCATGACGGACCCCAGCGAGCATCTGGACCAGCGCCAGGCCCACCCCACCGACACCCACCCGGAACTGGCCGAGCGCCTGGCGGCGCTGGGCGTTACGCTCAGCCCCGAGCTGCGGGCCCGCGCGATGGACGCGCAGGGCAGCCCGTTGCTGCAGGAGTTTGGGCTGGAGCAGCGCAGCGCTGCCTCGCCGGACCACAGCGCAGCCAACCAAGCCATGCCCGCTGCTGGGCTGGATATGAATGCCGCCTTGCAGGATGAGCTGAGCAGCGCTGCCGCAGCCAACCGCAGCGCCAAACTGGCAGAGCTGCGCCGCATTGCGGCCCTGGCCCAGGAGGAGGTGGTGGTCTACGAGCGCTCCGCCTTCATGGTGGGCCTGTTTGTGTTCCTGGCCTTGGCCTGCGCAGTGGGGGCGTTCTTTGTGTTCCAGGCCCAGCTGCATTGGGCGGTGGTGGCGGGTTTGCTGGCGGGCGCGGTCGGCTGCGCCTGGTTGGCCAAAGTGTTCTGGCAGGACAGCCAAAGCCCGGCCATGCTGCTGCAGCCGGGCGGTGTGCGGCTGTTCCATGCGCAAGAGCCGCTGCCTTGGTCGGCGATCGACGACTTCCAGTTCAGCCAGAGCAACCATATGTTGACAGTGACCATGGTGCTGGAGGAGGGGGTGCAGCCCCCGGCGATGGGTGTGGGCAAGCGCCGGGCCCAGTTCCGCAAGAAAAAGCAGCGCCTGGCTGTCATGTTCAAAGGCATCAAAAAGATGAAGAACCAGGCCTTTGTGGAGCTGCTGGTAGACCATTGGCGTGCCTACCATGCGCGCCAGGAGCTGCAGCGCATGGGCGAGCAGGTCTGATCCTGGCTGTCCATCGCTGAGCCCTGGACGGTGTCCGGGGCTTTTTTGCGTCTGCTGCCGTTGGGACACCTGGCATTCCTGCGCAAGCTGTGCCGGTACTGGCGGCTGCTGGATAATAGGCAGTTGCCCCTTGCCCCTGCGCGGGCCTTGTCCACTTATTTCGCACCCTCCATGCTGTACCTTTCCACGCGCGGCCATGCCGAACAAAAACGTTTCTGCGACATTTTGCTGGAGGGCCTGGCGCCTGATGGCGGCCTGTACATGCCCGTGCAGTACCCGCAGATCGACGATGCCAAGCTGACCGCGCTGCGCGAGACGCTCACCAACAAGGGCTATGCAGCGCTGGCGTTCGAGATCCTGTCGCTCTACATCGACGACATTCCCGCCGAGGATCTGCGCGCACTCTGCAACAAGACCTATACCGAAGCCGTGTTCGGCTCGGCCGCCATTGTTCCAGTGCGCCAGCTCGAAGGCCAGCTGATGATCGAGGCGCTGTCCAATGGCCCGACCCTGGCCTTCAAGGACATGGCCATGCAGCTGCTGGGCAACCTGTTCGAGTACGAACTGGCGCGCCGTGGCGAAGAGCTCAACATTCTGGGCGCCACCAGCGGCGACACCGGCAGCGCTGCCGAATATGCGATGCGTGGCAAAAAGGGCGTGCGCGTGTTCATGACCAGCCCGCACGGCCGCATGAGCCCCTTCCAGCAAGCGCAGATGTTCAGCCTGCAAGATGAGAATATCCACAACATCGCCATCGAAGGCGTGTTTGACGACTGCCAGGACATCGTCAAGGCGGTCAGCAATGACCATGCCTTCAAGGCGCAGTACAAGATTGGCACGGTCAACTCGATCAACTGGGCCCGCTTGCTGGCCCAGGTGGTGTACTACTTTGCCGGCTACCTGCAGGCCACCAGCCAGAACAGCGAGAAGGTGAGCTTCACGGTGCCTAGCGGCAACTTTGGCAATGTCTGCGCCGGCCATGTCGCCCGCCAGATGGGCCTGCCGATTGCCAAGTTGGTGGTGGCCACCAACGAAAACGATGTGCTGG
>JAVWTB010000042.1:0-17595 GCA_036667955.1 Comamonas sp.
AGCCCCATGGCGACGGCCACGGCCATGTACCACAGCGGCCGCAATACGCTGACCAAGGTGCGCCGCCAGATGCGGGATGAGTCCGAAGAGCGCGTGGATATTGTGCGCGGTGAAAAGCGCCGGCGTCTGCACAAGGCATTCTTGCGCTACCACGACCCCAACAACTGGCCGATACTGCGCGAAGCGCTCAAGACCATGGGCCGCGCCGATCTGATCGGCAATGGCAAGCAGCATTTGATCCCGACCTTCCAGCCGCTGGTCGATGGCAGCTACCAAAGTGCGCGCAAGAAAAACAGCACCAGCTCCAAAAGCGGTAGTGGCCTGGGCTATACCACCAACAAGGATGGCAAGGCTGTAGCGCTGGCACCGCGCCGCCCGCAAGAGCAGCAGGAGCCCAAGGGCGATGTGCGTTTTCGCAGTGCCCAGCCACAAGCGGGCCAGCTGCTGACCCAGCACACCGGCTTGCCGCCGCGCGCAGGTGTGCGTGCTGCCGCAGGCAAGCCTGGCCAGGCCAGAAAACCAGGTGCGGCCCGCAAGCCAGGTCGTTAAGCCTGCTTCGCAGCTGCGCTAGTGCCGCAAAAAAGGCGCCATGCACGATGTGCTTGGCGCCTTTGTTTTGTCAGCGGGTGCAGGCACCTGTGCTGGCGGTCACAGCTCTTCAGCCCTGCAGCTTTCGCCCCAGATGGTGGAGTGCAGCAATGCCGGAGACCACCAGCAGCAGACCTGCCCAGACACCGCTGACTGGCACGGACTGAACCACGCCTGACCGCTTGCTGCTCCCCGGCGTGAGGAGGGCCTGCTGGCTGGCTGCTGTATCTGCCGCACCGCTTGGGCTGGCATGCTCGGCCTGGACCGAGGCGATGCGCAGCGCTGGCGAGGGTGCATTGTCCGCAACAGCAATGCCCCAAGGGCTGCCGCCGACGGGCACGGTCTCCAGCAGCTGCTGGGTTAGGGTGTCGATGATAGACATGGTGTTGCCTTCTTGGTTGCTGACATAGGCATGGGTACCCCGGGGATTGAAGGCCACTTGCTGCGCTGCGCTGCCCAAGGCAATCCATGCCGCTATCGAATGCTTGCGCGTATCCATGACTGCGACCGTGTTATCGCCCTGGTTGATGACATAGGCTTGGGTTCCTGCAGGATGGAAGGCCATATCGGTGGGCGAGCGGCCCACGGAGACGGATGCAGACACGGTGTGGGTCCGCGTGTCAATCACGGTCACGCTGCCATGGCTGTCGTGCGAACCGGCGTGGAGCACATAGACGAAGCCACCGCTGGGGTGGACCTTGATGGCAGCCGGCTCAGCAGCGACGCTGATATGGGCGAGCACGGCGCTGCTCAAGGGGTCGATGACGGTCACCCTGGCGCTTCCCAGATCATTTTGCGGTTCCAGCGAGTAAAGGCGCTCCCCATCGGGGCTGAGGGCTATGCCCTGCGTTTTTTGCGCGCCGCTAGGAAAGCTGCGCAGGACCTCGTGGGTGGACGTGTCGATGACGGCGATCATCGCTCCGGCCGGTGTATTGGTATCGGCATAGGCCAAGGGTCTGTGTGGATGGAGGGCGACATCATTGCTGGTGGCGTTCAAAGAAATGCGCGTCAACAAGCTGCGCCTGTCCAGATCCAGCACGGTGATGGTGGTGGACCAGATACTGGACAAGTAGGCGCGGCGGCCATCTTGGCTGATCGTGATGCGATGGGGGGAGGCCATTCCTGCGGGAATCGTTGAGACAAGGCTGTTGCGGGCCACATCGACTACCGAGACATTGCTGTCCTGGCGATTGACAACGTAGGCAAGCGGTGCAGCTTGCGCCAGCGCAGGCAGACCACAGAAGGACATCGCACAGGCCCAGAGCAGGGTGATTTTTAACGCCCTCTCTGCATTGGATAACATGATCGTTTATTGGTAATTAATTGATAATATTAATGTACATCAGGCGCTAGAAAAAATATATAAACAAATTCAGGGGCTTAAGATTGTTCGCAATTGGCAGCGCATGCAGCAGTGCCACAGGGGGCATGCTGAAAACTTGCCAGAAGGGCTGCCTGTGCAATGACCGTGCTGGACTTTGGCAGACACGGCGCCAACGCGCAGGGGCGACCAGCATCTCTTGGTAGCCGTAGAAAGCACAGGGCTGCCGCTATGGCTGCCGCCCCGTCAACGGTTAGTGCGGGGGGTTGGACCGCGGCGCAGCGGCGGTCGGGTCAGAGAAGGGCTGGGGACGGCTGATGGCATAGCCTTGTGCGTAGTCGATGCCCATGCTGCGCAAGGCCTCGACAATCTCTGGGGTCGAGGCAAACTCGGCAATGGTCTTCATGCCCAACGCATGGCCCAGGTGGTTGATGGCTTCGACCATCGCCCGGTGGGCCGGCTCGTGCAGCATGTCCTTGACGATGGCGCCATCGATTTTGAGGAAATCGACAGGCAGGTTCTTCAGTGAACTGAAGGACGACACACCGGCACCGAAGTCGTCCATGGAGAAGCGGCAACCCAAAGCCTTGAGTGCATTGACCAGGCGAATGGCATTGGGCAAATGCGTGATAGCCGCCGTCTCTGTGATCTCAAAGCACAAGGTATGCGGGTCAACGCCATGCAGCGCGATCTGTTCTTGCAAAAAACCGAGCAGGCGCTCGTCACCCAGCGATGTTCCCGATAGGTTGATCGCGCAGCAGGAGATGGCCGGGGCCTGGGCGGTTTTTTGCAGATGGGCCAAGGTCTGCAGCGATTGTTTGACCACCCAGCGGTCCACCATCGGCATCAGGCCATAGCGTTCTGCAGCCGGGATAAAAAGCACCGGGCTGATGATATTGCCATCGGGCAAGCGCATGCGTATTTGCACCTCGATATGCAAACCGCCGCCGGCCGCTTCATCGGCCGTGCTGCTGAGCGCGCCTATCGCCTGCGCATACAGGCAGAAGTGCCCACCTTCGAGCGCAGACTTGATGCGCTCCACCCACTCCATCTCGCCGACATAGCGGGCAATCTCCTGGTCCACCCCCGGATCGTAGGCATACACCGTGTTGCGGCCCCGCTGCTTGGCGCCGTAGCTGGCCATGTCGGCCACGCGCAGCACTTCTGCCACCGAGCTAAGCGGGGAGGCGAGCTTGACCAGACCAATGCTGATACCCGCGCTCAGGCTGCGCTCGCCCCATTGGATACGCACGTTTTGCGCCGCATCGCGGATTTGTTCCGCCAGGCGCTGGGCCTCGTCAAAGTCACAGTGGGTGAGCAAGATGGCAAACTCGTCTCCGCCCACGCGGGCCAAGGTGTCTCCTGCACGCAGGCAGCGCTGCAGCATGGCGCTGACGGCCCGCAGCATGGCATCACCGGCCATGTGGCCAGCCGTGTCATTGATGACCTTGAACTGGTCCAGGTCCAGGTACATGATGGCATTGCCCGTGGCATGCACTGGGCCATGGGCGGTCTGTGCGAGCAGCAGCCCCAGCAGGCGTTCGAACTCATAGCGGTTGACCAGCCCGGTGAGCTGGTCATGGGTGGCCTGCCAGGCCAGCTCGCGGATATAGCTTTGCTCCTGGCTCACATCGTGCAGGACAAACACGGCCTCGATGGTGCCGTCCTGGTCACCGATGGGGGTGAAGGCGAGCTTGACTTCACGGGTGTGGTGCTGCGCGTCGTAGAGACGGAAAATGGTATCGCGCGGATGCTCACGGCCCTGGAGCGCCTCTGAAATGGCGGTTTGAACCAGGGGAATGGCCAGGTCCTGGCTCGGGCTGCTTGGTGGCGCTGCGTGCATGTGCTGCGCCAGCTCGCAGGACAAAAGCTCGTCAAGCGACAGGCCCAAAAGCTCTTCGGCCGCGCGGTTCATGTACATCACATGGCCTGCTGCATCCGTGGTGATCACCGCCTCCCCGATGGCAGCCAAGGTGGTGGACGCACGTTCACTGACGATATCCAACTCATCTTCGGCGCGCGCCGTCTTGCGCTGCATCCGCCAGGTGTGGCCCATCAGCAAGCTGAGCATGGCCACTGCGATACCGATATTGATGGACCAGAGCCAGGCATTGAGGGTGCGGGAGGTGTCACCCAGTACCTTGTTGAAAGCCCGCTCCGCTTCGGAAAGCTGTATCTGCAGCGCATTGATCTGGGCCAGCCAGCTTTGCTTTTGTGCCGGCGTAGGCGGCGCCAGCTGCAAGCTGGCGTAGATGTCTCCAGCCAGGGTTTGGAGCTCTTGCAGGGGTTCATCGCTATCACGCCAGCGTGCCAGCAATTGGCCTATGGCATCGGTGCGTTTGAAATACACGGTCAGCCAGATCAGCGCATTGATTTCTTCGGGCTCGTTGTGTCCCTGCAGCAGCAGCATGGAGGCTTGCTGCCGCGCGATATAGCCTTGTTCTTCCAGCATGAGCCGCGCCTGCAGATCGCTCAGCGGAATATGCAGTCCTTGCTGAAACTGCTCATAGGCCGCAGGCTCGGCGCTGACCGCGTAGCGGGCCAGTGCATAAGTGGCATCTTTCTGGCCCTTGCTCCATTGGCTCTCGCCTGAGCTGAAGGCCCGCATCGCGCCCAGGATGTGCAGGCTGGAGATGGCCAGCACGGTCTGCACAATCGCCAGCGCCACAAACGGCCAGATGCTTTGCAGCAAGCGCTGTTTGCGCCGGGGCGCGGCAAGGTTGGCAGCGGGCTGCGGCTTGGCGGACTGCACAAGGGACGATAAAAGGCTTAAAAAGGGCATGGCTGTCCTGATGGGGCGCAGGAAAGCCGCGTCGGCACGGCCAGTGGGGCGAGCGAACGGGACGTCAGGCGAGGGGGAGCAGCAGGCATGGTGGGCGCATTTCAAGGCGGCGAGACGCCGTCTAAAAAATCATTGAAATATAGTAATACGCTATTCGATGATTGAGTCTTGTTAATTGTAGTTATTAAGGGAAAACACTGTGCACCTTTCTGCGATGGTTTTAGCAGCAATGTGTAAACGGTGTGGAGCAATTCATACAGAAGCAGGGAGGCCCTGGCCAGGTCTGGGGTCGCGATAGGCACGGGCAGGGGGCCCAAGCCTTGGCACAATGGCTGCTGCACACGCATTACACATTCAATTGAAGGAGCTACAGGCATGTCCGCGCAACGTCCATTTAAGGTATTGGGAATTCAGCAGGTCGCCCTGGGCGGCACTGACAAGGAACGCATGAAAAAACTCTGGGTGGAGATGCTGGGTCTGTCACAAATATCTACTTTTCGAAGTGAGCGGGAGAATGTTGATGAGGACATTCTGGCCATGGGCAAGGGCGCGTTCGCGGTTGAGGTGGACATCATGCAGCCGCTTGATATCGACAAAAAACCTGCCGTGCATGCCACCCCGCTCAACCATATCGGCCTGTGGATTGACGATCTGCCAAAAGCGGTGGAATGGCTGACCGCACAAGGCGTGCGTTTTGCGCCAGGGGGTATCCGCCCAGGCGCTGCCGGCCATGACATCTGCTTTCTGCACCCCAAGAGCAACGACGAGTTCCCCATTGCCGGCGAAGGGGTGTTGATCGAGCTGGTGCAAGCCCCCGCTGATGTGATTGCCGCCTTGTCTTGAGAGGAGCGCAACGATGGCCGATAGCCCTTTGTTAAACAACTGCGTGGTCCCCGTGCTGCGCAGTTTCGATGACCAGCGAGCGAGCGAGTTCTACCAAGGCTTTTTAGGCTTTGTGCAGGATTGGACACACCGCTTTGGCGATGACTTCCCGCTCTACCAGCAGCTCAGTCTGCGCAGCCCCGCCGGCCCAACATGCCTGCTGCACCTGAGCGAACACCACGGCGACGCCTGCCCCGGCAGTACGGTGCGCATCGCCTGGTCGCAGCTCCAGGCTTTTCAGCAAAGCCTGATCGCTAAAAACTACCGCCATGCCAAGCCGGGGCTGCAGTCCATGCCCTGGGGCATGCTGGAGATGCGCATTGCCGATCCCTTTGGCAACAACTTGGTGTTTTTTGAAGATCTGCCGCCTTCGTCAGACCGCGTAGCCAGCTGATCTCGCCCCAGACAAACCCGCAGCCGCCTCCTTGCCTGGCGGCTTTTTTACGCCTGGTGCTGGCAAAGACCCTTGGTGCTGCCGGGGCTAAAACAGCGCTGCGCCGTCAATAAGCTCCCAAATACTGCCAAGGCGGACCGTGAAAATCCAGCCTTGGGGCGGGGTGCTAGGCCTGCAAGGCGTTCTGCGCTGTCTCAGCCCCCTTAACTGCGTGCAATTAGCTGCCTTGTTGCTGCCACTGACCGAGGCCAGCGTTGCAAAATACGCGCGGTTGGCACCGCAATACCAGCTGTTGTGCTGATCCGCTTTCTTCTTGCTCGCAAAATGCATTCAACTACGCTTTAAATTAAGCGCAGCGTAAATCTGCCATTGCGCGCTATGGCCGGCCAGTGCTCGCCGCCCCCAGCAGCCCTGGCCTTGTACACAATAAGTGCCATACCCAGGCATTCCGCACTGGATAGCGATTCAGGAGGCGTCCATGTCCAGCACAGCAACACCAGCAACTAGCACCGCAAGCCTTCATTGGCACCCCAGAACTGTGGCGGCAGTGCCACCCGCGTCAGAGCCCTGGCCGATGGCCCAAGTCCAGGCGCTGTTTGACCTGCCGTTCATGGTGCTGATGCGCCGCGCACAGGCCGTGCACGATGTGCATTGGCCTGCAGGCGATATCGAACTGGCCACTTTGCTGTCCGTCAAGACCGGAGGCTGCCCCGAGAACTGTGGTTACTGCCCGCAGTCGGCAGCGTATGAGACGGGCGTCAAGGCCGACAAGCTGATGGACCTTGCCGAGGTCACCCGCGCCGCCCAAGCGGCTAAGGATGCCGGGGCCAGCCGCTTTTGCATGGGCGCGGCCTGGCGCGCGCCCAAGGACCGGGATATTGCGCAGGTCAGCGCGATGATTGCCGCTGTCAAGGCGCTGGGGCTGCAAAGCTGTGCCACCTTGGGTATGTTGGCACCCCACCAAGCACAGGCACTGAGCGAGGCAGGGCTGGACTACTACAACCACAACCTGGACACCGGGCCGGCGTACTACCGCGATGTGGTCAGCACGCGGCAGTACCAAGAGCGCCTCGATACCCTGGCCCATGTCCGGGCCGCAGGCATCAGCGTGTGCTGCGGCGGCATTGTGGGCATGGGCGAGACGCCGGTGGACCGCGCGGCGCTGCTGGCCCAGTTGGCCAATATGCAGCCTTATCCGGAGTCGGTGCCCATCAACAGCCTGGTGCGCGTGCCCGGCACGCCCTTGGCGGACAGCGAGCCCGTCGACCCGCTGGATTTTGTCCGCGTGATTGCCGTCGCCCGCATTGTGATGCCACAGGCCCGCATTCGCCTGTCAGCCGGCCGCCAGCAACTGGGCGAGGCCGTGCAAACGCTGTGCTTTATGGCCGGGGCCAATTCCATCTTTTATGGCGACAAGCTACTGGTCACCGGCAACCCGGAGGCGGACAGCGATGCGAAATTGCTTAGCAAACTGGGCCTGGCTACTTTGAAAGCGGCGACCTGAAAAGCATAGAGGCCGCTTGAAGGGCCGTCGGTGGATGCAAAAAAGGCCAGCAAGCTCGCACTTGCTGGCCTGGTACTGGCTCCTTCAATGATGGTGGGATCAGCCGCGTCCGCCTTGCGTTTTCAGCGCCTGCGCGATCTCAGTCACCAGCCCTGGGCCTCGGTAGATCAGGCCTGTGTAGATCTGCACCACATCGGCGCCGGCCTTGATTTTCTCCAGGGCATCTGCCCCGCTCAAGATGCCACCCACGCCGATGATCGGAAACTGCGGGCCTAGCGCTGCGCGCAGTTGGCGGACCACGGCATTGCTGGCCTCAAACACGGGCCGGCCAGAGAGGCCGCCAGCTTCTTGCGCATGCGGCAGGCCTTGCACGGCATCGCGGCTGATGGTGGTGTTGGTGGCGATCACGCCATCCATGCCATGGGCCTTGAGGCTGTTGGCAATCACGCTGACCTGTTCTTCTGTCAGATCGGGGGCGATCTTCAAGAACACCGGCTTGTGCTTGCCATGCTCGCGCGCCAGCTGCTCACGGCGCTGCACCAGCGCGCTCAGCAAGGCGTCAAGCGCCTCATCGCTTTGCAGTGCGCGCAGGTTCTTGGTATTGGGCGAGCTGATATTGACCGTGATGTAGTCCGCGTGGGGGTAGACGGCGTCCAGGCACAGCAGGTAGTCGCTGGTGGCGTTTTCAATCGGCGTGGCGGCATTCTTGCCAATATTGAGCCCCAGCAGCAGCGGTGAGGCCTGCTTGCGAAACTGGGCCTTCTTCACATTGGCCACAAAAGCGGCCAAGCCCTCATTGTTGAAACCGAGGCGATTGATCAGCGCATCGCGCTCAGGGATACGGAACATGCGCGGCTTGGGGTTGCCAGGCTGCGCCAAGGGCGTGACCGTGCCCACCTCGACAAAGCCAAAACCCATGGCACCCAGGCCATCGATGGCGCGTGCGTTTTTGTCCAAACCCGCAGCCATACCCACCCGGTTGGGAAACTGCAACCCCGCCAAAGTGATGGGGTCGCTCACCCGGCTTTGGCGCCAGGCGCAGGCCAGCGGGGTGTTCTGGCCCTTGGCCAGCATGTCCATGGTGAAGTCATGGGCCGCTTCTGGCTGCATGCCAAACAAAACGGCGCGGGAGAGGGAGTAGGGGATCAGGGACATGGGGTGGGATAATCAAGGCGTTGTTTGTATTTTCGCTGATCTGATCGCACTACCATGACACAAGACGAATTAAAGGCCGAGGTTGGCCGCGCAGCACTGCAATATGTGGTTGCCGGAGAAATCGTAGGCGTGGGCACCGGCTCCACGGTGAACAAGTTCATTGATGCGCTGGCCTCCATCAAGGACCAGATTCCCGGCGCTGTCTCCAGCTCCGTAGCCAGTACCGAACGCCTGCAGGCGCTGGGCATCCAGGTGTTTGACGCCAATGAAGTCGAGCGTCTTGCGGTCTACATCGACGGTGCCGATGAAATCGACCACCAGGGCTTTATGGTCAAAGGTGGCGGCGCTGCCTTGACGCGCGAGAAGATCGTGGCGGCCCTGGCCGACCGCTTTATCTGCATTGCCGATGGCTCCAAGCAGGTGCAAACCTTGGGTGTGTTCCCCTTGCCGGTAGAAGTCATCCCGATGGCGGCGACCCAGATTGCGCGCCGTTTTGCGGGCAAGGGCGGCCAGGCCACCTTGCGTCTCAAGGACGGCCAGCCGCTGGTCACCGACAACGGCCAGCACATCCTTGATGTCACGGGTCTGGCGATTGCCGATCCTGCCGCATTTGAATCGGAAGTGAACCAATGGCCAGGCGTGGTCACGGTCGGCGTGTTCGCCCTCCAGAAGGCCTCCGTCTGCCTGTTGGGTACTGAGCAGGGTGTACAGACCCTGGAGTTTTAAAGTACCCAGACGCTCAAAAACAATGGCCCGACCCAGGCGATGCCGGGTCGGGCCATTGTGTTGTGTGCGCAATGCTGGTGCTTAGAAAACGATACCTGTTGGATTGTTTGGGGTGACCCGCTGTGGCTCGACATTGGGGCTGCCTGATGCAGCAGCGCCGCCGGCTTCCGCTGGCTGCGTACCCGCTGGTGCGGCCGGCGCAATCACCTTGGGAATCATTGGCTGCGCAGGCGCTGGCCGGTAGCTGGAAGGCAGCTTGGATTGTGCAGGGTAGCCCGCAGCATCCAGGTAAGCGCTCCAGTCGTTCTCGTTGAAGCCGCTCAGGTGCTGGCTACCCAAGGTGGCGAAGGGGATCGTGCCATCGGCGTTGAGCTTGCGCAGCGCCTGGATCTCTTGGTTGGAGGTGATCGTTTTTTCCGCAAAGGGCACGCCACGGCTCAGCAGGTATCGGCGTGCGGTGTCGCAGGCGCCGCAGTCCTTGCTGGTGTAGAAGGTCAGGGGGTACTTGGTGGCGGCTTGCTTGACGTCAAGCGGCAAGTCATTAAGCCGCGTGCCCGCAGGTTCGGTGACCGTGCCCGTCGATACCGATTGGCTCGGTGTATCTGCGGTGGGCGCACGGTCCGAAAAGGTGACCCTTCCATCCGGGCCCACAATGCGGTACACCGCTTGCGCGTTTGCCAAGCCAGCGGCGCAAGCCAGTGCGGTGCCGATCAGCATGCTGCCCAAAGCCATTGTCTTCATGCGTTTCCCTCTCTATAGCTGTTGTGGCGCCATTATGCCTGGGTGGCACCGAGGCTTGTTGCGGCCTGCAAGCACCGCCAAGGTGCCCGACAGGCAGGCGCTCAGGCGCTCAGTGGCTCGGCCATGCCCTGGTGGCGAAGCAGGGCATCGAGCTGGGGCTCGCGGCCACGGAAGGCCTTGAACGACTCCATGGCCGGGCGGCTGCCACCGGCTTCCAAAATGGCGTGCAGGTAGCGCTGACCGACTTCACGGTCCACCACATCGCTGCTGCCGCGCTGCTTCGCCGCTTCTTCAAAGCTGGCAAAGGCATCAGCCGATAGCACCTCAGCCCACTTGTAGCTGTAGTAGCCCGCGGCATAGCCACCGGCGAAGACATGGGTGAAGGTGTTGGGCATGCGGTTGAAGTCAGGCTGGTCGAGCACGGCCACCTGGCGGCGCACATCGCGCATCACGCCGTAAATCGCATCCGCGTTGATGCCGTCACCCGACAGCTCGGTATGGATGCGCATGTCAAACAGCGAGAACTCGATCTGGCGCAAGGTCTGCATGCCCGATTGGAAATTCTTGGCCGCAATCATCTTGTCGTACAGTGCGCGTGGCAGTGGCTCGCCGGTGTCCACGTGGGCGGTCATATGGCGCAGCACTTCCCACTCCCAGCAGAAGTTCTCCATGAACTGGCTGGGCAGCTCGACCGCATCCCATTCCACACCACCGATGCCGGACACATCACGCTCATTGACCTGCGTGAGCATGTGGTGCAGGCCATGGCCGGTTTCGTGGAAGAGGGTGATCACGTCGTCGTGCGTCAAAAGAGCGGGTTTGCCATCGACGCCCGCTGCAAAGTTGCACACCAGGTGGGCAATCGGGGTCTGCAACTCGCCGTTGTCGGGGCGCAGCCAGCGCGTGCGCACATCGTCCATCCAGGCGCCGCCGCGCTTGCCGTTGCGGGCAGGGGGATCCAGGTAGAACTGGCCCACCAGCGCGCCATCGCGCTCGATGCGGTAGAAAGCCACATCCTGGTTCCAGACGGGGGCCAGGTCAGCCTTGATCTGCACACCAAACAAGGTTTCGACAATGCGGAACAGGCCCGCCAGCACCTTGGGGGCCGGGAAGTACTGCTTGAGTTCCTGCTCGCTGAAGGCGTAGCGTGCTTCCTTTAGATGCTCGCCGATGTAGCCCCAGTCCCAAGCCTGCGGATCACTCAGGCCCAGCTCAGTGCGGGCATAGTCGCGCAGGTCTTGCACATCTTTTTGGCCATAGGGCTTGGCCTTGCTGGCCAGCTCCTGCAAAAACGCCATCACCTGGGCAGACGACTGCGCCATCTTGGGCGCTACCGACAGCTCGCCAAAGCTGGGGTAGCCCAGCAGATGCGCTTCCTGCTCGCGGATTTTCAGGATATCGACCATCAGCGGCGTGTTGTCCAGCTTGCTATCACCAAATTCACTGGCCCGCGTGGTGTAGGCGCGGTAGAGCTTTTCGCGCAGCGCGCTGCTCTTGGCAAACTGCATCACCGGCAGGTAGCTGGGGATCTTCAAGGTCAGCTTGTAGCCAGGCTTGCCTTCTGCCTCGGCTGCTGCACGGGCAGCCTGGATGACATCCTGCGGCACGCCGGCCAGCTCGCCCAGCTCTGCGTAGTAGGCAAACTGGTCGGTCGAATCCATCGCGTTTTCGCTGTATTTTTGGCAAGCAATGGCGCTCTTCTCTTGCAAGGCTGCATAGGTGTCTCGTGCCTCACCTTGCAGCTCGGCACCGCCCAGCACAAAGTTGCGCATGGCGTTGTCCCAGGCCTGTTTTTGCTCGCTGTTCAAAGTCGCAGGGTCAATCGCCTTGTACTTGGCGTACAGCGCTTCGTCGGCGCCCAGCTGTGTCCAGAACGCCGTCACCTTGGGCATCTCTGCGTTGTAGGCGGCGCGCAGCTCGGGGGTGTCGGCGACCGAGTTGAGGTGGCCGACCATGCCCCAGGCACGGCCCAGCTTTTCGGTGGTGACGTCGAGCACCTTGGCGATCTCGTTCCATTGCGCGGGAAAGTCGGGCGCCGTCACTGTCTTGAGGGCCGCTTCACTCTCAACCAGAAGCTGGTCAATGGCGGGAGCAATGTGTTCAGGTTGAACCTGGTCAAAGCGGGGCAGGCCGCTGAAGTCGAGCAATGGATTGGTCATGGTGCTGTCTATATGGGGCCGATGAGCCCGCAATCAATGCCATGTTGGCACAGGCTGCGAGGCATGGTGGCGCTTGGGTCATTGCCTTTCATTTAAGCACAAAAAAAGCTGCTGGCACCTGCAACGCGGATGCCAACAGCTATCGTTTTCATAGTTTTACTGCCGCGACAAGTCGCCGCAGCATCGAGGCGATTTTGGGGAGATCAAGCGCGTTCGGCCGACTCCAGGGTGTTGACCATCAGCATGGTGATAGTCATCGGACCCACGCCACCAGGCACGGGGGTGATGTAGCCGGCGACTTCCTTGACGCCGTCAAAATCCACATCGCCGCAGAGCTTGCCTTCGGCATTGCGGTTCATGCCCACGTCGATCACCACGGCGCCGGGCTTGACCATGTCGGCCGTCAGCACATTGAGCTTGCCCACGGCGGCCACCACCACGTCTGCCTGGCGCGTCATGGCGGCCAAATCGGCCGTGCCGCTGTGGGTGATGGTGACGGTGGCGTTGGCGGCCAGCAGCATCATGGCCATGGGCTTGCCCACGATGTTGGAGCGGCCAATCACCACGGCATGCTTGCCGCGCAGGTCCTTCATGCCAATCGATTCGAGCATCTTCATGCAGCCGTAGGGCGTGCAGGCCTTGAAGCCCACTTCACCGACCATCAAGGCACCGGCGCTGGCCACATGGAAGCCGTCCACATCCTTGCTGGGCGAGATGGCTTCGATGACCTTGTGGTCGTCGATGTGTTTGGGCAGCGGCAGCTGCACCAGAATGCCATGGATGCTGGGGTCGTTATTAAGTGCCTCCACGCGGGCCAGCAGCTCGGCCTCGGTCATGCTGGCGTCGTACTTCTCCAGCACGGAGTGAAAGCCGCACTCTTCGCAGGACTTGACCTTGTTGCGCACATACACCTGGCTGGCCTGGTTGTCGCCCACCAAGATGACCGCCAGGCCGGGAACGATGCCCTTGGTCTTGAGCTGGTCGGCCCGCGCCTTGACATCGGCACGCAGTTGCTGGGAGAGGGCCTTGCCATCGATCAATTGAGCAGTCATGTGGTCATCCAAAAAGGTTGCGCGTGGTCCAGCAGCCGGGCAAGCCCCCAGCACGGCGCGCGGAATTGAAAAATGCGCCGTACCGGAGCCGGTACAGGCGCATTGCGCTATGAATAGCGTCGCTAAAGCGTCATTCTCAGGGCGCGAAGGCCGCTAATTTATCACGATGCCTTGGCTGCTGCATTCGAGCCCAGGGCAATCTTGAGCAGATCGGCCACGGTATTGGCACCCAACTTTTCCATGATGTTGGCACGGTGTGCTTCCACGGTCTTGATGCTGATCCCCAGGTCATCGGCGATCTGCTTGTTCAAGCGGCCGGCCACAATGCGTTCCAGTACTTGCGACTCGCGACCGGTGAGCTTGGCCAACAGGGCATCGCGGCTGGCTGCTTGCTGGTGGCCGGCAAAGGCATCGCGTGCCTGGTCGAGCATGCGCTCAACCAAAGCATCAAGCTGGGCCTCATCAAAAGGCTTCTGGATGAAATCCATCGCGCCTTTTTTCATCGTGTCCACGGCCATGGGCACATCGCCGTGGCCGGTGATGAAGACGATGGGCAGCGGCGACTTGTTTTCGATCAGGCGGTCCTGCAGTTCCAGGCCGCTCATGCCGCCCATGCGGATGTCGACAATCAGGCATGCAACTTCGCGAGCGTCGTAGCGTGCCAAAAAGGACTCGGCCGAATCAAAGCAGCGTACGCGGTAATCTTTGCCTTCCAGCAGCCATTGAAGCGAGTCACGAACCGCTTCATCATCATCGACTACGTAGACCGTGCCCTTTTTGGGGATCAAGCTCATGCACAATTCCTTCTATCAGTGTTGGTATAGCGCTGGCTAATCAGCCGATTCCGCTTGGGAGGCCACCGGAATCCAGAAGCTGAAATTACAGCCTGTCACCTCTGGCCCATTGTAGAGGTTCTCGGCCTGCATCCGGCCATGGTGAGATTCCACAATGCTGCGACACAGATTGAGGCCGATTCCCATACCTTCACTCTTGGTAGAGAAAAAGGCCTGGAACAATCTCTCCAATGCCTCAGGTGACAGACCGCGCCCTGTATCTTGAACAGAAAACTCTATCACATCCGTGGCGTCGATTTTTCGAGGAACCACACGAAGCTCGACCATGCGCTGGTGCGCCGGACGCTCAGCATTGGCAATGGATTCAGCGCCGTTCTTCATCAAATTGATCAGCACCTGCTCAATCAGAATACTGTCCACCTGCACCTTGGGCAGGCGGGCTGCAACGTGGTAAGAGAGTCGCACATTGTGGCGCTTGAGCTCGATCGAGCCCAGCTCCACCGCTTCGCTCACGATATCGCTGACATCGGCCAGCGCGCGGTTGGGTTCGCTGCGTTTGACAAAGGAGCGGATGCGGTGGATCACCTGGCCGGCACGCTGGGCCTGGTGAGCCGTTTTCTCCAGCGCACCCAGCAAGGCTTCTTCGCTGAGGCTGCCGTTCTTGACGCGGGTGATCATGCCCGAGCAGTAGTTGCTGATCGCTGACAGCGGCTGGTTCAACTCATGGGCCACGCTGGAAGCCATCTCGCCCATGGTCACCAGGCGGCTCACCGTGGCGGCTTTTTCGGCCTGGCGTGCTGATTGCTCTTCGGCATGGCGACGCGGGGTGATGTCGGTGGCGATCACCATCTGGGCCAGGCGTCCATCGACCCAGTTGAGGTAGCGCGAGCGCACTTCCAGCCATTTGCCCAGCTCGGAAATGTAGATCTCGGCATTGCCGCTGACGGCGGTGGTGATCTCGTCGCTGGGCAGGCCCATCAGGCCGTCTTCGTCATCCATGCTGGTGCTGGCATTGCTGTTGCTGGGCAGCACGCCGGCCTGGGCGACCAACTGCAGATGGCCCACGGTTTGCGAGCCAAACCATTGGCGGTAGAGCTTGTTGGCAAACAGCAGCTCGGCGCTGCCCAGCGGCGCGACTGAGACCGAGGCATCCAGCGCCTCCAGCACGATGGTGAAACGCTCATACGAGGCCGACAGCTGCTCGCGGATGCGGTTGGGCTCGGTGATGTCGGTCATCGAGGTCATCCAGCCGGTCTGGCGGCCGTGGCCATCGATCAGCGGCGAGACATAGAGGCGCGCTTCAAACATGGAGCCATTTTTGCGCTTGACCCGCATCTGAAAGCCACCCGGAAACACCTTGCCGCTCATCTCGTCAATCAGCATGTCGTGGTAGGTGCTCTGGTCGCCTTCGGGCCAATAGGGGTAGGGCGGGAGCTTGCCCACCAGCTCTTCCTCGTTCCAGCCCGTCATCTGGCAAAAGGCAGCATTCACGTAGGAGATGCGGCCTTGCAGATCGAGCGCGCGCATGCCCGTGAGCACGCTGTTTTCCATCGCGCGGCGGAAATTGGTCTCGCCCTGCAGGGCTTCTTGGGCGCGGATGCGCTTGCGGGTGTGGCGCCAGGTTGCCACCAGCAACCAGGCCGTCATAAAGCTCAGCACACAGACCAGCCAGAACAGGCCGTTGCTGACCAAGCCGAGCGAGGTGTGGTAGCCCTGGGCACGCAGTTTCAGGCTGTTGCCCACCGGTGCCACCGGCATATCAAACTCGTTGGGCAGGGCACGCCAAGGCAGCAGCCGCTGGGCGGCGAGGCGGGGGGTGAGCGGTGTCCCGGCCAGAGTGGTGCCTTTGCCATCTTGCAAAGTGACGGCGTAGCGCGCCAGGATTTCGGTGGGGGTGCCATAGCGCAGCAGGTTCTCGATAGAGAACTCGGCCAGCAGCACGCCGCCAAAGCGGCCCTTCTGGCTGATGGGCACTTCCAGCAGCAGCATGGGCGCGGTCTCGGTGGTCGCCAGCGGCTGGGAGAACACCGGTTGCTGCAGGTCGCGGGCCATGTCAAAGAGCTCCAGCAGCTCTTTTTTCTGGATCACCTCGTCCAGCGTGAGCAGGTTCTCAGCCGCCACACTGGGGCCAAACTGCGTCGCGCGCACTTGGCGCGCGCTGTCAATCCAGGTCAGGGCCTGCAGCTCGGCGTACTGGCTGATCAGGGTGTCGGCCCGGTCGTTGAAACCATTTTTGTCGACGTCCTGGTTGCCCACATCGCGGGCCAGACGCATCAGCTGCTCCTGGCGCTCGGACAGCCGCAGGCGGATGCGCTGCTGCGCATATTCCACGTCCCGGCGCATGGCTTCGCGCTCGCGCTCCAGCTCCTCGCTGCGCAGGTACCAAAATGCCGCCACGATGGCAATGAAAAACATCACCACCGCCACCAGCGGGGCAATGGCGGCATAGCGGTCCTGACGCGAAGGTGACAGTCCTCGCCACCAGGTCTGCCACATCTGCACCAAGCGGGGGCGACTAGGGCTGGATGGGGTGGCGGAGCGCTCGGTCGAATTCATGGTGGCTGAGTGTAGACGAGGGCAGGGCAGCCATGCCCTGATACTGGACAAATCGCTCCGTCAAGCAAGGGCACAACCTCGCGCAGCGCCCGTGTATTGTGCATTTGCAGCAATTTCCCATAATATGAAAACGAAGACCGCTATTTGAAATCTTCAAAAAATGTGAGAAACTCTGGCACAGTCATTCATAGCAGATCACTTGAAGGAGACGCCAGCATGTCCGAACCATCCGAACAAAAAGCCGTCAACGGCCCCACCCGTACTGATGACCTAGAAACCCGAGAATGGATGGACGCGCTGTCCGCTGTGATCGACCGCGAGGGCGCAGATTACGCCCATTCGCTGATTGAGCAGTTGCTGGAGCACGCGCGCCAGAACAGCGTCGATCTGCCTTTCTCCGCCAAGACCGGCTACGTCAACACCATTGAGACCGAGCAAGAAGCCCGCAGCCCTGGCAATCTGGAGATTGAACAGCGCCTGCGCGCCTATATGCGCTGGAACGCCATGGCCATGGTGGTCAAGGCCAACCGCATTCACCCGCCAGAAGGCGGCGACCTGGGTGGCCACATCGGCTCCTTTGCATCGTTGGCCAGCATGTTTGGCGCCGGCTTCAACCATTTCTGGCACGCCGAGAGCGACAACCACGGCGGCGACTGCCTCTACATCCAAGGCCACGTCTCGCCCGGCATCTATGCCCGCGCCTACCTGGAAGGCCGCATCAGCGAAGAGCAACTGCTGAACTTCCGCCAGGAAGTGGACGGCAAGGGCCTGTCGAGCTACCCGCATCCCAAGCTGATGCCCGAGTTCTGGCAGTTCCCCACGGTGTCCATGGGCCTGGGCCCGCTGATGGCCATCTACCAGGCACGTTTCCTGAAGTACCTGCACGCCCGTGGCATTGCCAACACCGAAAACCGCAAGGTCTGGGTGTTCTGCGGCGACGG
>JAVWTB010000043.1:0-16565 GCA_036667955.1 Comamonas sp.
GGCAACAACACGGCAACGACGACCGTCAAGGTCAACACGCCTGCGGACCTGCGCATTGTGAAGAGCCTGGCGCAAGTCAATGGCGCAGCTGTGCCCGCCAACTACGCCGCCAAGATTGGTGACACCTTGACCTACAACCTGCTGGTTACCAACGCAGGCGGTACTGCCAGCACCACGGTGCTTACCGAGACCGTGCCAGAGGGCACCCGTTTTGTGGGCAGTGCAGCCGACCCTAGCCAAGGCTGGAGTGCAGCGCCGCTGGCTTGCGATGCAGCAGCGAGCACCTGCACGCAAAGCGTGGTGGTGCCAGCGCAAAGCGCTGAAGGCGTGGCCGGTGAGCAGACCGTGCAGTTCAGCGTGGAAGTGCTTGCACCCGCTACGACGAACGGCAAGATCAGCAACACCGTTGGCAGCGACATGCCTGCAGCTTGTGCGGCAGGGACTTGCGCGGTTGAGACCGCCAACGCCGTCGCTGACATGCAAGCGCAGATCACCACCATCCCGGCAGGCGCCGTGGTGGTGGGTCAAAGCGTGACCATCACCGGTGCATGTACCAACAATGGGCCAGTCGATGCAGTCAATGCCAGCTGCGAGATGATCGTGAACAACGGTGCATCCACAGTCGCCGCAACCTGCGATGCTGCCAAGACTTTGGCTGTGGGCGAGAGCCTGAGTTGCACGGCCAGCTTCACTGCTGCCGAGGGTACGATCAGTGCAAGCCTGAGCGCTGCGACGCAAAGCTATGACAGCAATACTGCCAACAACAGCGACAGCAAGGCTGTCAACGGCAATACGCCTTCGGCAGTGACGGTGACGAATGTGCTGGTCAAGGTCAATGACGCGCCGGTGCCCCCAGGTTATGTGATCAAGCCCGGTGACAAGCTGACCTATCTGGTGCAGGTCAGCAATGCAGGCGGCACATCTGGCGCGACCGTGCTGACGGGGACGGTGCCTGTGGGGACCCGCTATGTCGGCACGGATGAAGGCTGGACTGTAGGCTGCGTAGCAGCAGGAAGCACCTGCAGCCGATCAGCGGCGGTGCCCGGCGGCAGCCCACAAGCGCCTGGCACGGTGAGCTTTGAGTACACGGTGCGCGTGGACGAAACGGTGGCCAATTCCAATGTGGTCAACACCGTGGGCAGCAGTGCACCTGGCAGCTGCAGTGCAGCCTGCTCGGTGACCACGCCAACGCAAGCTGCAGATATGCAAGTGAGCATGCCTGCGACCATCGATGCCAAGGTGGGTGTGGAGTTCACGCTGACCTCGATCTGCCGCAATGCAGGCCCAGCAACGGCGACCAATGCGCGCTGCGAAGTCAGCGGTGCGCCAGCCGGTGCGGTCACGGTGTGCACGCCTGCTCAGCCCGTCGCTGCGCTGGCGATGGGGGCGTCGATCTCGTGTACCACCAAGTTCACGCCGACCACGTCTGCCGCCATCACGGTCACGAGCCGTGCCAGCAGCGATGTGTATGACCCGGTTGCGGCCAATAACGAGGCTGCCGCGTCGGCTACCTTTATCAATACGCCGCCAACCGCTGTGAAGTCGGTGCCTGTGAATGCAGCATGGGCCATGGGCTTGATGGCACTGCTGATGCTGCTGCTCGCCGCCAAGGCCTTGCCGCAGCGCCAGGGCCGCCGTCCACAAGACTGAGCTGAAGGCCTGGGTGAGGCCTGGTAGCTAACCGGCCCGGTTGCATCGCATGCACAGCATGCCCTGCACCGGGCCGGTTTCTTTTGCCGATGTTTTCTCCCTCCAGTGCGCACAACTGCATTGAATGCGAGACAATTCCCCGCATGAACTGGCTCGATCAAGTGAAATGGGATGCGCAGGGCCTGGTGCCCGTCATTGCGCAGGAGCAGCACACCAAAGATGTGCTGATGTTTGCCTGGATGAACCGCGAAGCGCTGGCCCATACGGCTGAGCTGGGCCGGGCGGTGTACTTCAGCCGTTCTCGCGGCAAGCTGTGGTTCAAGGGCGAAGAGTCCGGCCATGTGCAGACGGTGCATGAGATCCGCATCGACTGTGACAACGATGTGGTGCTGCTGAGCGTGACCCAGACCGGGCATGAGCCGGGCATCGCCTGCCATACTGGTCGCCACAGCTGTTTTTACAGTGTGTTGCGCGATGGCCAGTGGCAAGCGGTCGATCCGGTCTTGAAAGACCCGGAATCGATCTACAAATAATCCCTGTCCAGGGCTGCCTTCTTTTGTAGCCCCTGGCGGCTGCTTCGCTATATTTCCCTTATGACCGATACCCTTTCTTCCGCTGGCATGTCCTCTACCGATGCCCTGATGCGTCTGGCCGAGGTGCTGGAGTCGCGTAAACCTGCCAATGGCGGCGATCCGCAGGCCAGCTATGTAGCCCGTTTGCTGCACAAGGGCCCGGATGCCTTTTTGAAGAAGGTGGGGGAGGAGGCGACCGAGGTGGTGATGGCCGCCAAGGATGTGGACCATGGTGCGCCCGCCTCCAAACTGGTGTACGAAGTGGCCGATCTGTGGTTTCATACGATGGTGGCGCTGGCCCACTATGGCTTGAGCCCCGCTGATGTGGTGAACGAGCTGGTGCGCCGCGAGGGCCTCAGCGGCCTGGAAGAAAAAGCGCTGCGCAAGGTGCAAGACCGTGAAGCTGAAGAAGGGAGTTCCGCATGAATGATGTGGTCGATGTGAAGACTGTCGATTCGGCAGCGATGGAAAGCCTCAAGACCTGGGGTTGGGTCAGCTATCTGCTGCACCTGATTGTGGCCGTGGCAGCGGTGGTCCCCACCGCGCAGGCCAGCATCGTGCTGCTGCTGATCGCGCTGGTGATTGACCTGGTCAAGCGCAGTGATGCGCAGGGTACCTGGCAGCAAAGCCATTTTTCCTGGCGGATTCGCAGCGTGGTTTGGGCTGGTGTGCTGTATGTCATCACCGCGCCGCTGTGGTTCCTCTTCGTCATTCCCGGCTGGATCGCCTGGACCCTGATTTCTATCTGGTTCCTCTACCGCATCGTGCGAGGCATGCTGGCGATGAACAAAGACCAGGCGATCAATGGCTAGCGCCAGTCCCCTCCCGGATGTGCCTGAACCGCCTGGTGCATCGGATGCAGAAGCGCCCAAACGGGTGCAGCGTTCCAAAGGGGTGGATGACAACACGCCCCCGATCAGCCTGGCCCTACAAGGGGGTGGCTCACATGGCGCCTTTACCTGGGGCGTGCTCGATGCCTTGCTGGCAGACCGCAGCCTGTGGATAGAAGGTGTGAGTGGCACCAGCGCCGGCGCGATGAATGCCGTGGTGATGGCCTATGGCTACGGCAAAGCGGCTGCCACCGAAACCGACCGGCGCAAAGCGCATGATGCGGGTTGCGAATCGGCCCGCGAGAGCTTGACGCAGTTCTGGGAAGGCGTGGGCACCATGGGTAGCCTGATGGCTGGTGTGCCCATGGCTGGCAAGGCCATCTGGGACATGATGAGCCAGTGGCTCTCGCCCTACCAGACCAACCCGCTGGATATCAACCCCCTGCGCCGCCTGCTTGAAAAAGTGGTGGATTTTGAATTTCTGCAGCACGAACAAGGCCGCAATGCACCTCGGGTGTTTGTCTGCGCCACTAATGTGCGCACCGGCAAGGGCGAAGTGTTTAGCGGCAAGCGCTTGACGGCTGATGCGGTGATGGCCTCGGCCTGCCTGCCGATGATGTACAAGGCTGTCGAGATCAAAGACCAGTACTACTGGGATGGTGGCTACTCTGGCAACCCCTTGCTCTACCCGCTGATCTACCAGACGGGCAACAGCGATGTCTTGCTGGTGCAGCTCAACCCCATTGAGTACAACGAGGTGCCGACCAATGTCCAGGAAATCATGGACCGCATCAACGAGATCACCTTCAACGCCAGCTTGCTGGCCGAGTTGCGCGCCATGGGCTTTGTGCGCCGCCTGCTCGATGATGGCAAGCTGGACCGGGAGCGTTACAAGTACATGCTGATGCACCATGTGGACGGCGGGTCCGTGCTCAAGAGCTATGGCGCGTCGAGCAAGAACCGCTCGGATGCGCCCTTTGTGCGCGAATTGGCTGAACGCGGCCGTGTCTCCGGAGAGAACTGGTTGACCAAGCACCGCGCAGATGTCGGCGTGCGCTCCGGCTTCAAGGTGTAGGCAAGATCACTGTTGGCACGGTTGCTGCTTGCAGCCTGCCTGCCACTGCGGGCCGCCAACTGCGGCCGCGTGGTTGTTTTGATAGATAAGACTTTATGCACGATCCAGACTGCCTTTTTTGCAAAATCATTGCCGGCCACATCCCTTCGAGCAAGGTCTATGAAGACGAGGACATGCTGGTCTTCAAAGACATCCACCCGGCCGCGCCCGTGCATTTGCTGATGGTGCCCAAGCTGCATATCCCCTCGATGGCCCAAGTGGGCGCGCAAGAGGCGCCCTTGCTGGGCCGCATGCTGGCCAAGGCACCCGAGTTGGCGCAGGCCAATGGCTGCAACCCGTATCCGCAGGGCGGTTTTCGCTTGATGATCAACACGGGCGAAGAGGGTGGCCAAGAAGTGCATCACCTGCACATTCACCTGTTGGGCGGCCCCCGTCCCTGGAAAAAGGGCTGACGGCAGCCTTGGCCTGCGGACGAAGACCTCGCCGCGTGACAGTATTACGAAACCGGTAGACGTCCAAGGCGTCTAAAATGCACATATTCGCTAGGAGAATTTCATGGGTTCCTTTTCTGTTTGGCATTGGCTGATTGTTTTGCTCATCGTGGTGCTGGTTTTTGGCACCAAGAAGCTCAAAAACATCGGTACCGATCTGGGTGGTGCCGTCAAGGGCTTCAAGGATGGCATAAAGGACGGTGGCGAGTCCGCCTCCCCAGCTGCATCCACGACGACCACGGCACAGCAAGTGGGTCAGTCGCCAGTGGCTGACAAGAACACCACCATCGACGTCGAAGCCAAGAACAAGGGCTGATGTGCGCATGACAGGGGCTGCAGACCAGCTGCAGCAACCGCTTGTGTGCATTCGATGGGGTTGGAATGTTTGATCTCGGTATTTCCAAGATGGCCTTGATCGGTGCAGTAGCACTGATCGTGATCGGCCCTGAAAAACTGCCGCGCGTTGCACGCACGGTGGGCACCTTGCTGGGCAAGGCGCAGCGCTATGTGAATGACGTCAAGTCCGAAGTCAACCGCTCGATGGAGCTCGATGAGCTGCGCAAGATGAAGGAGAACGTCGAGTCGGCGGCGCGTGATGTGGAAAACACCATCCGCACCAACTCCTCGGACTTCGAGAAGAATCTCAACGACCAGGCGAACGGCAGCACGTCCGGCTCGGGCAGCGACGACAGTTTTTACACGGCCGATCCCTACGCCGAAGGCTATGACGGCAGCTCGGTATCGGCGGTGACACCGGTCTACCAGCATCCTCGCAAGAATTGGCGCGTGAAAAAGGGCGCAACGCCGCAGTGGTACAAGCACCATGCCGGGGTACGCACCCATGTGCAATCGGGCGCGGCGCGGGTGGCGCGCTTCCGGCCCAAAAAGCCATCGTCCGGCCTGTGATGGCGCTCGCAACGCAGCAGGCTCCAAGAGCAGGGCGTTGGCATGTTTTCTTCCTGGCATTCCCATCAGCCACCATGGCGCAGCTTGCTAAGCAGTACGGCGCTTTGGTGATGCATTGATTCGCAACAGATATCCCCATGTCCGAAACCCCTTCCAAAGACGACGAGCTGGCCGGCACCGAGCAGCCCTTTGTGCAGCACCTGATGGAGCTGCGCAATAGGCTGCTCTACAGCGTTGCTGGCGTGCTGGTGGCGCTGGCTTTGCTGGCTTTCTGGCCCGGCCCGGATGGGCTGATGGACTTCATCGCCCACCCGATCAAGATGCACATGCCGCCCGACGCCAAGCTGATTGCCGTGGGCGTTTTCTCGCCTTTTATCGTGCCGCTCAAGGTGCTGGGCATGGCAGCGATCTTGCTGGCTCTGCCCTGGATCATGTACCAGCTCTGGGCCTTTGTAGCACCGGGCCTGTACATGCATGAGAAGAAGTTTGCGCTGCCCTTGATCTTTTTCGGCAGCATGCTGGCTTACGCTGGCATTGCCTTTGTGCAGCTGTTTGTGCTCGATCGCATGTTTGGCTTTATCCAGCATTTCACACCGTCAAGCGTGGCCGCAACGCCGGATATTGCCTCCTATGTCGAGGCGATTTTGTCGCTGTACCTGGCATTCGGCCTGGCCTTTCAGGTGCCGATTGTGGTGATCTTGCTGGTGCGCCTGGGTATCGTGGACATTGCCAAGCTCAAGTCCTTCCGGGGCTACTTTATCGTGCTGTCTTTTGTCATCGCTGCCGTGGTGACGCCGCCCGATGTGCTCTCGCAAATTTCTTTGGCCGTGCCCATGTGCATTCTGTATGAGGTCGGTATTTTGGGCGCCACCTGGTTCTCTCGCAACCAGCCCAAGAAGGAAGAAGAAGCAGATCCCGACGCAGCGGCCTGAACGCCGTTAGCCAGATGTGGCAAAGCCCCGCGCTGACCTGAGGTCTGCCGGGGCTTTGGTGTTAGTAGGCCGGATATGCAGTGTGAGCGATGCCGGTGTGGCCAGACGCTTCAAGCTTTGGCTACCCACCACGCTCGGGGAGTCCAGGCGAGGACGCGCACAAAGCGCCTCGCCTGCTGCTTAACGTCGGCCTTGGGGCATCGCGCGGTTGTTGACCGGCCGGGTGCCTGGCGTGACGGGCAGGGTCAGGCTTTGGTCCCCCCGGCGCAGCTGCACATCAGCGGCGGTGCCGGGCACCAGGGCGGCTACGGCGGTCAGCAGGCTTTGTACATGGTGCACCTGCATGTCGCCAATCTGGGTGATCACATCACCGGGGCGGATGCCGGCATTGGCAGCGGGACCGCTTTGCAGCACGCCGGTGATGATCACCCCCGAGTCGGCCTTGACGCCAAAGGTTTCGGCCAGCTCTGGGGTCAGGTCATTGGGCTCCACGCCGATCCAGCCGCGGGTGACCTTGCCATCGCGCACGATGCTGTCGAGCACATTCTTGGCCAGCGCCACAGGGATAGCAAAACCAATGCCCATGCTGCCGCCCGAGCGCGAATAGATGGCCGTGTTGATGCCCACGAGGTTGCCATTCACATCGACCAACGCACCGCCGGAGTTGCCTGGGTTGATGGCAGCATCGGTCTGGATGAAGTTCTCGAAGGTGTTGATGCCCAGCTCACTGCGGCCCAGCGCGCTGATGATGCCGCTGGTGACGGTCTGGCCCACGCCAAAGGGGTTGCCAATGGCCAGCACCTGGTCGCCAACTTCGGCGGATTCCGAATTGCCCAGCACGATGACGGGCAGCTTGTCCAGGCTGATCTTGAGGATGGCCAAATCAGTTTCCGGGTCGGTGCCAATAATCGTGCCCTTGGCTTTGCGGCCATCGGTCAGGGTGACTTCGATGTCGTCAGCCCCTTCCACCACATGGTTGTTGGTGAGCACATAGCCATCGGGGCTGACGATCACGCCGCTGCCCAGGCCTGCTTGGTTTTGCACACCCTGGTCACCAAAGAAGAACTGGAACCAAGGGTCATTCGCGCGGGGATGGCGCACGGAGGTGCTGGTATTGATGCTGACCACTGCCGGTGAGGCTTTTTTGGCGGCCGGGCTGAAACTGCTGGTGGCCACGCTGGCCCGGTTGGCTTCGCTTTGCGGCGCCTCGATCAAGGCGATGCCCGCATTGCTGCGCACAGCATTGTTGCGCTGCAGCCAGCCGGGCTGCAGGGTGACGACGATAAAGTACAGCGCCAGCAAGACGGTGACCGATTGTGCGAAAAATAGCCAGAGGCGTTTCATAAAACCTGGGGTGGGGTGTGGGGTGGCCGCGTCTGGCGGGTAGCCAGGTGCGGCGCAGACGGCGCATTGCCATGGATTATGGCACTGGCGTTTGTGCCAGGGGCTGCAACGCGCAGTGCGCAAGCACTCAGGCAGCTCAGCACTGCGGGCAAGCCTGGCATTGATGTGGCCAGCCGACGGCAATCTGCAGTGTCATCTGCGATGTGTTCCATCGTCTTCCACGATGTCATGGAGGCGACATTGTTCTTCAAACGACGCCAATCGCGGCGGTTCCCTGCGAATTTCTGAAAAATAAGTTGCTTCCGGAACAATGCCATCTCCACCACGGCAGATGGCTGCCACGCCATGCCCCAGTGGCGGGGGATACTTTTCGTGACATGGCGGAGGCCGCCAGGGTATGTACCTAGAATGGGATGCAAACCTTTTGACTGCGCTTTTCAGCTCATCGCGGTTCCCTGCGACCGGGCCCATCCCCTCTCTCGCTTGCCCTGACTCCCGACATCCCGGGTTTCGACGAACCCCTTGATATGCGCCCACAACGCGCTGCGCTTTGCGCTGTCCTGCTCTGAAATGTAGAGGACACATGACTTCGCTGACTGCTGAACAAGGTGCGGCCGCCGCACCTGCCAACCGCCCCCTCAACCGGGACGACTACAAGACCCTGGGCCTGTCGGCCCTGGGCGGCACCCTGGAGTTTTACGACTTCGTGGTGTTTGTCTTTTTCGCCAATGTGCTGGGCGCACTGTTCTTCCCGGCCTCCATGCCGGACTGGATGCGCCAGCTGCAGACGCTGGGCATTTTTGCGGCCGGCTACCTGGCCCGCCCCATTGGCGGCATTTTGATTGCGCACTACGGCGACATTCTGGGCCGCAAGCGCATGTTCACCCTGTCGGTGTTCCTGATGGCAGTGCCGACCCTGGTCATTGGCCTGCTGCCCACCTATGAAACCATTGGCCTGGCCGCGCCTTTCTTGCTGCTGGCCATGCGCGTGCTGCAAGGCGCTGCCATTGGTGGCGAGATGCCAGGTGCCTGGGTGTTTGTAGCCGAGCATGCGCCGGCCAAGCGCTATGGCTTTGCGATTGGCTCGCTGACGTCGGGCATTACCGGCGGCATTTTTCTGGGCTCGATCATTGGCGTCTGGCTCAACAGCGTCTACAGCCCGGCTGAGATCCACGACTGGGCCTGGCGCATTCCCTTCATTCTGGGTGGTGTGTTTGGCTTGGTGTCGGTGTACCTGCGCAAGTTCTTGCATGAGACCCCCATCTTCCAGGAGATGCAGGCGCGCAAAAAGGTAGACCGTGAACTGCCGCTGAAGACCATCTTGCGCGACCACCGCGAAGCCAGTGTGGTCGTGGCGCTGATGACCTGGATCCTGTCCACCGCTGTGGTGGTCGTGATTCTGTTCACGCCGTCCTACCTGCAAAAGGTGTTCCACATTGCGCCTGCGGTGGCCCTCAAGGCCAACGCGGTGGCCACCGTGACCTTGACCATCGGCTGCGTGTTCTGGGGCTGGCTGTCGGACCAATGGGGCACGCGTGCCGCCATGGTGCTGGGCTGGGGCGGAATGGCCGTGACTGCCTATCTGTTCTACCTGAACCTGCCGGGCACGGAGCTCTCGCTGATCTGGACCTATGCGCTGGTGGGCTTCTTTGTCGGTGCGATCTCACTGCTGCCGGTGGTGGGCGTGCGCGCTTTCCCGCCGGAGGTACGTTTCACCGGTCTGTCCTTCTCCTACAACATGGCCTATGCCGTGTTCGGTGGTCTGACCCCCATGCTGGTCTCCGTCTGGCAGCAGGCCGATGTGATGGCCCCCGCGCACTATGTGGCGGCGATGGGCGTGCTGGGCGTGGCCATGGGCTTTTGGCCGCTGGCCGTTAAAGGCTGGGTGGCCAAGCGCTAAGCTCGCCCGCGTCTGACGGACACTGCAACCCGCTGCATGCGCTCGCATCAGCGGGTTTTCTCATGGCTGGCCCGGTGTGGGCCCGCAGGTCTGAGACAATTTCGCCATGACTACCACCCGCCACGACATGCTGCAGGCCTTTGATGCGCTGCTGCAGCCCGCCCGCTTCAAAGACTATGGCCCCAACGGCTTGCAGGTGGAGGGCAAGGCAGAGATTCGCAAGCTGGTCAGTGGTGTGACGGCATCCAGGGCCTTGATCG
Organism: Comamonas sp.; assembly: GCA_036667955.1. Lineage (GTDB taxonomy): Bacteria > Pseudomonadota > Gammaproteobacteria > Burkholderiales > Burkholderiaceae_C > Comamonas. Next base: position 9,961 of record JAVWTB010000043.1, read on the forward strand.
AAGCGGCGATTGCTGCCCAGGCCGATGCCATCTTTGTGCACCATGGGCTGTTCTGGCGGGGCTATGACGGCCGTATCACTGGCTGGATGAAGCAGCGCATTGAGCTGCTGATCAAGCACGACATCAATTTGTTTGCCTACCACCTGCCCCTGGACGCCCATGCAGAACTGGGCAACAACGCCCAACTGGGTGCCCAACTGGGCTGGCAGGCCGACGCACGCTTTGGGGAGCAGGATCTGGGCTTTATCGGCACGGTCGATGAAGCCGCTCCGGCGCAGTTGGCGGCGCAGATACAACAGACCTTGGGCCGTTCCGTCACCTTGGTGACCGGTGATACCCCCCGTCCCATCCGCCGCATGGCCTGGTGCACCGGTGGGGCGCAGGGCTACTTCGAGGCCGCTATCGCCGCTGGCGCCGATGGCTTTTTGACCGGCGAAATATCCGAGCCCCAGGCCCATTTGGCGCGCGAGACGGGTGTGAGTTTTTTTGCCGCCGGCCACCATGCCACCGAGCGCTATGGCGCGCCAGCCGCAGCGGCACTGGTGGCCCAGCAATTGGGTGTGGCGCATAGCTTTATTGATATCGACAACCCCGCCTGAAGTCTCCCTATCAAAGGATATGCCCTTGCACTCCGCTCCCTTGCTCGCCATCACCCAAGGCGACCCTGCCGGCATTGGCCCGGAAATCGTGGCCAAGGCCTTTCGCGATGCGCCTGATGTGATGCAGGGCTGCTTTGTCGTTGGCGAGTTGCAGACCCTGCGGCGCGCTGCGCAGATCTTGCAGGGCCCGGGCCGCTGCGCGCTACCGGTAGCCGAGATCGCGCGCCCGCAGGATACCTGGCAGGTGCCGCCGCGCTGCCTGCCGGTGCTGTCGCTGCCGGGCTTGCCGGGGCCTTTGCCGTTTGGCCAGGTGCAGGCCGAAGCCGGGCGCGCCGCTGCAGAATGCGTGCGCTGGGCCGCCCGCCAGGCCTTACAAGGCCATATTGCCGGGCTGGTGACGGCCCCACTCAATAAAGAGGCGCTGCATCTGGCGGGGCTGGCGTTTCCGGGCCATACCGAGCTGCTGCAGGCCGAGGCCGCCGCGCATGCCGGCGTGCCACTGGCGCAGATGCCCGTACGCATGATGCTGGCCAATGAGGCGCTGCGCACCGTGCTGGTGAGCATCCATGTATCGCTGCGCGATGCCATTGAGGCGGTGACCAAGGCGCAGGTGCTGGAGACCATCTGCATCACCCACGAGGCCTTGCTGCGCGCCCTGGGGCGGCCACCCCGGATTGCGGTGGCGGGGCTTAATCCCCATGCAGGAGAGGCGGGCCTGATGGGGCGTGAGGAGCTGGAGCATATCGCGCCCGCCGTGGCGGCTGCGCAGGCGCTGGGCATGCAGGTGATCGGGCCGGAGCCGCCCGATACCGTGTTCATGCGTGCCCGCCACAGTGCCGAGCACCCTGGCGCCTTTGATGTGGTGGTGGCGATGTACCACGACCAGGGCCTGATCCCCGTGAAGTACCTGGGCCTGGATGAGGGCGTCAACGTGACCCTGGGCCTGCCGCTGGTGCGTACCAGCCCCGACCATGGCACGGCCTTTGATATTGCAGGCCAGGGCCTGGCCGATGCTGCGAGTTTGATTGCAGCGGTTCAGATGGCGCGCCGGCTGGCAGCAGTGCCACAACGGGCATAAAAAAGCAGCCTCGGAAGGCTGCTGCGGTGGTGGTGCAAAAGAAGCAGAATTTCTGCTTCTTTGTTGCAAAAAATCAACGCTTTTGTTGCAGGCTGTCGCGGATTTCACGCAGCAGCACCACGTCTTCGGGCGTTGCTGCTGGGGCTGCGGGGGTTTCGCGCTTCAAGCGGTTGATCTGCTTGACCATCAAGAAAATGATGAAGGCCAGAATGGCGAAGTTCACCGCGACGGTGATGAAGTTGCCGTAAGCAAACACAGGAATACCGGCTTTTTTCAGCGCATCGAGTGTGCGTGGAATGCCATCGGGGATGGTGCCCAGCACGACGAAGAGATTGGAGAAGTCGAGCTTGCCGAAAACCAGACCTACGAGCGGCATGATAAGGTCGTTGACGACCGAGTCGACGATCTTGCCAAAAGCTGCGCCGATGATCACACCGACGGCCAGATCCATCACGTTGCCCTTGACCGCAAATTCGCGGAATTCCTTCATGAAGCTCATGTGCTGCTCCTGTCAAATAAAGATGAAGCGTAGTATCGCTCAGCTTCGAGGGTTTCGGCGCATTGCATGACTGGCTATACCCTTCGTACAATCCGGCAAAAACCGAGATATAAGCGTTGACCAAGGAGCCCCATGAGTGATTCTTCCATCGACTCCAGTAAAAGGACGTGGCTGATAGCGTCGGGATGCGCAGGCGCCGTCGGAGGAGTGGCCACCGCAGTGCCTTTTGTGAGTTCCTTCCAGCCTTCAGAAAAGGCCAAGGCAGCAGGCGCTGCCGTTGAAGTGGATATCTCGGATCTCAAGCCGGGGGAAAAAATCACTGCTGAATGGCGCGGCAAGCCGATCTGGATCATGCGTCGCACGCCAGAACAGCTTGCCGAGCTGCCTCAGCTTGACGGCCAGCTCGCCGACCCCAAATCGGAGCGCACAGCCTATCCCACACCGGCCTACGCCAAGAACGAAACCCGCTCCATCAAGCCCGAGGTGCTGGTCGTGATCGGCATCTGCACCCACCTGGGCTGCTCGCCCGTGGACAAGCTGCAGGCGGGTCCCCAGACTTCCCTGCCCGATGACTGGAAAGGGGGCTTTCTCTGCCCCTGCCATGGCTCCACTTTTGACCTGGCCGGGCGGGTGTTCAAGAACAAGCCCGCGCCCGACAATCTGGAAGTGCCAGCGCATCAGTATCTGACCGATACCCGGCTGCTGATTGGCGAAGATAAAAAAGCATAAGGAGGCGCCATGGCACATGAATTCAAGGACATATCGCCGAACGCGACATTGGGCGCCAAAGCCGGCAACTGGCTGGAGAACCGCTTTCCCACGGCATTTGAGGCCTACCGGGTCCACATGTCGGAGTACTACGCACCGAAGAACTTCAACTTCTGGTACATCTTTGGCTCGCTGGCGCTGTTGGTACTGGTGATCCAGATCGTCACCGGCATCTTCTTGGTGATGCACTACAAGCCCGATGCCGAAAAGGCCTTTGCCTCGGTCGAATACATCATGCGTGATGTGCCATGGGGCTGGCTGATCCGCACCATGCACTCCACCGGCGCCTCGGCCTTCTTTGTCGTGGTCTATCTGCACATGTTTCGCGGCTTGTTGTACGGCAGCTACCGCAAGCCACGCGAGCTGGTCTGGGTGTTTGGCTGCGCCATCTTCCTGTGCCTGATGGCCGAGGCCTTCATGGGCTATCTGCTGCCCTGGGGCCAGATGTCGTACTGGGGCGCGCAGGTGATCGTCAACCTGTTCTCGGCCATTCCCTTCATCGGCCCAGATCTGGCGCTGCTGATCCGGGGCGACTATGTGGTGGGCGATGCCACCTTGAACCGCTTCTTCGCCTTCCATGTGATTGCCGTACCACTGGTGCTGCTGGGTCTGGTGGCCGCGCACTTGCTGGCTTTGCATGATGTGGGTTCGAACAACCCCGATGGCATCGAGATCAAGGGCCCCAATGCGCCCAAGGATGCACAGGGCCGGCCACTCGATGGCGTGCCTTTCCACCCTTACTACACCGTGCATGACCTGTTTGGGGTGGCGGTGTTTCTGTTCATCTTCTCGGCGATTGTGTTCTTTGCGCCAGAGATGGGTGGCTACTTCCTGGAGTACAACAACTTCATCCCGGCTGACCCGCTGAAGACGCCCAACCATATTGCGCCCGTGTGGTATTTCACGCCGTTCTATTCGATGCTGCGTGCGATTACCGGCGAGATGATGGTGGCCTTGTCGGTGATCCTGGTCGCTGCCGTGGCCTATGTGTGCATCAAGACCCGTATGGCGGCTGTGCTCAAGGGCCTGCTGGTGGCGGTGGCCCTGGTGCTGCTGGCACTGTTCGGCGCCTTTGCGTTCACCGGTGTTGCGGCGCTGGGCGGTATCGATGCCAAGTTCTGGGGTGTGGTGGTGATGGGTCTGGCCGTCATCATCCTGTTCTTCCTGCCCTGGCTGGACCACAGCCCGGTGCGCTCCATCCGCTACCGGCCGTATTGGCACAAATATGTGTATGCGGTGTTTGTCGTGAACTTCGTGGTGCTGGCCTACCTGGGCGTGCAGCCGCCATCGCCCATGGGTGAAAAAGTCTCCCAGGTGGGCACCTTGTTCTACTTTGGCTTTTTTCTGCTGATGCCGTGGTGGAGCCGCAAAGGCACGCCCAAGCCGGTGCCTGAGCGCGTCACCTTCCATGCGCACTGAACCAGAAAGCACCCCACGATGAAAAAAACAATTCTCTCCGCATGGCTGGGCCTGAGCGTCCTGTTGGGCGCAGCCTCGGTGCAGGCCGCAGAGGGCGGTGGCGCCTGGGACAAGTTCAAACCTAACACCACGGATACCGTCTCGCTGCAAAACGGCGCCAAGCTGTTTGTCAACTACTGCCTCAGCTGCCACTCGGCCGCTTTCATGCGCTACAACCGCCTGCAAGACATCGGCTTGACCGAGCAGCAGATCAAGGACAACCTGCTGTTCGCCACCGACAAGGTGGGCGAGACCATGAAGGCCTCCATCGACCCCAAGCAGGCCAAGGAGTGGTTTGGTGCCAATCCCCCCGACCTGACCTTGGTGGCACGCTCGCGCGCCAGCCACCAGGGCACGGGTGCGGATTACCTCTACACTTTCTTGCGCACTTTCTACAAGGATGACACCAAGGCCACTGGCTGGAACAACCTGGCCTTTCCTTCGGTGGGCATGCCCCATGTGCTGTGGGAGCTGCAAGGTGTGCGTGTGCCGGTCTACCAAGAGGTGCAAGAGCACGGGCACAAAACCCAGATTTTTACCGGGTGGAACCAAGTCACGCCGGGCAAGCTCAGTTCGACCGAATTCGATCAGAGTGTGGGTGATTTGGTGAACTATCTACAATGGATGGGTGATCCCAACCAGAACACCCGTATACGCGTCGGCGTTGGGGTGTTGATATTTTTGCTGGGACTCATCTTCATCACCTGGCGTCTGAATGCGGCGTTCTGGAAAGATGTGAAGTAAACGTATTTGCGTGCAGCCGGTTCTGGCCCTGTGAGCAGGGCTTGAATTTGGGTAGCCGATTTGTGTAGAGTGGGCGGCATTGACTGCAGTCCACTCTTTTTTGATTTTGAGGAGCCTCTCACCATGATGGTGCTTTATTCGGGAACTACCTGCCCTTTCTCCCACCGCTGCCGCTTCGTGCTGTTCGAAAAGGGGATGGATTTTGAAATCCGTGATGTGGACCTGTTCAACAAGCCCGAAGACATCAGTGTGATGAACCCCTATGGCCAGGTGCCTATCCTGGTCGAGCGGGATCTGATCCTGTACGAGTCGAACATCATCAACGAGTACATCGACGAGCGCTTCCCCCACCCGCAGCTGATGCCCGGCGACCCCGTCGAGCGCGCCCGTGTGCGTCTGTTCCTGCTGAACTTCGAAAAAGAGCTGTTCACCCATGTGCACACGCTCGAAGAGCGTGCCGTCAAGGGCAACGAGAAGGCGCTGGAAAAGGCCCGCTCGCAGATCCGTGACCGCCTGACCCAGATGGCACCGGTGTTCCTGAAGAACAAGTTCATTCTGGGCGAGAACTTCTCGATGCTGGACGTGGCCATTGCCCCACTGCTGTGGCGCCTGGACTACTACGGGATCGAGCTGTCCAAGAATGCGGCGCCGCTGCTGAAGTATGCCGAGCGCATCTTCTCGCGCCCCGCCTACATCGAGGCACTGACGCCGTCCGAAAAGGTCATGCGTAAGTAAAAAGCCCAAGAGCCCGCTGCGTGCGGGCTGCGCCAGCGGGATGCATCCCCTGGCGCGGCTGAGAGCAGAAAGTGCCCAATGAGTGAAATCCAGACAACATCCACCCAGCCCTACTTGATTCGCGCCTGGGTGGAGTGGTGCAATGACAATGGCCTGACCCCGTACCTGAGTGTTCGCGTGGACAAGACGGTGATGGTCCCGCGCGAGTTTGTCAAAGACGGCGAAATCGTGCTCAACATCAGCTATGACGCCACCAGTGCGCTCAAGCTGGGCAATGACTACATTGAGTTCACTGCCCGTTTTGGCGGCGTGCCGCGCGACATCATGGTGCCAGTGAGCCGCGTGGTTGCCATTTTTGCGCGGGAAACCGGCCAAGGCATGGGCTTTCCGCCACCCGAGGACCTGCTGGACGACGATGCAGAGATCGCCATCTCGGCGTTGCAGGCTGCCAGTGAAGAGGGCGGCGATGCTGCCACGGCATCGGACGCGGCCACACCGGTCATGCAGGTGGTGACCTCCAGCGATGAAGCCTCGCCAGAGGCGAAGGCGCCAGCCCGGGCCGCGAAGGCGGGCAAGCCCTCTCTCAAGCTGGTCAAATAGACTATCTCGGCATTTTTACGGGCAATCCCGTATAGAATGCCGGATGTTGCCGGTTTAGCTCAGTTGGTAGAGCAACCGCCTTGTAAGCGGTAGGTCATCAGTTCGATTCCGATAACCGGCACCA
>JAVWTB010000044.1:0-16469 GCA_036667955.1 Comamonas sp.
CTGTGCACGCTGCCCGTCCTTTCTTCAAGGACCTGGTGGACTTCATGATCTCCGGTCCTGTGATGATCCAGGCACTGGAAGGCGAAAACGCCATCCTGAAGAACCGCGAACTGATGGGCGCTACCGACCCTAAGAAGGCCGACAAGGGCACCATCCGCGCTGACTTCGCTGACAGCATCGATGCCAACGCTGTGCACGGCTCCGACGCTGCTGAAACCGCTGCGGTGGAAATCTCGTTCTTCTTCCCCGGAATGAACGTTTACACCCGTTAATTGACATGTGCGTGGCCTGTGTGGCCGCGTGGCATAGGTAAGTGGCCCCGAGCGTATACCCCATGACCACCAATTTGCTTGATTTTGATTTGGCTGGTTTGACCGCCTTTTGCGAAGGGCTGGGAGAGAAGCGCTTCCGGGCCACGCAGCTTTTTCGCTGGATCCACCAGCGCGGTGCAGCCGATTTTGACCAGATGACCGATCTGGCCAAGTCCCTGCGCGAAAAACTCAAGGGTACGGCCCATGTCACGGCGCTGCCCGTGATCACCGAGCATGTGTCCTCCGACGGAACAGTCAAGTGGCTGTTTGATGTCGGTGACGGCAATGCCGTCGAATCCGTATTTATTCCTGAAGACGACCGTGGCACCTTGTGCGTGTCGTCGCAAGCTGGTTGCGCGGTAGGATGCCGCTTTTGCTCCACCGGGCACCAGGGCTTCAGCCGCAACCTGACCACCGGCGAAATCATGGCGCAGCTGTGGTTTGCCGAACACGCGCTGCGCAAGCGCCTGGGGCGCGAGGAGCGCATCATCTCCAACGTGGTGATGATGGGCATGGGCGAGCCCTTGCAAAACTACACGGCCTTGGTGCCTGCGCTGCGCACCATGCTGGATGACCATGGCTATGGTTTGTCGCGCCGCCGCGTCACCGTCTCCACCTCGGGCGTCGTGCCGATGATGGACCGCCTCTCGCAGGATTGCGCGGTGGCTTTGGCCGTGTCGCTGCACGCCCCCAGCGATCCGCTGCGCAATGGCTTGGTGCCGCTGAACAAGAAATACCCGCTCGAAGAGCTGATGCAGTCCTGCCGCCGCTACCTCGAGTTTGCGCCGCGTGATTTCATCACCTTTGAATACTGCATGCTCGATGGCGTCAACGACCAGCCCGAGCATGCCCAGCAATTGATAGCACTGGTGCGCGAGTATGCGGGCTCGGGCGGTGCATGGTGCAAGTTCAATTTGATTCCTTTCAACCCTTTTCCAGCGTCGGGTCTGTTACGATCACCTGCCAACCGGGTGACCGAATTTGCCAAGATGCTCTCGGATGCGGGCGTGGTCACCACGGTGCGCAAGACCCGGGGCGACGACATCGATGCCGCCTGTGGCCAGCTGGCCGGTGATGTGAAAGACCGCACCAAAGCGGCAGAACGCATGGCAAAAAACCGGGTCATACCGCTGGCGCAAATTTAGAAGTAGTCCAATAGTTTGAGGAGGGTGTGCATGCGAGAGGCTTTGACAACAGGGCAACCGAGGGTTCATCGCCTGGTGGCTGCCACCTTCCTGGGTTTGGCCCTGGTGGGTGGGCTGGTCGGCTGTGGTGCTACCACGGCGGCGCGTGAAGATGCGGCCTATGTCACCCAGTCTGATGAGACCGATGTCCATCGGCGTGCACGCATCCGCCTTGAGCTGGCGGCGAATTATTTTCAATCGGGCAAGACGACCATTGCACTCGACGAGATCAAGCAGGTCTTGGCCTTGGACCCGACTAGCGGTGATGCCTACAACATGCGCGGGCTGATCTACATGCAATTGGGCGAGCCCGATATCGCAGCGGAGAGCTTCAGCAAGGCGCAAACCCTCAAGCCCACCGACGCCAACATCATGCACAACCATGGTTGGTTGCTCTGCCAGGAAAAGCAGTTCGACGCGGCAGATCGCTATTTCAACCAGGCCTTGGTGCAGCGCCAGTATTTTCAGCAAGCCAAGACCTTGATGGCGCAGGGTCTGTGCCAGGAAGCGGCGGGCAAGCTTGCCGAGGCCGAGGCCAGCTTGCTCAAGGCCTATGAGTACGACGCAGGCAACCCCATCGTCAGCTTCAACCTGGCCAAGCTGATGAACCAGCGCGGCGACCCCCGGCGCGCCCAGTTCTACATTCGCCGCCTCAACAACGGTGAGTTGGCCAATGCCGGCTCCTTGTTTCTCGGCATCCAAATTGAAAAAGCTCTGGGCGATGGCCAAAGCGCACGCACGCTGGCTGCGCAGCTGCAAAGGCGCTTTCCCGATTCCAAAGAGGCGGCACGCATTGCCGGCGGAGGCGTGCTGTGATCGATTCTGATATGCAAGAAGAAGTGAAGGGTTCGGGCCATCCGTCGGGCGATGCGGGCGTGCTCGCTGCGGGTGACATGCTGCGCCAAGCCCGTGAAGAGCGAGGCTACCATCTGCCTGCCTTGGCTGCCCATCTGAAGGTGTCCGTGCACAAGCTCGAAGCGCTGGAGGCGGGCGACTTGGCGGTGTTCCCCGATGTGGTCTTTGTGCGCGCCTTGGCCTCTGCGGTCTGCCGGGTGCTGAAGATCGATCCGGCTCCGGTGTTAGCCCAGTTGCCCAAGCCACCCGGCAAGGATTTGAGCTCGGGTGTTGACAGTGTCAAGGCGCGGGTCGCGGTGGGACCGGCACAGAGCAAGAAAAATGACTTCCCCAGCAGCAAGACCTTTCCCTGGATGGGCGTGGTGGTGTTGCTGGTGGTGGCGACTGTTGGGGTTCTGTTTTATCCGCAGCTCTTGGGCTACTGGAAGAGCTCGACCGCTGCGTCTGCCCCTGCTGCGCCACGTTCCAACAATGTAGCTGGCGTGGCGGACCAATCCGAGCCGGTATCGCTGGGAGGCAGCTCCACCGATCCGGTGCCCGAGGCCCCGGCCAATGGCGTGGCCGACTCTGGCACTGGCCCAACTGGGACAGGCCAGTCCAGCCCGGTAGCGGCCATATCTGCGGCTGCAGCAGCTGCTGCGTCAGCACAGAGCGCACCCTTGCTGCACTTCAAGACAAGCCAGGACAGTTGGGTGCAGGTCAAAGAGGCCAGTGGCAAGGTGGTGTTTGAAAAGACCATCCGCGCCGGCACCAATGAAGATATTGTGGCCACGCCGCCGCTCAGGCTCATCGTGGGCAATGTAGCGGGTGTGGAGATGCAGTTGCGCGGGTCGGTTTTTGATCTGAAAAAAGTGACCAAGGGCAGCACTGCCCGTTTTGAGGTGAATTAAGTGCAAGAAGAGAACGTCCTGTTGCCGGTGTCCATGGTGGCACCCGCCGCCCGTAAAAGCCGCCAGGCCCGCGTGGTCTGGGGTGACCGTGTGGTCACGGTAGGGGGCGATGCGCCCGTGCGCATACAGTCGATGACGAACACCGATACCGTCGATGTGATCGAGACGGCCATCCAGGTCAAGGAGCTGGCGCAGGCGGGCTCGGAGATGGTGCGCATCACCGTCAACACGCCTGAGGCGGCAGCGGCCGTGCCTTATGTGCGCGAGCAGCTTGACCGCATGGGTGAGAACGTGCCTCTGGTGGGCGACTTCCACTACAACGGGCATCGCCTGCTGACCGAATTTCCCGATTGTGCCAAAGCCCTCTCCAAATACCGGATCAACCCCGGCAATGTCGGCAAGGGCGACAAAAAAGACAAACAGTTCGGCCAGATGATTGAGGCGGCCATCGAGTACGACAAGGCCGTGCGCATTGGTGTGAACTGGGGCAGCCTGGACCAGGAGCTGCTGGCCGAGCTGATGGATGTGAACAGCCGCCGGGCTGTGCCTTGGGATGCGCGCCAAGTGATGTACGAGGCGCTGATTACGTCGGCGATATCGTCAGCGCAGCGGGCTGAGGAAATGGGCCTAAGCGGTGACCAGATCATTCTGTCTTGCAAGGTCAGTGGCGTGCAGGATTTGATCGCGGTCTACCGCGGTCTTTCGGCGCGTTGCGACTATGCGCTGCACTTGGGTCTGACCGAGGCGGGCATGGGTACCAAGGGCACGGTGGCTTCGGCCGCTGCGCTGTCCATTTTGCTGCAGGACGGCATTGGCGACACCATTCGCGTGTCACTGACACCCCAGCCGGGCGAAGCACGTACCCAAGAGGTAGTGGTGGCCAGCGAGATTTTGCAGGCCATGGGCATGCGCAGCTTTGTGCCCAGCGTCACCGCCTGCCCAGGCTGCGGCCGCACCACCAGCACCACCTTCCAGGAGCTGGCGCATGACATTGACCAGCACCTGCGCTCGCAGATGCCGGTGTGGCGGGTGAAATACCCTGGCGTCGAGAAGATGAAGGTGGCCGTGATGGGCTGCATCGTCAACGGCCCCGGCGAGAGCAAGCATGCCGATATCGGTATCAGCCTGCCCGGCAATGGCGAATCCCCAGCCGCGCCCGTTTTTATTGACGGCGAAAAGGCCTTGACCTTGCGCGGCGACCGCATTGCGCAAGAGTTCCACGAGATCGTGCAGGCTTATGTGGAGCGCCGTTACGGCAGCGCCAAGGTAGATAATTGACAGCTGCCTGCACTTGGTTCGCAAGTGTGTGCAAGGTTTTTGAACAGAGAGATTGAAGCCCATGGGCATGAATGAAAAGCTGGCCGCCATCAAAGGCATGAACGATATCCTGCCGCCCGACTCGGCCATGTGGGAGTGGTTTGAGGGCAAGGTGCGGGATTTGATGGGGCGCTTTGCCTACCGCAATATCCGCACGCCTTTGGCAGAGCACACGGCCTTGTTTGTGCGCGGCCTGGGCGAGGTGACCGACATCGTCGAGAAGGAAATGTATTCTTTCGAAGACCGGGCGGACAAGCACGGTCAGGCTGAGCATTTGACGCTGCGCCCTGAAGGCACGGCCGGCGTGGTGCGTGCCGTGGTTGAGAACAATATGCTGTATGACGGCGGCAAGCGCCTGTTCTACATTGGCGCCATGTTCCGCCGTGAAAAGCCCCAGCGCGGCCGTTACCGCCAGTTCCACCAGGTGGGCGTTGAAGCCATGGGCTTTGGCGGCGCCGAGCTGGATGCCGAAGTGATCTTGCTGGCGGCGCAGCTCTGGAAGGACTTGGGCATTGAAGGCGTGCGCCTGGAGCTCAACAGCCTGGGCCAGCCCGACGAACGCCGGGCCCACCGCGATGCACTGGTGGCCTATTTTGAGCAGCACACCGAGGTGATGGACGAAGAGGGCAAGCGCCGCATGTACAGCAACCCGCTGCGCGTGCTGGATACCAAGAACCCGGCGATGCAGGCGATGGTCAATGCCGCGCCCCAGTTGCTGGATTTTCTGGGCGAGGACTCCAAGGCCCACCTGAAGGCCGTTCAGGACATTCTGGATGCCAATGGCGTGGCCTGGTCCGTCAACCCGCGTCTGGTGCGCGGCATGGACTACTACAACCTGACGGTGTTCGAGTTCATCACCGACAAGCTGGGCTCCCAAGGCACGATTTGCGGCGGCGGGCGCTATGACTACCTGATCGAGCAGATCGGCGGCAAGCCCGCGCCGGCGGTGGGATGGGGTATGGGCATTGAGCGCGTTCTTGAGCTGATCAAGGAGTTGAATATCCAGTGGGATCGCCCGTCTATTGATGCCTACGCTATCCTGCCGGACGCGGCGCTGCTGCCGCAGGCCATGCAAGTGATGCAGCGTTTGCGGCAAGTCGGTGTCCGGGTGCAGATGCATGGCTCGGCCACGGCAGGCAACCTGGGCAGCATGAAATCGCAGTTCAAGAAGGCAGATGCCAGCGGCGCAAGCCATGCGCTGATTTTTGGCACTGACGAGATGCAGCGCGGTATGGTCACCGTCAAACAGCTGCGCGATGGCGAAGGCGCACAGGCCGAGCAACCGCTGAACGCCGTGTCCGATTGGGCAGCGCAATTGCGCGCTTGAGGGCAGCTTGGCTGCCAACATTTTTTGAATCAACTCCATTAGAACAACTATGGCAACGCATTTAGATCTGGAAGAACAGGAACAGATAGACCAGCTCAAGCACTTCTGGAACAAGTGGGGCACGCTGATTACCACGGTGCTGGTCATCGTGATGGGCGGCTTCGCTGCTTGGAACGGCTACCTGTACTGGCAAAACCGCCAGGCATCGCAGGCCAGCGCGCTGTCCTCGGCTGTCGAGGCGGCGGTCAACTCGGGCGACAAGACCCGTATCGACCAGGCCTTTGGCGATTTGCGCAGCAACTACGGCGGCACCGTGCAAGCGGCGCATGCCGGTTTGCTGGTGGCCAAGGCTGCGGGCGACAAGGGCCAGATGGACGATGCCAAGGCAGCGCTCACCTGGGTGGCAGACAATGCGTCGGACGAAGGCCTCAAGGCCACGGCCCGTGTGCGTTTGGCGGCTGTGCTGCTCAACAGCCAGGCCTATGACGAAGCGCTCAAGCAACTTAACACCAAGATGCCGACGGAGTTTGATGCAGTAGTGGCAGACCACAAGGGTGATGTCTACCTGGCCAAGGGCGACAAGGCGCAAGCCATCGAGTCCTACAAGGCGGCTCTGCAAAAGACCGAACCGGGCGTGGAATACCGCAACGTGATCTCCGTCAAGCTCAATGCGCTGGGCGAAGATCTGAAGTGATGGATGGCAAAAGGCAGTGCGCATGAAACAACAACAGGCATATGCCGCAGCAGCAGCTGCGGCCAAGGTTTTGACGGTATCGGCAGTGGCCCTGGCCATTGCGGGCTGCTCTTTGTTCTCGTCGGACAAGCGTAAGCCTGTCGAGCTGGAGCCCAATGTCGCGCTGCTGTCCGTTCAGCAGGCCTGGACCCAGCGCATCGGCAAGAGCAACCCGACCTTGGTGATGAATGTCAGCGGCAGCGTTGTGACCTTGGCCTCTGCGGATGGCCAGGTTGCGGCCATCAATGCCGATACCGGTGCCGATCTCTGGCGCCTCAATGTCGGTCAGAAGCTGTCTGCCGGTGTGGGCAGCGATGGCAAATGGGCCGCCGTGGTGACCGAAGACGGCAACCTGGTGGCCATCAACCAAGGCAAGGAGATGTGGCGCAAGCGCCTGCCAGCGCGCGTCTATACCGCGCCACTGGTGGCCGGCCAGCGCATCTTTGTGCAAAGTGCTGACCGCTCGGTCCAAGCCTTTGATGCCGCCTCCGGGCAGGCACTGTGGAACCAGGCCAAGACCAGCGAATCCCTGGTTTTGCGCCAAAGTGGTGTGCTGACGGCCTACCAGGACACCCTGGTTGCTGGTGTGTCGGGCCGCTTTGTCGGGATCGATCCCAACACCGGCGCACTGCGCTGGGAAGTGCCCATTGCCAGCCCCCGTGGGACCAACGACGTTGAGCGTCTGGTCGAGCTGGTGGGCGGTGTATCGCGCCAAGGTTCGGTGTTGTGCACGCGTGCCTACCAGATGGCGGTGGGCTGCATTGATGCCGCCACGGCCCAGCTGAGCTGGACCGTGCGTGCCGAAGGTATCAATGGTATTTCGGGTGATGCCGATGTCGTGGCCGGTGCTGATGGCAACGGCGTGATCACGGCCTGGGCGCAAAACGGCGGCAGCGTGGTGTGGACCAGCAACCGTCTGCGCTACCGCAAGCTGAGCCAGCCGTTGGTGCTGGGGCGCTCGGTCATTTTTGGTGATAGTTCAGGCACCGTACACATGTTGTCCAAGAAAGACGGCTCACCGCTGAATCGTTTTTCTACCAACAGCTCCGGCATATCCGTCGCGCCAGTGCTGGCAGGCAACACCATGGTGGTGCAGACGAATGACGGCGCGGTGTATGGCTTTAGGCCCGAGTAAGAAAAGAAAAAGTAGTCAGGAATGAAGCCAGTTATTGCTTTGGTGGGGCGCCCGAATGTGGGCAAATCCACCTTGTTCAACCGGATGACCAAGTCGCGCGATGCCATCGTGGCCGACTATGCCGGTTTGACCCGCGACCGCCACTACGGTCAAGGCCGTCAAGGCAAGCACGAATACATCGTGATTGATACCGGCGGTTTCGAGCCTGATGCCGCCAGCGGTATCTTCAAGGAAATGGCCAAGCAGACCCGCCAGGCGGTTGCTGAGGCCGACGTGGTGCTGTTTGTGGTCGACGTGCGCCTGGGCCTCTCTGCCCAGGACCATGAGATTGCCGGTTATCTGCGCCGCCTGGGCAAGCCCGCCATGCTGGTGGGCAACAAGGCCGAAGGCATGAAGGATGGCGGCCAGTTGGCCGAGTTCTATGAGCTGGGCCTGGGCGAGGTGTTCCCCGTCTCGGCCGCGCACGGCCAGGGCATCCGGACCATGATCGACATGGCCCTGGAAAAGCTGCCTTGGCTTAGCCAGGAAGAGGATGCCGAGCCCGAAGAGGACGACAAGGTCATCAAGCTGGCCGTGGCAGGGCGCCCCAACGTGGGCAAGTCCACCTTGATCAACACCTGGCTGGGTGAAGAGCGCTTGGTGGCCTTTGACATGGCTGGCACGACCCGTGACGCGATTGCCGTGCCTTTCGAGAAGAATGGCCAGCAGTTCCAGCTGATCGACACTGCTGGTCTGCGCCGCAAGGGCCGCGTGTTTGAGGCGATCGAGAAGTTCTCGGTGGTCAAGACCTTGCAAGCCATTGAAGGCGCCAACGTGGTGCTGCTGCTGCTCGATGCCACCCAGGGCGTGACCGACCAGGATGCCCACATCGCAGGCTTCATTTTGGAGAGCGGCCGCGCCGTGGTGCTGGCTGTCAACAAATGGGATGCGCTGGATGACTATGGCCGCCAGATGCTGGAGCGCTCGATCGAGCTGCGCCTGTCTTTCCTGAAGTTTGCGCCGCTGCATTTCATCTCGGCCAAAAAGCGCCAGGGCCTGGGCCCCGTCTGGACCTCGATGATCCAGGCGCACAAGTCCTCTACCTGCAAGATGCCAACGCCGGTGCTCACGCGCTTGTTGCTGGAGTCGGTGCAGTTCCAGACACCCAAGAAGGTCGGCCCTTACCGCCCCAAGCTGCGCTATGCGCACCAAGGCGGCATGAACCCACCAGTGATCGTGATCCATGGCAATTCGCTTGAACACATCACCGACGCCTATCGCCGCTTTTTGGAAGGGCGCTTCCGCAAGGAATTTAATTTAATCGGCACCCCCTTGCGGATTGAATTCAAGACCTCACTTAATCCTTACGCTGACAAAGATTGATAGCGTACAAGTGAGGTGAGGTCTGCACCACAGACCCATTGCATGGAATAAACCATTTATCGTTCAGTTTAGTTGCCACTGTGGTAAGGTGGCGTTTTACAACAACACTGTCTGAACACGGAGAATATCGTGAGCAACAAAGGCCAACTTCTGCAAGATCCCTTCCTCAACGCTCTGCGCCGCGAGCATGTGCCAGTGTCCATTTATTTGGTCAACGGTATCAAGCTCCAAGGCCAGATCGAATCCTTTGACCAGTACGTTGTGCTGCTGCGCAACACCGTCACCCAGATGGTGTACAAGCACGCGATCTCGACCATTGTCCCCGGTCGTGCTGTGAATTTCTCGTCACCTGACTCCCAGGACAACGAGGCTGCAGCCTAACGCTTTTGACAGCCCTACATCCGTGAAATCCTCGGGTGAACAGCTCTACATCATTGAGTAATCAACAAAATTTCAACGATAAGAAATCCACCCCGGTCATGTTGGTCGGGGTGGATTTTGGTTTTCCGCACTTCGATTCCGAACTGGAAGAGTTGGGCCTGCTTGCGCAAACTGCAGGTTTGGACCCGGTTGCGCGCTTGGTTTGCAAGCGCAAGGTGCCCGATGCGGCGCTCTTTGTGGGCAGCGGCAAGGCCGACGAGATCCGCATGGTTGCGCAGACCTATGGTGCCACTGAGATCCTGTTCGACCAAGCGCTGAGCCCGGCGCAGCAGCGCAACCTGGAGCGCCATTTGCAGATGCCGGTCAATGACCGCACCTTGCTGATTTTGGAGATCTTTGCCCAGCGCGCGCGCAGCCATGAGGGCAAGCTCCAGGTGGAACTCGCCAAGCTCCAGTACCTCAGCACGCGCCTGGTGCGCCGCTGGTCGCACTTGGAGCGGCAGCGCGGTGGTATCGGCACGCGTGGCGGGCCGGGTGAGACCCAGATCGAGCTGGACAAGCGCATGATCAACGATGCGATCAAGCGCACCAAGGACCGGCTCCTCAAGGTCAAGAAGCAACGGGCTACGCAGCGCCGCCAGCGGCAGCGCAACGACACCTTCAATGTCTCGTTGGTGGGTTACACCAATGCGGGCAAATCGACCTTCTTCAATGCGGTGGTCAAGGCGCGTGCCTATGCGGCTGATCAGCTGTTTGCCACCTTGGACACCACAACACGGCAGATGTACCTGGAGGCGGCCCAGCAGTCCGTCTCCATCTCCGACACCGTGGGGTTCATCCGTGATCTGCCCCACGGGCTGGTCAATGCTTTTGAGGCGACACTGCAAGAAGCAGTCGATGCAGATTTGCTGCTGCATGTGGTGGATGCCTCCAACCCTGCCCACCCGGAACAAATACAACAAGTTCAAAAGGTTCTACGGGAAATTGGGGCAGAAAACGTGCCGCAGGTTCTGGTATTCAATAAACTGGATGCCATTGAGCCAGAGCGGCGGCCGCCAGCGCTTGCAGACAGCTATGAGCTCGATGGTGTGCAGGTCCCTCGATTTTTTGTCAGTGCGGCCAAGGGCCTGGGGCTGGAGGTGGTGCGCGAGTACCTGGCTCAGGCCTTGGTGGCTCGGCAGGCATCGCTCAACCAGGGCGATACTTTGGCGATAGCCCCAGACGCTGATGACGAATTGCTGGGAAATGCCCACTAGGCCTGCCACAATGGCTGCTTGCATGCGCTTGTAACGCTGATTCATAGAGACATCGCTAATGAAACTTCATTCACGTTTTCCGCGCCTGGCCTTGCTGCCGCAAGGCCTGCGCGGAATGTTTAACCTGAACGATCCCCGCTGGGGGCGGGGCGACGACGGCAAGGACGACAGCAGCAATGCCGGTCAAGAGCCTGCACGTCCGCCCTACACCCCTCCTGAGCAGAACCCTCGCCCCAACGCACAGCGCCCCGCCTCTGGTGGTGCGCCCGATCTGGACGAGCTGTGGCAAGACCTGAACAAGAAGCTTGGCGGCTTGTTTGGTGGTGGCAAAGGCGGTGGCACCGGCCGCGGTGGCGCAGGCCAGCCGCCCGAATTTAAAGGCGCAGGCGTTGGCCTGGGTCTGATCGTCGGCGTTGCGGCACTGATCTGGCTGGGTACGGGCTTTTTCATCGTGCAAGAAGGCCAGCAGGCCGTCATCACGCAGTTTGGCAAGTACAACAAGACGGTCAATGCCGGTATCAACTGGCGCCTGCCATACCCCATCCAGCGCCATGAGCTGGTCTATGTCTCGCAGATTCGCTCTGCCGATGTGGGGCGCGACAGCATCATCAAGACCACGGGTCTGCGTGAGTCTGCGATGCTGACCGAAGACGAGAACATCGTCGAGATCAAGTTTGCCGTGCAGTACCGCCTGAGCGATGCGCGCGCCTGGCTGTTCGAGAGCAAGGCGCCGGCAGATACCGTCATCCAAGTGGCCGAGACCGCCGTGCGCGAAGTGGTCGGCAAGATGAAGATGGACGCTGCGCTGGCCGAAGAGCGTGACCAGATCGCCCCACGTGTGCGCGAGCTGATGCAGGTCATCCTGGACCGCTACAAGATTGGCGTCGAGGTGGTTGGTGTCAATCTGCAGCAAGGTGGCGTGCGTCCTCCCGAGCAGGTGCAAGCGGCCTTTGACGATGTGCTCAAGGCCGGCCAGGAGCGTGAACGCACCAAGAACCAGGCCGAAGCCTATGCCAACGATGTGGTGCCCCGTGCCACTGGTACCGCTTCGCGTCTGATGGAAGAGGCTGCTGCCTACAAGGAGCGTATTGTTGCGCAGGCCCAGGGTGATGCGCAGCGCTTCTCGTCGATCTATACCGAGTACCAGAAGGCGCCGGTGGTCACCCGTGACCGTCTGTACCTGGAGACCATGCAGCAGGTCTACAGCAATGTGACCAAGGTGGTGGTGGACTCCAAACAAGGCTCCAACCTGCTGTATCTGCCGCTGGACAAGATCATGCAGCAGGGCCAGTCCGGTGCTGCTGCAGGCGATGCCTCGGCCAGCTCTACTGCGCCCACGACCAGTGCACCCGTGCCAGCACCTTCGGTGCCCGATGCCCGTGCCCGTGATACCAGCCGTACCCGTGACCGCGAGTCGCGCTAGGAGTGATTTGTGAATCGAATGGGATTTTTAGCTTCAACCGTGCTGGTGGTGCTGGCCTTGCTCAGCTCCACGGTGTTTGTGGTGGACCAGCGCCAGTTCGGCATCAAGTATGCCTTGGGTCAGATCAAGGAGGTCATCACTGAGCCTGGTCTGAACTTCAAGCTGCCGCCCCCGCTGCAGAACGTGACCTATCTGGACAAGCGCTTGCTCACGCTCGACAGCACCGATACCGAATCGATGCTGACGGCTGAAAAGCAGCGTGTGGTGATCGACTGGTACGTGCGCTGGCGCATTACCGACCCATCGGCCTATATCCGCAATGTGGGCACCACCGAAGGGCAGGGCGCTGTTCAACTCAACCGCGTGGTGCGCAACGCCTTCCAGGAGGAAGTCAACCGCCGTACGGTGCAAGACATGATCTCTGGCAAGCGCGAGCAGACCATGGCCGATGTCAAACGCGAAGTGCTGGAAGCCGTGAAGGGCGGCAAGCCCTGGGGTATCGACATTGTTGACGTGCGTATCACGCGTGTGGACTATGTCGAGGCGATCACTGAATCGGTCTACAGCCGTATGGAAGCCGAGCGCAAGCGCGTCGCCAACGAGCTGCGCTCGACCGGTGGTGCTGTCGGTGAAAAGATCCGTGCCGATGCGGACCGCCAGCGCGAAGTGACGGTGGCCAATGCTTACCGTGATGCCCAGGCCCTGAAGGGCCAGGGTGATGCCGAGGCAGCCCGCGTTTACGCCGAGGCCTTTGGCAAAGACCCGCAGTTTGCGCAGTTCTACCGCAGCCTGGAAGCCTACAAATCGAGCTTCAACAAGAAGTCTGATGTGATCGTGGTTGATCCGTCGTCGTCCGATTTCTTCAAGGGCTACCGCTCGCCGACGGCCAAATAAGACCTCGGCGCCAGGTCGGCAAGCCACTTTGCTTAGGCAAAGTGGCTTTTTTCATTGTGGTTTCTTATAGCACCGCTAGGCGAAGGGCTCTGTAATGGCCGCAAAGGCGCAGTGCCGAGAGCAGGATATGCCGTTCATCGGCTGCCATCCCTGTAGAATCACGTTTTTAACAGCCCTCCCAATTCCCCATGTCTGCTTGGATCCTCCCGGATCACATTGCCGATGTGCTGCCTTCCGAGGCGCGCCACATCGAAGAGCTTCGGCGTGGCCTGCTCGACACGGCTTGTGCTTACGGCTACGAACTGGTGATGCCCCCGCTGTTGGAGCATTTGGACTCGCTGCTCTCCGGCTCCGGCGAAGCACTGGACCTGCTGACTTTCAAGCTGGTGGATCAGCTCTCCGGTCGCACCCTGGGCATCCGCCCTGACACTACCCAACAAGTTGCCCGCATTGATGCCCATTTGCTCAACCGCAAGGGTGTGACGCGTCTGTGCTACTGCGGCCCGGTGCTGCATGCCAAGCCGGATCGCCCGCATGCCACCCGCGAGCCTTTGCAGTTCGGTGCCGAAATCTATGGCCATGCCGGCGTGGAAGCCGATGTCGAGGTGATTGCCTTGGCGACGCAATCGCTGCGCGTGGCCCAGCTGCATGATTTTTCGGTCGACCTGGCCGATGTGCGCATCGTTCAGCGCCTGCTCGCAGGCCTGTTGGTGGATCTGCCCACTTTGCGCCGCGTGCATGCGGCGCTGGCGGTCAAGGATGCTTCCGAGCTCGCCGCGCTGACCCGCGATTTTCCGCAGGCCCAGCGTGATGGTTTGCGTGCCTTGCTGAATCTGTATGGCGATGTGGCGGTGCTGGCGGAGGCTGAAAATGCGTTGGCGGCGATCCCCGGCGTGGCGCCGATCCTGGCAGATTTGCGCCAGTTGGCAGACCGCATTGACAGTCCAGCAGTCACTTTCGACCTGGCCGATCTGCGGGGCTACTCGTACTACAGCGGCATGCGCTTTGCCATCTATGCGCAAGGCGTGACCGATGCGCTGGTGCGCGGCGGCCGTTACGACGAAGTCGGCGCTGCCTTTGGCCGCAGCCGTCCGGCCGTGGGCTTCAGTCTGGATATCAAGCAGCTGGTGCCGGTGGTCGAACCGCGCCCGCTGAAGGCCGCCATTCGCGCGCCTTGGGTCGACCGTCAGGACATGCGCGAGGTCATTGCCCGTTTGCGCCAGACCGGTGAAACCGTGGTCTGCGCGCTGCCCGGGCATGACGACGAAGTTGACGAATTCAATTGTGATCGAGAGCTGGCCGAAGTCGATGGTCAGTGGATCGTGCGCAGCATTTAACCGTATTTTGTTCTTGGATGGGAAAAGACATGGCTATCTCCAAAGGTCGCAACGTTGTTGTGGTTGGCACTCAATGGGGTGACGAAGGCAAGGGTAAGTTGGTCGACTGGCTGACCGAGAGCGCACAAGGTGTGGTGCGCTTCCAAGGCGGCCACAATGCTGGCCATACCTTGGTCATCAATGGCGTGAAGACGGCGTTGCACCTGATTCCCAGCGGCATCATGCGCCCGGGTGTCAAGTGCTTCATCGGCAACGGCGTGGTACTGTCGGTTGGCAAGCTGTTTGAAGAAATCGAAGGTCTGGAAAAGGCCGGCGTTCAGGTGCGTGATCGCCTGCGCGTGTCGGAGGCCTGCCCGCTGATTCTGCCTTTCCACCAAGCGCTGGACCTGGCCCGTGAAGCAGCCCGTGAACAAGGCGGCGTGCAAAAGATCGGCACCACCGGCAAGGGCATCGGCCCCGCCTATGAGGACAAGATCGCCCGCCGTGCGCTGCGCGTGCAAGACCTCAAGCACCCAGAGCGTTTTGCCACCAAGCTGCGCGAGCTGCTGAGCCTGCACAACCACATCCTGGTGAGCGTGCTCGGTTCGCAGAAGTTTGACTTCGGCCCTCAACTGGCTCCGTACATGAAGAATGGCGAGATCCAGTTCGACGCCGTCTACAACGAAGCTATGCAGCATGCCGAGCTGATCAAGCCCATGATCGCCGACGTGTCCTCCGAGCTGAATCAGCTCCATGCCGAAGGCAGCAACCTGCTGTTTGAAGGTGCGCAAGGCTCGCTGCTGGATGTGGACCACGGCACCTACCCGTATGTCACCTCATCCAACTGTGTGGCCGGCAATGCTGCCGCGGGTGCCGGCGTGGGCCCAGGCCTGCTGCACTATGTGCTGGGCATCACCAAGGCCTATTGCACCCGTGTCGGTGGTGGCCCGTTCCCGACCGAGCTGGAATGGCAAAAAGAAGGCACCCCCGGTTGGGTGATGAGCACGGTCGGCGCTGAAAAGGGCGTGACCACCGGTCGCTACCGCCGCTGCGGCTGGTTCGATGCGGCCTTGCTTAAGCGCTCCGCCCAGATCAATGGCCTGTCCGGCCTGTGCATCACCAAGCTGGATGTGCTCGACGGTATCGAAGAGCTGCAACTGTGCGTGGGCTACGAGCTCGACGGCGAGCGCATCGATCTGCTGCCTTTGGGTGCCGACGATATCGAGCGCTGCAAGCCGATCTATGAATCGGTTCCTGGCTGGACCGACACCACGGTAGGTGTGACCGAATACGACAAGCTGCCGATCAACGCGCGCCGCTACCTGGATCGCATCGCAGAAGTGACGGGCGTACCGATCGCCGTTGTCTCGACCAGCCCCGATCGCGACCACACCATCTTGATGCACAACCCGTACCAGGCCTGAGCGCTGGTAGCTACTTTTTGATTGAGGAATCCCATGCTTACTGAAGACGGCAAGCACCTGTATGTCAGCTACGACGAATACCATGGTCTGATTGAAAAATTGGCCATCAAGATTCACCAATCCGGCTGGGAGTTCGACACCATCCTGTGTCTGGCTCGTGGCGGTATGCGTCCTGGCGACATCCTGAGCCGTATTTTTGACAAGCCCTTGGCCATCATGTCCACCAGCTCGTACCGCGCTGAAGCGGGCACGCAGCAGGGTCACCTGGACATCGCACGCTTCATCACCACCCCCAAGGGTGAGATTGCAGGGCGTGTGCTGCTGGTCGATGACCTGGCGGACTCCGGCCATACGCTCAATGCGGTGATCCACATGCTCAAGAACAACTACGCGCCCATCACGGAGCTGCGCAGCGCGGTGATCTGGACCAAGGGTGTCTCCACCTTCACGCCTGATTACTCGGTGGAGTTCCTGACCACCAACCCCTGGATCCACCAACCTTTCGAAGGCTATGACTCTCTGCGCCCAGAGAAGCTGCTGGAGAAGTGGAAAGTGTGATGCAGGCTTGCAGTTGAAAAAAATTGCAAATTTGTGAAATGCGTCGATAAACGCCTATACAATAGCGTCTATCGACAGCACGATGCCTTGCAAAGCTGCCAGA
>JAVWTB010000045.1:0-14265 GCA_036667955.1 Comamonas sp.
CCGACCATGGCTCTGACCCTGGCAGCATGGCCACCCGCGCCTACAAGGTGGACGGTGGCTACAAGCTCAAGGGCAGCAAGATGTGGATCACCAACAGCCCCATCGCCGACGTGTTTGTGGTCTGGGCCAAGGAAGTATCCGAAGGCGGCGCTGTCGGCCAGATCCGCGGCTTTGTGCTGGAAAAGGGCATGAAGGGCCTGAGCGCCCCCGCCATCCACGGCAAGGTCGGCCTGCGCGCCTCGATCACCGGCGAAATCGTCATGGACGATGTGTTTGTGCCGGAAGAAAACGCCTTCCCAGAAGTACAAGGCTTGAAGGGCCCCTTCACCTGCCTGAACAGTGCACGCTTTGGCATTGCCTGGGGTGCGATGGGCGCTGCTGAATTCTGCTGGCATACCGCCCGCCAGTACACGATGGACCGCAAGCAGTTTGGCCGCCCGCTGGCCGCCAACCAGCTGATCCAGAAAAAGCTGGCCGATATGCAGACCGAAATCACCCTGGGCCTGCAAGCCGCGCTGCGCGTGGGCCGCATGAAGGACGAGCACCAGAACGTGATCGAGATCACCTCGCTGATCAAGCGCAACAACTGCGGCAAGTCGCTGGACATTGCCCGCCTGGCACGCGACATGATGGGCGGCAACGGCATCAGCGACGAGTTTGGTGTGGCACGCCACCTGGTGAACCTGGAAGTGGTGAACACCTACGAAGGCACGCATGATGTGCATGCGCTGATCCTGGGCCGCGCCCAGACCGGCATCGCCGCGTTCGCTAACTAAAAGGCAAGCTGCCTCTACGGCCTGCAGCGCCCGCTGCATGCCCCCCACAACCCACTTCACCGCAGGCGCTGCGTGGGTGGGTTGTGGTGTTTTGTGATCGCTTAACCACCCCCTTGCCGGATGCGAATGGCGCCACCATAAGGCGGCACGTACCATCGGCGAGTTTTGCAGAAATTTCTTGCTGCAGCGCCTGTTGCATATGCATGGGCAGCTATCAAATTTGGAGACACTATGACCGCACCCATCGCGCCGCTGGACGGCATCAAAGTTCTGGATCTTTCCCGGGTGCTGGCCGGCCCCTGGTGCGCGCAGATGCTGGGCGACCTGGGCGCAGAAGTGATCAAGGTCGAGCGCCCCGAGGCTGGCGACGACACCCGCCACTGGGGCCCTCCCTACCTGCACACCGATGACGGCGGCAAGACCGAGCAGGCCAGCTACTACACCTGCTGCAACCGCAACAAGCGCAGCATCACCATCGACATGGCCTCGCCCCAGGGCCAGGCACTGATTGTCGAGCTGGCCAAGGAGGCCGACATCGTCGTCGAGAACTTCAAGGTGGGCGGTCTCAAGGCCTATGGCCTGGACTATGAAAGCCTACGCAAGATCAATCCGCGCCTGATCTACTGCTCGGTCACCGGCTTTGGCCAGACAGGCCCCTACGCCCCCCGCGCCGGCTACGACTTGATGGTGCAAGCCATGAGCGGCATGATGAGCATCACCGGCCACCCCGATGGCGAACCCGGCGGCGGCCCGCTCAAGGTGGGGGTTGCGGTGACCGATGTGTTCACCGGCATCTACTCCTGCTGCTCCATCCTGGCCGCGCTGCAGGCCCGCCACCGGACCGGAGAAGGCCAGCACATCGACATGGCACTGCTGGACGTGGGCATGGCCGTGCTGGCCAACCAGGCCGTGGGCTACCTGAATGCCGACGAGATCCCTCAGCGCGCCGGCAATATTCACCCCAGCGTTGGTCCTTACCAGGACTTTCCCAGCAAGGACGGCAATGTGCTTTTGGCCATTGGCAACGACGGCCAGTTCGCCCGCTTTTGCGCCGCCACCGGCAATGAGGCCTGGGCGCAGGATGCCCGCTTTACCCGCAACTCTGGGCGCATCATCCACCGCAAGGATTTGCAGGAACTGATGTACCCGCTGATGAAGACCCGCACCACCGCAGAGTGGATTGCGCTGCTCGAAGACAAGGCCGTCCCCTGTGGCCCCATCAACAACATCGCCCAGGCCTTTGACGATGAGCAGGTGATTGCACGCGGCCTGCATGTGCAAATCCCCCGCGATGCCGGCGACCAGATCGGCAGTATCAGCACCGTGGCCAGCCCCATGCGGTTGACCGCCACCCCGCCCGTGGTACGCCGCCCACCGCCTGCCATGGGCCAGCACACCGATGAGATCCTGGCCGAAATGGGCCGCTCGCCCGCGCAGATTGCGCAACTGCACAGCGAAGGTGTGGTCTAACGGTTCGCGCTACCGCCTAGATGCACCAAGGGCCGCTGTCGCGGCCCTTGTCGTTCGTCCCTTGAGAGCCTCAGTCAAACAGGCCCAGGCTGCTGCCATCGCCCAGCGGGGCGCCCTCCCATTCCAGCAGCTGCAGCTTGGTGCGCGTACCGCCATTGGCCGAGAAGCCACCACCCGCACCCTGCGCCGCCAAGATCCGGTGGCAGGGCACCACCGGCGCAAAGGGGTTGGCCCCCAGCGCCTGGCCTACCGCACGGGCCAGGCCTTTGCCTCCCAAGTCCTGCGCCAACTGACCATAGCTGCGCGTCTGCCCGGGCTCGATGGCCAGCGCCAACCGGTAAACCGCACGGGAAAAATCCGGCACGCCGTGCCAGTCCAGCACCACATCATCGAGCAGCGGCAAGCCGCTGTGCTCAGACCTGCGGCGCAGCGTGAACAAGGCGCGCAGATCGCCCAGCACAGGCGCTGGCGCGTCAGGCCATGCATCACTGCCCGCAAGGCCCCCAGCCGCATCACGCCCGGCCAGCAGCCACTGCACCCCTGCCACCGCTTGCAGCGCCTGGGCACTTAGCGCATCCGCGGCCTGGGCTTGCGGCCACAGGCCGCTGCGGCGCTGGCGTGCGTGATCCAGCAGGCGCATCTGCGTGCCCTCCAGGCGGGGCTCCGGCAGCCGCAGCGCCACCACCGCCTGCGCCCCCCAGGCAATACCGCACACCCCCAGCCGGGTGCGAAACAAGGCATGGCCGGTCTGTGTGGGATCCCAGCCATCGCTAGGTGCGCAAGGGGGTGAGAGCGGGGCGGTAGTCATGCTGTTATCTTGCCCCAGTTGCAGCCGGTCTGCCCGGGAAGGGGCACAGACTTCGCAAGCCGCAGTGACACTGTCAGCCTTTGCCGCCATCGTCGCAACCGCGCTGCTGCGAACCGGACAATCGCCTGCCCAGCCTCCAGAAAATAACGCCCGATGCACGCGCCTCTGCACAGCCACCACACCGCCCTCCTGCCCAAGCTGCTCGATAGGCCATACCGCCATCGCCATGCCCACCATGGCCGCCCCTTTTCTGCAGCGATGGCCGATGCGGACCGTATCGTGGCTCTGGGCCTGCAGCCGCCTTCGCTGCCCAGCCGCCAGGCTTAAAAATACCGCCCATGCGCCTTTGCGCTGGCTTTACCTCCGCCCTTTATGATCGGGCAGTTTTTTCGGCGGCTACGCCGCCTCCCTCTCCACTGCATGACCCCGTCCCCTACCCAGTCCCCCACCTTTGATCGCCAAGCCCTGCGCTGGATTGCAGTGCTTTTCTTACTGCTCTTGGCCAGCCGCCTGGTGGTCTCGCATGGCGTGTCCTGGGACCAAAATGAGCAACTGGTCTGGTCGCAGCAGCTGGCCCTGGGCTATGGCCCCCAGCCGCCGCTCTACACCTGGCTGCAATGGGCGCTGGGCCTGGTGCTGGGCCCCAGCACGCTGGCCGTGGTGCTGCTCAAGAACTGCCTGATCGCGCTGAGCTTTGTCTTTATGCTGCTGGCGGCGCAGCAAGTGCTACCCGCTGGCAAGGCCTGGCTTGCGGCTGCGGGGCTGACCTGGCTGCCGGGCATTGCCTGGCAGTTGCTGCGCGACCAGACCCATACCGTCATGCTCACCTGCGCCATCCTCGCCACCTGGTGGCTGCTGCTGCGCCAGTTGCGCCAGCCTCGGCCGATGGGCTTTGTCTACCTGGGCCTGGCCATCGCCTGGGGCATGCTGTCCAAGTACAGTTATTTGTTGGTGCTGCTGGCCATGCTGGCAGCCTGCCTGAGTATCTCGGATACACGCCGCGCGATGCTCTCACCTGGCTGGTGGCTAGCGCCGCTGGTGAGCGCCGTACTCGTCGCCCCCCATGGCTGGTGGGTGCTGAACCATTGGCAAGATGCCAGCGGCGCTACCCTGAACAGTTTGCACCCGGCACAAACCAGCTCCTACCTGAGCGGTCTGGCTCAGGGCCTGGGCGATCTGGTCGCATTTTTGCTGGTGGCAGTAGTGCCCTGGCTGCTGCTGGCCTGGCTCAGCAGCGGCCGGTTCTGGCTCCCCCTCACAGGCGCCACCCAGCCAAGCCCGTCCTGTAGCGCCACACCACCGCCCAACTGGCTGCTCCCTTTGCTAGGCCGCTATATGGGCTTGGTGGCTGCGGCCCTGGTGCTGATGGCATTTGCAGGCGCAGCCAAGTTCGACGGCCGCTGGATCCAGCCTTTGCTGCTGATTTTTCCGCTGTACATGTTGGCCCGCTGGCCGGCGATTGCGCAGACAGGAAAAAGCCGACGGCGCTACCTGCTGGCTTGCCTGGGTATGCTGGTGCTGGTGTGGTCACTCGCCCTGCTGGCGCCGCTGCGCGATGCCAAGCGGGGCAAGGGTGACCGCCTCAACTGGCAGCTGGACCTGATGGCCAGCATCTTGCGCCAGGCCGGCTATGGCGGCCAGGGCATGGTGCTGGCCGAGCACCACACCACCGGGGGCGTCATGCGTATCCTGTTTCCGCAGGCCAAGATTGTGGTGTGCAACGCGGACGAGCCCGGCTTTCATATGGATTGCGCCTGGCAAGCTGCCGAGACGGCTCGCCAGCAGCACCTGCCTTTGTTGCAGATTTCCACCGAAGACCCGGCCCCCGATGCCTGGTGGTGGGCGGCCTGGCCGGTCGATGCCATGCTGCAGGTGCAAGAAGCCGAGCTGCCCTACCGCTGGACCGACCCGGCGCGTGCGCGCATGCAGATGAACTTTGTGGTGTCTCCAGCGGGCGGTTAAGCGCAGCACAAGTCTCTAAGATGCGGTGTTGACAGGAGGCCACCAGAGACCATGACCGACGCCCCGCCCATCACTCTAGAACACTGGATCCGCCTGCCCGCACAAGGCCGGCTGTATGCCAAAACATGGACCCCGGCCATGCCCCGGCAAGCGCCCCTGGTGCTCATGCACGACTCCCTGGGATCGGTGGCACTGTGGCGTGATTTTCCGGCACAGTTGGCACTGGCCACGGGCCGGCAGGTGGTGGCCTATGACCGCCTGGGCTTTGGCCAATCCGATGCACGTGCTGATACCTTGTCACCCCGGTTCGTGGGCGAAGAAGCTGCACTGTACTTTCCGATCCTGCGCCAGCAGCTGGGCTTGGAGCGCTTTGCGCTGCTGGGCCACAGCGTAGGCGGCGGCATGGGCATTGCCATTGCGGCCGGCGCGGGCCAGGCCTGTACGGCGCTGGTCACCATCGCGGCCCAGGCCTTTGTCGAAGACCGCACGCGTGCGGGGATTGTCGAAGCCCGCACCCTGTTCCAGGACGCTGCGCAGCTGGAGCGGCTGGGCAAGTACCACGGCAGCAAGTCACGCTGGGTGGTTGATGCCTGGACAGAAACCTGGCTCAGCGCATCCTTTGCCGACTGGACCGTCGATGCCTGGCTGCCCCGCTTGCAATGCCCGCTGCTGGCCATCCATGGCGAGCTCGACGAATACGGCAGCACGGCACACCCTGAGCGCATTGCACGCCTGGCGGGCGCGGGCGGCCAAACCGAGATCATCGCTGGCGCCCACCATATGCCGCACCGCGAGATGGCCGAGCAGGTGCTCGACCGCGTGCAGGCTTTTCTGGCGCAGGCGGACTGAAGCTGCCGCCTGCCTTTCTTGTCAATAGGCGACGGTAAAACGCGCCTTGCTGTGCAAATGCTGCTCCAGCGCATCGACCAGCGACACCGCCAAATCGGCGGCCGAGATATCGCCAGGGCTACCATCGGCTTGCCACAGGGGCTCATCCTTGCCGGTACGGTACTCGCCAGTGCGGCCCTGGCTTTGCGCGGCCGATCCGCCATGGAAGCCAACGGGCGGGCTGAGCAAGCTCCAGTCCAGCACCGCTTCCTTTTGCAGCTCGCTGTACATATCACGGGCCGCGCTGGCACCGGGCTTGATGGCCGCAGGGAACTCGGGCGAATCCACCAACTGCTGGCCGTTCACAAATAGGCTACCAGCGCCACCCACTACCAGGTAGCGCGGCACACCCGCTGCACGGCTGCCAGCCACAATGGCGCGCGAGCCCTTGAGGAAATCCTCGTAAATATTCGGGTTGGCCCAGCCCGCGTTATAGGCAGACATCAGCGCATCGCTGCCTGCGGCGGCCTTCTCCACCACGGCCGCATCCATCACATCGCCTGGCACCACTTGCAGATGCGGACGGGGCGCCAACTTGGCGGGGTCGCGCACCAGGGCGGCAACCTCGTGGCCACGTTGCAGCAATTCATCGAGCAAGGCAGCGCCCACAAAACCTGTAGCGCCAATCAGGGTGACTTTCATCGTGTTTCCTTTGGATAGACAAAGGTGGGCAGACCTTTGCCACACCATGACTGCATCGTAGTCCTGAAGAAAAGCATTGATAATCCGGCGATTACAAGCAATTCT
This sequence comes from Comamonas sp., assembly GCA_036667955.1. GTDB lineage: Bacteria > Pseudomonadota > Gammaproteobacteria > Burkholderiales > Burkholderiaceae_C > Comamonas. Next base: position 6,652 of record JAVWTB010000045.1, read on the forward strand.
TTGAAGCTGAGCTTCATAATCACTCCATGGAAGACCTCAAGCGCATGGCCATTTTTGCCACCGTGGTCGAGCAAGGCTCGATGAGCGCCGCCGCGCGCCTGCTGGGCATGAGTGCCTCGGCCGTCAGCCAGCAGATCCGCCAACTGGAGGCCCAGGCGGGCCTGCCGCTGATGCACCGCACCACGCGCAAGCTCAGCCTGTCGGAAGCCGGGCAACGCTTTTATGCGCAATGCGCCGTGATGCTGCAAGCAGCGCGCCAGGCCCGCGCCGAGCTGGATGCCGAGCGCGACGAGCCCGTGGGTGAATTGCGCATTGCCGCCGTGCTGGGCCTGACAGCGCCGCTGGGCCGGGCGCTGGCACCCTTGCTGCATGCCCACCCGCAACTGCGCCTGCAGCTGCTGCTGGATGACGCCCACCGCGACCTGGTCGCCGAGCGGGTGGACATCGCCATCCGCATGGGCGAGCTGCCCGACTCCAACTGGGTGGCCCGCCCGCTGGGCACCCTGCCTTGGTGGATATGTGCAGCCCCCGCACTGGCCCAAGGCAAGCCCTTGCCCGAGCAACCACAGGCCTTGCAAGCCTGGCCCTGGATGGCGCGCAACATAGGCAAAACCACCAGCGCCCGCATGGAGCTGCAGCACAGAGGCAGTGGCGAGACCGTGGTGCTGCACACCACGCCGCGCATCGTCAGCAACCAGCAATTCGCGCTGCAGCAGCTGTGCAGTGAGGGGCTGGGCCTGGCCAGGTTGTTCTCTCTCGAAGTGGCCGACCAGGTGCGCAGCGGCCAGCTGCTGCGCCTGCTGCCCGATTGGGACTGCGGCAGCCTGCGCATCTCCGCCCTCACCCCCGGGCGCCAGGCGCTGCCGGCGCGGGTGCGGTTGGCCCTGGCGGCATTGCAGGCCCACTTTGCGCCGCTGGCCTTGGCCTGACCAAAAACCGGGCCGCGCCTCTGCTGCCAAGCAGAACCAGTAGGCACTGGCACCGGGCTGTTGCGCCAAAAGAACGTGAGGGGCAGCGGTGGTTTTGTCAAATACGCAAGAATCCTGTTTGGTGGTCGGTGTACTGCCTTGGTCCTGGGAACGTGTTGATGGTCTCTTCGCATAGAAACCATGAATACTTTCCTATCGCCGCGTTATCCGCGTGGCCAATTAAACCGCCGTGTTATCCGGACGGCGGTGGTTGAAAGAACGGAAGCCTTATGACCCACTCTACCGCTCGCCGCTCGGCGCTGCGAGGCCTCTCGCTGGCCGCGCTGACCCTCTCCAGCCTGGCAGCATTCAGCGCGCATGCAGACACCCCTGCGGTGCTGCGCGTATCGGCCATCCCCGACGAGGCACCGACCGAGCTGCAGCGCAAGTTCAAGCCTCTGGGCGAGTACCTGTCGCAGGCAACGGGCATGCAGGTGGTGTTCACCCCCGTGACCGACTATGCCGCCGTGGTCGAATCCTTGGCCACCAAGAAGCTGGACCTGGCCTGGCTGGGCGGCTTTACCTATGTGCAGGCCAAGATCCGCACCAATGGCACGGCCATCCCCATCGTGCAGCGCGCTGAAGACGCGGTGTTCACCAGCAAGTTCATCACCGCCGACCCCAGCATCCAGACCCTGGCGGACCTGAAGGGCAAGACCTTTGCCTTTGGCGCGCCCTCGTCCACCTCGGGCAGCCTGATGCCGCGCTACTTTTTGCTGCAAGACGGTCTGAACCCCGAGAAGGATTTCAAGACCGTCGCCTACTCGGGCGCGCATGATGCCACCGTGGCCTTTGTGGCTGCCGGCAAGGCCCAAGCCGGGGTGCTCAATACCTCGGTATGGGACAAGCTGGTCGAGACCAAGAAGGTCGACCCCAGCAAGGTGCGCGTGTTTGCCACCACCCCCACCTACTTTGACTACAACTGGACGGTGCGCGGCGACCTGGACCCGGCCATCATCAAGAAGTTGACCGATGCCTTCCTGGCGCTGGACCCGGCCAAGCCCGAGCACAAGGCCTTGATGGATTTGCAGCGCGCCTCCAAGTTCATCCCCACCAAGCCTGAGAACTATGCGGGCACCGAGGCGGCTGCCAAGTCCGCTGGCCTGCTGAAGTAACCCACGGCCAGGTGCTGGCGCCCTGCCTGCGGTTTGCGCCACGGGCCGCCAGGCCCGATCCGCACTTGCACCGATTGATTCATGAGCTTCGAGCTTGACGATGTGGGCCTGACCCACGCCAATGGTTTTGTCGCGCTCTCAGGCATCAGCCTGCGCGCCGTCCAAGGCGAGAGCATGGCGTTGATAGGCCCTTCCGGCGCTGGCAAGACGTCGCTGCTATCGGCCATCGGCACGGCCCATTTGCGCAGCGCAGGGCGCATGCAAGTGCTGGACCAGGTCGTGCCTGCTGCACCTTCGGCGCGCCAGCTCAAGGCCTTGCGCAGCCTCATTGGCACCGTGCACCAAAGCGCGCCGATTGCGCTGCGCCAGCGGGTGGTCACCGCCGTGCTGGCTGGCCGCCTGGGCCAGTGGCCGCTGTGGAAGGCGCTGGCCTCCTTGGCCTACCCGCAAGACATCGCCGGCGCCCGCGAGGCCTTGGCTCGGGTGCAGCTGGAGGACAAAATCTTTGCGCGCTGCGACCAGCTCTCGGGCGGCCAGCTGCAGCGCGTGGGCATTGCCCGGGTGCTCTACCAGCAGGCCCGCTTGATCCTGGCCGACGAGCCGGTCTCCGCGTTGGACCCTGCGCTGTCGCTGGCCACTGTGCAGCTGCTGGTGCAAGAGGCCGCCGCGCGCCAGGCCACCTTGGTGGCCAGCCTGCATGCGGTGGACCTGGCGCTTAGTTGCTTTGCGCGCATTGTCGGCATCCGCGATGGCCGCATCGCCTTTGACCTGCCCGCCGCGCATGTGCGCCAGGCGCAGCTGCAGGCCTTGTACGCCCATGCCGATGGCAGTGCTGCAGCCCTGCCCACCCTTGCCAGCATGCGCAGCGCCGAGCCGCAGGCGGCAGCCAACGCTGCGGCCGAAGTGATCACATGCCGCTGATGGCAGCCAACACGATCCACACGGAGCGCCGCGATCCGGCCGCCCGTGGCCGGCTCATCGCGCTGCTGTTGGCAGGGGTCGTGCTGTGGCCGATGCTGCAGACCTCGGGCTTTTCGCTGGCCCCGTTCTTGGACAGCAACAACCTCAACGTGGTCGGCGGCTTCCTGATCCAGTTTCTGCCGCCCGAAACCAGCCAAGAGTTTCTCGCCTACCTGGGCCAGGCCAGCCTGCAGACCCTGGCGATTGCCACTGCCGGCATGGCGCTGGCCTTGCTGCTGGCGCTGCCGCTTTCCTATCTGGCCAGCGGCGCTGCGCGCGAAAAGGTCAGTCTCAACCCCATCACCCGCAGCGTGTTGACGATTTTGCGTGGCGTGCCCGAGCTGGTCTGGGCGCTGGTGTTTGTGCGGGTGTTTGGCCTGGGCCCTGCCGCGGGTGTGCTGGCCCTGGGCCTCACCTATGGCGGCATGCTCGCCAAGGTCTATGCCGAGATTCTCGAATCCACCGACCCGGCCCCCGCCCGCGCCTTGCGCGCCAGCGGCGCAGGCCGTTTGCAGGCCCTGCTGTATGGCACCCTGCCGCAGGCGGCCCGTGAGCTTACGTCGTACAGCGTCTACCGCTGGGAATGCGCGATCCGCGCCTCGGTCGTCATGGGCTTTGTCGGCGCTGGCGGCCTGGGCCAGCTGATGGACCAGGCGATGAAGATGCTCAACGGCGGCGAAGTCGCCAGCATCTTGCTGGCCTTTATGCTGCTCGTGGCGCTGGCCGATCTGCTGTCCTGGTGGCTGCGCCGCGCGCTCGATACGCCGCCGGCAGCCCGTGCGCTGCCCTTTGGCTGGCGCAGCGCCGCCTTGTTGGTGCTGGGCAGTGCCGGCCTGTGGGCCAGCTTTTGGCTGTTGAACATTGAATGGTCGGCGCTGTTCAGCCGGGACGCGGTGCAGTCCATGGGCAGCTTTGTGGCAAGCTTTTTCTCGCCCGACCTAGGCGCCGCCTGGCTGCGCAAGGTGGCGCAGGGGGTGTGGGAAACCTTGGCCATCTCCATCATCGGCACCTTGCTGGCGGCTGCGGCCGGGCTGCTGCTGGCCTTGCCGCGCTGGCGTGCGCCCTGGAATGCGCTGCTCAACCTGCTGCGTTCGGTGCCGGAGCTGGTGTGGGCCACGATCACGGTGCTGGCCGTGGGCCTGGGCCCGTTTGCCGGCGCACTGGCGCTGGCTTTGCACACGGCCGGCGTGCTGGGCCGGCTTTATGCCGAGGCTTTGCAAAACGCCCCCGCAGCACCTGCCCGGGCGCTGCGCCTGGCTGGCAGCAACCGCCTGCTGGCCTTTTGCTATGGCACCCTGCCATCGGCCGCGCCGCAACTGCTGGCCTACACCTTGTACCGCTGGGAGATGAACATCCGCATGGCCGCCATCCTCGGCTTTGTCGGCGCTGGCGGCCTGGGCCAGCTGCTGTATTTCGAACTCTCGCTGTTCCACTACGCGCAGGCCAGCACGGTCATCATCGCCATGCTGCTGCTGAGCATGGCGGTGGACTGGAGCAGTGCGGCCCTGCGCCGCGGCATGCGCTAACCACGATCTTTGATGTCTCCCTCCACCCGCATAACCTGGCAGCTGCTGATCCGCAGGCTGCATCTCTACATCGGCCTACTGGTCGCGCCCTTCATCGTGGTGGCCGCCGCTACCGGCCTGTTGTATGCGCTGACGCCGCAGTTGGAAAGCCAGCTCTACCGCAGCGCACTGCAGGCCGCACCGGCGCCGGGCGCGCAGGCGCAGCCGCTGTCGGCGCAGGTGCAGGCCGCCTTGCAGTCCTTGCCCGCACCGGCAGCCGTGGTTGCTGTGCGCCCTGCCCCCGATGCCCGCAGCACCACCCGCGTGATGGTGGCCGATGCGGCGCTGGGCCCTTCCGAGTACCGCAGCCTGTTTGTGAATCCCAGCAGCTTGGCGCTGCAAGGCGACCTGACGGTCTATGGCACCAGCGGCGTGCTGCCGCTGCGCAAACAGCTCGATCTGCTGCACCGCCAATTGCTGATGGGCGAATGGGGCCGCACCTATAGCGAGCTGGCCGCCTCCTGGCTGTGGGTGGCCGCTTTGGGGGGCGTGACTTTGTGGTGGCTTTCACGCCCGCAGCGCGCTGGCGCCAGGGCCTCGCTGCCGGCGCTGCGGCGTTGGCACCATGGGCTGGGCCTGTGGCTGCTGGTGGGCCTGCTGTTTCTCTCGGCCACGGGCCTGACCTGGTCGCGCTGGGCCGGTGGCCATTTTGGCCAGGCACTGCAGCAGATGGGCTGGCAAACGCCGCGCTTGAACACCAGCCTGGGGGCAGATGGCTCCAGCGCGCATGCCCACCACCAACCAGCTGACCCGCATGCGGACCATGCCGAGCACCAGGCCGCCCCGATGGCGCAAGCCGATAGGCTACCTATGCCCGAAGACTTTGGTACCGCCTTGGCACTCGCCCGACAGCATGGCCTGGCATCTGCCAAGCTGGAGATTCGGCCACCGGCCGCCACCCACAAGGCCTGGACGGTGACCGAGATCAACCGATCCTGGCCCACCGAAGTGGATGCGCTGGCCATTGACCTGGCCGCTGGCAAGGTGCTGCACCACAACCGCTTTAGCGACTACCCGCTGGCCTCCAAGCTGACGCGCTGGGGCATCGACCTGCACATGGGCAGCTGGGGCGTTCTGAACCAGGTGGTGCTGGTGCTGCTGGGCACGGGCATTGTGGCGATGGCGGTGACCGGCTGGCTGCAATGGCGCAAGCGCCCGGGCCGCCGCCGCGAGTGGCTGCATGGCCAGCTGACCTTGATCCACCAGTGGCGCCAGTTGCCGCGTGCTGCAGCGCTGACCTTGCTGTTGGTTGCCGCCGCCTTGGGCTGGCTGCTGCCGGTGCTGGGCTGCAGCCTGTTGGTGCTGCTGGCGCTGGATGCCTGGCTCTACCTGCGCCGATCGCCCCCACCGGCGCACCGATAGCCAAAAAAAGCCCGGCACACAGACTGTGCCGGGCAGGTGGATGGCGCTAGTTTGCCGGTCAGTGCGGCACAATCCGCGCCTCCGCCCCTGCGGGCGCAAAGCTGCTGCGCCATTGCCAACCGGCATAGGCGCACCATAGCACCCCCACCAGCGCAATACTGCCGCCGACCGGGCCGAGATACTGCAGACCGGCATGCATGCCAATCTGGCTGCCCAACAAAGCGCCGGCGCCAATGCCGATATTGAAGATGCCCGAGAACAGCGACATGCCAACATCGGTGGCATCCGAGGCCAGGCGCAGCACCTTGGCCTGCAGCGGCAGCACCATGCACAGCATGACGACACCCCACACAGCGCAGACCAGGTAGAGCGCAGGCGCCCAGCGCGTGCTGGGCAGCAGCAGCCACAGGCAGGCTGTCAGCACCGCCATGGCACTGAGCAAAAAGCCGCGCGGCCAGCGCATGCCATAGCTGCTGAAGAGAATGCTGCCGACAATGCCCATGCCGCCGTAGAGCAGCAACACCCAGGTGGTGACCTGGTTGTTCAGCCCGGCCTCGCGCTGGATCAGCGGCTCGATATAGCTGTAGACGGTGAACTGCGCGGTCACCATCAAAATCAGCAAGGCATAGGTGGCCGACAGTGCCGGGCGCTTGAACAGTACCGGAATGCTGCGCAGCGAGCCGGCATTCTCGCTGGGTAACAAAGGCAGCAGCCGCCACAGCACCAGCATCACGCCCAGGGCCACCACCCCGATGATGCCGAAGGTGGTGCGCCAGCCCAGCGCCTCGCCTACCATGCGCCCCAAAGGCACGCCCAGCACCATCGCCAAGGTGGTGCCCGTCGCCAGCAGGCCCAGTGCCTGCGTGCGCTTGTCCTGCGGCGCAATGCGCACCGCCAGCGATGCGGTGATCGACCAGAACACCGCATGCGCCAGCGCAATGCCCATGCGGCTGATCAGCAAGGTGGGATAGTTCCAGGCCACGGCCGACAGCCCGTGGCTCACGATAAACAACGCAAACACCCCCATCAGCAGCTTGCGCCGCTCGACGTTCTTGGTCATCAGCATGCAGGGCAGCGAAGTCAGCGCCACGATCCAGGCATAAATGGTCAGCATCAGGCCGACCTGCTCGGTGGTCATGCCAAAGCTGCCGCCGATGTCGCTGAGCAGGCCCACCGGCACAAACTCGGTGGTGTTGAAAACAAAGGCGCCCATGGCCAGGGCGATGACGCCCAGCCAGGCCTGGCGACGGGTTAAAGGTGCGGAGTCGGTCATTGCAATGAAAAAAGCCGCTGCTCCAAAGCGGAGAGCGGCTCGCCAGTGTGCCAAAAAACGGCGTTTTCCCTATGACATCCAGGGAAAACCCTTTGACCAAGAATGTGGGCGCCTCAGGCTGCCAGCGTTTGCGGCTGCAGCTGCTGCAACTGCTGCGCTTCGAGCTTGCGGTGCAGCTGCACGGTGGCCGCGCAGGCGCGGGCCAGCTCGGCGCCCTTCTTCACAAAATGCTGGTGGAAGAAGTCATGGTGCTCTTGCGAGTCATGGAAGTCGCGGGGGGTCAGCACGGCGGAGAACACCGGCACGCCGGTGTCCAACTGCACCTGCATCAGGCCGTCGATCACGGCGGTGGTCACAAACTCATGGCGGTA
>JAVWTB010000046.1:0-14071 GCA_036667955.1 Comamonas sp.
GCGATCAAGATCACGCCTCCTATCGAGCTGTCGCTGGAATATGGCGTTGAGTTCATCGAAGAAGACGAACTGCTGGAAATCACCCCCTCCAGCCTGCGTGTGCGCAAGCGCCACCTGAAGGAACACGACCGCAAGCGCGCAACGCGCGAAAACGCATAATCTGCGCTGCGTCGTCAGACCAACACCCCCAAGGCCGCATCTGCGGCCTTTTTTGCGTCTGGGTCTGGATAGAGTTCAGGCAGCGTCACTGCCTTCGTCAGGGATTGAGTTGGAGCAGCAGCTCCTTCAAACGCTGGGCTGTGGCGATGGGCTGGCGCTGGTTCAAGGCCAGCGCAATGCCGATCTGGGGCAGGTTCTGCGCATCGGCCAACTCTCGGAACACGACCCCCGGCGTGGAAGCCTTGGCCACCACGGCGGGCACCAGGGCCACGCCCAGGCCAGCGCCCACCAGGCTGACCAGGGTTTGGGCCTGCACCGCATGCTGCTTGATCTGCGGCATAAAGCCGGCGTTCTGGCAAGCTAGTACGACGAGGGCATGCAGACCGGGCACCTCGCTGGGGCGGTAGTTCACAAAGGGTTGGTCGGCCAGGTCGATCAGTTGCAGCTGATCCTTGATCTGCAGCGGGTTGCCTGCGGGCAGAGCGGCAATCAGGCGATCTGGCTCGACGGGGGTGATGGACAGGTCGGTGGCCTGCGTCACTGGGTAACGCAGCAGGCCGGCATCAAAGTCGCCGCTGGCCACCTGGGCACAAATCTCGCGCGTGGTGGACTCGGTCAGCACCAGGTCAATGGCGGGGTAGGCGGCGCGAAAGGTCTGCACCAGCTGCGGGATCAGCGAGAAGGTGGCCGAGCCGATAAAGCCGATGTGCAGGCGCCCCAGCTCACCGCTGGCGGTGGCCTGCGACACGGCTTGCACCTGGCGCGCGTGGTAGAGCGCGAGTTTGGCGCTTTCCAAGGCGGCCCGGCCCGCCCCGGAGAGCACGGTGCCGCGCCGGTCGCGCTCGAACAGCTGCACACCCAGGTCTTCTTCCAGTTTGCGGATGGACTGCGACAGCGGCGGCTGCGACATATGCAGCTGCTCGGCCGCCTGGCGGTAGTTCAGGGTTTGCGCCAGGGTGACAAAGTGGCGTAGCTGGCGTAAGTCCATTGATATCTCCTGTGTATCAGTACCTGTCAATTGCGACATAGACACAGCTGTGAAACATATCAAATAATGCCATTCATCGCTATCACCACAACGACGGAGACAAGCCTTGAGTGCATTGACAGGCCTGCGGGTGCTGGACTTATCCAGCGTTATTTTTGGGCCCTTGGCCAGCCAGGTGCTGGCTGACTATGGGGCCGAGGTGATCAAGATCGAGCCCCCGGCGGGGGATTCGACGCGTTACACCGGCCCGGCGGTGGAGGCAGGCATGTCGGCGCTGTTCATGGGCTCCAACCGCAGCAAGAAAAGCGTGGTGCTGGATTTGAAGGCGCCCGAGGCCCAGGAGGCACTGCATGCGCTGCTCAAGACAACGGACGTCTTCATGCACAGCATGCGTCCGCAAAAGCTGGCCAAGCTGGGCCTGGACCCGGTGCGGCTGCGCGCCCAGTACCCACGCCTGGTTTATGTGGGCCTGCATGGCTTTGGCGAGGACGGCCCCTATGCCGGCCTGCCCGCCTATGACGATGTGATCCAGGGCATGAGCGGCCTGGCCGACCTGATGGAGCGCCAGACTGGCGAGGCCCGTTACCTGCCCACGATTGCTGCCGACAAGACCTGTGGCCTGGTGGCAGCGCATGCGGTGATGGCAGCGCTGTTCCAGCGCGAGCGCACGGGGGAGGGCAGCTTTGTCGAGGTGCCGATGTACGAGACCATGGTCGGCTTCAACCTGGTCGAGCATTTTTACGGCATGCATTTTGAGCCCGCGCTCAGCGGCGCCGGCTACCCGCGCGTGATGGCGCCCTGGCGCAAGCCCTATAAAACGCTGGACGGCCATGTCTGCATGATGCCTTACACCGATGGGCACTGGCGGCGCTTTTTTGCGGCCGTGGGCCAGCCCGAGTTGGCGCAGGACGAGCGCTTTGCGACCCAGGCCATGCGCACCCGCAACATTGCGCTGTTGCTGGAGACAATGAGCCGCCATGTCGCGCAAAAGGACACCGCCTACTGGCTGGCGACCTGCGCGCAGCTGGAGATTCCGGCCGCGCCGGTCGCCCGCATGGACGACCTGCCGCGCGACCCGCACCTGCAGGCCACTAACTTTTTTGTGGAGAAGCAAGACGCTGCCATGGGCACCGTGCGTTTTCCGCGCTCCTCGGTGCGCATCGATGGTGCGCAGGCCCCCATTGGCATGCCACCGCGTTTGGGCGAGCACACCCAGCAGCTGCTGCGCGAGGCCGGTTGGGACGATGCCCGCATTGCCGCCTTGCAGCCCTCCATCGCTGAATGAACCTTTGAGAGTAACAACGCCATGACCGCCAATAACTGGATTTCTTCGACCGACAACCGGGCCGCCGCGCTGGCAGGCACAGCCCGCATGGGCCAGGGCTTTGTCTGGCAGGACCTGCAGGTCGGCCAGCAGCTGCGCACCTTTCGCCGCACGGTGACGGAGACCGATCTGGTCAACTTCATCAACACCACCGGCATGCTCGAAGCCATCTTTATCGAAGACGGCTACGACGGCGGTGCCATTCGGGGCCGGCCGGTGCCGGGTGCCCTTACCTATACCTTGATCGAAGGCTTCATCTTGCAAAGCATGATCCAGGGCACCGGCCTGGCGATGCTGGAGCTGCACCAGAAGATTCTGGGACCCGTGGTGGTGGGCGACACGATCGAGGCGCTGGTGGAGGTGACCGATATCAAGCCGACCAGCAAGGGCGGGCGCGCGGTGGTCACATCGCGCATCGAGGTCTACAACCAACGCCAAGAGCAAGTGATGGTCTACACCGCAGTGCGCTTGCTGGCAGGGCGCGAAGCCTAGCCAGCCAGCTGCTGCAAAGGGCTGCCAGCACGGGCTGCGCCGGATGAGAGAACAAATACAGGAGACAAAGATGACATATGGTTTTTCACGCCGCTCGGCTTGTGTCGCGCTTGCGGTAGCCGCCGTCTGTGGGGCTGTGCAGGCACAAGAGGCCTGGCCTAGCAGGCCCATCACCCTGGTGGTGCCATTCCCGCCGGGCGGGCCCACCGACATGGTGGCGCGGGTGCTGGCCCAGCAGGTCGGCCAACAGCTGGGGCAGACCATCATTGTCGACAACCGGCCCGGTGCCAACGGCAATATCGGCAATGCGCTGGTGGCCAAGGCGGCGGCCGATGGCTATACCGTCCTCTACAACACCTCGTCGATTGCGCTCAGCCCTTCGCTGTACAAAAAGCTGAGCTATGACGTGGCCAAGGACCTGCGCCCGGTCGCGCTGACCGCCGTGGTGCCGCTGGGCTTGGTGGTCAACCCCAAGGTGCCGGTCAACACCGTGCAGGAGTTTGTGAAATACGCGCAGGACCACAAAGGCAAGCTCTCGTATGGATCGGCTGGCAACGGCAATGTCACCCACCTCGCTGCTTTCCAGGTGGTGCAGCACTACCGCATCGACGCCGCCCATGTGCCCTACAAAGGCAGCGCGCCAGCCGATGTGGACTTGGTAGCGGGCCAGATCGAGTTCATGACCGACACCATCAACTCGGTGGCGCCCTTTATCAAGGACGGCAAGCTGAAGTTGCTGGCCGTCAGCACCGCCAAGCGCATCGAGAATTTTCCGAACGCGCCTACCTTGGCCGAAAGCGGCATGACCGGCTTTGAGGCCGGTGCCTGGCAGGGCGTGATGGTGCCGGCCAAAACGCCCGATGCGGTGGTGGCGCGCCTGAACGCCGAGATACTGAAGGCGCTCAAGGACCCGGGTGTGCTGGAAAAACTGCGCGTGCAGGGCACCGAGCCGCTGGGCTCCACCCCGCAGGCCTATGGCGACTATATCCAGAGCGAAATCAAGCGCTGGGCTGGCGTGGTCAAGAGCACGGGCGTGTCCCTGGATTGAACGAAAGCGAAGACCATGACGATTCTCAATGGACTGGCGCTGACGCGCATCCTGCCCGAAGGCGAGGCCTTGCGCGCCGAGGTGCGCGCCTTTTTGCAAGAGGCGGTCAAGGACATTCCCGCCCATATCCGCGCCAAATCCTGGAGCGGTTATGACCCCGCCTTCAGCCGCAAGCTGGGCGAAAAAGGCTGGCTGGGTATGACCTTCCCCAAGGCCTACGGCGGCTATGAACAAGGCGCTTTTGCACGCTATGTGGTGGTCGAGGAGCTACTCAATTTTGGCGCCCCGGTCGGGTCGCACTGGATTGCCGAGCGCCAGAGCGCGCCCTTGATTTTGAAATACGGCACCGAGGCGCAAAAGCAGCGCTATGTACCGCCGGTGGCGCGGGGCGAGCACTTTTTTTGCATCGGCATGAGCGAGCCCAATGCTGGCTCCGACCTGGCCAGCGTGCGCACCCGCGCCACGCCCAACGATGCGGGTTGGCTGCTGAACGGCCAAAAAATCTGGACCACGAACGCCCAGCACTGCCAGTACATGATTGCGCTGGTGCGTACCTCCGGCGAGCCGGCCGACCGCCAGAAAGGCCTGTCGCAGCTGATTGTGGACCTGAGTCTGCCGGGCGTGACCGTGCGGCCCATCGAGGATATGTCGGGCGACCGCCACTTCTGCGAGGTGTTTTTTGACAACGTGCAGCTGGCCCCCGATGCGCTGGTGGGCGCCGAAGGCCAAGGCTGGGAGCAAGTGACAGCCGAGCTGGCCTACGAGCGCAGCGGGCCCGAGCGCCTGTTCTCGTCGGTGGTGCTGCTGGACCAGTGGCTGGCGTTTGTGCGCAGCGAGGCAGCGCCGCGTGCGGAATCCATCAAGCTTGCCGGCCAGATCCTGACGCGCCTGGCACCGCTGCGCGCGCTGTCCGTTGCTGTGCAAGAGAAGCTGGTGCAGGGCCAAAGCCCGATTGTGGAAGCCGCGCTGGTCAAGGACCAGGGAACGGTGCTGGAGCAGTTCATTCCCACCGCGATTGCCGATGACCTGATGGCGCGCGAAGGCGAGGGCGAGGCAGTGCCGCATGCGCTGCTGCTGACCCTGAACTACCTCACCCTCGTCTCGCCGTGCTACACGCTGCGCGGCGGCACCCGTAGCATTTTGCGCGGCATGATCGCGCGCGGCCTGGGCCTGCGTTGAGCGCAAGGAGAAGAACATGGACCATTTGATTACCGAAGCCCTGCGCGATCTGCTGACCGGCCAATGCACGCCCGCCGTGGTGCGCGCCATCGAGACCGAAGTGGCAGCAAGCGCTGGCGCATCGCCCGCCGCTGCAGCGCTGTGGCAACAGATCGAGGACACCGGCTTTGCCGACCTGCTGCTGAGCGAAGACGCGGGGGGCGCTGGCCTGGCGCTGCGCGATGCCTTTGCCGTCTGGGATTTGCTGGGCCAGCACGCGATGCCACTGCCGCTGGCCGAGACCATGCTGGCGCGGGCCTGGCTGTCGGCCGCCGGCGTGGCGCTGCCGCAGGGCGCCATTGCGTTGGCGCCGCAGCTGGCGGCTGCAGAGGGGGGCCTGCGGGCCACGGGCGTGCGCGGTGCCCGTGTGGCGCAATGGGTGCTGGGCCAGCAGGGCGCGGATTTGCTGCTGTTGCCAGTCGCTGCTGCGCAGGCCAGTGCCAGCATTTTTGTGCTGGATGCGGATCTGCACTGGCCAGCCAGCGCACTGGCATCGGCCACGCGCGTTCCGGCAGCTGCCTCCTTGCTGGTGGCGCAGGCCGGGTTGGTGTCCGCCTTGCTCGCGGGCAGCCTGCTGACGGTGTTTGAGAGCAGCTTGAACTTTGCCAACGAGCGCCAGCAGTTTGGCCGACCGATCGGCAAGTTCCAGGCCATCCAGCATGAGCTGGCGGTGATGGCTGAGCATGTGAGTGCAGCGCGCATGGCGGCCCAGATTGCCTGCGAGGCCGATGGGGCGGCAGCGGATCCGCTGAAGGTAGCGGTGGGCAAGGCGCGCAGCAGCGAGGCGGCTGTAGAGGTGGCATCGCTCGCGCATTCCATCCACGGCGCGATTGGCTTTACCAGCGAGTTTGATTTGCAGCTGCACACCCGCCGCCTGCATCTGTGGCGCCAAACGGCCGGCAGCGAGAGCTATTGGCAGCTGCAGGCCGGCCAAGCGCTGCTGGCGGCCGATGGCATGGCCTTGGATGTCATCCGCCAGATAACAGACAGCAGCGCGCCCGTAGCCTGATTTGGCACCTGTTTGACCGCAGCCAGCGCCGTTTTTCGGCTATGGTGGCGGTTGTTTTTTAGAAGAACCAGGAGTCATTCTTATGTCGGTCTACACCGAAGATGTGCAAAGCGAAGTGCGCGGCCAAGTGGGCTTTATCACGCTCAACCGGCCCAAGGCGCTCAATGCCCTGTCGCTGGCGATGGTACGCGAGCTGCGCGATGTGCTGCTGCGCTGGCAAAAGGATGCGCAGGTGCTGGCCGTCGCCATCCGGGGCAGCAACAAAGAGGGTGTGTTTGGCGCCTTTTGCGCTGGTGGTGACATCCGCTTTTTGCATGCGGCCGGCATGGCTGGCAACCCCGAGCTGGAGGATTTCTTCACCGAGGAATACGCGCTCAACCACCTGATCCACCATTTCGGCAAGCCCTATATCGCCTTCATGGATGGCATCGTGATGGGTGGCGGCATGGGCATCAGCCAAGGCGGGAGCCTGCGCATCGTCACCGAGCGCAGCAAGATGGCCATGCCCGAGACCGCCATTGGTCTGTTCCCCGATGTGGGCGGCGGCTACTTTCTCTCGCGCTGCCCCGGCCATGTGGGCGAGTACCTGGGCCTCACCGGCCAAATGATTGGCGCGGCCGATGCGCTGGCCTACCAGCTGGCCGATGGCTACTTGGAGAGCGCGCAGCAGCAGGCACTGTGGGACGGGCTGGCGGCTGGCAGCTTTGCCAACGGCCAGGCCGTCGAAGCCTTTGTGCGGTCCGGCTTGGCGCCCGCGCCCGAGCGCGCATCCAACCCCGATGCGGAGATTGCCCAGTACTTTGGGCTGGCCGATGTGCCGGCCATCATCACCGCGCTGGAAGCGGGCAACAGCGACTTTGCCCGGGCCACTGCCGAGACCCTGCGCAAGCGCTCGCCGCTGATGCTGTTTGTGGTGCTGGAGCAGATCCGCCGTGCACGTGGCATGCGCCTGGCCGACGACCTGCGCATGGAGCGCGACATGGTGCGCCACTGCTTTTACCTGCGCCCCGATCGCAAGAGCGAAACGCTGGAAGGCATCCGCGCGCTGGCGGTGGACAAGGACCACCACCCGAAGTGGAACCCTGCGCGCATCGAAGACGTGAACCTGCAGGAAGTGGCGCAGATGTTTGCCAGCCCCTGGCCTGTAGAGGCCCATCCGCTGCTGGCGTTGGACTGAGCCTGTTGCCACGGCAAGCCGCTACGTGAATGCGTAGGCGCTTGCCGCCCATCAATAGAGGGTGGGAGTGGGTGTGCTATACCTGAACGTCTGACCGTTTCGGTATCCATGAAAGGCAAGACCATGAAGCATGCAGACTCCCAGGCCTCCTCGATCCGCGTGGAGGCCAACATCGGCGAAGGCTTTTGGCGCAAGGGCCCCCAAGACAGCCTGCCACCACCGGACATGGTGGGCGCCTACATGCGCAACCGGCCGGTGCTGGGTGCGCCGGTGGCGGGGCGCAAGGCCTGGATCATCGGCAGCGGCATTGCGGGGCTGGCAGCGGCTTTCTACATGATCCGCGATGGTGGCATGGCAGGCGAAGACATCACCATTTTGGACACCCTCGATGTGGCTGGTGGCTCGCTCGATGGCTCAGGCAATGCCGAGCAAGGCTACATCGTGCGCGGTGGCCGCGAGATGAACTGGAACTACGACAACTTCTGGGACCTGTTCCAGGATGTGCCAGCGCTGGAGCTGCCCGAGGGCTACAGCGTGCTCGATGAGTACCGCCACGTCAACGACAACGACCCCAACTGGTCCAAGGCCCGGCTGATGCACCAGCAGGGCAAGATTCGCGATTTCTCCACCTTGGGCTTAAGCAAGGCCCACCAGTGGGAGATCGTCAAGCTGCTGCTCAAGCGCAAGGAGGATCTGGACGATATAACCATCGAGGCCTACTTCAGCGAGAGCTTTTTGCAGAGCAATTTCTGGTTCCTTTGGCGCTCGATGTTCGCCTTCGAGAACTGGCAAAGCCTGCTGGAGATGAAGCTGTACATGCACCGCTTTCTCGATGCCATCGATGGCTTGACGGATATGTCGGCGCTGGTGTTTCCCAAGTACAACCAGTACGACAGCTTTGTGGTTCCGCTCACGCGCATGCTCAAGGACAAGGGCGTCAAGGTGCAGTTCAACACCCGCGCTTACGACCTGGACATGCGCGAAGAAGAAGGCGCACGCACGGTGACTGCCATCCGCTGCAAATCAGCAGGCCAGGATGTGCAGATTGCACTGGGCCCGCATGATGTGGTGTTTGCATTGACCGGCTCAATGACCGAGGGCACGGCCTATGGCGATCTGGACACGGTGCCGGTGCTGGCGCGTGGCAACGAGGAGCCGGGCGAGGACAGCGACTGGACTTTGTGGAAGCGCCTGGCGGCCAAGTCGCCGGTGTTTGGCAGGCCAGAGAAGTTTTATGGCGATGTGAAAGGCTCGATGTGGGAGTCGGCCACCTTGACCTGCACAGCCTCGCCGCTGATCGACAAGCTCAAGGAGCTGTCTGTCAACGATCCGTACTCGGGCAAGACGGTGACGGGCGGCATCATCACCTTTACCGATTCGAACTGGGTGATGAGCTTTACCTGCAACCGCCAGCCGCATTTTCCTGACCAGCCCGGCGATGTACTGGTGCTGTGGGTGTATGCGCTGCTGATGGACAAAAAGGGTAACCATGTGGCCAAAACCATGCCCGAATGCACGGGCCGTGAGATTCTGGCCGAACTGTGCTACCACCTGGGCATTGCCGACCAGATCGATGCCGTAGCTGCCAACACCAAGGTGCGCCTGGCCTTGATGCCCTACATCACCGCCCAGTTCATGCCGCGCGCCGCCGGTGACCGGCCCCATGTGGTGCCCGAGGGTTGCACCAATCTGGCCTTGGTCGGCCAGTTTGTCGAGACCAGCAACGACGTCATCTTCACCATGGAGAGCTCGGTGCGCACCGCGCGCATTGGCGTCTACACCTTGCTGGGCCTGCCCAAGCAGGTGCCCGATATCAGTCCTACGCAGTACGACATCCGCAACATCATCAAGGGCGCGCGGGCGCTGAATGGCAACCAGCCTTTTGTCGGCGAGCGCTTGCTGCACCGGGTGCTGGGCAAGACCTATTTCGCCCACATCCTGCCGCCCTTGCCGGAGACCGAAGAGACCCTGCGCGAGCGTGCTGAATCGGAGCTGGGCCAGTTGCTGGGCAAGGGTGGCCAGGCCTTGGCCAAGGCGTCTGCCTGGTTGGAGCGCTACAGCAGCGGCCTGCGCGACAAATCCAAATAAAAACAGCGCCTGGTGCGGCGCTGAAACGCAAAGAGGTGGCCGTTTGGCCACCTCTTGTTGTTGGAGGGAAAAGCTTGCTGGCCTGAGCCGATCAAGGCTTTGCCAGCTTCCAGACCCCGCCCATGCCGTCGCCGCGCTTGTCGCCGGCTTGGCTGTCCTTGGCAAAGTAGTACAGCGGCCAGCCTTTGTAGGCCCATTGCTGGGTGTTGTCCGTGCGCTGCACGATGCTGAAATCGCCAATCGGCTTGGCGCCGGAGGCCACTGGCAGCGGTGGCCAGTTGGTGGCGCATTGCTGGTAGCAGGCCGAAGCGCCGCTGCCAGCGCTGTCCTTGGTGAAGGTGTAGAGCGTGCGGCCATCCGGGCCTACGAGCACGCCATCTGCGGATCGCACGGGCGTGCTGGGTGCCGCTTCCTTATGGCTGGCGGTGCCACAGGCGGTCAAAAGAACCGCAGACAGCGGAATGGCCAGTACAGCAAGTTTGGAGAACATAGACGGCACCCAGGTTGGTTGGTAGTGCCATCAATATAGGTGTGGCAGCGGGGCTGGCATGTCGGACAGATGCCCATCATGGGCGGCCGTACCAAGCCTCAGCCGACGGCCATCGCGGTGCTTCAGCGGCGCTGGTGGGGGCCCCGCTGCTTGGCGGCCAGCAGCAGCAGGCTACCCACCAACACAAAGCCCAGTGCAATGGCAGCGGCATACAGGGCGACGCCCGCCGACCCGCCCACGTTGGCCGGGTTCAAGAAGGGGTAGGGGAACCAGCCTGTTTGCTGGCCGCGCAGCAGGGTGTAGACCAGATACAGCGCAGGCAGTACCAATGCCTTGCTGAGTGCCTTACGTGCCAGGGGCGCAGGCGGTGGTGCCAGCAGCCAATCGAGCACCACGGCCACGGGCATCAGGTAGTGCAGCACCGTGTTGATCCAGGACTGCATCAGGCCCACATCCAGGTTACGCAGCAGCAAGGCAAATACCAGGCCGACAATGGCCATCTGGACGGCCGATGCATAGCGCAGCAGGCTCAACCAGGGGCGTTCGCTGTGGGTGGGGACGCAGGCACTGACCAGCAGCACCAGTGCTGCGCACAGATTGGACAGCACCGTGAAGTAGCTGAAGAAATTGGCAAAACTGAAGTGATGGGCTGCATGCAGGGCCACCTGTTGGCCAATGGCTGCCAGGACCAGAACGGCGAGGCATAGGCGTGCAAGCTGCAGCAGTTTGTGCATGGCGGGGTGTCTAGTCAGGAATGAGCCGCCATCTTAGAGCCTGTGTATGCCTTTGCCCAGGCGCTGGCCCCAAGCTGCAACGGCTATCAGCGGTTGTGCACCTTCATCGCGCGCTCCACTTCGCGCTTGCCTTCGCGGTCCTTGATCACGTCGCGCTTGTCATGCTCGGCCTTGCCCTTGGCCAGCGCAATATCGCATTTGGCCAGGCCATTTTTCCAGTGCAGGTTGATGGGGACCAGGGTGTAGCCCTTTTGCTCGACCTTGCCGATCAGGCGCTTGATCTCGTCCTTCTTCATCAACAGCTTCTTGATGCGCGCAGAATCAGGGCTGACATGGGTGGAGGCGGTCTTCAGGGGGTTGATTTGGCAGCCCATCAGATAGAGCTCACCGTTCTTGACCAGCACATAGCCATCGGTCAGTTGCACCTTGCCTTCGCGCAGCGCCTTTACCTCCCAGCCGTGCAGTACCATGCCGGCCTCAAAGCGTTCCTCAAAGAAATAGTTGAATGCAGCCTTCTTGTTATCGGCTATGCGGCTGTTGGTGTTGTTCGTCTTCGACATAATTGCAATATTAGGGGCAAAACGGCTTTCCCAAGCCCTTAGGGCTGCTGGATGCAGCGCTTTTTGTTCTGGTCTATGATTTTATGAATGTTTCGGGCCGCCGCCTTCCTTTGCATTCTTGGCGGTCCTTTTCCCTGTCTGCATGAAAACTGTCAACAAGTCCGTCCTGATCTGGTACAGCCCCCAGGAGATGTTCGATCTCGTGGCCGATGTGCCGCGCTACCCAGATTTTCTGCCCTGGTGCGACCATGCGCGTGTGCTGGAGCCGCATGCCGATGGCGTGACCGCCGAGGTGGGTATCGCGCTGGCCGGCATCAAAAAGTCGTTCGTGACCCGCAACACCTATGACCCGGGCAAGCGCCTGCAGATGGCCTTGGTCAAGGGGCCATTCTCGCAGTTGCAAGGGGATTGGCGCTTTGAGCCGGTGGGCGATGGCAGCCAGCGCGCCTGCAAAGTGTCGCTGAGCCTGAGCTATGGCTTTGACAGCATGGCGCTGGCCGCTGTGGTCGGCCCCATCTTTGACAAGATCGCCGCGACGATGATGGATGCCTTTATCCAGCGGGCCGAGAAGATCTATGGCTGATACGCTAGCTGGCGCAGCGCTGATGCAGGTCGAGGTGGTCTGGGCCCAGGATGGCCAGCCGCAAACCGTGCAGCTGCAGTTGCCCGCCGGTGCCAGTCTGGCCCATGCCCTGGCCGCTGCCAGCGCGCAATCGGGCGAGACGTTTTCCGACGCGCAGGATGCTGGCATTTGGGGCCGGCTTCGGCCACGCAGCCAGTTGCTGGCGGATGGGGACCGGGTTGAGCTGTACCAGCCGCTCAAGGTGGACCCCAAGAAGGCTCGCCGTGAGCGCTTTGCCAAGCAGGGAGCCCGTGGCACAGGCCTGTTTGCCCGGCGCAGGCCGCAGTCCAAAGCCGGCTACGGCGCTTGACGGCACACGGCACCCAAGCAAAAAGCCAAGCAGATGCTTGGCTTTTTGCAGTGCAGGTGGGCTTTAGCAGTTGCCGGCGATTGCGTCATCTGTGCGCTTGATCTCGGCAGCGCGCTGGTTGGCATCCTGGAACACCATCTCCCCCTTTTCATTGGGCGAGCGCACGGCCTTGCCGGTGTCGTACATGGCCTTGGCCTGCTGGGCGCGTTTGCAGTTGTCTGCCTTGGCAGCGGCCTGCTTGGCTTTTTCAGCCTGCTCGGCATCTGCCTTGGCCTTGGTATCTGCAGCTTTTTTGGCTTCCAGCTCTTTGTCCTTGCCCGCGCCGGGCTTGGGGGCGGCAGCGGTAGCCGCTGGCGCCGGGGCGGGCGCTGCGCCTTCCACAGCATCGCCGTCCTGAGCCGCTGGCGCGGCATCGCGCAGGGCCGGGCCGGTGCCTGAGGATTGCACGCCTTTGAGCGAGCCATAGCCCTTGGGACGTTTGATGATATTTTTCTCCGGCACTTCCAATCCCGGCGGGCGGTCGCTGAAGACCTTGCGGCCATCTTTGTCGACCCACTGCCATTGGGCCATCGCCGGCGCGGCAATGCCCAGGGCAACCGATAGAAGGAGGAGCTTGATGAGTTTCATAGAAAGCGAGTGTAGCTTGCCGATAGCATCTGCAGACGAAGTTGTTGGTTGGCGATAACAGGCCAGGGCCCAAGGTCTGTAATACAGGTGCCCTGCAAGCTGTTTACAAAAGACGGTAGAATCTTTCTTTTGGAGCTTTCACAATGCGCCTGATCGGAAAAGCGCTCACCTTCGACGATGTGTTGTTGGTACCCGCATACTCCCAAGTCCTGCCCAAGGACGTCTCTCTCGCCACCCAATTCTCTCGCAATATCCGCCTGAACCTGCCCCTGGTGTCTGCCGCCATGGACACGGTGACGGAAGCCAGACTGGCCATTGCCATCGCCCAGGAGGGCGGTATTGGTGTGATCCACAAGAACATGACCGCCGAGCAGCAAGCTGCCGAGGTCTCCAAGGTCAAGCGCCATGAGTCGGGCGTTGTGCACGACCCGGTGGTGATCACGCCGGACCACACGGTGCTGCAGATCATGCAGCTGTCCGAGGATCGGGGCATCTCTGGCTTCCCGGTCTGCGATGGCGGCAAAGTGGTGGGCATTGTGACCAGCCGCGATCTGCGCTTCGAGACCCGTTATGACGTCAAGGCGCGTGACATCATGACGCCGCGCGACAAGCTGGTGACCGTCAATGAAAAAGACGACACCACGCCCGCCGCTGCCAAGGCTTTGCTCAACAAGCACAAGCTGGAACGCATTTTGGTGGTGAACGATGCCTTTGAACTCAAGGGCCTGATCACCGTCAAGGACATCACCAAGCAAACCACCTTCCCCAATGCCGCACGCGACCGCGCTGGCCGTCTGCGCGTGGCTGCGGCCGTGGGCGTGGGCGCTGGTACCGAAGAGCGTGTGGACCTGCTGGTCAAGGCCGGCGTGGACGCGCTGGTGGTGGACACCGCCCACGGCCACAGCCGTGGCGTGATCGAGCGCGTGCGCTGGGTCAAGCAAAATTACCCGCAAGTCGATGTGATCGGCGGCAATATCGCCACCGGTGCAGCCGCACTGGCCTTGGTTGAGGCGGGTGCTGATGCGGTCAAGGTCGGTATCGGCCCAGGCTCCATCTGTACCACCCGTATCGTGGCCGGTGTGGGCGTGCCCCAGATCATGGCCGTGGACAGCGTGGCCCAAGCCCTGCAAGGCACCGGCGTGCCGTTGATCGCTGACGGCGGTATCCGCTTCTCGGGCGATATCTCCAAGGCCCTCGCTGCTGGCGCATCCACCATCATGATGGG
>JAVWTB010000047.1:0-13348 GCA_036667955.1 Comamonas sp.
CAAAAGATGAACGCGCCGCGCTTTGACAACATCATGGTCAACACCAAGACCGTGGCCGCCGAAGCAACGCCCGAAGGCATCAAGGTGAGCTTTGAGCCCGCCAAGGACGGCGTGACCGTGCCCGAACCCCAGGTCTACGACCTGGTGCTGCAGGCCGTGGGCCGCACGCCCAATGGCAAGAAGATCGGCGCCGAAGCCGCTGGCGTGTCCGTGACGGACCGTGGCTTTATCAATGTCGACATCCAGATGCGCACCAATGTGCCCAACATCTTCGCGATCGGCGACATCGTGGGCCAGCCCATGCTGGCACACAAGGCCGTGCATGAGGCGCATGTGGCCGCTGAAGTCATCGCTGGCGAGCTGCAAGGCAACAAGGAGCTGGCGGCTGCCGCCTTCAACGCCCGTGTGATTCCATCGGTGGCCTATACCGACCCTGAAGTGGCATGGGTCGGTCTGACCGAAGACCAGGCCAAGGCCCAAGGCATCAAGGTCAAGAAGGGCTTGTTCCCCTGGGCCGCGTCTGGCCGCGCCATTGCCAATGGCCGCGACGAAGGCTTCACCAAGCTGCTGTTCGATGATTCGCCCGAGGCCCATGGCCACGGCAAGATCCTCGGCGGCGGCATGGTTGGCACGCATGCCGGCGACATGATTGGCGAGATCGCGCTGGCCATCGAGATGGGTGCAGACACCGTGGACATCGGCAAGACCATCCATCCGCATCCGACTTTGGGTGAGAGCATTGGCATGGCCGCAGAAGTGGCGCATGGCACGTGCACGGATGTCCCGCCGGTGCGCAAGTAAGACCAGCAGGTCAATCGACACCGCAAAAGACAGCCTCCGGGCTGTCTTTTTTTGCATGGCGCAGACCGTTCAGAAGGGCTGCGGACTAGGTTGTTGGCTTATTCGTAGTCAAACTCGGCCCGGTAATCATCCGGGTTGATGCCTTCCGCCCGCAGCGGCTCCACCAGGCGAAAACGCGTTACTTTGGCCGAGGCGGTGATATAGCCCTTGATGACCAGATCGCGCGTTACCGGGCTGTGCGCCTCTTGGGCCAGCTGCTCGATCACGCGGGTGGTTTTGCGGCGGGCGAGCATGCGAAAGAAGGCCGGCACATGGGCCAGCAGGCGCTGGAGCAGGTCTTCGGCATCGGCCGTCCATTCGCCTTGCTTGGGCAGCTCGGGCACAAAGCCCCATTCGTCTTCGGTCAGCGCGCGCCACAGCACGATGGCATGGCCATCGGCATCGCTGACGCAGGCCATTTCTTCAAGTTCGGGCGTGCGCATCGGCGCATAACGGGGGGTGCTGCCCGCGGCCTGCAAGCTCTGGTAGGCCTGGCTGACATCAGCCACCTGCAGGCGCACGGTGATCTGCGACTCCACTGCGGGCACCTGCAAAAGCCGCAACATGGCGCTGCCGGTGTCGATATCCACATAGCCCTCGCCGCTGCGCGCGGGGGCGAAGCCGATGACATCGCGCCAAAGGCGGGTGGCCTTTTCCAGATCGGAGCAGGGAAGGACAAGGTGGCTGATTCCAAAAAACATGGCATGCGCTGGTGAAAAAACAGCGCTGATGATAGCTGCCCCTGAGTGCCATCGATCAGAACTGATCGATCCCTTCGGGACGCCCTTAATAAACCAGCAGTTGTCTTGGAGACATGCCTGGCTGCCAAGAAGCAGTGAGATGCGCGAAGATCATCGCTTTAGAAAAACGCCACAGCCTCTAGCATGTGCTTGGCCCAGGCCCACATGCAGAAGCCCGGACGAGGAGACAAACCTGATGAAACCCTTTGCACTTGCATCCACGCCCGCGATGGCGATAACCGCTGTGCTGTGGTCCCTTGCGGCGCCCGCAATGGCGGCCTACCCGGACAAGCCCATCAAGCTGATCGTGCCGTTTCCGCCCGGCCAGGCCACCGATATCTTTGCCCGCGCGCTGGCCGAGAAACTGGGCCAAAAGCTGGGCCAGCCGCTGGTGGTGGAGAACAAGGCCGGCGCGGGCAGCAATATTGGCTCCGAGCAGGTGGTGCGCAGCGCAGCCGATGGTTATACCTTGCTGGTGGCGGGCAGTGCCATGGCAGTCAACCAGACGCTCTACAAGAAAGTGAACTTCGACCCCCGCGTGGACCTGCTAGGCATCACCCTCATTGCCAAGGTGCCGCTGGTGTTTCTGGCCAACCCCGCCACGGGGATCAAGAGCATGAACGACCTGGTCGCCAAGGCCCGCGCCGAGCCCGGCAAGCTGAGCTATGCCAGCGCCGGCATTGGCGGTACCCAGCATTTGAGCGCGGAGATGGTCAAGGCCCGCGCGGCGCTGCAGATTGAGCACATCCCCTACAAGGGCAGTGGCCCGGCCCAGGCAGATTTTCTGGGCAACCAGGTGCCCTTGATGGTCGACTCGGTCACTGCGGCGCTGGCCAATATCCAGGTGGGCAAGGCGGTGCCGCTGGGCGTGACCTCGGCCACCCGCTCCAGCCAACTGCCCCAGGTGCCAACGATTGCCGAGTCGGGTCTGCCTGAGTTCAAGGGCTTTGAGGCTGTCGGCTGGCTGGGGCTGATGGCCCCGAAGGGCACGCCGCAATCGGTAGTGGACAGACTCAACCAAGAAACCGTGGCGATCCTGAACAGCGCCGAGATGCAGAAGTTTATCCGCGACCGGGGCTCCGAACCCGCGCCCACCAGTGCGGCAGAGATGGACCGCTTTGTGGCCAGTGAAATCGTGGAGTGGGGCAAGGCGGTCAAGCAGTCCGGGGCAACGGTCGACTAGGGCACTGGCTGCCCAGCCCTCTGCCCCATCCAAGGGCCACCGACAGAAGCCTTACGGCCTGCCGACCATGTCGCCCAGGCGTCGCGGCCACGCGCTGCGCTTTTCTACACTATTTGTCGCCTATAGATCGATATGGAGACAAAGAGATGGTGTTGACGCGCAGAAGCATGCTGCAAGCAGGGGCCGCCACCGCAGCCGGTGCATGGATGGGGGCGGGTGCCTCGCTGGCCCATGCCAACAAGACATTTCCGAGCCGGCCCATCAAACTGGTGGTGGCGTTTCCCGCTGGTGGGCCCACCGACCTGACGATGCGCCAACTGGCTGACAATGCCGCCAAGGTGCTGGGCCAGCCCATTGTGGTCGAGAACCGCCCGGGCGCTGCGGGTTCCTTGCCTGCCGGCCAGCTGCAAAACACGGCGGCGGACGGCTACACCATCGCCCAGCTGCCGATGAGTGTGATGCGTCTGCCCTTTACCACCGGCCTCAAATGGAACCCGGTGGAAGACCTGAGCTACATCATCAATGTCACCGGCTATGCGTTTTGCATGGTGGCCAGCACGCAATCTGGGCTCAAGAGCTGGAAGGATGTGGTGGCCTGGGCCAAAGCCAATCCGGGCAAACTCACATTGGGCAATACTGGCACCTACACCTCGCCCCACGTCACCTCGGCCATCATTGCGCAGCAGCTGGGCCTGGATGTCGTGCATGTGCCTTACAAGGGCTCGTCCGAGCTGATGCGCGCGACGATGGCCGGTGAGGTGATGGTGGCCGCTGACACCAGCGCCGTCATTCCCTACGTGGACCAGGGCCGCATGGTGGCCTTGAATGTCTGGACCGAAAAACGCCTGCCGACCTTGCCCAATACCCCCACCCTGATCGAGTTGGGCCTGCCCACCACGCAGTACTCACCCTTTGGCTTGGTGGGCCCCAAGGGCTTGCCGGCCGATGTGCAAACCACCTTGCACAAGGCCTTCAAGGAGGCCATGGAGATGGAAAGCTACCAGGCCATGCTGCAGCGCTTTGAGATGCTGCCGATCTATATGAACAGCGCCGACTACAAAAAGTTTGCCGCGGAATCCTCGGTCAAGGAAAAGGCCGTTCTGGCAAAGCTGGGGCCGCAGAGCTGACAGCGGTAGCGCCTCACTAGCGCCCCGGTTGCGCCTGGTTAGTAGATGCAAATGCCAATAACTGTATTTATATACAGTCATTGGCAGGTAGGTTTTTCTGGCAGCAGCGCTTGGCAAGTCCCCTTCGCACTTGCCGATGCAGGTGTCTACTGCAGAGGCTGAATCAGACGCGTCGGGCTGCTGAGGGCCGCAAAGGGAGCAGCCAGCGCTGTGCAGCACCTTGCCGTTTTGCTAGAATACTGTAATTACATACAGTCATTCTATGCAAACCCTTGCCAAACTCCAGATCCTGGCCGATGCCGCCAAATACGATGCCAGCTGTGCATCGAGCGGTAGCAAGCCGCGCGATTCCTTGGGTGGCAAGGGGATGGGGTCGACAGAAGGCATGGGCATCTGCCACAGCTATACGCCTGACGGCCGCTGCGTCTCCTTGCTCAAGATTTTGCTCACCAACTTCTGCATCTACGATTGCCGCTACTGCATCAACCGCAAAAGCTCCAACGTGCAGCGCGCCCGGTTCAGCGCGGCCGAGGTGGTGGCGCTCACCCTCGATTTTTACCGCCGCAATTGCATCGAAGGCCTGTTTCTGTCGAGCGGCATCATCCAGTCGTCTGACTACACGATGGAGCAGTTGGTGGAAGTGGCGCGCTGCCTGCGCGAAGACCATGATTTTCGCGGCTATATCCACCTCAAGACCATTCCCGATGCCTCGCCCGAGCTGCTGGCCCAGGCGGGGCGCTATGCCGATCGGCTCAGCATCAATGTGGAACTGCCCACCGAGCAAGGGCTGGAGCAACTAGCACCCGAGAAAAATGCCGCCGGTATTGCCCTGGCGATGCACCAGGTGGCGGAACACATCGAGGTGGCGCGGCAGCAGACGCAAGACCAGCAGAATGGAAAACTGGTGTCCATGCCGCGCCAGCGCCAGGCCGCAAGGGCCGCTGCACCGCGTTATGCGCCGGCAGGCCAAAGCACCCAGATGATTGTGGGCGCGGACAGCGCCAATGACGCGACCATTTTGCGCACCAGCAGCGGGCTCTACACCGGGCAGCGCCTGCGGCGGGTGTATTACTCCGCCTTCAGTCCCATCCCGGATGCCTCGGCTGATCTGCCGCTGCAGGCACCGCCATTGATCCGCGAGCACAGGCTTTACCAGGCTGATTGGCTGATGCGCTTTTATGGCTTCAGCCATGCGGAGATCACCGCGCCGGCGGCCGGCGGCATGCTGGATCTGGAGCTCGATCCCAAGCTGGCCTGGGCGCTGTCCCAGCGCCAGCATTTTCCGGTGGACCTCAACCGTGCCCCCAAACAGTGGCTGCTGCGCGTGCCCGGGCTGGGCGTGGGCAGCGTGCAGCGCCTGTTGGCAGCACGCATGGTGCGCAGGCTGCGCCTGGCTGATTTGCAGCAACTGCGGGTCGCCACCAGCAAGGTCTTGCCCTTTGTGGAGCTGGATGACTACCACCCGCCGCTGGGCATGCTCGATAGCACCTCGCTGCGTCAACAGTTGCTGGGCAAGATGCAACACGGCAGCACCCAGCGGCAGCACAGCGGCATGCAGCTGCCCGTGGTCGCGCAAATGGCGCTGTTCTAAAGCATGCAGGCACACACCGATTCCCTGGTGATTGCGCTGGACGGCCCGGATGATTTTGCCGGCTTCCGCCAGGCCGCCCGCGTGTTGCTGGCCCTCAACGCCGAGCCGCAGGCACTGCACTGGCGGTGGTCGGATGCCTTGAGCGACCAAAGCGTGGGCGACGACCTGTTTGCCGCCGATGCTGCCGGCAGCCTGGCTGGCAAAGCGCTGACGCCGGACATGTTGGACCAGTTGCCTTGCCCGCCCGGGCAGCTGCTACGCCTCAAAGCCGCGCAGCTGGGCATGTTGCGCAACGCCTGCTGCCACAGCCACCCAGGGCGCTTTGCGCTGTGTTACCGCTGGCTGTGGCGGGTGCAGCAATGGCCTGGCCTGGCGGGCGATGCGCTGGATGGCGATTGGCGTGAGATTGAGCGCATGGCCAGGGCTGTTGGGCGCGACATCCACAAAATGCATGCCTTTGTACGCTTTCGGCCCAGCCGAGATGCCGAAGGCCGGGATCTGCATATCGCCTGGTTTGAGCCCGATCACTACTGTGTGCGCGAGGCCGCTGGCTTTTTCATGCGGCGCTTTACCAGCATGCGCTGGGCGATTTTGACGCCCCAGTGCAGCGTGCACTGGGATCTGGAGCAGATGCAGTTTGCGGCCGGGGGCAGGGCGCAAGATGCCCCGGGACCCGATGCAGGCGAGTCGCTATGGCTGGCCTACTACCAATCCACCTTCAACCCCGCAAGGCTCAAAGAGCAGGCCATGCTGCGCGAGATGCCGCGCCGCTACTGGAAGAACCTGCCCGAGGCGCAGCTCATCAGCGGCCTGGTAGCAGGCGCCCGCAGCCGCACCGGCCACATGTTGGAGGCTGATGCGCTGGGCAAACACGGCTGAACGGATAGTTTCTGATGCGCAAGCCGCAGACTCAGTGCAGAGAAACGTCTTCGCGGCGCACATGGTCATTCGCCGTGCCGGTCGGGCGACTGGACCAGTAACCGGCCAGCAGCGAGCCCGAGATGTTGTGCCAGACCGAGAAAATGGCGCCCGGCAGCGCGGCCATGGGGCTGAAGAACTTGGCACCCAGGCTGGCGGCCAGGCCTGAGTTCTGCATGCCCACCTCAATGGCCAAGGTGCGGCAGACTGATTTGTCAAAGCCCAGCAGGCGCCCGCCCCAGTAGCCGCCCAGGTAGCCAATCAGGTTGTGCGCAATGACGCCGGCCACCACCACGCCGCCGACGGTGGCGATGCGGTCGCGGCTGAGCGCCACGACGGTGGAGAGCACCAGCAAAATTGCCAGCATCGACACCAGCGGCAGCAAGCCCTCAATGCGCTTGATCTGGGCCTGCCAAAAATGGTTGAGCAGCAGGCCCAGGCCAATGGGCAGCAGCACGATCTGCGCAATCTCCATCAAGAGGGCGCTGACCGGCACATCGATCGATGCGGAGATATAGAGCCGCGCCAGCAGGGGCGTGGCCACGATGCCGACCAGGGTCGACAGCGCACTGATGGTGACCGACAGCGCCACATCGCCCTTGGACAGAAAAATCATCACATTCGACGAAGTGCCGCTGGCCACACTGCCCACCAGCACCATGCCTGCTGTGAGCTCGGGCGGCATGTCCAGGCCCTTGGCAATCAACCAGGCGGCCAGGGGCATGATGAGGTAATGCAGAAACAGGCCTGCCGCAATCGGGGCAGGGCGTTGCAGCACGCGGCTGAAATCGCTCAGCCTCAGGGTGACACCCATGGCGAACATGATCAGCATCAGCAGCTGGGCAATATGGGGCTTGAAGCCCAGAAACGCCGAAGGCGCGCTGTAGGCAAGCAAGGCCATCACAGCCGCCCACACGGGGAAAAGACGGGTCAACAAGGCAAGCACAGAAATATCCAGACCAAAACAAGGCCCCAGGCACTGAAAACGGACAAGGCCGGTGCAGGGGGCAAAAAACAGTGGGTGGTGATGCGCAGGAGCGAATGTGCTGCCGCGCCAGGCCAGGGGTGGCGGCCTGGGGCGGCAAAGCGGCGATGAACGCGGGGCTACCGGGTGGTAACGGGCAAGCGCTGGGGGCTTTTGGCTGGCCGCATCAGTGCCAGCATCATAAAGTTACGAATGCAACCTGTTTTGCGGCTGAACAGGAGGCAATACAAAGTGCTCGGCTATTCGAGGGGCTACCAGGAGGCGACGGGGAAGCGCTGTTTCGGCCGAAGACGGGTCGCTAGGGCAGGCCAGAGACCATTGGCAGTTGGCATTTTTTGTACCCTGGTAGTGCTACGTTCTACATAGCAATAGCTGATGCCGGCAAATGCCTTGATCGGGGGATAACATTGCCCCCGGATGCTGCATTGCGGAGCGGCAGGCGTTGTAGGACTGCAGGCTTTTTGTGCCCTGTTGCAGCAGGCCCGCGTTGCAATCTGGCGATCATCCAGTAGAGTCGTTGAGATTGGTTAACGATCTGATGTATTCCTGTTACAAGGTGCCTGGGCACTGAAGTGGTGCATCTCATGGCCTGCAGTGGCCGCAACCGGGCTTTGTAGATGGGGGAAAGCGCAGCGTTGCCACGGCCGGTCCATCTATAGCTTTGTGCCTGCATGCTTGCACGCGGGACACCATTTTTGAGGAGGGCGCCTTTATGCCACCCCATGCCGCATCCCACATGCCGCTGCCGCAAATAGGCGGCTGGCTTGAACACAGTGTCGGTCCGTTGATGAGTTGGTGCGTTCTGGTAGCGGCCGCCGCGCTGGCCGGGCACATGGTCTTCCGACTCAGCGGTTTTCCGCGCATGCTGGGCTATACGGTCGTCGGCCTGTTGGCCGGCTGGCTCGGTTTTGGCGATCTGCCCTGGCCGCTGCAGGGCAATACCCAGGTGCTGCTGCACACGGCGGTGGGCACCAGCATGCTGATTGCGGCCTCGCAGATATCACTCAAATGGCTGTTGCGCCAGCCGTTTTTGCTGCTGCAAAGCCTGGTCGAGTCCCTGGCCGCCCTGGTGCTGGTAACCGCCACCTTGCAGCTGCTGGGCATGGGCTGGGCGGTATCCCTGGGCGTGGGGGTGGTGGCGATGGCGGCCTCGCCCTCGGTGCTGCTGCGCATCTCGTCCGATCTGCGCTCCAGTGGTGCGGTCACCGACCGCAGCTTGCTGATGGCTACTCTGAGCTGCGTGTATGCACTGGTGCTGGGCCTGGTGGTGACCGTGGCCTGGTCGCCCGTAGCGGGCACTGACGCGCAATCGGGCCTGGAGCTGACCGCTGCCGGCATGGGCCATCTGCTGTGGAGCCTGGGGCTGACTTTGCTGTGGGCGTTGCTGACCACGGCTGCGCTGTGGCCGGTGTTGCGTTGGCAGTCCTCACGCAGCGATTCCACCGCGCTGTACATGCTGGCTGTGCTGGTGGCAGCCAGCCTGCTGGCCGAGCGCCTGGGGGGATCGGCAGCGCTGGGCTTTGTGTTGGCCGGGGTCATGCTGCGCAACCTGAGCCCCAAGCCCATGGTTTGGCCCTCGGCCTTTATGGCCGGCAACACCATGCTCAATTTGCTG
Source organism: Comamonas sp. (assembly GCA_036667955.1). Taxonomy (GTDB): domain Bacteria; phylum Pseudomonadota; class Gammaproteobacteria; order Burkholderiales; family Burkholderiaceae_C; genus Comamonas. The sequence goes on from JAVWTB010000047.1 coordinate 9,000, forward strand.
ATGTTTGTGCTGGTGGCCAGCATGGCCGGGCAGATGGCGCCCAGCGCTGCGCTGATCAGCGTGGTGGCTGCCGCCAGCCTGGCGCGGTTGCTGGGCAAAATGGGGGGGGTGTTGCTCTTGGGAGCGGGTACCGGCATTGGCTGGTTGCGCCAGTGGCCAGTGGCTTGTGCGCAATCGCCCAGCTCGGGCCTGGCTTTGCTGATCGCATCGGCCCAGGTGGCGCAATGGGCGACCACCAATCCTGAAGTAGCGATCAGTGTCTCGTCCATCGCGCTGCCGATGATTGTTTTGTGCGAGGTGATCGGCGTGCTGCTGGCCTCGCTGGCTTTGTGGCGCAGTGGCGAGGCGCACCGCGGTATAGGCCTGTCTGCCCTCACCAGCAAGGAGAAGCGCCATGACGCTTGAAGCTTTCCAACAGTCCGAGGCCCTGACCCTGGGGGTCGAGCTGGAGCTGCAGCTGGTCAACACCAACCACTATGACCTGACGCCTTATGCGCCCGATATGCTGGCCCTGCTCAAGAACGCGCAGGTGCCGGGCTCCATCGTGCCCGAGGTGACCACCAGCATGATCGAGATATCGACGGGCATTTGCACCGATGCCCAGGATGCCTACCAGCAGCTGAGCGTGACGCGCGATGCACTGGTCAAGGCGGCCGACAAGCTCAATATTGCGCTGGCCGGTGGCGGCACGCACCCGTTCCAGCAGTGGCACCAGCAGCGCATCTACAACAAGCCGCGCTTCAAAGAGATCACCGCGCTCTACGGCTACCTCACCAAGCAGTTCACCATCTTTGGCCAGCATGTGCATGTGGGCTGCCCCAGCGCGGATGCAGCCCTGATGATGCTGCACCGGCTCTCGCGCTACATCCCGCATTTCATTGCGCTGTCGGCATCCAGCCCCTTTGTGCAGGGGCAGGACACGGCCTTTGATTCGGCGCGGCTGAACTCGGTGTTTGCGTTTCCGCTCTCGGGTCGGGCCCCCTTCGCGCTGCACTGGGAGGACTTTGAGCGCTACTACGACAAGATGACCGCCACCGGGGTGATCCACAGCATGAAGGATTTTTACTGGGATATCCGGCCCAAGCCCGAGTTTGGCACCGTGGAAGTGCGCGTGTTTGACACCCCGCTGTCCATCGAGCGTGCTGTCGCATTGGCCGCCTATGTGCAGGCACTGGGCGCCTGGTTTCTGGCTGAGGAACCGTTTGAGCCCAGCGAGGACGACTACCTGGTCTACACCTACAACCGCTTCCAGGCCTGTCGCTTTGGCCTGGAGGGAGCCTATGTGGACCCGGCCACCAGCGAGTCATTCGGCCTGCGCGAGCATATCTTGCTGACCTTGCAGCGCATCCAGTCCTATGTGCCAGAGAACAGCAAGGAGGCCTTGCAGCAGCTGCGCAAAACCGTCAATGAGGGCGTGAATGACGCCAGCCGCTTGCGCGAGGCCTATGCCCAGGCCCAGCAATTGCCCGAGGTGGTGCGCCAGTCGACCTTGCGCTTTCGCTACTGAGCGAGTCGAGCATAGGCCGGTAAAAAAGCGGGTGCTGACACCGCTGGGATCGCGCTTCATTTACAGTGCAGGGGCCCTTCATTCTTATGCATTGCCCCGTGTCTGAAAAAACGCTGTTGCTTATCCAGGTCGGCACCCCGCCCGACGACATCCGTGCCCAGGTCGGCGATCTGCCGCTGTGGTTTTCCGCTGCGTTGGCGGCAGGGCCGGCCCTCCAGGTGGTGCGGGTCTTCGAAGGCGAGCCATTACCGCCGCACGAGTCCCACAGCGCGGCCATCATCACCGGCTCCTGGGCGATGGTGACAGATTTACTGCCCTGGAGCGAAGCGACGGCCCAATGGATACGCGAGGCGATGGCGCTAGAGTTTCCGCTGTTTGGCGTCTGCTATGGCCACCAGCTGATGGCCCATGCCTTGGGCGGCCGGGTGGACTACCACCCGCAGGGGCGCGAGATGGGTTGCCTGGATATCGATCTGCTGCCTGGCGCCGAGGACGAGGCCTTGCTCGCAGGCGCCGGCCCGCAGTTCAAGGCCAACCTGACCCATATGCAGACCGTGCTGGAGCTGCCGCCTGGCGCCCGGGTGCTGGCACGCTCGGCGCATGATCCGCACCAGGTCGTGCGCTACGGGCCCAAGGCCGTCTCGACCCAGTTCCATCCGGAGTTCAGCCAGGCGATTGCTGCCGCTTGCATCCAGTTGCGTGCGCAGGTGCTGCAATCAGAAGGGTTTGACCCCGATGCCATGCTGCGCCAGTTGGCCCAGACGCCTGTGCCCCAGCAGATGCTGCAGCGCTTTGTCGCAGCCTATGCGCTGGAGAGCGCAGCGACAGTAGCAGAGCCCCGGGCCGTTCAGGCCGACACAAGCTTGACGGTATAGCCCTTGCCGGAGGCGATCACCTCCAGCAAGCGATCGATATTGGGGTGCGCGCCGGGGCGAGCCTTGGCGTCGTCCGTGTGCTCGGCAAAGATCGTGAGGCCTTCTTCGGCGGCCGCCACATTGATGCCACCATGCTTGGCAGCGAGCGCGTTGTACACCCGCACCGAGCCAGCCTTGCCTGGGGCATTGGGAATGCTGGCTGCCAGTTGTCCATCGGCATTGATGAGCTGCAGCTCAGCGATATGGTCGATAGCGGGCAGGGATTGGAGATTGTCAGCAAAAGCCATGGTGGTCTCGGGTGCGCAAGTAGTATCAAAAAAAATAGCAACCCTTGCTTGCTGCATGGGTGGCCGGCGTATTTTTTGGAATTATGCAGCATCCCCTCAGCCTTCAACGCAGCCCTAAGCCCTCAAGCGCGCCTCAGCCCTGGGCATCGATGAGGCCCATGATGAAGCGCCAATGCGCCTCATCGACCGGCGTGATCGACAAGCGGTTGCCTTTTTGCAGCACCCGCATCTCTTGGAGCTCAGGATACTGGCGCAAGCGGGCCACGCTGATGGGCTGGATCTTGCGCAGCGCCTGCACATCCAGCGTCAGCCAACGGGGCTGTTCTGGCTTGGACTTGGGATCGTAATACTTGGAATCGGGCTGGAACTGGCTGGCATCAGGCCGCAGCTTCCCCGCAATGCGGGCGATGCCATAAATGCCAGGCTCGGCGCAGCTGGAGTGCCAGTACAGCACGCCATCGCCCACTTGCATGTCATCGCGCATAAAGTTGCGCGCCTGGTAGTTGCGCACGCCGTCCCAGGCGATCGTGGCATCAGGAGCGGCGAGCGCCTGGTCGATCCCATATTCATCGGGCTCGTTTTTCATCAGCCAATAGCGGAGGGCGGTAGCGTTCATGGTGGATCGTGTAATAGGGCAAAGGGCAGGCAAGCGTCCTAAAGGCTTACGGCACGTGCTGGTCGTTCAAGGCTGTACGGCCACCAGGGCCGCAGCGGCGTTAATGCACGACAGTGCCAAGCGTAAATGACTGCTACATAGTACAATAGAGAGCTTTGCAAGCTTTATTGGCTTGAGAGCGCTGGTTGCTTGGCGGCTGCGCTTTGAATGTTGTGCGGGATAGCGGCTTGTTTGAGCCTTCGGCATGGAGACATGCTGCTGGGCTGAATGGGGCAGCGATTTGCGGCTCCTGGCCGCTACTGCCTTGCAGGCGGTCGCTGGTTTCAGAGAGGCTGCTGCACCATCCCGAACCCTGGAGAGAGCCACCGCTGCTGGTGGCACACAGAACAGCATGGCGAACCTGTTTCGTTCATGCACCACTAGACAAGGATTCGTCGACTTATATGGCTAAAGAAGAACTGATTGAGATGCAAGGCTCCGTGACCGAAGTGTTGCCTGATTCGCGTTTTCGCGTGAAGCTGGAAAACGGTCATGAGCTGATTGCTTACACGGGCGGCAAGATGCGCAAACACCACATCCGCATTCTGGCGGGTGACAAGGTGTCGCTGGAAATGTCGCCTTACGATTTGAGCAAGGGCCGTATCACTTTCCGTCACCTGCCTGGCCGTGGCCCAGCGCCATCCCAGCGCTAATGGCTAGGGCGCAGCAAGCCTTGCGCCTTGGTGCCAGCAAGGCAGTTGTAAAAAAATCGTCAAATACGAAAAACCACTGCCCAAACCCTGGTTAGAATAACGGCTTAGTCGGAGCGTAGCGCAGCCTGGTAGCGCATCTGCTTTGGGAGCAGAGGGTCGCGAGTTCGAATCCCGCCGCTCCGACCATTCCATTTAAAAACCTGTTGCACGCAAGTGCAGCAGGTTTTTTGTTTTGCGCGCGCCTCGCCTGAAGCCCCCCGGATTTAATGTTGCCAAAGTAATCATTTTTGTCTTTGGCAGGGGCTGGGACGCTATACAATAACGGCTTAGTCGGAGCGTAGCGCAGCCTGGTAGCGCATCTGCTTTGGGAGC
>JAVWTB010000048.1:0-13280 GCA_036667955.1 Comamonas sp.
CCGGCCTGTCACGCCGGGGGTCGCGGGTTCGAGTCCCGTCCACTCCGCCAGATTCCAAAAGCCTTCTTGTCACAAGACAAGAAGGCTTTTTTCATAGCTGCTGCGTGTATGGCGCCCCAGAAAAAAGCCGATTGCTGTGTTGTGCAGCAGATCGGCTTTTTGCATGCAAGGCCCGCAGGCCCTGGATTACTTGGGTGCTAGGCGAATGGCGCCATCCAGGCGAATCACCTCGCCGTTCAGCATGTCGTTCTCCACAATGTGCTTGACCAGCTTGGCGTAGTCCTCAGGGGTGCCCAGGCGGCTGGGGAAGGGCACGCCAGCGGCGAGGGCATCCTGCACCTCCTGGGGCATGCCAAACAGCATGGGGGTGCCAAAAATGCCGGGGGCAATGGTCATGTTGCGGATGCCGCTGCGCGCCAGATCGCGGGCAATCGGTAAGGTCATGCCCACTACGCCACCCTTGGAGGCCGCGTAGGCGGCCTGGCCGATTTGGCCGTCATAGGCGGCCACGCTGGCCGTCGAAATCAGCACACCGCGCTCGCCCGTGGCTTCGGGTTCGTTGTGGCCCATGGCTTCTGCGCAGAGGCGGATCATGTTGAAGCTGCCGATCAGGTTGACGGTGATGGTCTTGCTGAACACCTCCAGCGAATGGGCGCCCTTTTTGCCCACGGTCTTTTCTGCCGGTGCAATGCCTGCGCAGTTGACCAGGCCAAACAGCTTGCCCAGCGATACGGCCTTGTTCACCACCGCCTGGGCTTGCTCGGCGTTCGACACGTCGCATTGCACAAACGCGCCACTCAGCTCCTGCGCCAGTGCCTGGCCTTTTTCGGCCTGCATATCGGCGATGACGACAGTCGCGCCCTCGCGCGCCAGCATGCGTGCCGTGCCTTCTCCCAGGCCGGATGCGCCGCCTGTGACGATAAATACCTTGTTGGCGATGTCCATCGCTGTGTCTCCTGCTTGTTGAATCAGGCCATCTTAGCTGAGCCAGCCCCTGCGAGCGGGCACAAAAAAAGCCCGCGAACGGGCTTTTAGTGACAGAGCAGGGGCGCTTATTGGAAGCCTGCGCGGTCCAGCATTTGCTGGACCTTGGCCATGTTGCTGCCCACGGCGCTGATGGGGATGGTCTCGCTCTTGAAGGGCTTGTCCTGGGTCATGGCTTTGAGGGCAGGGTTGTCGGTCTGCACATTCTTGGCGGCGGGCCACTCGTTGTTGCCATTGGCGAAGTAGGTCTGTGCTTCTGGGCTGGCCAGGTACTCCAGGAACTTGACGGCATTGTCCTTGTTCTTGCTGTACTTGGCGACGGCGCCACCGGCGATATTCAGGTGCGTGCCCCAGCTGCTTTGGTTGGGGAACACGACGCTGACCTTGTTGGCGACTGCGACATCATCGGGGTTGCTCGAGCGCATCAGGCGGGCGAAGTAGTAGCTGTTAGTGACGGCGATATCGCATTCACCTGCTGCGACGGCCTTGATCTGGTCGGTGTCACCGCCCTTGGGTGGGCGCGCCAAGTTGTCCTTGACGCCTTGCAACCACTGCTGGGCCTTGGCCTCGCCAATGTGCTCGGTCACCGCGCCAAACAGGCTCAGGTTGTAGGGGTGCGACGCAGAGCGGATGCAGATCTTGCCCTTGTTCTTGGGGTCGGCCAGCTTCTCATAGCTGTCCACGTCTTCGGCGTTCACTTTGGCCTTGTTGTAGGCAATGACGCGGGCGCGGGTCGAGAGGCCGAACCAGGTGATGCCACCATCGGCTTCCGGTTGGGCGCGCAGGTTGGCGGGGATGACCTCTTCGAGCTTGGCCGAGCGGATCGGCAGGAACAGGTTGTCCTTTTCGCCGCGGTAGAGGCGCGCGGCATCGACCATCAGCACCACGTCGGCAGGGGAGGCGGCGCCTTCAGCTTTCAGGCGGGCCACAATGCCTGCGTCGTCAGAGTCCACGCGGTTGATTTTGATGCCAGTCGCTTTTGTAAAGTTGTTATAGAGCGCTTCATCGGTCGCGTAGTGGCGGGCAGAGTACAGGTTGACCACTTCCTGGGCTTGTGCAGTAGCGGCAGTACCTGCCGTGATGGCGCAAGCCAGTGCAAGAATTTTGAAAGAATGCATAAGGCAAGACGTCTCTGTAAAGTTGGATGTGCGATCTTAATTGAAACAAGAATTGTTTCTATTTAAACCATTGCACAGCCTGTGCTTATTCAGATGCTCTTAAGTGCAGGCCTGTTAAAGCGCCGCCTGCTCGCGTCAGTGACAGGCAAAAAAAAGCCCAGCAAGGCCGGGCTTTAAAAGGATCCAAGAAACCAGGTTTCGAAAAGATCCAAGGAGACAACTGGGTGCACTGAACGCGTCAATGCAATAGGTGTATTCTAGGGTTTACCCTTGTATTTGTCCAGAGGCTGGGCCCAAATTTGACCAAACTGTAGGTCTTGGGCCACAAGCAGCCTCTGATCGCAGGCCTGGATTAACGGCGTTTGGCCGTTGCAGCGCTGACGTTGCCTGCAGCCTTGACGGCGTTGTTGGTGATAGTGTTGAAGTTGGTTTCTGCCACTTCACCGGCTTGCTTGACGGCCTTTTGCACGGAGTCATAAGCGTTGTTGGCGGCAGCCACAGCGGTCTTCATCACAGCGACGGCGCTTTCGGAGCCGGCAGGTGCATTTTTGGCGGCGGTGTCGACAAATTCGTTGAACTTGGATTGGGCTTCAACGGCCTTGTTCTCGAAAGCCTTGCTGAATTCCAGGCTGGTGGCAGCAGCGATTTCGTACAGGTGGCGGCTGTAAGCGGCGGTCTTTTCAGCCATGGGCTGCAGCAAGCCGCTTTGCACGCTCATCAGGTCTTGGGCGTTCTTGGCATCCAGCACGGCCGAGGTGTTGGCCGATACGTCGGACAGGGCAGCGCGCGTAGCGGCCACGTTCAGCTCCACCAGCTTTTCCACGCCTTCGAAGGCCTTGTTGGTCAGGCCCAGCAGGGTTTCCAGATTTGCCTTGTGTGCAGCCAGGATTTGGTCAGGGGTCAATGCCATGTTCATACTCCGTCTCGAAAGAAGTTGTGAAGGTACAAGTCCGGGCACGGTACGTGTTCCGGATAGTTGTGCATTGCTCAGAAATTTGCTGCACTGCACAATGACTCTATTGTTGGGCATCTGCGCGTCTTTTGCAAGTCCTTTTTGTGCAGTGCAGCAAAAAAGTCTTTCTGATTTGATTTCAATCACCTACCATTGTTTTGTTGGTTGATAACGCAACAAATCCAGGCGCCATTCAGCCAGGCCAGCAACGAGTCATCTGCAGTTGTAGTGCAGCCATGTGACAGCGCCATGGCAGCCGATGCAGGGGCCTGTCCCCCACGATGCATGTAGGCGCTGACGCTCGCCAAGCAGCCACCTAAAATGCCTCCCAACTCTGTGACCAGGATCGCCACGATGTCTTCTCAGCAGCACTCCGAGCGGCCCCAGCCGCAGCCCCGCTCTGCCTACGCGCAGTTTGTGCGTGTCACCACGCGCTGGTCGGACAACGATGCCTATGGGCATGTGAACAATGTCGTCTACTACAGCTGGTTCGATACTGCCGTCAACCGGCTGCTGATCGACAAAGCGGTGCTCGATATTGAAGCGAGCCCCTGTATTGGCCTGGTGGTGGAGACCCAGTGCCATTATTTTGCGCCGGTGTCCTATCCGCAGGATGTGGATGTCGGTGTGCGTGTAGCGCACCTGGGTCAAAGCAGTGTGCGCTACGAGTTGGCGGTCTTTGTGGCAGGCGAATCGCAGAGCGCCGCCTGTGGTCACTTTGTGCATGTGTATGTGGACCGCAGCAGCCGCCGCCCCGTGGCGCTGCCCCCTGCCACGCGTGAGGCGCTGCAGGCCTTGCAGGTCCCCTAAAGGCCCTTGCCCTGCCTCGCAACAGGGCAGCGGGCAATCGCCTACACTTGCCGCTGTTGCGACCTTATGAAAAAGGCGCTGGGTTGAAAAGATGAGACATGGCGTCTGCCTGTTGCGGCTGGTTGGCCGCTGTCGGTGCTGGCGCGCAACCCTGTGCTGCCAACCATGATTATCCAAAGTCTGCTGGACACTGACCTGTACAAGTTCACCATGATGCAGGTAGTGCTGCACCATTTTCCGGGGGCCCAGGTGGAATACAAATTCCGCTGCCGCAACCCCGGTGTGCAACTGGCACCTTATGTGCAAGAGATTCGCGCAGAAATCCAGCACCTGTGCAGCCTGCGGTTTGCCGATGACGAATTGGCCTACTTGCAGTCGCTGCGCTTTATCAAGAGCGACTTCATTGATTTTCTGCGGCTCTACCAGCTCAAGGAAAAATACATCACGGTCACTCCCTTGCCTGGTGGCGAGATTGACATCACCATCGCCGGCCCCTGGCTGCACACCGTGTTGTTCGAGATTCCGGTGCTGGCCATCGTCAACGAGGTCTACTTTCGCAACACCCAGCCCGAGCCCGACTGGGCCGAAGGGCGCCGGCGTTTGTCGGCCAAGATCACCGCCATGCGTGAGCCGGGGCTGGAGGCGCTCAAGATTGCCGACTACGGAACGCGCCGGCGCTTTAGCCATCGCTGGCAGCGCGAGGTGCTGGGTAGCCTGGTGGGCGGTTTGGGTGTGGCCACCCACCCGGCCTTGCCTGGTGAGCGACGCGGCCAACTGGCCGGTACCAGCAACACCTTGTTTGCCCAACAGCTGGGCTTGACGCCGCTGGGCACCATGGCCCATGAATACCTGCAGGCCTGCCAAGCGCTGGGCCCGCGTCTGCGCGAGAGCCAGATCTACGGCTTTGACATGTGGGCCAAGGAGTACCGGGGCGATCTGGGCATTGCGCTGTCCGATGTCTATGGCATGGATGCCTTCCTGCGCGACTTTGACCTGTACTTCTGCAAGCTCTTTGATGGGGCGCGGCATGACAGCGGCGACCCTTTTCTGTGGGGCGAGCGCCTGATTGCCCACTACAAGCTGCACAAGGTCGATCCACTGACCAAGATTTTGATCTTCAGCGATGCGCTGACGATACCGCGCACGATTGCGCTGTTTCAGCGCTTCCAGGGCCGCTGCCAGCTGGCCTTTGGAGTGGGCACCAATCTGACCAATGACCTGGGCTACGAGCCGCTGCAGATCGTCATCAAGATGACCCGTTGCAACGGTCAGCCGGTGGCCAAGATCTCGGACACACCGGGCAAAAGCATGTGCGACGACGAGAAGTACCTGGCCTATCTGCGCCAGGTCTTCAATCTGTCGCCCAGTCAGCATGTACCTCCCCAGGGCGTGGCCCCCGCGCCCGCACGTGCGGGTTAATCGGGATAGCGGCGGCTCTGCGGGAGCGGCTTTGCCCCTTGGTGGCTGACTAAAATCACCGGGCTGCCTGAGCCCCGGTGTGTACCGGGCTGCCAAGCATGGAAAAGCACAAACACAAGGAGCAGGCGATGGCGCAGTTAGGGCAGCGATGTGGGGGCTGGGATCGACGCTGGGGCAGGGCAGCGGCAGCTGCTTTGCTGGCGGCGCCGGGTTGGGCCAGCGCGGCCACGCTCAATGGCGCTGACTTGTCGCTGCTCTGGGGCGTGCCGTTTGCCGGCATCTTGCTGTCGATTGCGCTGATGCCCTTGTTTTTGCCCCATTTCTGGCACCACCATTTTGGCAAGGTGGCGGCTTTTTGGGCGCTGGCATTTTTGCTGCCGTTTGCGGCGGTGTTCGGCCCCGGTCTGGCGGCCGGCAGCCTGGCCCATGCGCTGGTGGCCGAATACATTCCCTTTGTGATCTTGCTCACCGCCTTGTTCACCGTCTCGGGCGGCATCTACATTCGCGGCAACCTGCATGGCGCGCCGGGCTTGAACACGGCCATCTTGGCGATTGGCGCCGTGCTGGCCAGCTTCATGGGCACCACCGGCGCCTCCATGCTGCTGATCCGCCCCTTGATCCGCGCCAACGATGGGCGCAGAAGCTGCGCACACGTCGTCGTGTTCTTTATCTTCATCGTCTCCAATGCGGGTGGCTCGCTCACGCCGCTGGGCGATCCGCCGCTGTTCCTGGGCTTTTTGAAGGGCGTGGATTTCTTCTGGACCGTGCGCCATATCTTTGCCGAGACCTTTTTCCTGGTGGCGTCGCTGCTGGTGATCTTCTATGTGCTGGACCGCTATATGCTGCGCTTTGATGCGCAAAAGCCCCGCAACGATCCCACGCCCGATACCCATGGCCTGGGCTTTGAAGGCAAGATCAATTTTGTGCTGCTGGGCGCGGTGATTGCGCTGGTGCTGATGAGCGGGTTTTGGAAGTCCGATATCCAATGGGAAGTGGCCGGTGTGGTGTTGGGCCTGCCATCCATTCTGCGCGACCTGGGGCTGATCATGGTGGCCGTGCTGTCCTTCAAGCTCACGCCGGCTTCTGCCCACGCGGCCAACCAGTTTGACTGGGGCCCGATGCAAGAGGTGGCCAAGCTGTTTGCCGGCATTTTCCTGACCATCATCCCCGTCATCGCGATGCTGCAGGCGGGCACCAACGGGCCGTTTGCTGCCGTGGTGCGCGCGGTGACCCGACCCGATGGCACGCCCGACCCGGCCATGTACTTCTGGGCGACAGGCCTGCTCAGCAGCTTTTTGGACAATGCACCCACCTACCTGGTGTTCTTCAACACGGCCGGGGCCGATCCCCAGGTGTTGATGACCTCGATGGGCAGCACCTTGGCAGCTATTTCTGCGGGTGCGGTCTTCATGGGCGCCAACACCTATATCGGCAATGCGCCCAATATGATGGTCAAGGCCATTGCCGAGAGCCGTGGGGTGCGCATGCCCAGCTTTTTTGGCTACATGGCTTGGTCGTGCTCCATCCTGGTGCCGCTGTTTGTCGTGATGACTTTTATCTGGTTCCGCTGAACCCCGAGGAAACTGCCGATGTCTCGCCCGAAAATTCTGATCGCCCGCGCCATTTCTCCCGAAGTGGTCACTGTGCTGGAGCAGCACTTCGACGTCCGCGCCAACCAAGACGATGTGGCCTGGTCGCCCAGCGAGCTGGCCGAGCGCCTGCAAGGTATGGATGGCGTGCTGACCACCGGCTCGCAACGCATTGATGCGGCCTTGCTGGCCGCCTGCCCGCAGCTGCAGATTTGCGCCAATATGGCCGTGGGCTACAACAACTTTGATGTGGCGGCGATGACGGCGGCCGGCGTGCAGGGCACCAACGCACCGGATGTGCTGACCGAGACCACGGCCGATTTCGGCTTTGCGCTGCTGATGGCCACCGCCCGTCGCATCACCGAGAGCGAGCATTTTCTGCGCGCTGGCCAGTGGAAGGACTGGCGCTATGACCTGTTTGCCGGTGCCGAGGTGCATGGCAGCACCTTGGGCATTCTGGGCATGGGCCGCATCGGCCAGGCCATTGCCCGGCGCGGCGCCCATGGCTTTGGCATGCAGGTGGTGTACCACAACCGCTCGCGGCTCAGCCCCGAATTGGAGGCCGATTGCCAGGCCCGCTACGTGGGCAAGCAAGAGCTGCTGAGCACCGCCGACCACCTGGTGCTGGTTGTGCCCTACACCCCTGAAGCCCACCACACGATCGGCGCGGCCGAGATCGCCAGCATGAAGCCGACTGCCACGCTGATCAATATCGCGCGCGGCGGTATCGTCGATGATGTGGCGCTGGCCAAGGCCTTGGCGAACAAAACCATCGCCGCTGCTGGCCTGGATGTGTTCGAAGGCGAGCCTGCGGTGCATCCCGATCTGCTGGCGCGGTCCAACGTGGTGCTGACGCCGCATATCGCCAGCTCCACCATGGGCACGCGCCGGGCCATGGCCCAGCTGGCAGCCGACAACCTGATCGCCTACCTGGGCGGCAAGCCGCCGGTGACGCCGGTCAATACGCTGGCGCAAAGCCGTCGCAGCCCAGGTTGAACCAAAATATTTCAATAAACATAGCTGTTTGTGCCCACCAGATGGGCGCAAGCAGCTATTATTTTTGCAGTCTTCTCAACAACGGGGAATGGTTGTGAATCTGGATCTGGATCGCTCGCTGCTCAGCCTGGTGCTGCTGGCTTTGCTGTTGCTGGCGGCCTTGGCCAACTTGCTGATCTTGTGGCTGCGCCGGCCCAAGCTAGACCTGGGCGATGCCTGGTTGCAGCAGCAGGAGCGCCAGGCCCGCGACCAGCAGCAGACGGTGCAGGCCCTGGCGCGCAGCGAAGGCGCGCTCAGCCACTTGTCGCAACACCTCAGCCTGCAACTGCGCGAGCTGAACCAGGGCAGCCAGGATGTGATGGGCGAGTTCCGTGAATCTCTGGAAGCGCGCATGGCGCAAAGCTTGGCCGAATCCCGCCTGGGGCGCCAGGAGCTGACGCATGCGTTGGCCGGGTTCGAGACCCAGCTGGCCCAGCGCCTGGCCCACCTCGATGCGGCCATCAACCAGCGCCTGTCGGTGCTCGATACCTCGCTCACCCAGCGGGTCGATGCGCTCACCCGTGCCAACCACCACAGCCTGACCACGCTCAAGACCGACGTGCAGTCGCACCTGACTGGCATGCAGGATGGGGTGGGGCGCCAGCTGGCGCAGCTGCTGCAGGCCAACCAGCAGCAGGCCGAGCAGCTGCGCGGAACGCTCAATGAGCGCCTGGCCAGCATCCAGAGCGACAACGCCAGCAAGCTCGAAGAGATGCGCAAGACGGTGGATGAAAAACTGCATGCCACCCTGGAGCAGCGCCTGGGTGAATCCTTCAAGCTGGTCAGCGACCGCCTGGAGCAGGTGCACAAGGGCCTGGGTGAGATGCAGACCCTGGCCGGCAGCGTGGGCGATCTCAAGCGTGTAATGACCAATGTCAAATCACGGGGCACCTGGGGCGAGCTGCAGCTGGGCATGATCATCGACAACGTGCTGACCGCCCAGCAGTACGCCAAGAATGTCAAGACCGTGCCAGGCAGCGACGAGATGGTGGAGTTCGCCATTCGCCTGCCGGGCCACAGCGACGACAAGCCGGTGTGGTTGCCCATCGATTCCAAGTACCCGGTGGAGCACTACCAGCGCCTGATGGATGCGCAAGACAGCATGGACAAGGCGGCGATCCAGTCGGCCAGCATCGGTTTCGAAAACTCGATCCGTCTCGAAGCCAAAAAGATCTACAGCAAGTATGTGTCTCCCCCCAACACCACCGATTTTGCGGTGCTCTACCTGCCCACCGAAGGCCTGTTTGCCGAGGTAATGCGCCGGCCTGGCTTGGTAGAAGCCTTGCAAAACGACTGCCGGGTGATGGTCTCGGGGCCCGCCAATCTGGCGGCGATGCTCAGCAGCCTGCAAATGGGCTTCAAGACCCTGGCCATCGAAAAGCGCAGCTCGGAGGTCTGGGCGGTGCTGGGCCAGGTCAAGACGGAGTTCTACAAATTTGGCGAGGTGGTCGAGGCGACGCGCAAATCGCTGGACCAGGCGGCCAAGAAGTTCGAGCAGGTCGATGTGCGCACGCGGGCGATCAAAAAACGGCTCTCGCATGTGCATGAAACGCCGAGCGCCGGCGAGATGGCACCACTCCCCACGGATACGGACACCGACTCGGACGAAGGCGACAGCGTAGCCGCCCTGCCTTAGCAGACAATGCAGGCCAAGCAAGCGCCAAGTGCCCAAGGTGCTGAGAGGAACGCGTGAATCGCGAGTTGATACGGCTGATCATCGGCCAGTTTTTTGTCCATACCTGTATGACAGGCACGCGCTTGGCAGCCCCGCTGCTGGCCCTGCGCGATGGCTACACCCCCGGCGCGGTGGGGTTCTTGCTCAGTCTTTTTGCGCTGACCCAGGTGTTTCTGGCGCTGCCGGCGGGCCGCTACGCCGACCGCCATGGCTTTAAGAAACCCATGCTGGCGGCGATTGCGCTGGCCTTGGTAGGCACGGCCATTGGTGTGGCCTTTCCCCGCTTTGAGGTGCTATGCGTATCGGCACTGCTGACGGGTGCCGGCTGCGGTATCTCCATCATCGCGCTGCAGCGCCATGCTGGCCGCGTCGCCCATGAGGCCAGTGAGCTGCGCCAGATCTTCAGCTGGCTGTCGCTGGGCCCGGCGATCGCCAATTTTCTGGGGCCCATGGTGACCGGGCTGATCATTGACCACTCCACCGGCCAGGCGGGCAACAACCTGTCTTACCGCATCGCTTTTGCGGTGCTGGCGTTGTTCTCGGTGGTGGCCTGGTGGTGCGTGCGCAGCGCCCAGGAGATGGCACCGGCGCCCCCCAAGAGCAATGGCCAGCCGCACCATGCCTGGGACCTGCTGCGCGAGCAGTCCTTCCGGCGCTTGCTGATCGTCAACTGGCTGGTCGCGTCTTGCTGGGATGTGCACACCTTTGTCGTGCCCCTGCTGGGCCATGACCGGGGGCTGTCGGCTTCCGAGATCGGTGCAGTGCTCGGTGTGTTTGCGCTGGCCGCCTTTGTCATCCGGGTGCTGTTGCCCGTCATCTCGCGCCATCTGCGCGAGATGACCGTGGTGATGGCCGCCATGGTGCTGACGGCCGCCATCTTTGCCATTTACCCGCTGATGCCCAATGCCTGGGCCATGGCCTTTTGCTCCGCCCTGCTGGGCATCGGTCTGGGCAGTGTGCAGCCCATGGCCATGAGCATGCTCCACCAGATCACCCCGGAAGAGCGCCACGGCGAAGCAGTGGGCTTGCGCTTGATGCTGATCAATGGCTCCAGCGTGTGCATGCCACTGATGTTTGGTGCCGCAGGGGCGGCCATCGGTGTGGGAGGGGTTTTTTGGGTGATGGGCGCGCTGGTCGGGGCGGGCTCGCGCATGGCCTGGGTGCTGGGCAAAACACCGCTGCCCACGTTCAGGACCTTGGACGGCGCAGCGGTGCGGCCGGTGGCGGGCCCGGAGCAAGCCCAGAAGCCGGCGCAGCCGCCTCGCCATCCATGATGTCGGCAGCGCTGGCGTTCTGTGTGTTGGCATCTGGGCCGGAGCGGCGGCACAAGCGGCTAAACTGCAGGGCTTGAATGGGGGATTGAAGCATGATGGATGGATTGGTATCCGGGCGCGTACTGGGCCAGCCGGTGGAGCGCAGCAGTAAAACCGGCAAGCCCTATGCGCTGGCCAAGGTGCGTGCCAATGCCGGCGCGGGCGATGGCGAGATGCTGATTGTCAACGTCATCGCTTTTGACGATGCGCCGGTCGCTGCGCTGTTGGGGCTGGGCGATGGCGACAGCATCTGCCTGTCGGGCAGCCTGACGCCCAAGGTCTGGGTGGACCGCGATGGCGTGACCCGCCCCAGTGTCGACATGGTGGCCCACCAGGTCCTCACGGCCTATGCCGTGGCGCGCAAGCGCGGCCTGGCTGGCGATGCCGACTTTGACCCGGCGCCCTGAGGCAGCGGTGGTGGTATCTGGCGCATGCGTCGCTGCCGTCTGCGGCAGGGTTTGCGGACACGTACAATCTGGCACAACATGACTCCATCCTCTCCCGCATCTTCTCCAGCTGCATTGCGCGGCCTGTTCATCAGCTTCGAAGGCATCGACGGCGCCGGAAAATCCTCGCACATCCAAGGCCTGCACGATGCCTTTTTGGCCGCAGGCCGCCAGGTGGTGAGCACGCGCGAGCCCGGTGGCACGCCGCTGGCCGAAAAGCTGCGCGCACTTTTCTTGCAGGAACCCATGGATGCGCTGACCGAGGCCTTGCTGGTGTTTGCCGGCCGGCGCGACCACCTGCAGCAGGTGATCGAGCCGGCACTGGCGCGCGGCGATGTGGTGTTGTGTGACCGTTTCACCGATGCCACCTTTGCCTACCAGGGCGCTGGGCGCGGCTTTGACCGGCAGGTGCTGTCGGTGCTGGAGCATATGGTGCAGGCCCGGCCTGAGCTGGGTGAAGGCTTGCTGCGCCAGCCGGACCTGACGATCTGGTTTGACCTGCCCACCGAGGTGGCGGCAGAGCGCCTGGCAGGCGCACGCGCGCCCGACCGTTTTGAGGCCGAGCCCCAACAATTTTTTGCCCGGGTGGCGGCCGGTTACGCTGAGCGAGCCCAGGCGCAGCCCGAGAGATTCGCGCGCATCGATTCGCACCAGTCCAAGCCGGCGGTGTGGCAGGCGGTGCGCCAGGCCGTTGAGGCCCATGGCTGGCTGGCGGCCAGCCAGGTGGGAGGCTGAGATGGCCACCGCCAAGAACACCGCTGCGGCCGAGGCCGCCACACTCGCGCCCGCGCTCACCGCACCCTGGATTGCCCGGCAGCGCGAGCTGTTGCTGGCCCAGCGCGGCCATGCCTGGCTGCTGCAAGGCCCCTCGGGCCTGGGACAGTTTTCGCTCGCCATGGGCCTGGTGCGTGCCTGGCTCTGCGATGCACCGACGCCACAAGGCGCCTGTGGCCAGTGCGCCAGCTGCCATGCGATCGATGTGCATGCCCACACGGACCTGTGTGTGCTGATGCCCGAGACCGAAATGCTGGCGCTGGGCTGGCCGCTGCCGGAAAAAGCCCAGGCCGATATCGACGACAAGAAGCGCAAGCCCAGCCAGGAGATCCGGGTGGACGCGATGCGCGATGCGGTGGAGTTCACCCAGCGCACCTCGGGCCGGGGCAAGGGCAAGGCGGTGTTGGTGTTCCCGGCGGAAAAGATGAATGCCGTCACCGCCAATGCGCTGCTCAAAACCCTGGAGGAGCCACCGGGCGATGCCCGTTTTGTGCTGGCCACCGAGGCCGCGCACCAGCTGCTGCCCACCATCCGCAGCCGCTGCCTGGCCCACACCATGCAATGGCCCGATGCGCAGTCGGCGCGCGCCTGGCTGCTGGCGCAGTCGGTGCCCGCTGACCAGGTGGATGCGCTGCTGCAAGCCGCTGGTGGCCGCCCAGACGATGCGCTGGCGCAAATGCAGGCCGGCCGCTCGCCCCAGGTCTGGAAGAAATTGCCCAAAGATTTGGCCAATGGCCAGCCCGGTGCGCTGGCCAGCCTGTCCGCGCCCGAGGTGGTCGACGCCTTGCAAAAGCTTTGCCACGATTTGCTGATGCTGCGTGTGGGGGCTGCACCACGATTTTTTGATGCCGCTGACCTGCCGGCACCCCCTGCGCTGGCCGTGCTGGCGCGCTGGAGCAAGGCCTTGACGCAGTCGATGCGCACGGCCACGCACCCTTTCAACCAGGGGCTGATGCTCGAAGCCCTGGTCGCGCAGGCGGCCAGCGTGCTGCAGTCACGGCGCTGAGTAGGGTCCATCGGCCGGTGTAACAGGCCCGCTAACTGGCCTTTGTTTGCGCTGGCATCTGCAAATTGACTGCAAAATTTGGTTATCCTTAGAATCTATGAACAGTCCTACCCCCGCACCGGGCACGGCCAGTGCTCGCCCCAGCGTGTTGCAACTGGC
>JAVWTB010000049.1:0-11417 GCA_036667955.1 Comamonas sp.
CTTGATGGAGGTCAGGATGGCCATGAAATCCGTGGCCTTGTCGTTGGTGAACTCGGAGGCCACAATGTTCACGCCCTTGGCGCC
Organism: Comamonas sp.; assembly: GCA_036667955.1. Lineage (GTDB taxonomy): Bacteria > Pseudomonadota > Gammaproteobacteria > Burkholderiales > Burkholderiaceae_C > Comamonas. The sequence goes on from JAVWTB010000049.1 coordinate 85, forward strand.
AGCATCCTTCTTGAACACATTGGCCAGGCCCTGGCCGTAGGCGGTGCGGTCGTCGATCACGGCCACATTCTTGAGCTTGAGGGTATCGGCCGCATAGCCAGCCAGTGCAGCGCCCAGTGCGTTGTCATTGGCGATGATGCGGAATACGCCGGGGTAGCCAGGGCGGGTCAGCTCCGGGTTGGTGGCAGCGCCAGTGATGAAGGGCACACCGCAGTCATTGAAAATCTTGGACGACGGAATAGCCACGCCCGAGTTCAGAATACCGGCGACAGCCGCGACCTTGTCATCGCAGAGCTTCTGGGCAGCGGCCGTACCCTGCTTGGGATCGGCCGCATCGTCTTCGGCCACCACTTCGAATTTGATCTTCTTGCCGCCGATGGTGACGCCCTGGGCATTGAGGTCTTCCACCGCAAAGCGCACGCCGGTGACGTTGTCCTTGCCATAGTGGGCCTGAGGTCCGGACAGCGGGCTCATCGTACCGATCTTCACCACCTCCTGTGCGTTGACAGCCACTGCCACACCTGCCACCAGCATGGCCACTGCGGCCTTGATACTTTTATCCATTGCGTCGTACTCCATCAAAAGCGTCTGTTGATCGCCACCGGCACCCGCTTTTGCCACCCTGCCACTCGTAATGTGGGCGGCTTGGCTGATGCATTACCGAAATCGATAGCGTGACAGTGATTTTTTATCTAGCTAGGCCTACGACGGTATTAGGACAAGTCCTGTAAAAATAGCGACACAGTGGGTTTGAAATAGCATATAAGCGCCAAGGCATGGGGCTTGAAAGCCATTGCTGCATTGCATCAATCGCCCAGAAATTCGCGCCAAGGCGCCAAGGTGTTGATACCGGCTGCCAGTGGGCAGATAGGGCGCCGACCGATGTCTCCTGTTTGCGACGTGGCAGCCTCTGTAAAGTTTGGCAAAACACTGCATGCCGGCACTGCCGCAGTCAACCCTTGTGGCATGAGGAACGTCTTTACATTGATGGGCCCATGTCTGCGGTTTTGAGGATGTAACGGTTAGCATTGGGAATCGCGCTTGCCGAACCTATGGCATCCATACCCGTCCAAGCCAACACACAACCAGAAAGGCTCGAATATGAATTATCGTCACTTGCTCAGCATTGCTACCGTGGCGGTCAGCGCACTGCTCACCACCGGCTGTGTCGCCACCGGCAGCGACGGCTATTACAGCGATTCAGGCTACGGCAGCTATGGCAGCGGTTATGGCTATGGCTACCAGCAACCTTCACAAACCATTTATGTGCAGGACCGCTATAACGACGACCGCTATTACCGCGAACGTGACCGTGATCGCGATCGCGCAGCCCGCGAGCAGGAAGCGCGAGAACGCCAGCGCGACCGTGACCGTGATCGCCAGGCACGTGACCGCGACCGTGATCAGCGTTCCCGCGATGAGGACCGCCGCCGCGAGTTGGAACGCCAGTCGCAAAACCGTGAACGCGAAAACCGCGAGCGTGACCGCAACCGCTTTGGCGAAAGCCGCCACCAACAAGAATGCGCCGCCGCCGCACGCCAGAATGCAGCGGGCAGCGACAATGTGCTGACCCCTAGCCGCCCTTGCCGCTGAACCATATTGTCGGGTTCAAGCACTGACCTTGCAGACCCGGCCTAGAAGGAGTTTTCACCATGCGTACCATTCGTCTCGTAACGATGGCCATCACTGTGGCCAGCGCCCTGCTCTTGGGCGGCTGCGTGGTCGCGCCCGCAGACGGCGTGTACTACGGCGATGCCTACTCGACCTACTCCACGCCCACCTATGGCTACGGCTATGGCGGCTATGGCTACAACAGCTACCCGTACTACGGCAGCAGCTCCTTGGTCATTCAAAGCTCGCCGACCTATGTCTATGGCGGCGGCCGGCCTTATTACCGTCCGGGCGGAGGTTACTACCGGCCTCCTGGTGGCGGCTACAACCGCCCCGGTTATGGCCACAGCCGGCCTCAGCCATCGCGGCCTGCGCAGCAACTCGCACCCGGTACCGGCTCCAACTTTGGCCGCCCTTCTGGCGGTGGACCTCGCCCGAGCGCACCTGCCGCTCGTCCCAACGGGGGCCAGTTTGGTGGCCAGTTCCAGCGCTAGCCACGGGCAGCTTTAAGCCCAGGCCTCCCTGCCATGCGCCTCACATCGCTGATCCGCCCATCGCACCACAAGCCCGCTGCTTTGCTGGCCCTGTGGTGCGCTTGCGTGCTGGCGGCACCCTGGGCCCAGGCCCAAGTCACCCGTTGCGTTGATGCCAACACCGGCAAGGTGAGCTACACCGATGGCGCCTGCAGCAGCGGTGCCAAGGCCACCGAGATTGAGCGCCGCAAAACCGACGAAGAACTGGCCCAAGACCGTGCCCGTGAGCAGGAAGCTCTGCAGGCCAAGGCAGACCGGCGCGAGCAGGAACTGGCCCAGCGCCGCCTGCAGGCCGATGAACGCGCCGAGCAACGCGAACAAAGAGCCGCCAGCCGTAACACTGCCGCCAACCCGGCCCAGTCCGCTGCCTGCCAGCATTCGCGTGAACGCTACAGCGCCGCATCCGAAGCTGCTGCGGACAAGGCCATGGGCAGCAGCGCCCAGCTGGAGGCTGCCAAGCGCCAGATGGAGCTCGACTGCCTGGGTCCGGAGGCCTACAGCCGCCTGGAAGCCAGCCGGCCGGCTCCCAGCGCCGTTGTGCCTGTCGATCCCTACGGCGACCGCTACCCCTATTACCGCCCGCCTCCACCCCGGCCACCGGTGCAGCCCGCCCCGGCACCCAGCATCAGCCGTTGTGATGTCTTCAAATGCGTGGACTCCCAAGGCTATTCGCATCCGCGTGGCCAGATTGGCGAGACCGTGCGCCCGCCTGCCCCGGGCGCCAACCCGCGCAGCTGCCGCAGCCAAGGTGGCAACGCGCCTTGCTAAGGGCTTAGATCAAGGGTCTGCACAGCAGCCTTGATTAATGCGCCGAACCTGCAGAACTTGCAGGACCCAACAAATACACCGCCGCCTGCAGCCCGTGATGCACCGTCTGGTAACGCAGCACCACACCCAGCTCTTTGCGCATCCGCGTATTGCTCAGTCGCCGCGATTCGCGCATAAAGCTCAGCAAGGTGGGGCTGAGCTGCTGCTCCGCCTCTGCCAGGCTGATGCGGGCGGGATGCGGCAGGCGCCATAGGTCGGCAGCCAAGTCAAAATAATCGCCCATCGGCATCGCAGAGTCATCGGCCACATTGGTGATGCGCTGGGGTCTGCCCCGCCACAGGGCCCGCTCCACCGCCCGCGCCAGGTCATCAGCATGGATATGGCTGGTATAAACATCGTCTTCGCGCCGCAGCAGTGGCGTGCCGCGCTGCAAGCGCCCCAGCGGGGTGCCGCCTTCGCGGTCGCCTGCGTAGATGCCGGGGATGCGCAGCACATGCACCCCCGCGCCGCTGGCGCCCAGCCGCAGCGCCCATTGGCGCAACTGGCGCTCGGCATCCACCCGGCGCAAAGCCCGGGAGGTGGAGGCGCGCAGCGCATGGGTTTCGTGCACCCATTCGCCGTCCCAGTTGCCATACACACCGCTGGTGGAGCCGTAAACGATGCGCGGCGCCTGGCCCGCACGGCAGACCAGGGCGCGCAGCAGGTTGCGGGTGCGCTGATCCCGCGAAGACGGGGCTTGCACCACGCCTGCGGGTGGCTGCGCCGGTGGTGCCAGGTGCACCAGGCGCTGAGCCAGGCCGGCGAGCCGACGCAGGCTGCGCGGGTCATCGAGATTGCCTTGCAAAGGGGTGGCCCCCAAGGCACGCAGGCGCTCCAGGCCTTGCGCAGAGGAGGTCAGCGCCCGCACCAAGGGGCCACGCGCCGTGCGCGGGTCCTGGCCGGCGCGCTGCCACAGCCGCAGCACACGCTGGCCCACATCGCCGCAGCCCACAATCAGCACCCGCTGGCGCCGAAAACGGGCGGGCAGGGCCGTCAGGCCAGGCTGTCGGAGCCCAGCTCGCGGGCTTTGGTTTGAAGGCACAATAAGCTTTCGTGGTTCATGTTGGGGCACACCGGAGTCTAGCGTCTGGAGCGACTTGCAAATGCGCAAGCCTCCCCCATTTATGCATACCCAGGCGCTTGCGAGCGCCGTTGTTTTGTGTCGATAAGGAATTTTGGTGCAATGAGCTCTTCGTCCAGCGCGTTTCAAATCTCGGTCCTGCCCAGCGGACGCGCATTTGCCACCCAGGCCTCGGAAGCGATCCTCACGGCGGCCATCCGCAGCGGCGTGGGCCTGCCCTACGGCTGCAAGGATGGTGCCTGCAGCTCCTGCAAATGCAAGAAACTCAGCGGCACTGTCGTGCATGGCCCCCACAGCGAGCGCGCGCTGAGCCCCCAGGAAGAAGCCGACGGCATGATCCTGCCTTGCTGCGCCGTACCCACCAGCGATGTGGTGATCGAGTCGCGCCATGTCACCGATGAAAGCGCGTTTCCGATCAAGAAGATGCCTGTGCGGGTGCAGGCCATCGAGCGCCTCTCGCCCGATGTCGTCAAGCTGCGGCTGCAGCTGCCGGCCGCCGACAGCTTTCGCTACCACGCGGGCCAGTACATCGAATTTTTGCTCGCGGGCGGCCTGCGCCGCGCCTACTCGATGGCGCTTGCGCCGCACCACCAGGACAGCACGCCCGGTCTGGAGTTGCATATCCGCCACACCCCAGGCGGACTGTTCACCGACCATGTGTTCGGCGCGATGAAAGAGCGCGAGATCCTGCGCATTGAGGGCCCGTTTGGCAGCTTCTACCTGCACGAGGGCGACAAGCCCATGGTCTTTTTGGCCTCGGGCACTGGCTTTGCGCCCATCAAGGCCCTGGTCGAGCAACTGCAGCACCAGGGCAACAGCCGCCCGGTGACGGTGTACTGGGGAGGCCGGCGCCCACAGGATCTTTATATGCACGACTGGATGCAGGCGCGTAGCGCCGAGATGCCTCAGCTGCGATATGTGCCCGTGGTCTCCCATGCGCTGGCCGAAGACGGCTGGCAAGGCCGCAGCGGCTTTGTACACCAGGCTGTCCTCGATGATTTCCCCGACCTCTCGGGTCATGAGGTATATGCCTGCGGCGCGCCCATTGTGGTGGATTCGGCCCGTGCCAGCTTTACGGCGCAACGCGGCCTGCCCGATGACGCATTCTTTGCCGATTCGTTCGTGACCGAAGCAGACAAGCAAAACCAGATCATCTGAGCTGCTGCGCCCCAGGACCCGAGACGTGGCCGAACGCCATCGGCGGCGAGCACGTCACACCGACTACACAGCGCAGCCGCTACACTTGAAAATTTTTTGGGGGTAGTGCCTGCTCCTCGCAGACGCTGCGTCGTTCTTCCCTCCTACACAAGACACAAAAGCATGCAACGCAGAAATATCCTGTTATCCACCCTCCTGGCTGCCTCCGTCCTCAGCGCACCCGCTGCCTTTGCGGCCGATCCTGTGATCCGCCTGGTCGTGCCCTACGCGCCTGGTGGACCACTGGATGTCACATCGCGCATTCTGGCCGAGCGGGTCCGCGACCAGCTGGGCACCGTGGTCATCGACAACAAGGCGGGTGCCGGCGGCAATATCGGTGCCGACATTGTGGCTAAAGCTGCACCCGATGGCCTGACCATTGGCCTGTCGGCCACGGCCACGCACGCGGTCAACCCGTGGCTCTACACCAAGATGCCTTTCAACGCAGCCAAGGATTTCGCGGCCATCACACAGATGGTGCGCGTGCCCAATGTGCTGGTGATGAACACCGAGCGCGCCAAGGCCTTGCAGATCAGCAATGTGCAGGACCTGATCGCCTACGCCAAGAAAAATCCTGGCAAGCTCAATTTCGGCAGCGGCGGCAATGGCAGCGCCGGCCACCTGGCTGGCGAGATGATGAAGCGCCAGGCAGGCATTTTTGCGGTGCACGTGCCTTACCGTGGCGCCAACCCGGCCCAGCTGGCCCTGCTGTCCGGTGAGGTCGATTTCAACATCGACAACCTGGCTGCTGCCTCGGTCAATATCCACAGCGGCAAGCTCACGGCTTTGGCCGTCACCAGCCTGCATGCCAGCCCCATGCTGCCCGGTGTGCCTCCCCTGGCCGACACCCTCAAGGGCTTTGAGATCGACACCTGGTGGGGCCTGGTGGCACCCGCGGGTACCCCTGCTGAGGTCATCAACCGCCTGAACAAGGCGTTTACCGATGCCTTGAAGGACCCCATGACCAAAACCCGCTTTGCCAGCCTGATGGCCGAGCCCGTGCCCACCACGCCAGCGGAGTTCGACAAGTTCATGGCCGCTGAGCGCAACAAGTACGAGTCGGTGGTCAAGCTCTCGGGTGCCAAGGTCGATTAAGACTGCCTCAGATCTGTAGAAGCCACATGAAAAAGCCCCGCCAGCGTCATGCTGCGGGGCTCGTCTTTTACGGGAGCATGCTCAGCGCCACCACGATGGCTCTTGGCTACGCTGCACGCCCTGCACCAGGAGCGGCGCCAGCTGTGCATCGCTCACCCAGGTCGGCGCCAGCTCCTGCAAAGGCGCCAGCACAAAGGCACGCTGCCACATGCGCGGATGGGGTACCTGCAGATCAGGCATCGCGATCAAGGTGTCCATGTTCGCATAAAGCAGCACATCCAGGTCCAAGGTACGCGGTGCATTGCGGTAAGGGCGCTCACGTCCGGCAGCCAGCTCCAGCTGCTGCAGCACATGCAACAGCTGCTGCGCCGACAGGGATGTCCGCAGCTCCGCCACCGCATTGAGGTAATCGGGCCCGGTGGAATCCACCGGTCGGCTCGCATAGAGTGAGGAGACGGCCTGCACTGCGACCCCGGCGCTGGCATGCAGCCGCTGCAAGGCTTGGCGCAAGGCCTCACCCCGGTCACCCAAATTGGCACCCAAGCCGATCCAGGCTGGCAGCGCCTGCCCGGCAGGTGGCGCTGCATCACCGCTAGCCCAGCGCTGGGCATCAGCGGCCAGCGGCAAGGCCACTGGCGGGGTTACCGCTCCTGGGGGCAGACTCATTCGCCGTCGTTGGGAGCGCTCGCGCCGCCCTCCGCTGCACCTGGTTTGCGGCGGCGGCGACGGCGCTTTTTGACCGGTGCATCCACCGCGTCACCATCGTCAACTTCCAGCGCCTGCTGCGCGACCTGGTCCAGGCTGGAGCCTTCTTGCACTTCGTTGGCCGCTGCCGGCTTTCTAGGGGCACGCTTGGGCTTGGCCGCGCCCGTCTTGGGCTTGGCACGCTGCTCTTCGCGCACCTGCTCGATCAGGTCTTCGCGGCGTGCCTCATCGGCCTGCTGGAACTCCTGCCACCAGTTGGCCAGTGCTTCATCGACCTCACCGACATCGGCTCGCAAACGCAGAAAGTCGAAACCGGCACGGAAGCGCGCCTGCGCAATCATGCCAAATGGTGTGCTGCCCGTGCGCTTTTCAAAGCGCGGTTGCATCACCCAAATCTCGCGCATGTCAGCGGCCAGCTTGCCCCGGCCGGACACATCACCAATACGCAGGTTGAAGACATCGTCAATGGCATCTTGCAAGGCTGGGTGCGGGTGCTCGCCGCGCAGCATGCGCTTGTCCCAACCGGCTTTGACGTCTTGCCACAGCACGCAGGCGAGCAAGAAGCTGGGCGCCACACTCTTGCCTTCGGCCACGCGGCGATCGGTGTCCATCAGCGCGGCTTGCACAAAGGGCAGATCGGCGCGGTCCACCACCACATCGAGCAGCGGGTAAATGCCCTTGGCCAGGCCCAGGTGGCGCAATTGCTCGATCGATGCCAGCGAATGCCCGGTTTGCAAGAGCTTGAGCATCTCGTCAAACATGCGGCTCTGCGGCACTTCCTGCAGCAGCTGGGCGCACTCCACCAAGGGCTTGGCGGTCTTGGGGTCAATCGTGAAGCCCTTCTTGCTGAGCTTGGCGGCAAAGCGCACGGCGCGGATGATGCGCACCGGGTCTTCGCGGTAGCGCGTGACCGGGTCGCCAATCATGCGCAACACCAGCTTTTGGGCGTCGCGGATGCCCTTGTGGTAGTCCACCACGATCTGGGTCTGCGGGTCGTAGTACATGGCGTTGACGGTGAAGTCACGCCGCGCGGCATCCTCGTTTTGCGGGCCCCAGACGTTGTCGCGCAGCACGCGGCCGCTTTCGTCAACGGCCAGCTTCATGCCGGCCAGTGCTGCCTTGCTGGTTTTTTCGTTGCCCTGCACCTGCTCGGCCTTGGAGCTGTCGAGAAAGGCGCGGAAGGTGGTCACCTCAATGACCTCGTTCTCGCGGCCTCGGCCATAGACCACGTGCACGATGCGAAAGCGCCGCCCGATGATGAAGGCGCGACGAAACAGGCTCTTGACCTGCTCGGGCGTGGCATTGGTGGCCACGTCAAAGTCCTTGGGGCGCAGGCCCAGCAGCAGATCGCGCACCGCACCACCGACGACATAGGCCTCAAAGCCCGCTTCCTTCAAGGTGCTGCAGACATCCACCGCCCGGCGGTCAACCATCGCGGGATCGATCTTGTGGACATCGACGCCGACTTCCTCGCGCTTGCCGAAAGGATTCTTGGTTTTGCTGGCGGCCGTAGCCTTGCCCAGCAGTTTGTCAATGATATTTTTGATCATGCGTGAGGCTCCAGCAGGTCCAGGATGCGCCAGCCGCGCTCGGCAGCCAATTGGCGCAGGCGGTCGTCAGGGTTGGTGGCCACCGCGGTGTTGACTTTTTCCAGCAGTGGCACGTCGTTCATCGAATCGCTGTAGAAGATGCTGTCCACGCTGTCCCAGCGCAGGCCGCGCTCGGCCATCCAGGCCTCCATGCGGGTGACCTTGCCGGCGCGCATCGTGGGCACGCCCTCGATCTCGCCAGTGATCCAGCCCGAGGCATCGCGCGCCAGGTTGACGGCCAGCAAATGCTCCACGCCCAAGGCCCGCGCGATGGGGCGGGTCACAAACTCATTGGTGGCCGTGACAATCACGATGGTGTCGCCCGCATCCCGGTGCTGCTGCAGCAGCGCACGTGCGGCTGGCTGGATGTGCGGCTCGATGACCTCTTGCATGAAAGCGCGGTGGGCCTCATCGGCCGCTTGCTGCCCCAGCTTGCGAATGGCCTCGGTGGCAAAACGCACATAAGCATGGATATCGAGCGTGCCTTTTTGGTAATCGGCAAAGAAGGCCGCATTGCGGCTGCCAAACGCTTGCTTGTCGCACCAGCCCTTGCGCAAGGTGAACTCGCCCCATTCGTAGTCCGAATCGAGCGGCAGCAAGGTGTGGTCCAGGTCAAAAAGCGCAAGCCGTGTGCCGGCGCCATCAGGTTGGTTCATTCAAAAAATCTCGGTTGTTGCTGGCAGATCACTTATTCGGTCTCCAGCATGTCCTTGAGCAACGGTATTGTCAGGCCCCGTTTGTTGCGCAAGGCAAAATTGTCCAAGTGGTCCAGCAGTTGCATCAGGCTGCCCAAATCGCGTGAAAAGCGCTTGAGCATGTAATCCATCACATCGTCGGTCAATACCAGGCCACGTCGTTTGGCTTCGTCTTTCAAAACTCCTCTGCGCTGTGCTTCGCTGAGCAGATGGAGTTGGTAGATCTCGCCCCAGCCCAGCCGGGTGCGCAAATCGTCACGCAGTTTCAGATCGGACGGCGGCACATCGCCAGCGGCCAGCACCCAGCGCCGCGCGCCCGTTGCCGGACTGGTGGCATTGACGAACCAGTTGAAGGCCGCAGCCTGCTGCACCGGGTTGTACAGATGCACCTCGTCCAGCACCACCGCCGACCAGCGTTCGTTGAACGCGCTGGGAAAGCGGGTGCTCGCATCGAGCCAGCCCACGGGCGCGCCTTGCTCGCGCAAGGCCTCGGCCACAGCGCGCAACAAATAGGTCTTGCCGCAGCCCATCTCGCCCCAGAGGTAGGTCGGCACGGTCGAGCGCGGCGTGTCCCATGCCTCATTGACTTGCGCATGCAAGTGCGCAAGCGCCGCCTGGTTGGAGCCGGCAAAAAAACGGTTCAGGTTTGGCCCTGGTGCCAGACCCAGATCCAAAGCCATCTGCTTCATGCACCTGCTCCTACCCACGCCCCTGCCCGCCGTGCAGTGGGCACAGCGCAGGGGGTGATCAGAGAAAGGGAAATCTCACGCATGGCTGCGTTGAATACTAGAAAGCGGTCAGTTCCGTAGGCGCGGCGCGCGCCAACATGGCGCTTTTGCTCGGCCATGCACAGGCCAAGCCCATACATGCAAACCCGTTGATTTTAGTCGGTAGTCACGTCCCTGCGGCACAAAAGACCTGTGTGCGGCATTTATGCATTAAATCGGCCACAAAGCAGGCACAAAAACGCGGCTCAGCGGGTAACAGTGCTCTGTAGACGGGCATTCGGCCCCCTCGGGTATGGCTTGCGGCATAAAATCGACGTTTCTGGCCCCGTTGGGTCAGCTTTATTGCCTTTCTAGTCCCTCATGAGCTCTTCCAATTCCTCCACCCCTCTCTCATACAAAGATGCTGGCGTTGATATTGACGCAGGCGACGCGCTGGTCGAGCGCATCAAGCCGCTGGCCAAGAAAACCATGCGCGAAGGCGTGATGGCAGGTATTGGTGGCTTTGGCGCCCTGTTTGAAGTGCCCAAGCGCTACAAAGAGCCGGTGCTGGTGTCTGGAACGGACGGCGTAGGCACCAAGCTGCGCCTGGCTTTTGAGTGGAACATGCACGACACCGTGGGTATCGACCTGGTGGCCATGAGCGTCAACGACGTGCTGGTGCAAGGCGCCGAGCCGCTGTTCTTCCTCGACTACTTTGCCTGCGGCAAGCTCGACGTGGACACCGCAGCAGCGGTGGTCGGCGGCATTGCCAAGGGCTGCGAGCTGTCGGGCTGCGCGCTGATCGGTGGCGAGACCGCCGAGATGCCCGGCATGTACCCCGATGGCGAATACGACCTGGCCGGCTTTGCCGTCGGTGCCGTCGAGAAAAGCAAGATCCTCACCGGCCAGAACGTGCAAGCGGGCGACGTGGTGCTGGGCCTGGCCTCGCACGGCGTGCACTCCAACGGCTTCTCGCTGGTGCGCAAGTGCATCGAGCGCGCCGAAAGCCAGGGCGGCCTGCCCGAGACCCTGGATGGCAAGCCTTTCAAGCACGCCATCATGGAACCCACCCGCCTGTACGTGCTCAACGTGCTGAAGGTGCTGGCTTCGCAGCCCATCAAGGCGCTGGCCCACATCACCGGTGGCGGCCTGCTGGAGAACATTCCCCGCGTGCTGCCTGAAGGCCTGGGCGCACACCTGGTCAAGGGCAGCTGGCCCCAGACCGAGCTGTTTGCCTGGCTGCAAAAGACCGCTGGCATTGACGATATCGAGATGAACCGCACGTTCAACAACGGTATCGGCATGGTGGTGGT
>JAVWTB010000050.1:0-10123 GCA_036667955.1 Comamonas sp.
CCCCGGCACCTGTAAACATACAAGCCCTCTTAATCCAGCCCGATGCTCTGCACAATCGTGCCTTCTTCGGCGAAGGCCTTCTTCGCAAAGGCGCTGTAATCCTGTGCATTGCGGTACTCCAGCCGTACCCCATAATTTGCGGCCGTCTGCTGAAAGGCGGGATCGTCCATGGCAGATTTCACGGCTGCTTCGAGCTTACGCACGATTTCGGGCGGCAGCCCCCTGGGGCCAGCAATGCCTAGTGGCGATGGCGTCACCACGTCATAGCCCTGCTCACGGAAGGTCGGTACGTTAGCAAAGGCTGGCGGGCGCGTTTCTGAGGCAATGGCCAGCGCACGCAGCTTGCCTGACTGCATATGCGGAAGCACCGTATTGCCAAACACCCCTGTCTTGGTGTGGCCCGCAATCAAGGCATTCACCGCCTCGGCGTCGCCCTTGTACGGCACATGGGTGAACTGCACGCCCGCCTTCTTCTCCAGCAAGGCCATCAGCACATGGTTGGCCGAAAACTTGCCGGGCGTGCCGTAGTCGACCGAGCCGGGCTGCTTTTTGGACTGGTCGACAATGTCCTTGACCGATTTGTACGGCGAATCCTGCGCCACGGCCAGCAGAAAGTCATACGACATAAAGGCCGCCACATAGGTTAGGTCGGCAATCGGATCGTAGGCCACCTTCTGGATATGCGGCTGCCGAAAGATAGCCACCGGGCTCAAAGTCAGCCGGTAGCCATCGGGCTTGGCATTCTTCATGTCCATCACCCCCATCGAGGCCCCGGCACCCGGTTTGTTCTCGATGATGATGGACTGGCCCAACTGCTTGCCCATCGACAGGGCCAACGCCCGCGCCACCACATCGCTCACACCTCCCGCCCCATAAGGCACGATCAGCACGACAGGCCGGTTGGGGTAATCAGCCTGTGCCACGGCGGGCGCGGCAAAACCCGCAGCGCCCGCAACGGCAATGCTGACTGCGAGAGCGGCAAAAGTACGGCGTTGCATGGTTGTCTCCTTGCATCAATGGTTGTTGTTTCTGCAGTCTAGCGAAGCCACCGCTGCGTATCCCCAACACGCGTGACAGCAGGATGGCACCGGTGGTGGAGTCATCTTGGCAAAGGGTGAGGGCTCGGGGATCCCGCTCTGATGCCGCACGGGAGGCGCACGGGAGCCGGTGGTGCGCGCTGAAGACATAGCGAACTGGTCCAGAAACAAGGCCCTGCAAATAGGTAATTTGCAGGGCCTTGTCTTGCGATGTTGGTAGTGCCTAAGCGGGACGCCCCTCAATCCAGCCGAGGATGCAAATCAATGTACTTCTGCTTGCGCAACTCCAACGCCGCAATCTGTTCTTGCAGCTTGGCGATGTCAGCATCGATGTCTTCCACGCTTTGCTCGATGTGGTCCAGCGTCTGGATCAGCAGCTCCTTGGCCTCTTGCTTGCTGGAGGCCGACGGTGTGGCGCCGCGCAAGGGGCGGTTGGCGGTTTCCTTCATGAAGATGCCGGTGATGATGCCGACCACGGCGACGAACATCAGATAGTAGGCGGGCAAGTACAGGCTGCCGGTGGAATCGACCAGCGCGGCGGTGATGGTAGGCGTGAGGCCGGCGACGATGATCGCGATGTTGAACGATGCGGCCAGCGCGCTGTAGCGGATGCGGGTCGGGAACATGGCGGGCAGGGTGGAGGCCATCACGCCGGTAAAGCAGTTCAGCACAATCGCCAGCATGAACAGACCCACAAAGATCAGCGCGATCTGGCCGTTGATGATCAGCTTGAACGCGGGGATGGCCAACACCAGCAAACCAATAGAGCCGATGATCACAAAGGGTTTGCGGCCAATGCGGTCGCTGGCCAGGCCGATGAGGGGCTGCACAAAGAGCATGCCGATCATCACGGCGATGATGATCAACACGCCATGGTCTTCGGAATAGTGGAGGTTGTGCGACAGGTAGCTGGGCATGTAGGTCAGCAACATGTAGTAGGTGATATTGGTGGTCAGCACCAGGCCCACCGACACCAGCAAGGGGCGCCAGTAGCGCGTGGCGATTTCTTTGAATGAAACCCGTGGGCGGTTTTCCACATCGTCCTGGTCGTCTTTTTCCATTTGGGCCAGCTGCTGCTGAAAGGCGGGCGTCTCTTCGGCCGCATGGCGCAGGTACAGGCCTACCAGACCCAGGGGCGCAGCCATGAAGAAGGGCACACGCCAACCCCAGTCGAGAAAGCTGGCCTCGCTGAGCAGGCTTTGAAGCAAGACGACCACGCCCGCGCCGGTGACAAAGCCGACGATCGAGCCAAAGTCCAGAAAGCTGCCCAGAAAGCCGCGCTTGCGGTCCGGCGCAAACTCGGCCACAAAGATGGCCGCGCCGGTGTACTCGCCGCCGACTGAAAAGCCCTGCGCCAGCTTGCACAGCAGCAGCAAAATCGGCGCCCATATCCCTATGCTGGCGTAGGACGGTATCAGCCCAATGCAGAAGGTGCTGGCGGCCATGATGATGATGGTGATCGACAGCACCTTCTGGCGGCCGAACTTGTCACCCATCACCCCAAAAAAGATGCCGCCCAGCGGCCGCACCAGGAAGGGGATTGAGAAGGTGCCCAGCGCGGCAATCATCTGCACGCTCGGCGATGCATCGGGAAAGAACACCTTGCCCAGTGCAAAGGCGACAAAGCCGTAGACGCCGAAATCAAACCATTCCATCGCATTGCCCAGCGCAGCGGCGGAAATCGCTTTTTTGAGCTTGGCCTTGTCGACGATGGTGATGTCGTGCAGCTCCAAGGTGCCGCTTTGGGTCGGGATGAGTGGCGGCGACGGAGGTGTCGGATCGGCCGCTGTATTGTTGTTGATGGTATCCATGCGGTTCCCCGGTGATTGTGGGTCGCCATCTTCGCCAATCGCTGGTCACCCGTCTGTAGGACGAGGGGGGTGCGCGCTGCCGCCAAAGTTCGCCGGCGAACTGCCGTAAGGGCTGCGGCTGGCAGGCTTGGCTTGGCCCCGCAGGCGGCGCTACGCGATCGCTAAACCGCCTTCAGTCGGTTTGGGCCGTGGGGGCAGCTGGCGCGGGCGCGGCTATAGCTGCCGCAGCTTGCAGCTTGGCCAGCTGGCGTTTTCTCAGGCTGGCCGTGGTCTGCTCGCACAGCTGTTGGGTGGCTGCTTGCAAGGTAGGCAACAGCACGCAGGTGCCCGGGGAGCTGCGGAAGGCCGACTCCTGGACCTGGTGGATATAGTCCAGCTCGCCATCGCCTTTTTTGACGGTGTAGCGGAACTGGAATTGCGTGACGGCGGGTTTGTCCGCCAGCGAGCCGAGCACGGCCCCCAGGATCCCGACCGCCAGGTTGACCCCGACGGAATAGCTGTGTCCACCTCGGATGGCACGGTCAATATAGGCGGCGCTGGCCACGGCGCTGCCAACGGCCGCACCCGCGTGCGTGCCTGGGGTGGATTCGTCCACACCCTGCACATCCACGATGGTGCCGAACTCTGCCGCTGCAAAGTAGTCGATGCTGTAGTTCGCTTCCAGCAATTGGCGCTCTGGCGCAGCCAGGTCATCCCATACCAATCGCGACAGCTGCAGGCTGGGGCGTGGTGCCAAAAGATATTTGTCCGCAGTTCCCAGCGAGAGATCTTTCGACTGGTAGGCGCTGGGCGCCAGTTCGCCATTGAGGTAAGAACGGTATTCGCTGAGCGACATCGTGCGCGATCCACTGTGAATGCGCTCTACGGTCAGGTTGTCTCGGTTGACCGAGCACACCAACGGATCGCCATCAGAGACCATCGCGACATTGGCCGCCCAATGGTCGGACATATGTTGGTTGCCATCGTTTTTGGCGTCGGTGGCAGCGGGAAATTCTGCAAGGCAAACGGCTGCATATTTCTCAAAATCCCGGGCGACTTCGCGGCGTGAGGTCTCCACATCCTGGTAGATCTTCAGCTGCTCTTGCTGGGACATGCGTCCATGGTAGGCATAAGGCGTGCATCCCCCCAGCAGGACAAGGCTGGCCGCTGCGATCGCAATCTGCTTGGTTTTCATGTGCTATTTGTTATTTGCTGGTGATCATTCATTTGAATTCCTAACGCGCTGCAATGTGGGGCATCTTTGCCTGTGCCAGACCTTTGAGATGCGCGAAAGCTTCATTGAATAAGAGGGAAATTTTCCCTGACAAACAGGGGCACCATGCCCAATCCTAGCAGTATTTTTATTACATTAACTTACGGTTATGCAGCCGAAGCGGCAGATATCCAACGACAAGCGCCGCTATCTATCGGTCTTTTGCTCCTGACGCCTTATTCGCCGCACAGCGCCTCCACCAACAGCCCCAGCGCTGCGCTTTTAGGCGCTCCCTTGCGCAGCACCAGCTCATAGGGCTCGCTGCGCGATTGCAAGGTCAGATCAATGATGCCGACCAGGCCATTGCGTGAGAAGTAAGTCGCGATGTCGTCCGAGACCAGGGCGACCAGGTCGTTGTTGCGGCCGAGCATGGTGACGGTGGCCAAGGCCGAGGTGGTTTCGATCAGGTGGGAGGGGAAGTGAAGTCCTGCCTCGTGGAACTCGCGCTCCAGCAAGCGGCGCATGGGCATGCGGGCGCGGTACACCAGCCAGCGGCTGTCCTGCAGGTCCTGCAGCTGCACGGCCTTGGCGCCCATGGCTGGGTGGCGCACGCTGGCAATCACCGACAGCGATTCCTGCTTGATGAACAGCGACTCATAGACCTCGGGCGTGCGGCTGACGGACGAGCGGCAGATGGCCGCATGGATCTGGCCGCGCTCGATCATGCCCAGCAAGGTCTCGCTGGTGTCTTCGATGATCTCTACCGACATATGCGGCTGGCGCGCCAGCACGTTCGACAGCGCATCGGACAGCAGGGGCACCGCGCCCATGATGGTGCCAATCGCCAGGTGGCCGCCCACGCCGCTGGCGATGGCGTCAAGCTCAAAGCGCAGCTGGTTGATGTCCGACTGGATCAGGCGGGCAAAACGCAGTGCGCAGTGCCCGGCCTCCGTCGGGATTAACCCTCGGTTGGTGCGCTCGAACAGGTCCACCTGCAAGGTCGACTCCAGCTCGCGCAGCGCCTTGCTGGCGCCCGGCTGCGTGAGGCCGACTTTGTCCGCAGCGCCAAGCAGGGAGCCGCTTTCCTCGATGGCGATGAGCAGGCGCAGCTGCTTGGCATGCAGGCGCGACATGACGGAATTGAGGCTGGGTATGCCGCTGGACATGAATAAAAGTTATATCGGTATGGGAAGCCGTCAGTGTACCGATGGGGCTGCGCTGCCTAGACTTCGGGCCTTCTGATAGCAATGGATATAACTGGTAAAACGTTATGGCTCTGATCAACTATGTGACCGAAGTGCGCTTTGGCGCCGGTGTGCTGGCGGAACTGAAGGAAGTGTGCGAGAAGCTGGGTATTACCAATCCTTTGATCGTGACCGACAAGGGTGTGGAGGCGGCAGGCATCATCGACCAGGTCAAGCAGGCGCTGGGCGCTGCCCGGTTTGGCGTGTTCAACGGCACGCCACCCAACCCGTCGGAGACGGCTGTGCGCGCTGGTGTCGAGGCGCTTAACAGCCATGGCTGCGACGGCATCATCGCCGTGGGCGGCGGCTCGTCGATCGACCTGGCCAAGGCGGTGGCGGTATCGGCCCGCCATGAAGGCCCACTGCGCCAGTTTGCGCTGATCGAGGGCGGCGCGCTCAAGATCACTGCCGCCACCTTGCCCATCATTGCCGTGCCCACCACGGCGGGCACCGGCAGCGAAGTAGGGCGCGGCGCCATCATCATCTTGGACGATGGGCGCAAGGTCGGCATCCTCTCGCCCCATGTGATTCCCAAGGTCGCCATCTGTGATCCGAACCTGACCCTGGGTTTGCCAGCGGGTTTGACAGCTGCCACTGGCATGGATGCGATTGCGCACTGCATGGAGACCTTTCTGGCGCCTTCTTTCAATCCACCGGCCGATGGCATTGCGCTCGATGGCCTGTGGCGCGCCTGGCGCCACATCGAAGTGGCCTTCCGCGATCCCGCCGACGTGGAGGCGCGTACCAACATGATGAGTGCCTCGCTGCAAGGCGCGCTGGCCTTCCAGAAGGGCCTGGGCTGTGTGCACAGCCTCAGCCATTCGCTGGGCGGCATCAACCCCAAGCTGCACCATGGCACCCTCAACGCCATCCTGCTGCCTGCGGTGATCCGCTTCAACCGGGGCGCAGAGTCTGTGGTGCGCGAAGACAAGATCGCGCGCCTGGCGCAGGCCATGGGCCTGGCGGTTGGCGTATCGGTGGAAGAGGCGCTGGTTACCAAGTCCCGCGCACTGCAGCTGCCCACCGGCCTGGCCGAGCTGGGCGTGGGCGAAGACCTGTTTGACCGCATTGTGCAGGGCGCGCTGGCCGACCACAGCCACCGCAGCAACCCGCGTGAGGCCAGCGCAGACGACTACGTCGAGATGCTGCGCCAGTCGATGTAATCCGGCCATCCTGAATTAAAGAAGGCAGCCCCGGCCCACCGCCGCAATGGTCGGCAAGCCGGAGGCTTGCGCGCAAGAAGACATTCATAAATCAACAAGCAAAAGGTGGAGACATGAGCAGCAGCTCTCTGAATCACACGGCCACGATGGCCGACAAGGAAACCATGGTTCCGGATGCCGAACGCCGGCGCGCGCTGATTGGCAGCGCGGTGGGCAGCACCATCGAGTGGTACGACTATTTCCTCTATGGAACCATGTCGTCCATCATTTTTGCCAAGCAGTTCTTTCCCAGTGACAACGCCTTGGTCAGCCAGATGCTGGCGCTGGCGACCTTTGCGCTGGCATTTTTGATCCGTCCGATTGGCGGCGTGATCTTCTCCCATATCGGTGACCGCATCGGCCGCAAGAAGACCTTGGCGATGACCTTGTCGATGATGGGCCTGTCGACCGTGTTGATGGGCCTGCTGCCCAACTATGCGCAGATTGGGATATTGGCACCCATCCTGCTGACCATTTTGCGTTTGATGCAAGGTCTGGCGCTGGGCGGCGAGTGGGGCGGTGGCGTGCTGCTGGCGGTCGAGTACTCGCCCCGCAAAAAGCGCGGCTTCTACGGCGCGGTGCCGCAGACCGGCGCAGTGCTGGGCCTGGCGCTGGGCAATATCATCACCTCGCTGTTGAGCGCCAACATGAGCGAAGAGGCCTTCCTGTCCTGGGGCTGGCGCATTCCGTTTGTGGGCTCCATCGTGCTGGTGATGGTGGGCATGTGGATCCGCAATGCGGTGGGAGAGACGCCCTCGTTCAAGAAAATCCAGGCCAGCCGCAGCAGCGCGCCCATTCCGATCAAGCAGACCCTGCAGTTCCACTGGCGCCAAGTGCTGATCGCCATCGGCGCCAAGGTGGTGGAGACCTCGACCTTCTTCCTCTACGCCACCTTCACCATCTCGTACATGATGGACCACGGTTTTGCCCGCGCGACGATTCTCAATATCGTGCTGGTCTGCGCGCTGATCGCCTTCCCCTGCATGCTGTTCTTCGGGCACCTGTCGGACAAGATCGGCCGCAAAAAGGTCTTCATCGGCGGCAGCATCGCCTTCATGCTCTGGATCTTCCCTTACTTCTGGCTGCTCGATCAGAAATCCGTCTGGGCGGCGTCCCTCGCTGTCGGCGTCGGCCTGGGCATCATCTGGTCCAGCTACGGCGCGATGATCGGCACCTTGCTGGCCGAAGCCTTCCCACCGGACATCCGCTATACCGGCATGTCGCTGGGCTACCAGATTGGTGCGGCCCTGGTGGGCGGCCCCATGCCGCTGATCGCCACCGCACTGATCGCCTACTACAGCGGCAGCTATGTGCCGGTCGTCATCTTCCTCGTGCTCTGTGCGCTGGTATCCATCGTCGCCGTGGGTGTGGCCCGCGACCGCAGCGGCCTGCCGCTGGACGAGTGATGGCCTGAATGCTGGCCTGACCTGCCGCTGCGCTGCTTGCCGGCGGTGGGTCTTGTCATTCATGGAGACCTTCGCGCATCCCCTTCATCTTTCCCCCAACGCAACTTCTTGAGGAACCCCTCCATGCAGATCACTGGAGACATGGTCATTGGCTACCGCACAGTGCGCGGCACCGCTGGCAGCCAACGCGCCTTCAACCCCACACTGAACGCCCCCATCACCGAGCCAGAGTTTGGCCTGGGTGGCAACAACGAGGTCGAGCTGGCGGCCAGCCTGGCCGCTGCCGCTTTTGATCCTTACCGCAATCTGCCCTTGGCGCAGCGCGCTGCCTTTTTGGAGGCGATTGCCGAAGAAATCCTGCAGCTGGGCGATGCGCTGATCGAGCGCGCCCATGCGGAAAGCGGCCTGCCCGTCGCGCGGCTGACGGGCGAGCGCGGCCGCACCGTGGGCCAGCTGCGCCTGTTTGCCCAGGTGGTGCGCGATGGCCATTTTCTGCGCGCCACCATCGACACGGCCCAGCCCGAGCGCCAACCGCTGCCCCGTGCCGATCTGCGCCTGGCCAAGATCCCGCTGGGCCCCGTGGCGGTGTTTGGTGCCAGCAATTTCCCGCTAGCGTTTTCGGTGGCGGGTGGCGATACCGCATCGGCACTGGCCGCTGGCGCACCGGTGATTGTGAAAGCGCACAGCGCGCATCTGGGTACGTCGGAAATGGTGGCGCGGGC
This sequence comes from Comamonas sp., assembly GCA_036667955.1. Lineage (GTDB taxonomy): Bacteria > Pseudomonadota > Gammaproteobacteria > Burkholderiales > Burkholderiaceae_C > Comamonas. The sequence continues at coordinate 8,615 of JAVWTB010000050.1, forward strand.
GGTGCAAAAGGCCGCGCAGCGCCAAGGCATGCCTGAAGGTGTTTTCTCGCTGCTGGTGGGCGCAGGCCGTGAACTGGGCGAGGCCTTGGTGGCCCACCCCGAGATCAAGGCCGTCGGCTTTACCGGCTCGCGCCAAGGCGGCCTGGCGCTCTTGCGCATCGCCAACAACCGCGCGGAGCCCATCCCCGTCTATGCCGAGATGAGCAGCATCAACCCCGTCTTCTTGCTGCCCCAGGAGCTGGCCGCGCGGCCTGAGGCACTGGCCCAGGGCTTTGCTGATTCGCTGGCCATGGGGGCGGGGCAGTTCTGCACCAACCCCGGCCTGGTGCTGGCCATCGACAGCCCCGCGCTCAGCACCTTTATCAGCGCAGCAGCTGCGGCCATCCGCGCCAAGGGCGCGCAAACCATGCTCACCGCCGGCATCCACCAGGCTTATGAGGCTGGCCGTGCACAGGTGCAGGCCGCTGCCGGTGTGGAGCAGCTGGCCGCCGGCGTGGCCGCCGACCATGCCAACGCAGCGCAGGCCGCGCTGTATGTGACCAGCGCCCAGACCTTGTTGGCGAACGAAGCCTTGCAGTCAGAGATGTTTGGCCCGGCCTCCATCGTCGTCAAAGCCCGCAGTGTGGAGGAGCTGCTGCAGGTCGCCCAGCACCTGGAAGGCCAGCTCACTGCCAGCTTGCACCTGGAGCAGGGCGACCACGACAGCGCCCGCGCCCTGCTGCCGGTGCTGGAGCGCCAATGCGGCCGCATCCTCGTCAACGGCTTCCCCACCGGTGTAGAAGTGAGCCACGCCATGGTCCACGGCGGCCCCTTCCCCGCCACCTCCAACGCCATGTACACCTCCGTCGGCGCCAGCGCGATCGACCGCTTCTTGCGACCGGTCTGCTACCAGGACCTGCCCGATGCGCTGCGGCCTGTGGCTTTACAAAATGAGAATGCGCTGGGGGTGTGGCGACTGGTGGATGGGGTGCCGAGCCAGGGGGCGGTTGGCTGAGGTTGGGCTTTTTGGGAAGCTGTGAGGGCTCTCTTTAGCGGTGCGCCAGGCGTTCCATGTGCATGGGGCGCATGCTGGCGCAACCACCTGGGGCGCGCTTATACCTTGGCGAGGAAGGCCGCCGCATCACCCGCTTCACACTTCCAGTCTGCGAAGACCCCCACCAGATTGCATTCCACGCAGTGGCAAGCGATGTAGTACCAGCGCACGTCATGTGTGCCCTCGTACACGGAGACGCCGGACATCAGCTCGAACACCTCGTTCTCGCACACGCACTCGTGCGCCTCGGGGGCGGCCTCTTCAACGTAGTCCGCGCTGTCGCCCATCAGGTGTTCCTGCCCGCAGTCGGTGCAGGTGCGGATTGCCACGCCGGCTTCTTCATCGGTCTGCAGCGCAAAAGTCCGGCACCCGCAATCGCATTTGGACGAGGCAAACCGGACGGCCTCATGGCGATTCGCAACGCTGTAGCTGCGCAGCTCGGCTTGGGTGTCGCCGGACGTCGTCCCGTACATGAA
>JAVWTB010000051.1:0-7493 GCA_036667955.1 Comamonas sp.
TCGACGTTCTCGCGGTCCATGGGAGCGACCAAGCCCTGGTGGATGGTGAATTTTTGCATGTGCAAGCCTTTGGGGCTGCCAGCAGACCTAGCGAGGCTGCTGGCAGCGATGAAGAGGTGAGGGTATTAACGTGCTGCGCGGGAGATGGCGTTGCCCGCGCCCTGCACATCCTGGCCAATGCCGTGGACGGTGTTACAGCCAGACAGCAGCGCGGCCAGCGCGATGGTGAGGAAGGCGAAACGGGTTTTCATCGCATAGCTCCTGGGTTCAGACAAAGCGGCGAATGTCGACAAAGTGGCCGTGCACGGCCGCCGCTGCCGCCATTGCGGGGCTGACGAGGTGGGTGCGGCCACCGGCGCCCTGGCGGCCTTCAAAGTTGCGGTTGCTGGTCGATGCGCAGCGCTCGCCGGGCTCCAGGCGGTCGGCGTTCATAGCCAGGCACATCGAGCAACCGGGCTCGCGCCACTCAAAACCGGCGGCGGTGAAGATCTGGTCCAGGCCCTCGGCCTCGGCCTGGGCCTTGACCAGACCGGAGCCAGGAACCACCATCGCCAGCTTCACGTTCTTGGCCACTTTCTGGCCCAGCTTCTTGACGACGGCAGCGGCCTCGCGCATGTCTTCAATCCGGCTGTTGGTGCAGCTGCCGATGAATACCTTGTCGATGAAGATGTCATTGATCGGCTTGCCGGGCTCCAGGTTCATGTAGGTCAGCGCGCGTTCGATGGCGCCGCGCTTGTTCGGGTCCTTTTCCTTGTCCGGATCGGGCACGGTCGCATCCACGCCCAGCACCATCTCAGGGCTGGTGCCCCAGGTGACTTGGGGCACGATGTCTTCTGCGCGCAAGGTGACCACGGTGTCAAACTTGGCATCGACATCGGAGTGCAAACCCTTCCAGTAGCTGACAGCCTGCTCCCATTCCACGCCAGTGGGCGCCAGCGGGCGGCCCTTGACGTAGTCGATGGTCTTGCTGTCCACGGCCACGAGGCCTGCGCGGGCACCGGCTTCAATCGCCATGTTGCAGACCGTCATGCGGCCTTCGATGGACAGGTCGCGGATGGCGGAGCCGGCAAACTCGATGGTGTAGCCGGTGCCGCCTGCGGTGCCGATGCGGCCAATGATGGCCAGCACGATGTCCTTGGCGGTCACGCCGGGTGCGACCTTGCCGTCCACCTTGATCAGCATGTTCTTGGCCTTCTTGGCCAGCAAGGTCTGGGTGGCCATCACGTGCTCGACTTCGGAGGTGCCGATGCCGTGTGCCAGTGCGCCAAAGGCGCCATGGGTGCTGGTGTGGCTGTCGCCGCAAACCACCGTCATGCCCGGCAGGGTGGCGCCTTGCTCGGGGCCCATCACGTGGACGATGCCCTGGCCCTTGTCCATGAAGGGGAAGAAGGCGGCCGCGCCGAATTCGCCAATGTTGTGGTTCAGGGTGACGATCTGCTCTTTGCTGATCGGGTCTTCGATGCCGTCATAGCCGCGTTCCCAACCGGTGGTCGGCGTGTTGTGGTCGGCCGTGGCCACCACCGAGCTGACCCGCCACAGCTTGCGGCCCGCCACGCGCAGGCCTTCAAAGGCCTGGGGGCTGGTCACCTCGTGCACCAGGTGGCGGTCGATGTACAGAATTGCGGTGCCATCCTCTTCGGTGTGGATGGTGTGCTCGTCAAAAATCTTGTCGTAGAGGGTGCGTCCGGTCATCGTGGTTCTCTGTGGGTCAAGGGTTTCGTCAAGGGGGCGAAATATCAAAGGTGGGCAAAGGTCTGCAGGTTGACTGACAGCGCGGTGTCTGGGTGCTCAGCGGCGGCTGCCTCCTCGGCAGGCCGGGGGCTGAGGTGCTCCACCAGCAGGCGCGCGGTCACCGGCAGCGCCTCAAAATCGCGGGCCATCAACCGCAGCTCGCGGTGGGCCCAGGCATCGGCCAGGCGGATGCCGCGCAGGTTGCCCACGCCGTGCATCAGTGCAAAGGCGCGGTCTGGCAGCAGGCCAATGCCCAGGCCGTTGTCGATCATGCGGCACATGGCATCGAGGCTGGTGACCTGGATGCGCTGGCGCAGTGGGCGGCGCAACTGGGCCGATGCCGAGCGCATGGCCTGGCTGATGCTGCTGCCCGATTGCAGGCCGACGATGTCCCATTCCAGCGCTTCTTCAAAGCTGATGGTGTTGCGTTGGGCAAGCGCGTGGCCCAGGGGCACTACCAGCATCAGGTGGTCGCTGCGGTAGGGGCGCGACTGCAGGTCCATCTCGGCAGTGTTGGTTACCGTATCCGGGTTACAGATGCCCAGGTCGGCCGTGCCTTCATGCACGGCCTGGATCACCTCGGCGCTCAAATGCTCCTGCAGGTCGATCTTGATTTGGCTGTGCGCACGCGCAAAGCTGCCCAGGTCCTCAGGCAGAAACTGCACGATCGCGGAGATATTGGCATGGATGCGTACATGGCCGCGCACGCCGTCGGCGTACTCGCTCAGCTCACCTTGCATGCGCTCCAGGCCAAACAGCACATTGCGCGCATGGTGCAGCAGGCTCTCGCCGGCGGGGGTCAGGGTCACACCTCGGCTGTGGCGGTACAGCAGCTGGGTGTCTACCGCCGTTTCCAGATCGGACAGGCGCTTGCTGACGGCCGATGCCGCGATGAACTCCCTCTCCGCCGCCCGGCCAATGCTGCCCAGCTCGCAGACGGCTACAAACAGCTGAAGCGAGGTCAGGTCAATGCGGCGCGCAAAACTGCGCTCTGAGCTTTTCATGGCGGGGGAGGTATCGTATTTTTAGAAATCAAATGCGATTTTAGCGGCAAATGTCTGGTTTGGTATCGTGGATTGCGATGTCTGATATGTCATTTGCATGAAAAGTCTGGCTTTGCGAACCGCAGCGGGGGTACGGCGAGGGACGCCATGGGTCTGACCAATATGTACGTTTTTGTAAGGCTTTGACCCCGTTGGAGCGGCTCACTACGATTGAGCAGCTGTCGCAAGCTGCGATGTTCAAAAAACGGAATCACCATGTCACCTCGCTCTTCTTCCTTCGGCCTGTTCAACGCTCCACGTGGTGGTCTGGCTGCCGTCGCCGTCGCGGTAGCGGCCTTGCTGTCCGCTTGCTCTCCAGACGCTGGGCAGAACGCGCCTCAGGCAGAGGCCCGCATGGTGCATGCAGCGCCGGCACCCGCCGCAGCGCCGCCCCCCGCACGTGCGATGGCCAAGATGGCCAGCATGGAAACGGCACCTGCTGCCTTTGACGTGGCTGCTGCTGGGGGTGGACAGGGCCGCGCTGCTGCCGCAGACCAGCGCTTTTTGGCCATCAGCCACCGCATGCAGGTGGAAGCACCGGCGGCTGACTTGGCGGCATTGTGGGCTGCCGTCAAAAGCCGCTGCGAGGCGCTGGACTGCTATGTAGAGACCTCGGACCTGCGGCGCGAAACACCGCAGTCCTCGGCAGAGGCCTTTTTGACGATGCGTGTTGCCCCGCGTGACTTTGCCCCGCTCACCGATGCGCTGGGCGCGGGGGCCCGGGTGCTGAACCACCAGACCACGACCGAGGACAAGAGCTTTGAGGTGGTCGATGTGGAGGCGCAGATCAAGAACCGCAGCGAATACCGCGACAGCCTGCGTGCACTGCTGCTGGAGAAGAATGTCAAACGTACTTTGCAGGACCTGATGGCCATCCGCGACATGCTGTCGCAGGTGCAGGCGGAGATCGATGCGGCCAGCAGCCACCGCGCGCTGCTGGAGCGCGATACCGCCAAGCAGCTGGTGCAGATGCGTTTCCAACCCACACGGGCCATTGTCAGCAGCGGCTCTTACAGCCCCTGGCAACAAACCTGGCAGCGCAGCTGGGATGGCTTGACGCGCAGTGTGCAGGCGCTGATTTTGACGGCAGCGCAGTGGCTGCCCTGGTTGTTGGCGCTCGCCTTGGTGGTGTTGTTGCCACTGAGAATGCTGATCAAGCGCTGGCTGCGCCGCAGCACGGCCCGGGCGCCCATCGTGCCAAAGCCCGCAGCGCAGGACAGCCAAGGCTGAGACCGCAAGCCGCCATGAAAAAAGCACCAGCGCTGCTGGTGCTTGGCTCGCGAGGAGGGCGACCGCATCGGGGTGATGCGGCGGTTCTCGTTATCAGGTGAACAGGTTTTTCAGGCGGTCTGTCCAGGACTGGTTGTTGGGCGTGTGCTTGGCGCCACCTTTTTTCAGCGATTCATCGAGCTCCTTGAGCAGCTTGCGCTGGTGCTCGGTGAGCTTGACGGGGGTCTCGACAACGATGTGCACATACAGATCGCCGGGATAGCTGGCGCGCACGCCCTTGATGCCCTTGCCGCGCAGGCGGAACTGCTTGCCGGTCTGGGTGCCTTCGGGGATGTCGATGGCGGCCTTGCCGCTGAGCGTAGGCACTTCGATCTCGCCGCCCAGGGCAGCGGTCACCATGCTGACGGGCACTTCGCAGTGCAGATCGTCGCCATCGCGCTCGAATACCTCGTGCTTGCGCACGCGGATCTCGATATACAGATCGCCAGCTGGGCCGCCATTCTGGCCGGGCTCGCCATCGCCGGTGGAGCGGATCCGCATACCGTCATCGATGCCGGCAGGAATGCTCACTTCCAAGGTCTTTTGCGACTTGGTGCGGCCCTGGCCATGGCAGGCGGTGCAGGGCTCGGGGATGATCTTGCCGGTGCCCCGGCAGTGCGGGCAGGTTTGCTGCACGGCAAAAAAGCCTTGGCGCATCTGCACTTGGCCGCTGCCGTGGCAGGTGCTGCAGGTCTTGACCTGGGTGCCGGGCTTGGCGCCGTTGCCGTGGCAGGTGTCGCACTCATCCCAAGAGGGGATCTTGATCTGTGCGTTCTTGCCTGCAGCGGCCTCTTCGAGGCTGATGTCCATCGCGTAGGACAGGTCGTTGCCCCGGTAGACCTGGGGGCCACCGCCGCCACGGCGGGCGCCGCCAAACATCTCGCCAAAGATGTCGCCAAACGATTCGGCAAAACCACCGAAGCCCTCACCGCCCATGCCTGAGCGCATGTTGGGATCGACGCCGGCATGGCCGTACTGGTCGTAAGCGCCCCGCTTTTGGCTGTCGGAGAGCATTTCGTAGGCCTCTTTGCACTCCTTGAACTTCTCTTCCGCTTCCTTGGCGGCGTCGCCCTGGTTGCGGTCGGGGTGGTACTTCATGGCCATCTTGCGGTAGGCCGTCTTGATTTCGATTTCCGTGGCGGATTTGCTCAGGCCAAGGACTTCGTAGTAATCGCGTTTGGACATGGTGTTCTTGAATTCTGTGGGTAATTAACCAGCGGCGTTGAGATACGCCCGGGCATGGAGGCCCACAAAGCTGCGGCCCGGATTGTCGCCGTCAATCCATTGCTGCGGCGCAAAGAGCTCAAACAAGCCCACCTTGAACAAGGTGGGGATCGCCATCTTCAGCTCTTCTTCAACGGCGCCGCGCTCGCCCGCATTGTAGAGCGCGATGTTGTAGAGCATGGTGGCGACGGTGCCGGTCTGCACCCGGCTGCCATCTTTGAGCGTGACGGCGGGCAGGGCGGCCGCGCCATCGGTGATCTTCTGGTTGACACGGCTGAGCTCTGCAACATGCAGTGCGTCGGTCGCAGGTGCTGTGGTGGAGGTCATCGTGTCCCTTTGGATGCTTGCATAAAACGGGGCAGGGTGTCAGCGCTTGGCCAACCACCGCTACCAGCGACAGCGCAATAGCGATTCTGTAGAAAAGCCATGCCGGAGTGCGGCGATGCGGACTCCGGCATGGGGTGTGACAGTCGGCTACTGGCCTGTCAGGAAGGGCTTAGTCCTTCTTGACTTCCTTGACTTCGGCATCGACGACATTGTCATCGGCCGCTGCTGCGCTGCCTGCGCCAGCTGCTGCACCGGCGGTGCCTGCCTGTGCGGCCTGGGCGTCGGCATACACCTTCTCGCCCAGCTTCTGGCTGGCGGTCATCAGGGCCGTGGTCTTGGCTTCGATGGCGTCCTTGTCCTCGGTCTTCAGCGCTTCTTCCAGCGCTTGGACCGCGGTGTCGATGGCCGTCTTTTCAGCGGCATCGAGCTTGTCGCCATGCTCGCCCAGGCTCTTCTTGACGCTGTGCACAGCGGCTTCGCCTTGGTTGCGGGCCTGCACCAGCTCCAACTTCTTCTTGTCGTCAGCGGCGTTCAGCTCAGCATCCTTGACCATCTTCTGGATCTCGTCTTCCGACAGACCCGAGCTGGCCTTGATGGTGATCTTGTTTTCCTTGCCGGTGCCCTTGTCCTTGGCAGAAACGTTCAAGATACCGTTGGCATCGATGTCGAAGGCCACCTCGATCTGGGGCGTGCCACGTGGAGCGGCTGGAATGCCTTCCAGGTTGAACTCGCCCAACAGCTTGTTGGCGCTGGCGATTTCACGCTCGCCCTGGAACACCTTGATGGTCACGGCAGGCTGGTTGTCCTCGGCGGTCGAGTAGGTCTGCGCGAACTTGGTCGGGATGGTCGTGTTCTTCGTGATCATCTTGGTCATCACGCCGCCCAGGGTTTCGATACCCAGGGACAGAGGCGTCACGTCCAGCAGCAGCACGTCGGAGCGGTCACCGCCCAGCACCTGGCCTTGGATGGCAGCGCCCACGGCCACGGCTTCGTCGGGGTTCACGTCCTTGCGTGGCTCCTTGCCGAAGAATTCCTTGACCTTCTCTTGCACCTTGGGCATACGGCTCATGCCGCCGACCAAGATCACGTCGTCGATATCGGCCACTGCAATGCCGGCATCCTTGATAGCGGTGCGGCAAGGGGCAATGGTGCGCTCGATCAACTCGTCCACCAGGCTTTCGAGCTTGGCGCGGGTGAGGCGGATGTTCAGGTGCTTGGGGCCCGAAGCGTCTGCCGTGATGTAGGGCAGGTTGATGTCGGTCGCCGCCGAGCTGGACAGCTCGATCTTGGCCTTTTCAGCCGCTTCCTTCAGGCGCTGCAGTGCCAGCACGTCCTTGGACAGGTCAACGCCCTGGTCCTTCTTGAACTCGGTGATGATGTACTCGATCACGCGCTGGTCAAAGTCTTCGCCACCCAGGAAGGTGTCGCCATTGGTCGACAGCACTTCGAACTGCTTTTCGCCGTCCACATCAGCGATTTCGATGATGGACACGTCAAAGGTACCGCCGCCCAGGTCATACACGGCGATCTTGCGGTCACCCTTGCCGCCCTTGTCCAGGCCAAAGGCCAGGGCAGCAGCGGTAGGCTCGTTGATGATGCGCTTGACTTCCAGACCGGCGATACGGCCGGCATCCTTGGTGGCTTGGCGCTGTGCATCATTGAAATACGCAGGCACGGTGATCACGGCCTCGGTCACTGGCTCGCCCAGGAAGTCCTCGGCGGTCTTCTTCATCTTGCGCAGTACTTCTGCGGAGATTTGTGGCGCGGCCAGCTTCTGGTCACGCACTTGCACCCAGGCGTCGCCGTTGTCGGCCTTGACGATCTGGAAAGGCATCAGGTCGATATCCTTTTGCACTTCCTTCTCGTCGAACTTGCGGCCGATCAGGCGCTTGGCGGCGT
>JAVWTB010000052.1:0-7131 GCA_036667955.1 Comamonas sp.
GACTACGGCCTGCTGGCCCAGGTGACGGAAGAGCAGCGCATTTTCCCGCTGACGGGCGCGCCCACGCCCGATGACCTCGATGAGCTGCTGACCAAGGTCTGGAAGGAGCCGGCGTTTTTCCTGGCCCACCCGCTCACCATTGCCGCCTTTGGCCGCGAGGCCACGCGCCGCGGCACGCCACCGCCCACGGTCAGCCTGTTTGGCTCGCAGTTCATCACCTGGCGCGGTGTGCCACTGATCCCCTCGGACAAGGTGCCGGTGGCAGATGGAAAATCCAAGATCTTGCTGCTGCGCGTGGGTGACAAGCGCCAGGGCGTGGTTGGCCTGTTCCAGCCCGGTCTGCCCGGGGAGCAGGGGCCAGGGCTGTCGGTGCGTTTCATGGGCATCAACAACCATGCGATTGCCTCGTACCTGATCTCGCTGTACTGCTCGCTGGCCGTGCACACGCCCGATGCATTGGCCGTGCTCGATGACGTGGAGATCAACAAGTACCACGACTACCCCGATACCTACAAGTGAGCAAAGGAGCCGCCATGGTTTCCGCCGTATCCGGCCTGCCCGAGCCATCGGGCGCGCCCATCTCCACCGAACTGCTCACGCAGATGGCCACTGCGCTGTTTGCCGAGCGGCCAGGCGCACCGGGCTTGCCGCAGGGCGTGCAGGCTCCTGTGAACATTGCGCCGCCAGGCTCGCCCTTGGCCAGCCCGGCTGGTCTGGGGCCCAGCGTGCCGGGCACCCCCGTGCCCGCTGGTGTGCTGCCAGGCAGCAACCTGCTGCCCGCGTCGCCCACACCCGTGCTCTCGCTGGCCCACCGCGCCCCTGCCTTGCTGCCCCATGCCGCAGCGGGCAATGGTGCGCCTGATAGCGTGCTGGCCACGCTGCCAGCCTATGAGCCCCGCCTGGGCGGTTTGGTGCAAGGGGTGCCCCATGCGGCTGCACCGCCCGTTGCAGCTTCTGCCCCTGGCGCTGGTTATTATTTTCTGGAGCCACCGTCAGCAGCTGCTGCCCCTGCGGACAGCAGTGGTGCATCGTTGCAGGCGCTGGCCGACCAGGCCCGCCGTGCTGCGCCCGATAGCCATCTGAACGGCATCGATCTGCGTGGGCCACGTGGTGCCGACGTGGCGCCTCTGGGCCACCAGACCCAACCCGCTTCGGTGCCGGGCGCTGCGCCGCAGTACTACTTTGTGCATGCAGTGCAGCTGCCCAATGGTTTTGTCACCCCGGCCAAAGCGGCGCCGCACGGCGCCCAAGACCCGGCGCCCGGGCTGCAGCAGGACCGCCACCCCGGTTTTGACATCCAGGCGGTGCGGCGTGATTTCCCGATCCTGTCCGAGCGCATCAATGGCAAGCCGCTGGTGTGGCTGGACAATGCGGCCACCACGCACAAGCCGCGCCAGGTGATCGAGCGCATCAGCCACTTCTATGCGCATGAGAACTCCAACATCCACCGCGCCGCCCATACGCTGGCCGCGCGCGCCACGGATGCCTACGAGCATGCCCGCGAAGTGGTGCGGCGCTTCATCAACGCGCCCGAGGCGCGCGAAGTGATCTTTGTGCGCGGTACCACCGAGGCCATCAACCTGGTGGCCAAGGCCTGGGGCGGGGCGAATGTGGGCGAAGGCGATGAGATCATCATCAGCCATCTGGAGCACCATGCCAACATCGTGCCTTGGCAGCAACTGGCGGCCGCCAAGGGCGCCAAGCTGCGGGTGATACCGGTGGACGACCAGGGCCAGATCCGGTTGGACGAGTACCAGAAACTGATCAACGACCGCACCAAGATCGTGGCCATCGGCCATGTCTCCAACGTGCTGGGCACGGTGGTGCCCGTCAAGCAGGTGGTGGAGATTGCCAAGCGCCGGGGCATCACCACCTTGATCGATGGCGCGCAGTCCATTGCCCATACCCCCGTCGATGTGCAGGACCTGGGGGCGGACTTCTTTGTGTTCTCCGGCCACAAGATCTTTGCGCCCACCGGCATTGGTGTGCTCTGGGGGCGCAGCGAGGTGCTGGAGGCCATGCCGCCCTGGCAGGGCGGCGGCAACATGATTGCCGATGTGACCTTCGAGAAAACCGTCTACCAGCCGCTGCCCAATACCTTTGAAGCGGGTACCGGCAACATCGCCGACGCGGTGGGCCTGGGCGCTGCGCTGGAGTATGTAGAGCGCATCGGTATCGAACAGATCAGCCGCTACGAGCACGCACTGGTGGACTACGGCATGGCGCAGCTGGCCAGCATCGATGGCTTGCGCCTGATTGGCACGGTGCCTGGCAAAGCCAGCGTGCTGGCCTTTACTTTGCAGGGTTACACCACCGATGAAGTCGGCCAGGCGCTGAACGCCGAGGGCATTGCCGTGCGCACCGGCCACCATTGCGCCCAGCCCATCTTGCGGCGCTTTGGGGTGGAGACCGCCGTGCGGCCCTCGCTGGCGTTCTACAACACCTTTGACGAGGTGGACCAGCTGGTACGCGAGGTGCGCAAGCTCGCTGCCCGGGGGCGCTGATCGGGCGGCTATCACCGTTGGAGAAACGCAAAGCGCCGGGCAAAGCCGGCGCTTTTTTCTGGGTGGGGATGCTTACAGCTGCGTTACCGCATCCACCACTTCCTTGACGCTCAGCACCTCGGACAGGATCTGCGGCGCCTTGCCCGGCGCATACAGCACATATACCGGCACACCGCTGCGGCCCAGCTGGTTGAGCGCCTGCGTGATGGCGGGGTCCTGGCGGGTCCAGTCGGCGCGCAGCAGGCTCACTTGCTTGTTCTCAAAGGCGGAGAGCACCTGGCTGTCACTCAAGGTGGTGCGCTTGTTGTACTGGCAGGTGACGCACCAGGCGGCGGTGAAATCGACAAACACCGGCTTGCCACTGGCATTGATCTCGCCGACCTTTTGCGCCGACCAGGGCTGCCACAGCGCGCCGCTGGCCTGCTGGCCCGGTGCGGGGGCCGGCGTGGTCAGGTTGTGGCCCATGGCGCTGGCAAGGTACAGCCCGCCTGCGATGGACAGCAGTGCAAACGCCCAGCGTGTGCGGCCTTGCAGGCCCAGCGCCCAGACCAGCGCGGCCAGCAGCACCAGCAGGGCCAGCAGGGTGGCTGCGCCATCGATGCCGCTTTGCTGGCCCAGCACCCAGACCAGCCAGACCACGGTGGCAAACATCGGGAAGGCCATCGCACGGCGGAAGGTATCCATCCAGGCGCCTGGGCGCGGCAACCAGCGCACCACGGCTGGAATCCAGCTGGCCAGCAGATAGGGCGCGGCCATGCCCAGGCCCAGCGCGGCAAACACCAGCAAGGCCTCGGCGGCCGGCAGGCTCACGGCCAGGCCCATCGAGGCGCCCATGAAGGGGGCCGTGCAGGGCGAGGCGATGGCCACGGCCAGCACGCCGCTCAAAAAGGCATTGGTGATGGGGCTTTTGGCCTGCTTGCCCGCCAGGCTGCTGGGCACAAAGCTGCCAAACTCAAACATGCCCGCCAGGTTCAGACCGATCACGGTAAACAGCGCTGCCAGCGCCGCAATCACCAGCGGCGACTGCAGCTGAAAGCCCCAGCCCAGTTGCTGGCCGGCCGAGCGCAGTGCCAGCAGCAGGGCGCCCAGCGCCAGGAAGGACAGCACCACGCCGACGGTGTAGGCCAGGCCGGCATGGCGCTGCTCGCGCAACTGGCTGCCGTGGGCTGTAAAGCCCAGCACCTTGAGCGCCAGAATCGGGAACACGCAGGGCATCAGGTTGAGGATCAGGCCACCGACCAGCGCGCCCAGCACGGCCAGCCAGAGGTTGCCCGAAGAGGGCGGTGGGGTGGGGGCAGATGTCTGTGCATTTTTGGCCAGCGCGGCAGCCAGCTCGGGCGATACCTGGGCCACGGTAGCGGCCTGCCATTGGCCGCTGATGGGGGCCACGGTGCGCCAGCCAATGGCGCCGTCCGCGGCAGTGTGTCCTTCGGTGGTCAGGACCAGCGGAATATGGTCAGGCGTTTGGCCCCGGTTGGCAGACAGCGGCACCACGGCCGTCCAGTCCGCACCGTCCCATTGCTGGTTGAAATCCTTGCCTGCTTCCATTGCATGGTGCAAGGTGTCGGGGTTTTCAGTCAGCACCTGCAGGCTTTGGCCTTGCAGCGCAGCGGGCAGGCCGGAGACGCGCAGCTTCAAGGTCTCGCCATCGACGCTGGCCTGGCTGCTGCCTTGCAGTGCGACGGGCACCTGGGCGTGTGCCTTGGCAAAGCTGTCGGCCAGCAAGGCCGTGCTGCTCTTGGTGGGGATCGTGAGGCTGAACTGGCCTTCTTCAGGAATGCATTCCACGCGGCAGATCAACCAGTTGGCCTTCAGGCGCACGGTCACATCGCGGGCATCGGGCGAGAAGTTGCTGGGGATCTGCACGTTGACCGGCAGCAGCACCTGGCCTTCATAGCCGTAGTTGACGAGGGTGCCGACCCGTATCGGGTGGGGCGTGGGCCAGGCGATTTCGCCCGCATCCCAACCCGGGGGCAGCTGCCACTGCAGCTGGGTGGGCAGGCCGGAGTCGCCGGGGTTGGCCCAATACGTGTGCCAATCGGGCTGGTGGTCCAGCAGCAGGCCCAGCTCGATGGTTTTTCCGGGCTCAATGCCTTGGGGCGCCAGCGCCACCAGCTCGGCGCGCACGCGGGGCGTTGTCACCACATGGCTGGACGCTGGTCCGGAGCTGCTGTCCATGGCGGCGGCGGTTGTGCCGCTGCCTATTTGGAGTTTGATTTGGGCCTGTGCCTGGCCGGCAGTGGCGCACAGCACGAGCACCAGCAGCGTAAAAAAAAGCGCTCCTATCGAGCGGCGCATGAAAGCATGGGGCATATCGCGTGGTACCTGAAAGTCTGGCAGTGAGAGGACAGGATGCGTGCAGAGGTTCCCGGATGATAGAACCTGTTGCAAGTCAGCGCGCGCTGTGGTGGCGCCTTTCAGGCCTGTCTTGCGGCCGGCGTGCAGACGCAAAAAAGGCCGCTGCGGGGGCAGCGGCCTGTGTCGGTGGGGCGGGGAGTGTGTGCGCCGCTCCAGGGACAAGGTGCCGGCACGCAAAGTGCCAGCAAGGGGGAGGGCTTATTCGCCTTCGAGAATGGTGCCGTTGGCCAGTGCTTGGCGAGCGGCCTGGGTCACTTCAGCGCGGCTCAGTTGGCCCTTGCCCAGTTCGTAGGCGTTCATGGTCGACTGGTTGCCTTGCGCAATCATGGTGTTGCTCTTGCGGGCTTCAGCCAGTTGGGCTTGCACATCAGCGCGGTTGACGGCGCTGGTGGCTGCAGCTTGAGGAGCAATAGAGCGGTCGCCTTCAAAAGGGTTGGCTTGAGCAACGGTGGCACCCAGGGCCAAAGTGGCGGCGATAGCGAGAATACGTGCGTTCATTTTTCTTTCCTTTGGTATTGCGTCCGGCCTGGTGGTCGATTCGCGTCGTCTTTTGCTGTGCCTGCAGGCCTTGTTGCTTGCGGTGCAGCTTTTGTTTAACGATGGAATGAAGTTTATATTGGTATGTATCCCAGATAAATAGCCAAAAATCAGACTGATTGTTCCAAAAATAGACTGAATTAGCTCGGAACTTTTACAAATATGTGACAGCTAACCCTGGTATTTACCCTAGATGAGGGTATTTACCATGGGTGTAATTTGACTATGTTTATTTGAAATAAAGAAGAGAAATACTATTAGATAAATAGGCTCTCTTGGACGGGCTGCCGGTGGCGAGGGATTGGACCGCCGCTTTGCCTTGTAAGCCCCAGACCGGCTCGCCCGCCGTGGTCGCCAGGCGGGGGGTAGGCCGCAGTCCGCATGACGCGCGGGGCCTGCATTGTTTGGCCAGCGGTTGCGCGCCCGCCCCCCTGGCGTTTGACGCAGGCCTAGACGCATCGGAGACAGCCGCGAGCGAGCGCTTTTGGAGCGGGCTGGGCCGCTGTGCAACCATGCTGCGATAGCGCCTGCGAATGGTTGCATTGCTCTCTTGTATTAGACAGCCAGGCAAGCGCTGCCCACAATGGTTTCATAAATACGAACCGATACAGGAGACATCGCCATGGACATGATTGAGCGCCGCCATTTTCTCACCACCCTTGCAGCCGCTGCTGGCGCAGCCAGCGTGCCGCAATGGGCGCAGGCCCAGACGGCCTACCCCAACAAGCCGGTGCGCGTGATCGTGCCCTTTGCGGCAGGTGGCACCACCGATGTGGTGGCGCGGCTGGTGATGCAGAAGATGGGCGAGCTGATGAAGGGCACCTTTGTCATCGACAACCGGGGCGGCGCCAACGGCATGATCGGCACCGGTGAAGTGGCCCGGGCGCAGGCCGATGGCTACACCCTGCTGTTCAACACGGCCGGTGCCCAGACCCTGAGCCCAGTGATCTACAAGGCGCCTTATGAAGCGGCCGCCAGCTTTGCGCCGGTAGCCAAGGTCTGCTCGGTGGGCTTCATCATCATCGCCCGCAAGGATTTGCCCGCCAATTCGCTGCAAGAGCTGATCGCGCTGGCCCAAAACAAGGACAAACCACTGACGGCGTCCTCGGGCAGCGCCATCATCAACCTGATCACCGAGCAGTTCAAGCAGGTGATCAAGGCGCCGCACATCATCAACGCGCAGTACAAGGGCACTAGCCCGCAGATGCAGGCCGTGGTGTCCGGCGAGGTGGATTTCTCCTTTGACTCTTTTGCCGCCGTGGAGATGATCAAGGCCGGCAAGGTCAAGGCGCTGGCCGTGGTGCTGCCCCAGCGTGCCGCCTCCTTCCCCGATGTGCCGACCCTCGTCGAGTTGGGCATCAAGGACATGGAGTTCAGCTCCTGGGCCGGTTTGCTCGCGCCCAAGGGCACCCCCAAAGAGCTCGTCGCTGCGCTGTCGCAGAACATCGACAAGGTCATGCAGATGCCCGATGTGCTGGCCAAGCTCAAGCAGTACGACTACATCCCCGTGAAAACCACGCCCGAGGTGTTTGCGCAGCAGATCCAGGCCGAGACGGACCGCTGGAAGCAGGTGGTCAAGGAGACGGGATTCAAGCTCGAATAAGCGCTGCTGCCGCCCAGGCTGTAGTGCAGGGTCGGCCTATAGCTACAGCCACAAAAAAGCCACCGGCTTGCAAACTGAACTGCACCCCAAAAGTTGGACACCTATCCAACTTTTTGGGGTGTTGTTTAT
>JAVWTB010000053.1:0-6930 GCA_036667955.1 Comamonas sp.
TGCCCATGATGACCGAGCCGGCGCCAAGGAACAGCAGTGCCTTGAAGAACGCGTGGGTCATCAGGTGGAACACGGACACCGAGTAGGCCGACACGCCCAGCGCGATGGTCATGTAACCCAGCTGCGACAGCGTGGAGTACGCGATCACGCGCTTGATGTCGTTCTGGATGATGCCCAGAATGCCCATGAACAGCGCGGTGATCGAGCCAATCACGAGGATGAAGTTCAGCGCCGTATCGGACAGCTCATAGAGCGGCGACATGCGCGAGACCATGAAGATACCGGCGGTCACCATGGTGGCCGCGTGGATCAGTGCCGAGATGGGGGTAGGACCTTCCATCGAATCGGGCAGCCAGGCATGCAGCGGGAACTGGGCCGACTTGCCCATCGCACCGATGAACAGGCAGATGCAGATCACCGTCATCAGCGACCAGGTGGAGCCTGGCAGGGTCATGACGCTCAACTCATTGGTCTTGGCGAAGATTTCGGTGTAGTTCAAGGTGCCGGTGTAGGCAGCGATCAGGCCGATACCCAGGATGAAGCCGAAGTCACCGACACGGTTGACCACAAAGGCCTTCATGTTGGCGAAGATCGCCGTTTCCTTCTTGAAGTAGAAACCGATCAACAGGTACGACACCAGGCCCACCGCTTCCCAGCCGAAGAACAGCTGCAGCAGGTTGTTGCTCATCACCAGCATCAGCATGGAGAAGGTGAACAGCGAGATGTACGAGAAGAAACGGTTGTAGCCGTCATCTTCTTCCATGTAGCCGATGGTGTAGATGTGCACCATCAGCGACACAAAGGTCACCACGCACATCATCATCGCGGTGATGGAGTCGATCAGGAAACCGATCTCCATCTTGAGCGACCCAACGGTCATCCAGGTGTAGAGCGTCTGGTTGAAGGTGGCACCTTCAAACACGACGCTCTGGAACGTCATCGCAGAGATGACGAAGGCAATGAACACACCCAGGATGGTGAGCGTGCGGCTGCCAACGCGGCCGATGCGGTTACCACCCAGGGCGGTACCGAAAATGCCTGCCAGCAAAGATCCTGCCAGGGGCGCCAAAGGCACCGCCAACAGTGTTGAAGCAGAAAGGGTTTGACTCATTCTTCTTAACCTTGCAAGTATGGGTGCCTCAACCCTTTAGGGAGTTGAGATCTTCCGCATCGATGGTGGACTTGTTACGGAACAGCAACACCAAGATTGCCAACCCAATTGCCGACTCCGCCGCCGCAACGGTCAGGATGAAGAACACGAAAATCTGGCCGTGCATGTCTCCCAGGTAGTGGGAGAAGGCAACAAAGTTCGTGTTCACCGCCAGCAGCATCAATTCGATGGCCATCAGCAGCACGATCAGGTTGCGGCGGTTCATGAAGATACCAACCACGGACAGCGCGAACAGCATCGCGCCCAACGTCAGAAAATGACCCAGTGTGAGCGTCATACCTTCTTCTCCTCGGCATCAGCAGCAGGCGGCACCACGGGTGCAGCGGGCTTGCTGGCCTCGACTTTGACCAATTGCAGACGATCTGAAGCACGTACGCGCACTTGCAGCGAGGCATCGATGGCCTTGGAATCCTTGCGCTGGCGCAGGGTCAGGGCAATCGCGGCAATCATCGCCACCAGCAAGATGACCGCAGCCACTTGCACAGGGAACAGATACTCGGTGTAGAGCATGGTGCCCAGCGCCTTGACGTTGCTGTAAGGCACCACCTTGCCGGCCGCATCCACCACCGCAGGAATGGCCTTGGGCGCATCAATGGCGCTGAAGCCACCGATCAACACCACACCCATTTCGAAGGCGACGATGGCAAAAATCACCGCCGCCAGCGGGAAGTTCTTCCAGAAGTTCTTGCGCAGCTGGTCGATGCGGATATCCAGCATCATCACCACGAACAAGAACAGCACCATGACAGCGCCCAGGTAGACCATCACCAGCACGATGGCCAGGAACTCCGCCTTGAGCAGCAACCAAATACCGGCTGCCTGAGAGAAAGCCAACATCAGGTGCAGCACAGCGTGCACCGGATTTGGAGAAGTAACCACTCGGAATGCCGCATACAGCAGCACTACCGAGAACAGATAGAAAAAACCAGTTGTGACATCCATGTGGGGCTCTTTTCGATCAGTCTCCAAGTGCCGCGTTAGCGGTACTTTGCGTCCGCAGCCTTGGCTGCAGCAATTTCAGGTTCGTAACGGTCGCCCACGGCCAGCAGCATTTCCTTGGTGAAGTACAAGTCGCCGCGCTTTTCTCCGTGGTATTCCAGAATCTGGGTTTCCACGATGGAGTCAACGGGGCAGCTCTCTTCACAGAAGCCACAGAAAATGCACTTGGTCAGATCGATGTCATAGCGGGTGGTGCGGCGCGAGCCGTCCTCACGCACATCCGACTCGATCGTGATCGCCATGGCGGGGCATACGGCTTCGCACAGCTTGCAGGCAATGCAACGCTCTTCGCCGTTTTCATAACGGCGCAGCGCGTGCAGGCCACGGAAGCGGGGAGACAGAGGCGTCTTCTCTTCCGGAAACTGGACCGTGATCTTGCGCGCAAAGGTGTAGCGGCCGGTCAGGGCCATACCCTTCATCAACTCCCAGAGCATGAAGCTCTTGAAGAAATCCTTCACCGAGAAAGAGCGGGGAGAAACTGCAGTAGTCATGTTGTATTCCTCCGCTTATTTCCAGATGTTCCATGGCGACAGCAACCAGCCGCCGACAAAGACCAGGTACACCAGAGTCACGGGGATGAAGATCTTCCAGCCCAGACGCATGATCTGGTCATAGCGGAAACGTGGGAAAGTAGCGCGAATCCAGATGAACATCGACACCACCAAGAAGGTCTTGGCCGCCAGCCAGATCCAGCCTGGGATGAAGGACAGGAAATCAAACGGTGGCAACCAGCCGCCCAGGAACATGATCACGGCCAGAATCGACACCAGCCACATGCTCGCGTATTCGGCCAGGAAGAACACGGCAAAGCCCATGCCCGAATATTCCACCATGTGACCGGCCACGATTTCCGCTTCGCCTTCAACGACGTCGAAGGGATGGCGGTTGGTCTCAGCCACGGCCGAGATCAAGTAGACGATGAACATCGGGAACAGTGGCAGCCAGTTCCAGGACAGGATGCTGGCACCGGACGATGCCATCATGCCCTTGCCCTGGGCCAGCACGATCTCGGTCAGGTTCATGCTGCCGGTGACCATGATCACCACCAGGAAGCAGAAGCCCATTGCGATTTCATAGCTCACCATCTGGGCCGATGCGCGCAGCGCACCCAGGAAGGCGTACTTGGAGTTCGATGCCCAGCCGGCGATGATCACACCATAGACTTCGATCGAGGTAATCGCCATCACCAGCAGCAGGCCCACGTTCACGTTGGCCAGTGCCACATCCGGGCCGAAGGGAATCACCACCCAGGCGGCCAGCGCAGGCATGATCGCCATGATGGGGCCCAGGCGGTAGAGGCCAGAGCTCGCTGCTGTCGGCGTGATGATTTCCTTGGTCATCAGCTTGAGGCCGTCGGCCAAAGGCTGGAGCAGACCAAAAGGACCGACCCGGTTGGGGCCGTAGCGCACTTGCATGAAGCCCAGGAGCTTGCGCTCCCACAAGGTCAGATAGGCGACGGCGCCCATCAGCGGCAAAACAATGCACAGGATCTTGATCAGGTTCCAGAGCACAGGCCAGACCAGGGTCGCCCACCAGTCTGCTGCGATCAGGGTCAGACCGCCGTTGTAAATTGCGTCGATCATGCTGCCACCACCTCCGAGGA
The DNA here is from genome assembly GCA_036667955.1 of Comamonas sp. Taxonomy (GTDB): domain Bacteria; phylum Pseudomonadota; class Gammaproteobacteria; order Burkholderiales; family Burkholderiaceae_C; genus Comamonas. The sequence continues at coordinate 3,774 of JAVWTB010000053.1, forward strand.
TTGGCGGGCATCCGCCGTCATTTGCAACGACGGCGCGCGACGCACGATGCCATCGAGTTGGTAGATGCTGGCAACCACCGGCTCCTGGCCTGCAGGCGCTGACACTGCCATGTTGGTCTTGGTGCTGTTGGACAGCAGCTCGGCAGGCACCTGGCCTTGCGAGCCCGTGGCCACCGCCAGCACGTCTTGCGAGGAGTCAAAGTCCATGCCTGCCGCATCCAGCAGATTGCCCAGCACGCGCAGCACCTTCCAGCCGGGACGGGTATCGCCCAGCGGCTTGACCACCGCGTGGAAGCTCTGCACACGGCCTTCGGCATTCACGAACGAGCCCGAGGTCTCGGTGAACGGCGCGATCGGCAGCATGACATCGGCGATGTCCATGTTGGCCTTGAAGGGGCTCAGGCTCACCACCATCTCGCAGCCTTGCAGCGCCTGGCTGCCAGCAGCCGTGTCGAATGCGGGTTCGCAGTTGAGCAAGATCGCAGCCTTGATGCCGCCGGCGAGCATCTCGCCCGCATGCATACCATGGGCCTGGGGCACAGCACCCACCCATTGCGCGCCCACGGTGTTGGCCGCTTCGGTCAGGAAGCCAACCGTGGCACCGGTCTGCGCGCCAATCCAGTTGGCAATCGACAGCAAGGTGCTGGCTTGCGCATGGTGTGCCACCGCATTGCCCAGCAAGATCGCCTTTTGCTCGCCGTTTTGCAGCGCGCGGGCAATCTCGATGGACTCAGGCGTCACCGTACCGGCATTGTTAGGTGCCTCAATACCCTTGGACTGGGCAATGGCCGCTGCCACGGAGGACAGCGCATAGGCCCACTGCGCAGCAGGCGCGATGACCTGGTGTGCCAGCGGAATCGCCAGATCAAAAGCCTTGGACTGAACGGCGGTCACCACCGCGCCCTTGCGGGCGGCCTGGCGGATGCGTTGGGCAAACAGCGGATGCTCCTTGCGCACGTTCGAGCCGACGATCAAGACCGTGTTCAGGTCCGACAGCGACGCGACCGAGCGACCCAGCCAGCGCACACCGTCCGCCTTGGCGAAATCGGCATTGCGCAGGCGGTAGTCCACATTCTGGCTGCCCAGCGAGCGCAGCAGCTCACCGGACAGGAACAGCTCTTCGAGCGTGCTGTGCGGGCTGACCAGCGCACCCAGGGCGCTGGCGCCATGGTCGCGCTGCACGCTCTTGATGCCATTGGCCACATATTCCAAAGCGGCTTGCCAGCTCACTTCGAGCCACTGGCCGCCTTGCTTGATCATCGGCGCCTTCAGGCGCTCTTCACCGTTGAGCGCTTCGTAGGAGAAGCGGTCACGGTCGGCAATCCAGCATTCGTTGACGGCTTCGTTCTCGAACGGAACAACGCGCATCACTTTGTGGTTCTTGACCTGCACAATCAGGTTGGCACCGGTGGAGTCGTGCGGCGACACCGACTTGCGGCGCGACAGCTCCCAGGTACGGGCGCTGTAGCGGAAAGGCTTGCTCGTGAGCGCGCCCACGGGGCAGATGTCGATCATGTTGCCCGACAGCTCGGAGTCCACCGTATCGCCCACGACCGTGGTGATCTCGGCGTGCTCGCCGCGGTTGACCATGCCCAGCTCCATGATGCCCGAGACTTCTTGCCCGAAGCGCACACAGCGGGTGCAGTGGATGCAACGGCTCATCTCTTCCATGGAGATCAGCGGGCCCACGTTCTTGTGGAAGACCACGCGCTTTTCTTCTTCGTAGCGCGAGCTGCTGGCGCCGTAACCGACTGCCAAGTCCTGCAATTGGCATTCACCGCCCTGGTCGCAGATGGGGCAGTCCAGCGGGTGATTGATGAGCAGGAACTCCATCACCGATTGCTGGGCCTTGATGGCCTTGTCCGAGGTGGTGCGCACAATCATGCCCTGCGTCACCGGCGTGGCGCATGCGGGCATGGCCTTGGGCGCCTTCTCGACGTCCACCAGGCACATGCGGCAGTTGGCCGCGATCGACAGTTTCTTGTGGTAGCAGAAGTGAGGGATGTACTTGCCCGCCGCATCGGCCGCGTGCATGACCATGCTGCCTTCCGCGACCTCGACCTTCTGGCCGTCTATTTCAATTTCAACCATATGCTCACTCGCGATCAGGAAGAAGCAGCGGTCTGCTTTTCAGCAGCGTTGATCTTTGCTTCGAATTCATGGCGGAAATGCTTGATCATGGCGCGCACCGGCATCGCAGCCGCATCGCCCAATGCGCAAATCGTGCGCCCCATGATGTTGCCGGCTACCGAGTCCAGCTTCTCCAGATCCTCGGCGCGGCCGTGGCCGTGCTGGATGCGGTCCACCATGCGCCACAGCCAGCCCGTGCCTTCGCGGCAAGGCGTGCACTGTCCGCAGGATTCGTGCTGGTAGAAGTAGGACAGGCGCAGCAGGCTCTCGACCATGTCACGCGAGTCGTCCATCACGATGACAGCACCCGAGCCCAGCATCGAGCCGGCCTTGGAGATGGAGTCATAGTCCATCGTGCAGGCCATCATGATGTCGGCAGGCAGCACGGGCGCCGACGATCCGCCAGGGATCACGGCCTTGAGCTTGCGACCGGTGCGCACACCGCCCGCCAGCTCCAGCAAGGTGGAGAACGGCGTGCCCATCGGCACTTCGTAGTTGCCGGGCTTGTTCACATCACCGCTGACCGAGTAAATCTTGGTGCCGCCGTTGTTGGGCTTGCCGCATTCCAGATAGGCCTGGCCACCGTTGCGGATGATCCAGGGAACGGCCGCAAAGGTTTCGGTGTTGTTGATCGTCGTGGGCTTGCCATACAGGCCAAAGCTGGCCGGGAATGGTGGCTTGAAACGGGGCTGGCCCTTCTTGCCTTCGAGCGATTCGAGCAAGGCGGTTTCTTCGCCGCAGATGTAGGCGCCAAAACCATGGTGGGCATGCAGCTCGAAGCTGAAATTGCTGCCCATGATGTTGTCACCCAGGAAGCCGGCGGCACGCGCCTCTTCCAGTGCCGCTTCAAAGCGTTCGTAGACCTGAAAGATCTCGCCGTGGATGTAGTTGTAACCCAGCGAGATACCCATCGCATACGCAGCGATGGCCATGCCTTCGATGACGATGTGCGGGTTGAACATCAGGATGTCACGGTCCTTGCAGGTACCGGGCTCGCCCTCGTCCGAATTGCACACCAGGTGCTTCT
>JAVWTB010000054.1:0-6701 GCA_036667955.1 Comamonas sp.
CGGTCCTTGCAGGTACCGGGCTCGCCCTCGTCCGAATTGCACACCAGGTGCTTCTGGCCGGGGAAGTTGCGGGGCATGAAGCTCCACTTCAGGCCCGTCGGGAAACCCGCGCCGCCGCGGCCGCGCAGGCCCGACTCTTTCATCGTGGCAATGACCTGGTCCTGGGTCAGACCCTCGCCACCGTCCTTGCCCAGCAGCTTGCGCAGGGCCTGGTAGCCGCCGCGTGCTTCGTAGTCTTTGATCGACCAGTTCGTGCCGTTCAGACCTGCATAGATCTGGGGTTCGATGTGGCGATCGTGAAAGCAGGTTTCCACGCCGGTGGCCTGGAACTGCGACAGAATTTGAGCAGCTGTAGTCACTTGGTGTCCTCCGCTGTCCGCAAGCCGGTCAGCAGCTGATCGAGCTTTTCGTTGTCCATGAAACTGCACATGTGGCGGTCATTGACCAGCAGCACCGGCGCATCGGCGCAGGCGCCCAGGCATTCGGACTGTTCGATGGTGAACACGCCATCGGCGGTGGTATCACCCATCTTGATGCCCAGCTTGTCTTCCAGGTGCTTGAGCGCCTCGCGGCCGCGGCGCAGCTGGCAAGGCAGGTTGGTGCACACGCTCAACTTGTACTTGCCCACCGAGTGCTGGTTGTACATGTTGTAGAAGGTGGTCACTTCATGCACGGCGATTTCGGGCATCTCCAGGTACTCGGCGATCACCGCCTCGCTCTCCTGGCTTACCCAGCCTTGCTCCTGCTGCACGATAGACAGGCAAGCCATCACGGCCGACTGCTTCTGCTCTGCCGGATACTTGGCAACTTCGCGGGCAAAGCGTGCTTTGGTTGCTTCGGTAATCATCGGTCAACGTCTCCAAACACGATGTCCAAGGTGCTCAGCACCATCACGGCATCGGCCAGCATGTGGCCACGGCTCATTTCATCGAGCGCCGAGAGATGCACAAATCCTGGTGGACGAATCTTCAGGCGGTAAGGCTTGTTGGCACCGTCGCTGATCAGGTAGATGCCAAATTCGCCCTTGGGGTGTTCCACCGATGCGTAAGCCTCGCCCTCAGGCACTTTGAAGCCTTCGGTGAACAGCTTGAAGTGGTGGATCAGCTCTTCCATGTTGGACTTCATGGCTTCGCGATCGGGAGGCGCCACCTTGTGGTTGTCCGTGATCACCGGGCCGGGATTGACACGCAGCCAGTCCACGCACTGCTTGATGATGCGGTTGGACTCGCGCATCTCGGCGATGCGTACCAGGTAGCGGTCATAGCAGTCGCCGGTCTTGCCCACGGGAATGTCGAAATCCATGCGGTCATAGACTTCATAGGGCTGCGACTTGCGCATGTCCCAGGCCAGACCCGAGCCGCGCAGCATCGGGCCCGTCAGGCCCAGGTTCATCGCGCGGTCGATATCAACCACGCCGATGCCCACATTGCGCTGTTTCCAGATGCGGTTGTCGGTCAGCAGGGTTTCGTACTCGTCCACGCACTTGGGGAAACGTGCGCTGAAGTCGTCGATGAAGTCCAGCATCGAGCCTTGGCGGTTGCGGTTCATCTGCCCGATGGACTTGGCATTGCGCACCTTGCTGGCCTTGTACTGCGGCATGCTGTCTGGCAGGTCGCGGTACACGCCACCGGGACGGAAGTACGCCGCGTGCATGCGCGCGCCGGAGACGGCCTCGTACATGTCCATCAGGTCTTCACGTTCGCGGAAGCTGTAGATAAGGATGGTGGAGCTGCCGCCGTCATTGCCCGAAGAGCCCAGCCACATCAAGTGGTTCATGATGCGGGTGATTTCGGAGAACAGCACGCGGATGTATTGCGCGCGGATCGGCACTTCCAGGCCCAGCAGCTTTTCAATGGCCAGGCAGTAGGCATGCTCATTGCTCATCATCGAGCAGTAATCCAGCCGGTCCATGTAGGGCAGCGACTGGATGAAGGTCTTGCTCTCCGCCAGCTTCTCGGTGGCGCGGTGCAGCAGGCCGATATGCGGGTCTGCACGTTGCACCACTTCACCATCGAGCTCCAGCACAAGACGCAGCACGCCGTGTGCTGCAGGATGCTGGGGACCGAAGTTGAGTGTGTAGTTTTTGATTTCAGCCATGGTTCTTCATCGTGAGGACAGAGCGCCTCAGTGCAGGCCTCCGTAATGGTCTTCACGAATAATGCGGGGCGTGATCTCGCGCGGCTCGATCGACACGGGCTCGTAAATCACCCGGCCTTGCTCGGCGTCGTAGCGCATTTCCACATGGCCCGACAGCGGGAAATCCTTGCGGAACGGGTGGCCGATAAAGCCGTAGTCGGTCAGGATGCGGCGCAGGTCGTCATGGCCTTCGAAGACGATGCCAAACAGGTCAAAGGCTTCGCGCTCCAGCCAGTTGGCCGAGGCCCAGAGCTGGCTGAGGGTGTCGAGCACCGGGAAGTCATCGTCTTGGCAGAACACCCGCACGCGCACGCGCTGGTTCAGGCTGATCGACAAGAGGTGCGAGACCACCGCAAAGCGTGGACCATCGGTGCCCACATCCTTGTAGGCGGAGTAATCAACGCCGCACAGGTCCATCAGCATCTCGAACTTGCACTCGGGTGCATCGCGCAGCAGCTCCATGGCCTGCAGGTAGTTCGGGGCCGAGACTTCGACAGTCACTTCGCCCAGCGCCAGGGTCACCGAGCGCGCCTTGTCGCCCAGCACGCGGGCGATCGTCTCTTGCAGCACGCTAGGCTGTATCAGTTCTACACTCATCACAACTCCTAAGCGCGCGCAATGGTATGGGTGCGGCGGATTTTCTGCTGCAGCTGGATGATGCCGTAGATTAGCGCCTCTGCCGTGGGCGGGCAGCCTGGCACATACACATCCACGGGAACAATGCGGTCGCAGCCGCGCACCACCGAGTAGCTGTAGTGGTAGTAACCACCACCGTTGGCGCAGGATCCCATCGAGATCACCCAACGCGGCTCGGCCATCTGGTCGTAGACCTTGCGCATAGCGGGCGCCATCTTGTTGCACAAGGTGCCCGCCACAATCATCAAGTCAGCCTGGCGCGGGCTGGCACGGAAGACTTCGGCGCCGAAACGGCCGATGTCATAACGCGCAGCGGCCGCGTGCATCATCTCGACGGCGCAGCATGCCAAACCAAACGTCATGGGCCAGATCGACCCAGTCTTGGCCCAGTTCACCACCGAGTCATAGCTCGTGGTGACGAAGCCCTTCTCCAACACACCTTCAATCATCGTGTACCTTTTTGATTTCCGGTTATTCCCAGGTCAGCGCGCCCTTTTTCCATTCATAGGCGAAACCCACCACCAGAATGGCCAAGAACACGAGAACCGCGATAAAACCTGGCATTCCCACTTCATGCAGCGAGACCGCCCATGGGAAGAGGAACGCAATTTCCAAGTCGAAGAGAATGAAAAGAATGGCGACGAGGTAGTAGCGCACATCGAATTTCATGCGCGCGTCTTCAAAGGCCTCAAAGCCGCATTCGTATGGGGAGTTTTTCGCCGCATTAGGGCGATTGGGTCCGAGGATGTAGCCTATGACCAGTGGGCCAAGGCCAACGCCCGCACCCACCAGGATAAACAAAAGGACCGGGAGGTATTGCTCGATGCTCATCTTGATGTCTACTCACCGCAGGAGCCAACCCAGGTAAGCACAAGACGCGACCCAGGCAGGCCTTTTATATTGTGTTGGTGCCGTCGGCGAGACTCGAACTCGCACAGCTTTCGCCACTACCCCCTCAAGATAGCGTGTCTACCAATTTCACCACGACGGCTGATTTGACTTGTCTGGCAAGCATCGATTGCTTTTGAAACAATCTGCTTACCAGACAGACTCAGATTCTACTCTGGAAAAACCCTGATCACAGGGTTTCCATCCAAATAGTTGAGTTATTTGGCGGCTGGCTCAGCAGGAGCGGCAGCAGGCACAGAAGCGTCAGCAGCAGGTGCCGCCGGGCTGGCCGCTGGCACCGAAGCATCAGCAGCTGCCGGTGCAGCTGCCGGCGCCACAGGCGCTGCAGCAGGTGCAGGCGTGGATGCAGGAGGAATGGTCGCATCCACTGGTGCGCTCGACTGCGGAATCGTCGCTGCCGGACTTTCCAGCACGCTGCCGGCCGTCGAAGGACGGAGGTTGCTGAGGTAGGCCAGGCCCAAGGTCGTGGCAAAGAACACCGCCGCCAGCACACCCGTGCTGCGCGACAGGAAGTTGGCGCTACCCGAAGCACCAAACAGGCTGCCTGCGCTGCTACCGCCACCGAAGGCCGCACCCGCATCCGCACCCTTGCCATGCTGCACCAGCACCAGGCCAATCATGACCAATGCCGCCAGCATCTGAATCGTCAACAGAATCGTTACCATCATCTACCCTTTTATCAAAACTTGGTCGTCGCTTACCGCTTGTCTATCAAGCGGCTGCGGCAATAATTTTCAGAAAATCCTGGGCCTTCAAAGAGGCACCACCGATCAATCCACCATCAATATCGGGCTGCGCCAGCAATTGCTCGGCGTTGCCCGCATTCATGCTGCCACCATACAGCACCTGCACCTTGGCCGCCTGCGTGCTGGCCGCTGCCAGTTGCGCACGCAACACGGCATGCACGGCCTGCGCCTGCTCGGGGCTCGCCGTTTTGCCGGTGCCAATGGCCCAGACAGGCTCATAGGCCACGACGATTTCCGTCACGCAGGCACCCACAGTGTGGATCACCGCCGCCAATTGGCGCTTGACCACGGCCTCGGTCTGCCCGGCATCGCGCTCGGCCAAGGTCTCGCCCACGCAAACAATCGGCGTGATACCAGCGGCCAGCGCCTTTTGCGCCTTGGCTGCCACCAGGGCATCGGTCTCGCCATGGTATTGGCGGCGCTCAGAGTGGCCAACCAGCACATAGCGCACGCCGAAATCACGCAGCATTGGGGCCGACACCTCACCCGTGTAGGCACCCGCATCGTGCGCCGACACATCTTGCGCAGCCAGCGCGATGGCCGAGCCCTGCAGCAAAGACTGCACCTGGCCCACATAGACAGCAGGCACGGCCACGGCCACGTCGCAGCCCGGTTGACCCAGGCCTTGCAGCAGCTCGGCCAGCAAGGCCTGGTTGGCAGCCAGGCTGCCGTTCATCTTCCAGTTTCCAGCAATCAGTTTTTTCACAATTGATCCCAGGTCAGCACGATCTTGCCGATATGTTGGTTGGATTCCATCAGCGCATGGGCCTGGCTGGCATGTGCGGCCGTGAATTGGCTGTGAATGATAGGACGCACCTTGCCAGACGCCAACAGCGGCCAGACCTTGGCTTGCAAGGCCTTGGCGATCGCCGCCTTGAAGGGCACCGGACGTGGACGCAGGGTCGAGCCCGTGATCTGCAGACGGCGGCGCAGCACCAGACCGGCATTGAACTCCGCCTTGAGTCCACCTTGCACGGCAATGATGACCAGGCGGCCGTCTTCGGCCAATGCCTCGACCTCGCGAGCCACATAGTCGCCCGCCACCATGTCCAAAATCACGTCCACACCCTTGCCAGCGGTAATGCGCGCCACTTCGGCCACAAAATCCTGGCTGCGGTAGTTGATGGCCTCGTCAGCGCCCAGCGCCAGGCAAGCCTGGCACTTCTCGTCCGACCCCGCCGTCACGATCACCTTGGCACCAAAGGCCTTGGCCAGCTGGATCGCCGTCACGCCAATGCCGCTGCTGCCGCCTTGGATCAACAAGGTCTCACCGGGCTGCAGCGCACCCCGGTCAAATACATTGCTCCAGACCGTGAAGAAGGTCTCGGGCAGGCAAGCCGCCTCGATATCCGTCAAACCCTCGGGCACCGGCAGGCACTGAGCCACAGGCGCCACGCAGTATTCCGCGTAACCACCGCCCGCCACCAGCGCGCACACACGGTCGCCTAGCTTCAGGCCCTGCTCGGCCATGGCCGCAGCATCGCCCGCCACCACTACACCAGCCACTTCCAAACCAGGAAGATCAGAGGCACCAGGGGGCGGCGCGTAATGGCCCTTGCGCTGAACCACATCGGGGCGGTTCACACCACTGGCCACCACGCGAATGCACAGCTCACCCTGCCCCGCTTCGGGCACAGGACGCACTCCCAGCTTCAACACCTGCGGATCACCAAAGGCGGTGATCTCGACTGCACGCATCTTGTCCACGCTTGTTTCCTCAGCAAATCACCATTCGCACGCTTATTGAGCAGAAAAACGCACCCAGCGTCCAAAAGACATCTGGGTGCGTACAGCCGATTATTGCTGTTGTTGCTGCTGCTGGTCGTTGTTGTCGCCTTCAACGCGCGGCTCGCGGGGTTCGCGGTGCTGGCGCGGAGCGCGATCACCACGGTCACCGCGGTCGCCACGTGGTTCACGCGAATCGCGAGGCTCACGCTCTGGCATGCCGGCTGGACGGTCCAGCAAGGCCTTCATCGACAGCTTGACACGGCCCTTTTCGTCCGTCTCCAGCACCTTGACCTTGATGACCTGGCCTTCGCTCAGGTAGTCGGTCACCTTTTCCACCCGCTCGTGGGCGATCTGGCTGATGTGCAGCAGGCCATCCTTGCCGGGCAGCAGATTGACCAGTGCGCCGAATTCCAGAATCTTGACGATCGGGCCTTCGTAGATCTTGCCGATTTCGACTTCGGCGGTGATCTCTTCGATGCGGCGCTTGGCTTCGTCGGCCTTGGCGGCGTCGGTCGCGGCGATGGTGATGGTGCCATCTTCCTCGAT
>JAVWTB010000055.1:0-6683 GCA_036667955.1 Comamonas sp.
GGCACGACTTCGCAGCGCTGGCCTATGTGTTTTTGGATATGCGCAATATCGGCCGCCTTGCAGGCACCGTTGACGATGAGAAACAGGTCGTCGCCCCGGTTGACGAACATCAGGTCGTCCAGAATGCCGCCTTGCTCGTTGAGCAGCAGGCCGTAGCGCTGCTTGTGCAGACCAAGGCCTATGACGTCAACGGGCATCAGCGATTCAAGTGCAGCCGCCGCATCAGGGCCGCGCAGCAGCAACTGACCCATGTGCGAAACATCGAACAGGCCTGCGGCCTTGCGGGTGTGAAGATGCTCGGCCATCAGTCCCTGCGGGTACTGAACGGGCATGGAGTAACCGGCAAACGGCACCATGCGGGCGCCCAGTCTCTGGTGCAGGGCGAACAGCGGCGTGGTGCGCAGGTCGGAAGAAATATCGGCAACAGTCACAGGCAAGCGCTCCGGTCATTCAAACCAAGATGAGTGGCTATGCATGGCGGCTGCCATGCGTAGCGGGCTTGCCCTGCTGTCCGCTTTACCTGAGAGATTCGCCGCCGCAGTGAAGTCGGGCGGTTTGCTCCTTCGGTGGATGCCATCGCCTGGCGCAATTGCGTAGTGCGGCATCTCTCTCCAGCAAGGAACGCTGCCTGCATTCAGCGCGGCAGCGCTTGTCAGTCCTTTTGCCTGAGCGTTTGGGCACCGGGTGGGGTGTCTGCGCCTTCGGCGGTGCGTTGCAGCATGAAGCTGTGAGCACTCTCTCCTGACGGTGGCAATTCTAGTAGAACTGTCTGGCCTGCCCTGAATAGTTTCTGGCAGGCTGGGGTTTACGATAGCTCTGGCACAGGGGGTGGAGTGAATGCGTTTTGCGGCATGCAGGCCCGCCACCAAGGGCTGCAGGCGTGGGGCTGGTTCAGGTCGATACGCTCGCCCATCATGGGTGTGGCGACGGGGATGCCTTGCTGCTGGCCCAGATGCAGAATCTGCTCGAAGGGGTCCCACCACGCGTGCATGGCCAGATTGAAGGTGCCGTTGTGAATCGGCAGCAGCCAGCGGCCCTGTAGATCCTGATGGGCTTGCAGCGTTTGCTGCGGGTGCATGTGGACATAGGGCCAGTGCTCGTCATAGGCACCGGTTTCCATCAGCGTCAGATCAAAGGGGCCAAAGCGCTGGCCTATCTCTTTAAAGCCGTCAAAGTAGCCGCCATCGCCACTGAAGAAAACGCGCAGCGGGGATGGGCTTTGCAAATCTTCAATCACCCACGATGCCCATAGCGTGCGGTTTCCGTCGCCAAGCCCACGGCCTGAAAAGTGCTGGGCGGGTGTGGCGGTCATGCGCAGGCCATTGACTTCGCTGCTCTGCCACCAGTCGTGCTGGCGGACTTTGGCGGCGGGAACGCCCCAGTCCATGAGTCGGTCACCCACGCCAAGCGTGCACAGGAATACGCCCACTTTGGGCGCCAGCGCACGGATGGTGGCACGGTCCAGATGGTCGTAATGATCGTGCGAGAGGATGACGCCGTGCAGCGGTGGCAGCTCATGCAGCGCAACTGGTGGTGCATGAAAGCGCTTGGGCCCGGCAAAGGAAAACGGCGAAGCGCGCAGAGAGAACACGGGGTCCGTCAGCCACCAGCCGCCGCGCAGCTTGATCAACACGGTGGAGTGGCCTATGCGGTACAGGCTGCGCTCAGGCGCGGCATCCAGCGCGGCGCGGCTGAGCTTTTGCAGGGGAAGGGCGCTGCCGGGCTCGGTGTTGGGGGGCTTGTTGAACAGAAATTTCCACAGCGTTCTGGCATCCGGCTTGGGGCCGTTGGCTGGGCGCGGGTGGACGTTGTGAAAGCGCCCGTCACGGTTCTGGGGCGATGCCTGATAGTCAGCGATTGGGGGTGAAAAGCGAATCAAGTGCAGCGCCTGAAGTCAGTCAGAGTGAATAGTTGAGGCTGGGCTTGCGCACTGCAAGCACAAACTTGCAAGCAGCCGTATCTGAGTGAAAGGTTCGGATTAAGAGCGGCTAACGCTACCCAGCAAACCGGAGGTTTGCGTTTGAGACGAGGCGCGAAGCCGCAGGCAGTACAGAAGTACGACAAGGCGAAGCAACGACGTATCAAGGGTTGTGTTGGCTGCTCTAAGGCGTATTTGCCATCGGTTCATTGATGGGCGGAAAGATCAGCTCATAAGGCTGCTCGAAGCAGGTGGTGACGGGCTGGCCCTGGCGCATGCCGGGCTTGAACTTCCAGCGTGTAAGCGAATTCTGGATGGTTTTCACGATGCGCGGGTCGGTCTTGGCGGGTTGCCAGAGCACGCGGCCCAGCTCGCCTTGAGGAGTGACTTCAAGCAAGAAGGTGACGGTGGTGTGGAGCCCATTGGGAAACCAGCTGGACTGGATGATCGGGCTTGTCTGGCGGCGCATCTGGGGTTGCTGATCCAGCTGGGCCATAGGAACGCATTCCGTGCGTGTCCATTGCGGCCATGATGGCTGGTCCACAGTGGTTTGCGCGCTCTCCGTATTGCCGGGCTTATCCGGTGCAACCGTGGTGCAGGCACCAAGCATCAAGGTTGCGAGGGTGATGGCGCCAATCGCAACAGGGCGGGAGAAGTTTGAAATAGGCATGAAAGTATTTTTGCCCACGTTCCAGTAAATGCCTTTTTCTCTCAAAAAAATAGCTGCCAGCGCTGATGGATAAAGCGCTGGCAGCTATTTTGGCTTGAAGTTTGGCGTTACTACTCTGCGCTCTACTCTGAGTTTCTCAATGCGCGCCAGCGGCTGCGTCTGCTCCGCCACCGGCCTGCGGAGCAGGGCGCTTGGTGAACCAGATCAGCACGATCAGGCTCAGGAACAGAAAGGACGATGCCAGAAAGATATCGTCCGCCGCGCGGGTGAAGGCCTGCTGGTCAATCAGCCGGTTGATCTGCGCATAGGCCTGCTCTGCACTCATGCCCGCCGCCTGCAATTGCTTGACGGTGATGGCAAACGTGCCCTGGCCTTGCACCAGCAGCTCTGTGAGGTGAGCGTGGTGCATGGAGGCCCGGTTTTCCCACAGGGTTGTGGCAATGGAGGTACCCATGGCGCCCGCCGTAATCCGCACAAAGTTGGACAGGCCTGCGGCCGCCGGAATGCGGTCCGGCGTCAACCCGCTGAGCGTGATGGTCGTCAGCGGAATGAAGAAGAAGGCCATGGCGCCGCCCTGAATCAGCGTGGGAATCAGGATATGGCCAAAGTCCGTCTCTACGGTGAACTTCGAGCGCATCCACAGCACCAGCGCAAACACCATGAAGGCGGCGGTCGCCATCTTGCGCGGGTCCCAGACGGCGACTTTGCGGCCGACGATGGGGGTCAGAATAATCGCCAGTATCCCCACGGGTGCCAGCGCCAGACCGGCCGAGGTGGAGGTGTAACCCATCCACTGCTGCAGCCACAGGGGCAGCAGCACCACGTTGCCAAAGAACAGGCCATAGGCAATCGACAGCGAAATTGAGCCTGCCGCAAAGTTGCGTCGCTTGAAAAGGCGCAGGTCGACCACCGGGTGGGCGTCGGTCAGCTCCCAGACCACGAACACGGCAAAGGCGACGACGGCGATCACGGCAAAAGCAATGATTTCATTGGAGGCAAACCAGTCCAGCTCCTTGCCCTTGTCCAGCATCAGCTGCAGCGCGGCGACCCAGAGCACCAGCAGGCTCAGGCCCACGGTGTCGATGGGCAGCTTGCGTGTCGGTGTCTCGCGGCTGCGGTACAGGCTCCAGGTCATGACAGCCGAGAGCAGGCCCACGGGCACGTTGATGTAGAAAATCCACGGCCAGGAGATGTTGTCCGTAATCCAGCCGCCCAAAAGCGGCCCTACCACGGGGGCAACCAGCGTGGTCACCCCCCAAAGTGATAGCGCCACCCCCGCCATGGCCGGGGGGTAGCTGGCTAAAAGCAGGGTTTGCGACAGCGGAATCATGGGCCCGGCGACCAGGCCCTGCAGCACGCGGAAGAACACCAGCATCTCTAGCGAGTGGGCAAAGCCGCAGAGCCAGGAGGTCAGCACAAACAGCAGCACGCTCATGGTGAACAGGCGCACGGCGCCAAAGCGCTGCGTGAGCCAGCCGGTCAGCGGCACGGAGATGGCATTGGCCACACCAAAGCTGGTGATGACCCAGGTGCCCTGGCTGGGGCTGACGCCCACATCGCCCGAGATGGCCGGAATGGCCACGTTGGCGATGGAGGAGTCCAGCACGTTCATGAAGGTGGCCAGCGACAGGGCCAGCGTACCCAGCACCAGTGGCGCGCCCTTGAGAGGCGCAATGGCGGGCATGGCCATGGGAGGCAGCGGGGGAGCCTTGCCGGGGCCAGTGGCTCCGGTGTCCTCGGGGGAGGCGGAAGAGGGGGAAGTCATGGCTGATTTCCGCGTCTTATTGGGCAGGCTGCTGCTCTGGCTTGGCGGGCTCGGCATTGACCGGTGTGGCAACTGCCTCGGGCTGCGCGGCAGGCAGCTTGCTCAGCGATGTCAGCGCGGGCAGTTTGTCGCCTGAAATGATGTGCTGAATGCGCTCTTCGGCCTGCGCCAGCGTGCCGTCATACACCGCGGTCTGCGCCACGGGCGTGGTGCGGGGGGCGTTGGCCAGCGCCAGGCCATCCTTGTCGCGGATATCGACCTTCACATCCATGGACAGGCCCACGCGCAGGGGGTGCTGCTTGAGGGCTTCGGGCTCCAGGCTCACGCGCACGGGCACGCGCTGCACCACCTTGATCCAGTTGCCAGTGGCGTTCTGCGCGGGAAGCAGCGAAAACGCTGCGCCAGTGCCAGCGCCCAGGCCTACTACCTTGCCTTCATAGGGGGTCTTGTCGCCATAGACATCGGCGGTCAGCTCTACCTTCTGGCCCATGCGCAGGTCGGCCAGCTGGCTTTCCTTGAAGTTGGCATCGACCCAGAGGTTGTGCAGGTCCACGACCGTCATCATGGGTGCGCCTGCCGCCACGCGCTGGCCCAGTTGCACACCGCGCTTGGCGACATAGCCATCCACGGGCGAGATCAGGCGTGTGCGTTGCAGCGACAGATAAGCCTCGCGCACCTTGGCGGCGGCGGCCATCACGGCGGGGAAATCTTCGGCAGTCGTGCCCTTGGTCTGAGCTTCAGCTGCGGCCAGTTGGGCCTTGGCGGCGCGCACAGCGGCATCGGCGGCAACCACGGCATTGCTTGCGGCTGTGGCTACGGCCTTGGCGTGGTCAAACTCTTCCTTGCCTACGGCGCCGGTGGCGGTCAGGGGGCGGCGGCGCTCCACATCGTCGCTGGCCTTGGCGGCATCGGCCTTCAGGCGCAGCAGGTCGGCTTCGCGCTGGGCGACTTGTGCGGCCAGCGGGGCGTTGTTGGCATACAAGGTGCGGGTCTGGCGCGCGGTTTGCGACAGCTGGGCTTCGGCCTGCGCCAGCTGCACTAGATAGTCGGCAGGGTCGAGCTGAACCAGTACCTGACCGGCTTTGACGTAGTCGGTATCGTCCGCACCGATGCTGATGACGGTGCCGCCCACCTGAGGCGTGATCTGCACCACATTGCCAGCGACATAGGCGTTGTCTGTGGTTTGGTAGTTGCGGGCCACCATCCAGTGCCAGCCGCCCCAGGCAATGGCGCCTACGGCCACGGCGGCGGCCACGATGGTCAGGCCCTTGCGGCGACCCGTGGGGTTGGCGGTGGGCGAGGCGGAAGCGGGAGCTTGAGGGGCTGCGTTGGGCGCGGTGCTTTGTGGCTTGGTGTTGTCGGTCATGATATTTGGCGCTTTGTTATCTGTATGAGTGGTTTTGCTGCCAGGGCGCGCCTTTAAAGGCTGCGCCCAGTGAAAAAGTGAGGGGCTCAGTGGCCGCTGACCTGCACGGCCTGCGTGTCGTCGCTCCAGCCGCCACCCAGTGCGGCGGCCAGCGCCACGCGGGTGTCCAGCTCGCGGGCCCGCAGGTCCACGGCGAGGCGGCGCTGGGTGATGAGCTGGGTTTCGGTGTTCAGCACCGTGATCTGGTTGCCCAGCCCGGCGCGGTAGCGCTGCACGGCAAAGTCATAAGCGCGTTCGGCCTTGGACAGCGATTCGGTTTGCAGCGATTGCTGGCGCTGCAGCGACTGCACCGAGGCGATGGAGTCCCCGGCCTGCTTGACGGCATCCAGCACCGCGCCGTTGTACTGGGCAATGGCGGTATCCAGATCGGCCTGCTTGCCGCGCAACTGGGCGCGCAGGCGCTTGCCATCAAAAATGGGCAGGCGCAGAGCGGGCGTAATGCCTAGCTGGCGTGAGCTGCCTTGAAACAGGTTGTCCAGCCCCAGCGCGTTCAGGCCCACAAAGGCGGTCAGGTTCACATCGGGGTAGAAGTCGGCCTTGGCGGCATCAATGCCTTGCGTCGCAGCTTCCACGCGCCAGCGCGCGGCCACGACATCGGGGCGGCGGCCCAGCAGGTCTGCGCCCAGAGTCTGGGGCACGTTCTGAATGCGCAAGCTGGCCAGTTGGGGCGACAGCGTATTTTGCGCATCGGGTGCCTGTGCGCACAGCACGGCAATGGTGCGGCGCGTCAGCGTGATTTGCTCATTGAGCATTTCAATCTGCGTGCGGGCCTCAGGCATACCGGCCTGCGCCTGCGTCAGTTCGACCTGACTGTCCAGTCCGGCTTTGGTGCGTTGCTCACTCAAACTTAAGAGCGACTGGCGCTGGCCCAGCGTGCGCTCGGCCACTTCTCGCTGTGCAATCA
>JAVWTB010000056.1:0-2909 GCA_036667955.1 Comamonas sp.
AAAACGAAGCCTATCTGGCGCTCAAGGAATTTGGCCCAGAGAAGTTCCAGATCATCGCGCCTTCGCTGTCCATCCTGGCTGAGCCCTCGGTGGCCGTGGTCGACAAGGTGGTGGACAAGCGCGGCACCCGTGCTGCGGCCGAGGCTTATCTGAAGTACCTGTACTCCGAAGACGCCCAGCGCATTGCCGGCAAGAACTTCTACCGCCCCACCGATGCCAAGGTGGCGGCCGAGTTCGCCAGCCAGTTCCCCAAGCTGGAGCTGTTCACCATCGACAAGGCCTTTGGCGGCTGGGCTGCGGCTGACAAGGCGCACTTTGCCGACGGCGGCAGCTTCGACCAGATTTACGCCAAGAAGTAAGAGCAATGAAGGCAGGGGCGCAAGGCGTGCCCCTGTTTCCGAGATTTTGCAACGCGTGGATGAGGCCACCCGGGCAGAAGTGGCAATGGCCCGGGTGCCATGCAATTCAGAAAATGAATGGGAGCTTGTGATGAGCAATTGGTGGAGTCGTATGACGCAGTCGCTGGTCAGTGCCGGAGCCTTGAATGCGCGCCAGCCGCTGGTGGCGTGGGAAGCATCGTGGGATGAGGCTGAGGCATTGATGGCAAGCGGTCAGCTGTGGAATGGAGCGAGCGACCGTGCGAAAGAGGCGGCAGACCGCAGCACGCAGCAAGACACGCCACAGGGCGGACACCAGCCGGTGGAGCAACTGACTAAGGGCGCTTAACCAAGAGCGCTTCACTCCATACGCTTCACCAAGGGTGGCTAACTGGCGGCCAAAACCGCCTCAGCCAACTGACGGTTTGCGTGTGAGGCGCGGCGCGAAGCCGCAGGCAGAACAGAAGAGATATGACCAAGCGACGCCAGGGCCTTAGCCAGCGTCGCTGGATAGGCCACCCGGCGCTTGCATCGCCACTGGGGGCCGTAGTAGCGGATGGCGGGATCTGGACAGCGTGACCCAGGCTTGCCGAAATCGCTCCGTGAGCATGGCCAGTGCCTCGGGGCATCAGCAGCGCCTGCTGCTCAAACGCGTGCGGCAAGCCCGATACCGAAAGGCCCCAGTGCAGGACAGCTGGCTGGGCGCTTCTGCCAGCCACTGGCGCTGGGTGATTTGATAAAACCATAGAAAAAAGGGCTGCTGGCGTATCAGGGTAGGGCGCTGGTTGCTATCAAAATATGAATCTTCAGCAACTGCGATCCGTGCGCGAGGCCGTGCGGCGTGGCTTTAATCTGACCGAGGTGGCGGCCATGCTCCACACCTCGCAGCCGGGGGTGAGCCGGCAAATCCGTGAACTCGAAGAAGAATTGGGTGTCGATATTTTTGTGCGTGCCGGCAAGCGCCTGACGGGCTTGACCCCGCCCGGCGAGGCCTTGCTGCCCATGGTCGAGCGCATGCTGCTGGAGGCCGACAACCTGCGCCGTGCGGGCGCGGATTTTCGGGCCAGCGAGCGCGGCAGATTGTCGATTGCCGCCACCCACTCGCAGGCGCGCTATGCGCTGCCGCAGGTGGTGCGAGATTTTCGGGCGCTCTACCCGCAGGTCTCGCTGCACCTGCATCAGGGCTCGCCGCGCCAGGTGGCGGAGATGCTGCTGTCCGGCGAGGCCGATATCGGCGTGGCCACCGAGGCGCTGGCTGGTTATGACAACCTGCTCACACTGCCTTGCTACCGCTGGTCGCACAGTATCGTCGTGCCGCCCGGCCATGCACTGCTCGATGCGAGCGGGCCGGTCACGCTGGAGATGCTGGCCACGCACCCCATCATCACCTACGAGCAAGGCTTTACCGGCCGCGCGCATATCGACAAGGCGTTTGAAGCTGCAAGGCTGACGCCCGATGTAGTGCTGACCGCCATGGACGCCGATGTCATCAAGACCTATGCCGAGCTGGGCATGGGCGTGGGCATCATCGCGTCGATAGCCTTTGATGCCGAGCGCGACCGGTATCTGCGCGCCATTGATGCGCGCCATCTGTTCGAGGTCAACCTCACGCGCCTAGCGCTGCGCCGCGATGCCTGGCTGCGCGGCTATGCCTACTCCTTTATCGAAACCTTTGTGCCGACCTTGCCCGAGCAAGTGGTGCGCGATGCCTTGCTGGCGGTGCAGAGCTGATCCTCGTTTTCTGCATAAGCAAGCTGTGATTTGTTCGTTGTTGGAATCGGGCGCGGATCGCAACATAGCGTCATTGCCATCCTTTAGATGAATCAGTGATGACGGACATATCCAAGCTTCCCGCCCTTCAAGAAGCCGTGGCTCAGGCCACGGCACATGGCCTGAGTTTTATGGGCTCGGTGCCGCCGCGCCAAGCCTGGCAGATGGTGCAACAGGGACTGGCGCTGCTGGTGGATGTGCGCACCTCAGAGGAGCGCAAATTTGTCGGCCATGTACCCGGTAGCGCCCATGTGCCCTGGGCCACGGGCACGGCGCTGGCACGCAACCCGCGCTTTGTGCGCGAGCTGACGGCGCTGCTGGCCAGGCAGGCGGCAGCCGACGGCAGCGCACCTATTGCCCTGCTGCTGTGTCGCAGCGGCAAACGCTCGACCCTGGCCGCGCAGGAGGCGGCCAAGGCGGGGCTGACCCATGTCTTCAACGTCAGCGAAGGCTTTGAAGGCGAACTGGACGCCGCCCAGCACCGCGGTGGTGGCGATGGCTGGCGCTTTCAAGGTTTGCCCTGGGTGCAGGACTGATCGGCTCCCCTGAGCGGCTTTGCCGCTTTCCCAAAGGGGGCGGGGCGGTCCTTGCTCTATGCCGCTGGCTTGAAACGGGCCAGCGCATGAGCGTTCAAACGCTTTATTAATTTTAAAAAACGATAGCTGACAGCGCTTGTTCATCAAGCGCTGCGGGGCACTTTTTGTCTCAAAAAAGGACAACATCATGAGTGATTTTTCCATTGCCAAGGTCGTCAGCGAGCTG
>JAVWTB010000056.1:3009-5612 GCA_036667955.1 Comamonas sp.
AAAAAAGGACAACATCATGAGTGATTTTTCCATTGCCAAGGTCGTCAGCGAGCTGCGCCAGGTGCGTGAGTTGTGGCGTGAGCAGCAGGGGCGTACCGATACGGCGCAGCGTGAATTTCCCTCGCGCAAGGCGGTAGAGCAGGCCATCGAGTCGCTCAAGGGCGTGCTCTATCCGCTGCGTCTGGGGCCGACGGAGCTGCGCCAGGCGGGCGAGGATTTCTACATCGCCCACACGCTGGACACTGCTCTGCAGGCGCTGCTGGCGCAGGCCCGCATCGAGCTGCGTTACCGCGCTCGCCAGGACAGTTCGCGCGAAGATGTGCAACGGCTGGATGTGCGCGCCGTAGAAGCGGTGCGCGAGTTTGCGCAGGAGCTGCCCCTGCTGCGCAAACTGCTCGATGTCGATGTGCTGGCCGCCTATCACGGCGACCCGGCGGCGCAGAGCGTGGATGAAGTCGTGCTCAGCTACCCCGGCGTGCTGGCCTTGATTCACCACCGCATCGCCCATGTTTTGTACCGGCTGGAGCTGCCGCTGCTGGCGCGCATGGCCGCCGAGCTGGCCCATGGGCTTACGGGCATAGACATTCACCCCGGCGCACGCATTGGCGCGGGCTGCTTTATCGATCACGGCACGGGCGTGGTGATTGGCGAGACGGCAGTCATCGGCCGCAATGTGCGCATTTATCAGGCCGTCACGCTGGGCGCCAAGCGCTTTCCGCGCGATGCCCAAGGCCATCTGCAAAAAGGCTGGCCGCGCCACCCCGTCGTGCAGGACGACGTGGTGATCTACGCCGGCGCCACCATTCTGGGCCGCATCACCATCGGCCGCGGCGCGGTCATCGGCGGCAATGTCTGGGTCACGCAGGACGTGGCTCCGCAGGCCCATGTCTCCCAATCCAGTCCCGTCGAAAAAGTGCAGCCGCTGCCCGTTGCTGCATGAGCGGTGCTACACGGTTTTTCCCCTTGTTTTCCCTCGTTAGTTTCTTCAACTCTGACTACGTTTCATGACCAACACGACCTTGCATACCCTGGGCGACAACGCCGCCCGCCAGTTAGCCAATGCCACCAAGACCGCGCCCCAGCTGGCCACCATCACGCCGCGCTGGCTGACCCATCTGCTGCAGTGGGTGCCGGTGGAGGCGGGCATCTACCGCGTCAACCAGGTCAAGAACCCCGAAGACATCAAGGTGACCTGCACCGCCAAGCAGTTCGATAACCAGCTGCCACGCACCTTTGTGGACTACGAAGAGCAGCCGCGCGAGTATTTTCTGAACGCGGTCTCCACCGTGCTCGATGTGCATACGCGCATCTCCGACCTCTACAGCAGCCCGCACGATCAGATCAAGGAGCAACTGCGCCTGACGATTGAAACCATCAAGGAGAACCAGGAAAGCGAGTTGATCAACAACGCCTCCTACGGTCTGCTGGCGCAGGTGAGCGATGAGCAGCGCATCTTCCCGCTCAACGACGGTGGCGCACCCACGCCCGATGATCTGGATGAGTTGCTGAGCAAGGTCTGGAAGGAGCCCGCCTTCTTTCTGGCCCACCCGCTGACCATTGCCGCCTTTGGCCGCGAGGCCACACGCCGTGGCACGCCGCCGCCCACCGTGAGCCTGTTCGGCTCGCAGTTCATCACCTGGCGCGGTGTACCGCTGATTCCTTCGGACAAGATTCCGGTGGCTGACGGCAAGAGCAGCATCCTGCTGCTGCGCGTGGGCGACCGCCGCCAGGGTGTGGTCGGCCTGTTTCAACCCGGTCTTTCGGGTGAGCAAAGCCCGGGCCTGTCGGTGCGCTTCATGGGCATCAATGACCAGGCCATCAGCTCCTATCTGGTCTCGCTGTACTGCTCGCTGGCCGTGCTCACCCCCGACGCACTGGCGGTGCTCGACGATGTGCGCATCGACCGCTATCACGACTATTCGGCGCTCGATACCTATAAGTAAAAAGCCGCTCTAACGTAGATATAGCAAGCGCTGCCAGCTATTGGTTTTGATAGCTGGCAGCGATTCAGGAGAATTGGTTTTGAGTTCCACCACCGCCATCCCCGCACCCACAGGCGCTGCGCCCATCGACCCGCAATTGCTTGCGCAGCTGGCCACCAGCCTGTTTCGCAGCCTGCCCGGCGAAGCGCCCAGCCCCGTGCCCGGTGCCCAAGCCCCGGCCAACTGGGCGCCCGGCGGCAGCCCGCTGGCCGCGCCCTCGGGCATGTCGCCCAATGTGCCGGGCACGCCCATTCCACTGGGGCAGGTGCCGGGCAGCAATCTGCTGCCATCCAGCCCCGGCACCTCGCTGTCGCTCATTAACCGTGCCCCTGCCTTGCTGCCGCAGGCGCAGGCCGGCAATGGCGTGCCCGACAAGGTATTTGCCGCCTTGCCCGGCTATGAGCCGCGCCTGGCTGGCCTCGTCAATGCCGGGGGCCAGCCCGCACCATCGGGTCTGGATGCGCTGAGCCAGCAGGCCGTGCAGGCGCTGGCCAGCCACAGCTTTGGCGATGTGCCCCAGCTGTATCAGGCGCCGCAGCCATCTGGAGCGCCCGTTGCCGCCAGCGCAGCGCCCCAGTTTTACTTTGTCGATGCGGTTCAGCTGCCCGGCGGCTTTGTCAC
>JAVWTB010000057.1:0-5488 GCA_036667955.1 Comamonas sp.
TAGATGCGCAGCAGCGCGCCATCGGGCAGGCTGTCAACCAGCACGCCGGCACGCAGGCCATAGGCGCCTGTCGATTGGATATTGATGGCCGCCGCCTGTTGGCCGTTTGGCAAGCTGCTCCATTGCAGTGCCGATTGGGTCTGCGCCACCGTGCTGGTGGCGGCAACCGCACGCTGCACACCAATCTGCAGTGCCGGGCCGGTATCGTCGGCCTCGGCTTTTTCTGTATCCAGCGCGGGCAACACCACCAAATGGGTCTGCACCGCAGCGCCCAAGGACACGGGTGCCACCACAGCCGATTTGATGGCCGATGCGGGCAGCACCATCGAGTTCAAGATATAGGCTCTGGGCCGGGTCACACCGCCGTCATCGTCGGAGCCACCGCCGCAACCGGCCAGCGCCAGTGCCGCCGCCACGCCCGTTGTCCACAACAAACCGGGCACTGCATATTTGGAATATTTCATGGATTTGTCCACTCCGCGTCAAATGGTATTGAAGATGCCTGCGAGCGGCCAGGTTGCCGGTCGCTTTTTCATTTTGTGAAGACCAGCAGCCATTAACGATTCCATTGGTAACCACCAAACAAGCCGATAAACACCATAAAAACAGAGACTTACTCCACCATTCGACATCGAGAAATTAACATATTCAAACAAAACATAGAAATTAATAGTTTCGCACTATTTTTAACCCAGCCGCGATCCAACACTTCCTCGGGCAGGCTGCAGCCATTGCGCAGCGGTGTTTTTAACAATGGCCGGCTCACGCTCCCGGTCCGCCACATCCATGCGGCGAGTCAGGAGGCCATCGGGCGCCCGTGAATCCAGCACCAGCACGGCCAGCCCTTGCTTGAAGGCGTTTGGGGCTTTCGGCATGCCCATCATGAAAAAAACCTGCCGTTTTACCGGCAGGTTTGTCAGTGATCTGAGGGTCTGCAACAGGCCCTCAGAGGGTGCGGCAGCAAGGCCGCAATGACAGGCCCATGCTATCAACTCGCCAACCAGCTCCAGATGCGGTTGCTGAAGACTTTATCAAAGCGTCCGTAGTAATCGGACGCATTGGGCGTCAGGCAGCTGGCGCCGCCTCCGTAGAGGTTACCCACCACGCGGCCACTGCGGAACAGCGAAGAGCCGCTGCTGCCGCCTTCGGTCGTGCCCTGGCTCCAGCGCACGCTATAGAAGCCGCTGTTCGAGTCACCGGTGCTGCAGGTGATGGAAGTGCCGCTGCCGGCGCTACAGTTCATATAGCCCACGACAGCGCCCACGCTGTACTTGAGCAGGTTGCCGCCAGGGTGGTGCAAGCCATAGACGGCATCACCCACTTGACCGGCAGTGCGTGCATCCCAGCCCGCCAAGGTCACGCCCACAGGAGGCATTTCATTGAGCTTGAGCAGCGCCGAATCGGTCGTGCTGGTGGCGTAGAGCAAAGTCGCACCGGCACTGCGCAATGCGGCATTGGAGCCAGGCACGCCGGAGTTACAGCTGCTCGAGCGGTAGAACCAGGACGTCTGCATCGACGAGGCCGAGGACTGGGTCGAGATGCAGTGGTTGCCGGTCAGGAAGTACGGTGCAAAGTCACCCTTGGTGTTGTTCAGCAAGGTGCCGGTGCACAAATAGGACTTGCCGTCCGAGCGGGTAAACACCATCCGCGCCACCGCATTGCGCTCGGTCTGGTAGTTGTTGGTGCAAGAGGCATCCAGATTGCAGGCGGCCGAGGTGTCGGCCTTGGCAGCTTCTGCCAACTCAGCCTCGGTGGGCAGCGACAGGTTCTGGTAGATGTGCGAGACCACGGGGATCGAGATGCGCAGCGCATTGGCTGCCGTGCCTGCGGGCAATACCACTTCCACCGTCGCATCACCTGCGCCTACATCGGACGTCCACCAGGTGTTGGCGGCAGCGCCGGTCTCGCCGGCCTTGCGGTTCTGTGCCAGCAGGGCATTGATCTCGGCACCGCTGCGCTCAACGATGGCATTAGGGTGCTCTTGGCTGTAGACGCGCAGCTTGGCGCCATCGGGCAGGCTATCGACCAGCACGCCAGCGCGCAGGCCATAGGCGCCTGTCGACTGGATGTTGATGGCGGCCACTTGCTGGCCATTGGCCAGAGCGCTCCACTGCAGTGCCGACTGGGTTTGTGCCACCGTGCTGGTGGCGGCCACGGCGCGCTGCGTACCAATCTGCTGTGCCGGGCCGGAATCGCCAACGGTCTTCTCTGCCTCCAGCTCGGGCAACACCACAAAACGGGTCTGCACCGAAGCACCCAAGGATGCCGGCGCTACCGCGGCCGATTTGATGGCCGATGCGGGCAGCACCACCGAGTCCAGGATATAGGCCGTGGGCTGGGTCGCACCGCCGTTGTCGTCGTCGGAGCCAGAGCCACCGCCGCAACCGGCCAAAGCCAGTGCCGCCGCCACGCCCGTGGTCCACAACAGACCGGGCACTGCATACTTGGGATATTTCATGGATTCGTCCACTCCGTGTTCATTGGTATTGATGGTGAAAGCCAGCCAAACACATGTCCAGCTGCCTGAGGATGCCAGCGCGGGCTATTTTGCCAGCGCTTTGAGCGCCTGTTTGATACCGTCCGTTACGCTGATGTCCGCAGGTAACAACTTCAGAGCGGCAGCCGCATCCTTGTCGCTGTAACCCAAGGCCACCAGGGCTTGCAAAATGTCGACCTGGGCATCGCTGCTTGCGGCCGCCCGGGCACCCATGTCTGCGCCCAGCTTACCTTTCAGCTCCAGCAGCAGGCGCTCCGCGGTCTTCTTGCCAATGCCCGGCACCTTCACCAGCCGTCCCGCTTCTTGCAAGGACACAGCCTGTGCCAGATCAGTCACGCCCATCCCGCTCAGGATGGACAGCGCCGTGCGCGGGCCCACACCGATGATCTTGATCAACTCGCGGAAAGTCTGGCGCTCCTGGGCGCTGCCAAACCCGTACAGCAGCTGCGCATCCTCACGCACGATAAACTGCGTCAGCAGCGTGATGGTCTCGCCCACGGCTGGCAGGTTGTAGAAGGTGCTCATGGGCACCTGCACCTCATAGCCCACACCATGGCAATCCACCAATACTTCAGGTGGGTTCTTTTCCACCAGGGTTCCGCTCAATCGGCCTATCATTTGTATCTTTCCTTGTAGCTTGTGTGCGGCCGCCCTGTGTGCGTCGCCTGCCGCCTGCAAGCATACTGAATTTTTCACTGGAATTTACCGCGTGATCCTGCGCCATACCTTTACGCCCCATAACAACAACCGCATTGCCAATCTCTGCGGGCCGGCCGATGCGCATTTGCGCCAAATCGAGACGCATCTGGGCGTCAAGATCGCCCACCGGCACGAGCAGTTCAAGATCGACGGCCCCAAGGCCATCGCAAACGACACGCTAGAGCTGCTGCAGGCGCTCTACGAAATGGCGGACCGCCCTATCGGCGAAGAGCAAATTCAACTGATGCTGGCTGGTGACAGCGAGCTGATGGCCGCACCGGAAGATGGCATTGTGTTGAACACGCGCCGTGCCGACCTGCGGGCCCGCACGCCCAACCAGAACACCTACCTCGAGAATATTGCCGCGCACGACATCACCTTTGGTATCGGCCCGGCAGGTACCGGCAAAACCTACCTGGCCGTGGCCTGCGCCGTCGATGCGCTCGAACGCAGCCAGGTGCAGCGCATTGTGCTGACCCGCCCTGCCGTGGAAGCGGGCGAGCGCCTGGGCTTCTTGCCCGGCGATCTGTCGCAGAAGGTCGACCCCTATCTGCGCCCGCTGTACGACGCGCTCTACGACCTGATGGGCTACGACAAGGTGCAAAAGGCCTTTGAGCGCAATGCCATCGAGATCGCGCCACTGGCCTTTATGCGCGGCCGCACGCTCAACAATGCCTTCATCATTCTGGACGAGGCCCAGAACACCACGCCCGAGCAGATGAAGATGTTCCTCACCCGCATCGGCTTTGGCGCCAAGGCCGTGGTCACCGGGGATGTGAGCCAGATCGACCTGCCCAAGGGCCAGATGAGCGGCCTGATCGATGCCGAGCAGGTGCTCAAGCGGGTCAAGGGCATTGCGGTCAACCGCTTTACCACCGCCGATGTGGTGCGCCACCCGCTGGTGGGCCGCATTGTGGATGCCTACGACAAACAACGCCGCACTAACCGCGACGACTGATCCCCTACCGCGCTCCCCACGGGGGCGACACTGCCAAACAAAGAACAACATGGCGCTGAACCAACTCACCCTCTCGCTGCAATTTGCCCGTTTTGATGGCGTGGCTGAGCACCGCGCCGCCCTGCCGCGCAGCCAGGTCACGCGCTGGATTCGCCATGCGCTGGCCGATGATGCCGAGATCACCGTGCGCATTGTCGATACCGAAGAGGGCCAGGCGCTGAACCGCGAGTACCGCCAAAAAGACTACGCCACCAATGTGCTGACCTTTGACTACCAGCAAGAGCCCGCGGTGCTGGCCGACCTGGTGCTCTGCGCCCCCGTGGTAGCGCGCGAGGCGCAGGAGCAGAACAAATCGCTGCAAGAGCACTATGCCCACTTGCTGGTGCATGGCACCTTGCACGCCCAGGGCTGGGACCATGAAACCAGCGAGCAAGATGCCGAGGAGATGGAAGCCTACGAGACGGCCATCATGCAAGAGCTGGGCTTTACCGATCCGTACCAGAAGTAAGCGCCGCAGCCCTGCCGAAGCAGTCGCCCACCGCGCATTGGGCGCTTCTGCCTCAAGGCAATGCTGACTTTTGGGCGACTAATCAACCGGTTTTTTGGCGCCATTCCTACCTAGAATCCTCCTCACAAAGGCCATGCAGGCTGTGGGACACCAAAGCTGCAGTGCCCACAACAGGAGGAGACATGCTCGACACCACGATTTTGCTGGCAGCCGCGCTGGTTGCCGGCGCGCTCAACGCCGTTGCTGGCGGTGGCAGCTTTTTGACCTTGCCCGCGCTGGTGTTTACCGGTGTGCCGCCCGTGGTGGCCAATGCCACTGGCACCGTGGCGCTGCTGCCTGGCTATGCCGCAGGGGCCTGGGGCTTCAAAGACGATATGCAGGCCCCGCCCGGCCTGTCGATGAAGGCCGTCATCGCCCTTGCCCTGCTGGGCGGCGCGGCAGGGGCCGCGTTGCTGCTGGTCACGCCCGAGGCGGCCTTCCGCAAGATCGTGCCCTGGCTGCTGCTGGCGGCGACTGCCATGTTTGCCTTTGGGCCGCAGCTGCGCAAATGGGCCACGGGAGCCCAACAAGGCGGCACGCCATCGCGCGGCAAGGCAGCGCTGGGCATGCTGGCCGTCTCCGTCTATGGCGGCTACTTCAATGGCGGGCTGGGCATCTTGCTGCTGGCCTTGCTGGGGCTGCTGGGCCAGACCAATCTGCATGCGATGAATGGCACCAAGAACCTGGTCTCTGCGCTGCTCACCGCCATTGCGGTCGCCATCTACGCCGCCGGCGGCGTGGTGCAGTGGCAGCCTGCGCTGATGATGATGGTCGCCGCGACTTTGGG
>JAVWTB010000058.1:0-4747 GCA_036667955.1 Comamonas sp.
ATGGATGCGCCGACGGTGACGACTTCGCCTTCGGGAAGGTCTTGCAGCGTGGTCAGCGGCTCTTGCAGCGAAAGATCAATCTTCAGGCGCACTGCCTGTACCTGCTCTTCATCAGAGACGCCGCGCAGGATGATGACGAATTCATCGCCACCCAGGCGCGCGACCACATCGTCGGGGCGCAGCAGGTTGCGCATGCGCAGCGTGACTTCGGCCAGGGCCAGGTCGCCGTTGTCATGGCCCCAGCGGTCGTTGAGGGGCTTGAAGCGGTTCAAGTCCACAAACAGCAGGGTGAATGGTGCCGCGTGTTCCTGGCCCGGCAGGGGGCGGGTGAGGGTGCTCAGAATATGCTGCAAAGCGCTGCGGTTGCTGGCGCCGGTCAGCGGATCGGTGAACAGGCTGTGGCGCATGCGGTGGAAGTTGTGGGCCAGCTCTCCAATCTCATCGCGGCGCTGCACTTCAATGGGGGTGTCGATCTCGCCCTGGCCCACGCGGCGCACGGCGCGGGTCAGCGAGCGCATATCGTTGGCCACGGCGCCAAAGATGCGGGTGCCGATGAAGGCGGCCACGATCAGCGCCAAAAGGCCCAGACCCCCCACCAGCATCATGTGGCGGTATACGCCGGCCAGCATGTCTTTGTGCGGCACGGCGACCACGGCGATCCAGTCCTGACCGGCACCATTGCTCAGGCGGCGGTAGGCGATGCGAATTTTGTGGAGATCGGCATCTTCCAGCAGGGCCGTGCGGGGTGCGTCGTCAGGGGCGGTGGTGTGAAAAACGCCCTGAATTTTTTCGTAAACGGCCTGAATCAGCGGGTCCTGGCTGTTGGCGGCGCTCATGCGCTCCATCTTGCCGTCGGGGCGACGGTGGATGTTGGGCATGCCGGTGGCGGCGATCAGGGCGCCATCGGCTTCGATGATGAAGGCGCGGCCGTGCTTGCTCAGGTGCAGCTGGTCTACAAAGTCATTGAGGGCTTTGAGTGAAATGTCCGCGGCCACCACGCCTTCAAGCTTGCCTTGGGGCGAGAGAATGCGGCGGGCGCGGGTCAGCACCAGATCTTGAGCGCTGAAGTCGATGTAAACCGGCGTCCAGATGGAGCCGGCAGATTCGGCGGCGAGCTTGAACCAGAGGCGCTGGCGGGGGTCGAAAAGCGTGCTTTCGGTGTATTCGTAGACGGGCTTGGTGTGGCTGCCGGTCACCTTGAAATAGCTGCGGTGGTCGCTGGCCAAGGTTTTGAGACGCAGTTGCCCCAGCGCTGGCTGCAGGCGCTTGAGGGCGATGCCCTGACCTGCCACGTTGCCGTAGTACACATAGTCATTGGGCTGGGTGTGCAGCGAAGTGGCCATCCACAGGCGTGAGACCAGCGACTGAACATGCTCGCTGATGTCTGAGTGCACTGGCTGGCCGCTGGGGAAAGCCGCCTCAAGCACGGCGCTTGAGCTGTGCAGGTGCCTGTCCACAATGAGGGCGATGCGCTCAGCCTTTTCCTCCATCACCTGCTCGGACAACGCGGACACCGTGTTGCTGCCCGTCCAGTACCAGAGCATGCCCAGCGCCGAGGTCAACAGCGCAATCAGGGCAATAAAAGGCAGGATGAGCGAGAGCTTGAGCGATGAGGAGCCGCGAATGGGCTGAGGTGGCGTGGTCACTGGGAAGGTGGGGTGTATGTCATAAAAGTGAAACAAAGTGTCTCACACATAATTTGCAGGCTACAAGACGGGTTCTCACGCGGTTGGCTGCGTTTGCGCCCAGCCAAAGAATCGGGCGATATCTTCCCTGCGGGCCATGGCATCTTTGCGGCCCAGTGCCATCAGTTCACGGGTGTAGCCCTGCTCAAATAGCAGGTAGCTGGCCAGCGCGCCATCGCGCAAAGGGGCTTCGGGGCTTGATCCTGCGCTCATGCGTACGCCCAGCGTGGCCAGCAAGGTGCGCACGGGCAGGGGCAGTTTGTCGATGTGGCGGGTGGCAATGTCGTCAATGCGCTCGCTGGGGGTGATGGCCAGCACCTCAACGGGGCGCAGTCGGCTGTGGATGCGCTCGGCTGGCGAGATCAGGCTCAAGGTGTGGTTGATGCGCTCGGCGCGTTCAATGTCTACGGCCAGAGTGTCCAGAAAAATGCTGGACAGGGCATGCCCGGCCACCTGGGCCAGCGTGGGGTAGCTGGCATCGGCCTGCGGCGGGCTGGTGGTGGGCTCATGCCGACGGCCCGCACCGACGACCAGTAGCTTGTTGGCCCCCAGATGAATTACGGGCGCGAGAGGGGCGGTCTGGCGCATGGAGCCGTCGCCAAAGTATTCAAGATGCCCATCCATGGGCAGTGGCATGGCCGGAAAGATAAAGGGCAGGGCCGATGAGGCTAGCAGGTGGTCCCCGGTGAGCAGGGTCTGCACGGCCTTGCGCTGGTCGCGAATCCAGGGACTCATGCACTCACGGGTCTGAAAAAAGGTGATGTGCTGGCCGCTGCTGTAGCTCGATGCCGTGATGGCCAGCGCATGCAGGTGGCCGCTTTCTATCAGTTGGGGAATGCGCTCGAAAGGCATGAGATCGCCGCTCATCAGCGCTTTGAGCGGGCTGTTGTCCAGCAGCGAGCGGGGGCGCATGCGGCTCCAGCGGGCCAAAGCCCAGCCCAGCGACAGCAGCGTCAACCAGTGCGCGCCGCTGCGCAGCACGCTCAGCGAGTCGGCTTTGTAGATCTGCTCGGTGTGCATGTGGCCCCAGACATGGGTCATGCGCCGCACGGCGGTGTCAAAGGCATCGGCATGGCAGGCGAGTGCTGCAACATTGATAGCGCCTGCCGATGTACCCGCAAGCACGGGGAAGGGATTGGGGCCATGTTGCAGGCCCTGTTCACGGCGCAGGGCGGCAATGGCTTGCAGCACGCCCACCTGATAGGCGGCGCGGGCCCCGCCACCGCTGAGCAACAGCCCGGTCGGCCCGATGCTGGACGCCGGGCCTGTGGAGTTTTGCCGATCGACGTCGGCAAGACTGGGAGGGAAGGTGGGTGAGAACTGCTCTGCCGCCATGCCTGCAGTGTGCCCGGATTGGGCGGCAGGCGGTAGACCGGGGCGGCAGAGTCACGTGCGGTGTTAGCGCTTCTTGCGGCTTTTGGCGATCAAGGTCGCCATGGATTTACCGTTCAGCACCACCACTTGGTTCTGCGCGGCCCAGCTGGATGCGTTGTCGCCCAGTGGCTGCAGTGCCACATAAATGGCCAGGTCGGCCTGATGTTTGGCTTGTGCCGCCTGCAACTCGCGCAGCGGCTCCACGCCATGGGTGGCGGCCTTCCAGCGGCGGGCGCTGACCACGCTGGTCTGGCCGTTGCGGGTCAGCAGCAGGTCTGCGCCGGGCAGGTTCAGGCGCTGCACTTCATAGCCCTCGGCTTGCCATGCGGTTTGCAGCTGGGTGCTGAAGTCGGCCCAGCTCTGCGCGGCAATGACTTGCTGGATTTCTTCCATCTGCGCCGGGCTGGGCGCGCTCATCTGTCTGTAGAAGGCGATGCAGCCCACGACAAAAAACGGGAATGCGCCCAGGGCGGCAAAGGGCGATATGTCCTTGGGGAATACCGCCAGCGACACCAGCACCACAGCGGCGCAGATCGCAAAGCTGATCCACCAGCGCGAGCGCATCAGGACTGCAAACAGGGAGTTTTCGGCCATCTTCAGTTTCACGGGCTGTCTCTCAAATTTTTGGCAAAGGGTTGCATTGTCTCTTGTGCGCAGGGGTTGGGCGGCTTCGCTAGACTATCCGGCATCGAAGAAACCTCTGGAAAACTGAAACCCATGGCTGTTACAGAACAAGCGCTGCTGAGCGCATTCGCTGGCGTGCTCGATCCGCACACAGGCAAGGACTTTGTGAGCACCCGTGCCCTGCGCAATCTGCAGATCGCTGGCGACGACGTCTCGTTTGACGTGGAAATGGGCTACCCCGCCCAAAGCTTGCACGCAGCCCTGCGCAGCGCGTTCATCGCCGCCGCCAAGTCCGTGGCTGGTGTGGGCAATGTTTCGGTCAACATCACCACCAAGGTGGCATCGCATGCCGTGCAGCGCGGTGTGCAGCTGCTGACGGGTGTGAAGAACATCATCGCCATCTCGTCCGGCAAGGGCGGCGTGGGCAAGAGCACGACCACCGCCAATCTGGCGCTGGCGCTGGCGGCCGAAGGCGCGCGCGTGGGTATTCTGGATGCCGATATCTATGGCCCCAGCCAGCCCATGATGATGGGCGTGTCGGGCAAGCCCGAGAGCCATGACGGCAAGACCATGGAGCCGCTGGAGAACTACGGCGTGCAGGTCATGTCCATCGGTTTGCTGGTCAATAACGACCAGGCCATGATCTGGCGCGGCCCCATGGCCACACAGGCGCTGGAGCAGATGCTGCGCCAGACCAACTGGAAGGATCTGGACTATCTGTTCGTCGACATGCCACCCGGCACCGGCGACATCCAGCTGACGCTGGCCCAGCGCGTACCCATGACGGGCGCCGTGGTGGTGACCACGCCCCAGGACATTGCGCTGATCGATGCCAAGAAGGGCATTCAGATGTTCGAGAAGGTGGGCGTGCCCATCCTGGGTCTGGTCGAAAACATGGCGGCCCATGTCTGCACCAACTGCGGCCATGTCGAGCACATTTTTGGCGCTGACGGCGGCAAGAAGATGGCTGGCGAGCAGAACATCGACTATCTGGGCGCGCTGCCTTTGTCGCTGCAGATTCGCCTGCAGGCCGACAGCGGCAAGCCCACGGTGGTGGCAGAGCC
>JAVWTB010000059.1:0-4597 GCA_036667955.1 Comamonas sp.
TCATCGGCGAGGGCACCATTGCCGGCAAGCGCCTGTGCCAGCTGACCTTTGAAGCCATGTGGCATGGCATCGTGCAGGTCAAGAATGGCGCCCACCTGGGCGACATCGGCCATGCGATCCAGAAGTTTGCCGAAGGCCAGGGCCTGTCGGTCGTGCGCGAGTACTGTGGCCACGGCATCGGCAAGGTGTTCCACGATGAGCCCCAGGTGCTGCACTATGGCCGCCCGGGCACCGGTGTCGAGCTCAAGACCGGCATGATCTTCACGATCGAGCCCATGCTCAACCTGGGCAAGAAGGACATCAAGGACCTGGGCAGCGACGGCTGGACCGTCATCACCAAGGACCACAGCCTCTCGGCCCAATGGGAAGTCGAAGTGCTGGTGACCGATACCGGCTACGAAGTGCTGACCTGGTCAGACGGCTCGCCTACCCCACCGAGCTTTGTAACCACCATCAAGTGCTGATGCAGCACTGAGACAGAACTGAGATTGCGCCGAGCCCGCCTCTGGCACAGCCCCCCGGAAGGCGGCATTGCGACAAGCAAGCCGCCTTTGTCTTTTCTGCCGCCACCCTCCCCGGCATGCCCCCATTTGGTGCGTAGTGGCATGGAATGTGCTTATCCGCATCTGCTGTTGATTGCTATGGCACACTGCCAGCGACAGCAAAGATGGGCACCATGAACGATCCTCGCATTCCGCAGCTGCGCGAGCAGTACCAGGCGCAACGCAGCGCCTTGTTTGACGACATCATGGCCGGGGGCAGCAGCACCCGGGGCATACAGACCCAGCTGCGCAAACTCTCGCAACTGGCCGATGGCCTGCTGCGCGATCTCTGGCAACTGGCAGGTTTGCCCGGTCGCCTGAACCTGATTGGCGTGGGCGGCTTTGGCCGGGGCAAGCTTTTTCCCTATTCCGATATTGATGTGCTGCTGCTGCTGCCCGAGGGCAGCGACCCGGAGCAGGACAGCGAACTGCGCGGCGCCATCGAGCAGTTCATCGGCTCGTGCTGGGATGCGGGGCTGGAGATCGGCTCCAGCGTGCGCACCATCAGCCAGTGCATCAGCGAGGCGCAGGCCGATGTCACCGTGCAGACCGCCTTGCTGGAGTCGCGCCGCATCACGGGCTCTCCGCGCCTGTACCGGCTCTTTCAGGCGGCGCTGGCCCAGTCCATCAAACCCGAGGCCTTTGTGGTGGCCAAGGTGCTGGAGATGCAGCAGCGCCATAACAAGTACGAAAACACCGTCTACGCGCTGGAGCCCAATTGCAAGGAATCGCCAGGGGGATTGCGCGACTTGCAGCTGATCTTGTGGCTGGGCCGCGCCACGGGCCTGGGCAGCCGCTGGAAGGAGCTGGCCGACAAGGGGCTGGCCACCGTGTACGAGGTGCGCAACCTGCAACGCAACGAAGACCTGATCTGCCTGATACGCGCCCGCCTGCACATTGTGGCGCGGCGCCGCGAGGACCGGTTGGTCTTCGACCTGCAAACGCCGGTGGCCGAGTCCTTTGGGTTCAAGACCGTGACCCCAGCCGGCCAGCGCTTTCCCAAGCGCGCCAGCGAAGAGCTGATGAAGCGCTACTACTGGGCGGCCAAGGCCGTGGCGCAGCTCACCCAGATCCTGATGCTCAATATGGATGAGCGCCTGCACCCGGGCAGCCATGCACTGCACCGCATTGACGATGAGTTCTACGAGAAAGCCGGCCTCATCGAGGTGGCCGATGACGAGGTCTACCAGCGCAATCCGCACGCCATCTTGCGCACCTTCTTGCTCTACGAGACCGAGCCCGGCCTCAAAGACCTGTCGGCCCGCACCTTCCGCGCGCTCTACCATGCGCGCCGGCTGATGGATGCCCAGTTCCGCCGCGACCCCGTCAACCGCGCCACCTTCATGCAGATCCTGCAGCAGCCCCATGGCATCACCCATGCGATGCGGCTGCTCAACCAGACCTCGGTGCTGGGCCGCTACCTCTGGCCGTTCCGCCGCATCGTCGGCCAGATGCAGCATGACCTGTTCCATGTTTACACGGTGGA
Organism: Comamonas sp.; assembly: GCA_036667955.1. Classification (GTDB taxonomy): domain Bacteria; phylum Pseudomonadota; class Gammaproteobacteria; order Burkholderiales; family Burkholderiaceae_C; genus Comamonas. Next base: position 2,029 of record JAVWTB010000059.1, read on the forward strand.
CCAGCACATCCTGATGGTGCTGCGCAATGTGCGGCGCTTTTTCATGGCCGAGCATGCCCATGAGTACCCCTATTGCTCCCAGCTGGCCGCTGGCTGGGACAAGCCCTGGATTCTGTACCTGGCCGCCCTCTTCCACGACATCGGCAAGGGCCGGGGTGGTGACCACTCGGAGATCGGCGCGCTCGAAGTCAAGCGCTTTTGCCGCGACCACCAGATTGACAAGCAAGACTGCCAACTGGTGGAGTTTCTGGTGCGCGAGCACCTGACCATGAGCCAGGTGGCACAAAAGCAGGATACGTCCGACCCCGAGGTGATCACCGCCTTTGCCCAGCGCATGGGTAACGAGCGCCGGCTCACCGCCCTCTATCTGCTGACGGTGGCCGATATCCGCGGCACCAGCCCCAAGGTCTGGAACGCCTGGAAAGGCAAGCTGCTCGAAGACCTCTACCGCTCCACCTTGCGCGTGCTGGGCGGGCGGGCACCGGATGTGGCCGCCCAGGTGGAGATCCGCAAGCGCGAAGCACTGGTGCTGCTGGCCTTGTCGGCCCAGCCCCATGAATCCCAGAAAGCCCTGTGGGACACCTTGGGCCTGGACTACTTTCTGCGCCACGACGCGGCCGATATCGCCTGGCACACCCGCCACCTCTCGCGCGTGGTCGGCAGCCAGGCCATCGTGGTGCGGGCGCGCCAGTCGCTGGCGGGTGAAGGCCTGCAGGTGATGGTCTATGCGCCGGACCAGCCCGACCTGTTTGCCCGCATCTGCAGCTATTTCGACCAGGCGGGTTTCTCGATTCTGGATGCGCGGGTGCACACCGCTCTCAACCGCTGCGCGCTCGACACCTTCCAGGTGGTGGCGACCGACGCACCGCAAAGCTACCGCGAGCTGATCAATCTGGTCGAGAGCGGGCTGAGCAAGGTGTTGACGGCCGCCCTGCCGCTGCCCGAGCCCGCGCAGCGCCGCGTCTCGCGGCGGGTCAAGAGCTTTCCGGTGGCACCCCGCGTGCTGCTGCGACCCGATGACAAAGGCCAGCGCTGGCTGCTGTCCATCTCGGCAGCCGACCGCGCCGGGCTGCTGTACACCGTGGCGCGCATCCTGGCGCGCCACCAGCTGAGCGTGGAGCTGGCCAAGATCAGCACCTTGGGCGAGCGGGTGGAAGACAGCTTTTTGCTGCAAGGCCCGGAGCTGCAGAACAATGTGAGCCAGATCGCCATCGAGACCGAGCTGCTCTGGGCGCTGGCAGCGACGGGCAGCGGCTCAGCCGGTTAACGCCGGCTAAGCCGCGTTCAGTCGTCTTCGGCGGCGCTGATACCGGGAAACAAAATCTCGGTAAAGCCGAACTGGCTGAAATCGCGCACCCGCATCGGGTAGAGCTTGCCCCAGAGGTGGTCGCATTCGTGCTGCACCACCCGGGCATGGAAGCCCTCGGCCACCCGGTCGATCGGGTCGCCATACTGGTCAAAACCGGTGTAGCGGATCTTGCGCCAGCGCGGCACCATGCCGCGCAGGCCGGGCACCGACAGGCACCCTTCCCAGTCATCCTCTTCCTCGTCCGACAAGGGCGTGATCACCGGATTAATCAGCACCGTGGGCGGCACCAGCGGGCGATCGGGGTAGCGCGGGTTGCGCTCCGGCGAGCCAAAGAACACCACCTGCAGATCGACGCCGATCTGCGGCGCTGCCAGGCCCGCGCCATTGGCATCGCGCATGGTGTCGAGCAGGTCCTGCACCAGCTGGTGCAAGGCCTCGGTGTCGAATTCGGTCACAGGCTGGGCCGTGCGCAGCAAACGGGCATCGCCCATTTTTAAGATTGGATAAATCGCCATGCCGGCATGGTAGCGCAGCGGCCATGACCTCGGCCGCTGGCGCAGCGCTGGCCAGGTCTGCTTGGCGCCTATTGCCACCAGGCCATGCACCCTGCCGAACAAGCCGCCCTTGCCCAGCATCAAGACACTGTTATGCCCTGCGATGCACAATGCTGCACCATGAACGAGCCCGGAGCCTCTTCCCCAGCGTTGCAAGAAGCAGCCACGCCGGCCTACTGCCCCATCCGCAGTCCGGTGTTGCGCTGGCTGCTGCTGCTGGCTGCGGTGGCTTGCCTGGGCATGGGTATCGTCGGCATTTTTGTGCCGGGGCTGCCAACCACCGTGTTCATCCTGATGGCAGGCGCCTGCGCCGCGCGCAGCTCACCGCGCCTGCATGCCTGGCTGTGGCAACACCGTTTGTTTGGCGGCATGCTGCGCAACTGGGCAGCCGGGGGCTTTGTCAGCCGCCGGGCCAAGTGGAGCGCCAGCATCACCATGGCGGTGTGCGCTGTCATCATGCTGCTGGTGCCCGCGCCCAGCTGGGCCAAAGTGCTGTCCATCGGCTGCATGGCCTGTGTGCTGGCTTGGCTGTGGTGCCGGCCAGAGCCGCAGGTGCCCCACTGAGCGCCTGCGTGCTGCCAAGCAGCGCGATGCGGCAAAAAATGGCCTCTGCGCTTTTTCAGGCCAAAAAAACGTTCTATAATCGCAGTCTTGTTCCTCAATAGCTCAGTTGGTAGAGCGCCGGACTGTTAATCCGTAGGTCCCT
>JAVWTB010000060.1:0-3485 GCA_036667955.1 Comamonas sp.
CCCAATACCGCTGCATAGCGGCCCGTCTCCGTCAGAACGAAAGCCGGATCGGGCAAGCTGTTCAAAATGGCGGCGTACTGGCTGGCCGTGAAAGACTCGGTGTGGGGCATGGGAAAAACTAAGCGGGAGCAGCAAGCCCCTGTAGATTCATTTGTTTACAAATCATACAAGTGCACGCTCGCTCCTATATGTCAGCCAGTACCGACGGTCGCTGGCGACTGGACGGCAATCCAGCAACGTCAGATCCATGGGTCTTGGTGTGCGCCACCTGTTCTGACGCCCGCACTTAAAGCCCGCTTACGATCCGCCGTCCGGTGGATTTTCTGCGTCTGCCTTCTCGGCCAGCCAGCTGGCAAGCTTGTCTCGCGCCGCAAAGCTGGGGGCATCCTGATTCCAGCACAGGTAATAACCGCGGCCACAGGAGACGGTGATGTCAAACGGCACCACCAGCTCGCCCGCTTGCAGCTCTTTTTGCACCAGGCTGCGTGGCACCACGGCCACGCCCATGCCGGCCTTGGCTGCCACGATGAGATGCATGGTCAAATCAAAACCCGAGCCTAGCTGCGGTTTGCTGGCTACACCGGCCTGCGCAAACCACTGCGCCCAGTTGTCCGGAAAATTGGTGTGGTGCAGCAGGCTGGCCGTCAGAAAATCGCTGGGCTGATGAAATTGAGGGCTCAAAGCCGGTGCGCATACCGGAACCAGCTCACGCCCCAGCAAGTAGCGGGCTTGCACCTGCTCGGGCCAGCGGCGGTGGGGGCGTTTGACCTCCACCCACAGATCGACATCGTCGCGCGTGAAGTCTTCGTCATGCTTGAACTGCCTCAGCTCCACATGCACTTCGGGGTGGCGCTGATTGAACTCAGGCAGGCGCGGCATAAGCCATTGAATGGACAATGTGGGGATGACACTCAGGCGCACCAGCTGCGGCATGGCGGCTCGGCCCAGTGTCTCAGCCGCCAGTTCCAGCGCCAGCACATGGCGCTCGGTCAGCTTGCGCAATTGCTCCCCGCGCGTCGTCAGCGACACGCCTGCCGGGCTGCGGTCAAACAGCCGGCTTCCCTGCAAATGCTCTTCCAGCCGCTGCACGGCACGGCTGACGGCGGCCTGCGTGACACACAGCTCATCGGCCGCGCGGCGAAAACTTCCGTGGCGGCAGACCGCCAGGAATGCGTGCAGTTCGACCAGTGAGGGGGAGCGAATTTTCATGATGATAGCGATGACATTATGTCATCGCACATGACGAGAATGTCGTTTGCCGAGCGCCTACAGCCTACGTAATCTCGCGCCTTATCCATTGAGACATAACATGCAAATCAACCGTCGCGAATTCGTAAGCTTGGCCGCTGCTGCCGGCCTGTCCCCTCTGTCTTATGCAGAGGCGCCCTACCCCAACAAGCCCATCACCCTGGTTGTGCCTTTCACGCCCGGTGGCTCGGTCGACAACTCGGGCCGCCTGATGGCCGACCGCCTGAGCCGCCTGCTGGGCGTTCCCGTCATCGTGGACAACAAGGGCGGCGCTGGCGGATCTCTGGGTTCGGCCTTTGTGGCCAAGGCCAAGCCCGACGGCTACACGCTGATCGTCACCTCGCAGAGCACGCATGTGGTCAACCCCGCCGTCACCCCCAAGCTGCCTTACGACGCGGTCAATGACTTTGCGCCCATCACACTGATCGACCGCCTGTCCAATGTGCTGCTGATCAACGCCAGCCTGCCCGTGCGCACGTTTGCCGATCTCATCAAATACGCCCAGGCCAACCCCGGCAAGCTGAACTACGCCAGCGCAGGCACAGGCTCTGTCTCGCACCTGAGCATGGAGCTGCTCAAGACCCAGACCAAGATTGACCTCACTCATGTGCCCTATCGCGGTGCCGGTGTGGCCATCACGGACGTGATGTCGGGCCAGGTTCAGCTGGCCTGGAACAATCTGTCCACCAATCTGGCCAGCATTCGCAACGGCAAGCTGCGTGCACTCGCCGTGGCCGCTCCCCAGCGCGTGGCCCAGCTGCCCGATGTGCCCACTTTTGCCGAGCTGAAGCTGCCCGACCTGAACCTCACCTCCTGGACCGGCATCGCTGCACCGGCCAAGACACCTCAGCCCATCATCGATCGCCTCTACCAGGCCATGCGCACGGTGCTGCAGGACCCGGCAACCCATGCCGTCTGGACCGACAAGGGCATGATGGTGCCGGAAGAGCTAAAGCCACAGGCCTACCGTGCCGAGATCATCGAGCGCATCAAGTTCTACACGCGCATCGCTAAGGCCAATAACATCGTTCTCGAATGACAGCGACCGCTACGCGACAGGCGAGCTTCGCCCGTATCGCCCAGTTCCTGCCCTATGAGCAGGAACTGGTTTCCATTCGCCGCCACCTGCACCAGAACCCGGAGCTGGCTTTTGCCGAGCACGGCACCTCCGACTTCATCGCGGGCAAGCTCGCCGAATGGGGTTACGAGGTTACGCGCGGCATAGGCGGCACAGGCCTGGTCGGCACACTGCGCCACGGCGATGGAAGCCGTAGCCTGGGCATTCGCGCCGACATGGATGCGCTGCCCATTCAGGAGGCCACCGGCGCCGAGCATGCCAGCCGCATTGCCGGCTGCATGCACGCCTGCGGCCACGACGGCCATATGACCATGCTGCTGGGCGCGGCCAAGTATCTGGCGCGCCACCGCAACTTCAGCGGCACGCTTCACCTGATCTTTCAGCCGGCCGAAGAGCGCGGCTTTGACAGCGGTGCCAAGGCCATGGTCGAGGAAGGCTTGTTCGAGCGCTTCCCCTGCGATGCCGTCTATGCCATGCATAACCACCCAGGCTTGCCGCAAGGCCAGTTCGCGATGCGTAGCGGCTCCTTCATGGCCGCTGGTGACCGCGTGTTTGTGAAGATTGTTGGCGTAGGCGGCCATGCCGCGCGCCCTCATCTGGCGGTGGACCCGCTGGTGGCAGCCGCCGCCATCGTCACCAGCCTGCAGACCGTGGTGGCACGCAATGTGGATCCAAGCGAAGCTGCCGTGGTCACAGTAGGCCGCCTGCGCTCGGGCGATGCGCTGAACGTCATCCCGGCCGATGCCGAGATAGGCATCAGCGTGCGCTCTCACTCGCCTGCAGTACGCAGCCTGCTCAAGGAACGCATTACCGAGCTCATCACCTGCATTGCCCAAGGTCACGGCGCGCGGGCGGAAGTCAACTATGTGGAAGGCTACCCGGCTCTGGCCAACAATGCGCAGGCCGTAGAGCTTGCGGCGCAGGTTGCCACGGACCTGGTGGGTGCCGAGGCGGTAGATACCGCCTTCCCCCAGCTCATGGGCAGCGAAGACTTTGCCTACATGCTGCAGCGCTGCCCCGGCGCACTGGTGCGCCTTGGCAACGGCCCATCGGACGGCGGGCGAGGCCTGCACAACCCGAAGTACGACTTCAACGACGCCAACCTGCCCTATGGCGCAGCGTTCTGGAGCCAGCTGGCCGAGCGCTTTCTGCGCTGAAA
>JAVWTB010000061.1:0-3144 GCA_036667955.1 Comamonas sp.
GGCGCATCGCCATCCAGCATGCGGCGGGCGATGATGACGCGCATGATCTCGTTCGTGCCTTCCAGAATCTGGTGCACGCGCGCGTCGCGCACCAGTCGCTCCAGCGGAAAGTCGCGCAGATAGCCGTAGCCGCCGTGCAGTTGCAGGGCCTCGTTGCAGACCATGAAGCCTGCGTCTGTGGCAAAGCGCTTGGCCATGGCGCAGTAGGTGGATGCATCGCGGGCCCCGGCGTCCAGCTTGGCTGCAGCCAGCCGCACCATTTGCCGCGCAGCCACCAGTTCGGTCGCCATATCGGCCAGTTTGAACTGCAGGGCTTGAAAGCTGGCGATGGGTTTGCCGAATTGCTTGCGCTCTTGCATATAGCTTTGCGCCTGCGTCAACGCCCCTTGCGCTGCGCCGACTGAGCAGGTGGCGATGTTGATGCGCCCGCCGTCCAGTCCCTTCATGGCGATCTTGAAACCTTCGCCTTCCTTGCCCAGCAGGTGGTTGTCGGGAATGCGCACCTTGTCGAAGTTGATGACGCGGGTGGGCTGGCTGTTCCAGCCCATTTTTTCTTCTTTTTTGCCGTAGCTCACGCCTTCGGCATTGGCTGGCACGACAAAGGCAGAAATCCCGGCAGCGCCAGAGCTTGCGTCCCCGGTTCTGGCCATCAGTACCAGCACGTCGGTGCTGCCTGCGCCGCTGATAAAGGCTTTGCTGCCGTTGATGATGTATTCGTTGCCCACCAGCTCGGCCCGGGTCTTGAGCGAGGCGGCGTCTGAGCCCGCACCGGGCTCCGTCAAGGCGTAGCTGGCCAGTTTCTGGCCGCTGGTGAGTGCCTCGCCCCATTGTTCGCGTACCGCATCTGTGGCCCAGGTGCCCAGCATCCAGGTCGCCATGTTGTGGATGGTGATGAAGGCGGTGGTCGATGGATCGACGGCGGCCATTTCTTCAAACACCAGCGTCGCATCGAGCCGGGGCAGGGCCAGACCCCCCGCATTTTCAGGCGCATACAGGCCGCAAAAGCCCAGCTCGCCCGCTTTGGCAATGGCTTCGCGGGGGAAGATGCCCTCGGCATCCCACAGCGCAGCATGCGGGGCCAGTTCAGCCTGCGCAAAAGCGCGGGCGGTGTCGGCAAAGGCGCGCTGGTCTTGGCTGAGTTCAAAGTCCATGGAATGTCTCCTTTATAGTTTTATGGGTCTCTGGCGCTTGCTGGATATGCGCTGGCAGCTATCAAATTTGCATTTTTAGTCAGGTGGCCCCAGATGCAGCCAGCGCTTGAGCACCGCATCGCGGGCCTTGATCTGTTGCACCAGACAGCCGTGGTAGCGGCTGGGCCAGTCGGCCTGTGCTTCAAAAGCCTTGGTGCTTTGCTTGCACTGGGTCACGCGATGGCGGCTCCATTCGTTTTGTTCTTTGCGCAGGGCGGGGCGTTCATGGGCAGACAGGGCACGCATCACATCGCCGTAAAGAATCTGGCTGTCGGTATCGGCCTGCTGAAAATCCTTGATGACGCAGGCATTGGTTTGCTGCACGGTGCCGCCCACCACGCAGTCGCCACCCGCCTGAGCGTTGGAGGTGCTGGGTAGCAGCAAAAAAGCGAGCGCGAAAGCATTGAGCTGTATTGGTATCCATAGGTTTCTCATGCACTCACTATGACATACGCAAAATGTGTTGATCGCTTGCTTGAGGAAGCTGAAAACCGGCGCTTCCTTGTCCCGGAATCCATAGAAGCGCCGAGCAAGAGCCGCCTTGCGGCGAAGGCGTTGTCTCTCCCGCGAAACGAGAGAGGCAGCGCCTCAGAGGGTCACTTCAGGCTAATGGTGGTGTTCACACCGTGGCTGGTCGTGCTGTCATCGAACCAGCGTGCGGTAATCGTCTTGGTCTGCGTATAGAACATCACCACCTGTTTGCCGTAGGGGCCCAGATCGCCAAGCTTGGAAGCGCGGCTGCCGGTGAAGGAGAACAGGGGCACGGGCACGGGAATCGGCACATTGATGCCGACCTGGCCCACGTCGATATCTTCCTGGAACTTGCGTGCAGCCGCGCCAGATTGCGTGAAGATGGCTGTGCCGTTGCCGTTCGGGTTGGCGTTGATGAACTCGATGGCCTGATCGATATCGTCTGCGGCCACAAGGCAGAGCACGGGGCCGAAGATTTCCTGCTCGTAGATGCTCATGCCGGGTTTGACGCCGCTGAAAACGGTGGGGCCGACAAAGTTGCCCTTGTCGTAGCCGGTCACCTGGGGCTTGCGGCCATCCAGCTCCAGCACCGCGCCATCGGCAATGCCGCGCTCGATCAGGCTTTCTACACGCGACAGGGCTGCGCAGGAAACGACCGGGCCCACGTCGGTGCCCGCCTCGGTGCCGCCGCTGACCTTGAGGGTCTTGGACTTGGCCACCAGATCGGGAATCCACTTCTGCGCATCGCCCACCAGTACAGCCACTGAAACTGCCATGCAGCGCTGACCTGCCGCGCCAAATGCCGCGCCCAGCAGGGCGTTGAGCGACTGCTCTTTGTTGGCATCAGGCATGACGATGGCGTGGTTCTTGGCGCCCATCATGCATTGCACGCGCTTGCCGTTGAGCGATGCGCGGTTGTAGACATGGGTGCCGACCTTGGTCGAGCCCACAAAGCTGATGGCCTTGATATCGGGGTGATCGCAGATGGCGTTGACCACATCCTCGCCACCATGAATGACGTTGAGCACGCCGGGGGGCACGCCGGCCTCCAGCGCCAGCTCGCACAGGCGCATGGTGACCATGGGGTCTTGCTCGGAGGGCTTGAGCACAAAGGTGTTGCCCGTGGCGATGGCCATGGGGAACATCCACAGCGGAATCATCGCCGGGAAGTTGAAGGGTGTGATACCTGCGCACACGCCCAGCGGCTGGTTCAGCGTATAGGTGTCGACGCCATTGGCCACGTTGTTGGCCAGCTCGCCCAGCTGCAGGTTGCCGATGCTGGCGGCATGCTCAACCACTTCCAGACCGCGGAAGATATCGCCTTCCGCATCAGGCAAGGTCTTGCCTTGCTCGGCGGTCAGGATGGCGGCCAATTCCTTCATGTTTTCACGAATCAGCTGCTGCAGCTTCAAGAAGACGCGGGCACGCGCGCCGATAGGTGTCTTGCGCCAGGTTTTGAAGGCCTGCTTGGCATTGGCTACAG
>JAVWTB010000062.1:0-2824 GCA_036667955.1 Comamonas sp.
CGATTACCTCGGCGGATCTGGCGCTGGAGCTGGCCAAAGCCAGCAACGCTTTGCCTCAGGCCGATGCGCTGGAGCACATGGTTGTCACCAAGTTTGCCGATGGTTTTGATGCCAATGTGCAGGGGCCGGATGCACCGCCCGAGGCCTGGCGTAGCTGGCTGCTTGGCGAGCGCGAAGTGGCTTTGCTGAATCACGGAACGGTTCACCCTTGGGTGCAGGCAATGGCCTGCGATGATGCAGCGCCGCCGCATACCGTGGGGCGCGATGATCTGGCGATTCTGCCCTATACCAGCGGTACCACGGGGCAGCCCAAGGGCTGCATGCACTTGCACCGCAGCATCAATCACAACTCCGTGGCCGGTACTTTATGGGGCACGGGATCGCATGAAAGCGTGGTACTGGGCGTGGTGCCCATGTTCCACATTACGGGCATGGTGTCGGTGCTGCACAGCGCCATCTACATGGGCGCCACGCTGATCATCATGCCCCGCTGGGATCGCGAGCTGGCCGGGCGGTTGATCTCGCACTATCAGGTCACCAGCTGGACGAATATCCCGACCATGGTGATCGACCTGCTGGCCAGCCCCAACTTTGCGTCGTTTGACCTCTCCAGCCTCAAATACATTGGCGGCGGCGGTGCGGCAATGCCCCAGGCTGTGGCTCAGCGCTTGCTGGAACAATATGGTTTGCGCTTCTGTGAAGGCTATGGTCTGACTGAGACCTCAGCGCCTTCGCACAGCAACCCACCCGATCGTCCCAAGCAGCAATGTCTGGGCATTCCTTTTATGAGCACCGACGCACGCGTGGTCAGTCCCGATACGCTGGAGGAGGTTGCCCAAGGCGAGTCGGGCGAAATTGTGGTCAACGGCCCAGAGGTGTTTGAGGGCTACTGGAGACGACCAGAGGCAACTGAAGATGCTTTCATGGTGCTGGATGGCAAGCGATTCTTTCGCACCGGCGATCTGGGGCGGGTGGATGAGGAGGGCTACTTCTTCATTACCGACCGACTCAAACGCATGATCAATGCCAGCGGCTTCAAGGTCTGGCCTGCCGAGGTCGAATCGCTGATGTTTCGCCACCCCTCCATTCAGGAAGCATGCGTGATCTCTGCCAAGGACGCGTACCGCGGCGAAACCGTCAAAGCCGTGGTCGTGCTGCGCGCTGGTCACGAAGCCACCACGGCGGAAGACATCCTGAAGTGGTGTCACGACAATATGGCCGTCTACAAGGCACCGCGCATCGTGCAATTTGTGCAGGCGTTGCCCAAGAGCGGCAGCGGCAAAGTGATGTGGCGAATGCTGCAGGAGCAGGAAGCGGCTGCTTGAATTCGGGGGGAGGGAAAGCAAGGGGAGTGGCGGAAAGCAGCTGGAGTCGAACCAACCCGGGAGCGGCTGACGCCCCCCACCGGGTTTGAAGCCCGGCCGCGCCACCGGGCACGATTGCCTTCCTTTCAGGCAAGAGCGGCAGTCGCAACTCTTGTAGAAGATAGAGGACTCATTGTAGCCAGCAATTGCATGGCTGTTGACACCTTTGTGGACATAGCCCCGCGCTGCATGTCTTTAAATCCATCATCAATTTGATAGTGCAAACCGCAGGTACTGCATGGGCTGCAGGCCTGTGGAATATTTAGTTCAATGCGCTGCGCTTTTCCATTGCACATCGGGGCGCAGCAGGTGGGCGTCACGTACGCGGCGCGTGTAGCCTATGCGGTCGAAGAACTCGAGGATCTGAATGGCGCGCTTGCGGCCAAGGCCTGTGGCGTCTCGGAAGGCGCTGGCTTCCACTTCACCATTGCGGGTTTGCGCAGCGATGTCAGTGGTCAAGGCTGCCAGCTCATCCATGCGGGTTGGCGCATAGAACAAGTCCTTGACGACCTGAAACAGCAGGCCTTGGCGTGAGAGCTTTTTCAGCAGCTGTCGCACCACTTCTTCACCCGCACTATGGTCGCGGGCCAGGTCGCGCACCCAGGGTGGGTCGAAGCGGGCGGCAGCAATGGCGGGCAGTAGTTGCTCGGCCAAGGCTTGCTCGGCACTGCTGAGCTGGATGGTGTGCTGCGGCAGGTGCAGCCAAGCCCCTGTGCTTCTGAGCTGTTTTTGCGCCAGCAGCGCATCGACGAGACCTTGATAAAGCGCGTCGTAGCCAGAATTTTGCAGGCCGGGCAGAGCCATGCGGCGCAGGCGGGCGGCGTTGACGCCGGGCTCATCGGGGGATTTTTCGTGAAAGCGGGAAAGGCTCTCTACCACCTGCGTTTGCAACTGTTGCCAGCGCTGCTCACCCAGTACCAGTGCATCGCCATTGGCGACGGGCAGCTGGATGGTGTGGGCAATGGTTGTGTCATTCAGCGCATGGCCGCTGAGGCGTATGAGCTGCGAGCGGGCAATGCCGTGCGGGGCTTGCGCCACCAAGGCCGAGAAGTCATGGCGCGTGATGAGCTGCTCCATGGCGTCGAGATAGGCCATGCGCTCGGGGCTGCGGCGCTTGCGGGCCGGGGCGTAGGGGTCAAGAACCATGCCGCCCGCGATGGTGTGGCTGGCTTGGGCGTTACGCAGAATCAGGCGGTCGCCGGGGAGGGTGAAGACGGGCGCATCCAGCACCAGTTGCACGCGGGCCTCGGTGCCCGGTTCTATGGATTCGTCTTGCAGCAGGGCGACATGGCCGGTGGTGCGCTTGGTGCCCAGATGAATATGCACGGGCGTCCATTGCGTAAGGGCCGGAGCTTCGCTGAGCAGGTGCAGGTGGATGTCCAGACGATCGGTGGCCTGTAGCAGGCGCGGGTCCATGATCCAGTCGCCGCGCTCGATATCTTCTTTGGCAAGGCCTGCGA
>JAVWTB010000063.1:0-2369 GCA_036667955.1 Comamonas sp.
AGTCGCCCAGCTGCTGGCTGTTGCGCAGGCCGGCGCAGTGGCCCAGCATCATCCAGGCGTGGGGGCGCAGCACGGCGATATGGTCGGTGATGGTCTTGGCATTGGCCGGGCCCACGCCGATATTGACCATCGTGGTGCCCGACTGGTCAGCGCGCACCAGGTGGTAGGCGGGCATTTGCGGCAGGCGCGGCGGTGGGTTGCCCAGCGCATCTACCGCTTCGGGCGCCAGGCCCTGGCGGCGGGTGACGACGTTGCCCGGCTCGATAAAGGCGATGTACTCGCTATCCGGGTTGGCCATCTCGGCACGGCCCAGGCGGATGAACTCGTCAATATAGAACTGGTAATTGGTGAACAGCACAAAGTTCTGGAACCACTCGGGCAGGGTGCCGGTATAGTGGCGCAGGCGCTGGAGCGAGTAATCCATGCGCGGCGCGGTAAACAGCGACAGCGGCTGCGCCTCGCCCGGCTTGGGCTCCCAGGTGCCGTTGGCAATGCCGTCGTCCATCGCATGCAGATCAGGCAGGTCAAACACGTCGCGCATCAGCATGCGGCGCTCGGCGCTCAGCTGGCCTTCGATGTGGTCGTTGTCGGCAAACGAGAAATGGATGGGAATGGGCTGGTTGCTGGTGCCTACCTCCAACTCTACGCCGTGGTTCTCGATCAGCAGCCGGAACTGCTCGGCGTAGTAGCCGGCAAACAGGTCAGGGCGGGTGAGCGTGGTTTCGTAGTGGCCGGGGCCCTCGACAAAGCCATAGGCGAGCTTGCTGTCGGCGCGGGCCACCGTGCGGGTGTGCAGGCGCACAAAGGGGTAGCAGGCGCGGTAGGGGGCGGCCGGGGTTTCGCCGGCCACAAAGCGTTGCATGGCCTGGCGCAGAAAGCCGATTTGCTCGGCATAAATGGCCTGGACCTGCGCCAGCGCGGATTGAGCCGTGCGGTGGCTGGTCGGTGCGGTAAAAGCAGGTTTGGTAAAGGTCATGCACCATTGTGCATCTGGTTTTGGGCTCGGGCGTGACAAATCCTCGCCCTGTGTTGCTTGCTGGCGCAGGCTGTGGCGCGCTGTGTTAGGGCCGGATTCAGGGGTACCCACCAGGCGGCCAGCGGCTGCAGTGCCCGGCGCGGGATAATCACCCCATGAACGCACCAACCACCACCGCCAACGCAGCGGACGCCACCTCTTTCAGCCAACTGCCCCTGGGCCAGACCATGCAGGCCAATCTGCAGCAGCTGGGCTACACGCAGATGACGGCGATCCAGGCGGCCAGCCTGCCTTTTGCGCTGCAAGGCAAGGATGTCATTGCCCAGGCCAGCACCGGCAGCGGCAAGACGGCCGCCTTTGGCCTGGCCCTGCTCGCCCGCCTGAACCCGCGCTGGTTTGCGGTGCAATCCCTGGTGCTCTGCCCCACCCGCGAGTTGGCCGACCAGGTCGCCACCGAGATCCGCCGCCTGGCGCGCGCCGAAGAGAACATCAAGGTCGTCACCGTCTATGGCGGTGTGCCTTCGCGCAACCAGATCGCCAGCCTGGAAAACGGCGCCCACATCATTGTTGGCACCCCGGGCCGGGTGATGGACCTGATGGAGCGCGGCGCGATCGATCTGGCCGCTCTCAACACCTTGGTGCTCGATGAAGCCGACCGCATGCTGGACATGGGCTTTTATGGCGACATCGTCACCGTGGCCAGCCAGTGCACGGCTGAGCGCCAGACCTTGCTGTTCTCTGCCACCTACCCCGAGGGCATTGCCCAGCTGGCCGAGCGCTTTATGCGCGATCCGCAGACGGTGAAGGTTGCCTCGCAGCACAGCGCCCACAAGATCGAGCAGCGCTGGTACGAGGTCAAGGAGTCCGAGCGCCTGCATGCCGTCTCCCAGCTGCTGGCGCATTTCCGGCCTGAATCGTCCATCGCCTTTTGCAACACCAAGCAGCAGTGCCGCGACTTGGTCGAAGTACTGCAGGCCCAGGGCGTGAGCGCCTTGGCGCTGTTTGGCGAGCTGGAGCAGCGCGAGCGCGATGAGGTGTTGGTGCAGTTTTCCAACCGCAGCTGCAGCGTGCTGGTGGCTACCGATGTGGCTGCGCGCGGCCTCGATATCGCCAACCTGGCGGCTGTCATCAATGTGGACACCACGCCTGACGCTGAAGTGCATATCCACCGCATTGGCCGCACTGGCCGGGGCGATGCCGAAGGCCTGGCGCTGAGCCTGGCCAGCATGGACGAGATGGGCTCGGTCGGTAAGATCGAGCTGCTGCAAGGGCGCGAGTCGCAGTGGCACCCGCTGAGCGAGCTGACCCCCGCATCCAACCAGCCGATGGTGCCGGCGATGCGCACCATCCAGATCATTGGCGGGCGCAAGGAAAAAATCCGCGCTGGCGATGT